>NZ_CP090066.1:1689166-2930833 GCF_021391535.1 Aurantimonas sp. HBX-1
GCCGGATCGCCGCGAGGCAGGTCCAGATCTCCTCGCGGATCAGTGGCGCCAGCCCCTCGGTCGCCTCGTCGAGCACGACCAGCCGCGGGTTGGTCATGAGCGCGCGGCCGATGGCGAGCATCTGCTGCTCGCCGCCGGAGATCTGGTCGCCGAGATTGCGCCGCCGTTCCCTCAGCCGCGGGAAGAGGCCGTAGACCGCGGCGAGGTCCCAGCGCGCGGCGGATGCGGCGCGTTGCGTTGCGACGAGATTCTCCTCGACCGTGAGGGTCGGGAAGATCTGCCGGCCCTCCGGAACGAGGCCGAGCCCGTGGCGGGCGATGAGATGCGGTTCCTTGCCGGTGACGTCCTCGCCGTCGACCAGGACCCGGCCGCCGGTCGGCCTCAGCAGGCCGAAGATCGACTTGATCGTCGTCGTCTTGCCCATGCCGTTGCGCCCGAGCAGCGTCACCACCTCGCCGGCTTCGACCGCAAGGTCGACGCCGAACAGGATGCGCGACTCGCCGTAGGCGGCCTCCAGGCCCTCGACACGCAGCATCAGCCCTCCTCCTCGCCGAGATAGGCGGCACGGACATCCGGGTTGCTGCGGATCGCCGCGGGAGAACCGGTGGCGATCAGCCTTCCGTAGACCAGCACGCTGACCCGGTCGGCGAGGGCGAAGACGGCTTCCATGTCGTGTTCGACGAGGACAATCGTGTGCGTCGCCTTCAGCTCCTGCATCAGCGAAACGAGCACCGTCGACTCCTCGTGGCCGGTGCCGGCGAGCGGCTCGTCGAGCAGCAGCAGCCGGGCGCCGGTGGCCAGCGCGATGGCGATCTCCAGCTGGCGCTTTTCGCCATGCGACAGGCTGCCGGCGCGGCGATCGGCGCGATCGGCCAGCCCGACGCGCGCGAGCGCCGCCATGGCCGCCTCGTTGAGATCGACCTCGCGCGCGGCGGAGCGGAAGAAGCGGAAGCTCGAGCCGGATCGCGCCTGGACGGCCGAAGCGGCGTTCTCGATGACGCTGAAGCCGTCGAGGATCGAGGTGATCTGGAACGAGCGGGCCATGCCCTTGTGGACGCGCTGCGGCACGCCGAGCCGGGTAATGTCCTCGCCGGCGAAATGCACCGTGCCGGCATCGTTTCTCAGGCTGCCCGACAGCTGGTTGATCAGCGACGTCTTGCCGGCGCCGTTCGGGCCGATGATGGCGTGCAGCTCGCCGGGCTGGACGTCGAAGCTGACATCGTCGCTGACGGGAAGGGCGCCGAAGCGCTTGCTCAAGCCGCGGACCGAGAGCAGGGCGCCGGTCATCGTGGGGCTCCGCCGGTCAGGCGCGCGACGAGCCCGGATATGCCGCCGCGGGTGAACAGGGCGAGCAGGACGAGGACGATGCCCAGGCCGAGCCGCCAGTGCTCGGAGAAGCGGGCCAGCCAGTCCTCCAGCAGCAGGAAGGCGATCGAGCCGACGATCGGGCCGACCAGCGTGCCCATTCCGCCCAGCACCACCATGACGATGAGTTCGCCGGAGCGCTGCCAGCTCATGAAGGCAGGCGCGACGAACTCGGCCTGGTTGGCGAGGAAGACGCCCGCAAGGCCGGCGAGCCCTCCGGCAATGACGTAGGCGATGAGCTGATAGGCAAACGGCGCGAAGCCGATCGCCTCCATGCGGGTCCGGTTGTCGCGCGTGCCGCGCAGCACCCGGCCGAAGCGCGATGCGACGACCGCCCGCAGCCCCAGGAACGCCAGCGCGAGACACAGGAAGACCGCGTAGAACAGCGCGAGATCGTTCTCCAGCACGTCGGAGCCGAAGAGGGTCGAACGCGCGGCGAGCGAGATGCCGTCGTCGCCGCCATAGGCCGACAGCGACACCATGAAGAAATACGCCATCTGGCCGAAGGCGAGGGTGATCATGATGAAATAGACGCCCCGCGTGCGCAGCGAGATGGCGCCGGTCGCCAGCGCGAACAGGCTCGATGCGGCGATGGCGACGAGGGCCTGGATGAGCAGTTCGTCGATGCCGTGCGCGGCGAGGATCGCCACCGCATAGGCGCCGATCCCGATGAAGGCGGCATGGCCGAACGATACCAGCGCGCCGTAGCCGAGGATGAGGTCGAGCGACATCGCGGCGAGGCCGAAGATCATCACGCGTGTCGCGATGACCAGCAGGAACGGGTCGCCCAGCATGTGCGCCAGCAGCGGGAACAGCGCCAGCGACGCAAACAGCAGTCCCGCGGCCGTCGCGGCGCCCGGGCGGCCGGCATAGGGGAGGCGGGCAAGACCCGAGGGCGCGTCCGGCCGCGCCGGGGCGGCCTTCATCGGGCCGCCGCCCGGGCCGGGAACAGGCCGGTCGGCCGCAGGAACAGCACCGCCGCCATCAGGATGTAGATCAGCATCGGCGCCAGCGTCCGGCCGGTCTGCGAGGCGGCGGACGGATCCATCAGGGTGCGCAGGAGGATCGGGCCGAAGGTCCGGCCCAGCGTGTCGACGAGGCCAACGAGGATGGCCGCGACGAAGGCGCCGCGGATCGAGCCGACGCCGCCGATGACGATCACCACGAAGGTGAGGATCAGGATGCTGTCGCCCATGCCGGGCTCGACCGAGAGGATCGGCGCGACCAGCGCCCCGGCCAGGGCTGCCAGCATCGCCCCCAGGCCGAAGACCAGCATGAACAGCCGCTTGATGTCGACGCCGAGCGCCGAGACGATCGGCCCGTTGCTGGCCCCGGCCCGCAGCAGCATCCCGATCCGGGTGTGGTGGACGAGCAAATAGAGCCCGAGGGCGGTGGCGAGTCCGGCGCCGATGATCACCAGCCGGAACAGCGGGTAGCGCAGATTGCCGATCAGCGGGATCGATCCGGCGAGCATGTCGGGAATCGGCACGCTGAGCGGCGCGGCGCCCCAGAGGATCTTCACGCCCTCGTTGAGGATCAGGATCAGCCCGAAGGTCGCCAGCACCTGGTCGAGATGGTCGCGCTCATAGAGCCGCTGGAAGATCAGCCGCTCCAGCAGGATGCCAAAGGCCAGCGCCACGGGCAGGGCGATCGCCAGGCCGAGGAAGAAGTCGCCGGTATAGGCGGTGAAGGTCGCCGCAAGATAGGCGCCGACCATGTAGAGGACGCCGTGGGCGAGGTTGATCAGGTCCATGATCCCGAAGATCAGCGTCAGGCCCGCCGCCACGAGGAACAGCAGGATCCCGAACTGGAGACCGTTGAGCGTCTGAAGCAGGAAGAGGTTGAGCATCCGGCTCCTTCGAGGGCGATGGCGTGCCGCCCCCGGCGCGAACCGCCGACGGCGCGCCGACGCTTAGCGGTCGGCGCGCGGTTTCCGCAAGTCGGATGACGGGCGGCGTCGTACGCCGCGGCCGTCAGTCCATCTTGCAGGCGGCCGCGTAGTTGTCCGCGTAATCCTCGAAGATCGTTTCGGCGATCTGCGTCTCGAACTTGCCGTCCTCGCGCTTGGCCGCCTTCACCAGATAGAAGTCCTGGATCGGGAAGTGGTTGGGGCCGAAGGCGAAATCTCCGCGCAGCGAGGTGAAGTCGGCGGCCTCGAGCGCTGCCCGCAGGGCGTCCTTGTCGGAAAGGTCGCCGCCGACTGCCTTGACCGCGCTGTCGATCAGCAGCGCCGCGTCATAGCCGTGCATCGCGTAGCTGCCCGGCACGCTGCCGTATTTCGCCTCGTAGGCCGCGACAAACGCCTCGGACTGTGGATTGTCCATGTTCGGGGCCCAGTTCGAGCCGCCAAAGAAGCCGACCGCGGCGTCCTGGGTCGCCGGCAGCGTCGTCTCGTCGACGGTGAAGGCGGACAGGAACGGGATCGTCTCGAGCCCGGCCTGGCGGTACTGCTTGACGAGATTGACGCCCATGCCGCCCGGCATGAAGGCATAGACCGCGTCCGGCTGCTCGGCAGCGATCTGCGCCAGCTCGGCCGAGAAATCGAGCTGCCCGAGC
The DNA here is from genome assembly GCF_021391535.1 of Aurantimonas sp. HBX-1. GTDB lineage: Bacteria > Pseudomonadota > Alphaproteobacteria > Rhizobiales > Rhizobiaceae > Aurantimonas. The sequence continues at coordinate 1,693,088 of NZ_CP090066.1, forward strand.
GGGGTGTAGATCTCGTTGACCACCTCGCCCTCGTAGGAATTCTTGAAGCCGGCTAGCGCGTCCTTGCCAGCCTGGTAGTTCGGCGCGAGCAGGAAGACCCGGCCGAAGCCCTGGTCCTGGGCGTATTTGCCGAGCACCTCGTGGTTCTGGTCGTTCTGGTAGGAGACCGCGAAGAAGTTCGGGTTGCACTCGGCGCCGGCAAGGTTCGACGGGCCGGCATTCGGGCTGATCAGGAAGGCGCCGGCATCGGTGACCGGCTTCACGATGGCGCCGGCGATGTTGGAAAAGATCGGTCCGACGACGAAGTCGGCACCGTCCCGCTCGACGAGTTCCTTGGCCTTGTTCACCGCCACGTCCGGCTTCAGCTCGTCGTCGACGACCTTCACCTCGGTCGCGACCCCGCCCAGCTTCCCGCCCATTTCGTCGAGCGCCAGCAGAAACCCGTCCCGCGCCTGCTCGCCCAGCACCGCGGCCGGGCCGCTGAGATTGACCATGACGCCGACGGTCAGGGGCTCGGCCTCCTGCGCCGCGCTCACGCCGCCCAGGGCGGTGGTCGCGAGGAGACCGAGTGCGGCGGATCGAACGAATTTCATGCTGTATCTCCCGACAACGGCGCATTTCTTGATGCTGGATTCCCGGTGCGCCACCGGCCGGCGCGGATCGTGCAAAATTGCCGCCGTCAAGACAATAGCGGCCGGGAGAGAGCCAGCCTGACAGGCCGTCTGGACGGTCGGCTGAAAACCGAGGCCGCGGGCCAACGAGCCGTCAGCGGCGGGCGCCTGGTGGGGAAGGCGTGGCCGATCGGGGGAGCCCTGCTTGCGCCGCGCCGGAGCCGCGACTAAGGAACCGGGCGACCCAAGGCCACGATGCGATGCAACACGGGATGTCGTCGATGGATTTCGAATCCGCCCGCACGAAGATGGTGGACAACCAGATCCGCACGACGGACGTGTCCAGCCACGCGATCCTCAGGGCCTTCCTGCAGGTGCCGCGCGAGGAGTTCGTTCCGGCTCCCCGCAAGCCGCTCGCCTATATCGACGAGGACGTGCCGCTGGGCGGCGGGCGCTACGTCATGGAGCCGTCGCCGCTTGCCAAGCTCCTCCAGCTCGCCGCTGTGCGGCCCGACGACGTCGTCCTCGATGTCGGCTGCGGCTCCGGCTACGGCTCGGCCATCCTTTCGCATCTCGCCGGCTCGGTGGTGGCCCTGGAGGAGGATCCGCAACTGGCCGCCCAGGCCACGGACAATCTCTCCCGGCTGGACTACGTGACCTGCGTGGTGGTGGAGGGCAGGCTCGCCGAGGGCTATCCCTCCGAGGCGCCCTACGACGTGATCTTCTTCGAAGGATCCGTCGAGACCCTGCCGGAGACGTTCTTCGAGCAGTTGCGGGAGGGCGGCCGGATGGTCGTCGTCGAGGGCGTCGGCCTCGCAGCAGCGGCTCGCCTCTACATCAAGGACGAGGACGGCATCGTCTCGGACCGCTTCGGCTTCAACTGCAGCATCCGCCCGCTGCCGGGCTTTGCCAAGGCCGCGAGCTTCGAGTTCTGAATCCGGAGGGGTCGTTGCAGATTTGCCCCGCCTGCGGAGAATTAACATTTTGACACAGCGTCACGCTTGATCTGGAGCGCGTCAAACTGGTCAATGCGCGGCAGACATGATTGACGGATTCGTACGTTGCGGACGGCGTCGGTTGGTCGCCGTGTATCGAGGGCTCGGGGTAATCGTTTTGCAGAAGAAGCTCTGGATCGCTCTGGCCCTTTCGGCGGGGACGCTGTTGTCGACCGGCAATGCGGTCAATGCCGAGACGTTGACCGGCACGCTGGCCAAGACCTGTACCAACAACCAGACGCTGAATGCCGCGCGCGCCCAGCTGCGAGCCACCGATGAAAACGTGCCGCAGGCGCGGGCCGGCCTGCGCCCCTTCGTCAGCGGCATCGGATCGGCCACGGCACGCCGCAACCGCACTACTTTCGGCGACGACATCTCGACCGAAAGGGGTCGCACCCAGTCGATCGGCTTCGGCGTCGAGGTCAGTCAGACGATCTTCGACGGTTTCCAGACGCCGAACAACGTCGCCTCGGCACAGGCGCAGGTCCGCGCCTCCCAGAAGAACCTTGCCAATACCGAGCAGAACACCCTGTTCGACACCGTGGCCGCCTACATGGACGTGCTGCGCGATCGCCAGATTGCCGCGCTGCGGCGCCAGAACCTCGGCTTCCTGCAGGAGCAGGTGCGCGCAGCCAGCGCCCGCTTCGAGGTCGGCGAGGGGACGCGGACCGACGTCGCCCAGGCCGAGTCGCAGCAGGCTCTCGCCACGGCGCTGCTGAACAGCGCCCTGTCACAGGTCGCTGCGAGCGAGGCGACCTATTTCGACCTCGTCGGCGACCCGCCGGCCGACCTCCAGCCGGGGCGGGCGCCGATGTCGGCACTGCCCAAGTCCGTCGATGCCGCCTTCGCAATCTCCCAGCAGGAGCATCCGGCGATCCTCGCCACGCTCGCGGCCGTTGACGCGGCGGCGTTCCAGGTCAAATCGGCCGAGGGTGCGCTGCTGCCGCAGCTCAGCCTCACGGGCCGTGTCGAGGACAGCTATTCCCTGAGTGAAACGGATGGAGGCGACCTGCCCGGAGTCAACACCTCGGCCGGCCGCCCGAACGTCCTGACGCAGAACGAGGTCTCGGCGACCGTCGGCGCGCAGCTGACGATTCCGATCTACCAGGGCGGTCGGGCCAGCTCCGTGGTGCGGCAGGCCAAGGAAGTGCTCGGCCAGCGCCGGATCGAGGTCGACAATGCCCGCGACCAGGTGCGCGCCGCGGTTGCCACGTCCTGGGCGCAGCTGCAGGCGGCCCGCGCCAACATCACCGGCTATCAGTCACAGGTGCAGGCAGCCCGGCTGGCACTCAACGGCGTCATCGAGGAGCGCAATGTCGGCCAGCGCACCACGCTCGACGTGCTGAACGCCCAGGCCGACGTGATCTCCGCGCAGATCCTCCTCGCCGGCTCGCAGCGCGACGAGGTCGTGGCTGCCTACGGTCTGCTGTCGGCAACGGGCAAGTTGGCAGAGCAGTGCGGGCAGCTCGTCGAACACGCCTACGATCCCGACGATCATTACATCCAGGTCGAGGACAAGTGGTTCGGCCTGCGCACGCCGGACGGCCGCTGACGGTCGCCGAAGCGGGAACGATGAGTCCGGCCGGCAACAGCGCGCCGCAGTAAGTTGGTGATAGTTCCGCGGGAGCGCCCTGCGGGATTCACCTGCGGCCTCCCGCGCCTTAGGCTCCACGCACGATTCGCCCGATAGGGTGCCGCCCTGTCGTGCCACATGCGGGAGCTTCCCATGAGCAATGCCCTTCCGGCCCCCGATCCGTCGATGGACGAAATCCTCGCGTCCATCAAACGCATCATCGAGAGTGGGGACGAGAAGATCGTCAGGCGGTCGCCGGCGAGTGGTGCGGCTGACGTCGAGGCGCCGCCGCTGCCCGCCGGCCTTGCCGGGGCGCCGGGACCTGCGGCGGAAAATCTGCCCCATCCCGCCGCCGCCGGCGATCGGGGCGCGGCCTGGTGGCAGCCGCAGCGGCCGCCCGAGCCCGCCGACCAGGAAGAGATTTCCGCCTCGCATCCCGGGAACGACCGGGTGCCCGAGGGCGTCGCGTCGGTCCGCCCTGGTGCGCCCGGCGAAACGCGGTTCGACGAGGACGCCTTCGAAACCGAGCTCGTCGGAATGATCAGCGACGGGGACGAGCGCGCCGACGCGGATTTGCCCGGCTCGCGGCAAGACGACGACATCGACGGGCCGGCGCGCTTCGCGGCTGCCAACAGCGACGAGGCGGGGCTGCGCCATTCGTCCCCGGCCGGCCTGGACGAGCCGCCGATCGTGGCGGCGCGGGCCCTCACGGAGCCAGCGACCCACCGCATCATCTCCGAGGAGGCCGGCGCCCGTGTCGCCGCCTCGTTCGAAGACCTCTCCCGCGCCATCCGGGAGGACCAGATGCGGTCGGTGGAGGACGCGGTGCAGGACATGCTGCGCCCGATGCTGCAGGAATGGCTGGATGACAATCTGCCGCGGCTCGTCGAGCGGCTGGTGCGCGAGGAAATCGAGCGCGTCGCGACCGGCGGCCGCCGCTAGGCGACAGGCTCCGGCGGGGCGATCCCCGCGCGCTGCGCACCGCCCGTAGCGGCGGGCGCGTTGACAGTGCCGAAAGCGAGGCTGTAACCGGTGGCGACGCGCAACGCTCCCCCGGACACAGCATGATCGAGAAAACCTACGACGCCGCGGCCATCGAGCCGCGCATTGCCCGATGCTGGGAAGACGCCCAGGCGTTCCGGGCCGGGGAGGGAGCAGCGGGAGGGGCGGAACCCTTCTCGATCGTCATTCCCCCGCCCAACGTCACCGGCTCCCTGCACATGGGCCATGCGCTCAACGACACGCTGCAGGACATCCTCGTGCGGTTCGAGCGGATGCGGGGCAAGAACGTGCTCTGGCAGCCGGGTCTCGATCATGCCGGCATCGCGACGCAGATGGTCGTCGAGCGGCAGCTTGCCGAGCGGCAGGAACCGGGTCGCCGCGCGATGGGGCGCGAGGCCTTCATCGAGCGGGTCTGGCAGTGGAAGGGCGAGTCGGGCGGCGCCATCCTCGGCCAGCTGCGCCGGCTCGGGGCTTCCTGCGACTGGTCGCGCGAGCGCTTCACGATGGACGAGGGCCTGTCGAAGGCCGTCCTGCACGTCTTCGTCGAGCTCTACCGCAAGGGGCTGATCTACAAGGACAAGCGGCTGGTCAACTGGGACCCCAAGCTGCTGACCGCGATCTCCGACCTCGAGGTCGAGCAGAAGGAAGTGAAGGGCCATCTCTGGCACTTCCGCTATCCGCTCGCCGATGGCGTCACCTACGAACATCCCTACAACCTCGGCGCCGAAGGCGAGCGCGTCGCCTGGAAGCCGTCGGACGGCGAGCCGGCCGGCTACGAGACCCGCGACTATCTCGTCGTCGCGACCACCCGTCCGGAAACCATGCTCGGCGACAGCGGCGTCGCGGTCCATCCGGATGATCCCCGCTATCGGGACCTGATCGGCAAGCACGTCATCCTGCCGCTGGTCGGCCGCCGCATCCCGATCGTCGGCGACGAGTATCCGGATCCGGAAGCCGGCACCGGCGCCGTCAAGATGACCCCGGCGCACGACTTCAACGACTTCGAGGTCGGCAAGCGCCACGATCTGGCGAAGATCAACGTCTTCACCACGGCCGCCGCCATCACGCTCGAGGACAACGACGCGTTCCTGGAAGGGCTGGAGCGCAGCGACGCGCTGGCCGGCACGATCGCCGAGCTCGACGGACTCGACCGCTTCGTCGCCCGCGAGCGCATCATGGTGATGATGGACGCGCTCGGGCTTCTCGACGGCGTCGAGGATCATCCGCACACCGTGCCGCACGGCGACCGCGGCGGCGTGCCGATCGAGCCGTTCCTCACCGACCAGTGGTATGTCGACGCCAAGACGCTGGCCGAACCGGCGATCGCCAGCGTGCGGGAGGGCCGCACCAAGTTCGTGCCGAAGAACTGGGAGAAGACGTATTTCGACTGGATGGAGAACATCCAGCCCTGGTGCATCTCCCGCCAGCTCTGGTGGGGACACCAGATCCCGGCGTGGTACGGGCCTGACGGCGAGATCTTCGTCGCCAGGACCGAAGAGGAGGCCGTCGCCGCCGCGCTCTCCCATTACGTCACCAACGGAACGATCGAGGACGAGGAGGCCAGGGCCATGGCCGCCGATCCCGCCCGCCGCGACGGCTTCCTGCGCCGCGACGAGGACGTGCTCGACACCTGGTTCTCGTCGGCGCTGTGGCCGTTCTCGACGCTCGGCTGGCCGGACGAGACGCCGGAACTGGCGACCTACTACCCGACCAGCGTCCTCGTCACCGGCTTCGACATCATCTTCTTCTGGGTGGCGCGGATGATGATGATGGGCATCGAGTTCATGGGCGAGGAGCCGTTCCACACCGTCTACGTGCACGCGCTGGTGCGCGACAAGACCGGCGCCAAGATGTCGAAGTCGAAGGGCAACGTCGTCGATCCGCTGGAATTGATCGACGAATACGGCGCCGACGCGCTGCGCTTCACGCTGGCGATCATGGCGGCGCAGGGAAGGGACGTGAAGCTCGACACCCAGCGCATCGCCGGGTACCGGAACTTCGGCACCAAGCTGTGGAATGCCACGCGCTTCGCCGAGATGAACGGCGCGGTGCACGGCGCCTCGGTCGATCTGCAGGCGCTGACGCTGCCGCTCAACCGCTGGATCGTCACGGAACTTGCCAGGACCGCCGAGGAAACCAGTGCGGCGCTGGAAGCCTACCGGTTCAACGACGCCGCGGCGGCGCTTTACCGCTTCGTCTGGAACACCTTCTGCGACTGGTATGTCGAGCTCGCCAAGCCGGCGCTGGCGGCCGACGACGCTTCCGCCGCCGAGGTGCGGGCGGTCACCGGCATGGTGCTCGACCGGATCTTCGCGCTGCTGCACCCGTTCATGCCCTTCGTCACGGAAGAACTCTGGGCGGCAACCGTCGACGGCAATCGCCCGCAGCTGCTCTGCCACACGCAATGGCCGGCGATCGACTTCGCCGATGCGGAGGCGGCCGACGACATCAACTGGCTGGTCGACCTGGTCAGCGAGATCCGTTCGGTCCGCTCCGAGATGAACGTGCCGGCGGGAGCCGAGGCGGCGCTGGTGGCGATCGGCGCCGACGCCATCGCCATGCAGCGGCTCGAACGGCATGGCGCGGCCCTGCAGCGGCTGGCGCGCGTCACCACGGTCTCGAATGCCGAGCAGGCACCGGAACAGGCGGCGCAGATCGTCGTCGGCGGTCTGACCTTCGCGCTGCCGCTCGCCGGGATGATCGACATCGCGGCCGAGCGGGCGCGGCTCGAAAAAGCCCGGGCCAAGGCGACCGCCGAGATCCGGCGCATCGACGGCAAGCTCTCGAACGAGCGCTTCGTCGCCAATGCCCCGGAAGAGGTGGTCGCCCAGGAGCGGGAGAAGCAGGCGGAGTATCGGGCCGAGGAAGAGAAGCTGTCGGCTGCGCTCGAACGCCTGCGCTGACGGAGTCGGGCCCCGACCGTGTCACAGTTTTGACACGGTCGGGGCAGGATCGGCGTCGGTTTCGCTCCGTACGTCGATGAGGCGGCAGACTCGCCGGGGACTGCCCGGCATCGGCCGAGGTCCTGCGGTCCAAACAAATCAACCGGTTATAGAGATGGATGCGCTCCCGAAGTGCTCGGGAGGCGCTGTTGCACGTCTGCCGCAAATGTGGCGGGCGCGTAACGAACCGTATTTCCGAAGGACTTTTTCTCGTTTACGTTTGCGTCAACTGCTGATGGGCGGAGGCGCACGGCAGAGAAAATGTGTGAGGGGGAAACTATGCCACATTTCCGCATGATGATGACCGGCGCAGCGTTCGCGACGATCGCGCTGTCCTCGACGGCCCTGGCCGGAGGCTTTCAGCGCGGTACCGCCGACACCGACATACTGTACGAGCCCGGCACGTTCAGCATGCGGTCCGGCCTGACCTACGTGACGCCGCAGCGTGGTTTCGACTCGGTCAACGGCGTCAGCGGCGACTTCGGCGACTACACCGGAAACTACTCCATACCCTCCTTCGCCGTCGGATTTGGCGGTGAGATGTTCGGCTGCGCCGGCACCTACACCGAGTCCTTCGCGGCCACCGCCGACTACAGCGACACGCTCGATGGCGCCCTGCCGCGGCAGGTGAGCTCCACCCAGAGCACTTCGAACGCCGACCGTCTCAACTTTACCGGCGCGACCGCGACGTCCCGCACCCGCACGATCGGCTTCGACTCCAACGAGTTCGGCCTGACCTGCCGGGTCAGCTACACGGCCGACATCGGCCGGGTCAGCCTGCTCGGTGGCGTGTTCGCCGAGGACTTCAATTTCGACGGTTCCAGCTACGGCTTCCGCAACCTGAACGGCGCTTTCGCGGCGTCCGGTGCTCAGGGCAGGTTGCTGGTCGGCGGCCTCACAACCTTCGTTCCTGGCGCGCAGGTGACGCTTCCGAGCCTCGTCGAAGTCGATTCGCGCGGCGGCTACAAGGCCGGCTACCGCATCGGCCTGGCCTACGAGAAGCCGGAGATCGCGCTGCGCGCCCAGGTGCTCTACCGGTCGGAGGTCAAGCATGACGACGTGACCGGTACCGGTACCGTCACCATCCTGGACACGGCCTACGCCTCGCTCAACGGCCAGCGCGTCTCGATCCCGCAGCTCGACGGGCTGATCGCGGCGGCGGGCCGCGGCGCCGGCGCCATTCCGGGCCGGGTCATCGACGTCGAGTCGAGCCTCAACGAGGCGATCAGCCCGCAGAGCCTCTACATCAACGCCCAGACCGGCATCGCCGAAGGCACACTGCTGCTCGCCTCGTTCCGCTGGACGGACTGGAGCACCAACGGCTCGGTCGTCAGCACGATCTACAGCCCCGAGACCGGTACGTCCTCGAGCTACTCGCCGTATAACTGGCGCGATGGCTACACCGCATCGATCGGCATCGGCCGGGCTTTCAACGAGGAGATCTCGGGCGCCGTATCGCTGGGCTACGACCGCGGCGTGTCGACCGGTTCGGAAACCACCTATACCGACCTCTACACGGTGTCCGCCGGCGTCTCGTTCAAGGCCAACAAGTGGAGCGAAATCCGCTTCGGCGGCCTGGTCGGCTACTGGACCGATGGCGACCAGTCGATTGCGGACGGCGCCTACTACGACGGTACGGTCGGCGAGGATATCGTGCTCGGCGGCAGCGCTTCGCTCAAGTTCACCTTCTGAGCTTACGACCCCGGATCGATCCGGGGGGTCAACGAAGGGGCGCGTTTCCGGACGCGCCCCTTTCGCGTTCAAGGTTCCGCCTTCGTTCCAGGAAAAGGCCGATGTGTGATCGGCGCAACACTATTGCAACCGTGCATCCCCTATAGTCCCGAACGGGAAAACCCGCCCCGTTACCGCCACAAAACGCCGTCACCCCGGACGGAGCGCGGAGGTGCGGCTCGGTGCTTCGTGAAGAGTTGGGAGAGACCATGGACGCGCACACATTCGACAAGAAGAACCTGCCCAGCCGTCACGTCACGGAAGGGCCGTCGCGCGCCCCGCATCGCTCCTATCTCTATGCAATGGGCCTGACCAAGGAAGAGATTCACCAGCCGCTGGTGGGTGTCGCTTCCTGCTGGAACGAGGCCGCCCCCTGCAACATCTCGCTGATGCGCCAGGCCCAGGTGGTCAAGAAGGGCGTTGCCGCGGCCCGCGGCACGCCGCGCGAATTCTGCACGATCACCGTCACCGACGGCATCGCCATGGGCCACCAGGGCATGAAGGCCTCGCTGGTGTCGCGCGACCTGATCGCCGATTCGGTCGAGCTGACGATGCGCGGCCATGCCTATGACGCGCTGGTCGGCCTGGCCGGCTGCGACAAGTCGCTGCCGGGCATGATGATGGCGATGGTCCGCCTCAACGTGCCGTCGGTGTTCATCTATGGCGGGTCGATCCTGCCGGGGAACTTCCGCGGCCAGCAGGTCACGGTCCAGGACATCTTCGAGGCGGTCGGCAAGCACTCCGTCGGCGACATGAATGATGCCGATCTCGACGAGATCGAGCAGGTCGCGTGCCCCTCCGCCGGCTCCTGCGGCGCCCAGTTCACCGCCAACACGATGGCGACCGTCGCCGAGGCGATCGGCCTGGCGCTGCCCTATTCCTGCGGCGCGCCGGCCCCGTACGAGATTCGCGACAAGTTCTGCTACGCCTCCGGCGAGATCGTCATGGAGCTGCTGGCCCGCAACATCCGGCCGCGCGACATCGTCACCCGCAAGGCGCTGGAGAACGCTGCCGCCGTGGTGGCGGCGACCGGTGGCTCGACCAACGGTGCGCTGCACCTGCCGGCCATCGCGCATGAATGCGGCATCGAGTTCGACCTGTTCGACGTCGCCGAGATCTTCAAGAAGACCCCGTACATCGCGGACCTGAAGCCGGGCGGCAAATACGTCGCCAAGGACATGTTCGAGGCGGGCGGCATCCCGCTGCTGATGAAGACCATGCTCGAGCACGGCTATCTGCACGGCGACTGCATGACCGTGACCGGCCGCACCATCGCCGAGAACATGGAAAAGGTCGCCTGGAACCCGCACCAGGACGTCGTCCGCGAAGCCAACAACCCGATCACCGTGACCGGCGGCGTGGTCGGCCTGAAGGGCAACCTCGCCAGCGACGGCGCGATCGTGAAGGTCGCCGGCATGAAGAACCTGCGCTTCTCCGGCCCGGCCCGCTGCTTCGATTCGGAAGAGGCCTGCTACGAGGCCGTCTCCAAGCGCGACTACAAGGAAGGCGAGGTGCTGGTCATCCGCTATGAGGGACCGAAGGGCGGCCCCGGCATGCGCGAGATGCTGTCGACCACTGCGGCCCTCTACGGGCAGGGGATGGGCGACAAGGTCGCGCTGATCACCGACGGGCGCTTCTCCGGCGCAACGCGCGGCTTCTGCATCGGCCATGTCGGGCCGGAAGCCGCGGTCGGCGGTCCGATCGGCCTGCTGCGCGACGGCGACATCATCACCATCGATGCGGTCGAGGGCACGCTTGACGTTGAGCTCTCGGATGACGAATTGAAGCTGCGCGCCGACGCCTGGCAGCCGCGTGAGACGGACTACCAGTCGGGCGCCATCTGGAAATATGCCCAGCAGGTCGGGACGGCCCGCAAGGGTGCGGTGACGCACCCCGGCGCTGCCGCAGAAAAGCATTGCTATGCGGATCTCTAGAAGAATAGCTCTCTCGGCGTCGTTCGCCGGTGCGGTCCTGTTTTCGGCGGGTGGCGCTCTGGCGCTCGACCCGGCGGCCCGGGTGAATCCGGATGCGGGGACGCTGGAGCTGTTCTCCTTCGGCTTCAAGGCCTATCAGCGCGGCGAGAAGCTCGAGGCCTTCGAGGCGCTGCGCTATGCGGCGGACAAGGGCCATCCCGGCGCCCGCTGGAAGCTCGGCAAGATGTACGCCGACGGCGATGGCGTCCCCGAGAACGACTACGAGGCGTTCAAGATCTTCGAACAGATCGTCCGCGACCAGGACGAGGACGGCGGCAGCTACACCAACGCCGCCTATGTCTCGAGCGCCGTGGTGGCGCTCGGCGACTACCTGCGGCGTGGCATTCCCAAGACGCCGGTCGCGGCGGACCTGCCGCGCGCGCGACAGTTCTACTTCCACGCGGCCTCGTTCTTCGGCGATCCCAAGGCGCAGTTCGAGCTCGGCCGGATGATCCTGCGCGGCGAAGGCGGCAAGGCCGATGCCCGCCAGGCGGCGCGCTGGCTGAAGCTTGCGGCCGAGAAGGGCCATGTCGGGGCGAGGGCGCTGCTCGGCTACCTGTTGTTCGACGGGCAGCAGATCGCACTGCCGGCGCAGCCGGTGCAGGGGCTCGGCATGCTGACCATGGCGCTGAAAAGTGCTTCGCCGGCCGATGCGCAGTGGATCCGCCCGCTGCAGGAAGAGGTGTTCTCGATGGCATCGGAAGCCGATCGCCGCACGGCGCTCGCCTATGCGGAGCAGCAGATGGCCTCGGCAGGTGAGGCAGCGTCGGTCGCCAAGAACTGACGGCCGGGCTCTCGTCCGGCTGTCGTCAGGCGAGTTCGATCATCACCGGCACGTGGTCGGATGGCTTTTCCCAGCCGCGGACGTGGCTGTCGATGCCGGCTGATACGAGGCGCGCCTGCGCCTCCGGCGAGAGCAGCAGGTGGTCGATGCGGATGCCGTTGTTCTTCTGCCAGGCTCCGGCCTGATAATCCCAGAACGTATAGGTCCCGGCTGCATCGGTCGTCGCCCGGATCGCGTCGGCGAGCCCGAGATTGAGGAGACGCCGGTAGGCCGCCCGGGTCTCCGGCTGGAACAGCGCGTCGTCGCGCCACGCCGCGGGATTGGACGCGTCCGCCGGCTCCGGGATGACGTTGTAGTCGCCGGCGAGGACCAGCAGTTCCTCGCGTGCCAGCGATGCCTTGGCGTGGGTCTCCAGCCGCTCCATCCAGGCGAGCTTGTAGGCGAACTTGTCCGTGCCGATCGGATTGCCGTTCGGCAGATACAGCGACGCGACCCGCAAGGGCTGGCCCGCGTAGTCCCAGACTCCCTCGATGAAGCGCGAATGCTCGTCCGCCGTGTCGCCGGGCAGGCGGGGCTCGATCGACAGCGGCTTCTGCTTCGACAGCAGCGCGACGCCGTTGAAGCCCTTCTGGCCGTGCGTCTCGACATGGTAGCCGAGCGCCTCGATCGGCTCCCGCGGGAAGGTCTCGTCGACGCTCTTGATCTCCTGCAGGCAGGCGATGTCGGGCGAGCGCGCGGCGAGCCACGCGGTCAGGCCGTCAATGCGCGCCTTGACGCCATTGATGTTCCAGGTGGCGATGATCACCGGCGCGTCAGACCGAGAAGCTGGTGCCGCAGCCGCAGGCGGCGACCGCGTTGGGATTGCGGATCTGGAAGGACTGTCCCATCAGGTCGTCGACGAAATCGACCACCGAGCCTTCGAGATAGGCCAGCGATACCTGGTCGATCAGCACCCGGGCGCCGTCGCGCTCGAGCACGAGGTCGTCCTCCTCGCGCTCGCGCGTCAGGTCGTATTTGTAGGAGAAGCCGGAACAGCCGCCTCCCTCTACCGATATGCGCAGCGAGTCGGCGTCCGCGCTGCGCGCGAGAATCGCCGCGATGCGCCGGGCGGCATTATCGGAAATCGTCACGGGTAAGGTGGCGGTGTCGCTCATCTGGCAAATCGGCGCAGCGGCTCACGCCGGCGCCGCTCCTTGTTCGCGGGCTCTTCCCTAAGTATGGACCGGGGAGAGGCCGGTCAATCGGGACACATCGTTTCCCATGCAAGTGAACACGATCGCACAGATCGGGATGGGCGGCCTGGCGCGCGCCGCCTATGCTGTGCAGCCGGAGGAGTCGCGGGGCCGGCTGTTCGCCGAGGCGGCGAGCCCGACCCGCACGCCGTTCCAGCGCGACCGCGACCGCATCGTCCACGCCACCGCGTTTCGACGGCTGAAGCACAAGACGCAGGTCTTCGTGGCCACCGAGGGCGATCATTTCCGCACGCGACTCACCCATACGATCGAGGTCTCGCAGATCGCCCGCGCCTTCGCCCGCGCGCTGCGGCTCGACGAGGACCTCACCGAGGCGATCGCGCTCGTCCACGATTTCGGCCACACGCCGTTCGGCCACGCGGGCGAACGGGCCCTCGACCGCCGGATGCGGCTCTATGGCGGATTCGACCACAATGCCCAGTCGCTGCGGATCGTCACCGCGCTGGAGCGCCATTACGCCGAGTTCGACGGGCTGAATCTCGCCTGGGAAACGCTGGAAGGCCTCGTCAAGCACAACGGGCCGCTCGTCGGGCCGCATGCGCCGGCGGGCTGCCCGGTGCCGCGGCCGATCGCGGACTTCGACCAGCTGTTCCCGCTGGACCTCGGCAGTTTCGCCAGCCTCGAGGCGCAGGCCGCGGCGATTTCCGACGACATCGCCTACAATACCCACGATCTCGACGACGGGCTGCGGGCCGGGCTGATCGACCTCGACGACCTGGCCGGGCTCGACCTCGCGGGCGCAATCCTCGCGGAAGTGCGGGCGGCCTATCCCCATCTCGACAAGGCCCGCACGGCGCACGAGATCATGCGGCGCCACATCACCCGCATGGTCGAGGACGTCATCGAGACGACGGTCGCCGGGATCGGCAGGCTGGAACCCGCCGACGCGTCGGCGATCCGCGGCGCCGACCGGACGCTGGTCGCCTTCTCGGCGCCGATGCGGGCGGCCGTCGACCAGACGCGGGGCTTCCTGTTCGAGCGGGTCTACCGCCACGACAGCGTGATGCGCGTCATGCGGACCGCCGAGGGCATCGTCGAGAACCTCTTCGACCGGCTGATCGAGCGGCCGGACCTGATGCCCGGCGCCTGGAGCGTCGCGTCCGACCGGCTCGGGGAGGACCGGCTGGCGCGCCGGGTGTCGGACTATCTCGCCGGGATGACCGACACCTACGCGCTCGCCGAGCATGCGAGGCTGTTTGACGCCACGCCGCGTTTGCGCTAGCCGGCCAGTCTCCCTTCAGGCCCGTCGGCACAGGCGCGATCGATCGCCGCGCGTGGACGCAGACAATCAGGCCCGGCCCGGACGCTCCCGGAAAGATGCAAGGCACGCAGATGAACATCTTCGCCGATTTCGAGAACCGGGTGAGAGTCGCGGTGGAAGCCGTTCTGTCGCATGGCGAAATGCCAGCGCAAGACCTCTCACGGGTGACCGTCGAGCCGCCGCGGGACGCAACCCACGGCGATCTGGCGACCAATGCGGCGATGGTGCTGGCCAAGCCGCTCGGGGCGAAGCCGCGGGAACTCGCGACGCAGATCGCGGCGCGGCTCGCCCGCGATCCGGACGTCGAGACGGCGGAAGTCGCCGGGCCCGGCTTCATCAATCTGCGGCTGAAGCCGTCCTTCTGGACGGGCCATCTCGCCGAGATCCTCGCGGCCGGTGCGGACTACGGGCGCGGCAAGCCGACCGGCCGGTCGGTGAACGTCGAATACGTCTCCGCCAACCCGACCGGTCCGATGCATGTCGGCCATACCCGCGGTGCCGTGGTCGGGGACGCCATCGCCAACATCCTCGCCTTCGACGGCGCCGATGTCACCAGCGAGTACTACATCAACGACGCCGGCGAGCAGGTGAACGTCCTCGCCCGGTCTGTCTTCCTGCGCTACCGCGAGGCGCGGGGCGAGGCGATCGGCGACATCCCCGCCGGGCTCTATCCCGGTGACTACCTGAAGCCGGTGGGCGAGGCGCTGGCGGCCGAATTCGGCGACACGCTCGCGGGGATGGACGAGGCCGAGTGGCTGCCGCTGGTCCGTGACCGGGCGATCGCCGCGATGATGGCGATGATCCGTTCCGACCTGAAGCTGCTCGGCGTCGAGCACGCGGTGTTCTTCTCCGAGCGCACGCTGCACGACGACGGCCTGATCGAGGCCGCGATCGAGGATCTGCGCGCCAAGGGCTTCATCTACCAGGGCGCGCTGCCGCCGCCGAAGGGCCAGGTTCCGGAAGAGTGGGAGGATCGCGAGCAGACGCTGCTGCGTTCGACCGAGGTCGGCGACGACCAGGACCGGCCGCTGGTGAAGTCGGATGGCACCTACACCTATTTCGCCGCCGACGTCGCCTACTTCCGGGACAAGTTCCGGCGCGGCTATCAGGAGATGGTCTACGTGCTCGGCGCCGACCATGGCGGCTACGTCAAGCGCCTGGAGGCGGTGGCGCGGGCTGTCGCCGGCGGGACGGCGCATGTCGACGTGGTGCTCTGCCAGCTGGTGAAGCTGTTCCGCAACGGCGAGCCGGTGACCATGTCGAAGCGCTCGGGCAGCTTCGTCACGCTCGCCGACGTCGTCGAGGAAGTCGGCCGCGACCCGGTGCGCTTCATGATGCTCTATCGGAAGAGCGACGCACCGCTCGACTTCGACTTCGAGAAGGTGACGGAACAGTCGAAGGACAACCCGGTCTTCTACGTGCAGTACGCCCACGCCCGTGCCGCCGCGATCTTCCGCCAGGCGGCCGAGACGGGCGTCGCGGCGCCGGATTTCAGCCGCGTCGGCGATATGGATCTCGCGTGCCTGACGGACGAGGGCGAACTCGGCCTGATCCGCAAGCTCGCCGAGTTCCCGCGGTTGATCGCGTCCGCCGCCGAGGCCAAGGAGCCGCACAGGCTGGCGTTCTACCTCTACGACGTCGCCGCGACGTTCCATGCCCAGTACAATCGCGGCAAGGACTTGCCGCACTTACGGTTTGTTAACCCTGAGGGGCCAAAAGTGACTGAGGCTAGACTGGCTCTGGTTCGAGCGGTGGCCATCGTCATCAAAACAGGACTCGGCCTTGTCGGTGCCGACGCTCCGGAAGAAATGCGATGAGCCATCACGCTTTGGTCAACTTCCTCTCCTAGCGCTGGAACACGGTGGCCTCAGGCCTCCGGCGCGAGGGGAACAGGCGGGGACGATGTCGATGGGGGAATTGACGGGCGGCGATCGCGGCATCGGCATGCAGGCCGATCCGTTCGAGGACGATCCTTTCGCTGAACTCGCCAGACTGATCGATGCGCCCGAGGCGAGGCGGCCTGCGGCCACGCCGGCGCAGCCCTCGGACGACTGGCAGTTCGGCAATGCCGACGCCGCTCCGGATGTCAGTCTCGACGCCGATTTCGACCTCGACATGGATGCGTTCGCCGGAGCCCTCGACGAGGAACTGTCGCGCGATGCGCCGAGGGCCGCTCCGGCCGTCGCGGCCATGCCCGTTGCCGCCGCGGCAAGCGCCACCCCCAAGGTCGCCGCTTCCTATTCCAACTGGATTTCCCCGGCACCGCGGTCCCCCGTCGCGACGGTGTCGCCGACTCCGGCCGCCTCGCAGCCCGCGCCCGTGTCGCCGATCCTCGCCGACGAGGATGTCTCCGACCCGGTTCTCGAGGCGGCGTTCCGCGGACTGTCGGCCCCGGCCAATCCGCGCGATGCAAGGTTCCAGGAAAGCGAGGCCTTCGCCCCGGCGAGAGCGTCCGGCCCGGACGTATCCGAGCCGACGGCGCAGCTTTTCGACGACTTCGACGCACTGGTCGCCAGCGAATTGGCCGCCATGCAGGCGCCGCCGCCGGCTTCTGTCGAGAGCCGCGGTGCGGCGACCAAGGCGGTGGCAGGGAGCGAGCCGGCCTCCAGCCACGATGATGCCATGCCTTCGGCCCCGGAGGCGCGCCAGACGGCGAGCGCCGCCCGCCGGCAGGCTGTGTCCGGCCGTCGGGCCGGGCTTGCTGCCGTGACCGCTGCCTCGTCGGCCGGTCGCCAGATGCCGGTCTCGCGGCGGATGATGAGCGTCGGCGCAAGCCTGGCGGTCATCGCGCTGGTCGGCGGTGCCGGCGTCTACATGCTCACCGGTGACGGCGGGACCGTGTACGATGCGCCGCTGATCGTCAAAGCCGATGCCGAGCCGGTCAAGGTGGCGCCGAAGGATCCGGGCGGCCGCGCGGTTCCCAATCAGAACAAGGCGGTCTACGAGCGCGTCCAGGGCGCCGGCGCCGTTGTCGAGCCGTCGCAGCAGACGCTGCTGACGGCCGCCGAGGAGCCTGCGGACCTGCCGCAGACGGAGCCGGAACTGTCCGATCTGCCGGGCGTCGACTTGAATCCCATCGGCGCCGCCATTGCCGCCGAGCCGACCCGCACGGCCGAGGCGGGCGCCGACAACTCGCCGATCGCGGTGCTCACGCCGCGGCGCGTGCGCACGCTCACGGTCAACCCGGACGGCACGCTGGTCGCCACCGAAGAGGTGCCGTCGACCTCGCTGGCCGAGCTGCGTGGCGAGAACCCGGCGCTGATCGAGGCCGCCTCCCGGCCGCTCGACTCGCTGTCGACCGGGACGACGGCGCAGCAGCCCGCCGCCGATGCGGCGGCCCCCGTTGCGGAAGCGCCGGACATGGCGACGGCACCGGCCGCCACGCCGGCCGCTCCGGTGCAGGTCGCTGCCGCAGCCCCGGCCGAGCCGCAGGCGGTTCCCGCCGCGGAGCCGGCGACGGAAGTCGCGGCGCTCGCCCCCGCGACGCCGCCTGTGGTTGAAGGCGGCTATTACGTCCAGATCTCCTCGCAGCCATCGCGGGAGGCCGCCGAAGAATCGTCGCGGACGCTCGGCCAGCGCTTCGCCGAGGTGATCGGCGGGCGCAGCCTGGTGATCCAATCGGCCGACATTCCGGGCAAGGGAACCTACCACCGGGTCCGGGTTGCCGCCGCGTCGAAGAGCGAGGCCAACGATCTATGCCAACGGTTGAAGTCCGCCGGCGGCAGCTGCTTCGTGTCGCGCTAGGCGTCGCGACGCTCGGCCTACTCGGCCGGTCCTCGGGGCCGGCCTTCTCCCCCACATCATCATCGGGCGAGCCGAGCGGGCGCGATTGCGGCGCTGCGGCAGCGTCCCCGGAGTGCAGCATGAGCGGATCGAAGGCGTGGATCGCCGCCCCCCTGGGGCAGCGGCTGTCGGCGGAGGAGCGCGCCTTCTTCGCCGGCGAGCGGCCCTACGGCTTCATCCTGTTCGGCCGCAACATCGCCAGCGGCAGCCAGCTCGCCGACCTCGTCGCGGAACTGCGTGAAGCGGGCGGGCGGGCCACTACCCCGATCTTCGTCGACCAGGAGGGCGGGCGGATCAACCGCCTCAAGCCGCCGCTGGCGCCGAGCTATCCGACGCCCGCCGACATCGGCAGGCTATACGCGGCCGACGCGGCGGCCGGCGAGCGGGCGGCCTGGCTGCAGGGGCGGCTGCTGGCGGGCGACCTGATGCCTTTCGGGATCAACGCCGACTGCATTCCCTGCGTCGACGTGCCGGTCCCGGGTGCGAACTCGGTGATCGGCGATCGTGCCTATGCCGAATCGCCGGATGTCGTCGCGGTGCTGGGCCGGGCGGTGGCGGAAGGTCTCATGGCCGGCGGCATGCTGCCGGTGATGAAGCACATCCCGGGCCACGGCCGCGGCAATGCCGACAGCCATCACGCGCTGCCGGTCGTCGCCACCCCGCGCGATGAACTCTCCCGGACCGACTTCGCGCCGTTCCGGGCGCTGCGCAGCCTGCCGGCGGCGATGACGGCCCACATCCTCTACACCGACATCGACCCGCTCGCGCCGGCGACGCTGTCGCCGATCGTGATCGAAAAGGTGATCCGCACCGAGATCGGCTTTGACGGATTGTTGATGACCGACGACATGTCGATGAAGGCGCTGGCAGGCGACCTCGCCGATCTGGGGCGCCGGGCGCGTGAGGCGGGCTGCGACGTGCTGCTGCATTGCAACGGTGAGATGGACGAGATGCGCCGCATCGCCGCGGCGGCGGGGCCGCTGGCGGGCGACGCCGAGCGCCGGGCGCGCGACGCCGAGGCCGTGATCGCGCGCGGCATGGCAGGCGCGAGCGACGAGGCGGCGCTGCGGGCGGAGTACCAGGAGTTGATGAGCCGCATCGCCTGAGATGTTGCGGCAGGGCCGGCGAAGCGATAGCGAAGGCCTCGCCGGCGCCGTGCGCGCTGGAAGCGAGCGAGCGGGCCAGGACTTGCAGGACCACGACACCGTCACTTCCCCGACTGCCCTTCGCACCAGTGCCGGCGTCAGCTTCGCCGCGCGCCTCGCCTTCGAGAATGTCTCGCACTCGGTGGGCAGCGTCCGCATCCTCGACGGCATCGACCTGACCGCCGAGCCGGGCGAGGTCCTGTGCCTGCTCGGCCCCTCCGGTTCCGGCAAGACCACCATGCTGCGGGTGGCGGCGGGGATCGAGCGCCAGAGCGCCGGGCGGCTTGTGCTCAACGGCCGTGAGATCGCCGGGGACGCGGTGTTCGTCCCGCCGGAGCGGCGCGGCATCGGCCTGATGTTCCAGGACTTCGCGTTGTTTCCGCACATGACGATCCTCGACAACGTGCGGTTCGGGCTGACCGCCATGCCCGGCGCTGCGGCCAGGCGCGAGGCGCTGGTCGCGCTCGAGCGGGTGGGACTCGCGAGCGTCGCCGGCCAGTATCCGCACACGCTGTCCGGCGGCGAGCAGCAGCGCGTCGCGCTCGCCCGCGCTCTGACGCCGCGACCGTCGGTGCTGCTGATGGACGAGCCGTTCTCCGGCCTCGACAGCCGGCTGAAGGACGTGGTGCGCAACGACACGCTGCAGATCCTGCGCGAAAGCCGCGCCACCGCGATCATCGTCACCCACGACGCGGAGGAGGCGATGCGGCTCGGCGACCGCATCGCGCTGCTCCGGGACGGGCGGCTGGTGCAGGTCGGCACGGCGGCCGAACTCTACAGCCGGCCCGCCAGTCTCTTCGCGGCCGGCTTCTTCTCGGAGCTGAACGTCGTCGAGGGTGAGGTGCGCGGCGGACGGGTGGTGACGGCGCTCGGCCCCGTCGCAGACTCGCCATCATCCGACGGTACGCGGGTGACGGTCGCCCTGCGGCTGACCGGCCTGCGGCTCGACGAACGGCCGAGCGGCGTGTTCGGGCGCATAACGGCGCGGCGCTTCCTCGGCGGGGTCGATCTGATGACCGTGGCCGTCGAGGGGCTCGACAAGCCGCTGCGGTCACGGATGCGGGCCGGAATCGTACCGGCGCACAAGCGGGATGTCGTTGTTTCCGTTGATCCGCAGGACGTTATCGTGTTTGAAAAGTCCGCCGACGATCGTTAGCATGGCGAAAGCGAGCGCGCTCACGCGCTCATAGGAGAATTGGTTATGGGTAGCTTCAGCATCTGGCACTGGCTCATCGTCCTCGCCGTCGTGCTGCTCCTCTTCGGCCGGGGCAAGATCCCTGAATTGATGGGTGACGTCGCCAAGGGCATCAAGAGCTTCAAGAAGGGCATGTCCGAAGAGGACACCGAAGCTGCCGCCCAGGAGCGCCGTGCGCTCGACCATCGCGAAGGCGATGTCGTCGCCCGCGACGTGAAGACGGAAAAGTCGGTCAGCTGACAGGCCGAACGGCGGCGGAGGGCGCGGGGCGTGCCGCTCCGCAGCCGTCTCCCGTGGTCGCCTTCGAGTTAATGACATGTTCGATATCGGCTGGACCGAACTACTGGTGATCGCGATCGTCCTTGTGGTCGTCGTCGGCCCCAAGGACCTGCCGCGTATGTTGCGGACGTTCGGTCGCACCACCAAGCAGGTGCGTTCGATGGCCTCGGATTTCCGCCGCCAGTTCGACGACGCACTGCGAGAGGCCGAATTGGACGAGGTCCGCCAGACGGTGGCCGACGCCAAGAAGTTCGACCCGACGAAAGACGTCCGGGCGGCGATGAACCCGATGAAGGCGATCGGTGACGAGATCCGTTCATCGCTGACCGCGGCGACCAAGGCGCCCGAGCCGAAGGTGCCGTCTTCCTCGGCACCGGCGGAGCCTGCCGAGCCGGAGAAAACCGGCGCAGCCGCACCAGCGGCAGCGACCACCGATGCCGACGCGGCGTCGACGAGCGAGGCCAAGGCCCGCAAGACCGAGGACGCCGCGTGAGTGCACCCAAGGACGATATCGAGGCCTCGTCGGCGCCGCTGATGGAGCATCTGCTCGAGCTGCGACGACGGCTGATCTGGAGCATCGTCGGCTTCATGATCGCCTTCATCTGCTGCTTCTTCTTCGCCAAGGAAATCTTCAATTTCCTGGTCGTGCCTTACCAGACGGCGACCGTCTGGGCCGGCATCGACGATCGTCAGGTCGAGCTCATCTACACCGCGCCGCAGGAGTTCTTCTTCACCCAGGTGAAGATCGCCGCGTTCGGCGGGCTGTTCCTGGCCTTCCCGATCATCGCGAGCCAGATCTACAAGTTCGTCGCGCCCGGTCTCTACCGCAACGAGCGCCACGCCTTCCTGCCGTTCCTGGTCGCGACCCCGGTGCTTTTCCTGATGGGGGCGACGCTGGTCTACTACTTCTTCACCCCGATGGTGATGTGGTTCTTCCTGTCGATGGAGCAGACCGGCACCGGCGGCCAGGCGGCGATCCAGCTGCTGCCCCGGGTCTCGGAATACCTGTCGCTGATCATGACGCTGATCTTCGCCTTCGGCCTGGTGTTCCAGCTGCCCGTCGTGGCGACGCTGCTGGTACGGGCGGGCCTGACCAGCGCCGAGGGCCTGGCGTCGAAGCGCAAATATGCGATCGTCATCGCCTTCGTCGCGGCGGCGATCCTGACGCCCCCGGATCCGGTCTCCCAGATCGGTCTTGCCCTGCCCACGATCCTTCTCTACGAGGTGTCGATCATTGTGGCGCGGATGATCGAGAAGAAGCGGGCGGCCGAGGCGCTCGGCGGCAACGGGGCTGAAGCCGAAGGCTGAGACCCGCCGGACCGCGTCCCGTCGCATTTCGACGGGAACGGGAATTTCATGCTCGACATCAAGTGGATACGCGACAATCCGGACAGGCTGGACGAGGCGCTGGCGCGCCGCGGCGCCCCGCCTGCCGCCGCCGATCTCATCAGGCTCGACGAGGCTCGCCGCGAGCATCTGAAGCGCCTGCAGGAGCTGCAGAACCGCCGCAACGAGGCCTCCCGCGAGATCGGCAAGGCCAAGGCGACGCGTGACGAGGCGCTGGCCGAACGGCTGATCGCGGAGATCGCCGAGATCAAGGCCGAGATCCAGGACGGCGAGGAGACCGAGCGCCGGCTCGACGGCTCGCTCGAGGACGCGCTGGCCCGCATCCCGAACCTGCCACTGGAGGACGTGCCGGTCGGCAGGGACGAGGCCGACAATGTCGAGCTGCGCCGGGTCGGCGAGCGCCCGGACTTCGGCTTCAAGCCGCGCGAGCACTACGAGCTCGGCGAGGCCATGGGCCTCATGGATTTCGACCAGGCGGCGAAGATCTCGGGCTCCCGCTTCACGATCCTGAAGGGCGCGCTGGCGCGGCTCGAGCGCGCGCTCGGCCAGTTCATGCTGGATCTCCACACCACCGAGCACGGCTATCAGGAGATCGCCGCGCCGCTCTTGGTGCGCGACGAGGCGCTGTTCGGCACCAACCAGCTGCCGAAATTCGCCGAGGACCTCTTCCACACGACGGAAGGGCGCTGGCTGATCCCGACGGCGGAAGTGCCGCTGACCAATCTTGCCCGCGAGCGGATCATCGACGTGGCGGAACTGCCGATGCGGGTGACGGCGCTGACCCCGTGCTTCCGCTCGGAAGCCGGATCGGCCGGGCGGGACACGCGCGGCATGCTGCGCCAGCACCAGTTCTACAAGGTCGAGATGGTCTCGATCACCACCAGCGACACCTCGCTCGACGAGCATGAGCGCATGACCGGCGCCGCCGAGGAAGTGCTCAAGCGTCTCGGCCTGGCGTACCGGGTGGTGACGCTGTGCACCGGCGACATGGGGTTCGGCGCCCGCAAGACCTACGACATCGAAGTCTGGCTGCCGGGGCAGGGCGCGTATCGCGAAATCTCCAGCTGCTCGGTCTGCGGCGACTTCCAGGCCCGCCGGATGGGCGCGCGCTATCGCGCCGAGGGCGACAAGGCGACCCAGTTCGTCCACACGCTGAACGGCTCCGGCGTCGCCGTCGGACGGGCGCTGATCGCGGTGATGGAGAACTACCAGAACGAGGACGGCAGCATCACCATCCCGCCCGTGCTTCGGCCCTACATGGCCGGGATCGAGCGGATCGGGGGAGCGTCCTGATGCGGCTGCTCCTGACCAATGACGACGGCATCCATGCCGAGGGACTGGCGGTGCTGGAGCGGATCGCCCAGACGCTGACCGACGACGTCTGGGTGGTCGCTCCCGAGACCGACCAGAGCGGCCTGTCGCATTCACTGACGCTGTCCTCGCCGCTGCGGCTGCGCGAGGTCTCGGAGAAGCGCTACGCGCTGTCCGGCACGCCCACCGACTGCGTCATCATGGCGGTCAAGCGGCTGATGGACTCTCCGCCGGACCTCGTCCTCTCCGGCGTCAATGCCGGCCAGAACATCTGCGACGACGTCACCTATTCCGGCACCGTCGCAGGCGCCATGGAGGGCACGATGCTCGGCCTGCGCTCGATCGCGCTCAGCCAGGCCTTCACGCCCGGGCGGGATCGCGAGGCGCTGTGGGAAACCGCCGAGCGCCACGCGCCGGCGGTCCTCAGGCGCCTGGCCGGCTTCCCGCTGCCGCCCGGCCACCTGATCAACATCAACTTCCCCGCCGTCCCGGCGGATGCGGTCGCCGGCGTCTCGGTGACGCGGCAGGGCAAGCTCGACTACTCGCTCGGCATGGAAGAACGACGCGACGGCAGGGGCTTCCCGTATTTCTGGCTGACCTTCGGTCGCCAGGCCGGGCCGGAAGTCGAGAACTCCGACATCGGGGCGCTCCAGGCCGGCCGCATATCGGTGACCCCGCTGCAGCTCGACCTGACGGCGCACGAGCTCCGCGACGACCTCGGCGCCCTGTTCGCATGAATCCCGAAGGCCGCGACCGCGAGGACCTTGCAGCCTTCCTGCTGGCTTTGCGCTCGCAGCGGATCGGCGGTCCGGCCCTGCACCAGGCCGTGGCATCTGTGCCGCGGCGGCTGTTCGTTCCCGACAGCGTCGAGGACGCCTACGAGGACCGGAGCGCGCCGCTGGCCTGCGGCGAGACGATGCCGGGCGCGCTCGCGGCGGCGCGTCTGGTGGCCGCGCTCGAGCCGGAGCCGGAGCATCGGGTCCTGGAGATCGGCACCGGCAGCGGCTACGTGACGGCGCTTCTCGCCCGCATGACGGCGCACGTCTCCTCCTTCGACCGCTTTCGCCGGTTGGTCGAGGCAGCCGGCAGTCGCCTGAAGCAGATCGGCGTCACCAATGTCTCGCTGTTCCTGGAGGACGGCCGGGACGGGTTCGCCGGCGGCGCCCCGTTCGACCGGGCGATCGTCCATGCGGCGTTCCCTGCCGTTCCCCGGCAGTTCCTCGAACAGCTCGGCATGCAGGCGGTGCTGATCTGCGCGATCGGGCCCGGCGACGGCGAGCAGTCGCTGGTGCGGCTGCGAAAGGTCGGCAGCCGATTCGAGCGGGAAGACCTCTGGCCGGTGCGCTACCAGCCGCTCGCCTTCGGCACCGCAGAGGTTCTCTGAGCCCGAAACCGGAGCGCGGCGCCCAGCGGTGTGTTTCCGGGGCACAAGGAGCTGCAGCAATGCCGCCTCGCGGCGGAATTCGTCGTCCGAGACCAGCGACTTAACCCGGCAGTAACATTAACGCGCTTCAATGCTCCCGAAAGCGAATTTCTGCGTGCAAGGGACGGCGATGCGTATCGATGTGCTGAAACCTCTACGGCTCCGTATGGTGCGTTCCGCCGCGATGGTTGCTCTGGCGGGCCTCGCGGCCGGGTGCAGCTCCGGCGTGGCGCGGTTCGACGACGGCTTCTACACCGGCGCCGTGCCGCAGGCGGGGTTGACCCAGACCGCCGCCGCGCAGCCCTATCCGGGCGGCGTCGACCAGCTGAACACCGGTGCCATCGGCAATGCCGCGCCGCCCTACCAGCAGACGCCCACCTATGGCGCCAGCGCGGCGACGCCCGCCGTCCAGAGCGGTTCGCTGCCGCCGCCACCCGCGCCAAACTATGCGTCCAATGCCGGCTCCAACGCGATGACCGCCGCGCCGGGCGCCGCGAGCGACCCGTCGCGGGGCGCGCCGCCCTCCACGCTGCAGGCACAGGCATCGCAGATCTCGACGCCGCAGCGCCGTCCGTCCACCGAGCAGCGTTCCGCGTCGGCGGCATCCGGCGGTTCGATCACCGTCGGTTCCGGCGATACGCTGGCGGCGATCGCCCGGCGCACCGGGACGTCCGTGTCGGCGCTGAAGCAGGCCAATGGGCTCAGCGGCGATTCGATTCGCATCGGCCAGTCACTGACCGTTCCGGGCGCCGGCGCAGCCCCGACCCAGGTCGCGAGCAACCAGCCCGCCGCCGCGAAGGCCGAGACGCAGGCGGAAACCAAGCCGGCCGCGACGCCGGTCGCCTATACGCCGCCTGCGACCGCCGAGAAATCGGGCCGTCCTTCGACGCAGCAGGCTGCCGCGCCTGCCGAGGCGCCGGCCGCCGCGCCCAGCACCACGGTCGCGCAGCAGGCCGAGCAGCAGGTGGCGGCGATCGCCCCGACCTCGACCGGGATCAGCCAGTTCCGCTGGCCGGTCCAGGGCCGCGTCGTCAACCGCTTCGGCGAGAAGGTCGGCTCGCGCCGCAATGACGGCCTGAACATCTCGGTGCCGCGCGGCACCTCGGTCAAGGCCGCCGAGAACGGCGTCGTGATCTATGCCGGCGACGGCCTCAAGGAATTCGGCAACACGGTGCTGGTGAAGCACGATAACGGCATGGTGACCGTCTACGGACACGCCGACTCGCTCTCGGTGAAGCGCGGCGCCACGGTCACCCGCGGCCAGGAGATCGCCAAGTCCGGCATGAGCGGCGACACCGACGTCCCGGTCCTGCATTTCGAGGTCCGTAAGGACTCCACGCCGGTCGACCCGACCAAGTTCCTCCAGTAGACGCCGACCTCCAGGCGTTCGGCCCGGTCTTGCCCCTTCGGGTGCAGGCCGGGCCTTCTTGCGTCAGGCCGCCGGCGTTTCCAGCGTGCGTCCCATCCGCCCGGCGAGGTCCTGGACGAACTGGAAGGCGACGCGTCCGGACCGGCTGCCGCGGGTCGTCGACCATTCCAGCGCCTCGCGATGCACGACCTCCGGATCGTTCTCGATGCCGTAGGCGGCGAGATAGGCGTCGATCATCGCCAAATAGTCGTCCTGGCTGCAGCGGTGGAAGCCCAGCCAGAGCCCGAATCGATCCGACAGCGAGACCTTCTCCTCGACCGCCTCGGCGGGATTAATCGCCGTCGAGCGTTCGTTCTCGATCATGTCCCGCGGCAGCAGATGCCGGCGGTTCGACGTCGCGTAGAACAGCACGTTCGCAGGGCGCCCCTCGACCCCGCCCTCGAGCGCCGCCTTTAGCGACTTGTAGGACGAATCCCCCATGTCGAAGGAGAGGTCGTCGCAGAACAGCAGGAACGGGTAGGGCGCGGCTCGCACGAAGCCCATCAGCCGCGGCAGGTCGTCGATGTCCTCGCGGTGGATCTCGATCAGCTTCAGGCGCCGCGCGCCGTCCGGCAGCGAGGCGTTGACCGCCGCGTGCGCGGCCTTGACCAGCGACGACTTGCCCATGCCGCGGGCGCCCCAGAGGAGCGCGTTGTTGGCCGGCAGGCCGCGGGCGAAGCGGGCGGTGTTGTCGAGCAGGATGTCGCGCGATCGGTCGACGCCCTTGAGGAGTTCGATCGGCACGCGGTTGACCGCCCTGACGGGAACCAGTCCTGCCGGCGGCTCGAACACGAAGCAGTCGGCTGCGTCGAAATCGGGCGCCGGCGCGGGTGAGGGGGCCAGGCGCTCGAGGCTTGCCGCGATCCGCTCCATCGTCTCCCGCAGCCGGGCAAATTCTTCCACGTCCATGACTTCTCTTGCGTGTCCCTGGCAGCGTCGGGGTCGCGAAACCCGCGCCTTGTTGCATTCGAGGCGACCGTTCGTATATTCCGCGCACTCCGTAAAGGGCTTCCCGCCCTCGATTCCGAAGAGGTTCCCGATGTTCGTGTCCGAGGCTTTCGCGCAGAGCGGCGTTTCCGCTGCCGGTGGAAGCGATCTCCTGATCAGCGTGCTGCCCTTCGTCGCGGTCTTCGCCATCATGTATTTCCTCATCATCCGGCCGCAGCGCACGGCGATGAAGAAGCGGGAAGCGATGCTGAGCAACATCCGTCGCGGCGACACGGTGGTCACCGGGGGCGGCATCATCGCCAAGGTGACCAAGGTCATGGACAACGGCGAGCTGGAAGTGCAGATCTCCGAACAGGTCCGCGTCCGCGTGCTGCAGAGCATGGTCACCGACGTCCGGGTCAAGGGCGAGCCGGCGGCAGCCAACACCAAATAGCCGCGATTGTTGAGGATACGGCGCCGTTGCCGTAGACTCGGCCGTGTTTCGGCGTCGCCATTCGCCGACCGTGTGGACGGAATACCACGGACGAACGCCGCTGCGGCGCGTTCGTCGACCCGCCTGGGATCCCAATGCTGTATTTCTCGCCCTGGAAGAAGATACTCGTCCTGCTGACGGTGGCCGTCGGTATCCTGTACGCGGCCCCGAACTTCTTTCCGCGGCAGATGCTCGACCAGCTGCCATCCTTCGTTCCAAAGCAGCAGGTGACGCTGGGCCTCGATCTCCAGGGCGGCTCCTACATCCTGCTGCAGATCGATCGCGACTCGCTGCAGGGCGAGCGCGTCCAGACGCTGAGCGACGACGCGCGCCAGACGCTGCGCACCGCCCGCATCGGCTATGCCGGCCTCTCGGACGCGGGGAACACGGTCACCGTCCGGCTGCGCGATCCCGCGGACGCTGACGCGGCGATCGAGGCGCTGCGGCCGCTGGCCACACCCTTGTCCTCGGGCATGATGGGAAGCGGCTCCGTCGCCGAGGTCGAGCTGGCGCAGCCGCAGCCCGGCGTGATCACGCTGACGCTGACCGAAGCCGGCGTGAACTACCGTCTCACCAACGCCGTCGCCCAGTCGATCGAGGTCGTCCGGCGCCGCGTCGACGAGCTCGGCACGACCGAGCCGCTGATCCAGCGTCAGGGCGACGACCGGATCATGGTTCAGGTTCCCGGCCTGCAGGATCCGCAGCGCCTGAAGTCCCTGCTCAACCAGACCGCCAAGCTCAGCTTCCGGCTCGTCGACCAGACCGCGTCCGCCGACGAGGTGGCGCGCGGCGCGCGGCCGCCCGCCGGCTCGGAACTCCTCTACACCACCGACAATCCGCCGCTCCCCATCCTCGTGCAGCGCCAGATCATGGTCTCGGGCGAGAACCTGACCGACGCCCAGGCGGGTTTCGACAGCCAGACCAACCAGCCGGTCGTCAACATCCGCTTCGACAGCCAGGGCGCGCAGCGCTTCGGCGCCGTCACCCAGCAGAATGTCGGCAGTCCCTTCGCCATCGTCCTCGACGAGCAGGTGCTGTCGGCGCCGAACATCCGCGAGCCGATCCTCGGCGGCCAGGCGCAGATCAGCGGCAACTTCACCGTCGAGAGTGCCAACGACCTGTCGGTGCTGCTGCGCGCCGGTGCCCTGCCGGCGACGCTGAACATCATCGAGGAGCGCACGGTCGGGCCGGGCCTCGGCGCCGACTCGATCGCCGCCGGCGAGATGGCCGGCGTCCTCGGCGCGGTCCTCGTCATCGGCTTCATGCTGGTGGCTTACGGCTTCCTCGGCGTGCTGGCGGTCATCGCGCTCGTCGCCAACGTCCTGCTGCTCTTCGCCATTCTCACCGTCATCGGCGCGACCCTGACCCTGCCGGGCATCGCCGGCATCGTGCTGACGGTCGGCATGGCGGTCGATTCCAACGTCCTGATCTTCGAGCGAATCCGCGACGAGCGGCGTCTCGGCCGATCCGTGGTCCAGTCGATCGACACCGGCTTCCAGAAGGCGCTCGGCACGATCGTCGATGCCAACATCACCACGCTGATCGCGGCCATCGTGCTGTTCTTCCTCGGCTCGGGCCCGGTCCGCGGCTTTGCCGTGACCCTGGCGATCGGCATCGTCACCACGGTCTTCACCGCCTTCACGCTGACGCGGCTGCTCGCTTCGGAGTGGGTGCGGCGGCGCCGCCCGAAGGAGCTGCCGCGCGGTTTCATCAAGCTCGTGCCGGACGTGACGGCGATCCGCTTCATGAAGATCCGCCTGCAGGTGTTCGCGCTGTCGATCTTCCTGTGTCTGGCGTCGATCGTGATGCTGTTCACGGCCGGGTTGAACTTCGGCATCGATTTCACCGGCGGCACGGTGATCGAGGTCCAGGCCAAGTCCGGAGTGGCCGATATCGGCGACATCCGCGAGCGGCTCAATGTTGCCGGGATCCCGGATAGCCAGGTCCAGGAATTCGGTTCGGACAGCGAGGCGCTGATCCGCTTCGGCACGGCCGAAGGTGGCGACACCGCGCAGGCGGCGATCGTCCAGACCGCGCATCAGGCCCTCAGCGACGACTATGATTTCCGACGGACCGAGGTCGTCGGGCCGACAGTGTCGGGCGAACTCGCATGGGCCGCGGTCATCGGCGTGCTCGCCTCGCTGCTGGCGATCCTGATCTATGTCTGGATCCGGTTCGAATGGCAGTTCGCCGTCGGCGCCATCATCGCGACGATCAACGACGTCATCCTGACGCTCGGGTTCCTCGCGGTGACCCAGCTCGAGTTCAACCTGTCGACCGTGGCGGCGATCCTCACCATCGTCGGCTACTCGCTGAACGACACGGTCGTCATCTACGACCGGATCCGGGAGAATCTGCGCCGCTTCAAGAAGATGCCGATCGGCCAGCTGCTCGACCTTTCGGACAACGAGATGCTGGCGCGGACCGTGATGACTACGGCGACAACCCTGCTGGCGCTGCTGGCGCTGTTCATCTTCGGCGGCGAGGTGATCCGTTCCTTCGTGGCGTCGATGCTGTTCGGCGTCGGGATCGGCGCATTGTCTACGATCTTCGTGGCGGCGCCCGTGCTGATCTTCTTCAAGCTGCGTCCGGCCGACGTCGCCGAGAAGACCGACGACGAGGAGACCGGCCGCGTGGGGCCTGCGGCGGGCAAGGCCTGAGCGCCGGATGGCCAAGGGGATCGAGATCCGTGCCGCGCACTTTCCCGGGCGCGCACCCATCGAGGCCTATGGCAATGGCGGCTTCCGCTTTGCCGACATGTCGCATCGCGGCTCCATCCTGTGCCTGCCGTCCGGGATCTACGGCTGGGACGCCACGGCCGACCAGCCCTTCCAGGGCGAGCGGCTGCTCAAGGTGTTCGAGGAGGCAGATGACATCCGCTTCCTGCTGTTCGGTACCGGCCGCGACATCCGGCGCCTGCCGCCGGCGCTGGCCGACCGCCTTCGCCAGGCCGGCATCTCCTGCGACCCGATGTCGACGGGTGCGGCCGTCCGGACGTTCAACATCATGCTTTCCGAGGGCCGGCCGGTCGCTGCCGCGCTCGTCGCGGTCGACTGAGACGCGCGCGACGGTGGACGCCGGGAGCGGCGCGGCATGAACGCCAATGCCGCCGAGTGCCTGCGCCTCGTCGAACGGCACGACCGCGACCGGGCCCTGTCGCTGGCCTTCGCGCCGGCCGAGGCGAGGGACGACCTCGCCGCTCTCTATGCCTTCAACTACGAGGCCGCCCGGGTCCGCGAGCAGGTCAGCCAGCCGCTGCCAGGCGAGATCCGGCTGCAATGGTGGCGGGACACGATTAAGGGAGCGGCGCCGGGCGAAGCGAATGCCAACCCGGTGGCGGCGGCGCTGCTCGAGACGATCGAGCGGCACCAGCTGCCCCGCGACGCCTTCGACCGGCTGCTCGAGGCGCGGATCTTCGATCTCTACGATGACCCGATGCCGTCGCGGGACGCCTTCGAGGCCTATGCCGGCGAGACGGCATCGGCGCTGATCATGCTGGCGGGCCTCGTGCTGTCGCGGGATGCCGCCGGCGGAGCGGCGGATGCTGCCGGACATGCCGGCGTCGCACAACTCGTCGCCGGAACGCTGCTGCTCCTGCCGATCCACCGCGCCAGGCAGCAGGTGTTCCTGCCAGCCGACCTCCTCGAGGCCGCGGGCTGCTCGGCGGACGATCTCCTCCGCGGCGAACCGGCGCCGGCGATGCGCGCCGTGGCCGCGATGCTGGCCTACGGCCGGGATCATCTCGCGGCTTTCCAGCGCCACGCGGGCACGCTGCCGCTCGCCATCCGGCCCGCCTTCCTGCCGGCGACACTGGCGGGCCTCTATCTGGACCGGATCGAGGCTGCGGGGGCATCGGTGCTCGAGCGCCCGGTCGAGATCGCCGCGCTTCGCAAGTCCTTCGCCTACTGGCGCTGGATGCGTCGCTAGGATCGAATGGCCGCAAGGCGAAGTGCCGGAAGGACGGGCTCTCAGGATGGCGAGCGGGAATCACCAGGCAGGATCGACGCGGCTCCGGCGCGCGACCGCCGCGCTCGCACGCGGCGCCGGGACGGCCGCTGCGCGCTTCCCGGTCTCGACGCTGCTGATCGCGGCGATCTCGCTGCTCTCCAACGTGGCAGTCCAGGACGTCTTCGTCCCGAACCCTGAGGACTTTCCCTGGCTGCTCGCCTCGCTCTACGGCGCCGCGGCCAGCGCGGTGGTGGCGAGCCTTGCCGCCGAAGCCCATGGGCTGACGCCGCCCGCCCGGCACGCCGGCGCGACCGCCGTGGCGCTGGTCATGGGCCTGGCGGTCTGGTTCGGGCCCCGCTTCGGCATCTATCCGCCGGCGCTGATCGCGGCCGCGACGCTGGCGGTGCCGCTGGCGCCGTTCGTGGGACGCGGCGACGGGATGCGCTTCTGGACCTACACGCTGTGGACGGTCGTCGGGGTCATCCTCGCCTTCCTCTCGGTGCTGCTGTTCACGCTCGGCCTGTCGGCGATCCTCGAGATGATCCGCTTCCTGTTCGCGGTCGGTCTCTCGGGCGACGCCTACGAGCACATCTTCGTCACCGCCTTCACGCTGGTCGGCCCGCTCTTCGCGCTCGGCCGCGTGCCGGCCGGATTCGAGGAGCCCGTGCCGGGGCCGGAGGACCGCCTGCTGGCGGGCGTGCGGATCATGGCTGCCTGGATCGCGGCGCCGCTCGTGCTGGTGACGGCGGCCGTCCTGCATCTTTATGCGATGAAGATCCTGGCGACCGGCGTCCTGCCCGCCAACGAGATCGGCTGGATCGTCACCTTCTTCGCCCTGCTGGTGCTGTCGCTGCGCATCGGGGCGGCGCCGTTCCTCTCCGAGGCGACGCCGCCGATCCGGCTGTTCGGGCGAAGCTTCGTCGCCATTCTCATCGTCCCGCTGGTGCTGCTGGCGATTGCCGCGGCGATCCGGATCGCGGCGGAGGGCGTGACGCTGCCGCGCTACTATCTGGCGCTCGGCGTGCTCGCAGCCGCCCTCGTCGTCGCGGCGCAGGCGCCCCTACGCTGGCGCGGCGACATCCGCGTCATGGCCGCCATTCCGCTCCTGCTGCTGGCTCTCTCGTCGTTCGGACCCTGGGGCGCCGCGAGTACCGTCGGCCGCAGCCAGACCGCTCTGATCGTCGCGGAGGCCGGTGTTTCGGGACCCGACGGGGCGGCGACGCTTGTTACGGCGGATCGCGGCCCGGAGGCCGACCGGCGACTGCGGTCGCGGCTCTACGCGCTGGAGGATGCGGGTCAGATCGGGCGGGTGCTGCCCTATCTCGAGCCGGCCCTGCGCCAGCGCGTTGCCGCGGCGGATCCGCAGGGCGCGGACGACTCGGCCTTCGACATCCTGATGACCGGGCTCGGCCTGTCGCGGCCCTCGGCGCTGCAGACGATCCGCAGCTTCACCGCTGCTGCCGCCCTCGTGGTCGAGACGGACGGCTACGACCGCGCCGCGACGGAGCTGTCGGCGGTGGCGGACGCGAATCCCGGGCCGTCGAACGATGTGGCGACGCCGATTCCGCAGGTCAGGATCGAAGCCGATCGGCTGGTCGTGCGGATCGGCATGGTGGAGGACCGCTTCGATCTCGCTTCGGCCGTCGCGGATCTGCCGGAGTCGACCTTCTCAACAGCGCCGGAAAGGCTCGTCCCGCCGGTGCTGGACCTGACGAGCGGCGACGGGCGGCGGCTGCGGGTGGTGCTCCGGCAGATCGTCCAGGAGGGCGAGGTCGCCGCCATCAGCGCCGCATCGATGATCATCTACTTCCGTGCTGCGGAATGGCAGCCCGAGTAGCCAGCCGGGCGGAGCCTGCGGGCCGCGCCTTACTCGGCCGCGTCGGCGAATGATCGCGGCGAGAGCCAGGCGGCGAAATCGGCCAGGGCCCGGGCGGACATGGCCTTTTTCCGGGCAGCCGACTTCTCCTTGCCGCGGAACCGCTTCATCCCTTCCGGCTTCTGGATCGCGCCCGGCTCCAGCGGCGGGAACAGGCCGAAATTGACGTTCATCGGCTGGAAGGAGCGTTTGCCGCCTTCCTCCTCGTGGGCGAGGTGGCCGCCGGTGATGTGGGCGAGCAGCGCCCCGGTCGCGGTTGTCTGCGGCGGTGGGGCGATTTCGGTGCCCAGCGCTTCGGCTGCTGCGAAGCGCCCGGCGATGAGGCCGATCGACGCCGATTCGACATAGCCCTCGCAGCCGGTGATCTGCCCGGCGAAGCGCACGTGCGGCATCGCCTTGAGGCGCAGGCGCGCGTCGAGATGCACCGGCGAGTTCAGGTAGGTGTTGCGGTGCAGGCCGCCGAGACGCGCGAACTCGGCGTTCTCGAGTCCCGGGATCATCCGGAAGATGCCGGCCTGGGCGCCGTATTTCAGCTTCGTCTGGAAACCGACGATGTTGTAGAGCGTGCCCAGCGCGTTGTCCTGGCGCAGCTGCACCACGGCATAGGGCTTGATGTCCGGCTGGTGGGCATTGGTCAGGCCCATCGGCTTCATCGGTCCGTGGCGCAGCGTCTCCGGGCCGCGCTCGGCCATCACCTCGATGGGCAGGCAGCCGTCGAAATAGGGCGTGCCCTCCCAGTCCTTGAACTCGGTCCGGTCGCCCTCGACCAGCGCGGCGACGAAGCGCTCGTAGGTCTCCTTGTCGAGCGGGCAGTTGATGTAGTCCTTGCCGGTCCCGCCTGGCCCGACCTTGTCGTAGCGCGACTGGAACCAGGCCTTGTCGAGGTTGATCGAGTCGAAATGCACGATCGGCGCTATGGCGTCGAAGAAGGCGAGGGCGTCGGTGCCCGTGGCGGAACGGATCGACTCGGCGAGGGCCGGGGCGGTGAGCGGTCCGGTGGCGACGATCGACGAGCCCCATTCCGCGGGAGGCAGTCCCTCGACCTCGCCGCGCTCGATTCGGATCAGCGGATGCGCCTCGATGGCGGCGGTGACGGCGGCGGCAAAGCCGTCGCGGTCCACCGCCAGTGCGCCGCCGGCCGGGACCTGATGGGAATCGGCGGCGCGCATGATGAGCGAACCGGCAAGCCGCATCTCGGCGTGCAGCACGCCGACGGCATTCGACTCGGCGTCGTCGGACCGGAACGAGTTGGAGCAGACGAGCTCGGCCAGATGCTCGGTCTTGTGCGCTTCGGTGCCGCGGGTGGGTCGCATCTCGTGCAGGACGACGGGGACGCCCTGCTCGGCGATCTGCCATGCGGCTTCGGAGCCGGCGAGCCCGCCGCCGACGATGTGAATGGGTTTGTTCGACATGGGGAGAGTCTAGCAGCGCAGGGCGCCGCCCGGAAGGCCCGGCGGCTTCTGCGCGAGACCGCAAACGACAACGCCCGCCAGGGGGAGGACCTGGCGGGCGTCGGTACTGAACCTGCGCTGGGAGGAGGATGCGCAGGCTACAATCCGCTCGGACCCGGGAGGAGGTGGGCCGTCGCGAAACTTGCTTCGCGGCACGCTCGCCGGGGGGAGGACCCGGCGAGCGGCCAAGAAGAACCCGCGCGCTTGGGAGGAGGATGCGCGGGTCGACATTCACTCCGAGCCTAGGGAGGAGACGGCTCCGGAGTGAAATCTCTGCAATCTGTGCGCCCGCCGGGGGGAGGACCCGGCGGGCGACTTAGGTGAGACTGCCTGGGAGGAGGATGGCAGCCCCGTATCCGCTAAGACCCGGGAGGAGGTGGGCCGTCGCGAAACTCGATATCGTCAGGCGTCAGCCAATCGCGCGGCGAGCCAGGGAAGGAATGTCGGCACGCGAAATGCCGAGGTCGGAAAGCTCGCGCTGGGACAGTCGGTTCAGTTCGTTGACCGTCTCGCGGTAGCGCCGCCAGTTGCTGTAAGACCGCATGATATTCATGTCGTGTCGCCCGTCTGGAATTTCAATCGATTGAAGCGGTGAGGCTGGTTGGCTGCGCCGCTTCGGTGTCAGGAAGTTAGGTGGCGTCCGCCGCGCTCGCTAGACACGAAAGCGCATAACAGCCCTGCGCTTGGTGCAATGCAGCATGAAGCTGGTTTCGGCCAATCGAATCAGCAGCTTGCGCGGACGCGTCGGGAACCTGCCACCGGCGGCGTCGCTCGCCGGGCGCCGCCGACGCCGCGACGGCGGGGAACAATCGGCGCGGCTTCAGCGACAAACCCGGCCTTTTCGGGCGGAATCGCCGGGATTTCCCCCGACATTGCCCTTCCGTGGCCCTGATGCGGGTGATATAGAGGCCCGCGCCTCGCGTCGCCCTTTGTCGGCGCTCCTGCGGGTGTGGCGGAATTGGCAGACGCACTTGGTTTAGGTCCAAGCGCCGAGAGGCATGGGGGTTCAAGTCCCTCCACCCGCACCAGTCTGCTGCTGACGAATTCGTGACAAGCCCGACCGCATGGCGGATCGGCCCTTATCAAGATCAAGAAGGTATCGAGAATGCAGGTAACGGAAACCAAGGCCGAGGGCCTGAAGCGCGAGATCCAGATCGTCGTGCCGGCTTCGGACCTTGAAGCGCGCCTCCAGACACGGCTCTACGAAGCCAAGGACCGGGTGCAGCTGAAGGGTTTCCGGCCCGGCAAGGTGCCGATGTCGCATCTGCGCAAGATGTACGGCAAGTCGATGATGGCGGAGATCGTCAACCAGATCATCAACGAGACCCCGCGCAACGTCATCGCCGAGCGCAACGAGCGCTCCGCGA
Source organism: Aurantimonas sp. HBX-1 (assembly GCF_021391535.1). GTDB lineage: Bacteria > Pseudomonadota > Alphaproteobacteria > Rhizobiales > Rhizobiaceae > Aurantimonas. The sequence goes on from NZ_CP090066.1 coordinate 1,729,166, forward strand.
TGCAGCCGGAAATCGTGATGACCGAGGACGAGGGCGAGGCCGAGAAGGTTCTCAGCGGCAAGTCCGACTTCAGCTTCACGCTCTCCTACGAGACGCTGCCGTCCTTCGAGCTGAAGGACACCAGCGGCATCAAGATCGAGCGGCCGATCGTCGAGATCGCCGACGAGGAGGTCGACGAGCAGGTGAAGCGCATCGCCGACAGCGCCAAGACCTACGAGCCGAAGGACGGCAAGGCGGAAACCGGCGACCGCGTCACGATGGACTTCGTCGGCAAGGTCGACGGCGAGCCCTTTGACGGCGGGACGGCGAGCGACTCCAATCTCGTTCTCGGCTCTGGCCAGTTCATCCCAGGCTTCGAGGATCAGCTGATCGGCCTCGCGGCCGGCGACGAGAAGGTCGTCGAGCTGACCTTCCCCGAGGATTACGGCGCCGCGCATCTCGCCGGCAAGGCCGCGACCTTCGACGTGACGATCAAGTCGGTGGCGGCGCCGCTCGAGACCGAGATCGACGACGATCTGGCCAAGAAGCTCGGCATCGAGTCGGTGGAGCGTCTGCGGCAGGTTGTGCGTGAGCAGATCGAGAGCCAGTACGGCCAGGCTACGCGCCAGAAGGTCAAGCGCCAGCTGCTCGACGCGCTCGACGCGACCTACGATTTCGACCTGCCGGAGAAGCTGATCGAGGCCGAGTTCGGCAACATCTGGACGCAGGTCCAGAACGAGCTGACGCAGGCCGGCAAGTCCTTTGAGGACGAGGACACGACCGAGGAGGAGGCGCGCGCCGAGTATCGCCGCCTTGCCGAGCGTCGCGTCCGGCTCGGGCTGGTGCTCTCCCAGATCGGCGAGAAGGCCAACGTCCAGATCACCGACGAGGAACTGCAGCGGGCGATGTTCGAGCAGCTTCGCCGCTATCCGGGCCAGGAGCAGCAGCTCTACGAGTATTTCCAGAAGAACCCGGACGCGCTCGCCAGCCTGCGCGCGCCGATCTACGAGGAGAAGGTCGTCGACCATCTCCTGGCCGAGGCCGACGTGACCGACAAGACGGTCACCAAGGAAGAGCTGATGGCCGAGGACGAGGACGACAAGGCGCTGGCCGCCGCCTCCTGATCCTTGCCGATCGATCGAAGATCACGAAAAGGGCCGGCGCAAGTCGGCCCTTTTCGTTATGGCGCCTCAGTCTCGTCAAAGCGCCCCGAGATAGGATGTGCCCGCATCCGCCGTCGGTGGCAGCGCCGGCGCCGGCGCCTGCCGCTTCGCACCTCACCCCCTCCGAGGCCAACACGGTTCTTCCCGCATGACGCTTTCCCGCCCGTTCGCCCTTCTTGCCGCTCTCTTCGCGCTGCTGCTGTGGGCGAGCGCCGCGCCGGCGCAGATGCCGAGCCTGTCGCTGGGAACCAGCACGGAAGCGGCGGCAACGGCCGACGAGCCGTCGCTCGACGAGCTGATCCGCATTCTGGAGAACGACGACACCCGCGCCCGCCTGATCGAATCGCTGAAGGCCGCAGCCTATCGCGCGCCGGCGGCCGAGGCAGCGGACCCGGTCGCCGAGGCCGCCGCGTTGACCCTGCCGGGCCGGATCGCCGTCTACTCCAGCGCTCTGATCGGCAGTCTCGGCGAGACGTGGTCGCATCTGCAGGACAGCGGCCTGGCCTCCCTCGACATGCTCTCCGGCGTCGGCCGCATCAACATTCCCCGGATCTTCGACGCGGTGGCGCCGGTCGGGCTGGTGGCGCTCGTGGTGTTCCTGATCCTGGCGATCGGGCGATTTGCCAAGACGCCGATGTTCCGCCGGCTGGCACGCGGGGCCGAGCATGCGGGGCCGCTGCGCAAGCTGGCCCTGCTCGTCGCCGCGGGCCTGGCGGACGCGCTGTCGATCCTGCTCTGCTGGGCCGGTGGCTATCTCGCGGCGACGATCTTCAACGGCGGTCGCCCAGGCATCAACCAGGCGCTGTTTCTCAACGCGTTCCTGCTGATCGAGACGATCAAGGTCGCGGTCGCCGCCTTCGTCTCGCCGCGCTACCCGGAATTGCGCCTGACGCCGTTTTCCGACCGGCAGGCCCGCTACTGGTACTTCTGGATTTCGCGGCTGATCTCGATCCTCGGCTACACTTTCCTGTTCGTGGCGCCGATCGTCCAGCAGGCATCGAGCGAAGCCGCCGCGGACGCGGTGCGCTTCGTCGTCGTGCTGCTGACGCTCGGCCTGACGATCGGCCTCATCCTGCGCAATCGCAGCGTCGTCCGCGAGCGGCTGAAACGCGCCAAGCATCGCGGCGACAAGAGCTTCGGCGCGCGCGTCAATGCGTTCCTCGGCCAGATCTGGTGGCTGCTCGCCATCGGCTTCGCACTGACCGTTTTCGTCGTCTGGCTGCGCAGCCCGGATACTGGCCTGACCTTCCTTGCGAGTGCGACACTCAAATCGATCGCGGCGATGGCCATCGGCGGGCTGATCGTCTCGGTGCTGTCGCGGGTGATCGCCAGCGGCATCCCGATCCCGCAAGCCGCGAAGGACCGGCTGCCGCTGCTCGAGAAGCGGGTCAACTCCTTCATTCCCAACGCCCTGACGGTCATCCGGGTGATCGTCGTGCTGATCGTCATCGCCTACATATTCGAAGCCTGGAGCCTGCTCAGCGTCAGCTCCTGGCTAGCGACGTCGCTCGGCCAGCTTTTCGTCGGAAGCCTGCTTGGCGCCGCGATCGTGCTGGTCCTCGGGGTCGGGGTCTACATCGCGGTCTCGTCCTGGGTCGAGTATCGGCTCAACCCGCATTACGGCACCGTTCCGACCGCCCGCGAGCGCACGCTGCTGTCGCTGTTCCGCAATGCCTTCACCATCGCCATGGTGGTGATCGTGGCGATGCTGGTGCTCTCGCAACTCGGCATCAACATCGCGCCGCTCCTCGCCGGCGCCGGCGTGGTCGGCCTGGCGATCGGTTTCGGTGCGCAGAAATTCGTTCAGGACATCATCACCGGCGCCTTCATCCAGATCCAGAACGCCATGAACGAAGGCGACATCGTCGAGGTGAACGGGATATCCGGCGTCGTCGAGCACCTGACCGTGCGGTCCGTGGGCCTCAGGACCGTCGAGGGAACCTGGTACCTGATCCCGTTCTCGTCGGTGGACCAGGTGGCGAACTTCTCGAAGGACTTCGCCTATTACGTCGCCGATATCGGCGTCGCCTATCGCGAGAACGTCGCCGACGTGAAGCAGATGATGCACGACGCCTTTGACGAGCTGAAGCTTGGCAGCGAGGGCGAGAACCTGATCAGCGAGTTCGACATGTGGGGCGTGAACGAACTCGGCGATTCCGCCGTGGTCGTGCGCGGAAGGGTGATGACCAAGCCCGGCACCCAGTGGGGCATCGGCCGCGCCTATCGCGAGATCGTCAAGCGGATGGCCGACGAGCGCGGCATCGAGATCCCGTTCCCGCAGACGACCGTGTGGTTCGGCGAGGACCGCAAGGGCAGGGCGCCGCCGGTGCGGGTCGAGGCGCTGGACGCGCCCGCAGGTGGCCGCCCGGTCGCGAGCCTGCCGCCGGCGGCCGCGCCGAGCGAGCCGGGCGCGCAGGACGGCGCCTCGCAGCATGGCTCGGTGGATGCCGGCGGCAAGCCGATACCGCCGGGCGCGAGCGACATCGACAGCGCCGGCGACGGCCGCGGCTGAGCCCGGCGGGCGGCGTCGCGCCGGGCGATCGGCCGCGGCGACCATGCCGCCTTGCACAGGCCGATTGCAAAGCCCTATCTACGGGGTCACAGACCCCAACCCGATTCTGTGGCATTACCGCCCGGTAGTCGCCATCCGACCCAGCAGCGAGACGCTTCCATGACACATCCCGTCGAAACCGCGATGAACCTCGTCCCGATGGTGGTCGAACAGACCAATCGCGGCGAACGCGCCTACGACATCTTCTCCCGGCTGCTCAAGGAGCGGGTGATCTTCATCACCGGTCCGATCGAGGACTCGATGGCGACGCTGGTCTGCGCCCAGCTCCTGTTCCTCGAGGCGGAGAACCCGAAGAAGGAGATCGCGCTCTACATCAACTCGCCGGGCGGGATCGTGACCAGCGGCATGGCGATCTACGACACGATGCAGTTCATCCGCCCCGCCGTGTCGACGCTGTGCATCGGCCAGGCCGCCTCGATGGGCTCGCTGCTGCTCTGCGCCGGCCACAAGGACATGCGCTTTGCGACACCGAACGCCCGCATCATGGTGCATCAGCCGTCGGGCGGCTTCTCGGGCCAGGCTTCGGACATCGAGCGCCACGCCCAGGACATCATCAAGCTGAAGCGCCGGCTGAACGAAATCTATGTCGAGCACACCGGCCAGGACTACGAAACCATTGAACGCACGCTCGATCGCGACCACTTCATGACAGCGGAAGAAGCGCGCGAGTTCGGTATCGTCGACAAGGTCTACTCCTCGCGAGTGGCCCTCGAGACCGAGGTCAAGCCCTGAAGCGCCACGTCACGGCCACACTTGCGGACGGATAATGCCGGCGAGGCCGTTAAGCGCCACTCAAGCATTCGCCCCTAGGCTGTAATGTGCGACAATGTGCGTTGCGGAGTCGTCGATCTGCCAAGGCAGGTCCTATGCGAGCGGGTGAAGTGACGATAGGCTCGACGCGGAAGCGATAAACGGATTCCCTGGAGGGGACCGGATCGGAAGGAAAGACGAATGAGCAAAACGAGCGGCGGCGATTCCAAGAACACGCTCTATTGCTCTTTCTGCGGAAAGAGCCAGCACGAAGTCCGTAAGCTGATCGCCGGGCCGACGGTTTTCATCTGCGACGAATGCGTCGAACTCTGCATGGACATCATCCGCGAGGAAAACAAATCCTCGATGGTGAAGTCGCGCGAGGGCGTGCCGACGCCGCAGGAGATCATCGCGGTCCTCGACGACTACGTGATTGGCCAGTCCTTCGCCAAGAAGGTGCTGTCGGTCGCCGTGCACAACCACTACAAGCGCCTCGCGCATGCGGCGAAGAACAACGACGTCGAGCTGGCGAAGTCCAACATCCTGCTGATCGGCCCCACCGGCTGCGGCAAGACGCTGCTCGCGCAGACGCTGGCGCGCATCCTCGACGTGCCGTTCACCATGGCCGACGCGACGACGCTGACCGAAGCCGGCTATGTCGGCGAGGACGTCGAGAACATCATCCTCAAGTTGCTGCAGTCGGCCGACTACAATGTCGAGCGGGCGCAGCGTGGCATCGTCTACATCGACGAGATCGACAAGATCAGCCGCAAGTCCGACAACCCGTCGATCACCCGCGACGTGTCGGGCGAAGGCGTGCAGCAGGCGCTGCTGAAGATCATGGAAGGCACGGTCGCTTCCGTGCCGCCGCAGGGCGGCCGCAAGCATCCGCAGCAGGAATTCCTGCAGGTGGATACCGCCAACATCCTGTTCATCTGCGGCGGCGCCTTTGCCGGGCTCGACAAGATTATCTCGGATCGCGGTCGCAAGACCTCGATCGGCTTCGCGGCGAACGTCGCGTCGCCGGACGAGCGCCGCACAGGAGACGTGTTCCGCCAGGTGGAGCCCGAGGATCTCTTGAAGTTCGGCCTGATCCCCGAATTCGTCGGCCGTCTGCCGGTCCTGGCGACGCTTGAGGACCTGGACGAGCCGGCTCTGGTGCAGATCCTGGAGCAGCCGAAGAACGCGCTGGTCAAGCAGTATCAGCGGCTGTTCGAGATGGAGAATGTCGAACTCACCTTCCATTCGGATGCGCTGACGGCGATCGCCCGCAAGGCGATCGAGCGCAAGACCGGGGCGCGTGGCCTGCGGTCGATCATGGAGGCGATGCTGCTCGACACGATGTTCGACCTGCCGACGCTGGAAGGCGTGCAGGAGGTCGTGATCTCCGAGGACGTTATCGAGGGGAATGCGCGGCCGCTCTACATCTATGCGGATCGCAGCGCCGAGAAGGAGAACGTCAGCGCCTGACGTCTCTGCATTTCGGCAATCTCTGAGGACGGACCGGAGCCCGTCCCGGCTTTCCGCCGGGGCGGGCTCTTTGGTGACAGTATGATGACCGGTGCGTAGCCTGCAACCGCTTGAATGGCAGGAGCTTCCTGCCCAGATAGTGACCATTGAGGCGTGCGCCGCGGATGCTTGATGAAGGTCTGCCGCGCACGGCCTGGACGGCGTGAAGCCGTAGAAAGGAACACCATGTCCCACACATCCGAACGTTCCGGCGGAGGCGAAGCCAGCCTCTATCCAGTCCTGCCCCTCCGCGACATCGTCGTGTTCCCGCACATGATCGTTCCGCTCTTCGTCGGGCGGGAGAAGTCGATCAAGGCGCTCGAGGAGGTGATGGGCGCGGACAAGCAGATCCTGCTTGCCACCCAGAAGAACGCCGGCGACGAGGATCCCGCTCCCGACGCGATCTACGAGGTCGGCACGGTGGCGAACGTCCTGCAGCTGCTCAAGCTGCCCGACGGCACCGTCAAGGTGCTCGTCGAGGGCATCGACCGCGCGCGCATCGAGAGCTTCACCGCCCGCACCGACTGGCACGAGGCCTATGCCGACATCATCGAGGAAGCCGACGAGGACCCGGTCGAAATCGAGGCCCTGGCCCGCTCGGTGGTCTCGGAGTTCGAGAACTACGTCAAGCTGAACAAGAAGATCTCGCCGGAAGTGGTGGGTGCCGCAGGTCAGATCGACGACTATTCCAAGCTCGCCGACACGGTCGCCTCGCATCTCGCGATCAAGCTGCCCGAGAAGCAGGAGATGCTGAGCCTCGTCAGCGTCCGCGAGCGGCTGGAGCGCGCCCTCGGCTTCATGGAGTCCGAGATCTCGGTGCTCCAGGTGGAGAAGCGCATCCGCTCGCGCGTCAAGCGCCAGATGGAGAAGACCCAGCGCGAGTACTACCTGAACGAGCAGATGAAGGCGATCCAGAAGGAGCTCGGCGACGGCGAAGACGGCCGTGACGAGATGGCCGAGCTGGAAGACCGGATCAAGAAGACCAAGCTCTCGAAGGAAGGCCGCGAGAAGGCCAACGCCGAGATGAAGAAGCTGCGGCAGATGTCGCCGATGTCGGCCGAGGCGACGGTGGTGCGCAACTACCTCGACTGGCTGCTCGGCCTGCCGTGGGGCAACCGCTCGCGCGTCAAGATCGACCTGAAGAAGGCCGAGGAGATCCTCGACACCGATCACTACGGTCTGGAGAAGGTCAAGGAGCGGATCATCGAGTACCTGGCGGTGCAGAGCCGGCAGTCGAAGATGAAGGGTCCGATCCTGTGCCTCGTCGGACCTCCGGGTGTCGGCAAGACCTCGCTGGCGAAGTCGATCGCCCGGGCGACCGGACGCGAGTACGTGCGCATGGCGCTCGGCGGCGTGCGGGACGAGGCGGAGATCCGCGGTCACCGGCGGACCTATATCGGCTCGATGCCCGGCAAGGTCATCCAGTCGATGAAGAAGGCGAAGAAGACCAATCCGCTCTTCCTGCTCGACGAGATCGACAAGATGGGCCAGGACTTCCGCGGCGATCCGTCGTCGGCACTGCTCGAGGTGCTCGATCCGGAACAGAACGCCACCTTCATGGACCACTATCTGGAGGTCGAGTACGACCTGTCGGCGACGATGTTCGTGACCACCGCGAACACGCTGAACATCCCGGCGCCGCTGATGGACCGGATGGAGATCATCCGGATCGCCGGCTACACCGAGGACGAGAAGGTCGAGATCGCGCGGCGGCATCTGCTGCCGAAGGCGATTAAGGACCACGCCCTGAAGCCGGAGGAGTTCTCGGTCAGCGAGGACGCCCTGCGCGAGATCGCCCAGCGCTACACCCGCGAGGCGGGGGTGCGCAGCTTCGAGCGGGAACTGACGAAGCTCGCCCGCAAGGCGGTGACGCAGATCCTGAAGGGCGAGGCGACGAAGGTCGAGGTCACGGCGGCGAACCTTGCCGACTATCTCGGGGTCACCCGCTATCGCTACGGCGAGGCGGAGTCCGAGGATCAGGTCGGTGTGGTCACCGGTCTGGCGTGGACCGAGGTCGGCGGCGAACTGCTGACGATCGAAGGCGTGATGATGCCGGGCAAGGGCAAGATGACCGTGACCGGCAACCTCAAGGATGTGATGAAGGAGTCGATCTCCGCGGCGGCGTCCTACGTCCGCTCGCGTGCGCTCGACTACGGCATCAAGCCGCCGCTGTTCGAGAAGCGGGACATCCACGTCCACGTGCCGGAGGGCGCGACGCCGAAGGACGGACCGTCTGCCGGCGTGGCGATGGCGACCGCCATCGTGTCGGTGCTGACCGGAATCCCGGTTCGCCGGGACATCGCGATGACCGGCGAGATCACGTTGCGCGGCAGGGTACTGCCGATCGGTGGCCTCAAGGAGAAGCTGCTGGCGGCGCTGAGGGGCGGCATCAAGACGGTGCTGATCCCCGAGGAGAACGCCAAGGATCTCGCCGAGATCCCGGACAGCGTGAAGAACCGGATGGACATCATCCCGGTCTCGCGCATGGGCGAGGTGCTGAAGCATGCGCTCGTGCAGCCGCTGGTGCCGGTCGAATGGTCCGAAAAGGACGAGCCGATGACGGGCACTCCGCTGGTCGACGAAGGGGCAACGGCTGTTGCCCACTGATCGCACCGACCGCTTTTATGGAAAATGCCGCCCTCCGGGGCGGCATTTTTTTTGCAAAGTCCCCGGAATCCGGCACTTTGCCGTTGCCGAAGCGTTGACGATCCGCGAAAGTTGACCACCGTGCTCACGGAGTCGTTACGACTTACGAATCAGGAGGGTATTTGATGAACAAAAACGAACTCGTGTCTGCCGTGGCAGACAAGGCCGAGCTGTCGAAGCAGCAGGCAGGAACCGCCGTGGATGCGATCTTCGAGATCATCCAGGGGGCGATGGCCAAGGGGGACGACATCCGCCTGGTCGGCTTCGGAACGTTTTCCGTCTCGCATCGCGCGGCCTCCAAGGGCCGCAACCCGTCGACCGGCGCAGAAGTCGACATTCCGGCACGCAACGTGCCGAAATTCGCCGCCGGCAAGGGTCTCAAGGACGCCGTCAACAACAAGTAGGCCTCACCGCCTGCACTGCCGAACGGCCGGGCTTGTCCCGGCCGTTTGCGTTTCAGGAGGTCATGTTCCCTACAGCGCGGCGGCGATCGCACGCAGGGCGGAGAGTCGTCGCCTGCGGCAGGATAGAGTGGGTGTGCCTAGGGCGATCGCGCCAAGCGATGGCACGATTGCTGGCACGTAATCGATTGCGTCGCTACCGCCGGTCACCGCCGTAGCGGGAACGGCTGGACGGCAAGGAAACCCGCCGGTCCGCTGTTCGTCCGTCCGACGTCTTCAAAGCCGTTGGAAGAGCACTTCCCGATCTTGTCGTGCGCCTGATCGAGCATTTTCCTGGGGAGAGGAAAATACAGCAAAATCAGTAGGTTGCCTGGCATTCACTCAGCGAACTTGCTGGATAAGCGTAGAATCTCGCGCTGTCACACTTGCCACGGCAATCCGATTAAGCGGATATCTGAGTTCCCCACGGGAACAGACCTCATTGTTGTCATCAATGAAGGAGTCTGCCTGTGCCCAAGCCCCACGAGCCTAAGCGTCTCGTCAGTGTCCTAAGCGCCTTGGTGATTTCGATCGCCTTGTCGCTCTCGCCTCCGTCGATCCTGCACATCGACAGCGGCGGCGGTGACGTGTGCTTCTTCTGCGCAGCATCTAGCGGGCAGGGCCAGCCGCAACTCCGGCCATCGTAGTGAGCATCAGCGACAGTTCTGGGGTGGCCGCGGCGAAGCTCCTTGGCACCACGAGCCGATCATACGAGGAAACGCTGTTGGCTTGGCGCTAGGTGAGCCGCTGGGCCATGGGCCGAAGCCAGCAATCCAGGCGCTTAAAGCGATATCAATGCAGGGGGATGGTGGGCGATGACAGGCTCGAACTGCCGACATCCTCGGTGTAAACGAGGCGCTCTACCAACTGAGCTAATCGCCCCCGGCTCCGTCTAGGACTTTGCCGGTCGGCTGGCAAGAGTCGGCGCCCTGTTGAGCCGGCGAGAATCGGTCGGCGCGGCCGGGCGGCGTCCATCGCCCGCTACGGGCGATTCGCCCGGGAGCCGCTTCCGCGCGGCAGGGCTGTGGCCACGAAAGCCGGCATTTTTGGCCGATTATGACGGGTTGGCGACGGTCGCCGTTTTGTCCCGGCTCTCTTGGCGGCTTTCGCTTGACAGCCCCCGGGGATGCCCGTAAACGACCGCTCACAAGCCGCGCAAGCGGCCGAGCGCGGGTGTAGCTCAGTCGGTTAGAGTGCCGGCCTGTCACGCCGGAGGTCGCGGGTTCGAGCCCCGTCACTCGCGCCAGTTTCTACCCGGCCGATTTCGGCCATCCCCCTTACATTGCCATCGACATGCAGGCCGCGCCCCATCGCTGCGGCGGCGGTCCCCGTCGCGCCGGCCCATCAGAGAACCGGCGCGGGAGGCGACGCATCGATCGTCGGCGACGTCAGATCCCCGAGCCCTGCTCCTCCTCGAAGTCGCTCTCCAGCGCCGGCTCCGGCCAGATGGGGGCAGGGGCCGCGCCGTGCTCGGCCGTCGGCTCCGGGAACGGCATCCACGCCAGCAATTCGTCGTCCTCGTAGGCGACGGGCGCGTCGGCGTCGGTATCCGTCGCCACCCAGGCCTTTTCCGGTGCGCCGCGCGGGCTCGTCCAGCGGACCGTATCGACCTCGGCGGGGCCCTGTTCGCCGGCGCGGACGGTCACCAGGATCCGCGCGCCGTCGCGGCGGGCGCTGGACATCGGCTGCCATGGGGTGGATGCGCGTTCGACCATGATGCTTTCTCCTCTGCGGCGACGGCGCGCCGGGATGCCTGTGTGCCGGCTCCGGCGGCGTCTGCCGCGAGCCTAGCCGAGCCGGCGGCGAAGCGCGACGCCCCGGTCGCGGACGATGCTTTCCCGTCGCTGTTTCCGGCGTTGCCGGCGCCTTGCTTCGCCGTGGAGAAGGGGATAGTTCTCGCCGCATTGCGGCAGACATTGCCGAGACGCTGGCCGCGGCCCCGCCGATCCGACACGGATCGGTAGACGCGCACGTTTACCGCGACGATCCGCCCGTTGCGGGTGTTCCGCGGCAACCCGATATGAGGCTCCGAGGCGATGAACCTGCTTCTCGCATCCTATCTGCCGATCGTGATCTTCGTGGGCGTCGCCCTGTTCATCGGTCTGGCATTGCTGGTCTCGCCGTTCCTGGTGGCGTTCAGGGCGCCGGACGACGAGAAGCTCTCCGCCTACGAGTGCGGGTTCGATGCGTTCGACGATTCGCGGATGAAGTTCGACGTTCGGTTCTACCTGGTGTCGATCCTGTTCATCATCTTCGATCTCGAAGTGGCGTTCCTGTTTCCCTGGGCGGCGACCTTCGGGACGCTGGGCTGGTTCGGCTTCTGGTCGATGATGGTGTTCCTCGGCGTGCTGACGATCGGCTTCATCTACGAATGGAAGAAAGGCGCGTTGGAATGGGATTGATCAAGGGTTCCGAGCCGCTGCTGCTGCGTTCGCCGGCCGTCGATGCCGGAGCGGCGCCGGCCCGGCCGCTGACGCCGGCCCCCGCCGATCCGTTCGTGACCGACATCAATGACGAGCTGGCCGACAAGGGCTTCCTCGTCACCTCGACGGACGAGCTGATCCACTGGGCCCGCACCGGCTCGCTGATGTGGATGACTTTCGGCCTTGCCTGCTGCGCCGTCGAGATGATGCAGATGTCGATGCCGCGCTACGACGCCGAACGCTTCGGCTTCGCCCCGCGCGCCTCGCCCCGCCAGTCCGACGTGATGATCGTCGCGGGCACGCTGACCAACAAGATGGCCCCGGCGCTGCGCAAGGTCTACGACCAGATGCCGGAGCCGCGCTACGTCATCTCCATGGGCTCCTGCGCCAATGGCGGCGGCTACTACCACTATTCGTATTCGGTGGTGCGCGGCTGCGACCGGATCGTGCCGGTGGACATCTACGTCCCGGGCTGCCCGCCGACCGCAGAGGCGCTGCTCTACGGCGTGCTGCTGCTGCAGCGCAAGATCCGCCGCACCGGAACGATCGAACGCTGAACGGGGCAAGCATGCGTGAATTTGCGACCACCGATCTGGCCGACTACGTCGCCGAGACGCTCGGCGAGCACCTGATCGAACGCCGCTTCGCCTATGGCGAGCTGACGCTGACGGTGGCGCCGGAGGCTATCGTGCGGGTGCTGAGCTTCCTGCGCGACGACCCGCAGACGCAGTTCGTCAATCTCGTCGACCTGTGCGGCGTCGACTACCCGGCCCGCGCCAAGCGCTTCGAGGTGGTCTACCACCTCTTGTCGCCGCGCCAGAACCAGCGCATCCGCGTCAAGATCTCCACCGGCGAGGACAAGCCGGTGGCATCGATCTGCGACGTCTATCCCGCCGCCGACTGGTACGAACGCGAAGCCTACGACTTCTACGGCATCCTCTTCACCGGCCATCCGGACCTTCGCCGCATCCTCACCGACTACGGTTTCGAGGGCTATCCGCTGCGCAAGGACTTCCCGCTGACCGGCTTCGTCGAGGTGCATTACGACGACGAGAAGAAGCAGGTCGTCTACGAGCCGGTGGAGCTGCGCCAGGAATTCCGCAGCTTCGACTTCCTGTCGCCCTGGGAGGGGACCGAGTACGTCCTGCCGGGGGACGAGAAGGCCAAGCAGTAGCAACGGAGGAGGGTGGAGATGACCCGGAAGCGTTTGCACGCCAAGTGCCTCTGCGGCGGTGTCAGGATCGACGCCGACTTCGAGGAACTCGAGATCGCCGCCTGCCACTGCGATTCATGTCGTCGCTGGACCGCAGGGCCGTTCCTGACCGTCGAGGGCGCCACCAACGTCATTCCTGCCGGCATCGACTCGCTCGGCATCTACCGCTCGTCGGACTGGGGCGAGCGGGGCTTCTGCCGCACTTGCGGCACCACGCTGTTCTGGCGCAGCGTCGATGGCGAGCATTACGCGCTGTCGGCGACGGCGATCGACGATCTCGGCGATCCGCCTTTCGTCCGCCAGATCTTCGTCGATTCCAAGCCGAACTGGTACGAGTTCGCCAACCAGACCGAGATGATGACCGGCGCGGAATTCTTCGCCAAAGTCGCGCCCACGCAGGAAGAGCCGCATGGCTGAGATCGACGTCCGCAACTTCAACATCAATTTCGGCCCGCAGCATCCGGCCGCGCACGGCGTCTTGCGCCTGGTGCTGGAGCTCGACGGCGAGGTGGTGGAACGTGTCGACCCGCATATCGGCCTGCTGCACCGCGGCACCGAGAAGCTGATCGAGCACAAGACCTACCTGCAGGCGATCCCGTATTTCGATCGGCTCGACTACGTCGCGCCGATGAACCAGGAGCACGCCTTCTGCCTCGCGATCGAGCGGCTGGTCGGCGTCGGCGTGCCGAAGCGCGGCCAGCTGATCCGCGTGCTCTACAGCGAGATCGGCCGCATCCTGTCGCACCTCCTCAACGTGACCACCCAGGCCATGGACGTCGGCGCGCTGACGCCGCCGCTGTGGGGTTTCGAGGAGCGCGAAAAGCTCATGGTGTTCTACGAGCGGGCGTCCGGGTCGCGGCTTCACGCCGCGTATTTCCGGCCCGGCGGTGTTCACATGGACTTGCCGCCGCAGCTCATCGACGACATCGGCGCATGGTGCGACCCCTTCCTCAAGGTCTGCGACGACATCGAGGGCCTGCTGACCGACAACCGGATCTTCAAGCAGCGCAATGTCGACATCGGCGTCGTGACGCTGGAGGACGCCTGGGCGATGGGCTTTTCCGGCGTGATGGTCCGCGGCTCTGGCGCCGCCTGGGACCTGCGAAAGTCGCAGCCCTACGAGTGCTACGACGAGATGGATTTCGACATCCCGATCGGCAAGAACGGCGACTGCTACGACCGCTATCTGATCCGCATGGTCGAGATGCGCGAGTCGGTGAAGATCATGAAGCAGTGCGTCGAGCAGTTGCAGGGCGCGCATCGCGTCGGGCCGGTCTCGGCCTCCGAGGGCAAGGTCGTGCCGCCGCGCCGCGCCCAGATGAAGCGCTCGATGGAAGCGCTGATCCACCACTTCAAGCTCTACACGGAGGGCTTCCACGTGCCGGCGGGCGAGGTCTATGCCGCGGTCGAGGCGCCGAAGGGCGAGTTCGGCGTCTATCTCGTCGCCGACGGCACCAACAAGCCGCACCGCTGCAAGATCAAGGCGCCGGGCTTCGCCCATCTCCAGGCCATGGACTTCCTCTGCAAGGGGCACATGCTGGCGGACGTCTCGGCGATTCTCGGCACGCTCGACATCGTCTTCGGCGAGGTCGACCGCTAGGCGAATCAACCCTCTGCGGCCACCATCCGATGCCCGCAGGGCTGGCCGAACGGCCAGCCGCTGCGGCTTTCGGCCACTGGCCTTTTGTCATTCATGTGATAGAACGCGCCGCAACATCGCAATGTTGAACCGGTTCTAAGTCGAGGTCCGATGTCTGTCCGACGTCTCGCGGAAGATACCGTCCAGCCCGCCGGGTTCGCCTTCTCCGAAGCGAACGCTCGCTGGGCCGAGGCGACGCTCCGTAAATATCCCGAGGGTCGTCAGCAGTCGGCAGTGATCCCGCTCCTGATGCGCGCGCAGGATCAGGAAGGCTGGGTCACCAAGGCGGCAATCGAGTATGTCGCCGACATGCTGGCCATGCCGCTGATCCGCGTCCTCGAGGTCGCGACCTTCTATACCCAGTTCCAGCTGAAGCCGGTGGGCACCCGCGCCCACATCCAGGTCTGCGGGACGACCCCCTGCATGCTGCGCGGCGCCAACGACCTCAAGGACGTCTGCCGCAGCAAGATCCACCCGGAGCCGTTCCACACCAACGCCGACGGAACCCTGTCCTGGGAAGAGGTCGAGTGCCTCGGTGCCTGCGTCAACGCGCCGATGGTCATGGTCTTCCACGACACCTACGAGGACCTGACGCCGGAGCGCCTGGAAGAGATCATCGACCTGTTCGAGGCTGGCCGCGGCGCAGAAGTTGCGCCAGGCCCGCAGAACGGCCGCCATCTGTCGGCGCCGCTCGGCGGCCTGACGAGCCTCACCGGCGACTACGACGACCTGATCGCCGACGGACAGACCGCGGGTGCGGGCGGTTCCGACGCAGGCGAGCACCGACCGGCATCGGGCGCTGCGCCGCAGGGCGGCGGCGCCGGAGCGGCCGTGACGGAGGACGATTCCAAGGCGGGTCGCCCCGATGCCTACGCCGAAGAGACCGATCCGAGCATTTCCGCACCGGGCAAGGCCGATGCGGCGAACGACTCGCATGCAGCCGAAGAAGACGTCGGCGACGAACTGGTCGCTGCGGCCGGACGACCGGGATCCGGCCAGGAGGGCGGTACGGTCGACGCACGCCCCAGCGACCAGGCCGATCGCGACGCGGCCGAGTCGGACCAGGTTTCGGGCGACATGGCGACCGGCGAGGCGCCGACGGGCGGCGATCTGGGCGCCCAGGAAGCCGCCGCCGAGGCCGCGACTATTTCCGACAAGTACCGTCCGCAGGATCAGGCCGCGCCGCTTGATCGCCGCGGGGCATCGCCGGATCTGGTGGCCCCGGTCCCGCTCGATCCGTCGGAAATCGAAGGCGACCGCACGGATACGTCGGACACGTCGCCGGGACCCGTCGCGAAGGATCACTTCGCCAGCCGGGGCGAGGGCGGCGATGCGGCAAAGGAAGCCGGCGAGCGACCGCATGACCTGCTGACCGAGCCGCGCGGCGACAAGGACGACCTGAAGCGGATCAAGGGCATCGGCCCGGTGATCGAGAACAAGCTCAACGCGCTCGGCGTGTTCCACTACTGGCAGATCGCCGAGTGGCGCGAGGCCGAACTCGTCTGGGTCGACAACTACCTGAACTTCCGCGGCCGCGTCCTGCGCGACCGCTGGATCGACCAGGCGCGCGCGCTGCAGGGCGACGTCGCGGGCCGCGCATGACGCGGGCGAGGAGACGATAGATGCTTCAGGATAAAGACCGCATCTTCACCAACATCTACGGTCTCAGGGACAAGAGCCTGAAGGCCGCGATGAAGCGTGGCCATTTCGATGGCGCGGCCGAGATCATCGGCAAGGGCCGCGACTGGATCATCAACGAGATGAAGGCGTCGGGCCTGCGCGGACGCGGCGGCGCCGGCTTTCCGACCGGGCTGAAATGGTCCTTCATGCCGAAGGAAGCCGATCCCGCCCGCCCGCATTACCTCGTCATCAACGCCGACGAATCCGAACCCGGGACCTGCAAGGACCGGGAGATCATGCGCAACGACCCGTTCACGCTGATCGAGGGCTGCATCTATGCGGGTTTCTCGATGGCGGCGCACACCTGCTACATCTATGTCCGCGGCGAATACGTGCGCGAGCGCCAGGCGCTGCAGCAGGCGATCGACGAGTGCTACGAGGCGGGTCTGCTCGGCCGGAACAACAAGTGCGGCTGGGACTACGACATCATCGTCCATCACGGCGCCGGGGCCTATATCTGCGGCGAGGAGACGGCGCTGCTCGAAAGCCTCGAGGGCAAGAAGGGCCAGCCGCGGCTGAAGCCGCCGTTCCCGGCCAATGTCGGCCTCTACGGCTGCCCGACCACGGTCAACAACGTCGAGTCGATCGCAGTCGCGCCGACCATCCTGCGCCGCGGCGGCGCCTGGTTCGCCGGCATCGGTCGTCAGAACAACACCGGGACCAAGCTCTTCTGCATCTCCGGCCATGTCGAGCGGCCGTGCACGGTGGAAGAGGCCATGGGCATCTCCTTCCGCGAGCTGATCGAGAAGCATTGCGGCGGCATTCGCGGCGGCTGGGACAATCTGCTGGCGGTGATTCCCGG
Organism: Aurantimonas sp. HBX-1; assembly: GCF_021391535.1. GTDB lineage: Bacteria > Pseudomonadota > Alphaproteobacteria > Rhizobiales > Rhizobiaceae > Aurantimonas. The sequence continues at coordinate 1,745,982 of NZ_CP090066.1, forward strand.
CGGCTCCTCGGTGCCGCTGGTGCCGGCGGCAGACATCATCGACGCGCCCATGGATTTCGACGGGCTGCGCGACATCAAGACGTCGCTCGGCACCGCCGCTGTGATCGTCATGGACCAGTCGACGGATATCGTCCGGGCGATCGCGCGGCTCTCCTACTTCTACAAGCACGAGAGCTGCGGCCAGTGCACGCCGTGCCGCGAGGGCACCGGCTGGATGTGGCGTGTGATGGAGCGCCTGGCGACGGGCAACGCGCAGAAGCGCGAGATCGACATGCTGCTGGACGTGACCAAGCAGGTCGAAGGCCACACGATCTGCGCCCTCGGCGACGCCGCCGCCTGGCCGATCCAGGGTCTGGTGCGGCACTTCCGCGCCGAGATCGAGCGGCGCATCGACGAGTTCACGCGCAACGCGGATGCCGACCGCCGGCCCGTGCTCGAAGCGGCCGAATAGGCAGGATCTGGCAGATGACCAAGCTGAGAGTCGACAATATCGAGGTCGAGGTACCGGACCATTTCACGCTGCTGCAGGCTTGCGAGGCCGCCGGCGCCGAGATCCCGCGCTTCTGCTTCCACGAGCGCCTGTCGATCGCCGGCAATTGCCGCATGTGCCTGGTCGAGGTGAAGGGTGGACCGCCGAAGCCGGCGGCGTCCTGCGCCATGGGCGTGCGCGACCTCAGGCCCGGGCCGAACGGCGAGCTGCCGGAAGTCTTCACCACCACGCCGATGGTCAAGAAGGCGCGCGAGGGCGTGCTCGAATTCCTGCTGATCAACCATCCGCTGGATTGCCCGATCTGCGACCAGGGCGGCGAATGCGACCTGCAGGACCAGGCGATGGCCTTCGGCGTCGACCGCTCGCGCTACCAGGAGAACAAGCGCGCGGTCGAAGACAAATATATCGGCCCGCTGGTCAAGACGATCATGACCCGGTGCATCCACTGCACCCGCTGCGTCCGCTTCACCACGGAAGTCGCCGGCATTTCCGAACTCGGCCTGGTCGGCCGCGGCGAGGATGCCGAGATCACTACCTTCCTCGAGCAGGCGATGACCTCGGAGCTGCAGGGCAACGTCATCGACCTCTGCCCGGTCGGCGCGCTGACCTCGCGGCCCTACGCTTTCCAGGCGCGGCCGTGGGAGCTGTCGAAGACCGAGACCGTCGACGTCATGGACGCGGTCGGCTCGGCGATCCGGGTGGATACGCGCGGCCGCGAGGTCATGCGGATCCTGCCGCGCACCAATGACGAGATCAACGAGGAGTGGATCTCCGACAAGACCCGCTTCGTCTGGGACGGTCTGCGCACCCAGCGCCTCGACCAGCCTTACGTCCGGCAGGACGGGCGGCTGCGCCCGGCGAGCTGGGCCGAGGCCTTCGCCGCCATCAAGGCGCGGGTCGACGGTGTCGACGGCAGCCGCATCGGCGCCGTCGCCGGGGACCTCGTGGCCGTCGAGGAGATGTGGGCGCTGAAGCGGCTGATGGCCGAGCTCGGCTCGACCAGCCTCGACTGCCGCCAGGACGGCGCGCAGCTCGACCCCGCAGATGGCCGGGCGTCCTATCTCTTCAACACCACCATCGCCGGCATCGAGCATGCCGACGCGCTGCTGATCATCGGCGCCAATCCGCGCTTCGAAGCCTCCGTGCTGAATGCCCGGATCCGCAAGCGCTGGCGGATGGGCGGCTTCCCGATCGGGGTGATCGGCGAGCCGATCGACCTTCGCTACGACGCCACCTATCTCGGCGCCGGCAGCGACACGCTCTCCGACATCGAGGGGGCCAGCAAGGGCTTCTTCGACGCGCTGATGGCCGCCGAGCGACCGATGATCATCCTCGGCCAGGGCCCGCTTGCCGGGCGTGACGGCGCGGGCGTTCTGGCGGCGGTCGCCGCTCTCGCCCGCCAGGTCGGTGCGATCAGTGGAGACTGGAACGGCTTCAACGTCCTCCACACCGCCGCGTCGCGCGTCGGCGGCCTCGATATCGGCTTCGTGCCGGGCGAGTCCGGGCAGGACTTCGCCGCGATGACGGCAGGCGGCGTCGACGTGCTGTTCAACCTCGGTGCCGACGAGGTCGACATCGCCGCCGGGCCGTTCGTCGTCTACATCGGCACGCATGGCGATCGCGGCGCGCACCGCGCCGACGTCATCCTGCCGGGCGCGGCCTATACCGAGAAGTCCGGGACCTGGGTGAACGTCGAGGGCAGGGCGCAGATCGGCAGCCGCGCCTCCTTCCCGCCCGGCGACGCGCGCGAGGACTGGGCGATCCTGCGGGCCCTGTCGGCCGTGCTGGGACGCACGCTGCCCTTCGATTCCCTTGCGGCGCTGCGGCGCGACTTGTATCAGTCGCACCCGTGGATGCAGTCCGACTTCGTCGAGCCTGCGGACGCCGCGGCCATCCTGGCGCTCGCCGATCGCGCGCCCAGGCTTTCGGGCCTCTCCTTCGCCTCGCATATCGGCGACTTCTACCTGACCAATCCGATCGCTCGCGCCTCGAAGGTGATGGCCGAATGTTCGCAGCTGGCGCACGACGCGCAGCTCGAAGCCGCAGAGTAAGGGACGGCGACCGTGGCAGACATGTTTTCCCTCTACGTCCTACCGGGCCTGATCATCCTGGCGCAGAGCGTCCTGTTCCTCGTCGTCCTGCTCGTCCTGATCGCCTACATCCTGCTCGCCGACCGCAAGATCTGGGCGGCGGTGCAGCTGCGCCGCGGCCCCAACGTCGTCGGGCCCTGGGGCCTGTTCCAGTCCTTCGCCGACCTCCTGAAGTTCGTGCTGAAGGAGCCGGTGATCCCGGCGAGCGCCGACAAGATCGTCTTCCTGCTGGCGCCGCTGGTGGCGGTGACGCTGGCGCTGGCGACCTTCGCGGTGGTGCCGGTCGCCAATGGCTGGGTGATCGCCGACATCAATCTCGGCATCCTCTACGTCTTCGCCATCTCCTCGCTCGAGGTCTACGGCGTGATCATGGGCGGCTGGGCTTCCAACTCGAAATACGCCTTCCTCGGCGCGCTGCGCTCGGCGGCGCAGATGGTCTCCTACGAAGTCTCGATCGGCTTCGTCATCGTCACCGTGCTGCTCTGCGTCGGGTCGCTCAACCTGACAGACATCGTGCTGGCGCAGCAGATCGGACTGGGCACCATGGTCGGCCTGCCGAGCTCCTTCCTCGACTGGCACTGGCTTGGCCTGTTCCCGATGTTCGTCGTGTTCTTCATCTCGGCCCTGGCCGAGACGAACCGGCCGCCCTTCGACCTGCCGGAGGCCGAGTCCGAGCTCGTCGCGGGGTTCATGGTCGAGTACGGCTCGACCCCGTACATGATGTTCATGCTCGGCGAGTACGCGGCCATCACCCTGATGTGCTGCCTGATGACCATCCTGTTCATGGGTGGCTGGCTGCCGCCGCTGGATTTTCCGCCCTTCACCTGGGTCCCGGGCGTCGTCTGGTTCCTTGCCAAGGTCGCGCTGTGCTTCTTCATGTTCGCCATGGTGAAGGCCTTCGTGCCGCGCTACCGCTACGACCAGCTGATGCGGCTCGGCTGGAAGGTGTTCCTGCCGATCTCGCTGGCGATGGTGGTGATTGTCGCCTTCGTGCTGCAGTTCATGGGCTGGGGCCCGGTGGTCCTATGACCGACCCGGCGCTCATCGGTGCCCTTGTCGGTCTCGTCATCGGCGTCGGCGACTTCTTCCTGCTCGGCTACATGCGGGACATGATGGCGCGTCGGCGCTCTTCGGAGCCGGTCGGCCCCAGCCTGGCGCTGCAAGTGGCGCGGTTCTCGCAGCTAATTCTCTTTCCGGTCGTCGGCTGGTTCGTCGGCCCGGTCATTGCCTCGAACATGGGAGGCTAGGTCTTCATGAACGCCATCGCCCAGACCGTCCGGTCGCTGTTCCTCGTCGAGTTCGTGAAGGCCTTCGGCCTGTCGATGCGGTACTTCTTCGCGCCCAAGGCGACCGTGAACTACCCGTTCGAGAAGAACCCGGTGAGCCCGCGCTTCCGCGGCGAGCACGCGCTGCGGCGCTATCCGAACGGCCAGGAGCGCTGCATCGCCTGCAAGCTGTGCGAGGCGATCTGCCCGGCCCAGGCGATCACCATCGAGGCCGGCCCGCGCCGCAACGACGGCACCCGCCGCACGGTGCGCTACGACATCGACATGGTGAAGTGCATCTATTGCGGCTTCTGCCAGGAGGCCTGCCCGGTTGACGCGATCGTCGAGGGGCCGAATTTCGAGTTCGCGACCGAGACCCGGGAAGAGCTCTATTACGACAAGGAGCGGCTGCTCGCCAACGGCGACCGCTGGGAGCGGGAACTCGCCCGCAACATTGCGCTCGACGCGCCTTACCGTTAATCGGCGGGGGCGATGCGCCCCGGCCCGCACCCCTGAATCCGCCTGCGGTAGCAGCTGCCGCCGGCACCCGACTTTCCGAGGCGGCGGCCTGCCGGCCGCCTGAAAGACCACCACAAGGAGCCCGACCATGCTGGGCCTTCCGGCACTGTTCTTCTACGTCTTCGCGCTGATCGCGGTCGGTGCCGCCCTGATGGTCGTGTTCGCGCGCAATCCGGTGCACTCGGTGCTCTTCCTGATCCTCACCTTCGTCGCCGCGGCCGGGCTGTTCCTGCTCGTCGGGGCGGAGTTCCTGGCGCTGATCCTCATCGTCGTCTATGTCGGCGCCGTCGCGATCCTGTTCCTGTTCGTGGTGATGATGCTCGACCTCGATTTCGGGCGGATGAAGCAGGGCGCGCTGAAATATGCGCCGATCGGGGCGATCATCGGCATGGTGCTGCTCGCCGAGCTGATCATCGCGGTCACCGGCAACTACTACGACCCGCAGCTGTCCGCCGCCACGGCGATGCCGATGCTGCCGGTCGCCGCGATGTCGAACATCGAACAGCTCGGGAGCGTGCTCTACACGCGCTACATCCTGTTCTTCCAGCTCGCCGGACTGATCCTCTTCGTCGCGATGATCGGGGCGATCGTCCTGACGCTGCGCCACAAGGAAGGGCTGAAGCGCCAGTCGATCCCGACGCAGGTCGCGCGCAACCCGGCTACCGCCATCGAGATCCGCAAGGTCGAGAGCGGCAAGGGCATCTGAGAGCGAAGGAATTGGCAATGGAAGTCGGTCTCGGACACTACCTCACAGTCGGCGCGATCCTGTTCGTCACGGGCGTCTTCGGCATCTTCATGAACCGCAAGAACATCATCACGATCCTGATGTCGGTCGAGCTGATCCTGCTCGCCGTTAACATCAACTTCGTGGCGTTCTCGGCCTTCCTCAACGACCTCGTCGGGCAGGTCTTCGCGCTCTTCGTGCTGACCGTCGCGGCCGCCGAAGCGGCGATCGGCCTCGCCATCCTGGTGGTCTTCTTCCGTATCCGCGGCTCCATCGCCGTCGACGACGTCAACACGATGAAAGGCTGATCGAGCGTGTATCAGATCATCGTCCTGCTGCCGCTCGCCGGCTTCCTCGTCGCCGGCCTGTTCGGCAACGCCATCGGCGCCAAGGCCGCCGAGTACATCACCTCGGCCTTCCTGATCGTCGCTGCGGCGCTGTCGTGGTTCGCCTTCGTCACCTTCGGCTTCGGCGAGGGCGAGACGCTGCGCATCCCGCTGCTGACGTGGATTCAGTCCGGGGGACTCGACGTCGACTGGTCGCTGCGGATCGACCGGCTGACCCTCGTCATGCTGGTGGTGGTCAACACCGTCTCGGCCTTGGTGCACGTCTACTCGATCGGCTACATGCACCACGACCCGCACCGGCCGCGCTTCTTCGCCTATCTGTCGCTGTTCACCTTCGCCATGCTGATGCTGGTGACCTCGAACAATCTCGTGCAGATGTTCTTCGGCTGGGAGGGCGTCGGCCTGGCGTCCTATCTGCTGATCGGCTTCTGGTACAAGAAGCCGTCGGCCAACGCCGCCGCGATGAAGGCCTTCGTCGTCAACCGCGTCGGCGACTTCGGCTTCGTCCTCGGCATCTTCGGCGTCTACGTGCTGTTCGGCTCGGTCAGTCTCGACACGATCTTCGCGGGTGCGGCGGATCTCGCCGCGCAGATGGGCGGGGAGGGTGCCGAGGCCGCGACCGCGGTGGGCGAGCCGGTGCTGAGCTTCGCCGGCTACGCGCTCGGCATGGGCGCGGCGCTGACGACGGTCTGCCTGCTGCTGTTCATGGGCGCCATGGGCAAGTCGGCCCAGATCGGCCTGCACACCTGGCTGCCGGACGCGATGGAAGGCCCGACCCCGGTCTCGGCGCTGATCCATGCGGCGACGATGGTCACTGCCGGCGTCTTCCTCGTCGCACGCATGTCGCCGCTCTTCGAGCTCAGCCACACCGCGCTCACCGTCGTGACCTTCGTCGGCGCCACCACCGCGATCTTCGCGGCGACGGTCGGCCTCGTGCAGAACGACATCAAGCGCGTCATCGCCTACTCGACCTGTTCGCAGCTCGGCTACATGTTCGTGGCGCTCGGCGTTGGCGCCTACAGCGTCGCGATCTTCCACCTGTTCACCCACGCCTTCTTCAAGGCGCTGCTGTTCCTCGGCGCCGGCTCGGTGATCCATGCCGTCTCCGACGAGCAGGACATGCGCCGCATGGGCGGGCTCCGGAAGCACATCCCGAAGACCTACTGGATGATGGTGATCGGCACGCTCGCCCTGACCGGCTTCCCGTTCACCGCCGGCTATTTCTCCAAGGACGCGATCATCGAGGCGGCCTTCGTCGGCCACAACAGCATGGCCATGTATGGCTGGGGCATGACGGTGTTCGCCGCGCTGCTGACCAGCTTCTACTCGTGGCGGCTGATCTTCATGACCTTCCACGGCAAGCCGCGCGCGTCGGCCGACGTCATGCACCACATCCATGAATCGCCGCCGGTGATGCTCGTGCCGCTCTACGTGCTGGCCGTCGGTGCGCTGTTCGCCGGCATCGTCTTTGCCGACGCCTTCATCGACGGCGGCTACGACGCCTTCTGGCTCAGCGCCCTGTTCACCGGGCCGGAGAACCACGTTCTCCACGACATGCACGAGATATCGTTCGGGATCGTCATCCTGCCGACGGTGCTGATGGCGGTGGGCTTCGCGCTGGCCTGGCTGTTCTACATCCGCTCGCCGGAGCGGCCGCGGCAGCTCGCCGAGCGTCATCACGGCCTCTACCAGTTCCTGCTCAACAAGTGGTATTTCGACGAGCTCTACAACTTCCTGTTCGTCCGCCCGGCGATCGCGCTCGGCCGCATCCTCTGGCGGGTGGGCGACGGGCGGATCATCGACGGGATGGGGCCTGACGGCGTCTCGGCGCGGGTGCTCGACGTGACCAACCGGGTCGTGCGGCTGCAGACCGGCTATCTCTACCATTACGCCTTCGCGATGCTGATCGGCGTCGCGGCGCTGGTCACCTGGACGATGCTCGGGGGAGCCAATTGATGACCGACTGGCCGATCCTCTCGACCGTCACGTTCCTGCCGCTGGTCGGGGCGCTGCTGATCCTGTTCATCCGCGACGACAACGACCTGGCGCGCCGCAACATCCGTGCGGTGGCGCTGTGGACGACGGCGTTCACCTTCGTCCTGTCGCTGTGGATCTGGGTGGATTTCGACCCGACCGTCGCCGGCTTCCAGATGGTCGAGCAGGCCGACTGGCTGGGCGGCGGCATCACCTACCATATGGGCGTCGACGGCATTTCCATGCTGTTCGTCATCCTTACGACCTTCCTGATGCCGATCTGCATCCTCGCCAGCACCGAGTCGGTACAGTTCCGGGTGAAGGAGTACATGATCGCGTTCCTCGTGCTGGAGACGCTGGTCATCGGCGTGTTCTGCGCGCTCGACCTCGTGCTGTTCTACGTGTTCTTCGAGGGCGGCCTGATCCCGATGTTCCTGATCATCGGCGTGTGGGGCGGCAAGCGGCGGATCTACGCGAGCTACAAGTTCTTCCTCTACACCTTCCTCGGCTCGGTGCTGATGCTCGTCGCCATCATGGCGATGTACTGGGATGCCGGCACGACCTCGATCCCGGACCTGCTGGCGCACCAGTTCCCGGCATCGATGCAGCCCTGGCTGTGGTTCGCCTTCTTCGCCTCCTTCGCGGTGAAGATGCCGATGTGGCCGGTCCACACGTGGCTTCCCGACGCGCACGTGGAGGCGCCGACGGCGGGCTCGGTGATCCTGGCGGGCATCCTCCTGAAGCTCGGCGGCTACGGCTTCCTGCGCTTCTCGCTGCCGATGTTCCCGCTGGCCTCGGCCGACTTCGCGCCGTTCGTCTACACGCTGTCGGTCGTCGCGATCATCTACACCTCGCTGGTCGCGCTGGTGCAGACGGACATCAAGAAGCTGATCGCCTATTCGTCGGTGGCGCACATGGGCTTCGTGACCATGGGCATCTTCGCCGCCAACCAGCAGGGCGTCGAGGGAGCGATCTTCCAGATGCTTTCGCATGGCCTGGTCTCCGGCGCGCTGTTCCTCTGCGTCGGCGTCATCTACGACCGCATGCACACCCGGGAGATCGCGGCCTATGGCGGGCTCGTCAGCCGCATGCCGAACTACGCGGTGGTGATGCTGATCTTCACCATGGCCAATGTCGGCCTGCCGGGCACCAGCGGCTTCGTCGGCGAGTTCCTGACGCTGATCGGCGTCTTCCAGGTGAACTCGTGGGTGGCGATCTTCGCCGCCACCGGCGTGATCCTCTCGGCGGCCTACGCGCTCTGGCTGTACCGCCGGGTGATCTACGGCGTGCTGGAGAAGGAGAGCCTGCGCTCGATCCTCGACCTGTCGCGGCGTGAGAAGCTGCTGCTCTATCCGCTGGTCGCTCTCATCATCTTCTTCGGCGTCTATCCGATGCCGGTCTTCAACGTGACTGCCGTCTCGGTCGAGAATCTGGTCAGCGGCTACACGGCAGCGCTCGAATCCGCCTCGGCGGTCGCTCGGGCGCAGTAACAGCGGGAACGGAACGCCTATGCTTTCGGACATGTTGGCCACGAGCCTTCCGATCGTCGCTCCCGAGCTGATCATGGCGGTCGGCGCGATGCTGCTGCTGATGATCGGGGTCTTCACCGGGGAGCGGAGCGCCCAGACCGTCACCGGCCTGTCGGTGGCGCTGATCATCATCGCCGGCCTGTGGCTGGTGCTGGTGACGCCGCTCGGCGTGGCCTTCGGCGGCTCCTTCATCCTCGACCCGTTTGCCGTGTTCATGAAGGTGCTGGTGCTGATCGGCGCGGCGGCGGCGGTGGTGATGTCCGTCGGCTTTGCCGAGAGCGAGCGCTTCAACCGCTTCGAGTTCCCGGTGCTGATCGTCCTGTCGACCACCGGCATGATGGTGATGGTCTCGGCGGGGGACATGATCGGCCTCTATCTCGGGCTCGAGCTGCAGTCGCTGGCGATCTACGTCCTGGCGGCGATCAACCGCGATTCCGTCCGCTCGACCGAGGCGGGCCTGAAATACTTCGTCCTGGGCGCGCTGTCCTCGGGCATGCTGCTCTATGGCGCCTCGCTGATCTACGGCTTTACCGGGCAGATCGAGTTCGATGCGATCGCGGCGGCGGTGACCGGCGGCGAGCGCTCGCTCGGCGTCATCGTCGGCCTGGTCTTCGTCCTGGCCGGCCTTGCCTTCAAGATCTCGGCCGTGCCGTTCCACATGTGGACGCCGGATGTCTACGAGGGCGCGCCGACGCCGATCACGGCCTTCATGGCCGGCGCGCCGAAGGTCGCCGCCATGGCGCTGCTGACCCGCTTCACCGTGCAGGGCTTCGGACCGCTTTCGGTCGACTGGCAGCAGGTGCTGGTGTTCATCTCGATCGCCTCGATGGCATTCGGGGCTTTCGCCGCCATCGGCCAGCGCAACATCAAGCGGCTGATGGCCTACTCGTCGATCAGCCACATGGGCTACGCGCTGGTCGGCCTGTCCGCCGGAACGGCCGAGGGCGTGCGGGGCGTGCTGCTCTACATGGCGATCTATCTCGCCATGACGCTCGGCTCCTTCGCGGTGATCCTCGCAATGCGCCGCCGGGACGGGATGGTCGAGGACATCGACGATCTCGCCGGCCTGTCGAGGACCAACCCCGCGATGGCGCTGTTCCTGACCATCCTGATGCTGTCGCTGGCAGGCCTGCCGCCGCTCGCCGGGTTCTTCGCCAAGTACTTCGTGTTCATGGCGGCGGTCGAGGCCGGGCTCTACGCGCTCGCGGTGATCGGCGTTCTCGCCAGCGTCGTCGGCCTCTACTACTACCTGCGGATCGTCAAGGTGATGTGGTTCGACGAGGCCGTGGAGGATTTCGTCCCGATGGCGATGGAGCTGCGCGTCGTGCTCGGCATCTCGGCGCTGTTCATCTTCCCGGTCTATCTGCTGGTCGGCGGTCCGATCTTCGCCGCCGCCGAGGCGGCGGCCCGGACCTTCTTCTGACGGTGGCTGCGACCTCTTCGGCGCACCGACGGCTGGCTCTCGGCGAAGTCACCTCCACCAACAGCGTGGCGCTGGAAGCCGCCCGCTCCGGCGATCCCGGCCCGCTCTGGGTCACCGCCGAGCGGCAGTCGGAGGGCCGGGGCCGGCGGGGGCGCAGCTGGGTCTCGGAGCCGGGCAATCTCTACGCCAGCCTGCTGACCATCGACCCGGCACCGCTGGAGCATCTGTCGAAGCTGCCGTTGGTCGCCTCGCTCGGGATTCGCGACGGTCTGGCCCAAATTCTGCCCGACCGGGCGACGGTCGCCGTGAAATGGCCGAACGACGTGCTGATCGGCGGCGCCAAGGCGGTCGGTATCCTGCTGGAGAGCGAACGCCTGCCGGATGGCCGAATGGCGGTGGTCATCGGTTGCGGGGTCAACGTTTCACTGATACCCGATGAGGCTCCGTATCCGGTCACCAGCCTCGCGCGGGAAGGGGCCGGCGAATTCGCGCTCGATGCCGTGTTCGCGGCCGTTGCCGCGGGTCTCGCCGAGTCGCTCGGCCGCTTCAATCGCGGGCGTGGCTTCGACAGGGTCCGCCGGGAATGGCTGGCGAGCGCCGTCGGTGTCGGTGCGGTGTGCCGGGTCGCGATGGCGGACCGGACGCTGACCGGACGGTTCGAGGCGCTCGACGAGGAGGGTCGGCTGATCCTCCTGCGCGAGGACCAAACGCGCATGGCGATTTCCGCCGGCGACCTGTTTTTTCTGGAGGCAGATGCCCGAAAGGCGCCCTCCGGCATGGCGGCCCAGCCGTCACGTTGAATTTGGACTGAGAACGAAACCCACCGAGCGCGGCCCTGCCGCGCCGTGACATGACGCGAAAGAAGAAACAGCTTGAGTGAGCTACTGTTCGTGCCGCTAGGCGGCATCGGCGAGATCGGCATGAATCTCGCCCTCTACGGCTATGGTCCCGAGGAAGACCGCCAGTGGATCATGGTCGACTGCGGCGTATCCTTCGCCGGACCGGATTTCCCCGGAGCAGACCTGATCCTGCCCGACACGCGATTCCTCGAAGAGGAGCGGCATGCCCTCAAGGGCATCGTCATCACCCATGCGCATGAGGACCATTACGGCGCGCTGCTCGATCTCTGGCCGCGCCTGAACAAGGTGCCGGTCTACGCCACGGCGTTCACCGCTGCGCTGCTGGCGGCCAAGCGCGAGGGCGAGGCCGGGGCGCCGAAGATCCCGGTCGAGATCTTCGCGGCGGGCGATCGCTTCAAGGTCGGACCGTTCGAGATCGAGGCGATCAACGTCACCCATTCGATTCCCGAACCTGTCGCGCTGGCGATCCGCTCGCCCGCCGGAACGGTGGTCCACACCGGCGACTGGAAGATCGACGCGACGCCGGTGCTCGGCAAGCCGACCGACGAGAAGCGGCTGCGCGAGATCGGCGACGAGGGCGTGCTGGCGATGATCGCCGACTCGACCAACGCCATGCGCGAAGGCATCAGCCCCAGCGAGAAGGAGGTCTCGGCCTCGCTCGGCGACATCATCCGCGCTGCCAAGGGGCGGGTCGCGGTAACCACCTTCTCCTCCAATGTCGGGCGTATCCGCTCGATCGCCGCGGCGGCGCGCGACGCCGGCCGCCAGGTCCTGCTGATGGGCCGCTCGATGCGGCGGGTCTGCGACGTGGCCGGCGAACTCGGCTACCTCGAGGGCATCCCGCCTTTCCTCGGCGAACAGGATTTCGGGTACATCCCGCCGGAAAAGGCGGTGATCATCCTGACCGGCAGCCAGGGCGAGCCGCGGGCGGCGCTGGCGCGGCTGTCGCGCAACGAGCATCCGTCGGTGTCGCTGTCCAAGGGCGACCTGGTGATCTTCTCCTCGCGCTCGATCCCCGGCAACGAGAAGGGCATCATCGAGATCAAGAACGCCCTGATCGAACGCGGCATCGAGGTGCTGGAGGACGGCGCCAAGCTGGTGCACGTCTCCGGTCATCCGCGGCGCAGCGAGATGCGGCAGATGTACGAATGGGTGCGTCCGAAGATCGCCATTCCCGCCCATGGCGAGGCTGCGCACCTCACCGCCCACGCGGCACTGGCGAGCGAGCTCGGCGTCCGTGAGGTCGTCCAGGTCCGCAATGGCGGCGTCGTACGTCTCGCGCCGGGCGCTGCGGCGATCATCGACGAGGTCCCGGTCGGCCGCCTCTACAAGGACGGGCGCCTGATCGGCTCGGCCGAGGAAATGGGCATCAACGAGCGGCGCCGCCTGTCGAATGTCGGGCAGGTCTCGGTGCTGGTGGAATTGACCGGCAAGCTGCAGATGCGCGAGGATCCCGACCTCGTCGCGCTCGGCATGCCGAAGGACGACGCCGCCGGCGAGGAGATCGAGGAGATCATGATCGACGCCGCCGCCGGCGCCGTCGAGAGCATCCCGCCGGCCCGGCGCAAGGATCTCGACCTCGTCGCCGAAGCGGTGCGCCGCGCGGTCCGCGGGGCGGCGTTCGAGGCCTGGGGAAAGAAGCCGATCGTGACGGTGTTCGTCACCCGTTCCTGAGGAAGCGCGATGCTCGGTCGCCTCAACCACGTGGCGCTCGCCGTGCCGGATCTTGCGGCGGCGAGCGAGCGCTATCGGACCATGCTCGGTGCCACGGTGTCCGCACCGTCGGCCTTGCCGGAGCATGGGGTGACAGTGGCATTCGTGGATCTCGGCAACACCAAGATCGAACTCCTGGAGCCGCTCGGCGACAATTCGCCCATTGCGGCCTTCCTGGCGAAGAGCCCAAAAGGCGGCATGCATCATGTGTGCTACGAAGTGAGCGACATCCGCGCGGCCCGCGACCAGATCCTGGCCGCGGGCGGGCGGGTGCTCGGCGACGGGGAACCACGTATCGGAGCGCATGGCAGGCCGGTGCTGTTCGTGCATCCGGGCGACGTGTTCGGGACTCTCACCGAACTGGAGCAGGCGTGACCATGGGCTGGATCTCGGCACTCGCCGTCTATTTCATCATCTGGTGGACGTCGCTCTTCGTCATCCTGCCGCTCGGACACCGCTCGCAGATCGAGAACGACGACGTGACGCTCGGCACCGATCACGGCGCCCCGTCCGAGGCGCGCATGGTCCGCAAGTTCGTGCAGACGACACTGCTGGCCAGCGTGATCTTCGCGGCGTTCTATCTGGTGACGCAGGTCTGGGGCCTCAGCCCGGACGACTTCCCGAACTTCATTCCCGGCAACTGAGCCGGCCACGGCGTTCCCGCGGACAGACAAAAGACGGTCTTTGCTGGCGGGACGACTTCCTGGCGGGGCGAAACCCGGACCGCGTTGGGGGGAGGGGAAAGCCGATCTGCGGGGGGAGGGGAAAGCCGATCTGCGGGCAAAAAAAATGCAAGGCTTTCGCCTTGCATCGTGAATTTGCGTGCCTGGATTTCACACCGAAGACATTGTTCGGGGCTGCGACGACATGTCGCGCCGGAAATCGCGTCCTCCCGAGACTAGACCGCAGCCGGCGCCTCACGGGCGCCTTGTTTATGGAGCCGAACGTTAGCCAGACCGCCGCGGCTTGTCACGCGAAATTTGCGGCGATGTAAATTTTGATCGCTCCGCAGGGCCCCGTGCTGCGGCCCGCCCCCGCCTCGTCCCTCCCGCCTTCCCATTGCCCGGTCTAACGGTTATGAGGCGGCTCCGCGGCCCGTCGTGGCCGCCGACCCTGGATCTGACCGGACTCATCATGCGCCTGTCGCGATATTTTCTGCCGATTCTCAAGGAAACCCCGAAGGAAGCCGAGATCGTATCGCATCGGCTGATGCTGCGGGCCGGGATGATCCGGCAGCAGGCCGCAGGCATCTATTCGTTCCTGCCGCTGGGCAAGCGGGTGCTCGACAAGGTCTGCAAGATCGTCCGCGAGGAGCAGGACCGTTCCGGCGCGATCGAATTGCTGATGCCGACGATCCAGTCCGCGGATCTCTGGCGCGAGAGCGGGCGCTATGACGATTACGGCAAGGAGATGCTGCGCATCGAGGATCGCCACGGCCGCGACCTGCTGTTCGGTCCGACCAACGAGGAGATGGTCACCGACATCTTCCGCTCGTCCGTGCGCTCCTACAAGGACCTGCCGCTCAACCTCTACCACATCCAGTGGAAGTTCCGGGACGAGGTCCGGCCGCGCTTCGGCGTAATGCGCAGCCGCGAGTTCCTGATGAAGGACGCCTATTCCTTCGATCTCGACTTCGAATCGGCGCGCACGTCCTACGACAGGATGTTCGTCGCCTATCTGCGGACCTTCCAGCGCTGCGGCCTGAAGGCAATCCCGATGCGCGCCGACACCGGGCCGATCGGCGGCGACCTCAGCCACGAATTCATTATCCTCGCCGCCACCGGCGAGAGCGAAGTGTTCTGCCACCGCGACTATCTGGAACTGCCGGTGCCGGGCGCGGACGTGGACTTCAGCGATCCGGCCGCCCTGAGGGTGATCGTCGACACCTGGACGACGCCTTATGCCGCGACGGACGAGATGCACGACACCGCGGCGTGGGACGCCGTCCCGGAAGACGAACGCCTAGCCGCCCGCGGCATAGAGGTGGGCCACATCTTCCACTTCGGCACCAAGTATTCCGCGCCGATGAACGCCGTGGTCACCGGACCGGACGGCAAGGACGTGCCGGTCCACATGGGCTCCTACGGGATCGGCCCGAGCCGGCTGCTGGCGGCGATCATCGAGGCGTCGCACGACGAGAACGGTATCATCTGGCCGAAATCGGTGGCGCCGTTCGACGTCGGGCTGATCAACATGAAGCCCGGCGATCCGGACTGCGACCGCGTCTGCGACGAGCTCTATGCACAACTCGAGGCCGCCGGAGTGGAAGTGCTCTACGACGACCAGGAGACCCGCGCCGGCGCGAAATTCGCCACCATGGACCTCATCGGCCTGCCGCTGCAGCTGATCGTCGGCCCGCGCGGCGCCAAGGCGGGCGAGGCCGAGATCAAGGACCGGGCGAGCGGCGAGCGCGAGACCCTGCCGATCGCCTCGGTCCTCGCCCGGGTGCTGACTTGACCGAAGCGACGCTGGCACCGGCGGCGTCGGGGCAGAAGCGCGGCTCGACGCGGCCCTTCTCTCGATTCGAGTGGATGATCGCCGGGCGCTACCTCCGCGCCCGCCGGCGCGATGCCGGCGTCTCGGTGATCGCCGGCTTCTCCTTCATCGGCATCATGCTCGGCGTCGCGGCGCTGATCATCGTCATGTCGGTGATGAACGGCTTCCGCGGCGAGCTGCTGACCCGCATCCTCGGCGTCAACGGCCACGTCATCCTCTACCCGATCGACCAGCCGCTCAGGGACTTCGACGTCGTGGCCCAACGGGTGGCAGCGGTTCCGGGCGTCGATTTCGCCATGCCGCTGGTGCAGGGCCAGGTGCTCGCCTCCGGCCCCGCCACGACCAGCACGGGCGCGCTGGTGAAGGGCGTGCGGGCGGCCGACCTCGACGAGCTGGCGCCGATCTCGGAAAATATCCGCCAGGGAACGCTGGCCGATTTCGACACCAGCGGCGGCGTCGCCATCGGCATCCGTCTCGCCGAGGCGCTCGGGCTGCGGCTCGACGACAACATCACCCTCGTCTCGCCGGAGGGCGACGTCACGCCGCTCGGCACGACGCCGCGGGTCAAGGCCTATCCGGTCAAGGCGATCTTCGAGATCGGCCTGTCGGAATACGACGCGGCCTATGTCTACATGCCGCTGACCGAGGCCCAGCTGTTCTTCAACCAGGAGGAGCAGGCCCAGTCGATCGAGCTGTTCGTCGACGATCCCGACAAGGTGCAGGCGCTGCAGCCGCAGATCGAGGCGGCGGCGCAGCGCCCGGTCTACACCGTCACCTGGCAGACGCAGAACGAGTCGTTCTTCTCCGCGCTCCAGGTCGAGCGCAACGTCATGTTCATCATCCTGACGCTGATCATCCTCGTCGCGGCCCTGAACATCATCTCCGGCCTGTTCATGCTGGTGAAGGACAAGGGACGGGACATCGCCATCCTGCGCACCATGGGCGCCACCAAGGGCGCGGTGATGCGGGTGTTCCTGATCACCGGCGCGTCGATCGGGCTGGCCGGCACGCTCGCCGGCCTCATCCTCGGCACGGCCTTCTGCCTGAACATCGAGAACATCCGGCTGTTCTTCTCCTGGCTCTCCGGCACGACGCTGTTCAACCCGGAATTCTACTTCCTCAGCCAGCTGCCGGCGGAGATCGACGCCTCCGAGGTCGTGCTGGTCGTGCTGATGGCAGTGGGCCTCTCCTTCGTCGCGACGATCCTGCCGTCCTGGCAGGCGTCCCGGCTCGATCCGGTCGAGGCATTGCGGTACGAATGATGACGGACAACGTTGCGCTGCGGCTCGAAGCGGTCGGTCGACATTTCAAGGAAGGCGAGGGCAAGCTCACGATCCTCGACGGGGCCGAGGTGGAAGTGCGCGCCGGCGAGATGATCGCGCTGGTCGCGCCGTCTGGCGCGGGCAAGTCGACCCTCCTGCACATTGCCGGGCTGCTGGAACGCCCGGACACGGGCGAGGTCTATGTCGGCGGCGAAGCCTGCGGCAGCCTCGGCGACGACCGACGCACCCAGATGCGGCGCCGGTCGATCGGCTTCGTCTACCAGTTCCACCATCTGCTGCCGGAATTCTCCGCCATCGAGAACGTCATGCTGCCGCAGATGATCCTCGGCCTCGGCCGCGCCGACGCAAAGGCCCGCGCCCAGGAGCTGCTGGACTACATGCGGATCGGCAAGCGGGCGCTGCATCGTCCGGCCGAACTGTCGGGCGGCGAGCAGCAGCGCGTGGCGATCGCCCGCGCCGTCGCCAACTCGCCGCATGTGCTGCTCGCCGACGAGCCGACCGGCAATCTCGATCCGACGACCGCCGGCTACGTCTTCGATGCGCTCACCGCCCTGGTCCGCCAGTCCGGCGTCGCAGCGCTGATCGCCACGCACAACCACGAGCTGGCGGCGCGCATGGACCGCTCGATCACCATCGAGCACGGGCGCATCGTGCCGCACCGCTTCGCCTGAAACCCGGCCGGCTGCCGACGCGGCCGGCCCTTCAGGCCATTCCCAAACTCGCTGAATCATACCACCGCGCGCTTGGCCACGCCGTCGCGCGCGGCGGGCTTGACATTGCCCTTACGATAGGAACAAATGGCGAACATAGAACATTGAGGGAACGAAAATGCTCGATTTCGCCAAGGACCTCCTCTCGCTGGCCGCCATGTCCGGTTTCGTGTTCAGCCTCACCCTGCTCGTCCACGCGGTCTGACCGGCGCTTTCCTGGGGACGGGATGCCGGTTGCCCTTAACGGCCGCCGGCCGGAGGGATAGGACTGCCTGCGAGCGAACCGCGACGGAGCCGGCCCCTTTCGGGTGGAGTCTCCGGGGCGGTCGGCGGAGGAGCCCCAAGGATGAGCGAACCCATCGGTGACAGCCCGCGCTTCATCCATCTGCGGGTGCACAGCGCCTATTCGCTGCTGGAAGGCGCGCTGAAGCTCGACCAGATCATCAAGTTCGCGATCGGCGACGCGGCGCCGGCGATCGGCATCGCCGACACCAACAATCTCTTCGGGGCGCTGGAGTTCTCGGAGAAGGCAGCGAAGGCCGGGCTGCAGCCGATCGTCGGGTGCCAGCTCGACGTCGACTTCGGCGATACGGTCACCGAGGGACGGGGCGGGCGCGGCGACCGGAACGCCCTGCCGATGGCGCCGCTGGTGCTCATCGCGACGAGCGAGGCGGGCTACGCCAATCTCGTCGAGATCGTCTCGCTGGCCTATCTCGGCCACCCCGACACGCAGCGTCCGCACGTGCCGATCGAATGGATCGAGGCGCGTTCTGACGACGTCATCTGCCTCACCGGCGGCCCGCTCGGGCCGATCGGCCTAGCGCTCGCCACCGATCGGGGCGCTCTCGCCCGCGCCAGGCTGGAGCGGCTCGCGGCCGCCTTCGGCGACCGGCTCTATGTCGAGCTGCAGCGCCAGGAGGGGCGCAGCCGCCGGGTCGAGGCGGAAACCATCGAACTCGCCTACGAGCTGGCGTTGCCGCTGGTGGCGACCAACGAGCCGTTCTTCTACTGCCCGGACGATTTCGACGCGCATGACGCGCTGCTTGCGGTGGCCAGCAACCGGCTGGTCAGCCAGGAGGACCGCCGCCGGCTGTCGCGCGACCACTGCCTGAAGACGCAGGGCGAGATGGCGGTGCTCTTCGCCGATCTGCCGGAAGCGCTGCAGAACACGATCGAGATCGCCCGCCGCTGCTCCTACCGGCCGCGCACCCGCGCGCCGATCCTGCCGCGTTTCGCCGGTGCCGATGCCGACCCGACCGAAGCCGACGCGGCCGAGGTCCAGGAGCTGCGCCGGCAGGCCTTCGAGGGCCTGGAGATGCGCCTGGCGACGCTGGGGCTCGCCCCGGGCGAGAGCGCCGAGACCTACCAGGCCCGGCTCGACTTCGAGCTGACCATCATCGAACGGATGAAGTTCCCCGGCTACTTCCTGATCGTCGCGGACTTCATCAAATGGGCCAAGGCGCAGGGCATCCCGGTCGGTCCGGGCCGTGGTTCCGGCGCGGGCTCGTTGGTCGCCTATTCGCTGACCATCACCGATCTCGACCCGCTGCGCTTCTCGCTGCTGTTCGAGCGCTTCCTCAACCCGGACCGCGTGTCGATGCCGGATTTCGACATCGACTTTTGCCAGGACCGGCGCGAGGAGGTCATCCGCTACGTCCAGGAGAAATACGGCCGCGACCAGGTCGGGCAGATCATCACCTTCGGAACGCTGCAGGCGCGCGCCGTGCTGCGCGACGTCGGGCGCGTGCTCGAAATGTCCTATGGCCATGTCGACAAGCTCTGCAAGCTGGTGCCGCAGAACCCGGCCAACCCGGTGACGCTGGCGCAGGCGCTGGTCGAGGAGCCGCGGCTGCAGGAAGCGCGCGAGAAGGAGGAGGTCGTCGACCGGCTGATCTCCATCGCGCTGAAGCTCGAGGGGCTCTACCGCCACGCCTCGACGCACGCCGCCGGCATCGTCATCGGCGACCGGCCGCTGTCGAAGCTGGTGCCGATGTACCGCGATCCGCGTTCCGACATGCCGGTCACCCAGTACAACATGAAGTGGGTGGAGCCGGCGGGCCTGGTGAAGTTCGACTTCCTCGGCCTGAAGACGCTGACGACGCTGCAGAAGGCGGTGGCGCTGATCGCCCGCAAGGGCATCGTGATCGATCTCGCCGCGATCCCGCTCGACGACGCCAAGAGCTACGAGATGCTGACCCGCGGCGAGACCGTCGGGGTGTTCCAGGTGGAATCGGTCGGCATGCGCAAGGCGCTGATCGGCATGCGGCCCGACCGCTTCGAGGACATCATCGCCCTCGTCGCGCTCTACCGGCCGGGCCCGATGGAGAACATCCCGACCTACAACGCCCGCAAGCACGGCGACGAGGAAGTCGACGTCATCCACGAGAAGATCGTGCCGATCCTCAAGGAGACGCAGGGCGTCATCATCTACCAGGAACAGGTGATGCAGATCGCCCAGGTCCTGGCCGGCTACTCGCTCGGCGAAGCCGATCTCTTGCGCCGCGCGATGGGCAAGAAGATCCGCGCCGAGATGGACCAGCAGCGGGTGCGCTTCGTCGAGGGCGCCGTCGCCAACGGGCTCGAAAAAGCCCATGCGAACATGATCTTCGATCTGCTCGCCAAGTTCGCCGACTACGGCTTCAACAAGAGCCACGCGGCGGCCTATGCGCTGATCGCCTACCAGACGGCCTATCTCAAGGCGAACCATCCGGTCGAGTTCCTCGCCGCGTCGATGACGCTCGATTGCGGCAACACCGACAAGCTCAACGATTTCCGCATGGACGCGCAGCGCCTCGGAATTACCGTCGTGGCGCCGTCGGTCCAGACTTCGCACAAGGCGTTCGAGGTGGGGGAGAACCGGATCTTCTACGCGCTCGCGGCGATCAAGGGCATCGGCGAGCAGGCGGTCGAGCACATCGTCGAGCGGCGGGGCGAGGGGCGCTACGCCTCGCTGGAGGATTTCTGCGCCCGGATCGACCCGAAGATCGTCAACAAGCGGACGCTGGAGTTCCTGATCGCCGCCGGCGCCCTCGACTGCTTCGGCCATGACCGGGCGGTGCTGACGGCCAATATCGAGCTGATGGCCTCCTACGCGATGCGGGTGCACGAGGGACGCACCTCCGGCCAGCACGACATGTTCGGCTCGGCGGGCGACGCGCCGGAGCCGCTGCGGCTCAACCCGGCACCGCTCTGGACCTCCTCGGAAAAGCTGCTGCGCGAGTTCCAGGCGATCGGCTTCTACATCTCCGCCCACCCGCTCGACGAGTACAAGGCGACGCTGAAGCGCCTGCGCGTCCAGACCCACGCCGAGGTCACCGCCGGGGTGAAGCGCGGTGCCAGCGCCGGCAAGCTCGCCGGCACGGTCACATCCCGCCAGGAGCGCAAGACGCGGACCGGCGGCAAGATCGGCATCGTCCAGCTCTCCGACCCGAGCGGCCAGTACGAGGTCGTCCTGTTCTCCGAGGTGCTCTACGCCTTCCGCGACATGCTGGAGCCCGGCGCCTCGGTGATCGTCACCGTCTCCGCCGAGGAGCGCCCGGAGGGCATCTCGCTGCGCGTCCAGTCGGTGCAGTCGCTGGAGGACGAGGCGGTGCGCATGCAGAAGGCGCTGCGCATCTTCGTGCGCGACGCGGCGCCCCTGCAACTGGTCCGCAGCCAGCTGCAGACGGACGGCGACAGCGAGGTCTCGGTGATCCTGGTGCGCGACGCCGGCGAGCGCGAGGTGGAGATCACGCTGCCGGGCCGCTACCGGGTCTCGCCGCAGATGGCGAGCGCGGTAAAGGCGGCACCCGGCGTGCTCGACGTCGAACTGCTGTAGGCAGCCGCGAGGGAACGGGCTGGGCGGAGCGGTCGCGGCTCAGCGTCAGACCGCGTCCTCGCCGTCCGCTTCCTCGACCGGCGTCGAACGCTTGGTGCCGGAGGTCGCGACGTGCCGGCGCGCGGTGCGGCCGAAAGTGTAGCCGGTCTCGATGGCGTCCTGGCCGAAGCGGTCGCGCAGCCGGTCGAGCGCCGCTTCCGCCCTGGCGCGCTTGGCCGCGCCCGGATCGACGAGATCGTCGGGATCGGCCATCGCCGCCGGGTGGAAGTCCGAGCAGCCGATGCCGATGAGCCGGAAGCGCGTGCCATCGATTTCCCTCTCCAGCAGCATGCGGCCCGTGGCGAAGATCCGGTCGGCGAGGCGGGTCGGCTGGCCGAGCTTGAAGTTGCGCGTCCGGATGCGGAAATCGGCGCTCTTCAGTTTCAGGACGATGGTCGTCGCCGAAAGGTCGGTGGCCTTCAGCCGCCGTGCCACCTTCTCGCTGAGGGCGCGCAGCAGCGGCACCAGGTCGCCGGCGGCGGACAGGTCGCTGTTGAAGGTGGTCTCGGCCGAGATGCTCTTCATCTCGCTGCGCGGATCGACCTTTCGCGTGTCGATGCCGCGCGACAGCCGGTACAGCCGCTGGCCCATCTGGCCATAGCGCCGCATCAGCCCGGCCTCGTCCATGGTCTGCAGCTGGCCGATGCTGGTGATTCCGTCGCCGGCGAGCGAGCGCTCCATGGCGCCGCCGACGCCCCAGATCTTCGTCACCGGCTTGTCGGCGAGAAAGGCGAGGGTCTCCTGCCGGCCGATGACCGAGAAGCCGCGCGGCTTCTCGAGGTCGCTCGCCACCTTGGCCAGAAACTTGTTGTGCGACAGGCCGATCGAGACGGTTATCCCGAGCTCCTTCTCGACGCGCGCGGCGAGGCGAGCAAGGGTCATCGCCGCCGGCTCGCCGTGCAGGCGCTCGGTGCCGGACAGGTCGAGGAACGCCTCGTCGATCGACAGTGGCTCGACCAGCGGGGTCACCGCCAGCATCATCGCCCGCACCTCGCGGCCGACGCCGGCATATTTCGCCATGTCCGGCGGCAGCACCACGGCGTCGGGGCAGAGCTGCAGCGCCTTGAACATCGGCATGGCGGAGCGCACGCCGCGGATGCGCGCGATATAGCAGGCGGTCGACACCACGCCGCGCTGGCCGCCGCCGATGATCACCGGCCTGTCGCGAAGCTCCGGCCGGTCCCGCTTCTCGACGCTGGCATAGAACGCGTCGCAGTCGAGATGCGCGATGGCGAGGTCGGCGAGTTCGGGGTGATCCGCGACACGCGGGCTGCCGCAGAATGCGCAGCGCCGCCCGGCAGCGCCCTGGCGGACGAGGCAGTCCCGGCAGAAGCGCAAGGAGGATGACGGAGCGGACATAATCGACTCGGGGGCTGGCTGAAGCCGAGGATAGTCCACCCGCCCAGGGAGGGAAATCTGGGTTGCGTCCCGGCCTAGTGCGCGGCCTGGCGTTCGCGCAGCCCGTCCGCGCCGAGGATCGCCCTGATCATCGATTCGGCTTCGGCCCAGTCGGCGGCGGCGAGCACGCCGGTCGGCAGCGGCGGCAGATGCGGGCGGAAGGCCTCGTTGGCCATCAGGTGAATGAGATGGGCGGTCGGAAAGCTCCGCCGCACCGACACGAGGTTGGGCGGCAGGTCATCGGCGAAGATCAGCGGTCCAGTCCAGCGGTCCCCGAGTTCGGCGACGACGGCGCCCTTGGAGCGTTCCGTCGCGATCATCGGGAAGGCGAGGCCTTCGCGGTCGAGCAGTGCCCGGCGCTGCGGGTAGTAGGAGGGCGTCATCGCCGTCAGGAAGACGATGTCGGCGACCGCGGAGAGGCGCGCGAGCGATTCCACGGCACCCGACACCGCCTTCTGGCGGACGTCCTGCTCCTCGTAGAGCCGCATCGTCATGCGGTCGAGCTCCGAGCCGGCTAGCGCCGTGCCGGTGGCGAGCGAGCGGACATTGCCGGTGAGGCGAAAGCTGTCGGCGTGCAGGCGTGCCCCGTATTCGGCAAGCAGCGCCTCGAAAGGCGCGATGAACTCGAGCACGACCTCGTCGATGTCGAGGACGAGCAGCGCCTCGTGCGACTGCGCAATCTCGTCGACGCTCGGCCCCTCGGTCACGTTGCGTCGGCTCATCGCTCCGGCGCGCCGAAATTGTCGGCGAGCGCCTCCCGTGCCGCAGCCACGCTGGCCGGGTCGAGCGACTGGTCGGCGGCGAAGGCCATGAGAGTCGGCTCGTGCGCCAGGACGAAGTCGAGGACGCCGGCAAGGAAGCCGGGCGTTGCCGCCGCGGCGCGCAGTTCGGCGACGTTGATGCCGGTCACCGCGAGGAAGCGGTCGAGCAGCGGCCGGTCTGCGGCGATGAAGCCGAGCGCCTGAACCGCAATGGAATCAGCGGCCTCGCGACCGATCGGGGCTTGGCGGGAGGGCCGCTGCAACCGATTGTTATCGTTAAGAGACCGCAACCGACCGATTCCCACTTCTTAAATCAGTTTCCGCTAGAACAGATCCTGGATAGCCGAAGACCAGCTGAGGGTCGAGGCGAGGAGTGCCCCATGGCCAAGACCGTGATGATCGTTGAAGACAACGAGCTCAACATGAAGCTCTTCCGTGACCTCATCGAGGCGCACGGCTACGCCACGGTGCAGACGCGCAGCGGGCTGACCGCCGTGGACCTGGCCCGCGAGCACCGGCCCGACCTGATCCTGATGGATATCCAGCTGCCCGAGATCTCCGGGCTCGACGTCACCCGGCAGCTGAAGAGCGATCCGGAGCTGTTCAAGATCCCGATCATCGCGGTGACCGCCTTCGCCATGAAGGGCGACGAGGAGCGCATCCGCGAGGGAGGCTGCGAGGCCTACATCTCCAAGCCGATCTCGGTGGTGAAGTTCATCGAGACGATCCGCTCGTTCCTGGGCGAGGGCTGAGTTTAGTCATGACGGCCCGCATCCTCCTCGTCGACGACATCGAGCTGAACCTGAAGCTGCTCGAAGCGCGTCTGACGGCGGAATACTACCAGGTCGTCACGGCGACGAATGGCGTGGAGGCGCTGCGGATCTGCCAGGAGGAGACGGTCGACCTGGTGCTTCTCGACGTCATGATGCCCGGGATGGACGGGTTCGAGGTCTGCCGCCGGCTGAAGGCCGATCCCCGCACCACCCACCTGCCGGTCGTCCTGATCACCGCGCTCGACCAGGCATCGGACCGGCTGACCGGGCTCGAGGCCGGCGCCGACGACTTCCTCACCAAGCCGGTGCGCGATCTCGCGCTGTTTTCCCGCGTCCGCAGCCTGACGCGGCTGAAATTCGTCACCGACGAGTTGCGGCGCCGTGCCGAGACCGCGGTCAGCCTGATGGCGGCGGATACGCATTTTCGGCCGGATCTCCTCGAGCCGCCGCCGCATGTGCTGCTGTTCAGCGAGTCGGCCGAGCACGGACAGCGCGTCCGCCGTCACCTGAGGGGAATTGCGTCCGTCGACATCGTCGACGACGCGGCGCGTTTCGGCGACACGGCCGCGGTCGGGGTTGCCGACGTGCTGATGATCGACATGGACGGAACCGGCGTCGATCCGCTGCGGCTGATCTCGCAGCTTCGCACCAACGAGGCCAGCCGGCTCACCCCGATCCTCGCCAGCGCCCGGCCGGACAACGAGGCACGGCTCGCACGCGCGCTCGAACTCGGCGGCAACGACTACATCCACCGGCCGATCGACCGCAACGAGCTCGTGGCCCGGGTAAGGACGCAGATCCGGCGCAAGCGCTACGACGACGGGCTGCGCCATTCGGTGCAGCGGACCATCCAGCTGGCGGTGTCCGATCCGCTCACCGGCCTGCACAACCGCCGTTTCCTCGAAACCCACATGGCACGCGCCGTCGCGGCGGCGCAGGACACCGGTGCGGGGTTTGCGCTGCTGATGGCCGACATCGACCATTTCAAGCGCATCAACGACAATTGGGGGCACGACGCGGGGGACCGGGTGCTCCAGGAGTTCGCGACCCGCCTGTCGCATTGTCTGAGGTCCAGCGACCTTGCCTGTCGGTTCGGCGGCGAGGAATTCGCCATCCTGATGATCGAGGCGGACGCCCAGACGGCGGTCGGCATCGCCGAGCGGATCCGGCAGAGCGTCTGCGAGAGGCCGTTCGTCATCGACGGGAACTCGATCGTGGTCACGGTCAGCGAAGGCCTGGCGGTGTTCGAGCCTGGCCGCGACGATGCCCAGTCGCTGCTGAAGCGCGCGGACGCGGCGCTCTATGCCGCCAAGCGGGCAGGGCGCAACCGTGTCGAAGTCCAGCGCGCCGCCTGAGTCCGGACCGCTGGCCGCTGCGGCGCGCCTCTTAACCATTGCTTAAAGTTCACACGCGAATGCGAGCAATATCGTTGCATTCGAATCGGTTCTGAGCGAGGCTCACCTCGTATTCCAGGGTCAAGGGACAACCCGCGATCTCCACAGCTACCCCATGGAATGCTCAGGTCCGCCGCATCTCCTGGGTCCCGTGGGGGGCCGGCCGGCTTCGTGCAATGACGGTTTCCTCGTACCGTCGCATCGAAGCTGGCCGGCCATTATTCGTTGCGCGGCCGCTGGGCCGTCGGCCGTCGACATGGCGCCGCACGCCCGCAGGCTGCTGCTAGTCTACGCAGCTGGGATCCGCGCCCGCTCCGGCCTTCCTCCGCCGTTATCGACGTTCCCGAACGAAAAACGCCGCCCCGTTGCCGGAGCGGCGCTGAAGACCGGGTGGTCGACGGAAGCCTACTTGATCTTGGCTTCCTTGAACTCGACGTGCTTGCGCGCGATCGGGTCGTACTTCGTCTTGGTCATCTTGTCGGTCATCGTCCGGCTGTTCTTCTTCGTGACGTAGAAGAAGCCGGTGTCGGCCGTCGAGAGGAGCTTGATCTTGATCGTCGTTGCCTTGGCCATCGCCCTGTCCGTTCGCTGATGCGCGCCGCACCGGCCGGACCCTGGAGGTCCCGCCCGTCTGCCGGAAGCGCGGCTGAAAACTCATGTCGACCCGGGCGAGCGCCGCAGAAGCGGCAGGCGCGCCACGCGCCAATGCGCCGTCGCATCGCGCCGGCGGATTTCAGCGGGACCATAGCCACGCGCGCCGCCAAGTCAAGTGCGCGCCTTGTACCGGGTGTGCGCCAGCCGGCCGAGCGTCAGCAGGAGATAGGCGGTGAAGAACACGGCAAGCGACCAGGAGAAGCCGTCATTGCCGAAGAGGTCCATGGAGGTGCCGATCGCCTGAGGCCCGACCAGCATGCCGGCCGAGTAGCAGAAGATGAAGGCGGCGTTGGCGGAGGCGAGCTCCGAGCCGGAAAGCTTCGAGCCGAGATGCGCGAGGCCGACCGTGTAGAGGCCGGCGACGACGCCGCCCCACACGAACAGGACCCCGGCCATCAGCCACCAGTTTTCGGCCAGCAGCGGCAGGCAGAGCGTTCCCGCCAGCCCGACGAACGCGAACAGCGACAGCAGCGTCCGCCGGTCGGCCACCCTGTCGGAGACGAGCCCGATCGGGATCTGCATCAGCACGTTGCCGAGTCCGATCGCCGTCAGCAGCAGAGCGGCGGAGGCCTCGGTGAAGCCGATCCGCTCGCCATAGATCGGGAAGAGCGCGAAGCCGCCGGCTTCCACCGCCCCGAACACCAGCACCGCTCCGGTCGCGGTGGGCACCGAGAAAAGGAATCGCCAGAAGGCGCCCGGCTGGTGGCGGCCCAGGATCGGCTGCCGGTTCCAGGCGAAGAACAGCGGGATCGCCGACGCGAAGATCACCCCTGCGCCGATCCCGAACGGCAGGAATCCGCTGGAGCCGACCTGCGAGAAGATCCACGGGCCAAGCGCGAAGCCGAGCGACAGCACGGTGGCGTAGATGCCGAGGATGAAACCCCGCCTGCCGGGCGGCGCGGCGGCGTTGATCCAGAACTCGGAGAGGACGAACAGCGCGGTGATCGAGAAGTGGAACACCAGCCGCAGCGGGAACCACATCCAGAAGGCGGTGGCGAGGTAGAAGCCGATCGCCGAGACGCCACAGAGGACGATCGCCGCGAGCATGGCGACCCGCACCCCGATCACCCGCGCGATCGGGGTGATCAGCGGCGCGGCGAGGAGCGAGGCCGCGCCGGCGACCGCGGTGTTGGCGCCGATCATCGTCGCCGAGATGCCGCGCCGCTCGAGGATGACGCTGAGCAGCGGCAGGCCGAGGCCGAGCGCGATGCCGACGGCGCTGATCGACGCGATCGCCGCGCCGGCCGCAACCCAGTCGATCTCGCTGATCTCGTCCTCCGCCTGGGCGACGATGTCAGCCGGGGTCCACTTGTCCATCGCCCGGCCAGAGCCTCTCGTTCAGAGCATCTCGCGGACGAAGCGGCCGCGCAGAGAACGGTAGAACGGCATCTGGCGCGACGCGTCCAGCCATGAATCGCTCGCGAGGCGTTCTTCGAGATCGACGAGGACCCGCCGGGTGATCGCGGCAATCGGCAATTGCTCGATCGCATCGAGCGTAAACCACCCGACGGCCTCGAGTTCGTCGGTCGGCAGGGCGCCGGGGTCAAGCTCGCCGGCAAGCGCGGACGAATCGACGCAGAAGAAGCGGGTGTCGTATCGCCGCGGCGGCCCGGGGGGCGTGATGGCGCGCGCCAGCGGCACCAGCAGTTCCGGGGCCGGGCGAATCGCCCGTTCCGCGAAGCTGCGCCAGTGCCCGAACCCGCCCGCGGACGCTCCCGCCGCGCCGACCATCACGCCCGTCTCCTCGAAGGTTTCGCGGATGGCGGCGAGGGCGAGGGCGGTCGCTTGCCGCGTGCCGAAACGGGCAGGCGGCCCGGCACAGAGCCGGGACAGCGCTTCGTCGGGCAGGGTGAAGGAGGCGGCAAGCCGCAGGTCTTCCGAATCCACCCGTCCGCCGGGGAACACGTAGTGCCCGGGCATGAAGACGTGACCCGAGGCGCGCCGTCCCATCAGCAGGCGGGGAGCGGACTGCGTCCGGTCGACGACGATCAGGGTGCCGGCGTCGCGGGGCCGCAGGAGCGGCCCCTTGGTGCGGATCTGGCTCAGTCGGATACGCTCGGCCTCGAGCGGTTCCAGCCTACCCTTGGTGGTCACCCGACACGATCCGCTTCGTCGGCGCCGCCGAAGCCGCCGAGGCGCAGCGACCACTGCAGGGCGATGGTGGCCCCCTTCAGCGGCTGCATCAGAACCAGCGACATCGCGATCGTGACCGGCACCCATATCGCCAGCTGCGTCCACATCGACAGGGCCACGGCTTCGTCCAGCGCCATGAAACCCGCGACGATCACGTGGCCGACGATGAAGACGGTGAGATAGGGCGGCAGATCGTCCGCGCGGTGGTGGTGGATCTCCTGGCCGCACTCCGAGCACGAATCAACGCTCTTCAGGAAGCCATTGAAGAGACGGCCCTTTCCACAGTTCGGGCAGCGGCAGCGAAAGCCATTGACCAGAGCCGGCCAGAGCGGGCGGTCGCCTTCCTGGCTGTTGGCGCGTGCCGCGAATGTGCCGGCGGTCATGGGCTGGTTCATCGTCTTTTCCTCGTCCTTGCAGCCACGTTCTTGTCGCGTCCCTTCGGCCCACGCCGCTGCGCCTTGTGGAAGGACGCCGACGACCCGGGAAGCTGACGCGGCTCGGTGAGCATCTCGAACTGCATCGAGCCGGCCAGCGGCAGTGCGTTGACCAGCCGCACCTCGACGGCGTCGCCGAGCCGGTAGCCATGGCCGCTGCGCTCGCCGACCAGAGCGTGGCCGACCTCGTCGTGCCGGAAATATTCGGCCCCCAGCGTGGATATGGGGACGAAACCGTCGGCGCCGTAGGCCGGCAGCACGACAAAAAGTCCGGCCCGCGTCACGCCGGTGATGCGGCCGGCGAAATCCTCGCCGACATGCTCCGCCAGATGGTGCGCGATGAGCCGGTCGACCGTGTCGCGCTCCGCCGCCATGGCGCGGCGCTCGGCCCGCGAGATCTCCTCCGCGGTCTGCTCCAGGCTCTCCTCGTCCTCGCGGCTCAGGCCCCCTTCGCCGAGTTCGAGCGCGGTGATCAGCGCGCGGTGGACGATGAGGTCGGCATAGCGGCGGATCGGCGAGGTGAAATGCGCGTAGCGCACGAGATTGAGGCCGAAATGGCCGATATTCTGGGGCGAGTAGGCGGCCTGCGACTGCGACCGCAGCACCACCTCGTTGACCAGCGTCTCGTGCTCGCTGGCCTTCACCTGCCGCAGGATGCTGTTGAAATGCGACGGCCGGAGCGTGCCCGCCTTGGCCAGCGAGATCTCCAGCGTCCGCAGGAAGTCGCGCAGCGCCTCGAGCTTGGAGAGCGAGGGCGCGTCGTGGGCGCGGTAGATCAGCGCCTGTCGCTTCTGCTCCAGCGTCTCGGCCGCCGCGACATTGGCGAGGATCATGAATTCCTCGATCAGCCGGTGGGCGTCGAGGCGCTCCGGGACGAGGACCTGATCGACTCGGCCGGTCTCGTCGAGCTTGATCTTCTTCTCCGGCAGGTCGAGGTCGAGCGGCTGGCGACGCTCGCGCGCCCGTCCGACCAGGCCGTAGGCCTTCCAGAGCGGCTTCAGGACGGGCTCGAGCATCGGCGCCGCGGCCTCGCCCGGCTGGCCGTCGATCGCCGCCTGGGCTTCCTCGTAGGCGAGCTTGGCGTGGCTGCGCATCATGATGCGGTGGAAGTCGTGGCGGCGCTTCTCGCCGTCCGCGCCGATCACCATCCGCACGGCGAGGGCGGGGCGGTCGACACCCTCCTTCAGCGAGCAGAGATCGTTGGAGATGCGCTCGGGCAGCATCGGCACGACGCGGTCCGGGAAATAGACCGAGTTGCCGCGCAGCCGTGCCTCCGTATCGAGCCGCGAGCCGGAACGGACGTAATACGCAACGTCGGCGATCGCCACGGTGACGATCATGCCGCCGGGATTGGCGGGGTCCGGGTCGTCGGTGGCGTGGACCGCGTCGTCGTGGTCCTTGGCGTCCGCCGGGTCGATGGTGATGAGCGGCAGGTCCCGCCAGTCCTCGCGCGACTGCATCGACGCCGGGCCGGCCTTGTCGGCCTCGGCCAGGACGCCCTGCGGGAAGACGTGGGGGATCGAATGGACGTGCAGCGCGATGGTCGAGATCGCCCGCTCGGAGTTCATCGAGCCGACGACGGCGACGACGGAGGCCGTCGGCAGCCCGATCCTGGTGCGCTGGCCGGGTTCGACCTCGACGAGGTCGCCGTCCTTGGCGCCCTTCTCGTCGCCGGGCGCGACGGTGTATTCCGGTTGCTTGCGCTCGACCGGCTCGACCCTGCCGCCGCCGCCGGGCCGCGACCGGAACACGCCGACCGACAGCGACTTGCGGCGTTCCAAGACACGCACGACGCGCGCGGTGCGCAGGCCCGCCTCGTCGGTCTCGATGCGCGCGAGGATACGCTCGCCGAGGCCCGCGGCCGGCGTCTTGTCGCGCTGCTGGACGACCGGGATGCGCGGACGCTCGCCGTCCTGCGCCTCGTCCCAGCTGACCGGCTCGGCCAGGAGCCCGCCGTCCTCGTCGCGGCTGCGGATCTCCAGCACGGCGACACTCGGCAGGGCACCGGGGGTTACGAAGCGCTTGCGGCCGCCGGCGAGCACCCCTTCCGCCTGCAGGTCGCTGAGCAGGTTCTTCAGCGTCAGCCGGTCGTCGCCCTTGAT
Source organism: Aurantimonas sp. HBX-1 (assembly GCF_021391535.1). Classification (GTDB taxonomy): domain Bacteria; phylum Pseudomonadota; class Alphaproteobacteria; order Rhizobiales; family Rhizobiaceae; genus Aurantimonas. The sequence continues at coordinate 1,776,910 of NZ_CP090066.1, forward strand.
GCCGAAGGCCTTTGCGACATCCCGCTTCGACGCATGGCCGGGGTTCTCCGCGATGAAACGCAGCACCGCCTCGCGCGTCAGTTCCGGCCGGGCGTCGGCCCCGGGCTGTCGTCTCGCCATGGCTCAGTCCGCATCCCATGGCACGGTGTCGCCACCGACCGCCGCGACGGCCTTGGCCGGCTTCTTTGCCGCCGGCTTGGCAGGCGACTTGGCGGCGGCCTTCTTCGCCGGCGCCTTGCGATCGGCCCCTGCCGCCGCCTTCTTGGCTGGAGCCTTGGTGGCCGGCGCCTTTTTCGCGGCGGGCTTCTTTGCGGCCGCTTTCTTGGTCGGGCCGCCCTTGCCGGTCTTCTCCGCCCGCTCGTTCAGCAGCACGATCGCTTCGGCCAGCGTGACGCTCGCCGGGTCCTTGCTCTTCGGCAGGGTGGCGTTGATCTTGCCGACATTCACGTAGGGGCCGAAGCGGCCGTCCCGGACGGTGATCTGGCCGCCGAAATCCGGATGCTCGCCCAGCGTCGCGAGCGCCGCCGGCGTGCCGCGGCCCCGGCCGCCCTTTTCCTTCTTCTCGGCGATCACCGTCACCGCCCGGTTGAGGCCGACCTCGAACACGTCCTGGATGGTCTCCAGATTGGCGTACATGCCGTCATGCTGGAGGAACGGGCCGTAGCGCCCGAGCCCGGCCAGGATCGGCTTGCCGGATTCGGGATGCAGCCCGACCTCGCGCGGCAGCGACAGGAGCCGCAGCGCCTTCTCGAGGTCCATGTCGGCGACCTCCCAGCCCTTCGGCAGGGACGAGCGCTTGGCTTCCTTGCCCTCGCCGCGCTGGACGTAGGGGCCGAACCGGCCGCTACGCAGTGTCACCATCTCCTGGGTCTCCGGATCGGCGCCGAGCTCCTTCGGCCCGTCCGCCTGATCCTCGCCCGCCGCATCGGCCGAGAAGCTCGTGCCGAGCTGCCGGGTGAAGCCGCATTCGGGATAGTTGGAGCAGCCGACGAAGGCGCCGAACTTGCCGAGCTTCAGTGACAGCTGACCCTGGCCGCAGCGCGGGCAGGCGCGGGGGTCCGTGCCGTCCTCGCGGGCCGGGAAGACCAGCGGCCCGAGCTCGACGTTCAGCGCGTCGAGAACGTTGGAGACGCGCAGTTCCTTGGTGCCGTCGACATGCGAGGAGAAGTCCAGCCAGAACTCCCGCAGCACGTCCTTCCAGGCGAGCTCGCCCGCCGAGATGCGGTCGAGTTTCTCCTCGAGCCCGGCGGTGAAGTCATACTCCACGTAGCGCTCGAAGAAATTATGCAGGAAGGCCGTGACCAGCCGGCCCTTGGCCTGCGGCAGCAGCTTGCGCTTGTCCTGGACGATGTAGTCGCGGTCCTCCAGCGTCTGCAGCGTCGCGGCATAGGTGGACGGCCGGCCGATGCCGAGCTCTTCCATCTTCTTGATGAGCGAGGCCTCGGAATAGCGGGGCGGCGGCTCGGTGAAATGCTGCGAGGCATCGACCGCGCGGCGGTCGAGGTCCTCCTCGGCGCGGATCTCGGGCAGCCGCGCCGACTCGTCGTCGTCCTCGCCGGCGGCGGGCGCCACGCTGTCGTCCCGATGCTCGACATAGGCGCCGATGAAGCCGTCGAACTTGATCACCGAGCCGGTGGCGCGCAGGCGGGCGGTCTTGCCGCCGCCCGTCGCGACGATCTCTGCGGTGGTCCGCTCGATCTCGGCCGCGGCCATCTGGCTGGCGATGGTGCGCTTCCAGATCAGGTCGTAGAGCCGCGCCTGGTCGCGGTCGAGGAAGCGCTCGACGTCCTTCGGCGAGCGGCTGAACTCGGTCGGGCGGATGGCCTCGTGGGCCTCCTGGGCGTTCTTCGCCTTGGTGGCGTAGAAGCGCGGCTTGTCCGGGACGTAACGCGGGCCGAAGGTCGAGGCGATCGCCTGGCGCGCCGACTCGATCGCCTCGGGGGCGATCTGCACGCCGTCGGTACGCATGTAGGTGATCAGGCCGACGGTTTCGCCGCCGACATCGATGCCTTCATAGAGCCGCTGCGCGACCTGCATGGTGCGGGAGGCCGAGAAGCCGAGCTTGGCGGAGGCCGCCTGCTGCAGCGTCGAGGTCGTGAAGGGCGGGCCCGGGTTGCGGCGGGTGGGCTTTGCCTCGATGCTGTCGACGCGATAGGCCGCGCCCTCGAGCATCGTGCGCATCAGCGTCGCCCGCGCCTCGTCGCCGATCGACATCTTCTGCAGCTTGTCGCCGTCGAACGCGGTCAGCCGGGCGCGGAACTCGTCGCCGCGCGGCGTCGCGAGCAGGGCGCTGAGCTGCCAGTATTCCTGCGGCTTGAAGACCTCGATCTCGGCCTCGCGGTCGCAGACGAGGCGCAGCGCCACGGACTGGACGCGGCCGGCCGAACGGGCGCCCGGCAGCTTGCGCCACAGCACCGGGGAAAGGGTGAAGCCGACCAGATAGTCGAGGGCGCGGCGGGCGAGATAGGCGTCGACCAGCGGCTCGTCGATCTGCCGCGGGTTCGCCATCGCGTCCAGCACCGCTTTCTTGGTGATGGCGTTGAAAACGACGCGGCTGACCGGCTTGGTGCCGATCACCTTCTTCTGGCGCAGCACCTCGAGCACGTGCCACGAGATCGCCTCGCCCTCCCTGTCCGGATCGGTGGCGAGGACGACGCGGTCGGCCTTCTTCACCGCCTGGGCGATCTCGTTCAGCCGCTTCTGGGAAAGCTTGGCCACCTCCCAGTCCATGGCGAAGTCCTCGTCCGGCCGGACGGAGCCGTCCTTGGCCGGCAGATCGCGCACGTGTCCGTAGGAAGCGAGAACCTGGAAGTTGCCGCCGAGATACTTATTGATCGTCTTCGCTTTGGCCGGCGATTCGACGATGACGACATCCATGAGAAAACAGTCCCGAGAGCTGAGGAGGCGACGCGTGACAGCGAGCTGAGCTGCCGAATGAGGAGAGGCGTGCGCCGCCCCGTCACATGGACAGTCGCGGCCGCAGGGTCAACCCCGCTGCCGCCGCCGCCCGAATCCGGTTGCAACCTATAGGCGAATAACCTTAAGTATATAACCAGGACGCGTACTCGTGTCTCCGCAACCGGCGCACCGGGAACCCCTCGTTTCAGGAAGTTGCACCGTCCATGGCATCGAATTCCCAAGATACGCGCGCGAACCTCCAGTATGTGCGCGACATGCTGGAGCAACTGAGGGTGGTGTCGGGGGCCCCGGACGGCTCGATCCTCGCATATCTGATGGAAATGGCCCGGCTGGAGGCGGATCGACAGCTGTCCGCACGCGGCAAACGCTCAAAGCAGTAGCGACACCTTGCCGTCCGGATGTCGCTCGAGACGCCCGGCAAGGTCGAGTTCGAGCAGGACCAGCTGGACCGCGCCTGGCCGGGAGCCGGTATGGGCGATGATGTCGTCGACGGCGATCGGAGTCGGCCCGAGTGCCTCGACGATCCGCTCGCGCTCGCCCTGCGCCGGCTCGTCCGGCGGCTCCTGGCGTCCCGGCTCCTCCAGCGCGATGTCGTCGGCCCGCATCCGGGCATCGAGCGGACGAAGCGCGGCGATGACGTCGGCAGCTTCCGTCACCAGAGTCGCGCCGTCCTTCAGCAGCCGGTTGGTACCGGCCGCCCGCGGGTCGAGCGGCGAGCCGGGAACCGCGAAGACCAGCCGGCCCATCTCCGCGGCGAGGCGCGCGCTGATCAGCGAGCCCGACCGCATCGCCGCCTCGACCACGACAAGCCCCAGGCAAAGGCCGGCCACCAGCCGGTTGCGGCGCGGGAAGTCGATGGCGCGCGGCTCCCAGCCGAACGGCATCTCCGACACGAGACAGCCGCCGCTGTCGACGATCCGGCGCATCAGGGGGCGATGCTCGCTCGGGTAGGGCTTGTCGAGGCCCCCGGCGAAGACGCCGATCGTGCCGGTATCGAGGGCTGCCTCGTGCGCGGCGGCGTCGATGCCGCGGGCAAGGCCGGACACCACGGCATAGCCGGCGGCGCCGAGCTCGGAAGCGAGGGTGCGGGTCAGCTTGATGCCCGAGAGCGAGGCATTGCGGGCGCCCACCATCGCGACCGCCGGAAGCTGGGCGGTCTCCGCGTCGCCCATCATCGCCAGGACCGGCGGCGCCTGGTCGAAGGGCCGCAGCAGCGCCGGATAGTCGGGCTCGCCGAGGCAGACGAAGCGCGCGCCGAGCCGGCTCGCCCGCGCAAGCTCCTCTTCGGCCGCGCCGCGGCTAGCGACACGGACGCGCCGGCCGCCGCGGGCGGCAAGATCGGGCAGGGCGGCGAGGGCGGCTTCGGCACCGCCGAAGCGGTTGATCAGGGTGCGGAAGGTGACGGGGCCAACATTCTCGCTGCGGATCAGCTGCAGCCATGCCAGACGCGTCTCGTCCGGCAACCGGACGCCACGTCGGGCGGCCGCCTCGCCGCTCATCCCTTGGCCCCGATCTTCCCCTCCGTGCCGGCCAGAAGCCGACGGATGTTGGCGTGATGCTTGAGGTAGACGATGATCGTCAGGACCGCCGTCAGCGCCGCGGCCGCCGGATAGCCGAGAATCAGGCAGGCGGCCGGCACGACCAGGGTCGCGGCGAGGGCGGCGAGCGACGAGTAGCGCCAGATCGCGGCGACCGACAGCCAGACGGCGGCGAAGACGAGAACGCCGACCGGCGCCATGCCGAGCAGGATGCCGAGATAGGTGGCGACGCCCTTGCCGCCCTTGAAGCCGAGCCAGACCGGGAAGAGATGGCCGAGAAAGGCGCCGAGCCCGGCGATGGCCGCCGCCTCGTTGCCCCAGCGCGCGGCGACGAGGACCGGGACGGTGCCCTTCAGGACGTCGCCGGCCAGCGTCAGCGCCGCCATCGCCTTGTTGCCGGTGCGCAGCGCATTGGTGGCGCCGATATTGCCGGAGCCGATCTTGCGCAGGTCGCCGAGGCCGAACAGCCGGGCGAAGACCAGGCCGAACGGGATCGAGCCGGAGAGATAGCCGCCGGCAAGGCACGCCAGCGCGATCAGCCACATCTGTTCCCCGCTCCCCAGCACGCTCAGCCCCCGTCCGTCGCGTCGAAGACTGTGCGGCCGGCGACGATCGTCCGCAAGACCCGGCCCTGGAAGCGGGCATTCTCGAAGGCGGTATTCTTCGACAGCGAGCGGATGTCGGCCTTGCCGTAGATGAACGGCGTGTCGAGATCGACGATCGCGATGTCGGCCGGGCGGCCCGGCCGCAAGGTGCCGCGGTCGAGCTTCAGCAGCTTCGCCGGCGCCGCCGTCAGCGTCTCGACGACGCGCAAGAGCGGCAGCGAACCGTCATGGTGCAGCCGCAGCGCCGCGGCGAGCAGCGTCTCAAGCCCGATCGCGCCGACCTCGGCCTCGGCGAAGGGATGGCGCTTGCCGTCCTCGTCGTGCGGATCGTGCGAGGAGACGATGATGTCGATCGTGCCGTCGGCGACCGCCTCGACCATGGACTTGCGGTCGTCCTCGCTGCGCAGCGGCGGCGACAGGCGGAAATAGGTGCGGTACTCGCCGATGTCGTTCTCGTTCAGCGCCAGATGGTTGATCGAGACGCCGGCGGTGACGGACAGGCCGCGGGATTTCGCCCGCCGGACCGCATCGGCGGAGGACGCGACCGAGATCTTGGCGGCGTGGTAGCGGCAGCCGGTGAGTTCGGCGAGGCGCAGGTCGCGCTCGAGCGGGATCACCTCGGCCTCGCGCGGCACGCCCGGCAGGCCGAGCCAGGAAGCGAGCAGGCCTTCGGTCATCACGCCCGTGCCGGTAAGGTCGGCATCCTGCGTCTCGTGCATGACCAGCGCGTCGAAATCCCGCGCATAGGTCATGATCCGGCGCAGCAGCGCCGGGTTGGCGATGGTCTTGCGCCCTTCGGTGAAGGCCCGGACGCCGGCGGCGCCGAGGAGGCCGATCTCGGTCATCTCCTCGCCGAGCAGGCCGCGGGTCAGCGCGGCGGCGGGGAAGACGTTGATGTCGGCGGTCTCGCGCGCCGTGCGCATGACGAATTCGGCCAGCGCCACGTGATCGACCACCGGATCGGTGTCCGGCATAGTGAGGATCGACGTCACGCCGCCGGCCGCCGCGGCCCGGCTCGCCGAGCGGATCGTCTCGCGGTGCTCGCCGCCCGGCTCGCCGATGAAGACGCGCGCGTCGATCAGGCCGGGCAGGGCGGTTAGCCGCCGGCCGTCGACCACCTCCGCCCCCTCCGGACACCCCTGGTTGAGCGCCTCGGCACCGGCGGCGGCAATCTTGCCGTCGATCACGAGGAGCGTGCCGGTGGTGTCGATGCCGCGGTCGGGATCGACGATGCGGATGGCTTCGAGGACGAGGGGGCGCGTCACGTGTTGCTCCCGAGGCCCGGCAGCAGCGCCTGGATCACCGCCATGCGCACGGCAACGCCCATCTCGACCTGCTCCTCGATGACGCTCTGCGGGCCGTCGGCAACCTCGGACGAGATCTCGACGCCGCGGTTCATCGGGCCCGGATGCATCACCAGCGCGTCGGGCCGGGCGAAGGCGAGCTTCTCGGCATCGAGCCCGTAATAATGGAAATATTCACGCACCGACGGCACGAAGGAGCCGGCCATTCGCTCGCGCTGCAGCCGCAGCATCATCACCACGTCGGCGTCCTTCAGCCCTTCGCGCATGTCGCGGAACACCTCGACGCCCATCCGCTCGATCCCCGCCGGCAGGAGCGTCGAGGGCGCGATGACGCGCACCCGGGCGCCCAGCGCGTTGAGGAGCAGGATGTTCGAGCGGGCGACGCGGCTGTGCAGCACGTCGCCGCAGATCGCCACCGTCAGGCGCGCGATCCGGGCCTTGTGGCGGCGGATGGTCAGCGCGTCGAGCAGCGCCTGGGTCGGATGCTCGTGCGCGCCGTCGCCGGCATTGATGACAGAGCAGCCGACCTTCTGCGCCAGCAGCGCCACGGCGCCGGCCGCGTGGTGGCGCACGATCAGCACGTCCGGGCGCATGGCATTCAGCGTCATCGCGGTGTCGAGCAGGGTCTCGCCCTTCTTCACCGAGGAATTGGCGACCGACATGTTCATGACGTCGGCACCGAGCCGCTTGCCGGCGAGTTCGAACGAGGCCTGGGTGCGGGTCGAGGCTTCGAAGAACAGGTTGATCTGCGTGCGTCCCTTGAGGACGCTCTTCTTCTTGTCCTGGCGCCGGCTGACCTCCACCTCCGCTTCGGCGAGATCGAGCAGCTGGTCAATCTCGTGCGGCAACAGGTTTGCCATGCCGAGCAGGTGGCGATGTGGGAAGATCGGGGGAAAGTCTGGCGCGTTCATCAGGACGACGCCTATAGGCAATCGCGGGATTACCGGCAAGGATCGCCCGGTTACATCCGAAGGGAAGCGCGCGTGGCCGAGACGAATTTCCAGACCCACACGGTCTTCAACCAGTCGTCCGACTATCCGGGCTTCAATGCGTATCGCAGCGACCCGCTGCTGCAGCTGCTGACGGCCGACCTCGCCGAGCCGACGCGCCAGGCCCTCGAACGCCACGGCCGCTTCTGCGGCTCGTTCGAGGCGCACGATCTGGCGCGGCTTGCCAATACCGAGGTTCCGAAGCTGCGTCGGTTCGACGAGAAGGGCCGGCGGCTCGAGCTCGTCGACTATCATCCCGCCTACCACGCGCTGATGCGCCGTTCGATCGCCGACGGCCTGCACGCGTCAGTGTGGAGCGGCCCGGACGAGGAGGAGGGACGGCGGCATCGCTCCCGCGCCGCCCGCTTCTACATGACTGCCGGAGTGGAATGCGGCCATCTCTGCCCCGTGACGATGACCAGCGCGGCGGTCGCCGTCATCGCCGCGGCGCCCGACGTGCGGGCAGCCTGGATGCCGGTCATCGCCACCCGCCAGTACGACCCGGGCGTGAAGCCGCCGCTGACCAAGGCAGGCGTGACCCTCGGCATGGGCATGACCGAGAAGCAGGGCGGCACCGACGTGCGGGCGAATACCACGACGGCGGTGGCAGGCGCCGACGGCCACTACCGGATCACCGGCCACAAATGGTTCACCTCGGCCCCGATGTCGGACGGGTTCCTGGTGCTGGCCCAGATCGGGGAGGGGCCGACCTGCTTCCTGATGCCCCGCCGGCGCGACGACGGCTCGCTCAATGGGCTGTATTTCCAGCGCCTGAAGGACAAGCTCGGAAACCGCTCCAACGCCTCGTCGGAGGTCGAATTCGTCGATGCCGACGCGACGCGGATCGGCGATGAAGGCGCCGGGGTCCGGACCATCATCGAGATGGTGACGCTGACCCGGCTCGACTGCGCGCTGGCCTCGGCCGGGCTGATGCGCGGCGCGCTCGGCGAGGCGGTGCATCACTGCCGCGAGCGGAGCGTGTTCGGCAAGGTCCTCGTCGACCAGCCGCAGATGACCCGCGTGCTCGCCGACATGGCTCTCGACGTCGCTGCCGCGTCGGTTCTGGCGTTTCGCCTCGCCGAGGCATTCGACGGCGCGGCGAAACGGACGGAAGCCGACATCGCCTATGCCCGCGTCATGACCCCCGTCGCCAAGTACTGGGTCTGCAAGATGGCGCCGGCGCTCGTCTACGAGGCGATGGAGTGCCTCGGCGGCAACGGCTATGTCGAGGACGGGCGGCTGGCCCGGGCCTATCGCGAGGCACCGGTGAACGCCATCTGGGAAGGCTCCGGCAACGTCATGGCGCTCGACCTGGCGCGGATCCTGCGGCGGGACCCGGCCGCGTTCGAGGCGGTCATCGCCCTGATCGAGGCCGAGATGGGGGACATGGCCGGCCAGACGCCCGGGGTGCTCCGGGCGGCGACGGCCATGGCGATGGTCGACGAAGGCGCCTGTCGGCTGCTGGCGGAACAGATGGCCCTGGCGGCGGCGACGGCGGCGATGCGCCGCCTCGGCCTCGGCCGGGCCGCCGAGGCCTTCGCGGAGACCCGGCTGGGCGGTGTCTTCCGCCATACCTACGGCATGCTGGACCGGCGCCATGACGCCCGCGCTATCATCGACGACCTGTACCCGCCGATCCGGTGATTTACGGCCGCGGAACCTTTGTGCGCGCCCCGCGTCAACACAGCAGGCAGACGATCCACCGCAGACGGCGCCGTTAAGGTTAACGAACGGTTTCGATTGCGGCCGAAGCGCCCCGGGAAGACAGTGCGCGTTAACGGATCGCTAACCATGACGGAAGGAGGGTCCCATGCAGCGCATGTCGACCACCCTGGCACTCAGCGCCTGGGCCGGGTTCAGCGCCGTCAGCGCCCTCGGGCTGCTGGGCGAGGCCGGGCTCCTTGGTCACGGGGCGCCCGGCGGCCTTGCGACCTCCCTGTCGTTGCCGGCTCCCCTGGGCCTTGCCGCTGCCGATGCCGCGGCGTTCGGGGCGATCCTTGCCGCTCTCGCCGTCGGACTGGGAGCCGCCGTCGCGGGGCTGCAGGCGGCGCCGTCGCAGGTGGTCCTTACCGCGGAGCGGGCCGCCGCCAGCCTGCTGACGGCATTCTTCGGTCTCTACGCCGCCGCCTCGCTCACCGGCTCGCCGCTTGCCGGCCTGTTCGGGCCCGGGCCCGGCTTCCTGTTTGCTCTGGCACTCAGCTTCGGTGCGCTGCTCTTCGATCATCTGGTCGCCCCTGACGACGCGGGGGACCGGGAATTCGAAGCCGCCATGCGCGCGATCGAGGCCGCCCGGCGCGATGCATTGGCGCGGCGCGAGCACCGTCCCTCCGGCGAAAGCGACCAAGGCTGATGCGCACGCTCCTCGTTCTCTGGCTGGCGCCGCTCGCGATCTTCTGGAGCTGGTATTTCCTCTCGCTGAACGACGTCAGCGACCTGGTCTTCTCGCGGGCGCTGCATGACCATGTCTTCGCCGTGTATGGCGAAATGCTCGGCATCGATCCCGCGACGATCCCGCCGATGATCGCCAAGGCGCTGGTCTTCGACAGCCTCGTCCTCGGCGCAATCATCGCCTTTCGCCGCCGCCGCCGGATCGCGGAATGGTGGCGCCAGCGCCGCCCGGCAGAGCCCGTCGCCTAGGCGCGGAACTGCGTCAGACGGTCCAGCGCCCCCTGCAGGATGAAGGCTGCAGCGGCCGAGTCGATGCGGGTCGCCCGCTTGGCGCGCGATACGTCCGCCTCCAGCAGGCCGCGCTCCGCCGCAACGGTGGACAGCCGCTCGTCCCAGAAGATCAGCGGTCGCTCGTCGAGCCGGACGTAATTGCGCACGAAGGCGCGGGTCGACTGGGCGCGCGGACCTTCCGATCCATCCATGTTCAGCGGCAGGCCGATCACGATGCCGGCGACCCGGTCGGCGGCAAGGGCGGCGGCAAGCGCCGCGACGTCGGCGGTGAACTTCGTGCGCGCGATGACCTTGCGAGGCGTCGCGAAGCGCTGGCCGAGGTCGGAGATCGCCAGCCCGATCGTCTTGGTGCCGAGGTCGAATCCCGCGATCGTCCGGCCGGTCGGCACGGTGGCGGCGAATTCCTCGAGCGTCAGGACCGGCATGGACGCACTGTCTCCGTGTGGGCGGTGGCGAAGACGCCGGAAGCTGCCCGTCCGGCTTGACGCCGGGCGGCTGTCGCGCACTTAGCACGCGCAGCGGCGGCTCGGACAGGGCGGCCGCCCGCCTCGTCCAGCCGCAGGGAGTACCCCATGAAGATCACCTATTTCGGCCATTCCGCCTTCCGGATCGAAGCCGGGACCGCGGTCATCCTGATCGACCCGTTCCTGACCGGCAATCCGCACTTCAAGGGCTCTGTCGAGGAAGCGGCCCGCGGGGTCACCCACATCGTCCTCAGCCACGGCCACGCCGATCATGTCGGCGACACGCTCGACATCGCGCGGCGGCACGGCTGCAAGGTGGTGGCGACCTTCGAACTGGCGAGCTGGCTGAATGCCAAGGGCGCCGAGGCCGTGGAGCCGATGAACACCGGCGGCACCGTCAGCTTCGACGACTTCACCGTGACCCTCACGCAGGCCTTCCATTCCTCCGGCAATATCGAGGAGGATGGCAGCGTCACCTATCTCGGCATGCCGAACGGCCTGGTCTTCCACTTCAACGACGCGCCGACCGTCTATCATATGGGCGATACCGACATCTTCTCCGACATGGCGCTGATCGAGGAACTGCACGCCCCGAAGATCGCCATGGTGCCGGTCGGCGACCGCTTCACCATGGGCGCGGCCGTCGCGGCGCTCGCCTGCCGCCGCTACTTCAACTTCGATTCGATCATCCCGATTCACTGGGGAACGTTCCCGCCGCTCGATGCCAGTCCCGACAAGTTCGTCGAGGCGATGGAGGGCGACGCCGGCAAGGTGCGCAACCCGGCGATCGGCGTCCCCTTCGAGGTCTGACGACCGGCTCTGCCGGCTGCGGAGCGCGTGTCCGCGGCCGGCGTTGCCTCGCCCCGGCCGCGTCGCTATAGCTCGCGCGATATCATCCGACAGTTCGCAAGGACCGCCATGTCCGTCGATACAGCCACCGTCCGCCGGGTCGCCCGCCTGGCCCGCATTGCCGTCACCGATGAAGATGTGACGGCCATGGAGGGCGAGCTCAACGCCATCCTCGGCTTCGTCGAGCAGCTCGGCGAGGTCGATGTCGAGGGCGTCGAGCCGATGACCTCGGTGATCCCGATGGCGATGAAGAAGCGCCAGGACGTGGTGACCGACGGCAGCAAGGCCGACGACATCGTGGCCAATGCGCCGGTGAGCGAGGATCACTTCTTCGTCGTGCCGAAGGTGGTGGAGTAGCGCCGCATGGCCGTCACCATCGCCGTCGAGACGCCCCTGCAGGATGCTGTCCGGGCGCTGGTCGCCGATCTCAACGCCCATCTGGGGCCTCTGTCGCCGCCGGAATTCCAGTTCCAGATGACGGCGGAACAGATGGCGGGGGATGACACCACGGTCTTAGTCGCCCGGGACGAATCCAGCGGCGTGGTGGGCATGGGCGCGCTGCGGCGCCACGATGCGGTGCTCGGCGAGGTGAAGCGGATGTTCTCCGTCCCCGCCTCGCGGGGAACCGGTGTCGGCTGGCGCCTGCTGCAGGCGATCGAGGCGGAGGCCCGCCGGCAGGAACTCGAACGGCTGGTCCTCGAGACCGGCGGCACGGCCGGCTTCGAGCCGGCCTGGGCGCTCTATGAGCGGGCCGGCTTCATCCGCCGCGGCGCCTTCCTCGACTATCCCGATTCCGAATACAGTCGCTTTTACGAGAAGATGCTGCCCCGATGACCGAACTGACATCCCTGACCATCGCCGAAGCGCGCGACGAGCTGAAGGCGAAGGCGTTCTCGGCCACCGAGCTGACCCAGGCCTATGTCGCGGCGATCGAGGCCGCGAATGGCGCCCTGAACGCCTATGTCATGCCGACGCCGGACAAGGCGCTGGCCATGGCGGCGCAGTCGGATGCGCGCATCGCGAAGGGGGAAGCCGGGGCGCTCGAAGGCATCCCGCTTGGCGTCAAGGATCTCTACGCCACGCAAGGCGTCCATACCCAGGCCTGCAGCAGGATCCTCGACGGATTCGAGCCGCGCTACGAATCCACCGTCACCGCCAATCTCTGGGCGGACGGCGCGGTGATGCTCGGCAAGCTGAACATGGACGAGTTCGCGATGGGCTCGTCCAACGAGAGCTCCTGCTACGGCCCGGTGAAGAACCCGTGGCGGCGCAAGGGCTCGAATGTCGATCTCGTGCCGGGCGGCTCTTCCGGCGGCTCGGCGGCGGCGGTTGCCGCGCATCTGGCGGCCGGCGCCACGGCGACCGATACTGGCGGGTCGATCCGCCAGCCGGCGGCGCTGACCGGCACGGTCGGCATCAAGCCGACCTACGGGCGCTGCTCGCGCTGGGGCATCGTCGCCTTCGCCTCCTCGCTCGACCAGGCCGGCCCGATCGCCCGCGACGTCCGCGACGCGGCGATCATGCTGCGCTCGATGGCCTCAGTCGACCCGAAGGACACGACCTCCGTCGACAGGCCGGTGCCGGACTACGAGGCCGCCGTCGGCCGCTCGGTGAAGGGGCTGCGGATCGGCGTGCCGAAGGAGTACCGGGTCGACGGCATGCCCGGCGAGATCGAGGCGCTCTGGCAGCAGGGCATCGCCTGGCTGAAGGACGCCGGCGCCGAAATCGTCGACGTCTCGCTGCCGCATACGAAATACGCGCTGCCGGCCTACTACATCGTCGCCCCCGCCGAAGCCTCGTCCAACCTCGCGCGCTACGACGGCGTGCGCTACGGCCTGCGGGTGCCCGGCAGGGACCTGACGGAGATGTACGAGAAGACCCGGGCCGAGGGTTTCGGCCGCGAGGTCAAGCGCCGGATCATGATCGGCACCTACGTGCTCTCGGCCGGCTATTACGACGCCTATTACCTGCGCGCCCAGAAGGTCCGGACGCTGATCAAGCGCGACTTCGAGACGGTCTATGCCGACGGCATCGACGCGCTGCTGACGCCGGCGACGCCATCGGCGGCCTTCGGCATCGCCGATCAGGACATGGCTTCGGATCCGGTGAAGATGTACCTCAACGACATCTTCACCGTCACGGTGAACATGGCCGGCCTGCCCGGCATCGCCGTACCGGCCGGGTTGACCGAGCAGGGGCTGCCGCTCGGCCTGCAGCTAATCGGCCGGCCCTTCGACGAGGAAACGCTGTTCTCGCTCGGCTCGGTGATCGAGCAGGCGGCCGGAAGGTTCGAGCCGGCGAAATGGTGGTAGGCCGATGAGCCCGCTGCGCGAGGCGCTGGACTATCTGGCCGCCGGCGACTGGCTGGGCGCACACGCCGTGGTCCAGGACGATCCGTCGGCCGAGGCCGCCTGGATCCACGCGCATCTGCACCGGGTGGAGGGCGACCCCGACAATGCCGCCTACTGGTATCGCCGGGCGGGCCGACCGGCGGCGACGGGCAGCCTCGATGACGAGCGCGCGGAGATCATCGCGGCGCTGCGGGCTGACTGACTCAGTCGCGCGGGTCGTTGGTGGCCAGCGGAACACCGAAATAGATTTCATCGAACGGAAGCTCGCAGTTCAGTGCCGCCACCCATGGCGCACCGGCGTTAGAGATCGTCGCAAGCGCGGGCCATTTGCCGTCATCGCCACGGTCCCATTGCCAGACGCGGGGAGTTTCCTGATCCACGACGAGATAGGTCCGGAGCGCCGCCAGGCCCTGATATTCGACGCGTTTCGGTCCGAAATCCTCGGGCGCCGTCGACTCGGACAGGACTTCGACGATGAGGACGGCATTGTCGGTCGAGCGGTCGCCCGGCGATCTTCCTGCCGGTTCGACCAGAATGTCAGCGTAACGGATCGATCGGGGGCCCGTCTGGATCGCGAAGTCGCCCTGGTGGACGATGAAGGCCGAACGGTCGATCTTCGTTTGAAGAATGTGGGCTATGTTGCCAGCGATCTGCGAATGCGACCGTTTCACGAATGGCTGCATCTGCGGCGCCCCGTCCACGAGCTCGTACCGTCTCGGCTGGCTTTCCAGCCAATCAAAGAAGGCGGCGATCGTCAGACCTGTGGGCAGATCTGACGGCGGCCGCGTCTCTGCGAGGGCGCTCATGAACCGCTCCTTGAAGAAAGCCCCGAAAACCTAGCACAGAGGCAATGGGATCGCAGCAGCGCGTGGACCATGGCTCGTCGAATGGTGGTCGTGATCGCGGATCGTCCCTGGGCGTGCCGTCATCATGCGACGTTCCGGTAGACGTCGGCCAGGCGAACCGATGCCCCAAGGTACGGCAGCGACAGGACGGCGTCGGCACCTTCGATAATCAGCGGATCATGCGGCCAAAGCCGTTTCTCGTCGCGCTGCCAGATCCAGGCCCGCGGTTCATCCTGGGCAAGCACCACATAGATCTCAAGGTCGGGCAGGCTCATGTACTCGTGGCGCTTTTCGCCGAAATCCACATGCATGGTGGACTCCGACAGGACCTCGACGAGCAGCTTGGCATCGGGCACCGATCGTATGTGACCGTCCTTGCCGGCTGGCAGGACCATCAGGTCGGCATAACGCAGCGTCCTCGGTCCGACCTCTACCGCGAAATCGCCGGCGGCCAGTTCGAAGCGTCGCGGGTCAAGCTGTGGCCCGATCGCCAGGGTCAGGTTGGCCACGATGCGATTGTGGTTCAGCTTGACGTATGGCTGCATCTTCGGCGTTCCCTCGACCAGCTCGTACCGTCCCGCCTGGCGAGGAGCCCACGCGAGGAAGGCCGCGACGTTCAGGCCGGTCGGCAGGTCCGCGGGAGGCGTTGTCTCTGCGAGGGCGCTCATCAGCCGCTCCTTGAAGAAGTCCCCTGGAAGCTAGCATATAGGGATAGCTGTCGCAGCCAGCCGCGCGGCAGGGCCCGCGCCGGCCGCCGCGCTTGAACCCCCGCTGCCTTTCCTCTAGCGAACTACCACGCCCACCAGCAGGTTTCCGGACACGCCATGACCCTCGTCGACACCCGCACGCCCGACCCCAAGAACTTCGTCGCCGGGGCGACCGGTGACTGGGAGATCATCGTCGGCATGGAAGTGCACGCGCAGGTCCTGTCGGAGTCGAAGCTGTTCTCCGGCGCCTCGACCAGCTTCGGCGGCGCGCCCAATGACCATGTCAGCCTCGTCGATGCCGCGATGCCGGGCATGCTGCCGGTGATCAACGAGGAATGCGTGCGCCAGGCGATCCGCACCGGGCTCGGCCTGAAGGCCGAGATCCGGCACCGCTCGCTGTTCGACCGCAAGAACTATTTCTATCCGGACCTGCCGCAGGGCTACCAGATCTCGCAGTACAAGGATCCGATCGTCGGCGAAGGCATCGTCTCCGTTGCGGTCGGGCCCGACTCCAAGGGCGAGTTCGAGACGATCGAGGTCGGCATCGAGCGGCTGCATCTCGAGCAGGACGCCGGCAAGTCGCTGCACGACCAGCACGCGACGATGTCCTTCGTCGACCTCAACCGTTCCGGCGTCGCGCTGATGGAGATCGTCTCCAAGCCCGACATGCGCTCGGCCGACGAGGCGAAGGCCTTCCTCACCAAGCTGCGGACCATCCTGCGCTATCTCGGCACCTGCGACGGCAACATGGACGAGGGTTCGATGCGCGCCGACGTCAACGTGTCGGTGCGCCGTCCCGGCGGCGCCTTCGGCACGCGGTGCGAGATCAAGAACGTCAATTCGATCCGCTTCGTCGGCCAGTCGATCGAATCGGAGGCGCGGCGACAGATCGCGATCCTCGAGGACGGCGGCACGATCGATCAGGAGACGCGCCTGTTCGACCCGGTGAAGGGCGAGACACGGGCGATGCGCAGCAAGGAAGACGCGCACGACTACCGCTACTTCCCCGATCCCGACCTTCTGCCGCTGGAGTTCGACCAGGCCTATATCGACGCGCTGCTGAAGGAGCTGCCGGAGCTGCCGGATGCGAAGCGCAACCGGCTGATTGCCGATGCCGGCCTGTCGGCCTACGACGCCTCGATCCTCGTCTCCGAAAAGGCGATCGCCGACTATTTCGAGAAGGTCGCCGAGGGGCGAGATGCCAAGCAGGCCGCAAACTGGGTGATCAACGATCTGCTCGGCGCGCTGAACAAGGCGGGCAAGTCGATCGAGGCGAGCCCGGTCTCGGCCGAGCAGCTGGGAACGATCCTCGACCTGATCCGCGAGGGGGTGATCTCCGGCAAGATCGCCAAGGAGCTGTTCGAGATCGTCTGGGCCGAGGGCGGCGACCCGCGAGCGGTCGTCGAGGCGCGCGGCATGCGCCAGGTCACCGATACCGGGGCGATCGAGGCCGCGGTCGATGAAGTGATCGCCGCCAACCCTGACAAGGTCGAGCAGGCCAAGGCGAAGCCGTCGCTGGCCGGCTGGTTCGTCGGCCAGGTGATGAAGGCGACCGGGGGCAAGGCAAGCCCCGGCGCGGTTAACGCTCTGGTCAAGGCGAAGCTCGGCGTCGAATGACCTTTTACGTCCGTACCGCCGGCCTGCGCGACCTGGAAGCGGTCAGCGCGCTGCTCGGGGAGACCTGGCACGCCACCTATGACGGCATCTACGGCGCCGAGCGGGTGACGGAGATCACCAGCGCGTGGCATTCGGTGGCGGCGCTGAAGTCTCGCCTCGGCAAGCTGAACGCCGAGTTCGTCGTCGGCGACGACGGCGCGCGGATCGGCGGCATGGCGTTCGCCGCGGCAGCCGGCCCCGACGGCAAGACGGTCGTGCTGCACCAGCTCTATGTCCACCCGGATTGCCAGGGCGACGGTCTCGGCAGCGCGCTGCTCGCCGAGATCATCGAGTCGTTTCCGCAGGCGGAACGGCTGCGGCTGGAGGTGGAGGAGGCCAACGAGCCGGCCATCGCCTTCTACCGCGCCAAAGGCTTCGCCAAGACCGGCTCGACGGCAAATTGCGGCGCCGCCGATTCGGGGATCCCGGCGGCGATCTACGAGAAGCGGCTCGGCTGAGCGGCGGCCGCCGGCAATGGACATTTCATGGACGGGGCAGCATAAGGTCCCGGCATCGAGACGGATTGGGACCGCGATGAAAGACTGGCTGCTGCAGATCTTCACCTGGTGGAACGGTCAGACGATCGGCACGAGGTTCTACACCTGGCGGTTCGGCCGGAACGTCGGCACCGACGAGTTCGGCAACGTCTATCACGAGAATGCCGACGGCTCGAAACGCTGGGTGATCTACAACGGCCCCGCCGAGCCCTCGATGATCCCGCCCGGCTGGAACGGCTGGATGCACCACCGCGTCGACACGCCGCCGACCGTCGAGGACTACCGGCCGCACGCCTGGGAGAAGCCGCATTTGCCGAACTTCACCGGCACCGGCAAGGCGTATCGCCCGAAGGGCTCGCTGCTCAACCCGGCCGATCGGCCGCGCGTCACCGGCGACTACGACGCCTGGACGCCCTGAGAGCATCACGCACGACATCCGGGCAAAGGTCTCGCCGCAACACCGCGCCGTGTCGCCGCCGGTTGGGGTGGTCGTGAGTCGCCGGCTCCCGCAGTATCGGGCGCCGTCCGTCCCGGTCTCCGCCGCAATTGCATGGCAGTTGCTCGGGCCTGCCGCATTGCCGACTGAAGGTCATCCGATGAAGCGCCTCGTTTCGACGTCGATATTCGCCGCGCTGCTCGCCTTGCCGTGCGCCCCGGCCGGCGCGCAGCAGCGTGTCGAAAATCCGGTGGCGGTGTTTTCCGGGCTCGACAAGATCACCGGGCGGATCACCAGCTTCGACGTCTATATCGACGAGACGGTGCAGTTCGGCTCGCTGCAGGTCACGCCGAAGGTCTGCTACACCAGCGCCGAAGGCGAGGCGGCCCGCACGGACGCGTTCATCGAGGTCGACGAGATCACCCTCGATCGCGAGATCCGGCAGATCTTCTCGGGCTGGATGTTTGCCGATTCCCCCGGGCTCAATGCCGTCGAGCACCCGGTCTACGACGTCTGGCTGAAGGACTGTAAGACCGATTCGGCCGTCCCGGCGCCCGACGGGTGAAACGTCGCCTCGGCGGCGACAGCCTCCTCGAGCAATAGCTGATAGTCGTCGCGGGGGATCTCGACCGCACCGAAACTCGCCAGATGGTCGGTAAGGAACTGCGTGTCGAGCAGCTGGTAGCCGCCCCGCTTCAGCCTGTCGCAGAGATAGGCGAGGGCGATCTTCGACGCGTCGGTGCGCCGCGAGAACATGCTTTCCCCGAAGAACGCCGCGCCCAGCGATACCCCGTACAGGCCGCCGACCAGATGGTCGCCCTCCCAGGCTTCGACGGAATGCGCGAAGCCCTCCCGGAACAGCGCGATGTAGAGCGAGCGGATCTGGCTGTTGATCCAGGTCTGCGTCCGTCCCGGCGCGGGCTCGGCGCAGGCATCGACGACGGCGGTGAAGGCCGTGTCGACGCGGATCTCGAAGGGCTGCCGGCGGATCGTCTTGCGCAGGCTGCGCGACAAATGGAACCGGTCGAGCGGCAGGATGCCCCGCTCGGTCGGGTCGATCCAGAAGATGCGCGGATCCTCGGCGCTCTCGGCCATCGGGAAGATGCCGCAGGCATAGGCTTTCAGAAGGATGGCCGGCGTGATCTCGAACCGCTGACCGCCCCGCCGAACCATGATTACCCGGCCCCGCCTGCGGCGAGGTAGTTCTCCAGCCAGTGGATGTCGTAGTCGCCGGCGCCGATGTCGGGATTGTCGACCAGATCGCGGAACAGCGGCAGCGTCGTCTTGACGCCGTCGACGACGATCTCGTCCAGCGCCCGGCGCAGGCGCATCATGCATTCCGCCCGGTTGCGGCCGTGGACGATCAGCTTGCCGATCAGGCTGTCGTAGAAGGGCGGGATCGCATAGCCCTGATAGACGCCCGAATCGACGCGAACGCCCAGCCCGCCGGGCGTGTGGTAGTGGGTGATGGTGCCGGGCGACGGCGCGAAGGTCTTCGGGTCCTCGGCATTGATGCGGCACTCGATCGCGTGGCCCGAGAAGACGATCTCCGACTGGGTGATCGACAGGCCCTGGCCGGCGGCGACGCGGATCTGCTCGTGGACGAGGTCGAGGCCGGTGATCGCCTCGGTGACCGGGTGCTCGACCTGCAGGCGGGTGTTCATCTCGATGAAGAAGAACTCGCCGTTCTCGTAGAGGAACTCGATGGTGCCGGCACCGCGATAGCCGAGCTTGGCGATCGCATCGGCGCAGATCCCGCCGATCGAGGCGCGCTGCTCTTCGGTCAGGGCCGGCGAATTGGCTTCTTCCCAGACCTTCTGGTGGCGGCGTTGCAGCGAGCAGTCGCGCTCGCCGAGATGGATGGCGTTGCCCTTGCCGTCGCCGAAGACCTGCACCTCGATATGGCGCGGCTTCTCGAGATATTTCTCGATGTAGACCGCGTCGTCGCCGAAGGCGGCGCCCGCTTCGGTGCGGGCGGTGGACAGCGCCACCGACAGGTCCTCGCGCGAGCGCGCCACCTTCATGCCGCGGCCGCCGCCGCCGGCGGATGCCTTGACGAGCACCGGGAAGCCGATCTCGTCGGCGATGCGCAGCGCTTCGTCGTCGTCGGTCACGGCGCCGGGCGAGCCGGGCACGACCGGAATGCCGAGCCGCATCGCGGTGCGCTTGGCCTCGATCTTGTCGCCCATGATCCGGATGTGCTCGGCGGTCGGGCCGATGAATGTGATGTTGTGGGCGTCGAGGATGTCGGCGAAACGGGCGTTCTCCGACAGGAAGCCGTAGCCGGGATGCACCGCATCGGCGCCCGAGATCTCGCAGGCCGCGACGATCGAGGGAATGTTGAGATAGCTGTCGCGCGACGGCGGCGGGCCGATGCAGACGCTCTCGTCGGCAAGACGCACGTGCATGGCGGTGTTGTCGGCGGTGGAGTGCACCGCCACGGTGGGGATGCCGAGTTCCTTGCAGGCCCTCAGGACCCGCAGCGCGATCTCGCCGCGGTTGGCGATCAGGACCTTCTTGAACATGCCCGGTCCCTCAAGCGATCACGACGAGCGCTTCGCCGTATTCCACGGGTTGGGCATTCTCGACGCAGATGCGGGTGATCCGGCCGGCACGCGGCGCCGGGATCTGGTTCATGGTCTTCATGGCCTCGATGATCAGCAGCGTCTCGCCCTCGGCGACCTGCTGTCCGACCTCGATGAAGTTCTTGGCCCCCGGCGCGGAGGCGAGATAGACGGTGCCGACCATCGGAGAAGGCACGGAACCGGCCTCCGGCCCGCTGGGGGCCGCTGGCGCCGGAAGCGGCGCGGGAGCGGGCGCCGACTGCATCTGCTGCGGGGCCTGCACATACTGCATCGGCTGTGGATAGTCCTTCTGGCGCGACACGCGCACCCGGACCGAACCGCGCTCGATCTCGATCTCCGTCAGGTCCGTGTCGTTCAGGATGGTCGCCAGCTCGCGCACCAGCGCCGGGTCGAGATTGTGATCTTCTCTGGACATCTGTTTCCTTCGGCCGTTGGGCCCCGATGCTCTAGGTGAGGCGCGCCTTGAGGGCAGTGATGGCGAGCTCGTAGCCAAGCGGCCCGAACCCGACGATCATGCCCAGCGCGATCGGCGCGATGAGACTCTTGTGGCGGATCTCTTCGCGCGCGTGAATGTTGGAGATGTGCACCTCCACGATCGGCTTGTCGAAATAGCGGAGCGCGTCGTGGATGGCGAGGGAGGTGTGCGTGTAGGCGCCGGCATTGATGATGATCGCCGCCGCCTCGTCGCGTGCCTCATGGATCCAGTCGACCAGCTCGCCCTCGTGGTTCGATTGCCGGAAGACGATCGCAAGCCCCGCGGCGGTGCCGACCTGGTGGCAGCGGTGCTCGACGTCGGCAAGGGTGGTCGAGCCGTAGATCGCGGGTTCGCGCCGGCCGAGCGTGTTGAGGTTCGGTCCGTTGAGGATGTAGATCGTCGAGGTCATCGACCCTCGTTCTGTTTCGGGGCGGCCGCGCGTGCCCGCCGCGCTTGCCTGTCCCTATAGAGCCATCGCGCCGCCGGGGAAAGCGCCGCCTGCGGGTTTGGCCGGTCCGGCCCGGCCATGTTCAGCAGGTGGTGCTTCCGCAGTCGCGGACATTGGCGACCCCGGCGGTAAGCGCCTCCGCGCCGACGGCCCCGCCGAGGATCCTGTCGGAGAGGACGTAGCTGGGCGTGCCGTTGATCCCGAGGCCCTCGGCCAACTGGTTCGATTCGGCAAGTGCCGCGGCGACGGCCGGGGAGGCCATCGCGGTGCGCACTTCGGCGGCGTCGAGGCCGAGATCTTCCGCCACCCGAATGGCGGCAGCCTCGTCCGCGACCCCTCGCGAGCCGAGCAGGGCGCGATGGAATTCCGCGTAGCGCTCC
The DNA here is from genome assembly GCF_021391535.1 of Aurantimonas sp. HBX-1. Lineage (GTDB taxonomy): Bacteria > Pseudomonadota > Alphaproteobacteria > Rhizobiales > Rhizobiaceae > Aurantimonas. Next base: position 1,798,637 of record NZ_CP090066.1, read on the forward strand.
GGCGCCACTTCCCTGACCGCGAGGCTGACCCGTGACGCGGCGAGCGACTGCGGACCGAGGACCGGGATTTCCTTGAGTACGAAGCGGATGCCGGGATCGGCGGCGATCAGCGCGTCCATGTCCGCGAGGGCCTGTTTGCAGTAGCCGCAATTGTAGTCGAAGAACTCGACCAGCGTGACGTCACCCTCGGGATTGCCGAGCACGGTCCCCTCCGGCGAGGCGAAAAGCGCCGCGCTGTTCTGCTCGATGGCGGTCTTCTGAGATGCCACCTGCTCGGTCGCACGCTTGGCTTCCAGGGAATCCAGCGCTTCGAGCAGCACTTCGGGGTGGTCGATCAGGTACTGGCGGACGATCGTCTCGATTTCCTGCGTGGCCTCGGCGTCGAAGCGCGGCTGCGCTGTCTGCGCCGAGGCGCCCAGGGTGAGGGCGAGGCACGCGGTCGTCGCGAGAAGGGTCTGTCGGATCACGTTGGGGGTATTCCTTGTCACGACCGGGGCTTGGTCTGGAGGATGTCCTGGGCCTGCAGCCAGGACGGCGAGCCGGGCTTGAGCTTCTGCTGCGCGCGCGTGGCAAAGATCTGGGCCTGGCGGATATTGCCGCCGTGCCAGTAGCCTTCGGCGGTCGCCAGCTCGGCCTTGCCGACCTCGCCCAGGTGACCGTAGGCCATGGCGAGGAAGCGATAGGCCGGGGCGTTCGCGGGATCGGACTGAAGCCCGGCGCGGATCAGCTCGATGGCCTTCGGCATCTGCGACCGGTCGCCGCCGGAGACGATCGCCTGGCCGACCTCGGCCTTGAGAATGCCGGAGCCGGTGCCGTCGAGCTTGACCGCCTGCGCATAGGCGGCCGCTGCCTTCGAGGCCTGGCCCGCGGCCATCAGCGTCTCGCCCCGCATCTCGTGAAACCAGGGATTGTTCGGCCGCGCGGCGATCAGCGCGTCGATCTTCTGGAGGGCGGAGCTGGTCGAGCCGGCGAGTTGCGTGGCGATAGCGTCGCCGTAGAGCGCCGGCAGGCCGCGCGGATCGCGGGCGAAGAGCCGGCGCACGTCGCCCATGCCGCCGTTATAGGCGGCGATCTTCGCGCGGGCGAGATTGTGGCGTTCGACCAGGGCAGGCGGATCGGTGCGGCCGAAATGCTGGCTCTCCCGCGCCGCGGCCTCGAGCGCAACGATGCGCTCCCGCGGCATCGGGTGCGACGACAGGTAGTTGGACCGCGCCGTGGCAAACAGGTTGTTGCGGTCGAGGGTGGAGAAGGTCTCGAGCAGACCCTTCCCGGATTGGCCGGTGCGGTCGAGATAGGTGAGGGCGGTGCGGTCGGCGGCCGATTCCTCGCCGCGCTGGTAGCTGAGCAGGCTGCGCTGGGCGGCGGCGCTGCCGCCGCTGATCAGGCCGGCACCGGCCTGTGCCGCGCCCCCGGTGCCGGTGCTGGCGCCGGCGACCGCGATGCCGGCACCCAGCAGGCCGGCGACGATGGCGATCGTCTGCGAACGCTCAAGCTGCTCGCGCAGCCGCTGCTGGTGGCCGCCGGCGAGATGACCGATCTCGTGGGCGATGATGCCGATGAGCTGGTTGGGCGTCTCCGTCGCGGTGATCGCGCCGGTATTGATGAAGATCCGGCGGCCGGCGACGAAGGCGTTGAAGCCCGGCGAATTGACCAGCACGATCTGGATCCCGGACCGCGACAGGCCGGCCGCCTTCAGCAGCGGACGCGCATAGTCGGCAACCAGCGCCTCGATCTCGGCGTCGCGTACGATCGGCAGGCTTGTCTTCTCGCTGCGCGACTGCGCGGCCGCCGGCGCCAGGGCGACGGACAGGGCCGTGACGAGCACGGCGACATGCCGGCAGAGGCGGAGCAGGGGGCGTTTCATCCAAAGGACCTCGTTGGCCGTCTTTCGAACGACGTTTGCTGCTTGAGCATGCGGCGTCCCCCGACCTTTCGTCACGGCAATTCGGCGATTTTGAGGGGAACAGGGGGCGCCGTCGCCGCCGTCACCCTAGCTGAACGCGACCGATCGCGTCTATGAAGTCGGCCCTCGCCGCATTCGCCCACACCCAGCCGTACAGGAATATTTCCGTGACCCCAGTCCGCGAGTTCACCGCTTCCCGCCGCTCCGAGATCGATCCGTTCCGGGCGATGGACGTGCTCGCCGAGGCGAACCGCATGATCGCCCGGGGCGAGAAGGTGATCTCGCTTGCCGTCGGTCAGCCCGCCGCGCCGGCGCCGCAGGCGGCCCGGGACGCGGCGCGGCGCATGCTCGACCACGGGCGCGTCGCCTATACCGACGCGCTCGGCCGCCGCGACCTGCGGGAGCGCATCGCCCGGCATTATCACGATGCCTATGGCGAAAGCGTCGCGCCGGAGCGAATCATGGTCACCACCGGTTCGTCCGCCGGTTTCAACCTGGCCTTCCTCGCGGCCTTCGATCCGGGCGACCGGATCGCCATCGCGGCGCCGGGCTATCCGGCCTATCGCAACATCCTGAAGGCGCTGGGGCTGGTTCCCGTCGAGCAGGAAGTCGATGCGTCGACCGGCTATGTCTTCACCGCCGACCATCTGCGCCGCCTGCACGAGGCCGGGCCGATCGCCGGCGTCCTGGTCGCCAGCCCCGCCAACCCGACCGGCACGATGACGCCGCGCGACGAACTCCGCCGGCTGGTGGAATATGCCGACTGCGCCGGCATCCGGTTCATCTCCGACGAGATCTACCACGGCCTCACCTACGGCCAGGCGGAGGCGACGGCGCTCGCCTTCTCCGACAGCCCGCTGGTCGTCAACTCGTTCTCGAAATACTACTGCATGACCGGTTGGCGCATCGGCTGGCTGGTGCTGCCGCCGGGCCTGGTGCGCGCCGCCGAGCGGATCGGCCAGAGCCTCTACATCTCGGCGCCGGAAATGTCGCAGGTCGCCGCCGCCGCGGTGTTCGACTCGCGCCAGGAGCTGGACGCGGTCCGCGAGGGATACATCCGCAACCGCGATCTCCTGGCGGCGCGCCTGCCGGCGCTCGGCTTCCGCGACATCGCGCCGATCGACGGCGCCTTCTACGCCTATGCGGAGGTTCCGGCGGAAGCGACCGGCTCGACGGATTTCGCCCGCGACGTGCTGGAGCGCTGCCACGTGGCGATCACCCCCGGCACGGATTTCGTCCAGCGGCGCGGCGAGCGGTTCGTGCGGATTTCCTACGCCTGCGACCATGCAAGCCTCGGCGAGGCGCTGGACCGCATGCAGGCGATGCTGCGCGGCTGACAGGACGCCGGGCGGGGGCCACGGCGCTGCCGCCGATGGCGAAACGAAATGCCGGTGGCACAACAAAAAAGGGCGGCCCACGGGCCGCCCTTTTTCGTTTCGATTTCCGATGCGGTCAGAAGAAGCTGCGGCGGGCCCACCAGCCGGTGCGGCGCGGCTTTTCTTCTTCCTTGCCGGTCTCGACGGCGTTCCCGGATGTCACCACCGGGTCCCTCGGAGCCGGTGCCGGCTCCACGTCGACCGCCGGCTGGTCGTCGTTGGCGGCGCTGCTTGCGCTGCCATCGTCGGACGATGCCGCTTCGGCCGGAGCCTGCTGGCTCTCGGCCACGACTGCCGGCTCCGACGCGATCTCGGCCGGGGCTTCAGTCGCTTCCGGCTCGGGTTCCGCCCGGTAGGCTTCGTCAGCCGCGGCATGGACCGGCTGGGCCTCGACTTCCGCCGCGACGGGCGCCTCCGGGAAGAACTGATCGGCGTTGGCCCGATCTTCCGCCGCGTCGGCGACGAAGCCAGTCGCAGCGATCGGCGTCTCGGTGTCGCCCGACTCGCCGTTCTCCGGCGTGTCCTCGCGGTTACGGCGGCCACCACGGCGACCGCGCCGGCGCCGGCGGCGTCCCCGCTCGTCGTCATCGCTCGCGACCGCATGGTGCGGTTCGGACGGATCGGTCTCGCTGTCGTCGTCCTCGGCGAAGGAACCGTTACTGTCGTCCGAAGCGGTGGCCTCGGTCTCGCTCTTGTCGCCGTCCCGCCGGCGTCCCCGACGCCTGCGACGCCGTGGCCGGCCGCTTTCGGAACGGTCGGTGGCTTCCTCGGCCTGGCCTTCTGCTTCGACTTCGCTCTCGTCCGTCTCGGCGATGTCGACGGCAGCGGCGCGCGCGGCCTCTTCATCGGCGGCCTCTTCCGCGGCGTCGATGGCAGCCACCGCATCGGACCGGATCGCCTCCATCGGCAGCGGTGCGCGCGGGGCTTCCGCGCCATGGTCGATCTGGATTCCCTGGCGACCGGCGCTCTCGTCGGCCTCGATCAGGATGCGCAGGCCGTACAGCCGCTCCAGCTCCTCGATGCGCTTGCGCTTCTCGTTGAGCACGTAGAGCGCCGTCGCCGTCGGCACCTTGACGATGAGGTCGTGGCTCGAATGCTTCTGCAGGTGCTCCTCGATCGTGCGCAGCACGTGCAGCGCCAGCGAAGAGGCGGAACGGATGTGTCCCGTGCCCTCGCAGACCGGGCAGGTCTGCATGGTCGATTCCAGCACGCTGGCGCGGATGCGCTGGCGGCTCATTTCCATCAGGCCGAAATGCGAGATTCGGCCAACCTGAATGCGCGCGCGGTCGCTCTTCAGGCAGTCCTTCATCTTCTTCTCGACGGCGCGGTTGTTGCGCTTTTCCTCCATGTCGATGAAGTCGATGACGATCAGGCCGGCGAGATCGCGCAGCCGCAGCTGGCGCGCCACTTCCTCCGCCGCTTCTAGATTGGTCTGGTAGGCGGTGTCCTCGATCGAGTGCTCCTTGGTGGAGCGGCCCGAGTTGACGTCGATGGCGACCAGCGCCTCGGTCTGGTTGATGATGATGTAGCCGCCGGACTTCAGCGTCACATGCGGCTGCAGCATGCGGTCGAGCTGCCCCTCGATGCCCTGGCGCGCGAAGATCGGCGTCGGGTCGCGGTAGGGTTGCACCGCCTTTGCCTGGCTCGGCATCAGCATCCGCATGAAGTCCTTGGCTTCGCGGTAGCCGCCTTCGCCGGCAACGAGGATCTGGTCGATATCCTTGTTGTAGAGGTCGCGGATCGACCGCTTGATCAGGCTGCCTTCCTCGTAGACGAGGGCAGGGGCGATCGACGACAGCGTGACGTTGCGGACCGTCTCCCACAGCCGCATCAGATATTCGTAGTCGCGCTTGACCTCGGCCTTGGTGCGATTGGCGCCGGCGGTACGCAGGATGATGCCCATGCCGCGCGGCACCTCGAGCTCGCGCACCACGTCCTTGAGGCGCTTGCGGTCGACGGCGTTGGTGATCTTGCGGGAGATGCCGCCGCCGCGCGCGGTGTTCGGCATCAGCACCGAGTAGCGGCCGGCCAGCGACAGATAGGTGGTGAGGGCCGCGCCCTTGTTGCCGCGCTCTTCCTTGACGACCTGCACCAGCAGGATCTGGCGGCGCTTGATGACCTCCTGGATCTTGTACTGGCGGCGCGGGCGGACCTGGCGGACCGGGACCTCCTCCATCGCATCCTCGGAGCCGACCTCGTCGATCTCCTCTTCCTCGCCATTCTCGTCCGACTGCTCGTCGTCGCCGCCCGAACGGGCGCGGTTGCGGCGGCCACGGCCACGCCGGCGGTTGCGCTGCTCGCGCTCGCCGCCGCCATTGTCGCCTGACTCTGTATCGGCCTCGTTCGAACCGGACGCCTCGTCGTCACCCTCCTCGGCGTCGCGAGAGCGGGTCTCGTGGTTCTCGTCGTCCCGATGATCTTCGCCGGAGTGCCCGGTCTCGGAGGCGTTGCCGGCTTCCTCGACCTCTTCGGAAACGCTGTCGCCGTCATGGTCCTCGCGCTCGGCGGCGCGGTTGCGGGCAGGGCGCTTGTTCTGCTGGCTGCGCGCGACCTTGGCGTCTTCGGCGATCTCCTCTTCCTCGGCTCTGGCGAGGTCTTCCTCGATCAGCGCCTGACGGTCGGCCTTGGGGATCTGGTAGTAGTCGGGATGGATTTCGTTGAAGGCGAGGAAGCCGTGGCGGTTGCCGCCATACTCGACGAAAGCGGCCTGGAGCGAGGGTTCGACCCGCGTCACCTTGGCGAGGTAGATGTTTCCTTTGAGCTGCTTCTTGTGTTCCGACTCGAAGTCGAATTCCTCGATCCTGCTACCGCGAACGACGACGACGCGGGTCTCCTCCGGATGGGAGGCGTCGATCAGCATCTTGTTTGCCATGCAAATTCTCCCGGGCGCTCGCGCGGGATCGCGGGGTGGCAATGCGTGCCGGACCGTCGATCGCTGGGCGCGAGCCCGTATCGGCCGCTCGCATCAACCGCGTCCGTCCCCGGCGAGACGCATGTCCGGGCCGTGAGGTCCGGGCTGGCTGCGTCGATGGGGATCTGGAGGCTGGCGACAAAATAACGACCTGCAACAAATGGATGGCCGCTGGGGCGGCCGACGGAACGAGCGGACCGTTGCTGTTGGCACAGTGCGGTTCCGCATCGCTGAACAACCGGCTGGACGAAGGCTCCAGCATCGATCGAAAATCTTCCACGAGGCCCGCTGACGTGGTCGAATGTCGCGGGGGGTCGTCGTGCCCATGAAGATCGCCGTCGGACAGTTGGATATCCGCTGCGGCAGGGCCTCCGACTCGGCGACGACACATATCCGTGTCACACTAAGCCTCACTTCCGCTTTTAGGCTGCGCAGCACCAAGAGACAAGGGCGATCCCGTGCGGGCGGCGGCACCTCCGCCCCCAGGCCCAGCCCGGGGCAAGTTCCGGTGGATAGTTGCGTTCCGGGCGGCGCCCGGTGTCGCGAGCCGGCGCGGCCCCAGTCCGATCATGTTTGGCGGCCAGATGGGATGTCCGGCCCGCGGCGATTCGCACATCCGCGGCATTCTCGACGCAAAGAGGGGGATGATCATCAACACCCGCCTGCTTCCCACCTGTATCGCCTGCGCCCTCGTCTTCGCGCTGGGGCTGGTCGCGGCCGTTGCGGCACTCGCTTCCGTGGCAAAGGCTGACGAACGGATCATCACCGGGGTCGAGCAGACCGCCGACGATGCCGGCTACAGCGTGAGCTTCGCCCTCAACGGCGCGGTTGAGACGCGGCTCCTCCGGCTGGTCAATCCGGACCGTGTCGCCATCGACTTCATCGGCGCGCTGCCGGCCGTGGCGATCGTGTCGCCGCCGGACAACGCCTTCGTCGAAACGGTCCGGCACGGCCTCGCCGCCAACGATCGCTACCGGTTCATCTACCGGCTGAAGCAGGATGCGGTGAGCTCGATCGAGCGCCAGGAACAGGCAGGCGGCGAGATCGTGACGCTGACGATCGGCCCCTCCGACGGCGCCGCGGCAGCACCGGCACCGCTCGCGGCTGCCGCGCCGGCGCCCCTGCAGGAGCCGCCGTCGCCGCGCCGCGATATCGACGCGGATCGCCAGCTGACGATCGTGATCGATCCGGGCCATGGCGGCATCGACAATGGCGCGGTGTCGAAGTCCGGCACCTACGAGAAGGAGGTCAATCTCGCCGCGGCCTTCTCCCTGCGCGACGCGCTGCTCCGCCATCCCCGTGTGAAGGTCGTCCTCACCCGCGAATCGGACGTGTTCATCCCGCTCGACGAGCGTGCGGCCATCGGCAGGCGGGAACAGGCGCATCTGTTCGTCTCGATCCATGCCGATTCGATCCGCGCCTCAGCGCTGCGGGGGGCCACCGTCTACACCCTCTCGGAAAACGCATCGGACGAGCTCTCGCGCCAGATCGCGGCCAACGAGAACGCTGCCGACCGCTTTGCCGGCGCACAGTGGCAAGGCCGGGCGCCGGACGTGGTGGACATACTGGTGGACCTGACGCGGCGCGAGACGGTGAGCTTCTCGGAGCACTTTGCCGCCTCGCTTGTCGAGGATCTCGCCCGCAACGACGTCCGGCTGATCAAGAATCCCAAGCGATCGGCGGGTTTCCAGGTACTCAAGGCGCCGGACGTGCCGTCGGTGCTGGTGGAGATGGGGTTCCTCTCCAATCGCGAGGACGAGAAGCTGCTGACCGACGCGACCTGGCGCGCCGACGTCTCGGAAGCGATCGCCGACGCGATCGTCGGCTTCTTCCGCGGCGAGGCGGCAGCGCGTGCGGCCGGCGCCGACTGAGCCAGCGCCGCGAAAGGAAACGACCGGCTGTGACAAAAACGTCACGATCCCGGCATTGCGATTGTGGGTCGCGGTCGCATCCACGCGCTTGCCGTATTTGGCGCCCACAGGTTAGCCAACGGAATGCAGGATCCGCGTCGAGACGATCGATGCCGGGTCACGGAGCAGCCGGCCGACCCCAGAGGGTCGGCGCGTTGGGGACCGGTAGAGGCCATCAGCCCGGCCGGACGGAGTTTCGATGATCAGACTGCTCGGCTATTTCTTCGGGATAGGCGCGGTGTTCTTCCTCCTCGTCGCCGGCGGCATCGCCTGGTACCTGGAGCGGACGGCGCAGGACCTGCCCGACTACCAGGTGCTGGCGAACTACGAGCCGCCCGTGACGACGCGGGTGCACGCCTCGGACGGCTCGCTGATGGCCGAGTACGCGCGGCAGCGGCGGCTGTTCCTGCCGATCCAGGCGATCCCCAATCTCGTCAAGAACGCTTTCCTCGCGGCCGAGGACAAGAATTTCTACAGCCACCCCGGCATCGACATCGAGGGCGTGGCCCGCGCCGTGCTGGTTCTGGCCAAGGGCGGCCGCATGCAGGGCGCCTCGACGATCACCCAGCAGGTGGCGAAGAACTTCCTGCTGACCAACGAGCGGACCTTCGATCGCAAGATCAAGGAGGCGATCCTGTCGCTGCGGATCGAGCAGGCCTATTCCAAGGACAAGATCCTCGAGCTCTATCTCAACGAGATCTATCTCGGCCTCGGCGCCTACGGCGTCGCCGCCGCCTCGCTCGCCTATTTCGACAAGTCGGTGAACGAACTGACCATCGAGGAAGCCGCCTACCTGGCGGCGCTCCCCAAGGCGCCGGAGAACTACAACCCGTTCCGCAACACCGACAGCGCGCTCGAGCGCCGCAACTGGGTCATCGACCAGATGGCCTCGAACGGCTTCATCAACGTCGCCGAGGCACAGGAGGCGCAGGACAAGCCGCTGAAGGTCGACCCGCGCCCGACCGGCACCTATCTGGCTTCCTCGGAATTCTTCACCGAGGACGTGCGTCGCGAGATCGTCGATCGCTACGGCGTCGATGCCCTCTACGAGGGCGGCCTGTCGGTCCGCACCACCCTGGATCCCGATCTGCAGGCCCATGCGCGCAAGGCCCTGCAGCATGGCCTCGTGACGTTCGACCAGGCGCGGGGCTTCCGCGGGCCGGTGACGCATATCGATGTCGGCAGCGACTGGGGCGTGGCACTGGGCAAGGTGGAGCCGCTGGCGGACGTCCCGGAATGGCGGCTCGCGGTGGTGCTCTCGACCGATTCCGAGCGCGTCGACATCGGTCTGCAGCCGCAGCGCGGCGTGTCCGGCGCGCGGGGCGCCGAGCGGGAGATCGGCACGATCGCGCTGCCCGACATGAAATGGGCCCTCCGCCTGAACACCAAGGAGCGCAAGCAGAACGTCCGGACGGCTTCCGAGGTGCTGACGCGTGGCGATGTGGTCTATGTCGAGTCGAAGGGCGAGGGGACGGCCTGGCTGCTGCGCCAGCCGCCGAAGGTCCAGGGCGCCCTGGTCTCGATGGAGCCGCAGACGGGCCGCGTCGTCGCCATGGTCGGCGGCTTCTCTTTCGCCGAGTCCGAGTTCAACCGTGCCTCGCAGGCCTATCGCCAGCCGGGCTCTTCCTTCAAGCCGTTCGTCTACGCGGCGGCGCTCGACAACGGCTACACGCCGGCCTCGGTGATTCTCGACGCCCCGATCTCGCTGCCCGACGGCAATGGCGGGTTCTGGGAGCCGTCGAACTACGGCGGCGGCTCGGCTGGCCCCTCGACCCTGCGACTCGGCATCGAGAAGAGCCGCAACCTGATGACGGTGCGCCTCGCCAAGGACATGGGCATGGACCTGGTCGCCCAGTATGCCGAGCGCTTTGGCATCTACGACAAGCTCGCGCCCTATCTGCCGATGGCGCTCGGTGCCGGCGAGACGACGGTGCTTCGGCTGGTCTCGGCCTATGCGGTGATCGCCAATGGCGGACGCTCGCTGCAGCCGTCGCTGATCGACCGGGTGCAGGATCGATACGGGCGCACCATCCTGAAGCACGACCAGCGCCAGTGCGCCGAGTGCAATGTCAGCGAATACAACGGCCAGCCGGAGCCGGAACTGGTCGACGAGCGCAACCAGGTCCTGGACCCGATGACCGCCTACCAGATCACCTCGATGATGGAAGGGGTCGTGCAGCGCGGCACCGCGACGCGGGTCAAGGAAGTCGGCGTGCCGATCGCCGGCAAGACCGGCACCACCAATGACGAGAAGGACGTGTGGTTCGTCGGCTTCACCCCGAACCTCGTGACCGGCGTGTTCATCGGCTACGACAACCCGCAGCCCATGGGCGACGGGGCGACGGGCGGCGGTCTCGCCGCGCCGGTGTTCGTCGAGTTCATGAAGCACGCGGTGGAGGGAAAGCCGCCGGTCGAGTTCAAGGTGCCCGAGGGCATGGAACTCATCGCCGTCAATCGCAAGACCGGCATGCGCGCCGAGGGCGACGGCCCCGACGTGATCATGGAGGCCTTCAAGCCCGGCACCGGCCCCGCCGACGCCTACGAGATCATCGGCATGGACGAGATGGCCTCCGACTTCGGCACCGGCGAGGTGTCGCCGGAGGCCGAGCAGGCGATCGTCCAGGGCGGCGGCGGCGGGCTGTTCTAGCCTTCGGCGCCGAACGGCGTTATAGACGCCGCCGGCGAGGCGGGCTGCTGCCCGCGTCGCCCCTCCATGGCGTGAACGAGCGGCTTTTGCCCGTCGCGCGATCCATCAGCAGGAATTCCGGGAGTTTGCGGCGTGCGAACCGAGATCGAAACCATTGTCGACGAGACCAAGCAGGCCATAAGCCTGCTGAGGAGGCATCTTTGACTGGGATAGCTCCCTCAGGCGTCTCGACCATCTGAACAACAAGGCCGAGGATCCCACCATCTGGGACAACGCGGCAGAGGCGCAGGCGCTGATGCGCGAGCGCCAGCAGCTCGAGACCTCCGTCGCTTCCATCCGCCGTCTCGAACAGACGATCGCCGACAGCGTCGAACTCATCGCCATGGGCGAGGAGGAAGGCGACCCGGAGATCGTGTCGGAAGCCGAAAAGGCGATCCGCGACGTCAAGGCCGAGGTCGCCAAGCGGCAGATCGAGACCCTGCTGTCGGGCGAAGCCGACGCCAACGACACCTATGTCGAGGTGCATTCCGGCGCGGGCGGCACCGAGAGCCAGGACTGGGCGGCGATGCTGGAGCGCATGTACATGCGCTGGGCGGAGCGGTCCGGGATGAAGGTCGAGGTGCTGGAAGAGCATGCCGGCGAGGAAGCCGGCATCAAGTCGGCGACGCTGCTGTTCAAGGGCCACAACGCCTATGGCTGGATGAAGACCGAATCGGGCGTCCACCGCCTGGTGCGGATCTCGCCCTATGACAGCCAGGCGCGGCGCCACACCTCCTTCGCATCGGTGTGGGTCTATCCGGTCATCGACGACTCGATCCAGATCGACGTGTCGGAATCCGACGTGCGCATCGATACCTACCGCGCATCGGGCTCTGGCGGGCAGCACATCAACACCACCGATTCGGCGGTGCGCATCACGCATCTCGCCACCGGCATCGCGGTGTCGTGCCAGGCCGAGCGCTCGCAGCACAAGAACAAGGCCAAGGCCTGGGAAATGCTGCGCTCGCGCCTCTACGAGGAAGAGCTGAAGCGGCGGGAGGAGGCGGCGAGCGCCACCGAAGCGTCGAAGAGCGACATCGGCTGGGGCCACCAGATCCGCTCCTACGTCCTTCAGCCGTACCAGCTGGTGAAGGACCTGCGGACCGGGGTGGAGAGCACCTCGCCGCAGGACGTGCTGGACGGCGAACTTGACGAGTTCATGGAAGCGGCGCTCGCCCATCGCGTGCAGGGCGGCGGCGAGACGGCCGGCGACATCGACTAGAAGACGAAGAGAGCGAAGGGACCGGCAACGGCCCCTTCGCTCAGGAAAACGTGCCGATCCTCTCGCCGATGCGGAAGAAGCGCTCCGGGTCGACGGCCTTGCCGCCGCGGCGGATCTCGTAGTGCAGATGCGGACCGGTGCTGCGGCCGGTGGAGCCCACCGCGCCGATCGGCGCGCCCTTGGCGACCGTCTGGCCGACCCGGACATCGATGCGGGACATGTGGCCGTAGCGGGTGGTGATGCCCCGCCCGTGATCGATCTCGACCATGTTGCCGTAGCCGCCGGCGCGGCCGGCCCGGATCACCTTGCCGGGAGCCGAGGCGGTGACGCGCGTGCCCTGGGGGAGCGCGTAGTCGACCCCGGCGTGAAGCGCGGTCCGGCCCAGAAACGGATCCGGCCTGACGCCATAACTGCTCGAGACGTAGCGGCGTGCCATCGGCGGGCTCAACGGCAGGCTGGCGGCCACGGAGCCGACCGCGTGCAGCGCCGTCAGCGCCGTGTCCAGTTCTGCCACCGTCGCGTCGAAGTCGAAACCGGCGGGCACCGGTTCGAACGGACCACCGGTCGCGGCCTCCGGCTCCCCATCCTCGACCGCGATGCCGGCCGTCTTGAGCGCCGTTGCGATCTTCACGGTCCGGACGCGGGCGGACTCGGCGAGCCGTTGCAGTTCGGCGATCTGGCGGAATTCGACCAGATCGATGGCCCGGCCGATCTCGCGGATCGTCGCGTCGGCGAGCGGCACCTCCGCGTCGCGCCGCTCGGCGGCCGCATCGGCGCCCGCCCGCAGCCCATTCGGGGCTTCGTCCGTGACGGCCACGGCAGGCGCGGTCCCGGCACTCACCGGCTGAGGTTCGATCGCCAGTTCCGCGTCGCCGGCCATCGCCGGTTTCGCGGTCGGCAACGGGATGGGCTCGGCGATCAGTCCCGATGCCTGGGCACGGTCGAAGAGCGGCCGCAGCGTATCGTAGCGGGCGGCCAGCTCCTCCTGTTGCTCCAGGAGGACATCCACCTTGGTCTCGACCAGACGCTGCGACAGGGCGTGGCGGCTGGTCAGCGAATCGACCTGAGTGCGCAGCGCCGCGATCCGCTGCTCGTATTCGCGCTGCAACGAGCTGCGGATGACGACGGCCTGATCGGTGGGGTTGCTGCCCTGCAGGACGTACCAGGCCGGCGCGGCGACCCCGGCGACGGCGAGCGTTGCCGCCAGCGCCACGCCGGCGGCGAGCCGGCGCGGCCCGATGGTGAAGTGCCGGACCTGGTCGCCGCGGGCGATGATTACGGTGTGGGCCTGCCGGTATTCGCCGAACGTCCGATCGTGTCGTGCTGCCGCCATCGTCCAATCCAGTGTCGATGCAAGGGAAAGGTCCCCAGGCTGACGGTTGGATTAGAGAATGTTAGGGTTAACAATCCGTCTTCGAGGACCCTGGTTCAGCGCGAAAGCGGCGACAGGGCGCGGTAGAAAGTCGGCGTCAGCCCGGCCTCGGCGCGGGCCCGGTCGTTGAACGGCGCCTTCACCTCGCCGCGGAAACAGGCACGCACCAGTTCCTGGAACCGTTCGGCCGGATTGCGGCCCTCGCGGGCGCACAGGAAGCGGAACCACTTGGCGCCGATCGCCACATGCTTCTTCTCGTCGCGGTAGATGATCTCGAGGATCGCCGCGGTCTCGAGGTCGCCGACGCCGTGCAGCTTTTCCAGGAGCGACGGCGTGACGTCGAGGCCTCGTGCCTCCAGGATCAGTGGCACGACCGCCAGGCGCGCGCCGAGATCGTGGGACGTCGCCTCCACCGCCTGCCACAACCCGTCGTGGGCGGGCAGGGCGCCGTAGCGCGAATCGAGGCTGTCCAGCCGCCGGGAGAGCAGGCGGAAGTGCTTGGCCTCCTCCAGCGCCACGGTCATCCAGCCGTCGAAGAAGGAGCGCGGCACCTTCTCGGTGGCGAAGCGGGCGACGATGTCGAGCGCGAGGTCGATGGCGTTCAGCTCGATATGGGCGAGCGCATGGATGAGCGCGATGCGGCCTTCCGGCGAATGGACGGAGCGGCGCTTGACGGTGCGCGGCGACACGAGGAGCGGTTCGGCCGGCCGGCCCGGCCGGTCCGGAAGCGCCGGGTCGGTCGGCGCATGGACGCCGAGCCGACGGCCGAACCACAGCCGGCAGGCGGTGTTGGTGCGGTCGACCTTGCGATCGAGATCCGCCTCCTGCAGCGCCTCGACCGCCGCCTGCCGCAAGGTCGAAGGCAGCCGCCCGGCCGACGAAACGCCGGTCATCCGGCGGCGGCCATCTGCCGCGCGGCTTCCAGCACTTCCTCGGCGTGGCCGGGCACCTTCACCTTCGGCCACAGGCGGACGATAATGCCGTTGCCGTCGACCAGTGCGGTCGTGCGCTCGACGCCCATGTACTTGCGGCCGTACATGCTCTTCTCGACCCACAGGCCGAACGCGCCGATCAGCGACGTCTGCTCGTCGGAGAGCAGCCTGACCCGGAGACCGTGCTTGTCGCGGAACTTGCCGTGCTTCTTGACCGGATCGGGCGACACGCCGAACACCGGCACGCCGATCGCTTCGAATTCCGCCGTCAGCGCACCGAACTCGACAGCTTCGAGCGTGCATCCGGACGTATCGTCCTTGGGATAGAAATAGAGGACGAAGCCCTTGCCCTTGAGCTGTTCGAGCGAGACGAACTCGCCCCGGTCGTCGGGCAGCGAGAAGGCGGGACAGGGATCGCCCACGGAAAGCACCATGATGTCATCCTTTCGGCATAATGGGGAACGACGGAAGGTCATGTCGGACAGATCGACCCCGGTCTGCAAGCCGTGAATTGGGCGACACGCCGTCACGTGCGCGCATGCGGTCGCCTCCACCGGGGTTCGACGATCGGCGTCCGTCGCCTGGCATCGTCAGGCCGGCAATTAAGGGAGCTGCCGGCGTGCGGGCAAGCCTGAACCCAGCAGTGGCTGCCAGCCGCGCCCCGGCGGCCGTCACGGCGTGGCGTCGATGAGGACGGCCGTCCGCACGCTGGCCGGCATCGCGAGCTTTGCGATCATCCTGCTGGTGGTCGCGGCCGCGGGCCTCGGCCTGCTGCTCTGGACGCAGACCGGGCAGGAATTGCTGGAGGCGCAGACCGAACGGATCGTCTCCACGGCGCTCGGCCCGGATTTCATCGTCGAGATGGACCGCCAGAAAGTGGGATTCGACCCGGCGGCGGGGCTGGGCCTGCGCTTCGCCGACGTCAGCGTGCGCGACCGGCGCACCAGGGCGGTCATGGCGACCGCGGAGCGCATCGGCGTGGGTATCGGCCTCGGCGCCATCCTCGGCGACGGCCTCGTCGTCGACCGGGTGAGCGTCGCCGGCGTCCGCGTTGCCTCCGACGTGTTCGCCCGGCAGCCGGCGGGCGAAATGCCGAAGCCCGAGGCGATCTTCGCCGCGCTCGACCGGTCGCTGCGCGATATCGACCGGACCGGCCTGCGGCGGCTCCGGCTGTCGGACCTGACCGTTATTGGCGCGCCGGAATTCGGCCGGATCGGGGAACTGACAATCCGCAAATCCGGCACCGGACAGTTCACGCTGGAGAGCAGCGGCGATCTCGACGGGCAGGAAGTTTCGGTGTCGGGCGAAGCACAACTCGACGAGAGTGGCCAGGCGGTCGCCGGACTGCGTCTGGAGACCTCTCGGGTGACGCTCGGCAACGGCGTCCGGGAGCCCTCCGACGCGCCGGCCAATCCGGAAATCATGATTCCCGCGACGCTGCGCGTGGCGATGCAGGGTGAGGGCGGGGCGCGCCAACTCGATGCGACGGTCGCCATGCAGGACGGCACGTTCCGGGGCCGCCAGTCCGTGGCGATCCCCTCGGGGTCCCTGACGATCACCCTGCGGGAAGATGGCGACGACCTCCTTCTGCACGACGGCGCGATCGATTTCGGCGAGGCGCATGCGGCATTCGGCGGGCGGATCGGTCTCGTCCCCGATGCGGACGGCGGACTCCCGGTACGGATCGCCACCACGCGCCTGACCTCGACGATCGGCAGCGACGCGAAGGATGTGCGTTCGGCGGCGCTGACCCTCGGCGGCCGCGTCGATCCTGCCACCGCCCGGTTCGACCTCGAGAGCCTTGTGCTGAAGGCCGGTGCCGGGGAGCTTTCCGGGCAGGGAGCGCTCGGCGGTTTCGATGCCACGGACCGGCTGGAACTGTCGGTTGCCGCCAGCGACCTTGCCGTTCCCGACGTCAAGGCGTTCTGGCCGTTCTTCCTCGCCGACGGCGCCCGCAACTGGGTCCTGGCGCATCTGGAATCCGGCGGCGCCGTCACGAGCGGTTCCATCCGGCTCGACCTCAGCATGCAACGGCTCGCCGCGATCATCACGCCGGATGCCGGCCCGACCGCGCAGGAGTTTGGCATGGCGCTCAACCTTGCGGACGTATCGTTCCGCACCCTCGGCGCGATGCCGGCGGTGGAGGCCGCTTCCGGCCGCATCGAGGCGAAGGGCGGAACGACGGTCGTCAGCGTCGATTCCGCCGCGCTGCGCGACCAGGCGGACGTCACCGTCATGCCGTCGTCGATCGAGTTCGGTCGCACCGACGACGGCACGGCGGCTCTCCTGTCGCTCAACCTGGCCGGCGACGCGGCAACGCTGCTGGAGCTGGCGGACCGCGATCCGGTGCGGGCGCTCGGCAAGTTGGACTGGCGGGCCGAAGACGTCGCCGGACGCGCGGAACTCGGCGTGGGCGTCGCCTTCAGCATACCCCGGCCGCCGCTCCCGGCAGGCCCCGCCACGGCGCCGGCCGAGCGCCCTGTGCGTCTGGAAAGCTGGTCGGTCATGGCCGACCTCGAATCGGTGGAGCTGAAGCGCCAGATCGCGGGGCGCACGATCACCGGGGTGACCGGCATCGTCAGCCTCGCCCCGGGTTCGGCCATCGGCGACGTCGAGGCGACCGTCGACGGCGTGCCGGCGACCATCAACTTCGCGCAGCCGCTGGCGCCGGATCCGGTGGGCGAGCCGAGCCTGACCGTCACCGCCTCGCTGGAAGGCGCGCAGGTGAAATCCCTGCTGCCGGCGCTCGGAGACGTGGTCGACGGGCCCGTGTCGGCCCGGCTGACCCGCGCCGGCGATCACTTCCTCGGATCGGTGGATCTCGGCTCGGCCCGCCTTTCGCTGCCGGCCATCGGCTGGAGCAAGGGGCCGGGCGTTGCGGCGACCCTCGAGTTCGAGCTGGCGATGGACGGCGACCGGGTCGTGGTTTCGGCCGCCGAGCTGAAGGGCGAGGGGTTCTCCGCGTCGGGAAGCGCGGCGTTCGATTCCGCCGGCCTGCGCCGCATCGAACTGAAGCAGGCGGCCTTCAACCGCGACGATTCGGTGGCTGCGACGATCGAGAAGGCCGACGCCGGCTACACCGTCACGGTCACCGGCAGCAGTCTCGACGCGCGGGCCCTGCTCGGTCGCCTGAAATCCGACTGGACCGCCTCCGGCAAGTCCGGCGCCGGCGGCCCCCTGGCAGTATCCGTCAAGGTCGACCGGCTGCTCGGTTTCGACGGCGAGGAACTGCGCGACGCCGCCATCAGCTACCGCAGCGGTGGCCGCTCCGGCCTTGCGGCGTCGCTGACCGCCACGACACCGCGCGGCAACCCGGTGAACCTCGCGGTGGAGCCCGGCGAGAGTGGCCGTGCCATCCGGCTCAACGCCGGCGACGCCGGGGCACTGCTGCGCTTCGCCGGCCTCTACAAGCGGATGGCCGGCGGCTCGCTGACACTGCGTCTGTCGGGAAACGCCGACGGGCGGATCAGCGGACCGCTGCAGTTGCGCGACTTCACGATCGTCGGGGAGCCCCGGCTCGCCAGCCTGGTCGGCACGTCGCGCGCCGACCCGAACACGCTCGCTGGCGCGCTCGGCCGCGACCTCGAGGTCTCGCAGGCCTATTTCGACACCGCCTCGACAGGCCTCTCCTGGGACGGCAGCCGCCTGGTCGCCTATGACGGCATCCTGCGCGGCCCGATCTTCGGCTCGAGCTTCGAGGGGGTCCTCTACGATGCCGCACGGCAGATCGACATGTCCGGCTCGTTCATGCCGGCCTATGGCGTCAACCGGCTGTTCGGCGCCATACCCTTCGTCGGCGGCATCCTCGGCAACGGCGCCGAAGGTGGGCTGATCGGGATCACCTACCGGCTCGCCGGGCCGTTCGGCGACCCGACGCTCGCCGTCAATCCGATCTCGGCGATCGCGCCGGGGATCTTCCGGCGGATCTTCGAGTACTGATCGACGACTCCTTCGTCGGCGCGCTACGCGGCCGGACGGACGAGAACGTGCTTCTTGCGCCCGACCGACAGTTTGGCGACGCCGTCCTTCAGGTCGTCGTGGCCGATCGTCAGACGCTCGTCCGCCACCGGCTGGTCGTTGAGGCGGACGGCGCCGCCCTTGATCGAGCGACGTGCCTCGCCGTTCGACGCGGCGAGACCCGCCGAAACGATCAGCGACAGGATACCGATGCCGTCCCGCAGCTCCGCCGGATCGACCTCGACGGTCGGCAGCGTGTCGGCGACGGTGCCTTCCTCGAAGGTCTTGCGCGCCGTCTCCGACGCCTCGTCAGCAGCGGCCTCGCCGTGCAGCATCGCGGTGACCTGGCTCGCCAGCACCTTCTTGGCCTCGTTGATCTCCGAGCCGCCGAGGGCTTCCAGCCGGGCGATCTCGTCCAGCGGCAGCGTGGTGTAGAGCTTGAGGAAGCGCCCGACGTCGGCGTCTTCGGTGTTCCGCCAGTACTGCCAGAAATCGTAGGGGCTGAGCATGTCGGCGTTCAGCCAGATTGCGCCGCTCGCGGTCTTGCCCATCTTGGCGCCGGACGATGTCGTCAGCAGCGGCGAGGTGAGGGCGTAGAGCTGCGGCGTGCCCATGCGGTGGCCGAGATCGATGCCGTTGATGATGTTGCCCCACTGGTCGGAGCCGCCCATCTGCAGCCGGCAGTCGTAGCGCCGGCTCAGCTCGACATAGTCGTAGGCCTGCAGGATCATGTAGTTGAACTCGAGGAACGACAGCGACTGCTCGCGGTCGAGCCGCAGCTTCACCGAGTCGAAGGACAGCATGCGGTTGACCGAGAAGTGCCGGCCGACGTCGCGCAGGAACGCGACGTAGTTGATGTCCATCAGCCAGTCGGCGTTGTCGACCATCATCGCGTCCTGCTGCCCCTCGCCGAAGCGGAGGTAGCGCTCGAAGGAGCGCTTGATCCCGGCGAGATTGGCGGCGATGCCCTCCGGCGTCTGCAGCTTGCGCGCCTCGTCCTTGAAGGACGGATCGCCGATCATGCCGGTGCCGCCGCCCATCAGCGCGATCGGGCGATGGCCGGTCTTCTGCATCCAGTGCAGCATCATGATCTGCATCAGCGAGCCGACATGCAGGCTTGCTGCCGTCGGGTCGAAGCCGATGTAGCCGGTCACCGTCTCGCGGGCGAAGAGGTCGTCGAGACCGGTCTCGTCGGAGGCCTGGTGGATGAAGCCACGTTCCGCGAGCGTCGCCAGGAACTCGGACTTGAAGCGGGCCATGGGATGATGATCCTGTAGGGTTCAGGGGAACGCTGGTTCCCTCGTCGGTCGAAGCCGTTTACCAGCCCTGAGCGACATTTCCAGATGCGGAGCCGATTTTGACCGGAACGAGACGACGCCGCGCGATCGGCCTGATGAGCGGCACATCCCTCGACGGGATCGACGTCGCGCTGCTCGACACCGACGGCGAGGCCATCGTGATCCGCGGTCCGGCGCGGGTCTACCCTTACGAGGCGGCGTTCCGGCGGCGGCTGGCAGCCGGGCTCGAGGCGGCCAAGGGGCTGGCGCATCGCGACGAGCGCCCCGGCGATCTCAGCGCGCTGGAGACCGAGCTGACGCTTCGCCACGCCGCCGCCGTCGAACGCTTCCTCGACGACGCGCAAATCGATCCGGTATCGGTCGACGTCGTCGGCTTCCACGGACAGACCGTGCTGCACCGGCCGGAACGGGCACTGACCGTGCAGCTCGGCGACGGCGGGCTGCTGGCCGAACGCCTCGGCCGCCCGGTCGTCTATGACATGCGGGCCCGCGACATGCGGGAAGGCGGACAGGGCGCTCCGCTGGTGCCGGCCTATCACGCGGCGCTAGCGGCGAACCGGCCGGGTGAACACGCCGCGCTGCCGGTCGTCTTCGTCAATATCGGCGGCATCTCGAACGTCACCTATCTCGACGGCGAGAACGACCCGATCGCCTTTGATTCCGGTCCGGGCAACGCGCTGCTGGATCAGTGGCTGGAGCGAGAGGCCGGAATCGCCTTCGACCAGAACGGCGCCATCGCCAGCGAAGGCGGTATCCTGCGGGGGCTCGCTGACGAATATCTCTCGGCGGACTTCTTCGACCGCAAGGTGCCGAAGTCGCTCGATCGCTTCGATTTCGCCGTGCCGGCGCCAGACGCCGGGTCGCTGGAGGACGTGGCGCGCACGCTCTGCTTCGTCTCGGCACAGGCGATCCTGAAGGCCGCCCGGCATTTCCCGGAGAAGCCGAAGCTGTGGATCGTCTGCGGCGGCGGGCGGCGACACCCGGCGATCATGGCCGACCTCGCCGAGGGGGCGGGCCCCGACGCTGAAGTGATCAGCGCCGAGGCTGCCGGTTTCGACGGCGACGCGATGGAGGCCGAGGCCTGGGCCTATCTTGCGGTCCGCTCGCTCGACGGACGGCCGCTCACCTGGCCGACGACGACCGGCTGCCGGGAGCCGGTGACCGGCGGCGTCCTCGCCACGCCGTCGCCGGCGCCGCGAAGCGCCGCCGTCTAGGTCCGGCGACGGATCAGCGCAGGCGCTTCGGCCGCGGATCCGACAGCTCGCCGGCCAGGCGCCGGTCCAGATAGTCGGCGCATTCGGCCATCAGCTGCTCGGTGTGGTCGGTGTAGAAGTGGTTCGCACCTTCCAGCGTCTTCTGGGTGATGATGATGCCCTTCTGGGTCTTCAGCTTGTCGACCAGGGTCTGCACGTCCTTCGGCGGTCCGACCTTGTCCTTGTCGCCATGGATGATCAGGCCGGAGGACGGGCAGGGCGCCAGGAACGAGAAGTCGTAGGAATTGGGCTGCGGCGAGATCGACATGAAGCCCTCGATCTCCGGCCGGCGCATCAGGAGCTGCATGCCGATCCACGCGCCGAACGAATAGCCGGCGACCCAGCACTGCTTGGAATCGGGATGCAGGCTCTGCACCCAGTCCAGCGCCGACGCGGCGTCCGACAGTTCGCCGCTGCCGTGGTCGAACTCGCCCTGGCTGCGGCCGATGCCGCGGAAATTGAACCGCAACGTGGTGAAGCCGCGCTCCACGAACATGTAGAACAGCTGGTAGACGATCTGGTTGTTCATCGTCCCGCCGAACCGCGGATGCGGATGCAGCACGATCGCGATGGGGGCGTTCTTCTCCTTGGCGGCCTGGTAACGGCCTTCGAGGCGGCCGGCAGGGCCTGTGAAGATCACTTCGGGCATATTATCTTCCTTGGCGAGCATCATTGCTCGGCGGGACGCTGCTTGACGCGGCCTAACTGGTCCCGTAAGCTCCAGTTTAGAACGATTATAAACTACAGCGCGTCCTTGAAGGCGTCTTGTAGTCCGGCCGCTCGTGAAAATTCAAGATTTTTGAGCCGCTGCCTGTTGTTTCGGCCGATTCAGACCCGCAAGAGAGAGCGCATGACCGCAGGTGAGCCGCGCCTCTATCTCGACTTCAATGCCGGCGCCCCGCTGCTGGCGGAAGCGCGCGCGGCGGCGACGGCGACGCTGGATGCCGCGAACCCGTCTTCCGTCCACGCCGAAGGGCGCCGCGCACGCGCCCTCGTCGAGGACGCCCGGCGTGCCGTCGCCGCGGCGGTCGGTGCGTCGCCGCAGAACGTCATCTTCACCAGCGGCGCCACCGAGGCGGCGACGATGGCGCTGTCGCCGCTTTGGCTGATCGACGACGTCGAGACCCGGCAGGTCGCGCTCGCCGTGCTGGACACCGACCATCCCTGCATCCGCGAGGGCGGGCGGTTCGACGCCGAAGCCGTGACGCGGCTACCGGTGGACGCGGACGGGGTCGTCGATTTCGGCGCGCTCGCGGAATTTGCGGCACGCTGCGATGCGGAGCGGCCCGGTGTGCTGGCCCTGACGCTGGGCAATTCCGAGACCGGGGTCATGCAGCCGATCGACCGCATCCGCCCGGTCATCGCCGGTCAAAACGTCCGCCTCGTCGTCGACGCGGTCCAGGCGCTCGGACGGGTACCGGTGGATATTGCGGCGCTCGACGCCGACGCGCTGCTGATCTCCGGCCACAAGCTCGGAGCGCTGAAGGGCGTCGGTGCGCTGATCCTGCGGACCAATGCGACCCGGCCGCTGCCGCTGCTGCGCGGGGGCGGCCAGGAAGGCGGCCGGCGCGCTGGCACGGAATCGGTCGCGGCGATCGCCAGCCTCGGCGCGGCCGTGCGCGCCGCAACGATGCGTCTCGCCGCCGAACCAGGCCTGCTGATGCACCTGCGGGAGTATCTGGAGGCGGCGATACGGCAGCGCGTGCCGGACGCCGTTGTCCTCGGAGCCGGTGCCGAGCGGCTGCCCAACACGGTTGCCCTGGCGCTGCCCGGTTTGCGCGCCGAGACGGCGCAGATGGCGCTCGATCTTTCCGGCATCGCCGTCTCGTCCGGCTCGGCCTGCTCGTCGGGCAAGGTCGGCCGCAGCCACGTCATCGAGGCGATGTTGGCCAGCGGCCTCGCAGCCTCCGCTGAGGAGGGTGCGTTGCGCGTCAGCTTCGGCTACGACACGAGCGAAGCCGATCTCGACCGGTTCGCCAATGCCTATGTCGCCCTCGCCGAGCGACGGCGCGGGCGGGAGAGCCACGAACGGGCGGCGTAAGCCGCCGAACTTGCCTGACGGTGCGACGCCCTAAAAAAGCGGGTGCACCGTCGCTATGTACAGCGTCGCGTCGCGGCCTTCCGGGCCACGATCGCACCGACCACCGGACCTTGAATCCGGCGAGGATGGAGACTTACCAATGCCCGCAGTCCAGGAAACCATCGACCAGGTCCGCAAGATCGACGTCGACCAGTACAAATACGGTTTCGAGACCCTCATCGAGATGGACGTCGCCCCGAAGGGGCTGAACGAGGACATCATCCGCCTGATCTCGGCCAAGAAGCGCGAGCCGGAATGGATGCTGGCATGGCGGCTGGAAGCCTTCGAGCGCTGGAAGACGATGGAGAGCCCCTCCTGGGCGCGGCTCGACTATCCGGAGATCGACTTCCAGGACATCCACTATTACGCGGCGCCGAAGTCGATGTCGGGACCGGCCTCGCTGGACGAGGTGGATCCGGAGATCCTGCGGACCTACGAGAAGCTTGGCATCCCGCTGCGCGAGCAGGAGATTCTCGCCGGCGTCGTGAAGCCGGCGCCAGCGCCGCAATATGACGACGACGGCGAGCTCATCGCGGCGGCCGAGCACCGCGTCGCCGTTGACGCCGTGTTCGATTCGGTCTCGGTGGCCACGACCTTCAAGAAGGAGCTGCAGAAGGCCGGCGTGATCTTCATGCCGATCTCCGAGGCGATCCGCGAGCACCCGGAACTGGTGAAGAAATATCTCGGCTCGGTCGTGCCGGTGTCGGACAATTTCTTCGCGACGATGAACTCGGCGGTCTTCACCGACGGCTCCTTCGTCTACGTGCCGAAGGGCGTGCGCTGCCCGATGGAGCTCTCGACCTATTTCCGCATCAACGAGAAGAACACCGGCCAGTTCGAGCGGACGCTGATCATCGCGGACGAGGGCTCCTACGTCTCCTATCTGGAAGGCTGCACGGCGCCGCAGCGCGACGAGAACCAGCTGCATGCGGCGGTGGTCGAGCTGATCGCGCTGGACGACGCCGAGATCAAGTACTCGACGGTGCAGAACTGGTACCCCGGCGACAAGGACGGCAAGGGCGGCATCTACAATTTCGTCACCAAGCGGGGCGACTGCCGCGGCAAGAACTCGCGGATCTCGTGGACGCAGGTCGAGACCGGCTCGGCGATCACCTGGAAATACCCGTCCTGCATCCTGCGCGGCGACAATTCCCGCGGCGAGTTCTACTCGATCGCGGTGTCCAACGGCCGCCAGCAGATCGACAGCGGCACCAAGATGATCCACCTCGGCAAGAACACCACCAGCCGGATCATCTCCAAGGGCATCTCGGCGGGCCAGTCCAACAACACCTATCGCGGCCAGGTCACTGCCAACCGCAAGGCGTCCAACGCCCGCAACTTCACCCAGTGCGACTCGCTGCTGATCGGAAACGACTGCGGCGCCCACACCGTGCCCTATATCGAGGCGCGCAATGCCACGGCGCAGTTCGAGCACGAGGCGACCACGTCGAAGATCTCCGACGACCAGCTGTTCTACTGCATGCAGCGCGGCATCCCGGAGGAGGAGGCGGTCGCGCTGATCGTCAACGGCTTCGTCAAGGACGTCATCCAGCAGCTGCCGATGGAGTTCGCCGTCGAGGCGCAGAAGCTGATCGGCATCAGCCTCGAGGGCTCCGTGGGATGATCAAGCGGATCTGGCATGGATATACGACGCCGGAAAACGCCGACACCTACGAATCGATCCTCCGCTCGGAGGTGATCAAGGGCATCGAGGGCAAGGCGATACCCGGGTTCCGCCGCATCGAGGTGCTGCGTCGCCCGCTTGCCGACGAGGTCGAGTTCGTCACCATCATGGAATTCGATTCCATCGACAACGTGAAGGCCTTCGTCGGCGATGACCATGAGCGCAGCTACGTCCCCGACGAGGCGCGGCGCGTCCTGAAGCGCTTCGACGAACGCTCCCAACACTACGAATTGCGCGATCTGCGCAGCTATTGATCGCAGGAACGAAAATGCTGGAAATCAAGAACCTTCACGCCCGCGTCGCCGACGAGGGCACCGAAATCCTCCGAGGCGTCGACCTGAGGGTCGCCGCCGGCGAGGTCGCGGCGATCATGGGCCCCAACGGCTCTGGCAAGTCGACGCTGTCCTACATCATCGCCGGCCACGAGGACTACGAGGTCACCGAGGGCGACATCCTCTACAACGGCGAGTCGATCCTCGAGATGGATCCGGCCGAGCGCGCCGCTACCGGCGTTTTCCTGGCCTTCCAGTATCCGCTGGAGATCCCGGGCGTGCCGACCATGACGTTCCTGAAGACGGCGCTCAACTCGCAGCGCAAGGCGCGCGGCGAGGGCGAGATGACGACCCCGGACTTCATCCGCCGGGTCAAGGCGGCCGCCGCCGATCTCAAGATCGACATGGCCATGCTGAAGCGGCCGCTGAACGTCGGCTTCTCCGGCGGCGAGAAGAAGCGCGCCGAGATCCTGCAGATGGCGCTGCTCGAGCCGAAGCTCTGCGTCATGGACGAGACCGATTCCGGCCTCGACATCGACGCGCTGAAGATAGTCGCCGACGGCGTCAACGCGCTGCGCTCGCCGGAACGCGCCTTCCTGGTAATCACCCACTACCAGCGCCTGCTCGACTACATCGTGCCCGACACGGTGCACGTGCTCTACAAGGGCCGCATCATTCGGTCTGGCGGCAAGGACCTGGCCCTGCAGCTCGAGAACGAGGGCTACAGCCAGATCATCGGCGAGGCTGCGTGACCATGACGGTGCATCAGCTGAGACCCCGGACCCCAGCCGAATCGGCGCTGATCGAGATCGCCGCAGATGGCGAGACCGGCGCCGCGTCGCAGGCAGCCGTCGAGGCACTGCGCCGCGAGGGCCTGCCGCATCGCCGCATCGAGGCGTGGCATTATACCGACCTGCGCAATCTGATGGGGCGGCAGGCTGAGACGGCCGTCCAACCGGCCGCCGACGCGTCGGGCGCGATCCTCGCGCCGTTGTTGGCGGGCAGCCACGTCGTTGATTTCGACGCGCCGGACGCCGGCCACGCGCTCAACGGCCTGACCGTGGCGCGATCGGCCGAGACCGCCGACTGGCAGACGACGCCCAACCATCTCGACCGCGGCCTCGACACGGTCCGCATGCTGAACGCCGCCTTCGGCGCGTCGGCGGTAGACGTTGCCGTGGCCAGCGGCGTGGCGCTCGCCGCGCCGGTCGAACTGCGGGCCCGCGCCGGCAGCCGCTCCCACGGCTTCGTGCGCTGCACGGTGGGTGCCGGGGCGACGGCGACCTTCGTCGAGCGGCTCGAAGGCGAGGGCGCGCCCTCCACCGGCGTGTCGCATCTGGAAATCCGTGCCGGCGCGCGCGTCACGTGGATCGTCGACCAGGAGAAGGGCGCCTCCGCCAGCCATCTCGGCCAGCTGAACGTCACGGTCGGTGAAGGCGCGCTGTTCACGCTGTTCGTGCTGAATGCCGGCGGCGCACTGGTGCGCTACGAGGTGCATGCGCAGACGGCGGGCGAGGGCGCCGAGATCAAGATCCGCGGCATCAACCTGCTCGAGGCCGGCCAGCATATCGACGTCACCACGACGCTGCGCCACACCTTCGAGAACACCAAGGCGACCGAGACCTTCCGCAACATCCTGACCGGCGGCCGCGGCGTTTTCCAGGGCATGATCAAGGTCGCCCGCGAGGCGCAGAAGACCGACGCCAAGATGGCGTGCAACACGCTGCTCCTGGCTGACGACGGCGAGTTCCTGGCCAAACCCGAGCTCGAGATCTTCGCCGACGACGTGCAGTGCGGCCACGGCGCCACGGCTGGCGAGATCAACCCCGACCATCTGTTCTACCTGATGTCCCGGGGCATCCCGGAACCAATCGCCCGGGCGCTGCTGGTCAAGGCTTTCGTTGCGGAAGTGGTCGAGGAACTCGAGGACGAGGCGGTCGAGGATGCGCTGATGCAGCGCATCGACGCCTGGCTCGCCCGCAGTCATTGATCGGCTCGCCGATCGCGATGGCGCGGCAGGGCCGGAAGGCCCCGCGCCGTCTTGCGGATAAAGCCGCACCCGCAAATGGAGTCCGTCGTCCATGAAGGCCGAAGCCATCGCCCGCGACAGCGCCGCCCCCGCCGCCTACGACGTGGCGGCCGTGCGCCGCGACTTCCCGATCCTGTCGAAGCAGGTCTACGGCAAGCCGCTCGTCTATCTCGACAGCGGCGCTTCCGCCCAGAAGCCGAAGGCGATGCTGGACGCGGTCCAGAAGGCCTATAGCGAGGACTATTCCAACGTCCATCGCGGCCTGCATTTCCTGTCGAACCGCGCCACCGAGGAATTCGAGGCGGCGCGCGGCAAGGTCGCCGCGTTCCTCAACGCCCCGACCCCGGAGGAGATCGTCTTCACCCGCTCGGCCACCGAGGCGATCAACCTGGTCGCCTATGGCTACGGCATGCAGGAAATCGGCGAGGGCGACGAGATCGTGCTGACGATCATGGAGCACCACTCCAACATCATCCCCTGGCACTTCATCCGCGAGCGCAAGGGCGCCAGGCTGGTGTTCGTGCCGGTCGCCGACGACGGCTCGATCGACATCGCGGATTTCGAACGGGCGATCACCCCGCGCACCAAGCTGATCGCCACCACCCACATGTCCAACGTGCTCGGCACGGTGGTGGATGTGAAGGCGGTCGCGGCGCTGGCGCACGCCAAGAACATCCCGGTTCTCGTCGACGGCAGCCAGGGTGCCGTGCACCTGCCGGTCGACGTCCAGGACCTCGACTGTGACTTCTACGTCTTCACCGGCCACAAGCTGTACGGGCCGACCGGCATCGGCGTTCTCTACGGCAAGCGCGACATGCTGGAGCGCATGCAGCCCTTCAACGGCGGCGGCGAGATGATCGTCGAGGTCACCGAGGAGATGGTCACCTACAACGCCCCGCCGCACCGCTTCGAGGCGGGCACGCCGCCGATCGTCCAGGCGATCGGGCTCGGCGCCTCGCTCGATTACGTCAACGGCATCGGCCGCGAGGCGATCGCCGCGCACGAGGAACGCCTGCGCGACTATGCGCACGAGCGGCTGCGGGCGGTGAATTCGCTGCGCATCTACGGCAACGCGCCGGGGAAGGGCGCCATCGTCTCCTTCGACCTCGAGGGCATCCACGCCCATGACGTGTCGATGGTGATCGACCGCGAGGGCGTCGCGGTGCGCGCCGGCACGCATTGCGCCCAGCCGCTCTTGAAGCGTTTCGCCGCAACCTCCACATGCCGGGCCTCATTTGGTATGTACAATACGCTCGAGGAAATCGACCTTCTCGCGGAGGCACTCGAGAAGGCCCGGCGATTCTTCGCCTGAGGATGAATGGCATGACCGACGAAGCCGATACCAAGTTCGCAGCACCGACCGTCGAGGACACGGCTGCCGCCAATGTCGCACTGGCGTCGGGAGCGGAAGCGCCGGTCTCGGCGATACCGGCCGAGGAGCTGACCCGGCTGACCGACGACATCGTCGGCGCGCTGAAGACGGTCTACGACCCGGAAATTCCGGCCGACATCTACGAGCTCGGCCTGATCTACAAGATCGACATCGACGACGAGCGCAATGTCGATGTCGAGATGACCCTGACCGCGCCGGGCTGCCCTGTTGCCGGCGAGATGCCGATCTGGGTCGAGAACGCCGTGAGTTCGGTCGACGGGGTCGGTCAGGTGAAGGTCGAACTCGTCTTCGACCCGCCGTGGACGCCGGAGCGCATGAGCGAGGAAGCCCAGGTCGCCGTCGGCTGGTACTGAGCCGCCGTCGATCATGGCGCCGCCGCTTTCCGGGCTTCTGGAGACCTGCCTCTACGTCGAGGACATGGCACGCGCCAGACGCTTCTATCGCGAGGTGCTGGGGCTCGATGCGCTGCTGGAGGAGGAGCGCATCACGGTGTTCCGCATGCCGGACGACACCGTGCTCATTCTCTTCTCCCGCGGCTCGACGCTGGAACCGGTGCAGACGCCAGGCGGCATCATCCCACCGCATGACGGCAGCGGCCCTGCCCACTTCGCGCTGGCGATTCCGCCCGACAGCATCGACGCCTGGCGACGCCATCTTCGTGCCTGCAACGTCGAGATCGAGAGCGAGATCGCCTGGCCGAAGGGCAGGGGCCACAGCCTCTATTTCCGCGACCCGGACGGCCATGCGGCCGAACTGGCGTCGCGGAACCTCTGGGTCCGCTGACAGCCCCGCCCTTGCCTGCCCTGGTCCCGAACGCTGCGTTCGCCTTGCGCCGTCTCGCCCGCCAACCCATCTTTCTGCTAGTATCAGCCAGTTGCAGACTGCCGAAAGGACGCCGCCATGGGCCGCTTCACCGTCATGAGCATGACCGACAGCGCCGCCGAACGGGTGAAAGCCATTCTGGCGGCCCAGGGCGCGGATGCACTCGGCCTGCGGGTCGGCATCAAGAAGGGCGGCTGCGCCGGCATGGAGTACACGATCGACCTCGCCCGCGAGGCCAAGCCGAATGAGGACGCGATCGAGCATGATGGCGCGCGGGTGTTCGTCGCGCCCGAAGCGGTGCTGTTCCTTCTCGGCACCGAGATGGACTACGAGGAGACGGTGCTGCGCTCCGGCTTCACCTTCCGCAATCCGAACCAGACATCGGCCTGCGGCTGCGGCGAATCCGTCGAGCTCAAGCAGGCGGATCTAGCCGCGCTCGCCGGTCGCGGCGCCTGATCGTCCGAGGCGTCGCCGGAGCCGCGGTGTGGCGGAATGGACGAGGATTACCTCCACGACCTGTTCGGTTCGCTCGGGGACGTCCGGATCCGGCGGCTGTTCGGCGGGCAGGGGATTTATAGCGGCGAACGGATCGTCGCCCTCGTGTTCCGCGACGAGTTGTACCTGAAGAGCGACGCCGAAACCGATCCGCTCTTCGAGGCAGCCGGATCGGCTCGCTGGACCTATACGCGGCCCGGCCGGATGCCGACGCGGATGCCCTATTACCGCTTCCCCGACAGTGCCCTCGACGATGCCGACGAGGCAGCGCGGTGGATCTCTATCGCCGATGGTGCGTCGCGGCGCGCCGCGACGGCTCCCAGGCCACGGTCCCGAAAGGTCGGGAAAGCCCCGGCGGGCAAGGCTTCCGCCTGAACGTGCCTCAGCCCGCTGCTGGCCCCGGCCGGTTCTTCGCCGCGATCCACAGCGCTTCCATTTCCTCGAGGCTCGCCGCCTGCAGCGAGCGGCCCGTGGCAGCAAGCTCGGTCTCGATGAAGCCGAAGCGGTCGCGAAACTTCAGCACGCAGCGGCGCAGAGCAACTTCCGGATCGATGCGGTGGAAGCGCGCAAGGTTGACCACGCTGAACAGCAGGTCGCCCATTTCGGCCTCGCTGGCGTCGGCGTCGCCCGAAGCGACGGCTTCGGCGAGTTCGGCCAGTTCCTCGTCGATCTTGGCGACGATCGGCGGGGCGCTGTCCCAGTCGAAGCCGGTGTCGGCCGCCTGCTTCTGGACCTTCAGTGCAAGGGTCAGCGCCGGGAAGGCGGTCGAGACGCCATCGAGATGCCTTGCACCATTGCCCGTTCCGGCATCGTCGCCCGATAGACCGCTAGCCGCCCGCAGCGCTGCCTTCTCGGCGCGTTCCTCGGCCTTGATGCGCTCCCAATGCACCTGCGCGGATCCTGCCGAACGAGCCTCGGCGTCGCCGAAGACATGCGGATGGCGGCGGATCATCTTGCGCGTCACGCCGTCGACGACGTCGCCGAAGTCGAAGCTGCCGGCCTCGGCGGCCAGCTGGGCGTGATAGACGACCTGCAGCAGCAGGTCGCCGAGTTCCTCGCGCAGATCGACCATGTCGTTGCGCTCGATCGCATCGGCGACCTCGTAGGCTTCCTCGACCGTGTATGGCGCGATGGTCGCGAAATCCTGCTCCAGATCCCAGGGACAGCCGCCGGCCGGGTCGCGCAGCGCCGCCATGATCTCGATCAGCCGGGTGATGTCGCGAGACGGAGTCATGGCCTGTGTCCTTGCGCCGGGAAGCCGGTCTCCATAGCGCCGTTACGAAAGAGGGGGAAGGGATTGGCCGCCGCAGTCTGGGGGTTCGTTGTCCGAAGCGCGTCTAGCGGAGAGGTGTCCCAACGCATTCATATCTAAGTTGCATAAGATAGATTATGGAACCAAATGGATTAATCAGGCTGCGCAATGGCTTGCCGCGGGCCGATAATGTGCCTGCCGGAGGCGCCCTTCAGTCGAGCGTCTGCTCGATGACCAGCCCGTCATAGGCCGGCCGGACGTGCGGCGGCAGTTCGCGACAGAGCGTCGCGTAATCGAGCGGCGTGTGCATGTGGGTCAGGCTCGCCGCCTTGGCACCGAAGCGTGCGATCCAGCCGAGCGCCTGATCGACCGTCAGATGGCTCGGATGCGGCTTGTACTGAAGCGCGTCGATGACGACGTGCTGGACGCCGGTCAGCGCCGCGACGGCGGCATCGGGAAAGTCGCTCACGTCGCTGCAATAGGCCAGGTCGCCGATCCGGAACCCCAGCGAGTGGATCGACCCGTGCACCATGTGGACCGGCATCACATGCAGCGGTCCGCCGGCGCCGTTGATGACGAAGGCTTCGCCCCCGGTGATCGCGACATGGTCGGCGATCGGCGGATAGTTGCTGCCGGCGGGCGTCTCGAAGCAATAGCGGAAGGCCTCGAAGACGCGGGCGTACGTGGCTTCGTCGGCGTAGACCGGGATCCGCGACCGCTGGACGAGCATATAGCCGCGCAGATCGTCGATCCCGTGGATATGGTCGGCATGCGGATGGGTCAGCATGACCGCGTCGAGGCGGGCGACGCCGGCGCCGAGCATCTGGGCGCGAAAATCCGGGCCGCAATCGATCGCCACGACGGTACGGCCATGGGGACCGATACGCTCGATCAGCGCCGCGGCGCGGCTGCGGACGTTCCTCGGCTCCGCCGGGTCGCAGGCGCCCCAGTCGCCGTTGATGCGGGGCACGCCGGGCGACGATGCGCAGCCGAGAATGGTCAGGCGGAGAATGTCACTCAATGCTCTGGACCGGCCCTAGATGGCTTCCGCTGCAGCGACTGACCGCGCTGCCATGGTGTCACGTTTCGCCATCGGTACGTCCTGTGCCGTGTGGTCGGATCCGCTGCCCGTCTACGTCCCGCGCGGATCCGGCACCTTGCCGAACAGCGCGAAGAAATTGTCCGAGGTCGCCTGGGCGATTTCCGCAAGGTCGACACCCTTGGTCGCTGCCAGAACCTCGGCCGTGTGGCGCACATAAGCCGGCTCGTTGCGCTTGCCCCGATAAGGCGGCGGCGCGAGATACGGCGCGTCCGTCTCCACCAGCAGACGCTGCATCGGCACATCCGCGGCGATGGCGCGGATCTCCTCGGAATTCTTGAAGGCGAGGATGCCGGAGAACGAGACGTGCCCGCCCAGCGCGACGCCGGTTTCGGCCAGCGCCCGTCCGGCCGAGAAGCAGTGCAGGATGAACGGGAAGGCCCCCTTCCCGCTTTCGTCCTCGAGGATGCGGATCATGTCGGTGTCGGCGTCGCGGGAATGGATGACCAGCGGCAGGCCGGTCTCGCGCGCCGCCGCGATATGCGTCCGGAACACCCGCTCCTGCACGTCGCGCGGCGCCTTGTCGTAGAAATAGTCGAGCCCGGCCTCGCCGATGGCGACGATCTTCTCGTCCTGGCTGAGCCGCACCAGGGTTTCCACCGTCGTGTCCGGTTCGATCGCGGCGTTGTGCGGGTGCGTGCCGACGGAGGCGAAGACCTCGGCATGATCCCGCGTGATGGCCTTCAGCTTCTCGATCCGGGAGACAAAGGTCGAGATGGTCACCATCAACCCGACACCTTCGGCGCGGGCGCGTGCCACCACGGCTTCGCGCTCCGCGTCGAAATCCGGAAAGTCGAGATGGCAGTGGCTGTCGACGAGGAACGGCAGCGCCATCACCCGGCCTCAGCTTCCGGCTCGACGAAGCGTGGAAACACCGCCTGCGGCGCCGGCAGCGTCATGTCCGGGCGAAGCGTGACGTCGGGGGTCAGTTCGGTGAAGCTGCGCTCGTCCGCCTCGATGCCGAGCGCGTCGAGGAGCTTGCCGGCGCTCTCCGGCACGAAGGGCTGCAGCAGGATGGCGACGCGTCGGATCACCTCGGCCGTCACGTAGAGCACCGTGCCCATGCGCGCCGGATCGCTCTTGCGCAGGGCCCAGGGCTCCTGGCCGGCGAAATAGCGGTTTGCCTCGCTGACCACCGCGATGATCGCCGCGAGGACGGCGTGCAGTTCCTGCCGGTCGATGGCCTCGCGCGCCGCCGGCAGCAGGTTCCTGGCTGCCTCGAGAATGGCCTCGTCGGCTTCCGAAAAGGCCTCCGGCACCGGGATCCTGCCGTCGCAGTTCTTGGCGATCATCGACAGCGAGCGCTGGGCGAGATTGCCGAGATCATTGGCGAGCTCGGAATTGGTCCGGTTGACGATCGCCTCGTGCGAGTAGTTGCCGTCCTGGCCGAACGGCACCTCGCGCATGAAGAAATAGCGCAGCCGATCGAGCCCGTAGACGTCGATCAGCGCGAACGGGTCGATGACGTTGCCGACCGACTTCGACATCTTCTCCCCCCGGTTGAACAGGAAGCCGTGGGCGAAGACCCGGCGCGGGAGCGGCAGGCCGGCCGACATCAGGAAGGCCGGCCAGTAGACGGTATGGAAGCGGACGATGTCCTTGCCGATGACGTGCAGGTCGGCGGGCCAGAAGGCCGAGCGCTCGCCCTCCCCGGGAAATCCCGTCGCCGTGAGGTAGTTGGTGAGGGCGTCGACCCACACGTACATGACGTGCTTCTCGTCGCCCGGCACCGGAATGCCCCAGTCGAAGGTGGTGCGGGAGATCGACAGGTCGCGCAGGCCCGAGCGCACGAAGGACAGCACCTCGTTGCGCCGCTCGGCGGGGCCGATGAAGTCCGGGTTGGCTTCGAAGTGCGCCAGCAGCGGCTCGGCGAACTTCGACAGGCGGAAGAAGTAGCTGGCCTCCTCGTTCCAATCGACCGGCGAGCCGAGCGGCTCGCGGCGAACGCCGTCCTCGCCGACTGTCGTCTCGGACTCGTCGAAATAGGCTTCCTGGCGAACCGAGTACCAGCCCCGGTAGTGGTCGAGATAGATGTCGCCGGCGGCTTCCATCCGCGCCCAGATCGCGGCGGACGCCTTGGCGTGGCGCTCCTCGGTCGTGCGGATGAAATCGTCGTTGGAGCAGTTGAGCGCCGCCAGCATCCGCTTGAAGACGGCGGCGTTGCGGTCAGCCAGCTCCAGCGGGGTGACGCCCTCCTTCTCGGCGGTCTGCTGCATCTTCTGGCCGTGCTCGTCGGTCCCCGACAGGAAGAAGACGTCGTAGCCATCCAGACGCTTGAAACGGGCCAGAACGTCGGTCGCGATCGTCGTGTAGGCATGGCCGATATGCGGCGTGCCGTTGGGATAGAAGATCGGTGTCGTCAGATAGAAGCGTTCGGCCATCGGGCTTTCATCGAATGCGGGAAGCGGGTCAACCGCGGACATAGAGCATAAGGCAGGCCCGCTCAATCGGCGGCCCGGCCGAGCACCTCGCCCGTCAGGCGGCGTGCCGGGCGCTCCGCTCGGCGTAGAGGCCGTCGAACAGCGTCAGCAGCGCCTGCTTGCGGTCGAGATTGTACGCGGCCGCCTCGCGCAGGCGGACGGATTCGGCCTGCCACAGGGCGGCCAGCAGCGCCGCGCCCTCCCCGTCTCCGGCATCGAGTCGCGCTTCGCTGGCCTCGGCAATGGCCGCCAGCAGGGCGGCGACGAGCAGGTCGTAGGCGGCCTCGCGGCCCTTCAGCGTCAGCGCGTCGGCCATCGCGTGGATGGCGTTCCAGTCCGGCCGGTCCGCCGCCAGGAGCTTTGCCAGCGTCGCATTGATCTCGATGCCACCGCTGCCGATCAGCATCAGCGCCTGCCGCGCGCTGCCCTCGGCCAGCGGCGCCGCCGCCCTGATGTCCGCGGCGTCGGTGCCGGGGCGGCTGGCGGCGACGGCGGCGGTCAGCTCGGCGGTCCCGAGCGGCTCGAAGCGCAGCAGACGGCACCGCGAGCGGATGGTCGGCAGGAGCCGTCCCGGCGCGTGGCTGGTGATCAGGAAGGTCGAGCGCGGCGGCGGTTCCTCGAGGATTTTCAGGAGAGCGTTCGCGGCGCTGCGGTTCATGTCGTCGGCCGGGTCGATCAGGGCGACCCGCCAGCCGGCGCCTGATGCCGTCGCCTGGAAGAACCGGTTCAGCCGGCGCACCTCGTCGACGGTGATCTGGGTGCGGAAGCCGCCGGTGCGTTCGTTGCCCGGCCGCACGATGTGGATGAGGCCCGGATGCGTCCCCTGGGCGATCTGCCTGACCACGGGATCGTCGCCGGCGAAGGCGGCGGTGGCGCCCTCGCGGCTTCCGGGGCGCGCGCCCAGCAGGATGCGCGCGAAGGCGTAGGCCGCCGTCGCCTTGCCGATGCCTACCGCCCCCTGCAGCAGCCAGGCATGGTGAAACCGCTCGCCGGCGCGCGCCGCCAGCAGCTCCTGCCAGGCATGGCGATGCCCGAAGAGGCTGAGCGTCGAGGACGGACCGGCGACGCCGTCGATGTCGTCATGCGCCGGAGGTGCTCCGAGATCGACGTCGCTCATCGCACCCGCCGGCCGGCATCCAGCGACTGGCCGACCGCCTCGAAGCGTGCCGCCTCCAGACGATCGTCGACGATCTCAGCGATCTCGGCGGCGACTTCGTCGATGGGCTGCGCGCCGTCGACGACGACGCAGCGGTCCGGCTCTTCCGCCGCGATCTTCAGGAAGGCCTGGCGCCGCCGCTCGTGCAATGCCTCGGCTTCCTTCTCGAAGCGGTCGATCGCGGCACTGCCGCGGCGTTCCCTGGCCCGGGCGGCGCCGAGATCAGCCGGCACGTCGAGGATCAGCGTCAGGTCCGGATAGACGCCGTCGAGGGTCGAGCGCTCGAGTCGCTGCATGAGGCCCTGATCGAGCGGGCCGTCGAGGAACTGGTAGACGCGCGTGGAGTCGTGGAAGCGGTCGCAGAGGACGATGTCGCCGCGCGCCAGGGCCGGACGGATGACCAAGGCGATGTGGTCGGCGCGCGCGGCGGAGAACAGGATCGCCTCCATCTCGGGGCCGAGCGCTTCGGCGGCGCCGGAGAGGATCACGTGGCGGATCGCGTCGGCACCGGGCGAGCCGCCGGGCTCGCGCGTCGTCACGACCGCGTGGCCGCGGCGGCGAAGATGTTCGGCCAGGCGCAGGATCTGCGTGGTCTTGCCGCTGCCTTCGCCGCCCTCGAAGGTGATGAACATGCTTGTCACTGCCACTCCGCCGTCAAAATGCCCGCACCCAGCCGAAGGCGAGTTCCTTGGCCGCGCCGAGCGCCCGGTCGGCGAAGCTGCCTGTCGGCGATGCACTGCCGGCAACCAGCTGCTGCGAGAGGACCGGCTCGCCGTCGACCAGCACGTCGAGCGTGGCGACCGGGTCGCCCTCCGCGACGGGGGCGATCAGCGGCCCGTCGTAGCGGATGCGGGCGCGCACGCGGTCGCCCGCCTCCACCGGTAGCAGCACGCTCACCGGCGCCGCGGCGACCGCCGGAACCCAGCCGGCGGTGCCGCCGAAGACGCCGGCGGTCCCGATCGTCGTTCCGGCCTCGAAGAGCTGCACCTGCTCGAAGGAATCGCGCGCCCAGCCGAGTAGCTTGATGGCCTCCGCGGCGCGCTCGCGCTCGCTTTCGAGGCCGCTCATCGCCAGATAGGTCACCCGTCCATCCTGTTCGGTGGCCCCGAGCAGTGCGTAGCCCGAGGCCTCGGTGTAGCCGGTGGCGAGGCCGTCGGCGCCGATCCCGGCGGACAGCAGCGGGTTGCGGTTGCGCTGGAAGATCTTGTTCCACTCGAAGGAAGGCTCGGCGTAGATCGCGTAGAGGTCCGGATAGGTGTTGCGCATGTGGCGGGCGAGCTTCACGAGGTCGGTCACCGTCACCTGCTGTCCCTCCGCCGGCAGCCCGGTCGGGTTGACGAAGTGCGAGTTGGTGAGGCCGAGTTCCGCCGCCCGCTCGTTCATGCGCTCGGCGAACGCCGCCTCCGAGCCTTCCATGCCCTCGGCGAGGATGATCGCAGCATCGTTGGCCGCCTGGACGATCGTGCCGCGGATCAGGTCGGCCACCGGCACCTGCGAGTTCAGCGCCGCGAACATCGTCGATGTCCCAGAAGGCGCGCCGCCGGTGCGCCAGGCGTGTTCGCTGACCGGGAAGGTCGTGTCGAGGCTGATCTCGCCGGCGCGCAGCGCCGCGAACACGATCTCCATGGTCATGATCTTGGCGAGCGAGGCGGGCGGGAACGGCTGCGCGGGATTCTTCTGGAAGAGGATCGTGCCGGTCTCGCCGTCCACGAGCAGGACCTCGGATGCGGTGGTCTCCACGGCGGGAGGGGCCGCCTCCTGGGCGGGCACGGACGGTGCCGGGAATACCAGGACGGTCGCGGCGACGAGCGCCGTGAGGATGGTTATCCGGAACATGGGACGGACCTTCGGCCTTGTGCCGGACGCAGCATTGCATCCGCGGAACGCGCCCCAAACTAGGCCGTCAGCCCCGCCGACGGCAAGTTCGTTCGCGCCGGTCAGTCGCGGATGACGAAAGCGTCAGCCGCCCCGACCTGCCAGAGCCGCCGAAGCACCGCGTCGGTCGAGGCATCGCCGTCGACGCTGAGCGAAGCGGAGATCTGCCCCGTGCCGGGCGCCGTCTCGGTTTCCAGCGCGCCCTCGCCCAGCGTGACGCTGCGGACGCGCTCCATGAGGGCGGGGTCGATGACGCCGATCTGGATCCGCTCGCCGCCGGCGGCCTGCGGCCCTGCCGCCGCCTGCTGGACCGCGGCGAGCGCGCCTCCCTGCACTGTCGCGCCGGCATAGGAGGCGCTGAAGGCCGGGATGCGGGCTGCGCCGAGCAGCCGGCCGAGATCGATGCCGCCGGCACGGCTGCCGCCCTCGGCCGCTCGATCGAGCGGACGGACGCCCGGGAGCCCGATGGCCCCGGCAAAGGCCATCAGCGGCCCGCCTTCGCGTGATGCCCCCTGCCCTTCGGCGACCATGACCGGCGCCTCGCCGACGTTCTCGCCGGGCTGGTAGCTGGCCATCAGCATCTTCGTGTCGTCGCCCTCGAGCGGTGCCCGGCCGACATATTCGACGGTCACGTCGGCAACGCCGGCGTGCTTGAACCCCAGGAGTTCGGCCGCCTGCGAGGAGACGTCGATCTCGCGGCCATGCGAGAACGGCCCGCGGTCATTGACCCGGACCATCACCCGGCTGCCGGTCTTCTTGTTGGTGACCATCGCATAGGACGGCAGCGGGAACGTCTTGTGGGCCGCAGACAGGCCGTGCATGTCGTAGATCTCGCCATTCGCGGTGAGCCGGCCGTGGAAGTTCGGGCCGTACCAGGACGCCTGGCCTTCCCCGACATAGCCGGGCTCGTCCTTGGGGTAGTACCACTCGCCGCGCACCTTGTAGGGCTTGCCGACATGCGAGCGGCCGCCGCCCTTGGGAACGCGCTTGAGATTGGTGACGCGGGGGCTGGCCGGGACGCCGAAGGTCTGGGAATCGAACTTCACGGCAGTGCCGATCTCGGCGAGTTCGTCCACCGGCGAGCCGGCGCCGCTGCCCTGGCAGGCGGGCAGTACCAGCCCGACGGCCAGCACCATCCCGAGGGCGGTCATCCGACGCCCGTATTCCGCAGCCACAATGGCCATGCGGTCCCCCTTCCCCATGCAATGCTCTGCACTGGGTCACGACGGACGCTCCCCAGCGCCCAAACCCCTGAAGCCGCCGAGTTAACAGCGTATGAATCTGTGAATCAACGTGACCGGGCGTGAAAAAGCGCTGTCGCATTTCGCCGAGGCTCTTGACGAGGCTCCGGTGCAACAATGTTGGCGGCAGGCGGCATGATGGCTCGCCTCGGCGCGCCTCACCGCCCCGAGTCTCACGCGTCCTCAAGCGGTTATCGTCGGTTTCGGATGATTTGCGCCCTGCTGCCGCGGCCCGCGCCA
The DNA here is from genome assembly GCF_021391535.1 of Aurantimonas sp. HBX-1. Classification (GTDB taxonomy): domain Bacteria; phylum Pseudomonadota; class Alphaproteobacteria; order Rhizobiales; family Rhizobiaceae; genus Aurantimonas. The sequence continues at coordinate 1,837,515 of NZ_CP090066.1, forward strand.
GCTATTACCCGCCCCTCCCGGCCGCCACATTCTGACGCGGTTTCCGCCGCAGTCGATGCGGAATCACGAATTGTTACACCCGCCGCGGAGCCGCCGTCCCAATGCCGATTGCGGCTTCGGGCCGCTGCCTGGCGTTCCCCCACTCTTGTCACCGCCGCACCGCGAGGGTAACCCGGCAGCAGCGGATGGGTGGCCGAGCGGTTGAAGGCACCGGTCTTGAAAACCGGCGGGCGGGAGACCGTCTCGTGGGTTCGAATCCCACCCCATCCGCCACTTGCCTCACATAGCGTTCCCCCGATCGGGCAGCGACGGATTTACGCGTGTTTTCGAGGATTGTGCTCGATGAGCTGGGCCGCGGCTCGGGCGCCAGGTGGGCCAGAAGCTTTATCCCGGAGCCAGTTTTCTCCGTACCTCATGACGGCATCGTTCGAATCTGTCGAGGCGCAACGCCGTCTCTGGGGCCGTTGGGCGTTTGCATGACCTCACCTGCAAGGCTGAAGGAGAACCGTATCAATGACAGCTGCAGCAAGGCCGTTCGCTCAATCCTTCTTCCACGGCACCAAAGCAGATCTGAAAGTCGGAGACGTGATCAAGGTTGGTCACAACTCCAATTTCCTCGAGGCCGGCGCGCTCTCCTGGACTTACTTTTCGGCGACGCTGGATGCCGCGATCTGGGGCGCGGAACTGTCCAAGGGCGGCGGCCGGGAACGGATCTATGTCGTTGAACCCACTGGCTCAATCGAAGATGATCCCAACCTGACCGACGAGCGTTTCACCGGCAATCCATCCATGTCCTACCGTTCGCGCGACCCGCTCTTGATCGTCGCCGAGGTGATGGGTTGGCAGGGACATCCAGCCGAGCAAATCCAGCAGATGAAACAGGGGCTAGATCGATTGAAGGCGGAAGGCGCGAACGTCATCATCGACTGACATGTGAGCAGTTGAAGCCATCCATGAGACACGAATGGATCAGACTGAACACCTGCGAGAAAATCGGCCTCATTGGCCGAGCACCGGTCGATCAGTCACGCTGCCGTTCGGTAGACCGGTCAGCCAATGCCGTTCGGTCGAGCCGCAGGAGACGACCCGAGTGATAGGGCCGGCTTCACCGCCCGGATAGGCGCCCTTGGCCGACCCAGCGACGGGGAGTCAGGCACGAGGGCTCTCTGCACGGCCGAGCACGCATTTGGGGACGCGCGAGGCAGGGAGATCGATCTTACCCCAAATTGCGCACGGGCTCACCTCGCGGACCCGGGGACGGGTCGATCGACCCGTCCCCGCCGTGCCTTCGGTCACATCAGCCAGTTCGGGAGGAACAGCGTGATCTGCGGGAACACGATCATCAGCGAGACCAGCGCCAGAACCGCCAGGGCGAAGGGGATCAGCTCGGCCGAATAGGCGCTGTACGGCGTTCGCAGGATGCCGCAGACGGTGAACATCGAGACGCCGAAGGGCGGGGTCATTCCGCCGAAGGTGACGAGCGTCATCATCACCAGGCCGAAATGCACCGGATCGACGCCGGCCGCCGTGATCACCGGCACCAGGATCGGCGTCAGCAGCAGGACGAGCACCGTGGCTTCCACGAACATGCCGAGGACCAGCAGGAACCCGGCGATCGTGAACAGCAGCGTCGTGGGCTCGGTGAAGGCGACGAGAGCAACCTCGGCGATCGACTGCGGCACCCGCTCGAAGGTCAGCACGTAGCCGAACGTGCCCGACAGCAGGATCACCAGCATGATCATGCCGACGTCCCGGACGCTGCGCACGAGCGCGTCATAGAGGTCCCTGACGGTCATCTGCCGATAGATGACGAAACCGACCAGCAGCGCGTAGACGATCGCGAAGGCACCGGCTTCCGACGGCGTGAAGAAGCCGAAGCGGATGCCGATCAGCAGCCAGACCGGAAACATCACCGCCCAGAAGCCGCCCCTGAATTCCTGCCAGACTTCACGCCCCGTCGGCAGCCGCTCGTTGACGGGGGTGTAGGCCCGGCGATGCGCGGTGAACCAGGTCACGAACATCAGCACGATGGTGAGAAGCACGCCGGGCACGATGCCGGCGATGAACAACCGGCCGATGGAGACCTCGCCGAGATAGCCGTAGAGGATCAGGCCGAGGCTGGGCGGCAGGGTCGCGACGATGAGCCCGCCGATCGAGAGGATGGCCGCCGTGAAGCCGGGGCTGTAGCCCTGCGCCACCATCGGCTTGCCCAATATCCGCGCCTGCATCGCCGCGTCGGCGACCGCCGAACCGGAGATGCCGCCCATCAGGAGGGAGAGGACGAGGGTCGACTGTGCCAGCCCGCCGCGCATCCAGCCGGCCAGGGTCGTGGCAAGCGACACGAGGCGCGGCGTGATGCCGGAAACGTTCATGAGATTGCCGAGGATGATGAACAGCGGCACTGCCAGCAGCGGGAACGACTGCGAGGCGGCGACGATGCGCTGCACCGCCGTGCTCTCCGGCAGGAACACTTCCGGCAGGAAGAAATAGGCGGTGCCGGCGATGCCGATCGCGAACGCGACCGGCATGCCGATGATGATCAAGGCGAACGCCGCCGCGAGGATGAGGCCGGTGGTCACAGGATCGCCTCCGGTCCGACGTCGTCCGGTTCGAACGTCTTGTTGAAACCGCCCGCAAAGGTGCGGCGCAGCAGCGAGATGCCGATCAGGATCGCCCCGACCGGGAGCGCCAGCGTCACGAGACCGTAGGACAGGCCGGACGTGGCAAGCGGACGGCGCCAGTTGCCGGTCGACAGTTCGATGCCCTTCCAGAACAGGAAACCGAGAAATACCAGGATGAAGAGCAGGCAGAAGGCGGACAGCAGCCGGCGTCCGGCGTCGGGCAGCGCGTCCGGCAGCGCCGATACGCGGATATGGTCGCCGGTCTTGATGGTGAGGTCGGCGCCCAGCATGCAGGTCCAGATGAGGAAGAGCTGGGCGAACTGCGGCGCCGAGGCGTTGGGCGAGCCGATCACCCGCCCGATGGCTGCCGTCAGCACCGCGGCGACCATCGCCATCATCACGGCCAGCGCCAGTCCCAATTCGATCCGATCGTATAGCTTCCAGAACGTCGCCATCAAAAACCTGTCGGGTGGGAGGTGCGGGGCGGCAGCGACTGCCGCCCCGCCTTGATGTTTCGATTCGCGCTGCCTACTCGGCGGCTGGCAGGTAGGGCTGCAGGCTGGCGCGCGCCTCGGACAGGCCGGTCTTCTCGTAGACCCCTTCCGTCGCCTTCCGGAAGGCGGCGACATCCACCTCGTTGAAGGTGACGCCCGCCGCTTCCATCTCCGCCTGCACTTCGGCCAGCTTCTCGACCGTCATGCGGGTAGCTTCGTCGCCGGCGCGCTTGAGCTCCTCGTCGACGATGGCGCGAAGGTCTTCCGGCAGCGAGTCCCACCAGGTCTGCGACGTGGCCAGACCGGTGAAGAGCTGGATGTGGTTGGTGAAGGCGACGTTCTTGGCCACCTCATGCAGGCGGATGCCGTAGGCTCCCGTCAGCTGCGCCTCGGCGCCATCGATGGCGCCCAACTGCAGTGCCGAATAGACCTCCGACCAGGCCATCGGGGCCGGCGTGGCGCCCATCGCCTCGACCGACGCAACCCAGATCGGCGCATCGATGGTGCGGACCCGCACGCCGGAGAGATCGGCGGGCTTGTTGATCGGCTTGTTGGTGAAGGTCTGGCGGGTCCCCTGGAACCAGTTGTAGTTCAGCAGCCGGATGCCGGAGGTCTCCGCCAGCTGGTCGGTCCAGTCCTTGTAGACCGGCGAGTCGGTGATCGCGGCGTATTCGGAGTAGTCGTTGACGAGATAGGGCGCCGAAAGGATGCCCAGCTCGGGAAGGAACGGCGCAAGGCGCCCCGCGTCGACGAGCACGGCGATCGGTGCGCCGTTGCGGATCTGCTCGAGGACGTCGTTGTCCTCGCCGAGCTGCGAGCTCGGATAGATCGTGATCTCGACCTTCCCGTCGGTGCGCTCCTCGATGCGCTTCTCGGCGCCGGTCATGGCGATGACCAGCGGATCCGTCGTCGGCTGCGACGTCGACAGGTTGAGCGAGTATTGCGCCGATGCGGTGCCGCCGGCTGCGAGCAGCATGGCGGTGGACGCCAGAAGCCTCAAAGTGATTGTCATGGTGTTTCCTCCTCAGGGTTGTAGTGGATCGTCGTGTCGGATGATCCAGGCCCGGCGTGGTGCCAGAAGCCGGCGCGTGCTCCCTCGGTGACGAAGAGAGCGACGTGGTAGAGAAGACGGCTGAGCGCCTCCGGCCACAGCGCCTTCCCCGCTCCGTCCAGCCGGTTGACGAAGACCGGTGCCAGCCCCTCCCCGGGCCTGAAAAAGCGGGAAAAGATGATGTCGGCGATGGCCAGCGCCCGGGCGCGGTGGGCAGCGTCCCCGGTACGGATGAACAGCGTGGCGTGCAGCTTGCCCGCCTCGGTGAGCGGCCACAGAAGATGGGTGTCCTCGGCGACGCCGCCCGCCGCGTCGAGAGCGTCGTAGGGCGCCCCGGCCATCACGCCCTCGCCGCGCAGTCCATGCCGCTGCACGAAATCAAGCATCGCGTCGGCGCCGCGACGGGCGTCCTCGTCGCCGCCGAGATCGGCGCAGCGATGCAGCAGCCAGGCCCATTCGTACTGGTGGCCGGGCTCGCGCCGCTCGCCGTCGACGCCGGAGAGGGGCGCAAGGTCCGGGCCGACGAATTCCCGCACGGCACCCGTTGCGGGATCGATGAAGTGCCGGCGGGCAAGATCCAGCAGCGCCTTCGCGCGCTGCAGCCAGGCCGCCTTCCCGGTCATCTCGAAGGCCTGAAGATAGGCCTCCATCATGTGCATATGCGGGTTCTGGGCCCGCAGCTCGCCCGCCTTCGGACCGGCGGCCGCCATGGCCGTGTCGTCGTAGAGCGACCCGTCTGCCGGGTCGGTGAGCCGCTGGTCGATGAACCGGACGAGGGCCTCGATCCGCCCCGCCGGAACCGCCGCGGCATCGGCCCGGGCAAGCGTGACGAGGGCCAGAAGGACGAAGGACTGGTCGTAGCTGCGGCAGAGCGACGACCGTGTGGACAGTCGATAGCCGCCCTCCTCGTCCCGCAGCGCGGCATCGAGGAAACCGTAGACCTCGCGTGCCGCGTCCAGCAGCCGTCGATCGCCGGTGGCCAGTGCCAGATGCGCCAGGGTAAAGACCGTTCGGGCCTGGACAAGCGTGGTCTTGGGCTCGGCGGCATCGACCGGCAGGCCGTCGAGCCCGAGCCGTTCGTAGACGCCGCCCGCCGGATCCCGGGCCGCCTCATACCAGCGGGGCATGAAACCGCGGGCGAAGGTATCGGCGGAAACGGTCACGCCCCCACCTGCACGCCGTCGAAATGTTCGGGCGTGGCGGCGACGATCTGAGGCAGGTCCTCGAGTATCTTGCGCAGGTGCCCGCGCATGGCGGCTTCCGCGGTCGAAGCGCTGCCCGCCGCGATGGCCTCCACCACTTCCTCGTGCTGGCTGAGCAGCTCGGGAAGCGGGAACTTGCGCGCGCTGAGGTGCCGGAAGCGGTCCATCTGCGTCTTCAGCGGCTGCAGCACGTCCCAGCTCGCGGCATTACCGGCTTCGGCAGCCAGGAGCCGGTGAAAGGCTTCGTCGAGTTCGAGAAACCGCTCCGGGTCGTCGAGATCCACTGCCTGCCGCTGTGCCACGAGGACATTGCGGAGGCGGGCGACGAGTGCCGCATCCGAACGTTCGGCAAGCAGCCGCACGATGTCGGCTTCCACCGCCTCTCGCACGAACCGGGCGGACATGATGGACGGGACGTGGATGCGGCTGACGAAGGTGCCGCGCTGCGGCCGGATCTCCACCAGCGCCTCTTCGGCGAGCTTTATGTAGGCCTCTCGCACCGGCTGCCGGCTCACCGCGTAGGTGCTCGCCATCTCGACTTCCGAAAGCCTGGTTCCCGGCAGGAGATCGCCCGTGACGATGCGCTCGCGCAGCACGCGATACATACGTTGCCCGACCGGTTGCGAATGATCCGTGTCCCGCAGCAGCAGAGCCGCGGTTGACGAGGCTGTTTCTCCCATGTGCGACACATGGACAAATCCACCATACTAGTCAACAGCCGGCAGGCGAATGGTGACTCCGGCGGTCCGCGTGGGCGGCGCAGGCGAGAAATGCTTGGGAATTGGCCGACAGGTCGGCCGCAACGTCGTAAGCACGCCCGCGCCATCGGTTCGAACATGCTATCCCGGACCGGTATTCGACGCGGATCGAGGAACGGGCGGTGGAAAGCGCGAGGATTCGATGACCGAAAATCTCGGCCTGACCATCGGGCTCGTCGCCGCGGGCAGTGCGGCCGGCGGCATGGCGCGCTTCTTCGTGTCGGGTCTCGTGGCAAGGACTGCCGGCGAGATGTTTCCCTGGGGTACGATGGTCGTGAATGTCAGTGGAGCGTTCGCGATCGGGCTGATCGCCGCCCTTGCGCAGCACCACCTTGTCTTCGCGCAGCCACAAGCGTGGGCCCTCGCCGTCACCGGCTTTCTCGGCAGCTACACGACGGTGTCCTCGTTCAGCCTCCAGACGCTTGCGCTGGCGCGGTCCGGGCATCGCAGACGGGCGGTGGCAAATGTCGGCGTGTCGCTTCTGCTCTGCCTTACGGCAGCGGCATCGGGCCTGCTGGTCGCGCAGCCCCTCCTCGCCGCGGTGACGCAATGAAATCCCGCGAACACGGATGGTGGCGAGCGCCGGGCGGCAGCCTCGCCCTCTATGCCTTCATCGGGACCGGCGCCGCGATCGGGGGCGTCGCGCGGATGCTGGTCTCGCTCGCCGCGCTCGAATGGTCGGCGGGCGGCTTTCCGTGGGGCACGCTCTGCGTCAATGTCGTCGGATCATTCGTCATCGGCTTCTACGCCACGCTGACCGAACCCGGCGGGCGGTTCAAGGCCGGCGACGGGGCGCGGCATTTCGTGACCACCGGCCTCTGCGGCGGCTTCACCACCTTCTCGGTGTTCAGCCTCGAAAGCGTCCAGTACCTCGCCGCGGCCCAATACGGCATGGCGGCCCTCTATATCGGCGTATCGATCGCGACATGGCTGGGCGCGGCCTGGCTCGGGATTGCCGCCGCCTCGCGGCTCAACCGGCTGGGCGGCGGCGTCCCCCTGTCGCGCGAAATGGAGAGGGTGGACGACAACCGCGTCGCCTGACGAGGTGCGACTCCTGCGGACTTGGCAATCCTCTCGGGACGCGGTCGGCAGACTGGCGGGGCGCGGAGTGACGGCGCGCACGGCTTGGCATGTTCGGCAGGCGCCGCAGAGGTTGCCCGGCGAACGCCCCACTGATGCAGGGAGACGCCGACCATCTTGCAGGTGCGAAGTTGCCGCGACGCGGCGCTATGATGAAAGCCTGTCACCATCGAAAGAAGTCAGGTCCGCCCACGGGTGGCGGGCGGACCTGCGGAACGGCCTAGTTTTCGGGGAAGAAGCGCGGGCCCACCATGCGGATGCCTTCCGCGGTGCGACGGATTTCGACGGGCGCGGCGTTGGGAGCGGTCGTCGGCTCCGTCAGCGACGGACGCGGCGTCGGCACGGGGACGAACTTGGAATAGTCGGTGGCGCCAAGATCGCCGGTATCGAGGGCGGCCATTTCGTAGAACGCGTCGGCGCCCTGGTCCTGCGCCGAAGCAGTGGTCGACAGGAAGCCGGCGGCGACCGCGAGGGCGCCAGCAAGGAGAGTGAATTTCATGTTATTTTTCCGCATCTTGTCAGATCTGTCCGAATAATGGCGCAAGCGTGAGATCGTTCCGGATGCGAACACAAAAAGGCCGCCGTCGCTGTCACGACGGCGGCCAGGACCGCTGAGACAGACGCCGGGCGTTGCGCCGGCGCCGGTCATTGGGTTGTTCGTCGTCTAGATCGGCAGCCGATCGCCTGCCGCCCGGGCCAGCGCTTCCGACACATAGGCGAAGGAGCGTGCCGCATCCGGGCTGGCGTCCGCACCGTCTTCCGGCTCGAGCATGAAGACCAGGAAGGACCGGCCCGTGGCCATGTACTGCGTGCCGAACTCGAACGGCACGAGTTCCTCCCGATCCGGGAGGTTCGTGTCGATGACGGCGCGCCAGCGCAATCCGCCATTGGCGGCGGGAAGCGTGAAGTTCACCACGTCGTCATGGGCGTTCATGACGATCAGCATCGTGGCGTCCGTTCCGGCGCGGCGGATGCCGGTCGACTGGGCACGGCCATCAAGCAGCACGCCGAAACAGCGCGCGCCCGTGTCGTCCCAGTTCTCCTGCTCGAACTCGGTGCCCGCGGGGGTGATCCAGGCGACGTCCTTGACGCCCAGCTCCTCGTCGAACGTGCCGTGCAGGAACTTGCCGCGGCGGAGCATCGGCAGCGACTGGCGCAGCATGATCAGCTTCTGGACGAATTTCGCCAGGTTGCGGCTTTCGCCGGTCACGTGCCAGTCGATCCAGCCGATCTCGTTGTCCTGGGCATAGGCATTGTTGTTGCCGCCCTGGGTGCGGGCGAACTCGTCGCCGGCCAGGATCATCGGCGTACCGCGCGAGAACAGCAGCGTGGCGAACAGGTTGCGGAGCTGGCGGTAGCGCGTGTCGGTGATCTCCGGATCGTCGGTCGGACCCTCCGCGCCGTAATTGTTGGACAGGTTGTGCGAGTGGCCGTCGCGATTGTCCTCGCCGTTCGCCTCGTTGTGCTTGTCGTTGTAGCAGACGAGGTCGTGAAGCGTGAACCCGTCATGGGCGGTGATGAAGTTCACCGACGCCCAAGGCTTGCGCCCGCGCTGGTCGAAGATGTCCGCCGAGGCGGAGATCTTGTTGGCAACGGCCGGCACCTGGCCTTCGTCGCCGCGCCAGTAGGAGCGGATCGTGTCGCGGTAGCCGTCGTTCCACTCGGCCCAGCCCGGCGGGAAACGGCCGACCTGGTAGCCGCCCGGCCCGCAATCCCACGGCTCGGCGATCATCTTGACCTCGCTGAGCAGCGGGTCCTGCTGGCAGGCGTGCAGGAAGCTCGACTCCTCGGAGAAGCCGGTCGGTTCGCGCGCAAGAATCGTCGCGAGGTCGAAGCGGAACCCGTCGACCCGCATCTCGCCGGCCCAGTAGCGCAGGCTGTCGGTGACCATCTGCATGACGCGCGGATGGCTGGTGTTGACCGTGTTACCGGTGCCGGTGTCGTTGATGTAGTAGCGCTTCTGGTCGGGCAGCAGGCGATAGTAGGTGGCGTTGTCGATGCCCTTGAAGGACAGCGTCGGGCCGTTCTCGTTGCCTTCGGCGGTGTGGTTATAGACCACGTCGAGAATGACCTCGAGGCCGGCATGGTGGAACGCCGACACGAATTCCTTGAATTCGTTGACGAAGGGGCCGGCGAGATAGCGCGGGTCCGGGGCGAAGAAGCCGATGGAGTTGTAGCCCCAGTAGTTCCGCAGGCCCTTCTCGACCAGGTAGCTGTCGTCGACGAAGGCATGGATCGGCAACAGTTCGACCGAGGTGACGCCGAGGCTGCGGATGTAATCGACGATCTCGCGGTTCATCAGGCCGGAGAACTTGCCGCGATCGGCCTCCGCGACGGCCGGATGGCGCTGGGTGAAGCCCTTGACGTGGGTTTCGTAGAAGATCGTGCGCTCCCAGGAGACGCGCGGACGGCGTTCGTCGCCCCAGGTGAAGGCCGAGTCGACCACGCGGCATTTCGGCACGAAGGCGGCGCTGTCGCGCTCGTCAAAGGAGAGATCGCCGTCGGCGTGGCCGATCGTGTAGCCGAACAACGCGTCGTTCCATTTCACCGCGCCGAGATGCTGCTTGGCATACGGGTCAAGCAGCAGCTTGTTAGGGTTGAAGCGGTGGCCGGCGTCGGGCTCGTAGGGCCCATGCACACGGTAGCCGTAGGTCATGCCGGGGCGTGCCTCGGGCAGGTAACCGTGGAACACCTCGTTGGTGTACTCGGGCAGCTCGATCCGCTCCAGCTCGGTCTTTCCCTCTGCATCGAAGATGCAGAGTTCGACCTTGGTGGCGTTGGCGGAGAAGATCGCGAAATTGACGCCGAGCCCGTCCCAGGTGGCGCCCAGCGGATAGGGTCGGCCCTCCTGGACGCGCGAGCGGCGAAGCCCCGGACGGGGCAAATTGCTCTTGGTAGTGTTGGGCGTAATGTGGATCGTCACGTGCGGGCTCGCGTGTGGAGGGTGTGATATCGCAACAAGTCGCCAGCGGCCTCGCACGTTCCGCGACTGCGAAGAGAAAGGATGTTAGGCGCGGTCAAACGCCCGCGCCGGTGCCACCGGCGGTTCAGACCGTCAGGACACTGGCGCCGACGGTGCGCCGCGCCTCGAGATCGCGATGCGCCTCCGCCGCCTCCGACAGTGGATAGGTCTGGCCGATGGTGATCTTGACCGCACCCGACCCGACGACGTCGAAGACCGCGGCCGCCGAGGCGTCCAGCTCGGGCGTCGTGCCGTTGTAGCTGTATATGCTGGGCCGGGTCGCAAAGAGCGAGCCCTTCTGGTTGAGCAGGCTGATCTCGAAGGCCGGCGCCTTGCCGGAGGAGTGTCCGAAGGAAGCCCACAATCCCCGCTTCCTGAGGCAGTCGAGGCTACCGGGGAACGTGTCCTTGCCGACCGCGTCGTAGACGACGTCGCACTTGCGCCCTTCGGTGATCTCGGCGACCCGGGCGACGAAATCGTCCTCGCGATAGTTGATGACGTGGTCGTAGCCGTTCGCCAGCGCCAGCTCGCACTTCTCGGCCGAGCCGGCGGTGCCGATCACGGTCGCGCCGAGATGCTTGGCCCACTGGCCGGCGATCAGGCCGACCCCGCCCGCGGCCGCGTGGAACAGCAGCACCGTCCCCGGACCCACCTGGTAGGTGCGGCGCAGGAGATACTCGGCCGTCATCCCCTTCAGCATGATCGACGCCGCCGTGGCGTCGTCGATCGCGTCGGGAACCGCGACGGCGAGGTCGGCAGCGATGACCACCCGCTCGGCATAGCTGCCGTCGGCGCTGATATAGGCGACGCGGTCGCCGACCTGGAAACGCTCGACCCCCTCGCCCACTTCGGCGACGATCCCGACGCCTTCCTTGCCGAGCACGAACGGCATCCGCGCCGACGGATAGACGCCGGTGCGGTAGTAGACGTCGATGAAGTTCACCCCGGCCGCGCGCTGCTCGACGAGGATTTCGCCCTTGCCGGGCCGCCCGGCCTCGTGGTCGCCCCAGGTCAGCACTTCGGGACCGCCGGTCTCGTGGACGAAGATTGCCTTGCTCATTTCTCGTGTCCCTGCATTCCTGACGTGCCGCGTGCGCTACCCAGCGCTTGGACGATGCCGCCGATGGCGAAGAGATAGAGGCTGGTGACCACCAGTCCGGCCTTCACCCAGGTCGGCGAGGCGAAGTCGGAATACAGGGTGATCACGCCGAGGACGGACCAGAGCGCCATGACCGACAGGGTCAGCGGGCGCAAACGCTGCACCCGCACCGGGTGGACGAAGTTGACCGGCGCGAAGGTCGCCGCGGAGCAGACGACCACCACGGCGAACACGGTCCAGCCGGTCAGTTCCGTCGCGAACAGCGTGAAGACGACCATGTTCCAGCACACCGGAAAGCCCCGGAAGAAATTGTCCTTCGTCTTCATCCGCAGGTCCGCGTAGTAGACCGCGCTGGTGATGACGATGAGGGCGGCGGCGACGAAGGACCACGGCTCGCCGATCTTGTCGGACAGATACAGCGCTACCGCGGGGATCATGCAGAAGGTCGCGTAGTCGATGATCGAATCGAGCAGGTCGCCCGACCAGTTCGGCAACACCCGCTTGATGTCGATCTTCCGCGCGATCGGCCCGTCGATCCCGTCGATGAAGAGGGCCGCGCCGAGCCAGACGAACATCGCCACCCAACGCTGCTCGGCGGCGGCGATCAGCGCCATGAATGCCAGGAACGCACCGCTCGCCGTCAGCAGGTGCACGCCGAAGGCGCGCCATTTGTCGAAGGATGTGACGGTGTCTGACATGAAGCCCCAGATGCTGTGCCGCATTCCGCCGCACGCGGCGCATGGGCATTGCCATTGGCTGTAATGGTCGTATGTGCGTTTTCCAAGCGAAACGAGCATGGCTGTCCTGCTGTTGCAATCGCAACCCGTGGCCGTCCGGAGGTGTGAGAGTGTCGAGCAAGCGCAGGGAGATCGTCGTGGTCGGGGGCGGCCTGGCGGGAACGGCGACGGCAATCGGCTTCGCCGCGGCCGGGTTCGACACGGTTCTGGTCGCCGCGGAAGCGACGCCCGACCGTCGCAGCACCGCGCTGATCGGCCGCTCCGTGGCGTTCCTCGACGAGATCGGCCTGATGGATGAACTCGGCGGCGCAGCCGAGCCGCTGACCGTCATGCGCCTCGTCGACGACACGCATCGCCTGCTGCGCGCCCCGACGGTCGAGTTCGACGCCGCGGAAATCGGCCTCGATGCCTTCGGCTACAACGTCCTCAACGCCGACCTGCACGCGGCGCTGCAGCGCCGGGCCGACGGTCTCGACCGGCTCGAGATCGTCACCGACCGCGCCGTCGGCCTGTCGGTGACCACGGACCATGCCCTCGTCGAACTGGCCGACGGCGGCCACTACGCCGCCGACCTGGTGGTGGCGGCGGATGGCCGCATGTCGCCGATGCGCGAGGCGGCCGGTATCGCCGTTCGCCGGTGGACCTATCCGCAAAGCGCCATCGTCCTGAATTTCGACCACAGCCTACCGCACGGTTCGGTCTCGACCGAGTTCCACACGAGAAGCGGCCCGTTCACGCAGGTTCCCCTGCCCGGTCGCCGCTCTTCGCTCGTCTGGGTGGAGGAGCCGCGCCTCGCCGATCTCTATGTCGACCTGCCGGCCGACCGGCTGGCGGAGATCGTCGAGGAGAAGCTGCATTCGATCCTCGGCGCGGTGACGATCGAGATGCCGATCCAGCGCTTCCCGCTGTCGGGCGCCTCCGTCGCCCGGCTCACCGGCGAGCGCCTGGCGCTGGTCGGCGAGGCCGGCCACGCGTTTCCGCCGATCGGCGCGCAGGGCCTCAATCTCGGCCTGCGCGACTGCGAGGCGATCATCAGGGTCGCCCGGGAAAGCCGGGACGATCCGGGCCGGGCGTCGGCGCTCCGGCGCTACGAGGCGGCCCGCCGCGGCGACGTCCGCTCGCGCACGCTCGGCGTAGACCTTCTCAACCGCTCGCTGCTCGCCGACTTCCTGCCGGTGCAGATGGCCCGGTCCGCAGGCCTGGCAGCGTTGGAAGCGATCCCCTTCCTGCGGCAGTTCGCGATGCGCGAGGGCGTGGCGCCCGGTTCGGGCTTCGTCGGCCTGCCGCGCGCCCTACGGGAACGGGTCGGCCGGGATCGCGCCTGAGGCAATCAAGTAGAGCAGCAGCGTCACGGTCCCGACCGAGAGGACCGTGGTGACCAGCACGCTGGCAGAGGCCCGCTCGACCCAGACGCCGTATTGCTGGGCGATGACGAAGACATTCGTCGCCGTCGGCAGGCTGGCCAGCAGCATGGCGCTCTGCACCCATACCGGGTCGAAGCTCCCGAACAGGCCGAGCATCAGCCAGACGGCGAGCGGATGCGCCACCAGCTTCAACGGCACGATGAACGCCAGCTCGGGCGGCACGCGCTTCAGCGGCCGCAGGGCGAGCGTCACGCCCATGGCGAAGAGCGCGCAAGGGGCGGCGGCGTTCGCCAGCAGCTGCAGGAAGCGGTCCACCGGGTCCGGAAGAACGAGGTGGAAGATCGCGGCGGCGACGCCGACGATCGTCGCGAGGATGAAGGGATGGGTGAAGATCCGCACCAGGACGCCGCCGGCGACCTGCAGCACCGTGCCCCGGCGGTCGCCGCCGAGCGCCATCATCAGCGGCGCCATGACGAAATGCAGCGTGTTGTCGAAGCAGAAGATCAGCGCGACCGGGATAGCCGCCTCCGGCCCCAGCGCCACCAAAGCGAGGCCGGGTCCCATGTAGCCGATATTGCCGTAGGCGCTAGCGAGCCCCTGCACCGTGGAGGCCGGAATATCGCCGCGGCTGCGCAGCAGGGCCAGGGCAAGACCGGCCGCGAAGATCAGGAACGTCGCCAGCGTCGTCGCCGTGACGAAGCCGGGACTGGCGAGTTTCTCGACCGGGGTCTTCGCCAGCAGCTGGAAGAACAGCGCCGGAAGGGCGATGTAGATGATGAAGACATTGAGCCAGGCGAGGCCCTCGACCGGATGCCGGACGATCCGCCCTGCCCCGAAGCCGAGCGCGATGAGCCCGAAGAACGGCGAGATCAGCCCGACGATGGCGATCACGCGGGCCGTCCGGACAGGTCTGGGTGGTTCATGACGATGGACTTCGGCAGATGCGACGACGGCGCGCTTGCTTTGCCGCTGCCGGATTGGCTAGTTGCCGTCGCTTAAGGGAGTCAGGAGATCGATGCAAACCGCCCGCTTCTATATCGGCCAGGTCGTCCGGCACCGGATATATCCGTTCCGCGGCGTGATCTTCGACGTCGATCCGGAGTTCGGCAACACCGAGGAATGGTACCAGGCGATCCCGGAGGAGGTCCGGCCGCGCAAGGAACAGCCGTTCTACCACCTGCTCGCCGAGAACGCCGAGAGCGAATACATCGCCTATGTGTCGGAGCAGAACCTCGTGCCCGACGAGAGCCGCGATCCGATTCGCCATCCGCAGGTTGGCGAGCTGTTCGACGGGCCGATCGACGGCGCCTATCGGCTGAAAGGCACCCACCGCAACTGAAGGCGGGCGGCCGGCCGCAGCATTTGCCTGAAATGCAAACGGCGGCTTTCGCCGCCGTTCGGTGTCGCGTCCAAAGCGAGCCCCGGCAGGATTACTGCGCGGGCGCGGCCGGCGCGGCCTTGGCCGCGTTCTGGGCGTCCTCGAACTTCTTGCGGCGCTCCTCGGCCTGCTTCTGCAGCGCCTCGTTCAGCTCCTGCTGGCGCTGCGCCAGCTCCGGCTGCGCCGTCGGCGGGCCGTCATAGGCGCCGGTGAAGCCCGACAGCGTGATCGGGATCGGGTTGGCCTGACGCTGGAAGTTGATCGAGGTGACCGTCAGCCGGCCGCCCTTCTTCATCGCGGCGACCAGCGCGTCGGTGAGCTCGGCCTCGGCGATGCAGCGATCCGGGAAGCACACGGAGTAGTTCAGCGTCTGCGGCGCGCTATCGTCGATCTTCAGCTGGACGCCAGCCGGAATGACACGGCCGGTCGGCACCACGGCCTGGATCACGTTCTGGTTCACCTTGCCCTTCACGTTGATCAGGTTGACCGCGGTGATCAGCTGACGCGTGTCGGCAACCATCGTGTACTGGGTGTTGCAGATCTCGTTCTCGCCCTGGGTCGAGCAGACCTTGAACCACTCGGCGGGGACGGCATTGCCCCCCGGCTGTGCGGCGGGAGCGCCCTGAGCACTCGCGCCGGAAACGCCAAGGCCGAATGTCGCGAGGCCGACGAGCGCAGCGGCGAGCATCGAGGTGGAAGCGTTTGTCAGTCGGTGCGTCACAGGAGTCAGATCCTTTCGGCGTGAATCGGCGCGGAATGTGCGTTCATTAACGAGGGTCGACGTCATGCGCAAATAAGGCCGTTTGAAGGCCCCCGCCGACGCGCCGCCTTGGTCCGGGGCGGTAGGCAAGACAAGGCTTTGCAGGTAGAATCCCGGCGGATCAAACGGCGGAGACAATCATTACATGCGGCTATTCCCGAACGCGGGGCGAAGCGGATTGCGGCTTCTCCCGCTGCTTTTCGCCGTCCTTCTCGTCGCTCCGGCAGGGCAGGCTGCCGCCGAGCCGATGCACGCGATCGCCATGCAGGGCGAGCCTGCCCTGCCCGCCGATTTCGATCATTTTCCCTTCGTCAATCCTGACGCCCCGCAAGGCGGGACGATGCGCTACGGCGTCTTCGGCACGTTCGACAACCTCAACCCGGTGATCGTGCGCGGCGCGACGACTACGGCGCGCGGCATCTGGTTCGATCCGGAGTTCGGCAACCTCATCTTCGAACCGCTGATGCAACGGTCGCCGGATGAACCTTTCACCATGTACGGCCTGCTCGCCGAAACGGTGGAGACCGACGACGCCCGCTCGTTCGTGGAATTCACCCTGAATGCGAAAGCCCGCTTTTCGGATGGCAAGCCGGTGCGCGTGGAAGACGTGCTCTTCACCACGGAGATGATGAAGATCCCGGGCGTCGTGCGTCCGCAGTACACGAACTGGCTGAGCAAGGTGGACCGCATCGAGAAGGTCGGCGAGCGGGGCGTGCGCTTCACCTTCAACGACAAGGCCGACCGGGAATTGCCGCTGCTGCTCGCAGGCCTTCCGGTTCTGCCCGAGCATGGGTTCGATCCAGCCACTTTCGAACGCACGACCCTCGACCCGGTCATCGGATCGGGTCCCTACGTCATCGACCAGGTCGAACCCGGCCGCCGCATCGTCTACCGGAAGAACCCGGATTACTGGGCCAAGGACCTGCCCGCAAAGCGGGGTATCGACAATTATGACGGGATCGTCGTCGAGTATTTCCGGGATGCGAACACGCAGTTCGAGGCATTCCAGAAGGGTCTCTTCTATGTGCTGGCCGAGGGCAATCCGCGACGTTGGGAGACCGTCTACGATTTCCCGGCCGTGCAGGACGGGCGTGTCATCAAGGAGACGTTCCAGACCGGGCGTCCGGCAGGCACCTACGGGTTCTTCTTCAACACGCGCCGACCGGTCTTCGAGGATCGCGATGTTCGGGCGGCGCTGAGCCTGCTGTTCGACTTTGAATGGGTCAACCAGAACCTCTATTATGGGGGGTACAAGCGTATCAGCGGGTATTTCGCCAACTCCGAGCTTTCGAGTGTCGGGCGCCCGGCGAGCGATGCGGAGAAAGCGCTGCTGGCGCCCTTTCCCGACGCGGTGACGCCCGATGTCATGGCTGGCGAGTGGCAGCCGCCCGTCAGCGACGGCTCCGGATCGGACCGGCGTCTGATGCGCCAGGCGATCGACGCCCTTCAGGCGGCAGGATTCACGTTTTCGGGCGGCCGTATGATCGACGCCGACGGGAACCCGCTGCGCTTTGAAATTCTCGCGCAGAACGCCGACCAGCAACGGATCGCACTCGGCTATGCCCGAACGCTTTCACGCGTCGGCGTAGATGTCGACGTTCGGCAGGTCGACGATGCGCAGTACCAGTTGCGCAAGCAGAGCTTCGACTACGACATGCTGATCGCTCCCTTCAACGGCACCTTGTCGCCGGGCGCCGAACAGCGCGGGCGCTGGGGATCGGTCTCCGCCGAGGCGCCGGGATCCTTCAACTATGCGGGCGTCGCGAGCCCGGCGGCCGATGCGATGATCGATGCGATGACGTCTGCGCGCACCCGCGAAGAGTTCGTGACCGCCGTACGGGCCTACGACAGGGTGCTGATCTCCGGCCAGTATCTCGTGCCGCTGTTCTATCTCGGCGAACAGCGGCTTGCGCGTTGGAGTTTCGTGAAGCATCCCGAATCCATACCGCTGATGGGCTACCACTTGCCGGCGTTCTGGATGGACCCGGCGCGGGACTGACATGTCGCTCCGTCCCAGCTGAACGGCCTGCAGCGGTCCAGACAAATTGCACCGACTGGGCCGAACGCAGCGGCGGTATAGCCGCTGCGGCGGTCCTTCAGCGCGGCAATGCTTCAGCCTGATCGCTGACCGAATCGGCTCCTGGCGCGGCTGCTTCGGGCTCGCGCTCGGCCTCGGTGGAAGGCGTCACGGTCGAAGGCGTGTCTCCCATGGGTGGGCGCTCGACCTCGGACGGCTGCGCTGGTTGTGGAGGCGCCGGCCGTGTCGGCCCGAAGGGCGCGACGACCTCGCTGACCGGCACTGCGAGGTTCATCGGCAGAAGCCGGCCGACCTTCTCAGAGAGGCCGATGATGGTCTTCGACAGGAAGCGGCCGATGCGGCCCTCGGGCTCGCACACCAGCGTCGCCAGGCTGCCGTCCCCTGCCCGGTCGCCGTTGCAGATGACGGTGTCGGCGAGGCGCACGGTCTCGGGCTTAAGGCCGAGGAACTCGAGGACCGCGCCGTTGCTGCCCGGCTCGCAGCCCATCTCGAAGTCGAGCCGGACCGCGTCCGGCGTCGACGCAAAGCGCGTCACGCGATGGCGGCTCTGGTCCCAGCGCAGGTTCGTGTCGATCGGGATGAAGCTCGGGACCGGGAAACCCAGCAGCCCCGACACGGCGCGCAGGTCGAAAGTCAGCGGCGTGCAGATGCCGGCCGCGTCGAGCCGTTTCTCGATCGTGCCCAGCACGACCTCGTCGGCATCGACCATGGCATTGCCGGGTGCCTCCTGCGCGACCGTCGGAGAACAGGCGGTAGCGACCGTGACGGCGGCCGCAGCAAGGCAGAGGCGTCGGCGCCGCAGGGTGGAAAGGTGAGCGGAGCGGTAGGACATGGCCCGGCTTGAACGCCATTCGCACGGCGGAATTGTGAGGGGCCGCATCCGGCCATGCCCGAGCGGCATTGCCGCCGACGTTTCCCTCACGACGGCGCCGCTCAGGCTGCCTTCTTCTCCGCCTCCCCGGCAAAGCGCGCCAGCTGCGTGGCGATGGTCGCCGCGCCGTTCAGCCGCTGCTCCGGCGTCGGCCAGTCGCGGATCAGCACGATCGACTGGTCCGGGCGGATCTTCGCCGCGGAGCCCTGCTCCGAGATGTAGCGGACCAGCGCGCCCGGATTGGCGAAGTTCTTCTCGCGGAAGCTTACCACCACCCCCTTCGGGCCGGCGTCCAGCTTCTCGATGTTCGCCTTGCGGCACAGCGCCTTGATGAAGACCACCTTGAGCAGATGGTCGACCTCGGTCGGCAGCGGCCCGAAGCGGTCGATGAGTTCGGCGCCGAAGGCGTCGATCTCGCGCGCGTCGCCGAGATCGGCGAGCCGGCGATACAGCGTCATCCGCAGCTGCAGGTCCGGGACGTAGCTTTCCGGGATCATCACCGAGGTGCCCAGCGCGATCTGCGGCGACCACTGGCCGTCGCTCTCGGTCTCGACGCCCTTCATCTCCGCCACCGCCTCCTCCAGCATCTGCTGGTAGAGCTCGAAGCCGACTTCCTTGACGTGGCCGGACTGCTCGTCGCCGAGCAGGTTGCCGGCGCCGCGCTGGTCGAGATCGTGGCTGGCCAGCTGGAAGCCGGCACCGAGCGTGTCCAGCGACTGCAGCACCTTGAGGCGGCGATCGGCGCCCTTGGTCGGGGTCTTGTTCGCCGGGATCGTCAGCAGCGCATAGGCCCGCAGCTTCGAACGGCCGACGCGGCCGCGCAGCTGGTAGAGCTGGGCGAGGCCGAACATGTCGGCCCGGTGCACGATCATCGTGTTGGCCGAGGGGATGTCGAGGCCGGATTCGACGATCGTCGTCGACAGAAGCACGTCGTACTGGCCCTCGTAGAATGCGTTCATGACGTCGTCGAGTTCGCCCGCCGGCATCTGGCCATGGGCGACGGCGACCTTCAGTTCCGGCACCTCGCGGTCGAGGAATTCCTTGATGCCGGCCAGGTCCGACAGGCGCGGGCAGACATAGAAGCTCTGGCCGCCGCGATAGCGCTCGCGCAGCAGCGTCTCGCGCACCACCAGCGGGTCGAACGGGCTGACGAAAGTCCGCACCGCCATGCGGTCGACCGGCGCCGTGGTGATCAGCGACAGTTCGCGCACCCCGGTCAGCGCCAGCTGCAGCGTCCGCGGGATCGGCGTCGCCGACAGCGTCAGCACGTGCACGTCGGACTTCAGCTCCTTCAGCCGCTCCTTGTGCTTGACGCCGAAGTGCTGCTCCTCGTCGATCACCAGCAGCCCGAGATTCTTGAAGTTGACGCCCTTGCCGAGAAGCGCGTGGGTGCCGACGACGATGTCGATCGTGCCGTCGGCGGCGCCCTTCTTGGTTTCCGCCAGCTGCTTGCCCGACACCAGCCGGGAGGCCTGCGCGACATGCAGCGGCAGGCCGCGGAAGCGCTCGCTGAAGGTCTTGAAGTGCTGGCGCGCCAGCAGCGTCGTCGGCACGACGACCGCCACCTGCAGCCCGTGCATCGCCGCGATGAAGGCGGCGCGCAGCGCAACTTCCGTCTTGCCGAAGCCGACGTCGCCGCAGATCAGTCGGTCCATCGGGCGCCCGAGCGACAGATCGTCGACGACGGCGTCGATCGCCGCCATCTGGTCCTCGGTTTCCTCGTAGGGGAAGCGCGCCGCGAACTCGTCCCAGAGCCCCTCCGGCGGCAGCAGCTTCGGCGCGCCGCGCGTCGCGCGCTCGGCGGCGAGGCGGATCAACCCGGCCGCCATGTCGAGCAGGCGCTTCTTCAGCTTGGCCTTGCGGGCCTGCCAGTTGCCGCCGCCAAGCTTGTCGAGCATCGCCTCGGAGCCCTCGCCGCCATAGCGCGACAGGAGCTCGATGTTCTCCACCGGCAGGAACAGCCGGTCGTCGCCGGCATAGCGCAGCTCGAGGCAATCATGCGGCGCACCCGCCGCCTCGATGGTCTTTAGTCCGACGAAGCGCCCGATACCGTGGTCGACGTGGACGACGATGTCGCCCTCGTCGAGGCCGGTCACCTCGGAGATGAAGTTCGAGGCGCGCTTCTTGCGGCCGCGGCGCACCAGGCGGTCGCCGAGAATGTCCTGCTCGCCGACCACGGCCATATCCGGTGTCTCGAAGCCGGACTCGATGCCGAGGACGGCGGCGAGGACGAGGTTCTTCGGCGCCTCGTTGACCTTCTTCAGGCTGTCGACGGGCTTCAGCCCCTCCAGCCCGTGCTCCTCGACGACCTGGGCGAGGCGCTCGCGCGAGCCTTCGGTCCAGGCCGCGAGGACGACGCGTTTGCCGTCGGCGCGCAGCTTGCCGATATGCTTCACCGCCGCCTCGAAGACGTTGGTGTCGCCGCTGGTGCGCTCGGTCGAGAAATTGCGCCCGCGGGTGATGTCGAGATTGTGGACGTCGTGATTGGGGGCGTCCGGCACGCGGTAGGCCGACAACCGGATCGGATCGGCGATGGCGAGGCCCGCGGCCATCTCGTCCGCCGTCAGATACAACTCGCCCGGCTCGACCGGATGATACGGCACGGATTCGCCGCTGACCTGGCCGGCGCCTTCCTTGCGGGCCTCGTAGTGATCCTCGATCGTCTTGCGACGCTCGCCGACGGCTTCCGCCACCAGGTGGTCGAGCACCATCGGGAAGCCGTCGCAATAGTCGAACAGCGTGTCCAGCCGCTCGTAGAACAGCGGCAGCCAGTGCTCCATGCCGGAGAAGCGCTTGCCCTCGCTGATCGAGGCGTAGAGCGCGTCGCCGCGCATCGGGGCGCCAAAGCGCCGGACATAGCCGGTGCGGAAGCGGCTGATCGTATCCTCGCGCAGGGTGATCTCGGAAACCGGCGCCAGCTCGAAATTGCGCAGCTGCCGCGTTGTGCGCTGGGTGGCGGGGTCGAAGCCGCGGATCGTCTCCAGCGTGTCGCCGAAGAAGTCGAGCCGTACCGGCTCCTCCTCGCCGGGCGCGAACAGGTCGAGGATGCCGCCGCGCACGGCGAACTCGCCGCGCTCGCGCACCGTCGCCACCCGCTCGAAGCCGCCGCGCTGCAGCGTGCGGACGATGTCCTCCATCGCCACCCGACCGCCGACATTGGCGACGATGGTCTCTTCGGCGAGGACGCTCGCCGGCGGCATCTTCTGCAGCAGCGCATTGGCGGTGGTCAGGATCAGCGCCCGGTGCGGCTCGCGCCTAAGGGCTGCCAGCGCCGCCATCGCCGAAAGCCGCCGCGCCGCGGCGTCCGAGGAGGGGCCGACACGGTCATAGGGCAGGCAGTCCCAGGCCGGTAGCGTCAGCACCGGCAGCTCCGGCGCGACGAAGCGCAGCGCGTCCTCCAACTCGCCGATCCGGTTGCCGTCGCGCATGACGAAGACGACCGGCTTCTTGGCGCCGCGCAGTCGCGCGATGTCGGCGAGCAGGAACGCCTCGTAGCCTTCCAGCACGTTGCCGATCTCGAGACCCGCGCCGCGCTCCAGCGCCTTCTTCAGCCGGGGGGAGATGGTCACTTCAGCTCCTCCCAGGCGCCGCCATGGAAATCGCGGACGCGGCGGAACATCGCGGTGTCGTATTCGGCGGGGGTTTCCACCTCGCCGGTCATCCACTGGAACAGGTCGCGGTCGATCGCTTCCATCAGGTGTTCGTATTCACCGAGCTCGGCGTCGGTCAGCCGGTCGATCTCAGAATCGGCGAAGCGGCCGAGCACCAGGTCCATCTCGCGGGTGCCGCGGTGCCAGGACCGGAAAAGCGCCTTGCGACGACGGACATCGAGATCGCTCGAGGAGCGCTGCATACCAGTCATGACGAACCTGTGGTGTGAATGCCTGCTCTATATAGGGAGCGTTCCTGACTGTCAGCCTTGCCTTCGGCCGGAACGCGGCTAAACCTCGCGCCGATGCGCCCCTCGATCCTCGATCCGCTGTTCGCCGCCGTCACCACGCTGGAAGGCGTCGGGCCGAAGGTCGCTGCCCAGTTCCAGACGCTGCTCGCCGGTGCCGGCGAGACGGTCCGCGTCCGCGACCTTTTGTTTCACCTGCCGACCGGGCTGATCGACCGGCGCAAGCGCGCCGAGATCGCGCTGGCGCCTGAGGGCGCGATCGTCACGCTGACGGTGCGGGTCGACCGGCACCAGGCGCCCGGCCGGGCGCAGCGCTCGGTGCCCTACCGGGTGTTCGCGCAGGACGAGACCGGCGAGATCGCCCTCACCTATTTTCGCGGCCAGTCCGCCTGGCTGGAAAAGCTGCTGCCGGTCGGAGAGACGATGATCGTCTCGGGCCGGGTGGAATGGTTCAACGGCCGGCCGTCGATGGTGCATCCGGACTTCGTCGCGCCGGTCGCCGAGGCCGAGACGCTGACGCTGGTCGAGCCGGTCTATCCGATGACCGCAGGCCTTTCGCCGAAGATCCTGCGCAAGGCGATCACCCAGGCGCTGGAGCGGCTGCCGGAGCTCGGCGAGTGGATCGATCCGGGCGTCATGCGCCGTGAGAACTTCGCTGCTTTCGGAACGTCCCTGCGCAGCCTCCACGACCCGGCGGACGAGATCGACCTGTCGCCGGAAGGCGCCGCCTATCGCCGCCTCGCCTATGACGAGTTTCTCGCCAGCCAGCTGGCGCTCGCTTTGTCGCGCCAGCGCATGAAGGCGGCGCGCGGCCGCGCCATGCCGGGAACCGGCGAATCATCGCGCCGCGTCGTCGCCGCCCTGCCCTTCACGCTGACCGAGGGCCAGGCGCAGGCAATCGCGGAGATTCGCGCCGACATGGCGTCGGGCGAGCGGATGCTGCGGCTCCTGCAGGGCGACGTCGGCGCCGGCAAGACCGTCGTCGCGCTGATGGCGATGGCGACGGCGGCCGAATCCGGCGCCCAGTCGGTGCTGCTCGCGCCGACCGAGATCCTGGCACGCCAGCACCATGACGGCCTGTCGCGGCTCTGCGAGGCGGCGGGCCTCAGCCTGACGCTCCTCACCGGCCGCGACACCGGCCGCGTCCGCACGGAGAAGCTCGACGCCATCGCTTCCGGCCGCACCCAGATCGTCGTCGGCACCCACGCTGTCTTCCAGGAGGCGGTCGCCTATCACGATCTCGGCCTCGTCGTCGTCGACGAGCAGCATCGCTTCGGCGTCCATCAGCGCCTCAGCCTAACCCGCAAGGGCGCCTCGCCCGACCTTCTGGTGATGACCGCAACGCCGATCCCGCGCACGCTGGTGCTCGCCGCCTTCGGCGACATGGACGTCTCGCGCCTGACCGGTAAGCCGGCCGGCCGGAAGCCGATCACCACCGTAGCCGTGCCGATGGAGCGGCTGGACGCGATCGTCGCGCGGGCCGGCAAGGCGATGGAGGCCGGCGAGCGGCTCTACTGGGTCTGCCCGCTGGTCGAGGAATCGGAGAAGAGCGACCTGATGGCCGCCGAGGAGCGGTTCCGGCAGCTGAGCCAGCTGTTCGGGTCGGCCGTCGGCCTCGTCCACGGCCGCATGACCGGCGAGGAAAAGGATCGGGCGATGGCCGACTTCAAGGCCGGCCGGACGAAGCTGGTGGTCGCCACGACCGTCATCGAGGTCGGCGTCGACGTGCCGGACGCGACGATCATCGTCATCGAGCATGCCGAGCGCTTCGGCCTGTCGCAGCTGCACCAGCTGCGCGGCCGCGTCGGGCGCGGCGCCAAGCCCTCCTCCTGCGTGCTGCTCTATCGCGCGCCGCTCGGCGAGACCGCGGCGGCGCGGCTCGCCGTGATGCGGGACACCGAGGACGGCTTCCGCATCGCCGAGGAGGATTTGAAGCTGCGCGGCGAAGGCGACCTGCTCGGCACGCAGCAGTCCGGCGCGCCGTTCTTCCGCATCGCCCGGATGGAGCATCACGCCGACCTGATGGAGGTCGCCCGCGACGACGCGCGGCTGGTGCTGGCGACGGACCCGGAGCTCACCACGCCCCGCGGCGAATGCCTGCGGGCGCTGCTCTACCTGTTCGGCAAGGACGAGGCGGTGCGGCTGCTGCGCTCCGGCTGAGCGGCCCCGGCACCGGATCGCCGGGTCACTCGACCGGCTCCGGCCTTTCCTTTTCCCTTTCGCGCAGCCGCTCGGCCACGAGGCGGGAGGCCTGGCGCGGCGACAGCGGCCCCGACGGCTCGTCCTCGGGCGAGACGAGACCCGACGAAATCACCAGCTTCAGCGCCGCCTCGATGCTCATGTCGAGCACGCGGACGTCTTCGCGCGGCACGAAGAGCAGGAAGCCGGACGTCGGGTTGGGCGTCGGCGGAAGGAATACCGCGAGCATCTCGTCGCCCCGGTCGGACAGCACCGAGGCGATCTCACCCCGCGCCGTGGTCGCCACGAAGACCAGGCACCAGAGGCCCGGCCGCGGATACTCGATCAGCGCGGCAGTCTTGAACGACGAGGACCGGTCGGCCAGCACCGTCTCGAAGATCTGCTTCAGCGCGGTGTAGACCGAACGCACCAGCGGCATGCGGCCGAGCAGGTTCTCGCTGCCGCCGACCACCGCCCTTCCGATGAAGTTCGCGGTCAGGAAGCCGATGAGGGTGATCAGCACCAGCGCCACGACGAGCCCGAAGCCCGGCAGCGCAAAGGGCAGATAGGTGTCCGGCGTGTACTGCGCCGGGATGTAGGGCTTCACCCAACCGTCCACCCAGCCCATGAAGGACCAGGTGATCCAGGCGGTGATCGCCAGCGGGGCGCAGACGATGAAGCCGGTCAGGAAGTAGTTACGCAGACGCGCCATCGTTCAGGGAACCCTCCGGCTTCGCCGCATGCCGGTCCGAACCGGTCGACGTCCGCGCCGGAATCATCTTCGCCGCCGCCGTCATTTGCAAGACCGTTCTTCGCGCCTGCGAAACGGCCAGGCGCCAGGACGCCGATCAGCCGATCGTCTGCAGCGCCGGGAAGGTCTCCAGCAGCCAGAACGACATGGCCTGCATGCCGCCGGTGAGGAACAGGATGCCGGTGACGACGAGCAGCCCGCCCATCGCCTTCTCGACCGTGCCGAGATGCGCGCGGAAGCCGCTGAGCCAGCGCAGGAAGGCGCCCGAGAATGCCGCCGCGACGATGAACGGAATGCCGAGCCCGGCCGAATAGAAGCCGAGCATGAGGGCGCCCTCGCCCACCGTCGCCTGGGTGCCGGCGAGGCCGAGGATCGCGCCCAGGACCGGCCCGATGCAGGGCGTCCAGCCGAAGGCGAAGGCGAGCCCCATCAGATAGGCGCCGCCGATGCTGTGCGGCCGGTCCGGCGCGCGCATCCGGACCTCGCGCGACAGGAAGGCGAGCCGGAACACGCCGAGGAAGTTCAGCCCCATGACGATGATCGCCAGACCCGCGACGATGCCTAGCCAGTCGAGATTCTGCCGCAGCATCTGGCCGATCGAGCTGGCGCCGGCGCCGAGCATGACGAACACGGTGGAGAAGCCGAGCACGAAGCTGACGGCGGTGGCGAGCAGCCTTGTGTGCGGCGCCGTCCCGGCGACCTGGCCGCTGCGCAGGTCCTCCGCCGACACGCCGGCCATGTAGCAGAGATAGGGCGGGACCAGCGGCAGGACGCAGGGCGACAGGAAAGACAGCGCGCCTGCGAAGACCGCGGTCGGATAGGAAAGGTCTGAGAGCAAGCGGCTCGCCTTCGGCTGGATCGCGTCGCGCCGCCGCGGGGTGGGCGGACCGGGCCGGGTTCTAGACCGCACGCCGCTCCCGGGCAAATCGCAATCGCGTCACGGGATGCGGCGGAATTACCGGTTGACCGCCAAAGGGCCGCTACCTATGGTCCGCCGCGTCTCCGACGGGATCTATCCTGGCGGCGCGAGCGCGTAGCTCAGTTGGTAGAGCAACGGACTTTTAATCTGTAGGTCCAGGGTTCGAGTCCCTGCGCGCTCACCAATCCCTTCTCCATGACAGGCAGTTGTACATATATTCCGTGGTCGAAGTGATCGCGAGGAAGCAGATGCCATCCGGGTCCTGCCATTGTGGATCGGCGAAGGTGTCGGTGCCCCGTCTGCCCGAGATGGTGACGGAGTGCCACTGCACCATCTGCCGCCGCTACGCGGCGCTGTGGGCCTACTATCGCAAGGAGGACGTGACGTTCTCCGGGCCGCTGGCGGTCTATGTGCGAGGGCGCGGGCACATTGCCTTCCAACGGTGTGCTGATTGCGGGTGCGTCATCGGCTGGTTGCCGCGGATCGAGTACCCGGAGCGCGGGGTCAACGCCCGCATGCTGGACGATTTCGATGTGAACGCGGCGGCTCTCGTCGTCGAGGAAGACGCTTCCGAATAAGCCCGAGGGCTGCTCGGCGCCTATCGGCGCCAACAACGCAGACACCGCCGTCGCCGGGTATGGGGCAGCCGCAGCGCTTGCCGAAGGGCCGCTCGGCCTCCATGTCTAGAGCATGGATCATTATCTGAACGAACCGGCCGCCAAGGCGGCCATCGGCGCCGTCGAGGCCAGCGCTGCGGCGCTCACGGATGCGCTCGAGCGGGCCGCCGAACTCGGCATCCCCATGGACATCGACATCGTGGAACCGGACCGTAGCGGCGGCCGCCGGGAGATCGTCGCGCGGATCGTCCGATCCGACCCGGGCCGCCGTCCCGAGGAACTCAACTCGTCCAACGACGACTGAGCAGCCGGCTCGGGGGGGGGGGGCGCCGTCGGGCCGCCGTGGAATGGCCTTGTCCGGCGACATGAGAGGCGGAGCGCCCGTTCCTGCCGTGCAGTGGAACGGAGCCCCGAACCCGCCGTTTGTCTGTGACCCAAGCAAGGAGACAGACCATGAAGCCTTTCCTGATTGCCGCCGGACTCGCGCTGCTTGCCAGCGGCGCCGTGGCGCAGACCACCACGACGGTCACCACGACGACGATCGAGGAGCCGCAGGTCGACTCGATCCGGACCTATGTCACGCGGGAGCGGACCACCTCGGTGGCGGCGCCCGACGGGTTCGACGTCATCGTCGGCGCACCCCTGCCGGAGCCGGTGCCGCTCTACAAGCTGCCGGAAGACGTCGGCGTGCCGGCCTATCAGTACACGGTGATCGACGGGCATACCGTGCTGGTCGACGAGAACCGCAACATCGTGCAAATCATCGACTGACCGGGCAGATCCTGGAAACGCATGTGAAAGGGAGGCCTCGCGGCCTCCCTTTTCTTTTGGCGACGCCTTTCCGGAGACGAAGACGTTCCCGCCTACCGCGCCGGGATGTCGCCCTGCGCCCAGGCTTCCTCGGTCCGCGCCGCGAAGGCCTCGAACTCGCCGGCCTCGATGGCGGTGCGGATGCCGGCCATCAGCGACTGGTAGTAGGCGAGATTGTTCCAGGTCAGCAGCATCGAGGCGAGCGCCTCGTTGGAGCGGACGAGATGGTGCAGATAGGCCCGCGAATAGTCGCGCGAGGCTGGGCAGTCCGATTCCTCGTCGAGCGGGCGGCTGTCCTCGGCGTGGCGGGCGTTCTTCAGATTGACCTTGCCGAAGCGGGTGAAGGCGAGGCCATGCCGGCCGGAGCGGGTCGGCATCACGCAGTCGAACATGTCGATGCCCCGCGCCACCGAGCGCAGGATGTCCTGCGGCGTGCCGACGCCCATCAGGTAGCGCGGCTTGTCGGCCGGCAGGACCGGCAGCGTCTCGTCGAGCGTCGCCAGCATCACCGCCTGCGGCTCGCCCACCGCCAGGCCGCCCACGGCGTAGCCCTTGAGGTTCATCGCCGCCAGTCGTTCGGCCGAGCGGATGCGCAGGTCGATCAGATCGCCGCCTTGGACGATGCCGAACATCGCCTTGCCGGGCTGGTCGCCGAAGGCGACGGCGCAGCGTTCGGCCCAGCGCAGGGACATTTCCATGGCGCGCTCGATCTCGGCGCGCTCCGCCGGCAGCCTGATGCACTCGTCGAGCTGCATCTGGATGTCGCTGTCCAGCAGCCCCTGGATCTCGATCGACCGTTCCGGGGTCAGCGCGTGCTCCGAGCCGTCGAGATGCGAGCGGAACTTCACGCCCTTCTCGTCGAGCTTGCGCAAGGCCGCCAGCGACATGACCTGGAAGCCGCCGGAGTCGGTCAGGATCGGGTGCGGCCAGCGGGCGAATTCGTGCAGGCCGCCGAGCCGTGCGACGCGTTCCGCGCCCGGCCGCAGCATCAGGTGATAGACATTGCCGAGGATGATGTCGGAGCCCAGTTCGCGAACCTGGTCGAGATACATCGCCTTGACGGTGCCGGCGGTGCCCACCGGCATGAAGGCCGGCGTGCGGACGCTGCCGCGCGGCATGGTGATCTCGCCGCGGCGCGCCTTGCCGTCCGTCCCGGTCAGCTGGAAACGGAAATGCTGGCTCATGCGGCCGCACGATCCAGCAGGCACGCATCGCCGTAGGAATAGAAGCGATAGCCGCCGGCGATCGCATGGGCGTAGGCCGCCTGCATTGTCGCCAGCCCCGAGAAGGCCGAAACCAGCATGAACAGCGTCGAGCGCGGTAGATGGAAATTCGTCATCAGCCGGTCGACGGCCTTGAAGCGATAGCCTGGGGTGATGAAGATCTCCGTCGATCCGGAAAACGGCGCGATGCTGCCGTCGTCGGCCGCGGCGCTTTCGAGCAGCCGCAGCGAGGTGGTGCCGACGGCGACGATGCGCCGGCCCGCACGCTTCGCCTCGGTCAGTCGGGCGGCGGTCTCGGCGTCGATATGGCCGGTCTCGGCATGCATGCGGTGGTCGCGCGTGTCGTCGGCCTTCATCGGCAGGAAGGTGCCGGCGCCGACATGCAGCGTCAGGAATTCGGTCGCGACGCCGCGTTCCGCCAGGCGCTCGAGCAGCGCCGGGGTGAAATGCAGACCCGCCGTCGGCGCCGCGACGGCGCCCTCCTCGCGGGAATAGACGGTCTGGTAGTCGCGCCGGTCGTCGTCGTCGACCGGGCGCCGGGATGCGATGTAGGGCGGCAGCGGGATCGACCCAACGGTGGCGATCGCTTCGTCGAGCGCGGCGCCGTGAAAGGCGAAAGCGAAGGTCACCTCGCCGGCTTCGCCCTTTTCCGAGACGGTCGCATCCAGCGTGCCGAGGAGGCAGACGCGGCCTTCCGCGCCGAAGCGAACGATGTCGCCGGGCTGCAGCTTGCGGGCGCCGCGCACGAAGGCCTTCCAGGTGGAGCCGTCGAGCCGCTGGTGCAGCGTGACGCCGACCGCCGGCTCGTCCGTGCCGCGGCCGATGCGCCAGCCTTCCAGCTGCGCCGGAATCACCTTGGTGTCGTTGAAGACCAGCACGTCGCCAGGCTCGACCAGCGACGGCAGGTCGTCAACCTTGCGGTCGGCGAGCGCGCCTTCGGCCGACACGGTGAGCAACCGCGCGCTCTCGCGCGGCGATGCCGGCCGGAGGGCGATCAGCGCGTCCGGAAGCTGGAAATCGAATTGGTCGACGCGCATCGGAGCCGGGTCGCAGTCCTTGGATGGGAAAATCCCGGGGCCCTTGCGGACCCCGGGATCAATTCGGTGAAGCCAGTGGCAGGGAACCGGCCTTCGCCGGATCCCGCGCCGACATCAGACGTCGGCGGCGACGCGCATCGTCGTGATCGAATCTGGATCCGTCACCGGCTCGCCGCGCTTGATCTTGTCGACATTCTCCATGCCTTCAATGACTTCGCCCCAGATGCTGTACTGCTTGTCGAGCCAGGGGGCGCGATCGAAGCAGATGTAGAACTGGGAATTGGCCGAGTTCGGGTTCGCCGTCCGGGCCGCCGACACCGTGCCGCGCTTGTGCGGCTCGGCGGTGAACTCGGCGACGAGGTCGGGCTTGTCGGAGCCGCCGGCACCGGTGCCGGTCGGATCGCCCGTCTGCGCCATGAAGCCGTCGATGACACGGTGGAAGACCACGCCGTCATAGAAGCCTTCGCGCGCCAGTTCTTTCACGCGGGCGACGTGCCGCGGTGCGAGATCGGGGCGAAGCCGGATGACCACGCGTCCCTTCGTCGTCTCCAGGATCAGCAGATCCTCGGGGGTGTCCTGCGCCATCTCGTTCTCCTTGAAAGATCGGCTCCATGCCGAAGGCGCCCCGCAACAGCCGCGGGGCGCATATGGCCCTTCCTTGGGGGAATTTGCAGGCCCCGACAACCCCTATTGGAGGGTTGGCGGTCGGGAAGCGGCTATTCCTGGCCGGCGAGACGGACCTTCACCATCTTGTCCGGATCCTCGACGGTGCCGTTCTGCGCCGGGTCGCCCTTCTTGATCTTGTCGACATTCTCCATGCCTTCGACGACGTCGCCGACGATCGTGTACTGGCCGTCGAGGAAGTCGCCGTCGGCGAGCATGATGAAGAACTGCGAGTTGGCGGAGTTCGGATCCTGCGACCGCGCCATGCCGAGCGTGCCGCGATCGAAGGTCTCGTCGGAGAACTCCGCCTCGAGGTCGGGCAGGTCGGAGCCGCCCATGCCGGTGCCGGTCGGATCGCCGGTCTGGGCCATGAAGCCGTCGATGACGCGGTGGAAGACCAGCCCGTCATAGAAGCCGTCGCTCGCCAGCGTCTTGATGCGCTCGACATGCTTCGGTGCCAGGTCCGGCCGCAGCTTGACGGTGATGTCGCCCGTAGCCGTCGTGATGATCAGCGTGTTCTCGGCATCCGGCGCCTGCGCGGCGGCGGGGCCGGCGAAGGCTGCGACGGCCATGGCCGTGGCAAGGCCGAGCGTTGCGAAAAGTTTCATGAGGTTTCCATCCCAGACCTAGCGCCGGCGCATCCGCGTCAGGCGACTTTGCTTCGTATCGCTTGCGCGACGTTGGCAGGCACGAACGATGCGACGTCGCCACCCATCCGCGCGATCTGGCGAACCAATGTGGCGGTTATGGGCCTCGTCGGCGGCGACGCCGGAAAGAACACCGTCACGATGCCGGGACGCATGGCCGCGTTCATCCCCGCCATCTGCATCTCGTAATCGAGGTCGGATCCGTCGCGCAGGCCCCTGACGAGGGCGACAGCCCCCGCCCTGGTCGCGGCATCGACCACGAGCCCGTCGAAGGCGACCACCTGCACCGGAACGTCGAGACAGGCGGAGATCAGCGCCGCCCGCTCGTCGAAGTCGAACATCGGCTGCTTGCCCGGATGGATGCCGATGCCGACGACGACCTCGTCGAACACCGCCCTCGCCTGGTTCAGGATGTCGATGTGACCGTTGGTGACCGGATCGAACGATCCCGGATAGAAAGCGCGCTTCATCCAATCCGCCTACTCTGTCGGGTTCCGCGAAACAATCGCGGCCTCCATTCGACCCCACACCTGAACGGCACCTGACCGCACCCTTCAGCGGCCGTTCCGGCCACGACGAGCATGGTGGAACAAAGTGGAACCCGGACAGTTATTCAGCCGAATTGATGGAGAATTCCATATGCTCGTCTTCGCTCTCTCGCTCGCAATGGTCGTCACGCTGGTCACGGCTACCGCAGTTACCCTTCACAACGAGTCGCAACGGGCGAGGGTCAAGGTGACCGCGAACCGCTCGCGGCTGATGCGTTGAGCCATTCGCCGACCTGCCCTGCAGGCTGAGACGAGGGAAGGCCACGAAGGCACGGCTTATGCAGACCCTTTGCAATGAAATTTACTGCTATTAGGCACACGTGAAAAAGGCCGCTCGGCATATGTCGAGCGGCCTTTTCTCGTTCTATTCCGGCGGCAGATCGTCGTCCGGTGCTTCCGGCGCATCGGGTGCGTCCGGAGCGCGCGGCGCATCCGGCGCACCATCAGCGGACGGAGCGTCGTCGGTGCTGTCGGCTTCCGCCTCGCCCGCTTCGTCCTCGCCCTGGTCCGGGATGCGCTCGACGGAGACCACGCGCTCGCCGTCGGCCGTCCGGAAGATCGTCACGCCCTTGGTGGCGCGGCCCTTGAAGCCGATTCCCTCGACCGGGACGCGGATCATCTGGCCGCGATCGGAGATCAGCAGCAGTTCGTCTTCCGATTCCACCGGGAAGCCGGCGATCAGCGGTCCGATGTCGGCGAGGCGCGACACGTCGGTGGCGCGGATGCCCTTGCCGCCGCGGCCGCTGGTGCGGAACTCGTAGGACGAGGACCGCTTGCCGTAGCCGAACTCGCTGACGGTGAGGATGAATTCCTCCGCCGCGCCGAGATAGGCGTAGCGCTCCTGATCGATCGCGACGTCCTCGACGCCCTCCTCCTCGACGATCGGCTCGGCCGTGGCGTCGCCCGCCGCTTCGCCTTCGACGGCGCGGCGCATCTTCAAATAGGAGGCGCGCTCGGCCGGCGTCGCGTCGACGTGGTTGAGGATCGCCATCGAGATCACCCGCTCGCCGGCGCCCAGCGAGATGCCGCGCACGCCGACCGAGTTGCGGCCGGCGAAGACGCGCACGTCGGTCACCGGGAAGCGGATGCACTGGCCGGACGAGGCGACGAGGAAGACGTCGTTCTGCTCCGAACAGGTGGCGACGGCGAGGATCTCGTCGCCTTCGTCGAGCTTCATTGCGATCTTGCCGTTGCGGTTCACCTGGATGAAGTCGGACAGCTTGTTGCGCCGGACGGTGCCGCGGGTCGTGGCGAACATCACGTTCAGCTCGGCGGCGGCATCCGGGTCGCTCGGCAGCGGCAGGATCGAGGTGATCCGCTCGCCCTTTTCCAGCGGCAGCAGATTGATCAGCGCCTTGCCGCGCGACTGCGGCGTGGTCAGCGGCAGGCGCCAGACCTTCTCCTTGTAGACGATGCCGCGCGAGGAGAAGAACAGCACCGGCGTATGGGTGTTGGCGACGAACAGCCGGGTGACCGAATCCTCGTCGTTCTTCAGCGACATGCCGGAGCGGCCCTTGCCGCCGCGGCGCTGCGCCCGGTAGGTGGCGAGCGGCACGCGCTTGATGTAGCCGCCATGGCTGACGGTGACGACCATGTCCTCGCGCGGGATCAGGTCCTCGTCGTCCATGTCGGCCGCGCCCTCGCTGAGGACGGTGCGGCGCGGCGTGGCGAACTCGTCGCGGATGGCGGTCAGCTCGGCCTTGATGATCTCGCGGACCCGCGTGCGGGACGACAGGATCTCGAGATATTCCTTGATCTCGGCGCCGATCTTGTTGAGTTCGTCGCCGATCTCGTCACGGCCGAGCGCCGTCAGGCGCTGCAGCCGCAGATCGAGGATGGCGCGCGACTGCGCCTCGGAGAGCCGGTAGGTCTCCTCTTCGGTGATGCGGTGACGCGGATCGTCGATGAGGCGGATCAGCGGCGCCACGTCCTTGGCGCCCCAGTGCCGCTCCATCAGCTGCTCTCGCGCCGTCTGCGGGTCCGGTGCCTGGCGGATCAGCTTGATGATCTCGTCGATATTGGCGACGGCGATGGCGAGGCCGACGAGGACGTGGGCGCGCTCGCGCGCCTTGCGCAGCAGATATTTGGTGCGCCGGTTCACCACTTCCTCGCGGAAGGAGATGAAGGCCGCCAGCATGTCCTGCAGCGTCAGCTGCTCGGGCTTGCCGCCGTTCAGCGCCACCATGTTGGCGCCGAACGAGGTCTGCAACGGGGTGAAGCGGTAGAGCTGGTTGAGGATGACGTCGGCGGTGGCGTCGCGCTTCAGCTCAATCACCACGCGGTAGCCGTCGCGGTCACTCTCGTCGCGGATGTCGGAGATGCCCTCGATGCGCTTGTCGCGCACCAGCTCGGCCATCTTCTCGATCATCGACGACTTGTTCACTTGGTACGGGACCTCGGTGATGACGATGGCTTCGCGCTCGTTGCGGATCGCTTCGGTGTGAACCTTGCCGCGCATCAGGATCGAGCCGCGGCCCGTCGAGTAGGCCGACAGGATGCCGGCCTTGCCGAGGACGATGCCGCCGGTCGGGAAATCCGGGCCGGGAATGATCTCCATGATCTCTTCGAGCGAGATCGCCGGGTTGTCGATCGTGGCGATACAGCCGTCGATCACCTCGCCCAGATTGTGCGGCGGGATGTTGGTCGCCATGCCGACGGCGATGCCGCCGGAGCCGTTGACCAGGAGGTTGGGGAAGCGGGCCGGCAGGACGACCGGCTCCTGCTCGCGCCCGTCATAGTTCTCCTGGAAGTTGACGGTTTCCTTATCGATGTCCTCGAGCAGCGGATCGGAAATCTTCTCCAACCGGCACTCGGTGTAGCGCATGGCTGCCGGCGGATCGCCGTCGATGGAGCCGAAATTGCCCTGCCCGTCGATCAGCGGCGCCCGCAGCGACCAGTCCTGCGCCATGCGCACCAGGGCGTCGTAGATCGCCGAATCGCCGTGCGGATGGAACTTGCCCATCACCTCGCCGATGACGCCGGCGGACTTGCGGTAGGCCCTGTTATGGACGAGGCCCATTTCGCGCATGGCGTAGAGGATGCGCCGGTGCACCGGCTTGAGGCCGTCGCGCACGTCGGGCAGCGCGCGGCTGACGATCACGCTCATCGCGTAATCGAGATAGCTGCGCTGCATTTCCTCGATGATGGAGATGGATTCGATGCCGCTCGGTCGTTCCGGCGGCGTCGTCTTGTCGTCTGTATCGGCCAAGAATTCGTCCTGAAGGGCTCGGAAATCGCTGCCCCGCTATAGCGCGGATGGCATCGAGGGTGCAAATTGCGCGGACAATTCATATGGGGATTTTCGTCAGCCTTTTCAACTATTTGCAGCCGGCCGAAAAGAAAGCCTTGTGGGTCGGGCCGCAATGCCGGCCATGGGCTGCCGAATCGGCCGCCATGTCGCCTTCCGCGCGGTCAGGTTGACCCGCCACCGTCATTTGCTACGCAGGACGATCGGGCACCCTTTGGCGAGCACGCATGGTCGACATCCTCCTCAGCGGCTTCGTGACCATCTTCGTCATCATCGACCCGCTTGGCCTGGTGCCGCTGTTCCTGGCGGTGACGCCCGACGCCGATGCCAACGAACGCCGCTCCGTCGCCATTCGTGCCTGCGTCATCGCCTTCGCCATCCTGGCGCTCTTCGCGATCGCCGGCATGGCGCTGCTGCAGGGTCTTGGCATCACGCTCGGGGCCTTCCGCGTCGCCGGCGGCCTGTTCCTGTTCTGGATCGGCTTCGAACTGGTCTTCGAACGACGCCAGGAGCGCCACCGGCGCAGCGCCGACCGCGCGGTGGACGATCCGGAAGTCGCCGACGTCGCGGCCTTCCCGCTGGCGATCCCGCTGATCGCCGGTCCCGGCGCGATCTCGGCAGTGATCCTCTTGTCCGGCAACCTGCCGACGGTCGCCGGGCGGATCGGCCTCGTCGCCATCCTGTTGGTCGCCATGATCGTCACCTTCGGCTTCCTCGCCGTCGCCGACCGGATCGACCGGTTTCTCGGCGTCACCGGCAGGGCGGTGATCTCGCGTCTGCTGGGGGTGCTGCTTGCCGCGCTGGCGGTGCAGTTCGTCGCCGAGGGCGCCGCGCAACTGGTCGAGACCACCACGGCCGCCCCGCTCTCGACGTCGCCCTGAGCCAGGGCCGTCAACATGGACAGAATTGCATGACCGCTCAGCGCTCGAAGGACGGCGGCAACAAGACCGTCATCGCGGCCCTCGCCGCCAATCTCGGCATCGCCGTGACGAAATTCGCCGCGGCCGCCTATACCGGATCCTCCAGCATGCTGGCGGAAGGCATCCACTCCCTCGTCGACACCGCGAACCAAGGCTTCCTGCTGCTCGGGATCCACCGCGCCAAGAAGCCGGCCGATGCCGCTCACCCGTTCGGTCACGGCGTCGAGGTCTATTTCTGGTCCTTCATCGTTGCCATCCTGATCTTCGCGCTGGGTGCGGGCTTCTCGATCTACGAGGGCGTCGTGCGGCTGCTGGAGCCGGCGAGCGCGGCCATCGAGGCACCGCTGGTGGCCCTCGGCGTCCTCGCCGTGGCCCTTGCCATGGAGGGATATTCCCTGTCGGTCGCCTATAGCGAGTTCGGCGCGCAGCGCGATCCGTCCGCGGCCAACGGGCTTCTCGCCGACGTCAGGGCGATGAAGGACCCGACGATCTTCGTCGTCCTGTTCGAGGACAGCGCCGCCTGCATCGGCATTCTCATCGCCGCCGCCGGCATCGGCCTCGCCTGGAGCACGGGCATCGCCGAGTTCGACGCCATCGGCTCGATCGTCATCGGCGTGGTCCTGGCGGTCACGGCGGTGCTGCTGGTGGTCGAGACCAAGGGTCTGCTGATCGGCGAGGCAGCATCGCCGGCGATGGTCGCGACGATCCGCGACCGCGTCTCGGAGCGCCCGGAGATCGTCTCGGTCAACGAGATCCGCACGCTGCATCTCGGCCCGCGCGACGTCCTTTTGACCATGAGCTGCGACTTCAAGGACGATGTCCTGTCGCAGGACATCGAGGCCGCCGTCAGCGAGATCGAGCAACGCGTCAAGCGCGCCTACCCGATCGTGCGGCGGCTGTATATCGAGGTTCAGTCGAACGCCGGGCACCGCCTGGCGCTGGCCGAGGAGAGTGCCGCCGCCGACTGATCCGTCGGCGGCGCATCGGATTCAGCCGGAATGCGCCGGCGTCCGAGCAATGCCGGCAGCGATCATCGGATCGTTGCCGACGAAATCCGGCCTCGCGCGGGAAGCGAGAGGCCGGGGTGGCATCAGAACGGGATCTCGTCGTCGAGATCGCGCGAAGATCCGCCGCCGCCGTAGCCGCCGCGATCGCCGCCGCCCGATGCGCCGCCGCCGCTCGGGCCGCCGGAACCGCCGCCGCGCGAGGAGCCCCCACCGCCGCCGCCGCCTTCATAGCCGCCGCCGGAGCCGCCACCGCCGCCGCCTTCGCCGCGGCCGTCGAGCATCTGCAGCTCGCCGCGGAACTTCTGCAGCACCACTTCGGTCGTGTAGCGCTTCTGGCCCGTCTGGTCCTCCCAGCTGCGGGTCTGGAGCGCGCCTTCGATATAAACCTTGGCACCCTTCTTCAGGTACTGCTCGGCGACCTTCACGAGGTTCTCGTTGAAGATCACCACGTTGTGCCATTCGGTGCGCTCGCGCCGCTCGCCGGACTGGCGGTCGCGCCAGGTCTCGGACGTGGCGATCCGCATATTGACCACGGCGTCGCCGGAAGTCAGGCGGCGCACTTCCGGATCGGCTCCGAGATTGCCGACCAGAATGACCTTGTTGACGCTGCCTGCCATGAAGAA
This sequence comes from Aurantimonas sp. HBX-1, assembly GCF_021391535.1. Classification (GTDB taxonomy): domain Bacteria; phylum Pseudomonadota; class Alphaproteobacteria; order Rhizobiales; family Rhizobiaceae; genus Aurantimonas. The sequence continues at coordinate 1,875,018 of NZ_CP090066.1, forward strand.
CTCCATACTTATCCGACGGCGGCGACCATACCGGAGCCGGTCGGCGGGGGAAACCATCGGCGGCGCCACGTCCGGCTTATCCAGCGGAAGTTTCCTGCCGGGCCGAAGGTGCCGCATCCAGGGCGCTGGCTACCCGCGTTGCGGAACGAGGCGCGATACTATAGAACGAAAAGGGAACATGCAAGTTTCGACCGAATCGCCGCGGCTGCTTGGAACTGCGGTGCGGAAGACATAGATAACCGCGTCATCCCACGACAAGGAATGCCGAGCGCTTCATGGCCGAATTGAAGACGATCTCCATTCGCGGCGCCCGCGAGCATAATCTCAAGAATGTCGATCTCGACCTTCCGCGCGACAAGCTGATCGTCATGACCGGCCTGTCCGGCTCGGGCAAGTCGTCGCTGGCGTTCGACACGATCTATGCCGAGGGGCAGCGGCGCTACGTGGAGAGCCTGTCGGCCTATGCGCGGCAGTTTCTGGAGATGATGCAGAAGCCCGACGTCGACCAGATCGACGGGCTGTCGCCGGCCATCTCCATCGAGCAGAAGACCACGTCGAAGAACCCGCGCTCGACCGTCGGCACCGTCACCGAGATCTACGACTACCTGCGGCTCCTGTTCGCGCGCGTCGGCATTCCCTATTCGCCGGCGACGGGCCTGCCGATCGAGAGCCAGACGGTCAGCCAGATGGTCGACAGGGTGCTCGAGCTGGAGGAAGGCACGCGCCTCTACCTGCTCGCGCCGATGATCCGCGGCCGCAAGGGCGAGTACCGCAAGGAACTGGCGGAACTGCAGAAGAAGGGCTTCCAGCGCGTCCGGATCGACGGCACGTTCTACGACATCGCCGACGCTCCGGCGCTCGACAAGAAGTACAAGCATGACATCGACGTGGTGGTCGACCGCATCGTCGTGCGCCCCGATCTGTCGGCGCGGCTGGCGGATTCGATCGAGACGGCGCTCGGCCTGGCCGATGGACTTGCCGTCGCCGAATATGCCGACGAGCTCGACGAGAATGGCAAGCCGCGCCAGCTGGTGTTTTCCGAGAAATTCGCCTGCCCGGTCTCCGGCTTCACCATCCCCGAGATCGAGCCGCGGCTGTTTTCCTTCAACAATCCGTTCGGCGCCTGCCCCCGCTGCGACGGGCTGGGGTCGCAGCAGGCCGTCGATCCGAAGCTGGTGGTGCCGAACGAGGCGCTGACGCTGAAGGGCGGTGCCATCGCGCCGTGGGCGAAGTCGAGTTCGCCTTATTACGGGCAGACGCTGGACGCGCTCGGCCGCGTCTACGGGTTCAAGCAGACCGACCGCTGGGCGGACCTCCCGGAAGCCGCGCAGGCGGCGATCCTCAACGGCACCGGCAAGGAGAAGATCGAGTTCCGCTACAATGACGGGCTGCGATCCTACAAGACGACCAAGGCTTTCGAGGGCGTCGTCACCAATCTGGCGCGCCGCTGGAAGGAGACCGACTCGGCCTGGATGCGCGAGGAGATCGAGCGCTTCATGTCGGCGACCCCCTGCCCTGCCTGCGGCGGCTACCGGCTGAAGCCCGAGGCGCTGGCGGTCAAGATCGCCGGGCGGCACATCGGCGAGACGACGGAACTGTCGATCCGCGCGGCGCGGCAGTGGTTCGAGGCGCTGCCGGAGCAGCTGAACGCCAAGCAGAACGAGATCGCCGTCCGCATTCTCAAGGAGATCCGCGAGCGGCTGCGATTCCTTGACGACGTGGGCCTGGAATATCTGACGCTGTCGCGCGCGGCGGGCACGCTGTCCGGCGGCGAGAGCCAGCGCATCCGTCTCGCCTCGCAGATCGGCTCCGGCCTGACCGGCGTGCTCTACGTGCTTGACGAGCCGTCGATCGGCCTGCACCAGCGCGACAACGAGCGGCTGCTGGTGACGCTGAAGCACCTGCGCGACATCGGCAACACGGTGATCGTCGTCGAACACGACGAGGATGCCATCCTCGCCGCCGACTACGTCGTCGACATCGGGCCTGCCGCCGGCATCCATGGCGGCGAGATCATCGCCGCCGGCACGCCGGCCGAGGTGATGGCGCATCCGGCCTCGCTCACCGGCCGCTATCTGTCAGGCGATCTCGGCGTGCCGGTGCCGGCCAAGCGGCGCAAGCCGCAGAAGGGCAAGCGGCTGAAGGTGGTCGGCGCGCGCGGCAACAACCTCAAGAACGTCACGGCCGAGATTCCCCTCGGCCTGTTCTCCTGCGTCACCGGCGTGTCGGGCGGCGGCAAGTCGACGTTCCTGATCGAGACGCTCTACAAGGCCGCCGCGCGGCGGATCTCCAATGCCCGCGACGTGCCGGCCGAGCACGACCAGGTCGAGGGGCTGGAACTGCTCGACAAGGTCATCGACATCGACCAGTCGCCGATCGGCCGCACCCCGCGCTCGAACCCCGCGACCTATACCGGCGCCTTCACGCCGATCCGCGACTGGTTCGCGGGCCTGCCGGAAGCCAAGGCGCGGGGCTACCAGCCCGGCCGCTTCTCCTTCAACGTCAAGGGCGGACGCTGCGAGGCCTGCCAGGGCGACGGCGTCATCAAGATCGAGATGCATTTCCTGCCCGATGTCTACGTCACCTGCGACGTCTGCCACGGCAAGCGCTACAACCGCGAGACGCTGGAGGTCACCTTCAAGGAGAAGTCGATCGCCGACGTGCTCGACATGACGGTCGAGGAAGGCGTCGACTTTTTCGCCGCCGTGCCGGTGGTGCGTGACAAGCTGGCGACGCTGAAGGAGGTCGGCCTCGGCTACATCAAGGTCGGCCAGCAGGCGACGACGCTCTCGGGCGGCGAGGCGCAGCGCGTCAAGCTCGCCAAGGAACTGTCGCGCAAGGCGACCGGCCGCACGCTCTATATCCTCGACGAGCCGACCACCGGCCTGCATTTCCACGATGTCGCCAAGCTGCTCGAGGTGCTGCACGACCTCGTCGACCGCGGCAACACGGTGGTGGTGATCGAGCACAATCTCGAAGTCATCAAGACCGCCGACTGGCTGGTCGACATCGGCCCCGAGGGCGGCGACGGCGGCGGCGAGATCGTCGCCACCGGCACGCCCGAGGACGTGGTCAAGGTGAAGCGCTCCTACACCGGCCACTTCCTGAAGGAGCTGCTGGAGCGCCGGCCCGGCATCAAGCGCGAGGCGGCGGAGTAACGGGCACCGCCCGGCATTGTCGGAGAGACGGCATGATCCTCATCGGCCAGTATGATTCGTCCTTCGTGCGTCGCGTCGGCATCGCGCTGGCGCTCTACGACATCCCGTTCGAGCATCGGCCCTGGTCTGTGTTCGGCGACGCCGACAAGATTGCCGCGTTGAACCCGCTGACGCGCGTGCCGACGCTGGTTCTCGACGACGGCGATGTGCTGGTCGACAGCTACACGATGCTCGATCACCTGGACTCGCTGGTGCCTGCCGAGCAGGCGATGCATCCGCGCTCGGAACCGGCGCGACGCCACTCGCTGAAGGTGACGGCTCTGGCGAGCGGGCTGGCCGACAAGGCGGTGAGCCTGTTCTACGAGCGGCGGCTGCACGACAAAGCCTCGCCGGCGTGGGAAGCGCGGTGCCTGCGGCAGATGCGCGGAACGCTGGCCGCCCTCGAGGCGGACCGGGCAGCACGCCCCGGTCCCTACTGGCTGGGCGATCGCATCGGCCATGCGGACATCGCCGTGGCAGCATCGATCCGGCACATGGGCGATTCCCATCCGGAGCTGGCTGGACTGGAAGACTGCCCCGCGCTTGCGGCGCATTGCGCGGCGATGGAAGCCTTGCCGGTGTTCCAGCAGATCTCGCAGCCCTTCATCCCGCCGACGTGAATGGCTCGCAAGCGAACTGCAGGCGGAACTCGCCTCGAGACGCCGCTCAGTCCCAGATTGGTTTCACCCCGAGGTTTCTCAGCCCTTCGTCGCCGGACACGATCCGCAGGCCCTCGATCGTTGCCTGGGCGGCGAGCATCCGGTCGAATGGATCGCGGTGGGTCCCCGGGAGCAGGCCGGCGCGAACCGCATGAAGCGCGGTGATGGTGAGGATCTCGATGTTCGCCGTCGCGGCCAGCCGCTCGAACCCCTCCATGAAAGGAGCGACCTCCGGCCACTTCCCCAGTCGATATTTCTGCGACATCTCGTATCCGGAGACCGCGCTGACAAAGGTGATGCCGTCGTTCTCTTCGATGATGGTGCGGACACGAGGCCGCAGCCGCGCGTCACCGCGCAGCCACCACACGAAGACATGCGTGTCCAGCAGAAGGGTCACGGCTTGGAAATGTCAGGGTCGAAAGAGGCCGCGCCTTCCCACGCTTCGAGATCCTCCTCCGACAGCGGGTCGAAGAAGAAGCCGTCCGGAACCGAAGGCATGTGCGCGAGCATGCCGAAGCCGCGGACCCGCCGCGCAGCCGCGGCAGCGGGCGTCACCGTCGCGGCTACCTGGCCGTCACGCGTGATACTGAAATCCTTCCCCGCAGCCAGCGCCTGCACGATGCCATCGAGGTCGAACACCGGCTGCTCCTTCTCGGCAAACCCAAGCGGCGCCTCAACGCGGGCGGGCGTCCCAGAACCGGCTTCGCTCGCATTGACGGCAGCCGCAACCGGAACCAGCTTCACTGCTGGCCTGTTGCGGCGGGCGATGACAATCTCTTCGCCCGCCTCGGCGCGCGCGACCAGGTCGGAGAGTCCGGTCTTCGCCCGGTGCATGTTGAACGTCGCCATGCGACAAATCTAGCTAGATAGTTAGCTAATCTCAAGGGAGATTCGTCATGGCCAAGCCAGGCACAATTCGGGCCGGCGTCGGCGGCTGGACGTTCGAGCCGTGGAACGAGACCTTCTATCCGGACGACCTGCCGAAGAAGCGGCAGCTGGAATATGCCGCGTCGAAGCTGAAGACGATCGAGGTCAATGGCACGTTCTATCGCAGCCAGTCGCCGGCGACCTTCGCCAAATGGGCGAGCGAGACCCCGGAAGGCTTCGTCTTCTCGCTGAAGGCGCCGCGCTTCGCGGTGAACCGCAAGATCCTGGCGGAAGGCGGCGAGTCGATCGAGCGTTTCGTGCAGTCGGGCATCACCGAGCTGGGCGACCGGCTCGGCCCGATCCTCTGGCAGTTCGCCGCCACCAAGCAGTTCGACCCGGACGACTTCGCCGCCTTCGTGAAGCTGCTCCCCGAGAAGGCCGGCGATCTGCCACTTCGCCACGTCGTCGAGCCGCGCCACGAGAGCTTCGCCTGCCCCGAAGCGGTCGCGATCTGCCGCAAGGCCGGCGTCGCCATCGTTTGCGCCGAGGCGGAGGATTATCCCCAGATCGCCGACGTCACGGCGGACTTCGTCTATGCCCGCCTGCAGAAGGGCGACGAGGCCAATCCGACCGGCTATCCGGCCGACGCGCTGGACGCCTGGGCCGCCCGGACGCGGCAGTGGGCGGAAGGCGGCCAGCCGGACGATCTGCGCCGGGCCGATCCAAAGACCGAACCGCCGCGGCAGAAGCGCGACGTCTTCGTGTACTTCATCCGCTCCGGAAAGCCGCGGGCGCCGCATGCCGCCATGGCGCTCCAGGAACGCCTGGACGCGGGCTGATCCGACGCCGCCGCGGGATCAGTCTTTCCGGCCGAGCAGCGCCTGCAATTCGGCATGCACCTTCGGCAGCATCTTCGGCAGGTTCTCGGAGATCAGGCCCGGGCCGAACAGCTCGGCCGCCCGCCCGTGCATCCAGACGCCGGCGCAGGCGGCCTCGAAGCTCGGCATGCCCTGGGCCAGCTGCGCCGCGACGATGCCGGCGAGGACGTCGCCCGTGCCGGCCGTGGCGAGCCACGGCGTGCCGCTGGCGTTGATCGCGGCACGTCCGTCGGGCGCGGCGATCACGGTATCCCTGCCCTTCAGCACGACGACGGCGCCCGACTGCGCGGCGGCATTTCGTGCGCGATCCAGCTTCGACTGGCCGCCGTCGGCGGCGAGTTCCGGGAACAGCCGCCTGAACTCTCCCTCGTGCGGCGTCAGCACGAGCAGTGGTTCGGCCGGACTGTGCCTGCCTGCCGCCTCCCCGGCCGCGGCGAACAGCAGGTCCGGCGTCTCCTGGAACGCGCTGATCGCGTCGGCATCCAGCACGAGGCGGCGGCCTTTGGCGAGGATCGCCGCCGCGAACAGCCGGGCGCGTTCGCCGACGCCGAAGCCGGGGCCGAGGATGAAGGCGTTGTAGCGCTCGTCCTCGATCAGCGAGGTCAGCTCCGCGTCGTCGTTACAGCGCTTCAGCATCACCGCCGTCAGGTGCGACGCGTTGACCTGCATGGCGGCCGCCGGCGAGAACAGCGTGACGAGTCCGGCGCCGGCGCGCAGCGCGGCCGCTGCGGCGAGCCGCGCTGCCCCGGTCTGGCTGGCGCCGCCGGACAGCACCACCGCATGGCCGCGGTCGTATTTGTGGCCGGCATCGGCGGGACTGCGGAATCGGCTGGCCCACAGCGCCGGCTCGTTGACGAAGGTCCGGGGTGCGATGCGGGCGAGGACCGTCGGCGCGATGCCGATGTCGGCCACCAGCGTGCGCCCGCAGAGGCTGCGGCCCGGCTCGAGCAGGTGACCCGGCTTGCGGCGGAAGAACGTGACGGTCAGGTCCGCCGCGACGGCGGCCCCGAGCGCCTTGCCCGATTCGCCGGAGACGCCGGACGGCAGGTCGATGGCGACGACCGGCGTCGGCGCGTCGTTCAGCCGGTCAATGGCCGCGGCGGCGAGGCCTTCGACGGGGCGTGCCAGTCCGGCGCCGAACAGCCCGTCGACGACCAGCGCCGCGTCGGCCGGGTCGAATGCCTCCAGCGGCAGGGTCGCGTCCTTCCAGGCGGATGCGGCAGAGGCAGCATCGCCGGACAGCCTGGCGGGATCGACGAGGCCGTAAAGGCGGACGTCGCGGCCCGCCTCCCGCAACAGCCGGGCGACGACATAGGCGTCCCCACCGTTGTTGCCGGGCCCCGCCAGCACCGCGACACGGGCGGCATCGGCGAACTCCGCCTGGACCGCCGCCGCCACGGCGGCACCGGCCTTCTCCATCAGCGCGATTCCCGCGGTTCCGCTGTCGATCGTCAACCGATCGGCCTCGGCCATCTCGGAGGACGTCAGCAGGAAACAATCGGAAGGGGACGTCGCAGCCATCGGTCGCCTAAACTTTCAACTATGTGCCTACAAAATGGGCAGCCTGTGTGACTTCACCGGCCGCTTGGTGTAGCCGGTATGGGCACAGAAGCGTCACAAGGGTAACGATAGCGCCGATAAACCGGTCGAGTCGCTGCCGAGATGGTGTAGGCATCGGTTTCCGCGGCAGCGATCGACGCTATTTCGTCAGCCGCGGTCCGGGACAAGGCCTTTGGCACGCCTCCTGCATTGGGCGGGGGGACGGGCCGGCGGCCCGTGACGGGGGACAACGTCGTGAAGGAATGTCGATGAAGAAGGTCGAGGCGATCATCAAGCCGTTCAAGCTGGATGAGGTCAAGGAGGCCCTCCAGGACGTGGGGCTGCAGGGCATCACCGTCACCGAGGCCAAGGGCTTCGGACGGCAGAAGGGCCACACCGAACTTTATCGGGGTGCCGAGTATGTCGTCGACTTCCTGCCGAAGGTGAAGGTCGAGATCGTGCTGGCGGACGAGAACGTCGCTGCCGCCGTCGAGGCCATCCGCAAGGCGGCCCAGACCGGCCGCATCGGGGATGGCAAGATCTTCGTCTCCAACATCGAGGAAGCCATCCGCATCCGCACCGGCGAAGCCGGCACGGACGCCATCTGACCCTCGCCGTCTCCCAGCAATATACATCGTTCAATATCAGGAAAGACCGCCATGACGAGCGCCAACGACATTCTGAAGCAGATCAAGGACAACGACGTTAAGTTTGTCGACCTGCGGTTCACCGACCCCAAGGGCAAGATGCAGCACGTCACGATGGACGTCGGCATCGTCGACGAGGACATGTTCTCGGAAGGCTCGATGTTCGACGGATCGTCGATCGCCGGCTGGAAGGCCATCAACGAGTCCGACATGGTGCTGATGCCGGATCCGGAGACGGCCTACATGGATCCGTTCTTCGCCCAGTCGACCATGGCGATCGTCTGCGACATCCTCGATCCGATCTCCGGCGAGGCGTACAACCGCGACCCGCGCTCGACCGCCCGCAAGGCGGAGGCGTTCCTTACCCAGTCCGGCACCGGTGACACCGCCTTCTTCGGCCCGGAAGCCGAGTTCTTCATCTTCGACGACGTCCGCTACAAGGCCGACCCGTACAACACGGGCTTCAAGCTCGACTCCACCGAACTGCCGTCCAACGACGACATGGAATACGAGACCGGCAATCTCGGCCACCGGCCGCGCGTCAAGGGCGGCTACTTCCCCGTCCCGCCGATCGATTCCTGCCAGGACATCCGCTCGGAAATGCTGACCGTGATGGCCGAGATGGGCGTGGAGGTCGAGAAGCACCACCATGAGGTGGCCGCCGCGCAGCACGAGCTCGGCATCAAGTTCGACACGCTGACCCGCAACGCCGACAAGATGCAGATCTACAAATACGTGATCCATCAGGTCGCCAATGCCTACGGCAAGACCGCGACCTTCATGCCGAAGCCGATCTTCGGCGACAACGGCTCGGGCATGCACGTGCACCAGTCGATCTGGAAGGGCGGCAAGCCGACCTTCGCCGGCGACGAATATGCGGGCCTGTCGGAGAGCGCCCTGTTCTACATCGGCGGCATCATCAAGCACGCCAAGTCGCTGAACGCCTTCACCAACCCGTCGACCAACTCGTTCAAGCGCCTGGTCCCCGGCTACGAAGCCCCGGTGCTGCTCGCCTACTCGGCGCGCAACCGCTCGGCCTCCTGCCGCATCCCGTTCGGCCAGTCGCCGAAGGCCAAGCGCGTCGAGGTCCGCTTCCCGGACCCGACGGCTAACCCGTATCTCGCCTTCTCGGCGATGCTGATGGCCGGCCTCGACGGCATCAAGAACAAGATCCACCCGGGCGAAGCCATGGACAAGGATCTCTACGACCTGCCGCCGGAGGAGCTGAAGGAAATCCCGACCGTCTGCCGGTCGCTGCGCGAAGCGATGGAATCGCTCGACGCCGATCGCGATTACCTGAAGGCCGGCGGCGTCTTCGACGACGACCAGATCGACGCCTTCATCGACCTGAAGATGGCCGAGGTGATGCGTTTCGAGATGACGCCGCATCCGGTCGAGTTCGACATGTACTACTCGGTCTGACGAGGCGGCCGGATCCTTCCGGCTGGACTCCGAGCACGGTCAAGGGGCGCCTCGCGGGCGCCCCTTTTCGTTTGACAGCGGTGGAACGGGCGTGATTCGAATGGCGCCCGGACGCGTCGCCCGGCGTTCCGCACGCCGGTGGCAGGGGGTGCCGGAGTTGCCCGGAAACCCGTGGATAAGGTTGCGGAAACGCCGGTCTTGCCGGGCCGGCCGATGTGCCCGGGGTTGAAGAACATTTCGTGAAAGTATAGGCAGGTCCCATGTTCGATTGGCGCCCGATCTCCCCGTTTTCCTGCCCCGACGCGACGGCGCGATGAGCGACGACCTGTTCTCCGGCAATGCCGCGCGCCAGCCGGCGCTCCCCAAGGCTGCGAGCCGAGCCCGCCCCGCACCCGCCGCGGCGCCGCCTCAGGCCGACTACACGGCAGCCGATATCGAGGTTCTGGAGGGGCTCGAGCCGGTCCGCCGCCGCCCCGGCATGTATGTCGGCGGCACCGACGAGAAGGCGCTGCACCACCTCTTCGCCGAGGTCATCGACAATGCGATGGACGAGGCGACCGCCGGCCACGCCAATTTCATCGAGGTCGCGCTGGAGGCGGACGGCACGCTTTCCGTCGCCGACAACGGCCGCGGCATCCCGATCGACCCGCATCCGAAATACAAGAACAAGTCGGCGCTCGAGGTCATCATGACCACGCTGCATGCCGGCGGGAAGTTCGACTCCAAGGTCTACGAGACTTCCGGCGGCCTGCACGGCGTCGGCGTCTCCGTCGTCAATGCGCTCTCGGAACATCTCGAGGTCGAGGTCGCCCGGAATAGGCGCCTCTACCGGCAGACCTATGCACGCGGTGTGGCCACCGGCCCGCTCGAGGAAGTGGGCGAGGTCCATAACCGGCGCGGCACCAAGGTGCGCTTCCGGCCGGACCCGCAGATCTTCGGCGCCGGCGCGCGCTTCCGGCCCGAGCGCCTCTACGCCATGGCGCGTTCCAAGGCCTATCTGTTCGGCGGCGTCGAAATCCGCTGGTCCTGTGACCTGGAACTGCTGACGCCGAACGGCGAGATCCCGCCGCGCGACACCTTCCATTTTCCCGGCGGCTTGAAGGATTACCTCGACACGACGCTCGGCAAGGATCGGGTGACGTCGCAGATCTTCGCCGGCCGCACCGAAAAGCAGACCGGCCACGGAGCGGTTGAATGGGCGGTCAGCTGGACGCCCGACGACGGCTTCGTCCGTTCCTACTGCAACACGATCCCGACCGGCGAAGGCGGCACTCATGAGGCCGGCCTGCGTTCGGTGCTGCTGCGCGGGCTCAAGGCCTTCGCCGAAGTCTCCGGCAACAAGCGCGCCGCGGTGATCACCGGCGACGACGTGATGCTGACCGCCGCCGCGATGCTCTCGGTGTTCATTCGCGAGCCGGAGTTCGTCGGCCAGACCAAGGACCGACTGGCGACGGCCGAGGCGCAGCGCATCGTCGAGCAGTCGATGCGCGACTCCTTCGATATCTGGCTCGCCTCCTCGCCGCAGGACGCCGCGCGGCTGATCGACTGGGTGGTCGAGCGCGCCGACGAACGGCTGCGCCGCCGCCAGGAAAAGGAAGTCAGCCGCAAGACCGCGACGCGCAAGCTGCGCCTGCCCGGCAAGCTCGCCGACTGCTCGCAGACCGGCGCGGCCGGGGCGGAACTGTTCATCGTCGAAGGCGACTCGGCCGGCGGCTCGGCCAAGCAGGCGCGCGACCGCAAGGTGCAGGCGATCCTGCCGCTGCGCGGCAAGATCCTCAACGTCGCCAGTGCGGGACGCGACAAGCTCGGCGCCAACCAGCAGCTGGCCGATCTCGTCCAGGCGCTCGGCTGCGGCACGCGGTCGAAATATCGCAGCGAAGATCTGCGCTACGAGCGCGTGATCATCATGACCGACGCCGACGTGGACGGGGCGCACATCGCCTCGCTGCTGATCACCTTCTTCTACCAGGAGATCCCGGAGCTGGTCCGCAACGGCCACCTCTTCCTCGCCGTGCCGCCGCTCTACAAGCTGACGCAGGGCGGCAAGACGGTCTATGCGCGGGACGAGCGGGACCGCGAGCGGATCGTCGAGAAGGAGTTCAAGGGCCGCGGCAAGGTCGAGGTCTCGCGCTTCAAGGGCCTGGGCGAGATGCTGCCGTCGCAGCTCAAGGAGACCACCATGGACCCGCGCCGGCGCACGCTGCTGCAGGTCGTGGTCGACGAGACGCCGGAAGCCGGAACCGCCGGCGCCGTCGAGGCGCTGATGGGCAACAAGCCCGACGCGCGGTTCCGCTTCATCCAGGACCGCGCGGCCTTCGTCGAGGATCTGGACATCTGACGGCGCGCGGCCGAAAGCTGCGCGCATCGCCATCGGAGAATTGACCGTGACACGGATCTTGCCAGCCGCCGCAATGCTCGGCACCGCGCTGCTCATCGCCCTGCCCGCCTCGGGCCAGGAAAGCGGCCCGGCGATAGCGCCGGGCGCCGAGACGGCCAAACCGGCAGCAACGGTGGCGCCTGCGCCAGCGGAATCGACCGCACCAGCGTCGACCCCCGCCGCGACCGATCCCGCCGTGACCGCGGCGATCGACAGCCTGTCGCCGTTGGTCGAGGACGTCCAGGTGGTCGGCCCCTGGTCCGAGGGTGAGCGGCAGGGCGTCTGGCGCACGATCATGGTGCAGTCGCCCGCCGACGAGACCGGCTACCACTTCTTCGTCCAGCAGCTCGAAGGCGCGGGGACGGACCATACCGTCCGCGCCTCGACCGAGATCACCGAGATCAACCAGATCGACGGCGCGATCGTCGGCTACCGGGCGGACGAGCCGAGCCCCGGCGCGCCGAGCGGCCTGACGCTGTTCTTCGACATCCTGCCGACGGACGGCGAGATCGCCGAAACCTACGAACTGCATTTCGCGCCCGACACGCCCTACATGTTCGGGCCGGCCTCCAACTGAGCCGCCAAGGGCCGCGACCCGGCCAGCAGCGCGGCAAGCGCCTGCGTGACGAGATCCGGGGCTTCCATCGAGAGAAGGTGCCCGCCGGCCTCGACGGTCGTGAGCCGCGCCTTCGGGATGGCTGCCGCCATCTCGTGCGAGCAATCGGGCGGAATGATCTCGTCCGCCGTGCCGACAAGAACGTGCGTCGGCATCGCCAGGCCTGAGAGCGCTTGGCGCTGGTCCGGGCGGCCGATGATCGCCGCCTGCTGGCGCGCGAAGGTCTCGATGCCGATCACGCCCGCCATGGCGGCCACGCGATCGCGCTGCCCCTCGTCTTGGCGGGCCTGCGGTCCCAACAGGCGGGACGACAGCGCCTCTGCCACCGCGGCAATGCCCTTGTCACGCCCGAGCGCCACGAGACGGTGCCGCACCGCCGTCTGCTCCGCCGTGTCGGGCCGCGCACTGGTCGCCACCACCGCCAGACCGGCGACACGTTCCGGCGCTCGCCGCGCGACCTCCAGCGCCACATAGCCGCCCATGGACAGGCCGCACAGCACGAAGCGCGGCGGCGCGCCGGCGAGCAGTCGCTCCGCCATCGCTGCGATGCTGTCGTCGCTCACCGTGTCCGCGACCATGAGGGCTTCCGGCGGGAACGCCGCGATCTGGTCGCGGAACAGGTCCGCCGTGCACAGCAGACCCGGAATCAGCACGATCGACGACGTATTCACCATTTCTACCCTGTAATTCCGCTGTTTGCGCGCCATATGGGAGCTTGTGGTTGACTCGGAAAAGCTATCGCCCTACTGCCCCGCAGTAATGGGCCTTCGAAGTCGTAGACCGTAACCCCATTATCCAAAGAGAACCTGACGCTTGAAACCATTTTCCGAACTCGGCCTCAGTGCCAAGGTTCTGGCCGCCGTCGAGGCTGCCGGATACAGCGAACCGACGCCGATCCAGGAACAGGCCATCCCGCACGCGCTGGAGCGCCGGGATATTCTGGGAATCGCGCAGACGGGAACCGGCAAGACGGCATCCTTCGTCCTGCCGATGCTGACGCTGCTCGAAAAGGGCCGCGCCCGGGCCCGCATGCCCCGCACCCTGATCATCGAACCGACGCGCGAGCTTGCCGCGCAGGTCGAGGAATCCTTCGTCCGCTACGGCCGCGACCAGAAGATCAACATTGCCCTCCTCATCGGGGGCATGTCCTTCGGTGACCAGGACAAGAAGATCGACCGCGGCGTCGACGTGCTGATCGCCACGCCCGGCCGCCTGCTCGACCATTTCGAGCGCGGCAAACTGCTGATGAACGCCGTTGAGATCCTCGTCATCGACGAGGCCGACCGGATGCTCGACATGGGCTTCATCCCGGACATCGAGCGGATCTGCAAGCTGCTGCCAGTGACACGCCAGACGCTGTTCTTCTCGGCCACGATGCCGCCGGAGATCACGCGGCTCACCGAGCAGTTCCTGCAGAACCCCGTCCGCGTCGAGGTTGCCAAGCCGGCATCGGCCGCCCTGACGGTGACGCAGCGGCTGGTCGCCTGCCAGAAGGTCGAGTCGGAGAAGCGCGAGGCGCTGCGCCGCGTGATCCGCGAAGAGACCGACCTGACCAACGCGATCATTTTCTGCAACCGCAAGCGCGACGTCGCAACGCTCTTCCGTTCGCTGGAGCGCCACGGCTTCTCCGCCGGCGCGCTGCATGGCGACATGGACCAGCGCTCGCGGACCGCGATGCTGCAGAGCTTCCGCGACAACAAGATTCAGCTGCTCGTCGCATCGGACGTCGCGGCCCGCGGCCTCGACATTCCTGCCGTCAGCCACGTCTTCAATTTCGACGTGCCGATCCATGCCGAAGACTATGTCCACCGCATCGGCCGAACCGGTCGCGCCGGCCGCTCGGGCAAGGCCTTCACGCTCGCCACCAAGGCGGACAAGAAGTATCTCGACGCGATCGAAAAGCTGATCGGCACCGAGATCGAATGGCAGGGCGCGCCTGCCGCGGCGCTGCCCGAAGAGCCGGCCGACGCTGCGCCGAGCCCGCGTCGCAGTTCGCGGCGCACCGATGCGTCGGGCGCCGGCCGCACCCGCGTGCGCAAGGAACGTCCGGCACGCACGCCCGAGGCGAGCGACGAGACGGCCGCGCCAGCCGTCGAGGCCGAAGCCCAGCCTGTCGTGGAGCCAGTGTCTGTCGTCAACGACGAGCCGGAAGTCCGTGCCGCCCGCCCGCCGCGCCGTGCGCGCAGCGAGAGTGCGCCGCGTCCGGCCCCCGTCGAGCGGACGACCGCCCCGACACCGCGCCCGGCCCCCATCGACCAGGGCCGCAGCCGCGGCGGCGACAACGATGGCGGCAAGGCGCCGATCGGCTTTGGCGACGACATTCCGGCCTTCATGCTGATCGGCACCGGCGCAATCTAGGAGCCGCTGGTTCCAACGCATTGATTTCGTACAAAAAAGCCGGCCCCGGGGCCGGCTTTTTGCTGTCGGTCGGTTGCCCCGCGCCGCTGATCAGCGGATGGCGACGTCCGGCATCTGCTGGGTCATCCGGCGCAGTTCCGTCCGGCCCTGCGTGGTGATCTCGACGGTCAGCGAGACGGCACCATCCTCGCGGTCCTCGCGCCGGCTCACCGTGGCGTTCTGATAGAGCCAGGGCAGCATGCCCATGCCGTCGGGGCCGACGTCGAGGGTCACCTCGCACAGCGTTCCGGCGATCCGCCGCTCGATATCGTCGAGAAGCGGCCCGATGCCGGTATTGGCAACGGCCGAGACGATTTGGGCCGCCCGCGGGTCGGGCAGGCCCTCGCGTACCGCTTCGATGTGGCTGAGCGACGCCTCGTCCAGGAGATCCGCCTTGTTCCAGATCTCGATCACATGCTCGCTGTCGTCGACATCGATCTCGAGGTCGCGCAGGATCTTCCGCACGTCCTCCGCCTGGGCGAGCGTGTCCGGATCCGCCATGTCGCGCACGTGCAGGACGAGGTCGGCCTCGATCACCTCCTCGAGCGTCGCGCGGAAGGCGGCGACGAGGTGTGTCGGGAGGTCGGACACGAAGCCCACCGTGTCGGAGAAGCGCACCTCGGTGCCATGCGGCAGCGTGGTGCGCCGCACGGTCGGATCGAGGGTGGCGAACAGCAGGTCCTGGACGAGCACGTCGGCGCCGGTCAGCCGGTTGAACAGCGTCGACTTGCCGGCATTGGTGTAGCCGACCAGCGCCACCACCGGGTGCGGCGCCTTCTTGCGCTTGGCCCGGTGCAGCTGACGGGTACGACGGACCGCCTCGAGATCCTTCTCGAGGCGCTTGATGCGCTCCTGCAGCTGGCGCCGGTCCGACTCGATCTGGGTCTCGCCGGGGCCGCCGAGGAAGCCGGCGCCGCCGCGCTGGCGCTCCAGATGGGTCCAGCTGCGCACGAGCCGGCCGCGCTGATAGTTGAGATGGGCGAGCTCGACCTGCAGCGTTCCTTCCTTGGTGCGGGCGCGCTGCCCGAAGATCTCGAGGATCAGCCCGGTGCGGTCCAGCACCTTGGCGTCGAGCTCGCGCTCGAGGTTGCGCTGCTGCACCGGGGTCAGCGGATGATCGAAGATGACGAGGCCGATCTCCTCCGCCGCCACCACCCCTTTGATCTCCTCCAGCTTGCCGGCGCCGATCAGCGTCGCAGGCCGCGGACGCGGCCCGGAGACGACGCCGCTGGCCTTGATGTCCAGGCCGATCGCGGCCGCCAGTCCCAGCGCCTCGGCAAGCCGGGCCTCGTCGCTGCGGCGCACGAGCTCGGCACCCGGCGCAATGCCGTCTTCCTTTGCCGTGAACTGCTTGAACACCGGCACGAACACGGCGGCGCGCGTCGCGACGCTCTCGTGCTCGATCGGGCCCTTGGGATGGTTTTCGCGGGGTTCGGTCAATCAGTCGGTCCTGTCGTCGTCCCCGCCGTCGTGCATATGGACCGGCTGGGAGGGCATGATGGTGGAAATGGCGTGCTTGTAGACCAGCTGGGAATGGCCATCGCGGCGCAGCAGGACGCAGAAATTGTCGAAGGAGGTCACCACGCCGGTCAGTTTGACGCCGTTGACCAGGAAGATGGTCAGCGAGATCTTCTGCTTGCGCACGGTGTTGAGGAAGAGGTCCTGGAGGTTTTGCGTCCGTTCCGGCATCGTTGGTTCCTTGTTCTGTTCTTATTGGCGATGCGATGCCGGCTGGCCCGGCTTGCTGCATCGCGCATGGTCCATCACCCGTCCTGCGGCAGCGCCGCCTGACGAGATTGCGTCCTGGTCATCCCGAGGAATAGAGCCCCTCGGATCTTTTCCCAAGATGATCCGGCGACAAGCGTGAAAAAAACCGTTCCCCGGCTCTTAGAAGAACTCCAGACTGACGCGGAACAGCTGTTCGACATGGCGGACGGCGCTCGCTGCCGCGAAGATTACCACCCTGTCCTTCGCCTTGATCTTTGTCTGTCCGTTGGGCCGGACATATTCGCCGTTGCGGTAGATCGCCCCGATCCGCAGGTTCTCCGGCAGATCCAGTTCGCGCAGCGGCTTGCCGACCAGCGGCGAGGTTTCCAGCGCTTCGGCCTCGATCACCTCGGCAAGGCCGTTCTGGATCGAATGGACGGCGCGGATACGGCCACGCCGCACATGCTGCAGTACCCGCGATATGGTGACGGAGCGCGGGTTTATGAAGGCGTCGATGCCCAGCGTCCGCGTGAAGCCCTGGTAGTCGGCGTTGTTCAGGAGCGTGAGATTGCCGCGGCAGCCAAGGCGCTTTGCCATGACGCTGGCGAGGATGTTGACCTTGTCGTCGTTGGTCAGCGCGACGAGCAGGTCGCTCTCGGAAATGTCGGCCTCGTCGAGGATGACCTGATCGAGGCCGCTGCCGTGAAGCACGATCGTCCGTTTCAGCTCGTCGGAGATCGTCACGGCGCGGTCGTGGTTCGCCTCGATCACCCGGATCCGGGCGCCGAGATTGCGCTTCTCCATCTGCCTGGCGACGTAAAGACCGATATTGCCGCCGCCGACGATGACGATCCGCGCCGCCTCCGGCTCCTCGTGCCCGAACAGGCCGAGGGTCCGGCGCACCTGGGTGCGCTCGGCGACGACGTAGGCGACATCGCCCGGCACCATCTGGTCACCCGAACTCGGCACGAACAGCCCGTCGCCGCGCCAGATCCCGACCACCGTGGCGTTGAGGTCGGGGAACAGCTCGGTCAGCTGCTCGAGCGGGGTGTTGACCACAGGGCAGTCCTCGCGGCACTCGATCGCCACCATGGCGATGGCGTCGTCCGAGAAGCGCACGGCGTCCATGGCACCCGGCAGCGCGATCCGCCGCAGCACCATCTCACCGACCTCCAGCTCCGGCGAGATGATCACGTCGATGGGCATGTTGTCCGTCGAGAACAGATCCTGCCAGTGCGGGCGCAGATAGCTCTGCGCCCGGATGCGCGCGATCTTGGTCGGCACGTTGAACAGCGAATGGGCGACCTGGCAGGCCACCATGTTGACCTCGTCGTGCAGCGTCACGGCGATGATCATGTCGGCCTGCTCGGCACCGGCCTCGGCCAGGACGTCCGGCTGGGCGCCATGGCCGACGAAGCCGCGGGCGTCGAGATTGTCCCGGATGGCCTGCACCAGCGACGGCGAGGTGTCGATCACCGAGACGTCGTTGCGCTCCGACGCGAGACGTTCGGCGATGCCGTAGCCGACCTGGCCAGCCCCGCAGATGACGACTTTCATGCTCTGCAATCCTCAGCCGACACGCCGGCGCACGCCGTTCCATATCGGCTTCCCGACGCCGGTGCAAAGCGGACGGCACACGCGGGCCGCAGCACCGGCATCGGGCGCTGCGGCGTCGCGGTCGCGGCGCGCCGCCGCCTCAGATGCCGAGCGATTTCAGCTTCCGATGCAGGGCCGAGCGCTCCATGCCGACGAATTCGGCGGTCCGCGAGATGTTGCCGCCGAACCGGTTGATCTGCGCGACGAGATACTCCTTCTCGAAGACCTCGCGCGCGTCGCGCAGCGGCAGCGCCAGGATCTGGCCGTTCGACTGGCTCGGCGTGCGCGGCAGCATGTCGCCGACCTCGCTCGGCAGCATGTCGGCGGAGATCGGCGTGTCGCCGTCGCCTTCCCGCGACAGGATCATCAGGCGTTCGACGTTGTTGCGCAGCTGCCGGACATTGCCGGGCCAGTCGCTCGACTGCAGCACCGCCATTGCCTCGGGGCCGATCGTCCGCGGCTTGATGCCGGTCTGTTCGCTGATCTGCGTCATGAACGCATCGATCAGCATCGGAATGTCCTGACGGCGATCCGCCAGCGGCGGCACAGCGATCGGCACCACCGCCAGCCGATGGAAGAGATCCTCGCGGAAGCTGCCGTCGGCGATCATCGATTCGAGATTCTGCGCCGTCGAGGAGATGATCCGGACGTCCACCTTGACCCGCTTTGAGCCCCCGACCCGTTCGAAGGTCTGGTCGGTGAGCACGCGCAGGATCTTGTTCTGGGTCTCGCGCGGCATGTCGCCGATCTCGTCGAGATACAGCACGCCGCGATGCGCCTCCTCGAGCGCGCCGACCTTGCGTTCCACGCCCGGCGGCGTCTCCGTGCCGAACAGCTCCACTTCCATGCGGTCCGGTGTGATGGCCGCGGCGTTGAGGGCGACGAAGGGCCCGTCAGAACGGCTCGATCCGGCATGGATCGCCCGCGCGACCATCTCCTTGCCGGATCCGGACGGTCCGAGAATCATCACGCGGCTGTTCGTCGGTGCGACGCGCTCGATCAGCGTGCGCAGCTGGTTCATCGGGTGCGACTTGCCGATCAGCTCGGTGAAGTCTGACGAGCGGCGCCGCAGCTCGGAAACTTCGCGCTTCAGCTTCGACGTCTCCAGCGCCCGCTCGGCGATGAGGATCAGCCGATCGGCCTTGAAGGGCTTTTCGATATAGTCGTAGGCGCCCCGCCGGATGGCCGAGACGGCGGTCTCGATGTTGCCGTGCCCGGATATCATCACCACCGGGACCTCCGGATGCTGCGCCTTTATGGCGTCGAGCAGGTCCAGCCCGTCCAGCCGGCTGCCGCGCAGCCAGATATCCAGAAACACCAGCCGCGGCAGACGCTCGGCGATGGACTGCAGCGCGGCGTCGGAATCGCCTGCCGTCCGGGTCTCGTGACCTTCGTCCTCGAGAATGCCCGCCACCAGCTCACGGATGTCGGCTTCGTCATCGACGATCAGGATGTCCGATGCCATCGGTTTCACCAGTCCTTTCTACGGTATCGTCCCCTTGCCGCCCTGCCTTCTGCGAAGGCGGGACGGCGGGTAGCGTGATGCGGACCATGGCGCCGTGCGGCTGGTCGGGGGCGTCGTCCAGCGCGATGGTGCCGCCATGGTCTTCGATAATCTTGCGCACGATCGCCAGGCCGAGGCCCGTGCCCTTCTCGCGCGTCGTCATGTAGGGCTCGAGGAGCCGATCTCGATCCTCGGTCGGAAATCCGCGGCCGTTGTCGATGATGTCGATCCGGTGCCGGTCGGTGCCGGCTTCCGCCCTGATGGTGATCTTGCCGCCGTTCGTTCCGGCCGCCTCGAGCGATTCGACCGCGTTCTTCACGATGTTGCCGAAGGCCTGCGACAGCAGCCGGATATCGTAGGCTCCCAGCATCGGCTCGTTGGGGATCTCGGCGGTGAAGTCGATGCCGTGGTCGCCCATCTCGCGCATGAAGACCGCCTCCCGCAAGGCTTCGCGAAGATCGATCGTCTCCATCCGCGGCTTCGGCATGCGGGCAAAGGTGGAGAACTCATCGACCATGCGGCCGATGTCGGAGACCTGCCGGATGATCGTCTCGATGCAGCGGTCGAAGACCTCGCGGTCGTCCTCGACCCGCTTGCCGTAGCGGCGGCGGATGCGCTCCGCCGACAGCTGGATCGGGGTCAGCGGGTTCTTGATCTCGTGGGCGATGCGGCGCGCCACGTCCGCCCAGGCGGAGGTGCGCTGCGCATCGACCAGATCGGTGATGTCGTCGATGGTGACGACGCTCGACTGCGCCCCCTCTGCCTCTTCCGAGGAGGTGATCCGCACGGCCAGCGCCCGCTCGCGCTGGCGGATGCGCAGCTTGACCTCCTCCTGGTACTCCTGGCGATGCGAGGTCGTGGCGGCGCGGTGGATGCGGCCGATCTCCGGGAACACGTCCGTCAGCCGGCGCCCGACGATGCGCTGCGATTCGACGGCGAGGATGCGCTGCGCCGAGGGGTTGAGCATCGACACGGTGCCGTCGCGCTCGACGCCGATGACGCCGACCGTCACGCCCGACAAGACCGCCTCGATGAACCGCCGCCGTTCGTCGATGACGTCCTTGGCGTGAACCAGCTCCGAGCGCTGGCTGCGCAGCTGCAGGATCATATTGTTGAAGGTGTTGGAGAGCGAGCCGACATCCCCGTCCGAGGCCCGCACCGGCACCGAGACGGCGAGATTGCCCTCGCTCACCTCGTCCGCCGCGCCCATCAGCAGGCGGATGGGGCGTACCAGCCGGTCGGCGACGCCGATGCCGGTCCAGATCGCCGACAGCAGCACGATCAGCATGATTCCGAGATAGAGAATCGCGAACGCCACCTGCAGGCCGAAGCGGTTCGACTGCAGGCTGGAATATTCCGCCGACCGCTCCTCCATCAGCCGCAGGGCGGCGATCACCTCCGGATCGACGGCGCGGACGGTATAAAGATAGGCGTCGGAGATCTGCCGCAGCTGGATGATCGCCCCGACGAGATTGGTGACGCCGGGCGGGATGAACACCAGGTTGCCGTCCGCGGCCTGGGCCAGCGCGTCCGCCGGCGGCACCGGCAGCGGTCGATCGACCTCGACCTGGGCGGCGAGGAACGGCGTGCCGTCGGGCCGCAGCAATTGCGCGCCGAGCAGCGAACGCCCCCTCGCCTGCTCCGTCATCAGCTGCTGGAAGCCGGTGCGGTCGAGGTCGTAGAGCCGGCGCTGCTGGTCGAGGTCGTAGGCCATCGACAGCGTCGAGCCCTGCAGGTTGCGGGCGTTCTCGTTGACATAGGCGCGGGCGACGCTGATCGAGGATTCGACGATGGTGCGCGTGCGGATCTCGAACCAGCGGTCGAGGCCGAGATCCAGCGTGATGCCCGCGACGATGGCGACCAGCAGGGCCGGCAGTGCGGCGACGATCGAGAACAGCAGGACGATGCGCACATGCAGCCGGGATGCCGCCTTGCCCTGGCGCCGCGCCCGGACCATGCGCAGTACTTCGCGGCCGATCAGCACGCAGAGCAGCAGCACGAACACGCTGTTGACGATCGTCGCGATGGTGACGATCGTGTCGCTCGGCTCGATCGGGGTGAGCCCCATCAGGACGACGAACGAGATCGCGCCGGTCACCAGCGCGCCGACCACCGCCAGCAGGCCAGGCACCAGCATGAAACGCCGCCGCTCAAGCAGGAACGGCACTTCGTTGTCGGACTGGATCGGTTGCGACGTCATGATCCGCTGCGTTTGTGGGGCCCGTTGCCACACAGCAACAGAATGTGTCCAAACTGCAACGAGCGCCGAGATTTCCGTTATCTTATCGAGCGGATCACGGAAATGTCGAGGTCGCGGATCTTCTTGCGCAGGGTGTTGCGGTTGACGCCGAGCAGGTCCGCCGCCTTGACCTGATTGCCGCGTGTGGCGGCCAAGGCCGCTGCGATCAGCGGATACTCCACCTCGCGCAGGATGCGACCGTGCAGGCCGGGGGGCGGCAGATCGTCCCCGAAGGACGAGAAGTAGTCGGCGAGGTAGCGTTCCACCGAGGCGTTCAGTTCGATCGGCTTGCCGCCTTCGGCCTCGATGCCGGGCGAGCGCGTGCTGTCGTTGTGGAGTTCGTGCTCGACCAGTTCGGCCGAGATCTCGTCCTGCGGATAGAGGGCGGACAGGCGGCGGATCAGGTTCTCAAGCTCGCGGACATTGCCGGGCCACGGGTAGCGTCGCATGACGTCGAGCGCGCCCTGGCTGAGGGTCTTGCGCGGCAGACCCTCCTTCTCCACCTGGGCGAAGAAATGCTGCGCGAGGTCCGACAGATCCTCGATCCGCTCGCGCAGCGGCGGCAGCCGCAGCGGCACGACGTTGAGCCGGTAGAACAGGTCCTCGCGAAACAGGCCGCGGCTGATCAGCTGGCGCAGGTCCTTGTTGGTCGCGGCGACGATGCGCACGTCGGTGGTGATCGGCGTGCGCCCGCCCACCACGGTGTATTCGCCCTGCTGCAGCACGCGCAGCAGCCGCGTCTGGGCCTCCATCGGCATGTCGCCGATCTCGTCCAGAAACAGCGTGCCGCCTTCCGCCTGCTCGAACCGGCCGCTGGTGCGGGTCTGGGCGCCGGTGAAGGCACCCTTCTCGTGGCCGAAGAGCTCCGACTCGATCAGGTCGCGCGGGATGGCTGCCATGTTGATGGCGACGAAAGGTCCCTTGCGGCGGCGTCCGTAGTCGTGGAGCGCGCGGGCAACCAGTTCCTTACCGGTGCCGGACTCGCCGCTGATCGTCACCGTCAGGTCGGTCTGCATCATCCGTGCGAGCGCCCGGTAGATGTCCTGCATGGCGGGCGAACGCCCGACCAGCGGCATCGATTCCTGCATCTCGTCGGGAGCGGCGCGCTTGCCGCCCTTCGGCTCCGACAGCGCCCGTCGGACGATCGACACCAATTCGGTCAGGTCGAAGGGCTTGGGAATGTAGTCGTAGGCCCCCTTCTCCGAGGCCTTGATCGCCGTCATGAAGGTGTTCTGGGCGCTCATCACCACGACCGGCAGGTCGGGCCGTGAGTTCTTGATCTTCGGCAGCGTGTCGAAGGCGTTGCCGTCGGGCATCAGCACGTCGGTGATGACCAGGTCGCCGTCCCCGGCCGAGATCCAGCGCCAGAGCGTGGCGATGTTGGAGGTCACGCGGACCTCGAAGCCGGCGCGCATCAGCGCCTGAGAGACTACCGTCCGGATCGCGGAATCGTCGTCGGCGACGAGGATCTGCATGGTCATGTTGTCTTTCTCAGCCTTCGCTTCCGAAGTTGTACTGGGGCTCGGCCTCGCTGGCCTCCTCCCGCCAGGCCGGCATCAGAATGCGGAACACGGTGTGTCCCGGTTGCGAATCGCATTCGATGACCCCGCCGTGATCGCCGACGATCTTGGCCACCAGCGCGAGGCCGAGGCCCGAGCCGCTGGGCTTGGTGGTGACGAAGGGATCGAAAATGTATTCCCGGATGTCGTCGGGGACGCCGTCGCCATTGTCCTCGACGCAAAACTCCAGCGGCAGCGTCACCCGGTCCTTGGTGCCCGGCACAGAGAGGCGGACGCCGGGGCGGAACGCCGTCATCAGCTTGATCTCGCCGTCCTCGCGGCCATGCACCGCTTCGGCGGCGTTCTTCAGGAGGTTGAGGAAAACCTGCACCAGCTGGTCGCGATTGGCGAAGACCGCGGGCAGCGAGGGGTCGTAAAGCTCGCTGATCCTGGCGCCCCGGGCAAAGCCGTTCTTGCCGAGCGTCTTCACGTGCTCGAGCACCGAATGGATGTTCACCGCCGACCGTTCGATCGGGCGCTGGTCGGAGAACACTTCCATGCGATCGACGAGCTTGACGATGCGGTCGCTTTCTTCCTGGATCAGCCGCGTCAGGCCGCGATCCTCGTCGCTCGCATTGGTCGCCAGGAGCTGCGCCGCGCCCTTGATGCCCGACAGCGGATTGCGGATCTCGTGCGCCAGCATCGCCGCCAGCCCGGTCACGCTGCGCGCCGCCGAGCGGTGGGTGAGCTGGCGATCCATCTTGTCGGCGATCGAGCGCAGCTGGACCATGACCACCACCAGGTCGGGATTGTCCGGCAGCGGCGACACGTAGAGATCGACCATCCGCTCGCTTCCGAGACGCGGCGAGGAAACGTCGACGCGGTATTCGCTGATGCGCGAGTTCTCGGTGCGCACCTGTTCGATCAGCGCAAACAGCGGGCTGTCGGCGGGCACGAAGTCCTGCAGGCGCCGCTTGGCGAGATACGCCATGCCGGCGGAAAAGAACTGCTCGGCATCCGAATTGGCGAAGTGGAAGCGACCGTCGCGGTCGACCACCACCACCGGGTGCGGCAGGGCATTGAGGATCTTCATCTGCGCGGCGGTCGCCGACATCACTTCGTAGACATTGTTCATGGCTCAGGCCGCCCGCCGCAGCGGCCGGAGCCGGAAGGCTGGCTCCACCGCGGCGATGTCCGTTGCGCCGAGGATCTGGCGCAGCCGCAGGCGGATCGCGGCGGTATCGGCGCCGCCGAGGATCGCGGCGCGGTCGGTCGCGGCAACGGACCCTGCCGCTGCCGCGAAATGGTCGAGGTACCAGCCGAGGTGCTTGCGGGCGCGGCGCAGTCCGGCGCCGGTTCCATAGTGGCTCAGCATCGCGTCGTAGTGCTCCTCGACCAGGTCGGCGAGGCACAAAGCCGTCAGTTCGGCTTCGCCGATGGCGCCGGCGAGAAGCCCCGGCAACCACGGGCGGCCCTGGCTGCCGCGGCCGACCATCACCGCGTCGGCACGGCTGGCCGCCAACATCGGCGTAAGGTCTTCGGGACAGGTCAGATCGCCATTGGCGATGACCGGAATGTCGACGGCGTCCCGCACCGCGGCGATGGCATGCCAGTCGGCATGGCCCTCGTAGAATTCCGACCGGGTCCGCCCGTGCACCACGATGGATCGGACGCCGGCCGCTTCGGCCCGCGCCGCCAGCACCGGGGCATTGATCGTTTCCCGATCCCAACCGAGCCGCATCTTCAGCGTGACCGGGACGGCGCCGGCACCGGCCACCGTCGCCTCGACTATGCGCAGCGCCAGCTCCGGCTCCCGCATCAGCGCCGATCCGGACAGGCCACCCACCACCTTCTTCGCGGGGCAGCCCATGTTGATGTCGATGATGTCGGCGCCTGCGTCCGAGAGCTGTTCGGCGGCCTGCCGCATCCACGCGGGATCGCGGCCCGCCAGCTGCACGACATGCAGACCCGGGCCGTCGCGCATCGCCCGCAGCGCGCTCTCCTGGTCGCCTTTGACGAACTCGCCACTCGCAACCATTTCCGATACGACCATGCCGGCGCCGAAGCGCCGTGCCAGCCGTCGGAAGGGCACGTCCGAAATGCCGGAGAGCGGCGCCAGGAGCACACGGTTTCGCAGCCGCGCGTTGCCGATTGTCAGAGGATCGCGCAGATCGGGCATGTTGGGGTTTGCACCGCCTATTCCTTGGGCGCCTACGATAAATGGCGATTCTTGCGTCAGTGGTTTGTACCTTATCGGTGCATGCTCAAAAGACAAGCATGTTGCTCTGCGATAGGGACAACCGAGCTATGTGCGAGGATCCGTCGCAGCAGGGGGAAGTGGCAGTGACATCGAGCGCCGCAGCGATCATCGTGGCCGCCGGACGCGGCGAGCGCGCCGGCCAGTCGGCCGAAGGCCCGAAGCAGTATCGGAACATCGGCGGGATTCCGGTCCTGCGGCGCACGATCGAACAGTTCCTTGCCCATTCCGGCATCGACCGAGTCGCCGTCGTCGTGCATCCGGACGACCGGGCGCTTCTGAGCGCTGCGCTCGGGAATCGGTTGTCGCAGGTCATGGTGGTCGAGGGCGGACCGACGCGGCAATCGTCCGTGCGGCGGGGGCTGGAGGCGCTGGCGTCGGCGCCGGAGCCACAGACCGTGCTGATCCATGACGGCGTCCGCCCGTTCGTCGATGCCGCGCTGATCGACCGGACGCTGGCCGCGGTCGGAGCCACGACGGGCGTCATACCGGCGATCGCGGTCGCCGACACGCTGAAGCGCGGCGCGGCGGACGGGATCATCGAGGCGACGATCGACCGCAGGAGCCTCTTTGCTGCCCAGACGCCGCAGGCATTTCCCTTCGCGGCGATCCGCGCCGCCCATGCCGCGGCGGCCGGGGAAGCTCGGGAATTCACCGACGACGCGTCCATTGCCGAATGGGCCGGCATGTCCGTCAGGCTGGTCGAGGGATCGGCCGACAACGTGAAACTCACCACCGCCCGTGATATCGCCCTCGCCGACGAGCGGCTGAAGGGAACCCACCGTATGATCGATGTCCGGACCGGCAACGGCTACGACGTGCACCGCCTGACGCAGGGCGATCACGTGACGCTGTGCGGCGTCAGCATTCCCCATGACGGCGGGCTCGACGGGCATTCCGATGCCGATGTCGGGCTGCATGCCCTCACCGATGCGCTGCTCGCCACCTGCGGCGCTGGCGACATCGGCGACCACTTTCCGCCGAGCGACCCGCAATGGCGAGGCGCCGCGTCGCACATTTTCGTCGAGAAAGCAGTCGCAATCGTCCGTGGCAAGGGCGGGCGCATCATGAACGCCGATATCTCGCTGATCTGCGAGGCACCGAAGATCGCGCCGCATCGCGAGGCGATGCGGCAGGCGATCGCCGCGATGACGGGACTGGATCTCGATCGCGTCTCGGTGAAGGCGACGACCAACGAGGCGATCGGCTTCGTCGGCCGCCGCGAGGGGATCGCCGCCATCGCCACCGCGAGCGTCGCCTATGGAGAGACGGCGTGAGCGAGGTAACTTCGACGCGACCTCTCGCTGCGGCGATCGTCGAACGCTACGCTGCCGCCGGAGCGACGATCGCCACCGCCGAGTCGTGTACCGGCGGCATGGTCGCCGCGGCGCTCACCGACATCGCCGGCTCGTCCGCGGTGTTCGACCGAGGCTTCGTCACCTATTCCAATGCCGCCAAGGTCGCGATGCTGGGCGTCGCGGAAACAACGCTCGCCGCCCATGGCGCCGTCTCGGAGGAAACCGCGCGGGAGATGGCGGAAGGCGCGCGGCGCAATTCAGGCGTCGACGTCGCGGTCTCGATCACGGGAATTGCGGGTCCGGGCGGAGGCTCGCCGGGCAAGCCGGTCGGCCTGGTGCATTTCGCCTGCACGGGCCCGGAAGGGACGCGCCATCGCGAAGAGCGCTTCGGCGACCGGGACCGCGCCGCGATCCGGCAGGCCAGCACGATCGTCGCGCTCGAGATGCTGCTGGCGGCCCTGCCCGGCTAGGTCGCGGCGACGGCACTCGTAGCAGGATCGCCGTAAATGACGTTAGCTCGCTCCTCGAAAGCCTGCGAGAACCGCCGGAAGGCATAGTCGAACATCGACCCCATCAGCAGTCCCAGCGTCCGGCTCTTGAAGGCGTAGTCGATGAAGAACCGGACGTCGCATCCGCCGTCGGCGGCGGGCAGGAAGTTCCAGCGGTTGTCGAGATAGCGGAACGGGCCGTCGACATAGCTGACGTCGATCTGGTTTTCGTCCGGCTTGAGCAGAACCTGCGAGGTGAAGGTCTCGCGGATCATCTTGTAGGCGACTGTCATGTCCGCCACGAGCAGCTTCCGGCCGTCCTTCTCCCGCTCGGACTGGATGACGAGGCGCTGGCAGAGCGGCAGGAACTCCGGATAGCGCTCGACGTCGGCGACCAGCGCGAACATCTGGGCCGGCGTGTGGCGTACGTGGCGCGTGGTCTCGTGCTGGGGCATGGGCTCTGGACTGTCGGGAGGCGGATCAGGCGGCGGCCTGGCGGGCGAGCCGGGCGGCCTTGAGCCGGTCGAAATCTTCCCCGGCATGGTGCGACGAACGCGTCAGCGGGCTGGCCGCGACGACGAGGAAGCCCTTGCTCAACGCCACCGTCTCGAAGGAGGCGAACTCCTCCGGCGGCACGTAGCGGATGACCGGATGATGCTTCTTGGTCGGCTGCAGGTACTGGCCGATCGTCAGGAAGTCGACGTCGGCCGAGCGCAGGTCGTCCATCAGCTGGAGAACCTCGTTCCGCTCCTCGCCGAGCCCGACCATGATCCCCGACTTGGTGAAGATCGTCGGATCGAGTTCCTTGACCTGCTGCAGCAGCCGGATCGAGTGGAAGTAGCGGGCGCCGGGCCGGACCGTCAGATAGTTCGACGGCACCGTCTCGAGATTGTGGTTGAAGACGTCAGGCCGGGCGGCGACGACGGTCTCGAGCGCGCCGGGCTTGCGCAGGAAGTCGGGCGTCAGGATCTCGACGGTGGTCCCGGGGGCGGCGGCGCGGATGGCGCGAATCGTGCGGACGAAGTGCTCGGCCCCGCCGTCCGGCAGATCGTCGCGATCGACGGAGGTGATGACGACGTGGTTGAGGCCCATCGCCGCGACCGCGCGGCCGACGCTTTCCGGCTCGCTGTGGTCCAGCGCGTGCGGACGTCCGGTCGCGACGTTGCAGAAGGAGCAGGCGCGAGTGCAGATCCCGCCCATGATCATGAAGGTCGCGTGCTTCTTCTCCCAGCAACCGCCGATGTTGGGGCAGCCGGCCTCTTCGCACACGGTGACGAGGTTGTTGGAGCGCGCGATGGCGCGCGTCTCGTGGTAGCCCTGCGAGGTCGGCGCCTTGACGCGGATCCAATCGGGCTTGGGCACCATCGTCGCAGTGTCGGGGCGATGGGCTTTTTCGGGATGCCGCGGCCGGGGCACTTCCCCGGCCGGCTGGCGATTATCGAGCACGGTGACCATGGACGTCATTTAGCCATGGCGTACCGGCGATGCAAACCTTAGACGCGGCCGCGGCCGCGGAATGCCCGAAAGATGAAGATCAGCAGGCAGGCACCGATGAAACCGGTGATCAGGTAGGCGATCCAGCCGGCACCGAACGAGATGCCGAGCGCAGCCAGGATGGCGTTGAGAACGATCGCCCCGACGATGCCGAGGATGATGTTCATCAACAGGCCCATGTCGCTTTTCATGACCTGCTCGGCCAGCCAGCCGGCGAGGCCGCCGACGATGATCGCGGCAATCCAGCCCACTCCGTTTACGTCCATGTCTCATGTCCTTTTCGTAATGATCGTGCTGCGGAAATTGGGCAGAAAACGCGCCCGGCAAGACGGAAAAGAATAAAACTTTCGGACGCAACTATCGGCGTCAAATCCCGTTTCGGCCGTTTACCGTCACATGTGTATGACGCGGCCGTAGGCGTCGAGAACGCTTTCGTGCATCATCTCGGACAGTGTCGGATGCGGGAAGACGCTGTGGAACAGCTCTTCTTCCGTGGTTTCCAGCCCCATGGCGATGACGAAGCCCTGGATCAGCTCCGTGACTTCCGCGCCTACCATGTGGGCCCCGAGGAGTTCGCCGGTCTTGGCGTCGAACACCGTCTTCACCAGACCCTCGGGCTCGCCGAGCGCGATGGCTTTGCCGTTGCCCTTGAAGGGGAAGCGGCCGACCTTGACCTCGCGGCCGGCCTCCTTGGCCTTCGCCTCGGTCAGGCCGACACTGGCGACCTGGGGCTGGCAGTACGTGCAGCCGGGAATCTGCGTCTTCTGCATCGGGTGGACATCAAGGCCCTTGATCGCCTCGACGCAGATCGTGCCCTCGTGCTCGGCCTTGTGGGCGAGCATTGGCGGCCCCGCGACGTCGCCGATGGCGTAGATGCCCTCGACATTGGTCCGCCCGAACCCGTCGATCGTGACGATCCCGCGCTCGATGGCGACACCCGCCTCTTCCAGACCCAGTCCTTCGGTATTGCCCTGCACGCCGACCGCCGAGATCAGCCGCTCCGCCGAAAACGTCTGCGACTTGCCGTCCTTGGTCTCGACGGTCACCTCGACGCCCTCGCCGCCCTTGGTGACCTTCGACACCTTGGCATCGGTGAGGATGCGCATGCCCTGCTTCTCGAACTGCTTGCGCGCCAGGCCGGCGATCTCGCCATCCTCGACGGGCATGATCTGCGGCAGCAGTTCGACGACGGTCACCTCGGCGCCCATGGTGCGGTAGAAGGAGGCGAACTCGATGCCGATGGCGCCGGAGCCCATGACGATCAGCGATTTCGGCATCGCCTTCGGTTTCATTGCCTCGAAATAGGTCCAGATCCGGTCGCCGTCCGGCTCGATCCCCGGCAGCACGCGCGGCCGGGCGCCGGTTGCCACGATGACGTGCCTGGCCTTGTACGTCCCCTCGCCCAGCACACCCTTCGGCACCGGGTTCTGCGGCTCGACGACGGGCTTGGTCATCTTGCCGACGACGACTTCGGTCGGACCGCCCTTGCCGACCTTGGTGATCTTCGCCTCGCCCCAGATGACGTCGATCTTGTTCTTCTTCATCAGGAAGCCGACGCCGCCGTTGAGCTGCGCCGAGACGCCGCGCGAGCGCTTGACGACGGCGGCCATATCGAAGCCCGGCTTCTCGATGGTCAGGCCGTAATTGGCGGCGTTCTCGGCGTAGTGGAAGATCTCGGCCGAGCGCAGCAACGCCTTGGTCGGGATGCAGCCCCAGTTGAGGCAGATGCCGCCCAGATGCTCGCGTTCCACGACGGCGGTCTTGAAGCCGAACTGCGCGGCGCGGATCGCCGCGACATAGCCGCCGGGGCCACCGCCGATGATGAGAATGTCGTAGGTGTCAGCCATGGGTCATCGTCTCCTCGGACGCGCTGTCGTCGTGCGCCGGTGGCGGGCACGGCCCGGCCATACGGCGGAGATAGGTGTTGCGGACCGGGCCTGCCCTGCGGACGGCGTATGGCAGGCCGGCCGCGGCGTCATGCCGTGTCGCCCAGCAAAGCCTTGACCGGCTCGACCAGCGCCTCGCCCAGCGCCCGCGTGTGGGCCGCGTCGAGATGGATCCCGTCGAGCGGGGTGGTCTCGCAAACCTCGGACGCATCGAAGACGGCGCAGCCGTACTCTTCCGCGACCTTGGTGCAGGCCGAGCGGAAATGCTGCGACTCCTCGACACCGTGGCCGAACAGCAGGGCGAAATCCGGTTCCGTCGTCTCGCGGAACATCGGCGGGGCGACGATGAGGATCTTCGGCACGGCGTAGCCGCGCTGATAGGGAAAGGTCTGGATGATCTCGACCAGCCGCTCCATCCCCTGACGCGACTCGAACACCCGGCCGCCGCCGGTGTGGCGCTTGAGATCGTTGGTGCCGAGCAACAGAACCACGAGGTCGAGCGGCTGATGCGCGCCCAGCGCCGTTGGCAGTGTCCGGGCGCCGTTGCGGTCGCTCATCACCGTGTGGTCGTCGAAGGCGGTGGTGCGCCCGTTGAGCCCATCGGTGACGACGGCGACACCGTCGCCGAGCGCCTTGGCGAGGACGTTCGGCCAGCGGTCGGCGAAGTCATGGCGCAGCCCGGTCTCGGCGTCGTAGCCCCAGGTCAGCGAGTCGCCGAAGCAGAGAACGGTCTTCATCGCGTCATCCGTGGCTGTTGGTTCCCAGGAGGCCGCATGCCGTTCACCGTACGGCCCGCGCGATGTCGGCGAAGCCGAAACTGACCGGCAGGGGCCGATCGAGTGTGCGCCGACCAGCCAGTCCGAAGATGTCACCGGCCTTTGCCGGGAAGCTGCGGACGACCGATTGCGGGACGCACTGCTCCGAACCCGGACCGCGAATGCAGGCCGCGACCGAACGGTTGGACATGCTGTAGGTGATCTCCCAGCTGCCCGGGTAGACCTTCGACGTCAGCGACCGGACCACATAGGCCCGGCGATCGGGTGCGGCATAGACCAGGGTGCTTCCGAGCCCCTGGAGCTTCATGACATAGGTCTTGCCGCCGAAGGTGCCGGCATACTGGGCGATCTCCGCCTTCGGCCAGGACTGCGCCGTCGCGGATGGCATGGCGGCGAGCAGCAGCCACGCACCGGCGGCGAACACGGCCCCAGCCAACGGGAGGCGCCCGCGCAGCATCAGACCAGCATCGACATGGGATTTTCGATCAGCTGCCGGAAAGCGCCGAGAAGCTCGGCGCCCAGTGCCCCGTCGACGGCGCGGTGGTCGGTCGACAGCGTGACGCTCATCACCGTCGCGACGGTCACCGCCCCGTCCTTGACGACGGCCTGCGGCTCGCCGGCGCCGACGGCGAGGATCGTCGCATGCGGCGGGTTGATCACCGCGGCGAAGTCCTTGATGCCGAACATGCCGAGATTGGACACCGCGGTGGTGCCACCCTGGTATTCCTCGGGCTTCAATTTGCGGCTGCGGGCCCGCTTGGCGAGGTCCTTCATCTCGTTGGAGATCGCCGACAGGGTCTTCTCGTCGGCGCGGCGGATGATCGGAGTGATCAGCCCGCCCTCGATCGAGACGGCGACGCCGACATCGGCATGCTTGTGGACCAGCATCGCGGACTCGGTCCACGAGGCGTTGGCGGCAGGCACGGCCTTCAGCGCCAGGGCCATCGCCTTGATGATCATGTCGTTGACCGAGAGCTTGTAGGCCGGGCGATCGCCGCCCTCGCCCTTCACCATCGGTGCCGCCGCATTCAACTGCTGGCGCAGCGCCAGGAGCGCGTCGAGCTCGCAGTCGAGGGTCAGGTAGAAGTGCGGGATCGTCGACTTCGCCTCGACCAGCCGGCGGGCGATGGTCTTGCGCATGCCGTCATGCGGGATGGCTTCGTAGGAACCCTCGGCGAACAGCTTGCGGATCTGATCGTCGCTGGCTGCCTTGGGCGCGGGCGCCGCCGAAGGCGCCGCGGCTGCGGGCGCGGCCTTGTCCGACACCGCTGCCGGTGCGGGCTTGCCGCCGTCCTTCGCCGCCGCCTCGATGTCGGCCTTCACCACACGGCCGCGCGGGCCGGAACCGCTCACCGAGCCGACGTCGATCCCGGCTTCCTTCGCAAGCCGGCGCGCCAGCGGCGACGCAAAGACGCGCTCCCCCTCGGCGCGGGCCGCGGCGGGCTTCGGCGTGGCTTCGGCTGCCCCGGTGCGCGGGCTCGGCGGCGCTTCCTTCGAGGGCGCCGTGCTGCCCGACGCCGCGTCGGCCTCCGGATCGGCCGCGATGGCACCGTCGTCGGCCGAGGCCGGGGCAGAACCGCCCGAGCCTTCGCCCTTGGCCGCGGCGGCGACATCCTCGCCGTCGGCGGCCAGGATGGCGATCACGTCGTTGACCTTGACGCCCTCGGTGCCGGCCGGCACCAGGATCTTCGCGACGGTCCCCTCGTCCACCGCCTCGACTTCCATCGTCGCCTTGTCGGTCTCGATTTCGGCGATGACGTCGCCGGAAGCGACCTTGTCGCCCTCCTTCACCAGCCATTTGGCGAGGTTGCCCTCCTCCATGGTCGGCGACAGCGCGGGCATCGTGACGTTGATCGGCATCCGGGCGTCTCCTCAGTGGCCGTTGCGCAGGTTGCCCTTGCGCCGGGCGTGATGTTCTTCCGCGTGCGTCGCCAGCCCGGCGAGATGCCGCTGCCAGCCGCCGCGATGATCGAGCAAGAGCGTCGCGCGGTCGGGCGCCGGCGCCGCTTCCCAGCCCTGGTGTTCGATGGTGACGCGCGTCCCCTCGCCGATGGGCTCCAGCGAAACCGAGACGACCGTGTCGAAGTCCCAGTCCTCGTCGGCCCACACCATGACGAAGCCGCGGGGTGGGTGAAACGCGGTCACCTCGGCCCGCGTCGTCCTGAGGCGGCCGGAGGGGTCGGTCCAGGGCTCGACGAAACGGCCGCCGAGCGCCGGCTCGAATTCGAGATTGTCCCGCCACCAGGACTTGAAGCAGGAAGGCTCGGTCAGGCACGCCCAGACCGAGGCCGGGGACGCGTCCACCGTGCGGGTCAGCACGAGCGTGTGGCCATCCGCTGGCGGTTTCCCGTCGTCCTGAGCGGCTTCTGCGGCCATCGCGTCAATCCCGGTAGCAGACCGCCTTGACCGCATCGATCACTTCCTTGACCGACGGCAGCGCGAGCTTCTCCAGATTGGCGGCATAAGGCATCGGCACGTCCTTGCCGCTGACCTTGAGCACCGGCGCATCGAGATGGTCGAAGGCACGGACCATCAGTTCCGAGGCGATGTGGCCGCCGACGGAATTCTGCGGGAAGCCTTCCTCGACGGTGACGCAGCGATTGGTCTTCATCACCGAGCGGACGACGGTGTCCATGTCGAGCGGCCGGATCGTGCGCAGGTCGATGATCTCGACGTCGATGCCTTCCTTGGCGAGTTCCTCGGCGGCCTTGATCGCGTAGGTCATGCCGATGCTGAAGGAGACGATGGTGCAGTCCTTGCCCTTGCGGTGGATGCGCGCCTTGCCGATCGGCACGGTCCAGTCGTCGAGCTTCGGCACGTCGAAGGCGTGGCCGTAGAGGATCTCGTTCTCGAGGAAGATCACCGGGTTCGGATCGCGGATCGCCGACTTCAGCAGGCCCTTGGCATCGGCCGCCGTGAAGGGCTGAACCACCTTCAGGCCGGGGATGTGGCTGTACCAGGCGGAATAGTCCTGGCTGTGCTGGGCGCCGACTCGCGCCGCCGCGCCGTTCGGCCCGCGGAACACGATCGGGCAGCCCATCTGGCCGCCGGCCATGTAGAGCGTCTTCGCCGCCGAATTGACGATCTGGTCGATCGCCTGCATGGCGAAGTTGAAGGTCATGAACTCGACGATCGGCCGTAGACCGGCGAATGCGGCGCCGACGCCGAGGCCGGCAAACCCGTGCTCGGTGATCGGCGTGTCGACCACCCGCCGGGCGCCGAACTCCTCCAGCAGCCCCTGCGTGATCTTGTAGGCGCCCTGGTACTCGGCGACTTCCTCGCCCATGACGAAGACCGTCTCGTCGCGGCGCAATTCCTCGGCCATGGCGTCGCGCAGTGCCTCGCGCACTGTGGTCGATACCATCTCGGTGCCTTCCGGCACTTCCGGCCCGATGTCGCCGTCGGGATCGGCCGGTTCGGGGTGCTTCATGCCCTCGGCCGGGACCTTGCGGTCGGCGGCGGGCTTTTCGTCCTGCGCGGCAGGGGCTTCTGCCTTCGGCTCGGGCGCTGCCTTCGGTGCGGGCGCCGCCTGCTTGTCGAGCGCGCTGGCGTCCTCGCCGTCGGCCAGCAGCATCGCGATCGGCGTGTTGACCTTCACGCCCTCGGTGCCAGCCTGGACGAGGATCTTGCCGAGCGTTCCCTCGTCGACCGCCTCGACCTCCATCGTCGCCTTGTCGGTCTCGATCTCGGCGATGACGTCACCGGCGGCGACGGTGTCGCCCTCCTGCTTCAGCCACTTGGCCAGCGTCCCCTCCTCCATCGTCGGAGAAAGGGCGGGCATCAGAATTTCGGTCGCCATGGTCGTCCCCTTACTCGGCCGCCTGCGGAGCGGCGTCCGCGTAGATATCCGTCCACAGCTCGGACACGTCGGGCTCGGGATCGTTCTGGGCGAAGTCCGCGGCGTCCGCGACGATCTCGCGCACGTCCTTGTCGATCGCCTTGACCTCGTCCTCGCTCAGGCCGTGGGGCCCGAGGAGCCGCTGCTTCACCTGCTCGATCGGGTCCGACTCGGCGCGCATCTTCTGGACCTCATCGCGGGTCCGGTACTTGGCCGGATCCGACATCGAATGGCCGCGATAGCGGTAGGTCATCATCTCGAGGATGATCGGCCCCTCGCCGCTGCGGCAGTGCTCGGCCGCGAGGTCGCCGGCGGCCTTGACCGCCCGCACGTCCATGCCGTCGACCTGGATGCCGGGAATCTTGAAGGACAGGCCGCGGTGGGCGAAATTCGTCTCCGCCGAGGCGCGGCTCACCGAGGTGCCCATGGCGTAGCGGTTGTTCTCGATCACGTAGACCACCGGCAGCTTCCACAGCGAAGCCATGTTGAAGCTCTCGTAGACCTGGCCCTGGTTGGAGGCGCCGTCGCCGAAATAGGTGATCGAGATCGAGTCGTTGCCGTTGTAGCGGTTGGCGAAGGCGAGGCCGGTGCCGATCGGCACCTGGGCGCCGACGATGCCGTGGCCGCCGTAGAACTTCTTCTCTTTCGAGAACATGTGCATCGAGCCGCCCTTGCCCTTGGAATAGCCAGAGCGGCGGCCGGTGAGTTCTGCCATCACGCCGCGGGCTTCCATGCCGGTGGCGAGCATGTGGCCATGGTCGCGATAGCCGGTGATGACCTGGTCACCCTCCTTCATCGCCATCTGCATGCCGACGACGACGGCCTCCTGGCCGATATAGAGGTGGCAGAAGCCGCCGATGAAGCCCATGCCGTAGAGCTGGCCGGCCTTCTCCTCGAAGCGCCGGATCAGCAGCATGTCGCGGTAGGCCTGGAGTTCGTCCTCGCGGGAAAACTCCACCGGCTTCGGCGGAACGTAGTGCTGCAGCGTCGCGACGATGCCCGCCGACGAATCCGGCTGCTCGGACGTCATCGCGCCGGCGCCCTGCGCCGAACCGCCGGGCGCGGCTGTCTTCTTCTGCCTGGTCGCCATGGATGCTCCGGGTCTTGATCGGCCGACAGTCGGCCCCAAATCTCGATCGGGAGTATAGTAGGCGGGGAGCCCCCATCAAGCGACAGACAGGGCTTTCGGCCTTGGCAGCATCATTTTAATCCGGATCCGGTTAATCTGCTGCAAAGCAGCAATTTAACCGATTTCCGGTGAAAATACATTGTGGCAGACGCGTCCCAGGCCGCTCAGCGGAAGCCGTCGCGCAATATGACGATCTCGTCGTCCTGCACCACGTTGAGGCTGCGGCGGGCGCGCTCGTCGATCATGTCCCGTTCCAGCGTGCCGTCGTGGAGAAGCTGCACACGCTGCTCGAGAGCCTCGCGCTCGCGCGTGAGTTCGTCGAGATGCGCCGTGCGGACCGCCAGTTCGCGGGTCAGCGACGCGCGCGCCTCGAGCCCGTATTTGCCGCTCTGCGCATGGATCGCGAAATAGGCGAGGAAGCTGGCGGTGATCGCCGGGACGATCAGCCGTCCGATCTGGGTGGGTCGTTTCTGAATGGTGCGCATCGGGCCCTCCGGGAGCCCGACAATCCCACGACCGGGATTAAGGCCGCGTAAACCACGCGCGCCGCAAGCCGCCGCGACGCCCCCGGAAAGGGCGGCGCGGCCGGCTGTCGGTCCTAGCCGCGAAGGATGGAGCGGCCGGCATACACGGCCTGGTCGCCGAGCTCGGCCTCGATGCGCAGCAGCTGGTTGTACTTGGCGAGCCGGTCGGAACGGGCCAGCGAGCCGGTCTTGATCTGCCCGCAGTTGGTCGCGACGGCGAGGTCGGCGATGGTTGAATCCTCGGTCTCGCCCGAGCGGTGCGACATCACCGCCGTGTAGCCCGCCCGATGCGCCACGGAAACGGCGTCGAGCGTCTCGGACAGCGTGCCGATCTGGTTGACCTTGACGAGGATCGAGTTGGCGACGCCCTTGGCGATGCCTTCCCGCAGCCGCTCGGAATTGGTCACGAAGAGATCGTCGCCCACGAGCTGCACCGTGCCGCCGATCTTGTCGGTCAGCGTCTTCCAGCCGCTCCAGTCGTCCTCGCCCATGCCGTCCTCGATCGAGATGATCGGATAGGCCCCGGCGAGCTCGGCGAGATAGGACGCCATCTCGTCGGGCGAGAGCTTCCGCCCCTCGCCTTCGAGGTCGTAGACGCCGTCCTTGAAGAACTCGGTCGAGGCGCAGTCGAGGGCCAGGAACATGTCTTCGCCGGGCTTGTAGCCGGCCTTCTCGATCGCCTGCATGACGAAGTCGAGGCCCTCCCGTGCCGAGCCCAGACCGGGGGCGAAGCCGCCCTCGTCGCCGACATTGGTGTTGTGGCCGGCTGCCTTCAGCATGGTCTTCAGCGTGTGGAAGACCTCCGCGCCCATGCGCAGCGCGTCCGAGAAGCGCTCGGCGCCGACCGGCATGATCATGAATTCCTGGAAGTCGATCGGGTTGTCGGCATGCGCGCCGCCATTGATGATGTTCATCATCGGCACCGGCAGCACATGCGCCGAGGGGCCGCCGACATAGCGGTAGAACGGCAGGACGCAGGCCTCCGCGGCCGCCTTGGCGACGGCCAGCGAGACGCCGAGAATCGCGTTGGCGCCGAGACGGCTCTTGTTCGCCGTGCCGTCGAGGTCGCGGAGGGCGGCGTCGATGCGCAGCTGGTCCTCGGCCTCGTAGCCGCCGATCGCCTCGAGGATCTCGCCGTTGATGCCGGCCACCGCCTTCCCGACGCCCTTGCCGAGATAGCGCGACCCGCCGTCGCGCAGCTCGACCGCCTCGTGGGCACCGGTCGAGGCGCCGGACGGCACGGCGGCGCGCCCCATCGACCCGTCTTCGAGGATGACGTCGACCTCCACCGTCGGGTTACCCCGGCTGTCGAGGATTTCGCGTCCGATGATGTCGATGATGGCGGTCATGGGTACCCCTGTCGTGTCGTCCAAATGGTTCGTGCGGGTTCTAGTCCATGACGGCGGGGCTGGATAGCGGGGCGGATGCTGGCGAGCGCGCGGGGAGGCAGCGACGCCATCGGCCGGCTGCGGTAGCTGCCTGTACCAATGCGGCGTCATCCTCGGGCCCCGTCCCGAGGATCCAGGGCGGCGGTGACCGCCTTGTGCGGCGGCTGGCCGGCTGTTGGCGCAAATCTGGATCCTCGGGACGGGGCCCGAGGATGACGAACGAAGAGTGTCGGCGCCTTCACTGACCCAGCGCAGGCAGACGTGTCAGCCTCCGTAGCCAGCCCTTACAGCCTCACCCGAACCCCTTCGCCACCGCGTCCAGCGCCTGGAGGCGCTTCAGCAGTTCCGGCATGCGGTCGAGCGGCACCATGTTGGGACCGTCCGACGGCGCGTGGTCGGGGTCGTCGTGGGTCTCGATGAACAGCCCAGCGACGCCGACCGCGACCGCGGCGCGGGACAGCGTCTCGACGAAGCGGCGTTCCCCGCCCGAGGAGCCACCCTGCCCGCCCGGCTGCTGCACCGAGTGCGTCGCGTCGAAGACGACCGGCGCGCCGGTCCCGGCCATGATCGGCAGCGCCCGGAAATCCGAGACCAGCGTGTTGTAGCCGAAGGAGACGCCGCGCTCGGTGAGCAGCACGTTCGCGTTGCCGCTGTCCGTCACCTTGGCGAGGACGTTCTTCATGTCCCAGGGCGCGAGAAACTGGCCCTTCTTGATGTTGACCACCCGGCCGGTCTCCGCGGCGGCGATCAGCAGGTCGGTCTGGCGGCAGAGGAAGGCCGGGATCTGCAGGATGTCGCAGATCACCGCCGCCTCGCGGCACTGTTCCTCGGTGTGGACGTCGGTGAGCACCGGCAGGCCGAAGGTCCGCGCGATCTCCTCGAACACCGGCAGGGCGGCGGAGAGGCCGATGCCGCGCCGTCCCGTCAGGCTGGTGCGGTTGGCCTTGTCGAAGCTCGCCTTGAAGACGAAGCCGATGCCGAGATCGTCGGTGATCCGCTTCATCCGCTCGGCGATCATCATTGCGTGGTCGCGGCTCTCCATCTGGCAGGGGCCGGCGATCAGCGCGAAGGGGCGGCTGTTGTCGAAGACCACCTTGCCGGCGGCGACGCTGCTGTTGGTGCTGGTCATGCGGGGCTTTCCTCGAAGGCGATGAAGGCGGTGCCGGCGGGATCGAGCGGCACGGTCAGCCGGTCAGGCCGATCTGACGCGCCGGCGGAGGCGACCCGGGCGCGGGTCGCCGCAAGGTCCGCTACCGTCAGGACGATGCCGGCGAAGGCGAGGCCGCCCGGCCGGCTGCGGGTGTAGGCGTAACGCGCTGACGCGGCGACGTCCGAAAGGATTTCCAGCGACGCGCCTGCGAGCGGCAGCCGTAGGGCGTCATCGCCGTCAGCCGTCACCGATTCGCCGGATGCCGATTCCAGCAGCAGGCGGGCTGCGGGCGAGAGTTCGCCGACGAAGACGAGACGGGAGAGGCCGGTCGCCCCGTTCGGCTGGCGCGTCAGCGCCGAGCGGTCGGGACTGGTGCGATGCAGCTTCTGGCAGAAGAACAGCGTTGCGTTGAAGCCGGCGGGCGACCGCGCGAAGGTCAGGCGGAACGATAGCGACGAGCTTGTGCCGTCGGCCGCGACGAGATCGCGGGAAAATGCCACGGCGCCGTCCTCGCCCGGCCCGTGCTCGGCGAGCGTCTGGCGGTCGACCAGCGCATCGTCGGAGCGGAGCGCCAGGCCGGAGAATGCCGGGAGGTCATTGGCGCTGCGGAAAGCCGCATCATGGCCAACGAAGAGATTGCCGGCGGCGAGCGCATCGGCGTAGGCGGCATGATCGACCACCGCCAGCGGCTCCAGATACGATCCGTCGGCGAAGAACACGCAGGCATTGCCGGTGCCGAAAGGATGCACGGCATCCGGCGCTACCTGGAAGCCGAGGCCTTCGAGGCAGGCCCGGGACGACGGCAGGTCCGGGAACGGCAGGACGACATGGTCGATGGGTCGCATTGTCTCGCCTGTTGCATCTGCCGGGGCGTGAGCCGCCTCGCCAGCAAGCCGCTGTGGCACCCGTGCGCCGCCGTCAGACCAGGCGGCTCTGTTCCAGCGCCGCGGCGATGAAGCTGGCGAAGAGAGGGTGTGGATCGAAGGGCCGCGACTTCAGCTCCGGGTGGTACTGGACGCCGACGAACCATGGATGGTCGGCGAGCTCGATCGTCTCCGGCAGGAGGCCGTCGGGCGACATGCCGGCGAAGTTCATGCCCGCCGCTTCCAGCACGTCCCGATAGGACCGGTTGACCTCGTAGCGATGGCGGTGGCGCTCCTCTATCTCGGTCGTGCCGTAGATCTCGGCGATCTTCGAGCCGGCCTTGAGCTCGGCCTTGTAGGCGCCGAGCCGCATCGTGCCGCCGAGATCGCCGCGCTCGGCGCGCTGCTCGAGCTCGTTGCCCTTCAGCCATTCGGTCATCAGACCGACCACCGGCTCCTTCGTCGGTCCGAACTCGGTGGAGCCGGCGTCCTTGATGCCGGCCAGCGAGCGGGCCGCCTCGATCACCGCCATCTGCATGCCGAAGCAGATGCCGAAATACGGAACCTTGCGCTCGCGTGCGAAGCCCGCCGCTAGGATCTTGCCCTCGGCGCCGCGTTCGCCGAAGCCGCCCGGCACGAGGATGCCGTGGACGCGCTCGAGATACGGCGCCGGATCTTCCTGTTCGAAGACCTCCGACTCGATCCAGTCCAGCTTGACCCGCACCTTGTTGGCGATGCCGCCGTGCTGCAGCGCCTCGATCAGCGATTTGTAGGCGTCCTTGAGGCCGGTGTACTTGCCGACGACGGCGATGGTGACCTCGCCCTCCGGACTGCGGATGCCCTCCACCACCT
This sequence comes from Aurantimonas sp. HBX-1, assembly GCF_021391535.1. Lineage (GTDB taxonomy): Bacteria > Pseudomonadota > Alphaproteobacteria > Rhizobiales > Rhizobiaceae > Aurantimonas. Next base: position 1,916,105 of record NZ_CP090066.1, read on the forward strand.
GCTGCCAGAGCTGCAGCTTCGGCTTCGGCGCCGGGTCGATGCCGAAGGCCGCCAGGACCTCGGTGTCGAGGCCTTCGTTGTGATAGGCGATCGGCACGTCGTAGATCGTCGCGACGTCGAGAGCCTGGATCACCGCGGTCTCGCGGACGTTGCAGAACAGGCTCATCTTGCGCCGTTCTTCGGCCGGCACCGGCCGGTCGGCGCGCACCAGAAGGATGTCCGGCTGGATGCCGATGGCGCGCAGTTCGCGCACCGAATGCTGGGTGGGCTTGGTCTTCAGCTCGCCGGCCGTCGGGATGTACGGCATCAGCGTGAGATGAATGTAGACGGCGCCGCCGCGCGGCAGGTCGTTGCCGAGCTGCCGGATTGCCTCGAGGAACGGCATCGCCTCGATGTCGCCGACCGTGCCGCCGATCTCGCAGAGCACGAAGTCGTAGTCCTCGTTGCCGTCGAGGACGAAGGTCTTGATCGCGTCGGTGACGTGCGGAATCACCTGGACGGTGGCGCCGAGATAGTCGCCGCGCCGCTCCTTGGCGATGATCTCCTGGTAGATCCGACCGGTGGTGACGTTGTCCATCCGGTTGGCGGACCGCCCGGTGAAGCGCTCGTAATGGCCGAGGTCGAGGTCGGTCTCTGCCCCGTCGTCGGTGACGAACACCTCCCCGTGCTGGGTCGGGCTCATCGTGCCGGGGTCGACGTTGAGATACGGGTCGAGCTTGCGCAGCCGGACGCGGTAGCCCCGCGCCTGCAGCAATGCGCCGAGCGCCGCCGAGGCAATTCCCTTGCCGAGAGAGGAGACCACGCCGCCGGTAATGAAGATGTATCGCGCCATGGGCCTTCCCGATAACCCCACGAGGGAGATTCTGCCAGTCGTTTTTGATCGCCAACGAAATTCGGCGGGACGCTTGAGGCGCCCCGCCGCTGCGATCACGAAGATTGAGTGCCTGGACCTACTGGACCGTGCCGGTGTTGCCCGTCGCCGGACGCTCGCTGCCGGCGGGCGGTGCTTCCACCGGCGGAACGGTCGGCGCATCCGCGGCGTCGGGCGTGCCCTCGGCGGGATTGGCGGGGACCTGCTCCACCGGCTCCGATGCCGGAGCCGTCGGGCTCTCGGTTTCCGGCAGGGCGGAAGGCACCTGCGGCTCGGCGTTCGAGGCCGGAGCCTGCGGAAGCGACTGGTCCGGCTCGACCGTCACCGGCGACGACTCGCTGGCGGCAGGCGCCGACTGCGTCGCGGCCGGCGGGGTCGTGCCGTTCGGGGCCGCCAGCGGCTGGTCGGCCTCGACGGCGGTGCCGTTCTCTGCCGGCAGGCCGCCGAGCTGGTCGAGCAGGCTGCCGCCCGCATCGTTTTCGCTGGGCGCGCCGCTCTGGTTGACCGGAAGGCGGTCGAGAATGTCGGTGGGCTGGGTGCCGTAGCGGGCGAGCAGGCCGAGCGACAGGGACGTGACGAAAAAGCCCGCCGCCAGGATGGCCGTCAGGCGGGTGAGCGCGCTGGCCGCGCCGCGCGCCGTCATCATGCCGCCACCGCCGCTGCCGATACCGAGCGCGCCGCCTTCGGAGCGCTGCAGCAGGACCACGATCACGAGCGCGATGACGATCACCAAGTGGATGATGATGAGAACTGTTTCCATTGGACTTTCGCAACGCGTCTTTTCGGGAGTTGGGCGCCTTCTATAGAAGCTTGCTCTGCTTTCCAACCGGATTCGGCAGGCGCCGCCTCGCGCCGCTCAGGAAGCGGCGCGCGCCCGGCATATCGCGATGAAGTCGGCCGCCTTCAAGCTGGCGCCCCCGACAAGCGCGCCGTCGACATTGTCGACGCCCAGAAGCTCGGCTGCATTCGAGGGTTTGACCGAGCCGCCATAGAGAAGGCGGACGCCCGCCGCGATGTCGGCCCCATAGCGTTCGCTGAGCGTCGTGCGGATGAAATCGTGCACCTCGCGAACGTCGTCGACCGTCGGCGTGCGGCCGGTGCCGATCGCCCAGACCGGCTCGTAGGCGACGACGGTGGTTGCCGGCTGCACACCGGCGGGCAGCGAGCCGGCGAGCTGGGTGGCGAGGATTTCCAGGGTCTGGCCGGATTCGCGCTGGGATTCGGTCTCGCCGATGCAGACGATGGCGACGAGGCCTGCCGCCCAGGCTGCCTCCACCTTGGCGCAGACCAGGGAATCGCTCTCGCCGTGGTCGGCCCGGCGCTCGGAGTGACCGACGATGACGTAGCGCGCGCCGACATCCGCGAGCATGACGGCGGATATGTCGCCCGTATGCGCCCCGGATGCGGCCGGATGGCAATCCTGACCGCCCACCGCGACGGCATCGCCCAGGAGGCCGTGACAAGCGGAGAGAATGGTCGCCGGCGGGCAGATCAGCAGATCGAGGCCCTCCCCGGCCCCTTCGCGCACTGCCGCGACGATATCGGCGAGCTCGGTCAGGGAGCCGAGCGTCCCGTTCATCTTCCAGTTTCCTGCAATCAGTGGCCTCGGTCGCGTCATCGGCTGTTCCTCCCAGGTGCGCCAGGCGGACCTACCGGGCCGGGCGTGCTAAATCAAATGCCGAGCGCTGCTTGCGCAGGGCCCACCGTCTTTCCTAAGAAGGCGCCAAGGGACTGGACCGGTTGGATCTCGCCGCGAGGGCGCTGGTCGCCGGCCTGCACGGGAGACCGGAATGCTCAACACCCTCCGCGACAGCGTCAAGGGCTGGACCGCGAAGATCCTCCTGGCTCTTCTGGTGCTCAGCTTCGCGGTCTGGGGCATCGGCGACGCCTTCCAGACGCGGAACGCGACGACCGTGGCCAGCGCCGGCGACACCGAGGTGTCGCTGCAGGATTACGCGCTCGCCTACAGCCGCGCCTCGCAGCGCGTGGCGCAGCAGATCGGACGGCAGCCAACCGCCGAGGAAGCGCAGATGTTCGGCATCGACCAGGGCGTCATCGGCCAGCTGGTCGCCGGGGCCGTGCTCGACGAGCAGGGCAGGAACATCGGCCTCGGCCTGTCCGAGGAGCAGCTTGCCCGGCTCATCGCCGAGGACCCAAGCTTCCACGATGCGTCCGGCAACTTTTCCCGCAACGCCTTCCGCAACATCCTCGCCAATGCCGGTATGAGCGAGCAGGACTACATCCGCACCAAGGCCGACGAGGCGGTGCGGACCCAGATCATCGACGCGATTGCCGAAGGCGTGGAGACGCCCGCAGCCTTCGCGACGGCGCTCGGCCTCTACAACGGGGAACGCCGTACGGTCGAGTACGTGACCCTGTCGCCGTCCATCGTGCCGCCGGTCGCCGATCCGTCGGACGAGGTCCTGGCGGCCTATTTCGAGGCAAACAAGGCGAAATATGCGGCGCCGGAATACCGCTCCTTTGCCTACGCCCTGCTGACGCCTGAAGCGTTGAGCGACCCCTCGACCATCACCGACGAACAGGTGGCGGCCGACTACGAGACGCACCGCCAGAACTACGTCACGCCGGAGCAGCGCCGGGTGCAGCAGATCGTGTTCCCGGACCGCGCCGCGGCCGACGCCGCGCACGCCGCGCTCGAAGCCGGTACCGCCTTCGAGGCAGCGGCCGAGCAGGCCGGTCGCAGCATGGTCGATCTCGGCCTTGTCGCCCGCAGCGCGATCCCCGACCCGGCGCTTGCCGATGCCGCCTTCGCGCTCGAACAGGGCGAGACATCCGCCGTCGTCGACGGCCGCTTCGGACCCGCACTGCTGCGCGTCACCGAAATCCAGCCGGAGGGCGTGCGCCCGATGGAGGAGGTGTCGGATGAGGTTCGCAACGAACTGGCGCTGGTCGCCGCCAACGACGCCGCCGCTGCCGCCTACAACGCCTTCGAGGATGCCCGGGGTGGTGGCGCCGATTTCGAAGAGGCAGCCCGCGGTGCAGGGCTTTCCGTGGTCACTGTCGAGGCGGACCGGCAGGGCAACGACCGCAAGGAGACGCCGATCGCGGACCTGCCGGCCGAGCAGGAACTGCTCGAAGGCGTGTTCCAGACCGAGCCCGGGCTCGACAACGTGCCGATCAATTTCGGCTCCAACAGCTACGTCTTCTACGACGTGCTCAGCATCACGCCGGCCGGCGACCGCAGCCTCGACGAGGTTCGCGAGCGCGTGGTGGCCGACTGGAAGGCGGACGAGACGCAGCGTCTTCTCGGCGAGCGGATCGAGGCGCTGCGCGCCAAGCTGGAAGCCGGCGGCAGCCTGGACGCGATCGCCGCCGAAGCCGGGGTTGCCAAGCAGACTGCGGCGTCGATCACCCGCCAGTCCGGCGTCGCGGAACTCGGCCAGGCGGCGGTAAGCGCGGCCTTCGGCGGCGGCAACGGCACGGTCGCCACGGCGCCCGGCTCCACCCCCGGCACGCAGCTGCTGCTGCGGGTAACGGAAGTGGCGCCGCCCGCGGACCCCGCCTCCAACGTCGCGGCGAACGAACGCCAGCAGATGGCGACGATGCTGCAGGACGACCTGCTGCAGAGCTACGTCACCCTGCTCCAGAACACGTATCCGGTCAGCATCAACCCGGCCGGCATCGAGAATGCCAAGGCCATGCTGCGGTGAGCCAGACCCTGAAACCCTTTCTCGCCAAGGTCGCGACCGGTGCGGCGCTCGACCGCGAGGAAGCCGAGGCGGCGTTCGGCGTGATGATGGCCGGCGAGGCGACGCCGTCGCAGATCGGCGGGTTCCTGATGGCGCTCAGGGTGCGCGGCGAGACGGTCGACGAGATGGCGGGCGCCGTCTCGGTGATGCGCGCCAACATGCTGAAGGTGACGGCTCCCGCAGGCGCCATCGACATCGTCGGCACCGGCGGCGACCAGGCCGGCACGGTCAATGTCTCGACCTGCTCGGCCTTCGTCCTGGCCGGATGCGGCCTCGTCGTCGCCAAGCACGGCAACCGCGCGCTGTCCTCGCGGTCCGGCGCGGCCGACGTCCTCATGGCCCTCGGGGTCAATGTCGAGCTGAAGCCGGAGGCGATCTCCCGCACCATCGCGGAAGCCGGCATCGGCTTCATGTTCGCGCCCACCCATCACGCCGCCATGCGCTTCGTCGGGCCGAGCCGGGTGGAACTCGGCACGCGGACGATCTTCAACCTGCTCGGGCCGATGTCGAACCCGGCCGGTGTCAGGAAGCTGCTGCTCGGGGTGTTCGCGCCGGAGTGGCTGGTGCCGCTCGCCGAGACGCTGCGGGCGCTGGGTGCCGAGTCGGCCTGGGTCGTGCATGGCGACGGGCTCGACGAGATGACCGTCACCGGCCGCACCGATGTTGCCGCCCTCGCGGACGGGGAGATCACCAAATTCAGCATCGAGCCCGAGGATGTCGGCCTGCGCCGCTGGACGCTCGCGGACGTGCGGGGCGGCGACGCCGAAGCCAATGCGTCCGCGCTGCTCGCGGTGCTCGACGGCGCGCATGGCGCCTATCGTGACATCGTGCTTCTGAACAGTGCCGGCGCGCTGGTCATGGCAGGTGCCGCTGACGACCTTCTCTCGGGTGTCGCCGCGGCGGCGGACGCCATCGACAGCGGCCGCGCCCGCGCCGCCCTCGACCGGCTGGTCGCGGTCACGCAGAACGTCGTCGGAGCCACGCCATGAGCGACATCCTGCGGGAGATCGAGGTCTACAAGCGCGAGGAGATCGCGGCAGCCAAGCGCTCACGCCCGCTCGCCGAGATCGAAGCGGCGGCGGCGCGGGCCGATCCGCCGCGCGGCTTCGTCGCGGCGATCCGGCGCAAGCTTGCCGGCGGCGAACTGGCGCTGATCGCCGAGGTGAAGAAGGCGAGCCCGTCCAAGGGGCTGATCCGGGAAGACTTCGACCCGCCTGCCCTCGCCGCTTCCTATGAGCGCGGCGGCGCCGCCTGTCTCAGCGTGCTCACCGACGCACCGTCCTTCCAGGGCGCGCCCGAATTCCTGTCCGCCGCGCGCGCCGCGACCGGCCTGCCGGCGCTGCGCAAGGACTTCATGCACGACACCTACCAGGTGGCCGAGGCGCGGGCCTGGGGTGCCGACGCGATCCTGATCATCATGGCGGCGGTCGACGACGCGCTGGCGGAAGATCTCGAGGCGGCGGCGGAAAGCTACGGACTCGACGTCCTGGTCGAGGTGCATGACGAGGCCGAGACCGAGCGCGCGCTGCGGTTGCGCTCGCCGCTCATCGGCATCAACAACCGCAACCTGCGGACCTTCGAGACCAGCCTGGAGACGGCCGAGCGGCTGGCGCGGCTGGTGCCGGACGACCGCGTCCTGGTCGGCGAAAGCGGCATCGTCACCAACGCCGACTGCCTGCGCCTCGCCGACCACGGCATCCGGACCTTCCTCGTCGGCGAGAGCCTGATGCGCCAGCACGACGTCGAGGCGGCAACGCGCGCGCTGCTCGGCGGGCCGCGCGTTGTGGAGGGCGACGCGTGAGCGAGGAGCCCCGCCTCACCCATCTCGACGCCACCGGCGCGGCCGCGATGGTCGATGTCGGCGACAAGGAATCGACGGTGCGGATCGCCGTCGCCGAGGGCCTGGTGATGATGGCGCCGGCGACGCTCGAACTGATCCAGTCCGGCCAGGCGAAGAAGGGCGACGTGATCGCCGTCGCCCGGATCGCCGGTATCATGGCCGCCAAGCGGACGCACGAACTGATCCCGCTCTGCCATCCGCTGCTGATCGACAAGGTGGCGGTCGAGATCGAAGCCGAGCCGGCGCTGCCGGGCCTGCGCGTCACGGCCACGGTGCGTGTCGGCGGGCGCACCGGCGTCGAGATGGAGGCGCTGACGGCGGTCTCGGTCGCTTGCCTGACCATCTACGACATGGCCAAGGCGGTCGACCGCTCGATGACGCTGACCGGGATCCGGCTCCTGTCGAAATCCGGCGGTCGATCCGGCGAATGGGTGGCCGCCGGCCCATGAGCCTCATTTCCGTCGATGCGGCCTATCGGCTTCTCCTGCAGGATGCCGCGCCCATCGGCCGGACGGAAGAGCTGCCGCTGAGCCAGGCGGCCGGACGCGTGCTCGCCGCCGACATAGTCGCGCGCCGCACCCAGCCCTCCTTCGACGCATCCGCCATGGACGGCTACGCCGTGCGGTCCGCCGATCTCGCTGCCGGACCTCGACCGCTGCGGCTCATTGGGGAGGCGGCGGCGGGACGCGCCTTCGACGGCGCGGTCGGCGCGGGCGAGACGGTGCGGATCTTCACCGGCGCGCCGGTGCCGTCCGGCGCCGATGCGGTGCTCATCCAGGAGGACGCGACGGTCGACGCGGCGGGCCATATCCTGCCGGACACCGCGGTTGCCGAACGGCAGCACGTGCGGGATGCCGGCGTCGATTTTCGCGAGGGAGACACGCTGCTGCCGGGCGGCTGCCTGCTGTCGCCCGGCGCCGTCGCCCTCGCCGCAAGCGGCGGCCACCCGACCCTCACGGTTCGCCAGCGCCCGCGCGTCGCGATCCTCGCCACCGGTGACGAACTCGTCCTGCCGGGCGTTAACCCCGGCCCTGCCCAGATCGTCGCGTCGAACGGCTTCGGCGTCGCGGCGATGGTTGCGGCGGCGGGGGGCGAAGCGCTCGACTACGGCATCGCCCCGGACGACAAGGCGGCAATCGCCGCCCGGCTCGACCGGGCGACGGGCGACGGCGCGGACATCTTCGTCACGATCGGCGGCGCATCGGTCGGTGACCACGATCTCGTCGGCGCAGTCTTCGCCGAACGCAGCGTCACGCCGGACTTCTGGAAGGTGGCGATGCGGCCCGGCAAGCCGCTGATGGCGGGCCGCCTCGCCGACATGCGCATCGTAGGGCTTCCCGGCAACCCGGCGTCCTCGATGGTCGCCGCCATGCTGTTCCTGGTGCCCCTGATTTCCCGGCTCGCGGGGCGACCTGAGCGCCCGCTCTATCGCCACGGCATCCTCGGGGCGGGCGTGCCGGAGAACGGGGAGCGGACGGACTTCGTCCGGTCCGTCGTTGCCGTCGCCGAGGACGGCACCGCCACGGTGACCCCGCTGCCCCGGCAGGATTCGTCGCTGCTGTCGATCTACGCCCGTGCGCAGGGTCTGCTGGTCCGCCCTCCAGGCGCTGCCCCGGCCGCCGCCGGCGAGCCCTGCCGCTATGTTCCGCTCGACTGACGGGCTTGCAGAACACAACTAGAACAGATAGCTTTGTTCAGGTTTTGTTTTTAGGAGTCGCCCCGATGCTGACGCGCAAGCAGCACGACCTTCTGGTGTTCATCAACGGACGTCTGAAGGAGACAGGGGTGCCGCCGTCCTTCGACGAAATGAAGGATGCGCTGGATCTGCGTTCGAAATCCGGAATCCACCGGCTGATCACCGCGCTCGAGGAGCGGGGCTTCATCCGCCGCCTGCCGAACCGGGCGCGCGCGCTGGAGGTGTTGCGGCTGCCGGAGTCGATGCAGGCTGCCCCCTCCGCGCCGGTGGGCCGCGCGGGCTTCCGGCCAAGCATCATCGAAGGCCGCGGCGCCCCGGCCCAGAAGCAGGCGGAGCCGGCGCGTGCCCCCCAGGGCAGAAGCGGCGGCGACGCGATGATCTCGATCCCGGTGATGGGCCGGATCGCGGCCGGCGTACCGATCTCGGCGATCCAGCACAACACCCATTCGCTGTCGCTGCCGCCGGACATGATCGGCAGCGGCGAGCACTACGCGCTCGAGGTGAAGGGCGATTCGATGGTCGAGGCCGGCATTCTCGACGGCGACACCGTGGTGATCCGCCGCTCCGATACCGCGGCGCCTGGCGAGATCGTCGTGGCGCTGGTCGACGACGAGGAAGCGACGCTGAAGCGCTTCCGCCGCCGTGGCGACACGATCGCGCTGGAGGCGGCCAATCCCGCCTACGAGACCCGCATCTTCGGCGCCGAGCGCGTGAAGGTCCAGGGCAAGCTCGTCGGACTGATCCGGCGCTACTCCTAATTCGGCACCGATGCGGCGTCGCCGAGGTCGGCCGTCGGATCTGATGCTGGTATCGCCGGCTCGAGCCGTGGTGTCGTGATTGCAGTCGCCGACGCGGTGCCTGTCGTTGCCGCCGCGGGTACCGGCATCGCCATCGCGGCGCCGCTGGGCACTTGCGTGGTCGATTCCTCGGCGGACGCAGCCGTCACGGCCGCATCCGTCGCCGGCTTTCGCCAGAACTCCGGCCAGGGTGCGCCCCTGTGACGGTTCCATTCGACGAACGGCTCGGGGATGGCCCGGGCGACGACCGGCCTGCCTGTTTCGGGATCGGTGGCGACCGCCAGCGAGCCGGTCCGCCGCAGTGTCCGCAGCGTCACGAGAACGGCGCCTGAGCGGCAGCCGGTCAGCCGGATGGCGCGGGCGACGATGGCGACATCGGCTTCGTCGCACGCCTGTCCGGTCTTTTCGTAGTCGTCCGTCCAGGCGACCTTCAGTCCGCCCCGTGTCACGAAGCGGCAGAAGCCGTCGGCGCAGTCGGCCGGCAGCGATGCCCGGTCGCCGCTACCGGGCGGTCGATCCGGCGTGAAGGCCCGCTCCCATTGCTCGGCGACGAAATCGTTCGGCTTCGGCGCCAGGAACGCGAGGTCGCCCGCCTCGGCCAGCGTCGCGATCTCCTTGCCGTCCTCGAAGATCAGGAGTTCCGGCCGGGGCGAGCGGTCGGGAAAGAGTGCCAGGCCGAGCGCGGCCAGCGGCAGCGCCAGCCAGCGCAGGCCGCTGGCGAGGAACGATCCCGCAAGAATGGCGAGGGTGAGCAGCAGCAGGCCCGTCTCGGTCATCAGGCCGACGCCGCTGTCGGGGAGCCGGTCATGGACCCAATGGGCAATCTCCAGCACCAGCGCGACGCCCGCGCCCATCAGCTGCAGGAACCAGGCGTCCAGCCCGAACGGCATCAGCAGCGTGCCGATCAGCGCCAGCGGCATGATCCAGAAGCTGAAGAGCGGCATGGTCAGGAGATTGGCGACGAAGCCGAACAGCGCCATGCGATGGAAATGGTAGGCCGAATAGGGCGCCGTGGCGGTGCCGGCGAACAGCGACGTGGCGAGGATTGCCGCCAGCGCAATGAGCACGGTGCGTCCGATGCCGCGCCCGGGAGCCGCCGCAGCCGAAGCGCGCTGCCGCTGCCAGGCGCTCAACGCCGCATAGCCGCCGACCAGCGCCGCCGTCGCGGCAAAGCTCATCTGGAAGCTCGCCGTCATCACCGAATGCGGACTCAGCGCCACGACGACGATGGCGGCGATCGACAGGTTGCGCAGCGTCAGCGCCGGGCGGTCGAAAAGGACGGCGACGAGCATGACCGCGAGCATCACGTAGGCGCGCTGCGTGGCGACGTTGGCGCCGGAGATGCCGAGATAGAACGTCGCGACGGCGAGCGCCGCGACGGCCGCGATCTTCCTGGTGGGCAGCCGCAGCGCGATGGAGGGAAACAGCGCCAGCAGCGAGCGGACGAGCACGAGGGCAAAGCCCGCGACGATCGCCATGTGCAGACCCGAGATCGACAGCACATGCGCGAGGCCGGTGCTGCGCAGCCATTCCTCCGCATCCTCCGGGATCGCGGCGCGCTCGCCGGTGATCAGCGCGGCGGCGATGGCGCCGGCGGGGCCGCCGATCGTATCCTGGATGCGTTCGGTCATCGCCAGGCGGACCAAAGCGAGCTGCGTGCGGACCCGTTCGATGACCCCGGGTTCGGGTTCCGGCGGCGCGGCGCCGACCACGCCGTCCGGCGCCCCGAGGCTGAAACCATAGGCGCCGAGGCCGTCAAAGAAGGGCTGAAAGGCAAAGTCGTGGCTGCCGGGATAGGCAGGTCCCGAGGGGGGCCGCAAGCGCACAAGCCCGGCATAGGTCTCACCGGGCGCGATCGGGCGGTGCCGGCTGCCGACGAGGATCCGCACCCGCTCAGGCGGGCGGGACAGCACCGGGCGGTCTGTCGCCCTGACGTCGATCATGTAGCGATAGCGGCCCCGATCGTCGCGCTCCCGCGCCACCACGGTGCCGACGATGCGCACCGTCGCCTCGCCGGAGAAGACCGTCGTCGCCGTTCGCGAGATGTCCGCGACGCTCAGTCCGGCACCTGCCATCGCCACGCCGACGACGAGCAGCACGCCCCGCCGCAGCGGGCGAGACGCGATGTGCCAGGCGATCAGTAGCAGGACCGCGCTCGTGCTAAAGCACAGCAGCGGCGGCGGCCGCCATCCGAGCCCGTGCACCATGCCGGCGCCGCCGATCAGGGCGATGGGCACCAGATGAAACCCGGAGCGGGCCCGGGTTTCGGCCTCCAGCTGGGCGGATAGCCACGCCGCGATGCTCTCGAGCCATCCGGCGCGCGATCGCCACCGCCGAGACCAGGACCGGGCGCGCCCGAATACGGCGCGGGACGCACGCGGCGGCTGGTCCCGATCCGCGGTGGCCGCCATCGCCCTCCCCCGTCGCCTTGTCTCTGCCCTTGCCTATGCTACACAGCCGCGACCCGAATGCGATATCGATCGCCACCCCATTTTGCCTGATCGGAGAGACCATGGCGCAAGCCGTCGTAACCCGTTTTGCCCCCTCGCCGACCGGCTTCCTGCATATTGGCGGCGCGCGCACGGCGCTGTTCAACTGGCTCTATGCCCGGGCGAAGGGCGGCAAGATGCTGCTGCGGATCGAGGACACCGATCGCGAGCGCTCGACCGAGCCCGCCGTGCAGGCGATCATCGACGGACTGGAATGGATGGGTCTGGCGGCCGACGAGCCGCCGGTTTCGCAGTTCGAGCGGGCCGCGCGGCACCGCGAGGTCGTCGACCAGCTTCTGGAGGCCGGCCAGGCCTATCGCTGCTTCGCCTCGCAGGCGGAGCTGGAGGAGATGCGCGAGCGTGCCCGCGCCGAGAAGCGCCCGCCGCGCTATGACGGCCGCTGGCGCGACCGCGATCCGTCCGAGGCGCCCGAGGGGGTCAAGCCGGTGATCCGGCTGCGCGCCCCGCTCGAGGGCGAGACCATCGTCGACGACAAGGTGCAGGGCCAGATCCGGTTTGCGAACAAGGATCTCGACGATTTCGTGCTGCTGCGGTCGGACGGCAATCCGACCTACATGCTGGCCGTGGTGATCGACGACCACGACATGGGCGTCACCCACATCATCCGCGGCGACGACCACCTGACCAATGCCGGACGGCAGACGCTGATCTACCGGGCGCTCGGCTGGGACGTGCCGGTGATGGCCCACATCCCGCTGATCCACGGCTCGGACGGTGCCAAGCTGTCGAAGCGCCATGGCGCGCTCGGCATCGAGGCCTACCGGGCCATGGGCTACCTGCCGGTTGCCCTCCGCAACTATCTCGTCAGGCTCGGCTGGAGCCATGGCGACGAGGAGATCATCTCCACCGAGGACATGATCGCCTGGTTCGACATCGACGAGATCAACAAGGGCGCGGCGCGTTTCGACTTCGCCAAGCTGGAGGCGCTCAACGGCCACTGGATCCGCCGGACGGACGACGCGGCGCTGGTCGACATGCTGATGGTCGAGCGGGACTTCCTGCCGAACGGCGGCATCCTCAAGTCGCATCCGGACGACGAGATCCAGGCAAAGCTCACCGCGGCGATGCCGGGACTGAAGGAGCGCGCCAAGACGCTGGTCGAACTGACCGAGAGCACGGCCTATCTCTTTGCGGCGCGACCGCTACTGCTCGAGGACAAGGCCGCGGCGATTCTCGACGACGGCGGGCGCGACATTGTCGCCGCAATAATGACCAGGTTCGAGGCCGCGGACTGGACCGCCGAGACCCTCGAAGGCGTGGTCCGCGACTATGCCGAAGCCGAAGGGCTGAAGCTCGGAAAGGTCGCCCAGCCGCTGCGCGCGGCGCTTACCGGGCGGACCACATCGCCCGGCGTTTTCGACGTCCTGGCGGTGCTCGGCCGCGAGGAATCGCTTGGTCGTCTATCCGATCAGGCGGCCAAATAGGCGCTTTCCGGGGCCATTTTATCGCGACGCAGCATGCACAGAGCCGACAACTTGTGGCCTCAATGGCTTTGGAGTAGGCAGGGGGCTGAGCAAACCTTGTGCGCTGCGAAGGGTAATCCCGCCGCCGCTTTTGGAAGGGGACACGCATGACGGAACAGTCTTCGAGAATCATCGTGGGCGAAACGGAGGCGGATCTGGAACTTCGCAGCGGGACGATCGGCCCCGACGTCGTCGACGTGACGACGCTCTACAAGAAGACAGGCCTGTTCACCTACGATCCCGGCTTCTCGTCGACTGCCTCGTGCGAATCCAAGATCACCTACATCGACGGCGACGAGGGCGTGCTGCTGCACCGCGGCTACCCGATCGACCAGCTTGCCGAAAAGGGTGACTTCCTCGAGACCTGCTACCTGCTGCTGTACGGCGAACTGCCGACGGCCCGCGAGAAGGAGGACTTCGTCTACCGCGTCACGCGGCATACGATGATCCACGAGCAGATGAGCCGCTTCTATACCGGCTTCCGCCGCGACGCCCATCCGATGGCGGTCATGGTCGGCTCGGTCGGTGCCCTCTCGGCGTTCTATCACGACTCCACCGACATCGCCGATCCGCACCAGCGCATGGTCGCCAGCCTGCGGATGATCGCCAAGATGCCGACCATCGCGGCGATGGCCTACAAGTACCATATCGGCCAGCCGTTCGTTTATCCGCGCAACGACCTCGCCTATGCCGAGAACTTTCTGCACATGTGCTTCGCGGTCCCCTGCGAGCCCTACCGGATCAACCCGGTGCTGGCACGCGCGATGGACCGGATCTTCATCCTGCATGCCGATCACGAGCAGAACGCCTCGACCTCGACGGTACGCCTTGCCGGGTCCTCTGGCGCCAATCCCTTCGCCTGCGTCGCCGCGGGTATCGCCTGCCTGTGGGGCCCGGCGCATGGCGGCGCCAACGAGGCGGCGCTGAACATGCTGACGGAAATCGGCACCGCCGACCGGATCCCCGAGTTCATCGCCCGCGCCAAGGACAAGAACGATCCGTTCCGGCTGATGGGCTTCGGGCACCGCGTCTACAAGAACTACGATCCGCGCGCCAAGATCATGCAGCAGACTTGCCACGAGGTTCTCGACGAACTCGGCATCAAGGACGATCCGCTGCTCGAGGTCGCGATGGAGCTGGAGCGCATCGCGCTGACCGACGAGTACTTCATCGAGAAGAAGCTCTACCCGAACGTCGATTTCTATTCCGGCATCACGCTGAAGGCGCTCGGCTTCCCGACCGCGATGTTCACCGTGCTGTTCGCGGTGGCGCGCACCGTCGGCTGGATCGCCCAGTGGAAGGAAATGATCGAGGATCCGAACCAGCGGATCGGTCGGCCCCGCCAGCTCTACACCGGCGCGCCGCTGCGCGACTATGTGTCCGTCGACAACCGCTGATCGCCTGAGGAAATCGGGACATTCAACGAAACGGGCGCTGCGGCGCCCGTTTTCATGTCCGGCGAGCGCCCGCGGCGAGGTCGAGGACGATGGCAGCCGCGGCATCGCCCGGTGCCCGCGCAATCGCCATGCGGTCGCGGATCTGGGTGAACCCGTCCAGCTGGGCGTGCCGCTCCGGCGTCTCGGTGATCAGCCGTTCCAGCCGCCGCGCCAGAAGCTCCGGCCGGATGACCTCGTGGAAGTGCTCGGGCACCAGCGGATGGCCCACAATGAAGTTCGGCAGCGCCGCGGTCCAGCCGGTGACCAGGTGGCGGAAGCGGTAGCCGACCGGGTCGAGTCGGTAGGCCAGCGCCATTGGGATGTCGGCGAGCGCCAGTTCGAGCGACACGGTGCCGGAGGCGGCGAGCGCCGCATCGGCCGCCGCGAAGGCTTCCCATTTCGCCGCCTCGCCGGTGACGACGCGCGGCTGGACCGACCAGCGCGCGACCTTCTCCCGAACCATCGGCGCATGCCGGTCGAGCGTCGGCAGCACCGATTGGAGGCCGGGCACACGCTGGCTCAAGCGCTGCAGCGTCTCGCCGAAATCGTCGATCAGGCGCACGATCTCGCCGCGCCGGGAACCGGGCAGCAGCAGCAGCGTCGGCGGCGTGCCGGCGCGGCGGTCGGCGCCCGGCGCCTCGACCCGCTCGATGATCTGCTCCAGTGCCGGCACGCTCATCAGCGGATGGCCGACATAGGTTGCCGGCGGCCCGCCGAACTGCCGCATCGTCGCCGGCTCGAAGGGCAGCGTGCAGATCGCGTGGTCGACATAGGCGCGCATCTTCGCGGCGCGCTCCTCGCGCCAGGCCCAGATCGTCGGAGGGATGTAGTTGGCGACCGGCAGGCCGGGCAGGCGCGCCCGGACGCGGCGCGCGACGCGGTGCGAAAAGGTCGGGCTGTCGATGATCACCAGCGCATCCGGGCGCGCCTTGACGATGAAGTTGCTGGTCTGGGAGAGCCGCAGCAGCAGCTGCGGCAACCGGGCAACGATGGCGCCGATGCCGATGATCGACAGTTCGTGGATGTCGAAGAGGCTCTCGAGCCCTTCCGCCTGCATCGCTTCGCCGCCGAGGCCCACGAAGCGTATCTCCTCGCCGGCACGCACCCGCAGCGCGCGCATCAAGTCGGCGCCGATCCGGTCGCCGGAAGGCTCGCCCACCACGAAGGCGATCGTCGTCATGGCCGGGCCTCCTCCGCTTCGTCGGCGAGTCCCACCAGCGCGATGCCGCTCCGGTCGCTCGCTGCCACCACGTCTTCCAGCCCGAGAATGAGGCTGCGTCCGGCGCTGATCCCGATCGCCGTGATGCCTGCGGCGGCGGCCTCGGCGATTGTCGCCTCGCCGATGCTGGGCAGGTCGAAACGCGAATCCTGCTGAGGCTTGACGGTCTTGACCAGCACGCAGTGTTCGGACGGGGTTATGCGCCCGCGATGCCGCAGGTCGCCGACCCGCGCCAGCATCTCGCGCGTGCCCTCGACGCCCTCGACGGCGATCACCCGCTCGCGCGAGGCGACGACGGCCTGGCCGATGTCGAGCTCGCCGAGGCGGCGTGCCGCCGTCGCGGCGATGGCCATCGCCCGCTCTTCGTCCTCGCGCAGCGCCCGGCGCGACAACAGGCCCGCCGGCGTCAGCAGTTCCGGCACGATTTCCTGGACCGCCAGCATGCTGAAGCCATCGCGTTCCAGGTAGCGCGACACGCCCCGCAGCAGATGGTCGTCGCCGCCGCGCACCATGCGGATGGCAGCCGGCAGGCGCACGAGGGTGCGGAGGCTGGGCAGCAGGGAGCGGAAATCGGGGCGGCGGGTCACGGTGCCGCAGAAGATCACGTGACGAACCTGGTGGCGCTTCAGATAGGCGATCGCGTCGCCGCTGCGGCCCCAGGCGAAGGCCTCGCCGTCATAACCGGTCCAGTCCTCGGCGATGCCGTCGCCGATGCGGACCACGAGCGGCGCCCAGCCGGCGGACCGCGCCGCCGCCGCGACGATCCTCGGCAGCGATCCGCCGCCGGCAAGGATGCCGAGCGGCTGGCCCGGGCGCTCCGGATCCACCCTCACCCCGGCATCGACTGCCGCGGCGTCACCAGCGAGCGGTCACCGCCGGAGCGGATGAAGCCCAGCAGGTCCTGCACCAGCGGATCGTCCGGAAACTCGAGCTGGACCTCGTCCATGTTCTCCTTGAACGTCAGGTCGAAGGAGAACAGCATCCGGTAGGCGCGGCGCACGTTGCGCACGGCTTCGCGGCCGAAACCGGCGCGCTTCATGCCGATGACGTTGAGGCCCGAGAGATAGGCGCGGTTGCCGAGCACCATGCCGAACGGAATGACGTCGCCTTCCACGGCGGCGAGGCCGCCGACATAGGCGTGGTGGCCGATGCGGGTGAATTGATGGATGCCGGAGCCGCCGGCGATCGTGGCGTACTCGCCGATCGTGCAATGGCCTGCCAGCATGACGTTGTTGATCAGCGTGACGTTCTTGCCGAGGACGCAGTCATGGGCGACGTGCGCCCCGGTAAAGAAGGCGCAGTCGTCGCCGACGGTCGTCTCCGAGCGGCCCTGCACCGTGCCCGCGTTCATCGTCACGTGCTCGCGGACCAGGCAGTTGCGCCCGATCACCAGGCGCGTGTCCTCGCCGCGATATTTGAGATGCTGCGGCGCGTGGCCGAGCGAGGCGAAGGGCCAGATCTGGGCGCCCTCCCCGATCTCGGTGTTGCCCCACAGGACCACGTGCGAGCGCAGCCGGCTGCCGGCGCCGAGGCGGACCTGCGGGCCGATATGGCAGAAAGGGCCGATCTCGCAGCCCTCGCCGATGACAGCCCCGTCCTCGACGATGGCGGTCGGATGAATCACAGAGTCAAGCATCGATCAGGACTGGTCCCGCGGCACCAGCATCGCGCTCACGCTCGCCTCGGCGACCTTGGTGTCTTCCACCCTGGCGACGCAGTCGAACTTCCAGATGTTGCCGCGCTTCTTGGTCTGGGTCACGTGGTATTCGAGGCGGTCGCCCGGCACGACAGGCTTGCGGAACTTGGCGTTGTCGATGGTCATGAAATACACCAGCTGCGGCACGCCCTTGCCGGTCGCCCGCGTGCAGATGGCACCCGCCGTCTGGGCCATGCCCTCGATGATCAGCACGCCCGGCATGACCGGAGCACCGGGGAAATGGCCGAGAAAATGCGGCTCGTTCGCGGTGACGTTCTTGATGCCGACGGCGCTCCGGTCGCCGTCGATGGCGATGATGCGATCGACCATCAGGAACGGATAGCGGTGCGGGAGAAGCTCGAGGATCTCCATGATGTCGACGCTCTCGAGCGCGGTCACCGCCTCATTCATCGTCCGACCTCTGCGACCGCCCCTTGCGGGCCATCTCGTGTAGGTATGTCACTTCGCGAAACCATTCCCGTACCGGCCGCGCCGGTGTTCCACCCCAACGTGCACCAGCCGGGACATCGCCGTTGACGCTCGACACGGCCGCGATCTGCGCCCCGTCACCGACCGTCACGTGACCGGTGACGCCGGACTGACCGCCTATCATCACCCCGTCGCCGAGTGTCGCGCTGCCGGATATGCCGACCTGCGCGACGATGGCGCAATGCCGCCCGATCCGCACGTTGTGGCCTATCTGGACCTGGTTGTCGATCTTGGTGCCCTCGCCGATGACGGTGTCGCGGATCGCGCCCCGGTCGATCGTCGTGTTCGCCCCGATCTCGACGTCGTCCTGGATGATCACCCGGCCGATCTGCACGCTCTTGCTCAATCCGGCAGGGCCGGCGGTATAGCCGAACCCATCCTGGCCGATCCGCACGCCGGGATGCAGGATGACGCGATTGCCGATCAGCGCATGCGTCGCCACGACGCCGGCACCGATCCGGCATTCGCGCCCGATGCGGCAGTCGGCACCGATAACGGCGCCCGCAGCGATCAGCGTGAGGCGGCCGATCTTCACCCGCGGCCCGATCACCGCGAAGGCCTCGACCGTGGCACCGTCCTCGATCTCGGCGGAAGGATGGATGTCGGCTCGCGGGGAGAGACCTTCGATGCCGGTGGGAGCCGTTGGCGCCGCGCCCATCGGAAACAGCGCCCGCCCCGCCGCGGCGAAGGCATTTGCGGCATTCTTCGCCACGATGCAGGCAATACCCGCAGGCACCAGCGCGAGATGCTTCTGCGCCACGACGACGCAGCCTGCCCGCGTCTCAGCAAGATCGGAGGCGTAACGGGGCGAGTCGAAGAAGGTCAGGTCGTCCGGTCCGGCTTCGCCGAGCGCGGCGATGCCGGTGACCGTCCGCGATGCGTCGGCTCCGCCGCCGACGGCGCCGCCGACGAGGTCGGCGACAGCCTGCAGCGTCAGGCCGCTGCCGCGCGGGAAGAATGTCGGATCTTGCATCGGTGATGGCGGGGGCGTCACCGCCCCCGCTCCTTCCGCATCAGAAGCGCGAGGAGAAGCCGAACGAGAACTCCTGGGTCTCGTCGAAATCTTCCTTCATGAAGGGATGGGCGTAGTTGACCCGCAGCGGACCGAAGGGCGACGCCCAGATCAGGCCGACACCCGCCGAGGCGCGCAACTCTGCATCGGTGCCGACGACGCCGTTCTCACCCTCGAACTCCGAGCCCCAGAGCGAACCGGCATCGGCGAAGACCGCACCGCGGAAGCCGAGGTCGCGCGAGATCAGCGGCAGCGGGAATGTCGCTTCCGCCGAGGCGTTCGCGAAGTTCGTGCCGCCGATCGACACGCCGTTCTGCCGTGGGCCGATGCCCTTGTACTCGAAGCCCCGGACGATGTCCTGGCCCTTGAAGAAGCTGTCGAACACACGCAGCCCGTCGCCGCCGAGAGTCGAGACGTTACCGCCGCCCCCGCTCACCGAACCGATGACGTCGAACTCCTCGTTCAGCAGATGGAAGTAGCTGCCCTTGCCCGTCGTCTTGATGAAGTTGGCATCGCCGCCGAGGCCTGCGAATTCCTGCCCGGCCTGAAGGAAGAAGCCGTCGCGGGGATCGCGGGCATTGTCGAGGGTGCTGTAGGTCAGCGAGTAGGAGACCGACGAGGTCACATACGGGCTGTCGCAGATCGCCTCGTTGATGATCGGGGAATCCGTGTAGAGGGGCGCAGAAACGCCGACAGGAGGAGTGGTGTTCGGCTCCACCTGGTTACCAACCGGGTTCGGATCGCCGCAGGTGCTGAACGTCTCGACGTAGTTTTCGTCACCTGGATTCACATTGTTGATGTCGGTGATGAAGAAGCCGTTGTCGTCGCCGAACTTCTCCTGCTTGTAGTTGTACGCCAACTGGGCCGTGAGGTCCTCGGTGATCGGTGCGGCGATGCGGACGTCGCCGCCGGTGCGCTCGGTGTCATAGTCCCCCGAGGAACTCGTGGCGTGATAGACGTCGAAGCCGGCTGCCAGACGGCGGCCGAGGAAATACGGCTCGGTGAACGACAGCGTGTAGTTGCGCGTGTCCTGACCGAAGCCGGCCGAGACCTTGATGAACTGGCCGCGGCCGAGGAAATTGCGCTCGGTGACGCCGATCTCGGCGACCGGACCTTCGCTTTCGCCGCCGGTCGTGTAGCCGCCGCCGACGGAGAGTTCGCCGGTGGCTTTCTCGACGACGTCAACGATGACGATCACCCGGTCGGGCTCGGCACCCGGCGCGGTCGAGATCGAGACGGTCTCGAAGAACTGCAGGTCCTCGAGGCGCTGCTTGGCGCGCTGCACCAGCACCTGGTTGAAGGCGTCGCCTTCCGAGACGTCGAACTCGCGCCGGATGACGTAGTCGCGCGTCTTGGTGTTGCCGCGGATCTCGATGCGCTCGACATAGGCGCGGGGCCCCTGGTCGATGACGTAGTCGATGGCGATCGTGCGGTTGGTGAAGTCGCGGTCGCCGCGCGGCGTGACCTGGGCGAAGGCAAAGCCGGCATTGGCCACGCGGTTGGTCAGGTTGACGAGCGTGTCCTCGACCTTCTTCGCGCTGTAGACCTCGCCCGGCTCCGTCTCCAGCTCGCTGTAGAGCGACTGGGTGTCAATGCCCGGCACGCTGCTGTCGATGGCGACGTCGCCGAAGGTGTAGCGCTCGCCCTCGTCCACCGTCACCGTGATGAAGTAGGCATTCTGCGCCGGGTCGAGCTCGGCGACCGAGGACACGATGCGGAAATCGGCGAAGCCGCGATTGTAATAGAAGCGACGCAGCGCTTCCTCGTCCGTGCGCAGCCGGTCTTCGGCATAGATGTCGTTGCGCTGGATGAAGCTGAGAATGCCGGATTCGCGCAGCGCGATCACCTGCTTCAGGCGCGCGTCACTGAAGGCGCTGTTGCCGACGAAGCTTATCGAGGCGATCTTGGTGCGGTCGCCTTCCTGGATGTTGAAGATGACGTTGACGCGGTTCTGGCCGATCGTCTGCGTGTTGACGCTGACGACGGCATCACTGCGGCCGATCGCCGTATAGGCATCGCGGATGGCCTGGACGTCGGCCTCGGTGGTCGCCGACGAATAGGCGCCGCGCGGCGACGTCTGGACGGCGGCGATGAGCTGCTCGTCCTTGATCTTGGAGTTGCCCTGGAAGAGCACCTGGTTGACGATCTGGTTCTCGTCGACCTGGACCACCAGGGTACCGCCCGACTGGCTGATGCGCACGTCGGAGAAGAGGCCGGTGGAGAAGAGGCGCCGGACGGCCGCGTCCTGGTCGGCCTCGCTGACGTTCTGTCCCGGCGTTATCTGCATGAACCCGCGAACGGTATCCGCGTCGACCCGCTGATTGCCCCTCACCTCGATCCGATTGACCACGGCAGCCTGCGCAACACCAACCACGGAAAGCTGAGCACCGAGAGTCGTTGCAGCGAGAACGGTCGAAGAAAGCGCGATCGCCGAAGCAGCGCGCAGAATTTTCGTTCTAGCCATCATAGGCTCAACCACCTTTTTATTTCCAAGTCGCAGCCTTCTGGCCGACGGACTCGTCGATGTCTTTTACCGGCTTCCCGGGTCCGTTCAAGCAAACTGGACCGACTCCGTTGAGGAATTGGAAAAGCCGTTGCAACAGAGCCACGGGCTTCATTGCCATGGTTAATTTTTCGCAAGTCCCCCAAGTCCCCCGACCCGGTCGAGCCTCGTTCAGACGAGGCCCGAAATATCGTTCCAGAAGGCGAATACCATAAGCAGCATCACGAGGGCGAGACCAATTCGGAAGCCGATCTCCTGAATGCGCTCGCTGAGCGGACGGCCGCGCACCGCCTCGTAGGCGTAGAACATCAGGTGTCCGCCATCCAGCATCGGAATCGGCAATAGATTCAACAGCCCGATCGAGACCGACAGCAGCGCCGCGAGATTGAGGAGCGCCGAAAAGCCGATCGTGGAGACCTGACCCGAAACCTGCGCGATGCGGATCGGGCCGCCGATCTGGTCGGCGCTCTGCCGCCCGGTGACGATCTGGCCGAGAAAATCCACGGTCCGTTCGGTGACGTACCAGGTCTGGGAGAAGCCGTAGCCCAGCGATTCGAGCGCCGACATCTCCTCGACCCGGAAGGACGAGCCGTCATTGGTCGCGACAAGGCCGATGACCGGGACGTCGTAGCTGTTGCCGAACCCGTCGGTCTGGGTCTCGACGCGCGGCGTGACGGTGAGTTCGACAGGCTGGCCGCCGCGCTCGACGATCATCGTGATCGGCGTGTCGGGCCGCGCCGAGACGTAGCGCTGAAGATCGGAGAAGTAGGCGATCGGCCGTCCGTCGGCCGAGACCACGAGGTCGCCGGGCTTGAAGCCGGCCTCCGCCGCCGGTGAGCCGGCGCGGACGTCGGAGACGACAGGATCGCCGACCACGCGCCCCTCGACGAAGGCGACGCCGGCGAAGATCACGATCGCCAGGATGAAGTTCGCGATCGGCCCGGCCGCGACGGTGGCGGCGCGGCGGCCGACGCTGGCGGTCGGAAACGCACCGGCCCGGTCGGCGGGGTCCATGCGCGCCACGGCGGCATGGTCCGGCACCGAAGCCGCGTTCTCGTCACCCAGAAACTTGACGTAGCCGCCCAGCGGGATGGCGGCGAGGCGCCAGCGGGTGCCGTGGCGGTCGTTGTAGCCGACGAGTTCCGGCCCGAATCCGATCGAGAATACCAGCGCCTTGATCCCCGACCAGCGGGCGACGAGGTAGTGGCCGAGCTCGTGGAAGAACACGATTGTCGTCAGAACGAACAGGAACGGGATGATGTAGATGAGGCCCCCGCTCCAGAGACTGGATAGGCCCGCACCGATGTCCATTTTCGTCACCTGCTGCTCGTTCGCCGCGGCGCATCATCCGGCCCGCTAAGCCGCAGTCATAGCATTTCATGATCGCGTCGCAATGATGACGCGCGGCTGCGACCCGTGCGCAGTGTCAGATGGGAAAGATGCCGTGGGCGGGGTGGTCGAATCCCGCCAGGGCGAGGCCGACCAGCCAGGCCACGGCCGTCGCGATGATCAGTCCGTCGATCCGGTCCATCAATCCGCCGTGGCCGGGAATCAGCCGGCCCGAATCCTTCACGCCGAAGCGCCGCTTGATCCAGGACTCGTAGAGGTCACCGGCCTGTCCGAACACCGACAGGAGCGCGGCCAGCACGACGATGAAGAGCCCGGCCGAATCCGCCACCCATTCGGCGAAGAGAACCGCGAAGACGACGCCGGCGACGAGGCCGCCGACAGCGCCCGAGATGGTCTTCTTCGGCGAGACGCGCGGCATCAGCTTCGGCCCGCCGATGCTGCGGCCGGTGAAATAGGCGAAGATGTCGGTCGGCCAGACGACCGCGATGATCAGCCCGAGCGCGGCGAGTCCCGCGGCGTCGTCACCGCGGAGCATCCCCGGCGGCAGCGAGGCGATCGCCGCGTAGAACAGCCCGCCCAGCACCCAGTCCGCCTTGCGCTCCCCGCGGTCGACGAAGGCGATGAACGCCGCGCCGCCGAGGACGATGCCGATCGCCGCGAGGTCGAAGCCGAGGATGAAGGCGACCAGCGCGAGATAGAGTGTGTGCCGGGCGAAGCGGAAGATCGGCCCCGCACGCTTCGCGCGCGTCATCCGCGACCATTCCTCAAAGACGATGATGCCCGTCGCGACGCAGAGCAGCCGGAAGGGCCAGCCTCCGAGGATGGTCAGGGCAAGGACCAGCAGGCCGAGAATGACGGCCGATATCAGCCGCGAGCGGAGATCCGTCCATGTCGGTGCTGCGAGAAGCCGTCGGAGACCAAGACCCATCGGCTCAGGATGCTATTTCGCGCGACAATCCGCCATAGCGCCGTTCGCGGCTGGCGTATTGGGCGATCGCCTCCTCGAAGGCCTTGCGGTCGAAATCCGGCCAGAGGCATGGGAGGAAGACGAACTCCGAGTAGGCTGCCTGCCACAGGAGGAAGTTCGACAGCCGCAATTCGCCGCTGGTGCGGATGATGAGATCGGGGTCGGGGATTCCGGCCGTATCCAGGTGGCTGTCGAGATAATCGGCCGTCAGCGCCTCGAGCGTCACTTCGCCGGCGGCGAATTTCGCGGCCACGCGCCGCACCGCGCGGGCGACCTCGTCCCGGGCGCCGTAGTTGAACGCCACCACCAGCGTCTGCCGCTCGTTGGCGCGCGTCAGGTTCTCCGCTTCCTCAAGCAGCGAGCGGATATCGGCGGAAAGATTGTCCCGGGCGCCGATGACGCGAACCCGAACGCCTTCCTTGTGCAGGTCGGCGAGATCGCGGCGGATGAAGTGCTTGAGCAGCCCCATCAGCTCCTCGACCTCCTCCTGCGGACGTCGCCAGTTCTCCGAGGAGAAGGCAAACAGCGTCAGGTAGTCGATGCCGAGTTCGCCGGCGGTACGGACCGCCTGCCGGACCGCCTCGACGCCGCGCCGGTGCCCGATGCTGCGGGGCAGGCCCCGCGCATGGGCCCAGCGTCCGTTGCCGTCCATGATGATGGCGACGTGTTGGGGATGCCGCACCGTGATCCACCCTTTTCCGAGATTCGCGGTTTCCCGCAGGCCCGATTTTGCAGCGATGCTAGACCTGCATGATTTCGGCTTCCTTGACCGATAGCATCTTCTCGATCTCGGCAATGGTGTCGTCGGTCATCTTCTGGACCCGATCGGAGGTCTGGCGGCTCTCGTCCTGCCCAATTTCCCCGTCCTTCTCCAGCTTCTTCAGCGTGTCCATGCCGTCCCGCCGGACATGGCGGGCGGCGATCTTGGCACCCTCGCCATACTGGTGGGCCACCTTGACCAGCTCCTTGCGGCGCTGCTCGTTGAGCTCGGGCAGCGGGATGCGCAGCGTCGTGCCGTCGGTGATCGGATTGAGACCGAGGCTGCTCTCGCGGATCGCCCGCTCCACCTTGCCGACCATCTGCTTGTCCCAGACCGTGACGGCGACCATCCGCGCCTCGGGCGCCGTGACGTTGGCGACCTGGTTGAGGGGCATCTGGTTCCCGTATGCCTCGACGGTGATCGGATCCAGCAGGTTCGGCGAGGCGCGTCCCGTCCGCAGGCCCGCCAGATCGCTTTTGAGGCTGGAGATCGCGCCGTCCATGCGGCGCTTGAGTTCGTTCAGGTCAAGTTCGGCCATCGGTTCCTCTTTCGGCAGTACGGACGCAGGCGGTCAGTCAGAGACGATCGTCGCCCGACCTCCGCCAGACAGTATCTTGGCGAATTCACCCTTCTCGTGGATGGAGAACACCACGATGGGGATATGGTTCTCACGCGCCAATGCCACGGCGGCAATGTCCATGACGGCGAGCCCGCGGCCGAGCACCTCGTCATGGGTCAGCCTATCGAAGCGGACGGCGTCGGGATTGTGCTTGGGGTCGTCGGAATAGATGCCGTCGACCTGGGTGCCCTTGAACAAGGCGGCAGCGCCCATCTCCGCCGCTCGCAGCGCGCCGGCGGAATCGGTGGTGAAGAAGGGGTTGCCGGTACCGCCGGCAAAGATCACCACGCGCCCGGCCGCCTGGTGCGCCAGCGCCGTCCGTTGCGAGAAGCTTTCGCAGATCTCCGGCATGGCGATCGCGGAAAGCACGATCGTGTCGATGCCCAGCTTGGTCAGGGAGGTGCGCAGCGCCAGCGCGTTGATGACGGTCCCCAGCATGCCCATGTGGTCGCCGGTCACCCGGTCGCCGCCCTTCGACGCCACCGCGACGCCGCGGAAGATGTTGCCGCCCCCGACGACCACGGAGATCTCAACGCCCAGCCGCCGCGCGTCGGCGATGTCGGAAGCAATCCGGTCGGCGACGGCGACGTCGATGCCGAAACCCTGGTCGCCCATCAGCGCCTCGCCGGACACCTTCAGAAGTACGCGGCGGTAGCGGATTTCGGACGTCATCATTCACCTTGCTTGCGTCCGCAATTCCCTGCGGGCGGCCGATCGGCGCCTGAGGTATGCCGGATGGAGACGGGCGGGAGGTTTCTGCGGCGAGCCGATGCGGCGCATGGGCGGCCCGTCTCGCCCCCGCTTAGTTGGCCTGCGATACAATAAGGGCGCCCGCTTGTGAAGCGGACGCCCTCTCGCCGGTCGAAACGCGGGATTACTTCTTGCCGGCGGCCGCGGCGACCTCGGCGGCGAAGTCGCCTTCTTCCTTCTCGATCCCCTCGCCGAGGGCGAAGCGAACGAAACCGGTGATCTTGGCCGGCGCCCCGAACGAGGCCTCGGCCTCGGCCAGCGCCTTCTCGACCGTCAGGTCGGGATTGATCACGAAGCCCTGCTTCAGCAGCACGACTTCCTCGTAGAACTTGCGCAGCCGGCCCTCGACCATCTTCTCGATGATGTTGTCCGGCTTGCCCGACTGGCGGGCCTGGTCGACGAAGATCGCCTTCTCCCGCTCGACCGTGGCGGCGTCGATCTCGTCGGCGGTCAGCGCCAGCGGATTGGTCGCCGCGACATGCATCGCGACCTGGCGGCCGAACTGCGTGAGCGCCGCCTTGTCGCCGGTCGACTCGATCGCGACCAGCACGCCCAGCTTGCCGAGGCCGTCGGCGACCTGGTTGTGGATGTAGGACGCAACGACACCGTCACCGACCGACAGCATGGCCGAACGGCGCAGGCTCATGTTCTCGCCGATGGTCGCGATCGTGTCGCGGATCGTGTCGGTGACCGACTTGGAGGCGCCCGGATAGGTCGCGGCGCCAACCGCCTCGACCGAGCCGTCGGTGGTCAGCGCGACCGCGGCGACATTGCGGACCAGCGTCTGGAACGCATCGTTGCGGGCGACGAAGTCGGTCTCGGAATTGACCTCGACGACGACCGCGCGGGTGCCGTCGGACGCCGCGCCGACCAAGCCCTCGGCAGCGGTGCGGCCGGACTTCTTGTCGGCCTTGGCGATGCCCTTGGTGCGCAGCCAGTCGACCGCCGCTTCCATGTCGCCACCGGTCTCGGCGAGAGCGGTCTTGCAGTCCATCATGCCTGCGCCGGTCATCTCGCGCAGTTCTTTTACCATCGCAGCGGTGATCGCCATGTTTGCCTCTTCAGAAATCATTGGGCGCACCGGTCCGGTCCGAACGGGTGCGCCAGAATTGTGACGCCGTCATTACGCGACGCAGCAGATCGATCTTGAGGCGGGCGGGTGCCGGTCGTACCGGCTCCCGCCCCGCCGGATCAGGCGGTGGTTTCGGCAGTCGCCTCGGCCGGCGCGGCCTCGCCTTCCGGCGCGGCGACTTCGGCGGTGGCTTCCTCGGCGGGCGCCTCCTCGGCCGGGAGATCCTCCTCGACCGGAGCGTCCTCAAGAGCGCCGAGATCGACGCCGGTGTCGCCCTGCTGGCGAGCGATGCCGTCGACGGCGGCACGGGCGATCAGGTCGCAGTAGAGCGTGATCGCGCGGGCGGCGTCGTCATTGCCCGGGATCGGGTAGTCGATCGGCAGCGGATCGCAGTTGGAATCGACGACGGCGACGATCGGGATGTGCAGCCGCTTGGCTTCCTCGATCGCGATCGACTCCTTGTTGGTGTCGATGATGAAGATCATGTCCGGCACGCCGCCCATGTCCTTGATGCCGCCGAGCGCCCGGTCGAGCTTGTCGCGCTCGCGCTGCAGCGTCAGGCGCTCCTTCTTGGTGAAGGCGCGGGCCTCGCCGCCGGCGAGCATCTCGTCGAGCTTGCGCAGCCGCTGGATCGAGTTGGAAATGGTCTTCCAGTTGGTCAGCATGCCGCCGAGCCAGCGGGCGTTGACGTAGTACTGGGCCGAGCGCTGTGCGGCGTCGGCGACGATGTCGGACGCCTGGCGCTTGGTGCCGACGAACAGCACGCGGCCGCCGCGGGCGACCGTGTCGGAGACGGCCTGGAGCGCGCGGTGCAGCAGCGGCACCGTCTGGCCGAGGTCGAGGATGTGGATGTTGTTGCGGGCGCCGAAGATATAGGGCGCCATCTTCGGGTTCCAGCGATGCGTCTGGTGGCCGAAATGGACGCCCGCTTCGAGCAGCTGGCGCATGGAGTAGTCTGGCAGAGCCATCGGATGTTTCCTTTTCCGGTTGAGCCTCCACGGAACGAAGCGGCCCTTTGGCCGCCACCGGTGGATCGCGTCGACCGAGCTGGAGCCCAACCGTCGAAACCCGACTTCCGTGTGTGGAATGGACGCGCGAATAACGCAAAAGCGGGAGAAGCGCAAGCTTTGGGGGCTACCGTCGCGGGCTTCGCGGGCGGCGCGCGGTCGTCCGCAAGCCTCAGGGACAGTCGGGATTGCCCAGCAGATCGAGGCTCGCGAGGCCGCCGGTCAGCGCATAGCCGTCGAAGCGCAGCACCAGATCGTCCGAGACGCCGTTCTCATAGAGCGTATAGGCGGTCTCGAAGACCGGCATGCCGTCGCCATCGCTGTCGGAATTGTAGAAGGATTCGCTGATGCGCCAGGAGCGCAGGCCGGCGAGCTGGTCGGATGGGTCCGCCGCCTTTTCCGCGCCGGCGTCCTGCCCGCCGGCAGACGGGGCTTCGGGACGCGGCGCGTCCGGCCTTAGCGTGTTGTCCGATCCGGCGGGGCCGATGATCGCCGTGCTGGTCAGCTCCTTCTGCGGATCGTCGTCGCCGTCATAGAGCGCCGTCTCGACGATCCGTTCGCCGGCCTCGGCCTTCTCGATCAGCGAGCGCGTGTGCTGCATCGGGAACAGCGCGCGCGGGATGTCGACGCTGCGGACCCCCGGTTCGGTGAAGGTGACCACGGTGCGCCCGCCGTCGGTGGCGGCGGTGCCGCTCACCGTGTCCTGCGGGCTGGAATCGACGAAGGTCCGGGTCTTGAACTCGAACCAAGAGCCGTCCCGCGACTCCCGCGATTCCGTCTGCTGGTCGGTGACGATCAGCTCCTGCTCCTGCTGGAAGCGCGCAACGAAGCGGTAGTCGAGGTCATAGGCGTCGCAGTCGCCGGAGATCGCCACCGCGATCCGCCCTTCCGCCCCGACCATGTCGCTGGAATCGTCCGATAGAGAGAGATCGTAGGAAGCCCGGTGAAGCGCCAGGTCGGCCGCCGCTGCGGGCGCCGCGCCGGCACCGAGCAGCAGGAACGCGATGGAGGTGGCTCGCATGTCGGCTCGATCTTTCGCTGCAACGGCGGATGGGCTACCGCTCGACGGAATTCCGGGGTTCGGAACCGCAGGCCGACAAGGCGCCTCGGGACCGGACGCTGGTATCCGTCACGGCAAAGGAAGACAACATGATGTCCGACACGATCGAATCGCGCCTCAAAGCGGCAGGCATCGACCTGCCTGTGGCCGCCGCCCCGGCGGCCAACTACGTTTCCTTCGTGGTGACGGGCAAGCTGCTGCAGACCTCCGGCCAGCTGCCGATCGAGGCCGGCAAGATCGCCGTCACCGGCAAGCTCGGCGGCGGTGTCAGCCTGGAGGACGGCCAGCGCGCCGCCCGGCTCTGCGCCGTCAACGTGCTCGCCCAGGCGAAGGCTGCGGTCGACGGCGACTGGACGCGGCTGTCGCGCCTCCTCAAGCTGACCGTCTTCGTGGCGAGCGCGCCCGAGTTCGTCGAGCAGCACAAGGTCGCCAACGGCGCCTCCGACTTCCTGGTCGAGATCCTCGGCGATGCCGGCCGACATGCTCGCTCGGCCGTCGGCGTTCCGGCCCTGCCGCTGGACGCGGCCGTCGAGATCGAAGCCCTGTTCGAGCTCGCCTGATGCCGGGGATGGGTCTGGACTGGCTCGTCCGGCGACCGATCGCGCATCGCGGCCTGCACGACGGCAACCGTTCCGTGGCGGAGAACTCGATCCCGGCCGCCCGGGCCGCCATCGCCGCGGGCTACGCCATCGAATGCGACGTGCAGCTTTCGGCCGATGGCACGCCCTACATCTTCCACGACGACGCGTTGGACCGGCTCACCGGCCGGACCGGCGCGTTTCGCGAAACGGCGGATGACACGCTGAGCGGCATTGCGCTGACCGCGGCCGCGGCCGTGATCCCCACCGTCGCGGATTTTCTCTCTCTGGTGGACGGCGCGGTACCGGTGGTGATGGAGCTGAAGGGCCTCTCCCCGCAGGCCGATGCCGGCTATGTCGATCGCCTCGGCGCGGCGCTGGCGGGCTATGGCGGCGAACTGGCGCTGATGTCCTTTTCGCCCTGGCTCATCGACCAGCTGCTGCAAGCCGCGCTGCCGCATCCGGTGGGGCTGACGGCGGAGGGGACCGAGCCGGACGTCCTGGCACGCCACCGGGAGATCTTCGCCCGCGGCTGCGACTTCGTGTCCTACAATGTCCACCACCTGCCCAACGGCTTCGTCCAGTGGGTGCGCCATGGACAGGGCGCGCCGGTGATCAGCTGGACGGTGCGGACCCCCGACGATGCCGCGCACAGCGCCCGCCACGCCGACCAGATCACCTTCGAGGGCTTCGCACCGCAGCACTGACGGCTTGCGCTGCGGCGCGTACGGCATAAGTCTGCCTGCATGAGCGGAACGGCAAAGACCACAAGCGAGGACAGGGAGCGGACCTTCGTGGTCCGGGTCGTCGACAGCGTCACGTCGATCGACCAATCGACGTGGGACGAACTGGCCGGTGCCCAGGCGGCGTCGGACGATGAGACGGCGGCGGCGGCCGCCGCCCCGAACCCGTTCGTGTCCCACGCCTTTCTCAGCGCACTCGAAGACAGCGGCTGTGTCGGCGAGCGGGCCGGATGGCTGCCGCAGCATCTGATCCTCGAGGACGGGTCCGGGCGGGCGATCGCCGCGGCGCCCGCCTACCTCAAGAGCCACAGCCAGGGCGAATACGTCTTCGACCAGGGCTGGGCCGACGCCTTCCAGCGCGCCGGCGGACGCTATTATCCCAAGCTGCAGATGGCCGTCCCCTTCACCCCGGCCTCGGGGCCGCGGCTGCTGGTCGGGCATGCGCCCGGCGCCGATATCCGGCGGCAGGCCCTGGCGGAGTCCGCCAAGACCTACGCGGAGCGGACGGGCGTTTCGTCCGTCCACGCCACCTTCCTGATCGACAGGGATCTTTCGGTGCTGGAGGGATCCGGCTGGCTGCATCGGACGGACCAGCAGTTCCATTTCCACAATCGCGGCTACGACAATTACGAGGCCTTCCTCGACACGCTGGCTTCGCGCAAGCGCAAGACATTGCGGCGCGAACGGCGCGAGGCTCTCGAGAACGATATCGAGATCGTCTGGCTGACCGGCAGTGATCTGACCGAGGCCGCGTGGGACGCGTTCTTCGCCTTCTACATGGACACCGGCAGCCGCAAATGGGGCCGCCCCTATCTCAACCGCCGTTTCTTCAGCCTCGTCGGCGAGCGGATGGCGGGCCAGACGCTGCTGGTCATGGCGCGCCGCAACGGCCGCTACATCGCCGGCGCGCTCAACTTCATCGGGGCCGACACGGTGTTCGGTCGCAACTGGGGCTGCATCGAGGACCACCCGTTCCTGCATTTCGAGGTCTGCTATCACCAGGCGATCGACTACGCGATCGCCCACAAGCTGGCGGTGGTCGAGGCAGGCGCGCAGGGGCAGCACAAGCTGGCCCGCGGCTACGAGCCGGTGACCACGCACTCCGCGCACTGGATCGGCCATCCGGGCCTGCGCCGGGCCGTCGAGGATTATCTCGACAGCGAGCGCGAGGAGGTGGCGCGGGTGTCGGAAGTCCTCAGCGAGCACACGCCCTACAAGAAGGGCGACGGCGGAGCCTCGTAAACTTGCCGGTCCGGCTTGGACAAGCGGCCGAGGGCCCCTACCCTACGCCCGACCATCCACCAGGGCCGAGCCATCCATGACCAGCTACGACGACGGCAACATCTTCGCGAAGATTCTGCGCGGCGAGATCCCGAGCCTCAAGCTCTACGAGGACGATACGGCGATCGCGATCATGGACATCATGCCGCAATCGAAGGGCCATTGCCTGGTCATCCCGAGGGCCCCGTCCCGCAACCTGCTCGACGCCGACGACGCGACGCTGGCCGCCGTCATGCCGATCGTTGCCCGCCTCGCCCGTGCCGTGCGGAAAGCCTTCGCGGCGGACGGCGTGCAGGTCGGGCAGTTCAACGAGGAGCCGGCAGGCCAGACGGTGTTCCACCTGCATTTCCATGTCGTACCGGTCTATGCCGGCGTGCCACTGACACGCCACGCCGGCGGCAGCGTGACACCGGCGGAGCTGGAGGCCCAGGCCGAGCAGATCCGCGCCGCGCTCGGCTGAACCGAGGAACTGCAGCCGTCGGCAGGCTGGCCCCCGTCGTTCAGAGCAGGACGGCCGCGCCGAGCAGTACCGCTTCGGCGACGATGATCGCGGCGATCACCCGGCGGCCCAGCCAGAGATAGGCGACGAATCCGGCACCGACCGCCCCGACACGGGCGGCGGTCGGAATCGCCGCGAGCGAGCCGGCCGGAAACAGCACGAGCTGGGCGATCACCGCCGCCACCATCGACGTCGCGACGGCCCGGGTCAGGATGGCAAGGCGCGAATTCTCGTCCAGCCGGCCGGCGGTCAGGACCCCGAGATAACGCCACAGATCCGTCGGCAGCCACCCGGCGAGCAGGATGAACACGAACGGCCACCAGTCGCCCAAGGGGGCGTCGAAGCTGAGATCGATCCCGGTCACCGGCGTCGCCGTCCGTCGAGCCAGCGGCCGCCCCAGTAGGCGCCCACGCCGCCGACGATACCCGCCGCCAGCAGCTCGAACTGTGGCCAGAGATAATGCGCCGGCGGCAGCGCCGCCATGCCGGCGAACAGGGCGAGGCGCCCCGACAGGTCGCGGGCGGACCCGTAGAGCGAGACGAGGAAATACACCGGCGTGAGGAACGCCAGGGCGCCCGTCACCAGCGCCGGCAGCTGTCCCATCAGGTTGAAGGCGACGGCGACGATGATCGTGTTGATCGTGGTCAGCGTCACGGCGAAGCCGCCGAAGAATGCCGTCCGCTGGTCGCGCGGCACGTTCCGGGCGCGCTCCATGGCGAAGACCCAGCCGGTGATAGCGACGAAATGGGAGAGGATCAGGAGGGTCGAGCGGCGCGTCCGGGATCCGGCGATCTCCGGCATCAGCGCCACGACCATCGGCATCATCCGGATCGACGACAGCCCGACGGCAAGCGCCGCCGCAGGCAGTGAGGTTCCGGCGGTGATCGCGCCGACGAGGATGATGTTGGCCGGCAGCGCCCAGACCACGGCGGTCATGAAGGACGCCTCGACCCAGGTCAGGCCCGCCTCGCGGGAGACACCGGCAAAGCCGATGAAGGCGGTGATGAGGATCAGTGCCGGCGCGCTGGCGATGCCCTTGACGCCCTGCAGCACCCAGTAGGCCGAGCCGCGAGCTTCGGCCGGATCGAGATTGTCCAAGTCTGGCTCCGGCAAGCTAACCGTCATGCTGAAAGGGCCGCCCCTGAGGGCGGCCCTTTCTGGATCAGTTCGGCTTGCGCGGAACTTTCGGGACGGTTGCCGGACGCTTGGTCGGCCCGGCGCGGGTGGGAGCGGCTGCGCCCTGAACCGCGTTGTCCGCCTCGTCCTCGTCGGGATCGAGGCCTTCGTCATCCTCCGGCTCGTCGATCTCCGCGCCGTCCGCCGCGACCTTGCTGCGGCGGCGGGACTCGGCCTTTTTCGGCTTTGCCGGCACTTCGTCGGCGATCGCCTCGAGGGCCAGCGTCCTGGTGCCGTCGTCGGCCGTCGCCACGGTGACCTTCACCGTGCCGCCGCGCTTCAGCTTGCCGAACAGCACTTCGTCCGCCAGCGGCTTCTTGATGTACTCCTGGATGGTCCGGCCGAGCGGACGGGCCCCCATGTTCTCGTCGTAGCCCTTCTCCGCCAGCCAGGAGACGGCATCCGGCGTCAGTTCGAAGGTCACGCCGCGTTCCGACAGCTGCGCCTCGAGCTGCATGACGAACTTCTCCACCACCTGGTGGATGACCGGGGTCGGCAGCGATCCGAACGGGATCACCGCGTCGAGCCGATTGCGGAACTCTGGCGTGAACAGGCGATTGATCGCCTCCTCGTCGGCCCCGCTCCGGCGCGAATGCCCGAAGCCGATATTGGCCTTGGCCATCTCCGACGCGCCGGCATTCGTCGTCATGATCAGGATGACGTTCCGGAAGTCGATCTGCTTGCCGTTGTGATCGGTCAGCTTGCCGTGATCCATGACCTGCAACAGGATGTTGAACAGGTCCGGATGCGCCTTCTCGATCTCGTCGAGCAGCAGCACGCAATGCGGATGCTGGTCGACGCCGTCGGTCAGCAGGCCGCCCTGGTCGAAGCCGACATAGCCGGGAGGCGCGCCGATCAGCCGCGAGACGGTGTGCCGCTCCATGTACTCCGACATGTCGAAGCGCAGCAGCTCGACGCCCAGCGACGACGCCAGCTGGCGCGCCACCTCGGTCTTGCCGACGCCGGTCGGGCCGGAGAACAGGTAGGAGCCGATCGGCTTGTCCGGCTCGCGCAGTCCAGCGCGGGCGAGCTTGATCGCCGAGGCGAGATTCTCGATCGCCGCGTCCTGACCGTAGACGACGCGCTTCAGCTGCTCGTCGAGATGGGCGAGCACTTCCTCGTCGTCCTTGGATACCGCCTTCGGCGGGATCCGCGCCATGGTGGCGACGGTCGCCTCGATCTCCTTGACGCCGATCTGCTTCTTCCGCTTGGCCTCCGGCAGCAGCATCTGCGACGCGCCGGTCTCGTCGATCACGTCGATCGCCTTGTCCGGCAGCTTGCGGTCGTTGATGTAGCGGGCCGAGAGCTCGACCGCCGACCGGATCGCCTCGCTGGTGAACTTCACGCGGTGGAAGTCCTCGAAATAAGGCTTGAGGCCCCGCAGGATCGACACGGCGTCCTCGATCGAGGGCTCCTTTACGTCGATCTTCTGGAAGCGCCGGACCAGCGCCCGGTCCTTCTCGAAGAACTGGCGATACTCCTTGTAGGTGGTCGAGCCGATGCAGCGGATCGCGCCCGAGGACAGAGCCGGCTTGAGCAGGTTCGAGGCGTCCATCGCCCCGCCCGACGTCGCGCCGGCGCCGATCACCGTGTGGATCTCGTCGATGAACAGGACGGCACCGGGATACTCCTCGAGTTCCTTCACCACCTGCTTCAGGCGCTCCTCGAAGTCGCCGCGATAGCGCGTGCCAGCGAGCAGCGTGCCCATGTCGAGCGAGAAAATCGTCGCGTCGGCGAGCACGTCCGGCACGTCGCCTTCGACGACGCGCTTGGCGAGGCCCTCGGCGATCGCCGTCTTGCCGACGCCCGGATCGCCGACATAGAGCGGGTTGTTCTTCGAGCGGCGGCACAGGACCTGGATGGTCCGGTTGATCTCTTCCGCCCGCCCGATCAGCGGGTCGATCTTGCCGTTCCGCGCCTTCTCGTTGAGGTTGATGCAATAGGCGGTCAGGGCGTCCTGAGCCGTCTTGCGCTTGCCGTCGTCATCCTGCCCCACGGTCGATTGGTCGTCCTCGGCGCCTCTGAGCGGCCGGCTTTCTGATGCGCCCGGACGCTTGGAAATCCCATGCGAGATGAAGTTCACTGCATCGTAGCGGGTCATTTCCTGCTCCTGCAGGAAATAGGCTGCATGGCTTTCGCGTTCGGCGAAGATGGCGACGAGCACGTTGGCGCCGGTCACTTCGTCGCGACCGGAAGACTGCACATGGATCACAGCACGTTGGATGACGCGATGGAAGCCTGCCGTCGGCTTGGAATCCTCGTCATGCCCGGTGACGAGGTTGGTGAGTTCGGTGTCGATGTAGGAAATCAGGTTCTTCCGGAGCAGGTCGAGGTCCACGCTGCAGCCCCGCATGACTGCCGCCGCGTCCTTGTCCTCGAGCAGCGCCAGCAGCAGGTGCTCGAGCGTCGCGAATTCCTGACGCCGCTCGTTGGCGAGCGTCAGTGCCTGATGCAGCGACTTCTCAAGGCTTTGCGAAAATGTCGGCAAGCTTCACCTCAATTCTTTTCCATCACGCATTGCAGCGGATGTTGGTGCTGGCGTGCGAAATCCATGACCTGCGTGACTTTCGTCTCCGCTACCTCGTAGGTGTAGACCCCGCATTCGCCAACGCCGTGGTTGTGCACATGCAACATGATCCTGGTGGCCGCCTCGGCATCCTTCTGGAAGAACCGCTGGAGCACGTGGATCACGAACTCCATGGGCGTGTAATCGTCGTTCAGAAGGAGCACTCTGTAAAGGCTCGGCCGCTTCGTCTTCGGCTTCGTGCGGGTAATGACGGACGTGCCGCGATCGGTGTCGCCGGCGCCGCCATCGTCCTTCCCCGCCTGCCCGCGCCCCGGGGCGTATCCGCCGTCGGTCGTGCGCTTCTCGTCGGTCAATTCAGCCACCATTCTCATCGCACCGTATGTATGTGCCGTGCGGCGGATTTTAAGACGCTTCGGGCGTGCGGCAAAGCATTCTCCTGCGCTCCCGGCATCGTGAAATCCGCGGACGCCTTCCGGATGGCTGGCCGAACGAAAAAAGGGCCCGGCAGATGCCGAGCCCTCACGTTGTTCCGCGAACGGAAATCGGGGGGTTGCGCAAGCCCCGGGCGTCAGGCCGCCGCTGGCTTGTCGACGGCCGCCTTGGCCGCCTTGACCGTCGCCTGCGAGGTTTCGCGCGTGTATTCGACGCCGCGGCCATAGGTACCGAGCGCCGCCTGTTCCAGCGGCTTGTAGGCTTCGCGAGCCATGTCGGCGTAGATCTCGCTCAGCTTCGTCGCCTGCGATACCCAGCTCTGGTAGATCGACTTGGCGAAATCGTTCTGCAGCTCGAGGCTCTTGTCCACCGAGCGGGCCTGCAGGAGCTGCTCGAGCATCGTCATCTGATGCTCATAGGAGCGCTTGCCGAATTCGGAGGTCTCGCTGGCGATCTGCTGCAGGCCCTTTGCCACCACGGCGAAGGACTGCAGGGTGCCGTCGAGGGCGTTCTTGCTGGTGCGGGTGGCTTCTTCGTAGATGGTCATCGTCGTTTCCTCGGACAGGAAGTGGTCTTCGGCTGACGACGGGCCCGCCGCCAGCGGATCGTTCATGCTGAGGCCAGTATATTGCACTGCACAATGGTTTTCAACATTCCCGTAGCGGCCGTGCCGCTCCGCATTGATGCCGGCTTTCTGCCGCAGGAGTGATTGCCGCGTCCGGGGGAAGGGTTCGGCAACCATAAACCGATTGGTAAGCCCAACGGCCTAATCTGCATTGCAACGGGGGCGTTGGCGCCCGCCGGAATCGGAAGTGCCTGCGACATCGTGCCCGACATTGGCGGCAGATTCGCAGCAGGTCAGATCAAGAGAGTAGCCGCGTGCGCAAATTCCTCCCCCGCCTCAAAGCCGTCACCGCTGCCTTCGGCAAGAGCCTCTGCCTCGCCGCAATCGGCAGCGCGCTGTGCCTGACGCAGGTGTCGGCGGCCGACGCCAATTCGCGCTATGCCGGATTCGTGATCGACGCCAACAACGGGAAGGTCCTCTACGAGGACAGGGCCGACGACTACCGCTACCCGGCGTCGCTGACGAAGATGATGACGCTCTACCTGACCTTCTCCGCGCTGAAGTCGGGCCGCGTCTCGAAGTCGAGCAAGATGCCGGTGTCGAAATATGCCGCCGCCCGGCCGCCGTCGAAGCTGGGCCTGAAGGTTGGATCGTCGATCACGGTCGAGGAAGGCATCAGCGCCCTGGTCACCAAGTCGGCCAACGACGCCTCGGTGGTCATTGCCGAATTCCTCGGCGGGTCGGAGGAGCGTTTTGCCGAGCAGATGACGGCCACCGCCCGCAAGCTCGGCATGTCGCGCACCACGTTCAAGAACGCCAATGGCCTGCCGAACAGCGAGCAGCGCACCACTGCGCGGGACATGGCGACGCTGGGCATCGCGCTGCGCGAGCATTTCCCCGAGTACTACGGCTACTTCTCGATCCGCTCCTACAATTTCCGCGGCACGCGCCTCGGCAACCATAATCGCGTCCTCGGCCGGGTCGAAGGCACGGACGGCATCAAGACCGGCTACATCAATGCGTCAGGCTTCAACCTCGTGTCTTCCGTCAAGCGCGACGGCAAGAGCGTCGTCGCCGTCGTCATGGGCGGCCGCTCGGGCCGTTCACGCGACGACCACATGGTCGAACTGCTCAACCGCTATTTGCCGCAGGCGAGCACCCGCGACGGCGGCGCGCTGATCGCCTCGCGCCCCGCCATTTCGCTGCCGGTCGCCGCCGCAGCCACGACCGTCGCCGCGCTGCCGAGCAGCGGTCCGATCCCCGGCTCCCGGCCGTCCGGCTCAATCGATGTGAACGAGCGCATCGCCCTTGCCTACGGATCGGACGCAGCGGGGGCGATCGCCCGGCTGCCGCAGGTCGACACGCGCCCGATCATCGGCCGCGACGCGCTGCGCGCCGCCCTCGTCGAGGAGCGCCCGGCCTCGCACATCCCGTTCCCGGCCGTGTCGCGCCCTGCCCTGAATACCGGCGTGCCGATGCCGCGCGTCGGGGTGCCGGGTGTGGATCCCGACACGACCGGCTCCGTTCAGTCCGCCCTGTCGCGGCCGAGTTCGCCCTGGGTCGTGCAGATTGCCGCAGCGCCCGCCGCCGCCGACGCGATGAGGATGCTCTCGGAGGCGCAGCGCAAGGTCGGCGGTCCGCTCGCTTCGGCGGAGCCGTTCATCGAGCCTGTCGGCAGCGGCTCGCAGACGCTGCACCGTGCCCGCTTCGCCGGCTTCGCCAACAAGGACCAGGCCTGGGCTGCCTGTGCGGCGCTGAAGCGCAGCCAGTACAATTGCTACGCCGTCGCCAACTGACATGCCCGACGCGGGCGCCTGCCCGCTCGGCTCCAATCCTAGTGTATCGCGTTTGAAGGGATCCCGGCATGTCGATCGAGCAGCATGGTCTCGACCAGGAAATCATGGAGACGCCGTTCCCGCGGGCGTTCAACCAGGGCGGAGCCCATCCGCTGCATCAGGCTGCGCTGCGGCTCGCGGAGGTCCGGGACGGGCGCTCGCGGCTGAAGGCCAAGGACCTTGTCGCGCTGCTGCTCTGTCACGGGGCGCGGGCGTGGCGGTCGTCGCAGCCGATATCCTATACGCGGATCCGGGTGTCCGGGATCTCGGGCGCATCGGCTCTTCGGATGCGCTTTCGCTAAGCGCAGGCGCTCCGGAGACTAGAGAAGCCCGAGCTCGAACAATTCACGGCTCAAGTCCGGCGGCAGTGCCTCGTCCAGTGTGTCGCCGCCGCCGAGATCCATCGGCGCATCCTCGGCGGTGAGATAGCGCCAACCCTGGAAAGCCCGGCGGGGCTGCCACGCGGTCCGGGTGAACACCGGTTCCAGCACCAGACGGCAGCGGCCGATGCCCGCCTCGTCGACAAACGGGCGCACGGCCAGAAGGCGCTGGCGAACCTGCGCATGCCCCTTGATCACCCAGTAGAGCGAGCCGCCGTCGACGAGCTCGAGCGCGCGCTTCGGGACCATCCGCGTCGTGTGGACCTGTTCGACCGGCGCACCCGTCGCACGGGCATGGTCGAGGCGAGCCGCGACATACGCCTCGAGTTCGTCGACCGTCTCGACGCCGACGCAAAGCTTGATGAGGTGGAGCGGCATCGCATGCCCTTCGATCGATCGGCGTCCGGTCACGGTCGGTGATCCGGGCGGCTCGATCAGGACGCGGCGGCGGCGGTGCCGGGCGCGTCAGGCTGTAACGAGCGGTCGCACTTGCCGTCGAACGGCCGGCAAACCGGCTTGCGTCAGCTGGCGGCGATCGTCACCGTCTCGGCGCCGGCGAAGAGAAAGCCGAGCACGAGCAGGGCTGAGAATACGGCAACCGTCCATACGGTCACGCCCCAGCACGACTTCTGCACACTGTCATCCATGTATGAAACTGTCCTGCATTGATTGCTGCGGATCCGCCATGACCCCCGTCCCGGTCCGCAGCCGTTAAATATCCGTTAAGCCCTCGCCGTACAAGGCACCCTGGAGTGATTCCCGGGGAGACTTTGAGGGCATCGGCTTGACCCGGACTTGCGCCGGCGCCGCGAAGCCTGTCACCTCCGGTCGAAACCATCTGCAGAATCCGCGTGGTGCGATCGACGCGGAGTCGCGGGACGGGAGGTGTGGGGGTGCCGAGCATCGAAGTGGCCGACTCTGTCGCGCTGGCGATCTTTCTCGTCGTGTGGCTTGGATACAACTGGCTCAACGACCACGGGCCGCTGGCCACGAAGGGTCTTTCCAGTGCGATGAACCTCCAGCGCCAGCGCTGGATGGAGATCATGGCGCGGCGGGAGCTGCGGATGATCGACACGGCGATCATTGCCGGCCTGCAGCAGGGAACCGCCTTCTTTGCCTCGGCCTGCATCTTCGCCATCGGCGGCTGCTTCGCGCTGCTCGGCTCGGCTGAGCGGATCGCCACGATCTCGGCCGACCTGCCCTTCTATGCCGGCCTCGACCGGGCGCTGGTCGAACTCAAGCTGCTCGGCCTGGTACTGATCTTTGCCTACGCCTTCTTCAAGTTCGGCTGGGCGTACCGGTTGTTCAACTACTGCTCGATCCTGATCGGGGCGGTCCCGATGCCATCCGATTCCAGCGTCGATGACGAAACGCGCGAACGGGCGGTGCAGAAGGCCTCGCGGCTCAACCAGATCGCCGGCCGCAACTTCAATACCGGCCTTCGCGCCATCTTCTTCGCCCTCGCCTATCTCGGCTGGTTCCTCGGCCCTTACGCGCTGGTGCTCTCGACGGTGCTGGTGGTCGTCATCATCGCGCAGCGGCAATACCGTTCGCCGGCCCGCGACGCGGTCCGCGACTGACGGCGGGCACCGACGGCCGCAACACGGCTCAGCGCGGCGCGGGGAACAGCGCGTCGGTCCTGCCGGCGAGGTAATAGGCCAGGAGGCCGACATATTCCCTGATGGCGAAGTGCACCTTCTCGAGATTGCGCGTCGTCGCCGTCGAGGGGCGCCAGAGCGCCGGCCCGCTCGGGGTGCGGTAGTCCACCGGATAGGCAACGACGTCGAAGCCGGCGACACGGAAGCAGCCGACGGCGCGCGGCATGTGCGAGGCCGAGGTGATCAGCAGCCAGGTCTCGCCCGGTTGCGGCTGCGCCAGCTCCCTGGCGTAGACGGCGTTCTCGAACGTGTCGCGGGCCCGGTGGTCGAGAAGCAGCCGGTCGGGGTCGAGCTCTAGCGCGGCGAAGAATGCTTCGGCGACGTCGGTCTCCGGAATGTCCTCCTCCAGCACCGCCGCCACCCCGCCGCTGAACAGGATTCGCGCCTGCGGATAGCGGAAGGCCAGCGCCCGCGCGGTGGTCGCGCGGTCCGCCGCCTCGTTCAGCTCGGGCACGCCGCGCGTGCGGGCGACGCGGGTATCGAACATGCCGCCGAGGACGATGATGCCGTCGACCCGGTCGGGCAGCGCCGGGCGCGGAAACCGATCCTCCAGCACCGCCGTCATGACCAGCCCCGCGGGTGTCAGGCTGCACAGGACGAGGGCGAAGGCGGCGAGCCCGTAGAGCACGCCGCCCAGCCGGCGATAGCGCAGCCGGCGGGCCAGGAAGCCGAGGGCGGCCAGAAGGATGATGGCGACCAGCGGCTGCAGGACGAACCACGCGAGCTTGGCGATGTAGAAGAACAGGCGAGCCTCCCTTGCTCGAGCCGCCTTGGCCGCGACGGCTCAGGCGCGATCCCAGTGCGGCGCGAAGGAGGGATCCACCAGGCGGGCTCGCCGCCGCGTCAGGTCGGTGATCGCCGCGTGCTCCGCCTCAGTAAGCGCGAAATCGAAGATCTCGAGGTTCTCCCGAAGCCGCTGGGGATTGGAGGTACGCGGAATGGCGCCGACCATGTCCTGCTCGATCTCCCAGCGCAGCACGATCTGGGCCGGCGACTTGCCATGGTGTTCGGCCGCTTCGCGAACGACCGGATGGCCGAGCACCTCGCCGCCCTGGCCGATGGGCGAATAGGCGATCATCGCCATTTCGTTGCGGCGGCAGGCAGCCAGCACGTCCTCTTGCGAGAGGAAGGGATGGTACTCGACCTGATTGCAGACCAGCGGCCGCGAGGACATGGCGGACGCCTCGTCCACCATGGCGCTGGTGAAGTTGGCGACGCCGATATGCCGCGTCAGTCCCTGCTCGGCCGCCTCGTTGAGCGCGTCGATCGACTCCTCCAAGGCGACTTCGTGGTTCGGCCAGTGGATGAGCAACAGGTCGACCGGACCGATGCCGAGCGCCTCCACCGCCTTGCGGGCCGTGGGCACCAGCAGCGGCTCAGTGATGTCCGTCCACCAGATCTTGGTCGTCACGAACAGCTCGCTGCGGTCGATGCCGCTGCGCCGGATGCCCTCGCCGACCTCCGTCTCGTTGCCGTACATGCGCGCCGTGTCGATGTGGCGGTAACCCGCCTCGATCGCCCTCGCCACCATGTCGACGCAAGTCTGGCCTTCGAGTGTGTATGTGCCCAGGCCGATCGACGGAATTCGAGCGCCGTGCGCCTCGATGATCTTCATGACGTACCTCTTCGGGGATGGACCGCCGCGCGAAACGGCGGCATTGCCGTTCAACATAGGAAGCCGCCGTGGCTGTCCAGCTTCAAGGAACGCGCGTGCCCGCCGCAGCCGCCCCCGCCTCGCGCGAAAGAATCGAGATCGTCGACATCGCCCGCGCCATCGCGCTGCTGGCGATGGTCGTCTACCATTTCACCTGGGACCTCGAATTCTTCAACTATGTCGACCGGGGTCTGACAGGGGTCGGCGGCTGGCGGATCTTTGCCCGAATCATCGCGTCGAGCTTCCTATTCCTGGTCGGGGTGAGCCTCGTGCTGGCGCATGGCGACGGCATACGCTGGCGGCCGTTTCTGCTTCGGCTCGGCCAGGTCGCAGCCGCCGCGGCGGCGGTCACCGCCGCGACCTGGTTCGCCACCCCGAACAGCTTCGTGTTCTTCGGCATTCTCCATCACATCGTGGCCGCCAGCCTGATCGGCCTCGTCTTCCTGCATCTGCCGTGGATCGCCGCTGCCCTGGCCGCGGCCGGAGCGGTCGCCCTGCCCTGGTTCTTCGCCAGCCCGGCATTCGACTCGCGTTGGCTGGCGTGGACGGGTCTGGCCGAGTCGCCGCCGCTGTCGAACGACCTCGTGCCGATCTTCCCGTTCCTCGGCGCGGTGCTCGCCGGCATGGCGGTGGCGCGGCTGGCGCAGCGTGCCGGCGGGTTCGATGCGCTCCGCCGCTGGAACGCCTCGCTGCGGCCGCTTTGGCCGCTCGGTTGGCTCGGGCGCCATTCGCTGATGGTCTATCTGGTGCACCAGCCGGTACTGATCGGCATCGTCTTCGTTTTCGCCCAGATCGCGCCGCCGGACCGGGAGGCGGTGTTCCGCGCCGATTGCAGCCGGGCGTGCCTCGCCCAGCAGGATCAGCGCTTCTGCCAAGCCTACTGCGACTGCGCCCAGCGCGAGATCGTGGCGGCGGATCTCTTCGATGCGCTGATGGCGGGCGATACGGACGAGAGCCAGATGACCCGGATCCGCGACATCATCAACGAGTGCACCTTCCGCACGGTCGACGAGATGGGACCCCGCTAGGCGGTACGCGAACCGCCGCCAAGGGCGACGCAGCGCATCGTCCGGCTATTCGGCGCGTGCCGTCTGGCCGACGCCGAGCTCGGCCATGCGGGTGAGGCACGCCTCTTCCGCGGCATCCAGCTCGCGCAGCAGTTCCTCGATGTCCCGCCGCTTCTGCTCGAGCTCCTGCCGGCGGTCGCCGACCCGGCGGATGATCGCCCTGAGCTGCGCCGCCTCGCCCGGCGGGCTCTTGTACATGTTCATGATCTCGCGGATCTCGGCGATCGAGAACCCCAGCCGCTTGCCGCGCAGGATGTTCTTCAGCAGCTGCCGGTCCGAGTGACGGAACAGCCGTGTGCGGCCGCGACGAATCGGCGCGAGCAGGCCCTCGTCCTCGTAGAAGCGGATCGTCCGGGTCGAAATGTCGAACTCCCGGGTGAGCTCGGTGATCGTGTAGTAGTCACGCATGATGCGGGATCCCGACAGCGGTGCCTCGCCTGCATGATGCCAGACTTACGTAAAAGTCAATCCGTGCGGTGCCGCGTGGACGGCGCCGGACCGCGCCGATCAGCCGATCCCGAACCATAGGGCGGCAAGGCCGAGGAAGGAGAAGAATCCGACGACATCTGTCACGGTGGTCA
Source organism: Aurantimonas sp. HBX-1 (assembly GCF_021391535.1). Lineage (GTDB taxonomy): Bacteria > Pseudomonadota > Alphaproteobacteria > Rhizobiales > Rhizobiaceae > Aurantimonas. Next base: position 1,959,908 of record NZ_CP090066.1, read on the forward strand.
CGAAGGTTCCCGAGGCGATGGCCGGATCGATGCCGAACCGGTCGAGGACCAGCGGGATCAGGATGCCGGCCAGTGCCGCCGCCAGCATGTTGACGATCATCGCAATGGCGATCACCTCGCCGAGACCGCGATTGTCGAACCAGAACGCCGCGACTAGGCCGATGATGACCGCGAACAGCACGCCGTTGAGCAGCCCCACCAGCGTCTCGCGCCGGATGACGCGGCCGGCGTTGTAGAGGTCGATGTCGCGCGCCGCGAGCGCCCGCACCGTCACGGTCATCGTCTGCGTCCCGGCATTGCCGCCCATCGAGGCGACGATCGGCATCAGCACGGCGAGCGCCACCATCTGCTCGATCGTCGCGTCGAACAGGCCGATGACGAGCGAGGCGAGGATCGCCGTCACCAGGTTGATCAGGAGCCACGAGAACCGCAGGCGCGCGGCGGTGAAGACCGTGTCGGAAATCTCCTCGTCGCCGACGCCGCCGAGCCGCTTGATGTCCTCGTCCGCTTCCTGCTGCAGGATGTCGAGGACGTCGTCGATGGTCAGCACGCCGACCAGCCGCTCGCTCTCGTCGACGACGGCGGCGGACAGCAGGTCGTACTGCTCGATGATCTGCGCCGCCTCCTCCTGGTCCATCTCGGCCGGGATCGCGTGGCGCGTCTCGTGCATGATGTCTTCGATCTTCTCGGGCCGCTTGGCGCGCAGGATGCGGTCGAGATCGACCGCTCCGAGCAGCTTGAAGGCCGGATCGATGACGAAGATCTGGGCGAAGGAGACCGGGAGGTCCTCGTCCTCGCGCATGTAGTCGATGGTCTGGCCGACGGTCCAGTAAGGTGGGACCGCGACGAACTCGGTCTGCATCCGCCGACCGGCCGATTCCTCGGGATATTCCAGCGAGCGCCGCAGCCGGATGCGCTCCCTGAACGGCAGCCGCTCGAGAATGTCCTTTCGGTCCGCCTCGTCGAGATCCTCGAGGATGTAGACGGCATCGTCGGAATCCAGCTCGCGGACCGCCTCGGCGATCTGCGCGTTCGGCATGGCATCGACGATCGACATGCGGATCGCTTCGTCGACCTCGGTCAGCGCGGTGTAGTCGAACTGGTCGCCCATCAGCCGGACGAGCGACTGGCGCTCCCCGTCGTCGAGGGATTCCAGGAGGTCGCCGAGCTCGGACTCGTGAAGGTGACCGATCTCCTGCTGCAGGAACTCGGCATCCTCCGCTTCGATCGCGGCCTCGACCGTCTCGCGGAAAGCCGGCGCGACGAAGCCGTCCTCGTCGTAGACCGCGTTCCGGACGCCGTCTTCAGGCGCGTCGCTGTTCAGCTGCGGATCAGCCATGCACCCTCCTCGACATGTGGTGAGACGGTTCGATCGCCCGGCGCGGACGATCGTCCCGCGTCTAGAGGATTTCGCGCCGCTTCGAAAGCAGTCAGAGCCGTTCGGAGGACGCGGGCGAGAGAATCCCGCCTGCGTCGGACGCCGGCCCCTCCAGGCTGCCCCGCCCGGCGACCGACACGTAGCCGACTTGCCGTCGCGGCGATGGCAAAACCCGTGGCGGTGGCGTACATCGCGTCATCGCTGCCGAAGCGTCGCCTCTTCCGTCCGCCCGGACGGCCGGAGCGCCGGCGTCATGCTCACGAACGGACCCCCCATGGCGAGCCTGCATTATTTCACCTGGTCTTTCATCGTCACCGCCCTGGGCCTCGCCCTCGGCGCGTGGCTCGGCTGGAACGCCACCGGGACCATCGGCGGGGCATTCTCCGTCTTCTTCATCTGCGCGGTCCTGGCCGTCCTCGAGATCTCGCTCTCCTTCGACAACGCGATCGTCAACGCGAACAAGCTGAAGGAGATGACCCCGGTCTGGCAGCGGCGATTCCTGACCTGGGGCATCGTCATCGCCGTGTTCGGCATGCGGGTGCTGTTCCCGCTGGTGATCGTGGCGATCGCGGCGAGCATCGGACCGATCGCGGCGATGCAGCTGGCGATCAACGAGCCCGCCGAATACTCGCGGATCATGCTGGATGCCCACCTGTCGATCGCCGCGTTCGGCGGCACGTTCCTGATGATGGTGGCGCTCAGCTTCTTCTTCGACGAACACAAGGAGATCCACTGGGTCCACGTGATCGAATCGCGCGTCAGCCGCTACGCCAGCATTCGCGGCGCCGAGATTACCTTCGTCCTCGTCCTCATGCTGATCTTCGCCTATCTGGTGGAGCCCGCCGAACAGCTGACCTTCGTCATGTCGGCCATCTACGGGCTGATCACCTTCCTGCTCGTCGACATCCTCGGCCGAGTCCTCGACAGGGCCAACGATGCGATGGTCGGCGCTGCCAAGGGCGGTCTCGGCGCTTTCCTCTATCTGGAAGTGCTCGACGCCAGCTTCTCCTTCGACGGCGTGATCGGCGCCTTCGCGCTGACCCAGAACCTGTTCGTCATCGCCATCGGCCTCGGCATCGGCGCCATGTATGTCCGCTCGATGACCATCATGCTGGTCGAGCGCGGGACGCTCCTGGAATACCGCTACCTCGAGCATGGCGCCTTCTACGCGATCCTCGCCCTGTCGGTGATCATGTACGCGCAGGCCGTCGTCCACGTGCCCGAGGTGCTAACCGGTCTAGGCGGCGCCACCGTCATCGGCATCGCCCTGTGGTCGTCGATTCGCTACAACCGCCGCACTCCCGTCGAGATCGAGGAGTCCGTGCCGCCTCGGGCAACGGCCGAGGCCCCCGTGGAGCGGCACTAGCCGCCTCGGCGAGTCAGGCGCTCTGGCGATCGGGCACGAACACCCTCAGCGCCTTGCGATGGATGCCGAAGGTTGCCGGCGTGCGCGTCGCTAGGTCGCCGTCGGCATTGACGTCGTGCGGCCGCCTGGTGCGGAGCGACAGCCCGGTGGTCCGGAAGGTCCTCACCTTCTTCCACCGTCCCTGCGTTCCCCGCCGCAGCGAAGGGACCAGGGCGGCAAGCTCCCACCAGTGTTCGACCTCGAGACTGTAGACGTCGAGCAGTCCGTCGTCCGGCGCCGCATCCGAAGCGACGGCCATGCCGCCGCCGTAGAAGCGGCCATTGCCGACTGAAACCTGGACCGTGCGGACCCGTTCGGTCACGCCGTCATGCTCGATCTCGACCGAGAAGGGCTGGCTCTGCCGCAGCAGCCTGAAGGCGGCGATCGCGTAGCCGAGCTTGCCCCAGCGCTTCTTCGCCTCGGCGGTGAGGCTGCGGGCGAGGTCCGCCGAGAACCCGATGCTGGCGACGTTGAAGAACAGCTGCCCGTTGACCTCGCCCAGATCGACGGCGCGTCGATGACCTGCCGCGATAACGGCAGCGGCGGCGGCCACGTCGGTGGGGATCGTCAGGGTCCGGGCGAGATCGTTGGCGGTACCGAGCGGCAAGATGCCCAGCGGCAGAGCGGCTTTCATCAACGCCGCCGCCGAGGCCCGGAGCGTCCCGTCGCCGCCGCCCAGCACCACCAGATCCGCCTGCCCGGCAAATTCGCCGATCAGGTCGGCAAACGGGCGCTCGCCACATTCCGGCTCGATCAGGGTCAACCCGGCCTGCCGCAGGACATCGAGGGCCGATCCGGCCGTTGCTGCGTCGCCGCCGCTTCTCGCTCTGGCGTTCAACAGCACAAGCGCGCGCTTCGGCGGCGTATCGCCGGGAATGTTCTGGTTCATGAGATGTCCCGCCGCTGACCTGCTGTGCCTGACCGATCGTCTCGCGACCAAGTGGCGTCGAGCCGCAGGTCGCACAAGGCGCGCCCAGGCAGCGGACATGCGGCGGACATGCGGCGGGCGGCAATGCGCAGCCGGCAATGCCTGCCATCGTTGCCCCTGCGGCAGGGGCGGCGTCAGAAGATGCCGACCGCGAGATGCGCCCAGATCAACAGGCCGGTCAGGATCACGCCACCCGCCAGAAGCAGACGCGCCGTGCGGTTTCGTACCGTCCGCAACACAAGCGCCAGAGCGGCGCCCGTCCCCCGATGAGCACGACTGCCGCTGCGACGTCCTCGATTCCCCAGTTCATCCGTCACCGTTTCCAGATCCGGCGATGTCAGCCGGCGGACAAGGAAACAGTCCGCGGGGCGCAGGCGCAAGCAGGGGTAGCTTGATGCGCCAGGCAAAAGCTAATCGACCTGGCTGCTTCCGAAGTCGCACTCGGCTTAACCGTCGCACACTACTATGACTGTCTCGCTGACACCCTCTTCTCAGCGATCTCCATCGCCGCTACACAATTAGTCGCTGAGCAATTACGCTTGGCCTCAGGATGGCGGTAAGTCGACGACCATGAAGAAATTAGGGGTTTCCTTCGTTGCCGCTGTGCTCTTGGCGGCCGGCTCAAATGTTGCGTCGGCTCAGAGCACCGACCAGTGCTACAAGATCGCCGCGATCCTCTGCGGCAATGAGGGACTGACGCCGTGCATGTCGAGGCCGAACATGATGGGCCAGTTGCCGGCGAACTGCGTCCCTGACATCCAGCCCATGGTCGAGACGGCACGTGAGACCGAGGCAGAGCTTGAACAGAGCGGCCGGAACGGTTCCCAGGACATGACGCGGACAGGCATGTCCTATGGCGGCGTGCTCAGGTCGGGGCCGAGCATGAACCATAGACGCATCGCGAGCCTCCGCGAGGGGGACCATCTCGACGTCCTCGAGGACACCGGAGTCTGGTTCAACGACTACAAGTGGTTCCTGGTCTCTACGCCCCAGGGCACCGGTTATCACTGGGGCGGCATATTCTGCGTGGACGACGCAAGCCGAACCGACGGCATCTTCAGCGATTGCTGATCGACTGAGGCCAGTGCCGCGGGAACCAGGGCGTACCCTCGATAGGCTTGCAGCTGCTCTTCCGCTGGGCTCTTGAGGCGGGACAAGGCGCAAGTGGACCTGATGCCGGGATGAAGAACCCGGCACAGCATCGACGTCCGCAGGATCGGCGCGACGCGTGGCGAACGCGTGGGCGACAGGGACCTTACTGAGGGTGATTTTGGGTGGCAGGGAGGCGCGACGGCCTCGCTCTACACCCTCCTCGCCGATCGGCGCCGGCTGGCGAAAGGCGCCATCAGCAAGCTCGATCGGAACGGTGGGTGGGCTTTGGCCCGCACCCTGGTAGCAGGTACGGGGTCGAGGGGAAAACGTCTTTCCCTTCGATACCTTATGAATAAGGTGGTGCGGTCGAGAAGACTCGAACTTCCACGGGTTGCCCCACAGCGACCTCAACGCTGCGCGTCTACCAATTCCGCCACGACCGCACGCCGTGTACCGAAGGGCGCGAGCCCGTCGGTGGCGGGCATGTAACAAGACTTCCCCGGAGGCACAAGGTCTTTCGCCGGATGACGCGGCGAATTCGCCCTGAGGCGGCATGACGGCCGGAAATGGCGCTTTTCCCGCGGCCTGCGGGTCGCTACATGGAGCCCATGGACATCCCTGCCGACAGAGACGGTACCTCGGCGCGACTCGCCACTGTTGCGGAGCGGTTCGCTGCCCGTGCCGGATCCCCGCCGGTCGAGTGGGTGATTCTCGACGGCCGCACGCCCTACCCCGAAGCCGTCGCCCTGATGGAGGCCCGTGCCGCGGCGATAGCCGCAGGAGAAGCGCCGGAGACGGTGCTGCTGCTGGAGCACCCGCCGCTCTACACCGCCGGCACCAGCGCGCAGGACAGCGATCTCGTCGATCCCGCGGGGCTGCCGGTGTTCGCGACCGGGCGCGGCGGCGAATACACCTATCACGGGCCCGGCCAGCGGGTCGCTTACGTGATGCTGGACCTGACACGCCGCCGGCAGGACGTGCGCGCCTTCGTGGCGGCGCTGGAGGCCTGGATCATCGCGACGCTCGGGGAGTTCCAGGTCGCCGGTGAACGCCGCGAGGACCGGGTCGGGGTCTGGGTGCGCCGGCCGGAGCGGCCGATGCGGCCGGACGGCGGCGTCGCCGAGGACAAGATCGCGGCGATCGGCATCCGGGTGCGCCGCTGGGTGACCTTCCACGGCATCTCGCTGAATGTCGATCCGGACCTCGGGCACTTCGCAGGGATCGTGCCCTGCGGCATCCGCGGCCACGGCGTCACCAGCCTCGCCGATCTCGGCATTCCGGTGACCATGCCGGAAGTCGACATGCTGCTGCGGGCAAATTTCGAGCGGGTGTTCGGCCCGACCGTCGATGGGCCCCGGCCCTAATGGTCAGCCGAACTCCATGATGACCGCGTCGACCGCCAGGCTGTCGCCCGGCTTGACCTTGAGGCTCGCCACGGTGAGGTCGCGCTCGGCCCTCAGGATGTTCTCCATCTTCATCGCCTCGACCACCGCGAGCGTCTCGCCGGCCTTCACCGCCTGGCCCTCCGTGACGGCGATCGACACGACCAGCCCCGGCATCGGGCAGAGCAGCAGCCGCGACGTGTCGGGCGGCAGCTTGACCGGCATGAGCCGGTCGAGTTCGGCGATCCGCGGCGTCATGGCCCGGACGGGCAGCCAGAGCCCGTCGAGGAACAGCAGCAACCCCTGGGTCGCCGGACGGACCTGCGCCGTGACGGCGACGCCGTCGATCGTGCCGGACCAGGGCGAGACACCGGGGCGATAGGTGGTGGTCACCCGGCTGGCGACGCCGTCCAGCATCATGCGGAAGGCGGCCTGCCCGCCCTCGCCTGCTTCGGCCCCGACCTCAACCGGATGATAGGCGTCGTCGATCCGCACCACCCAGTCCGGGCGCAATGCGCCTGAATGCTCCCGCAGCCGGTCGACATGCCTGTCGAGCCGCGCCTTGCGGGCGATCTCGATGCTGGTGGCGATCAGGGCCGCCTTGCGGCGGGTGACGTCGGAAGCCGCCGGCCGCTCGAACCCGTCGGGGTACTCCTCGGCGATGAAGGCGGTGGAGATCCGCCCCTCGCGCCAGCGCGGATGCTGCATCAGCGCGGCGAGGAACGGGATATTGTGCTCGATGCCCTCGATCTCGAACGCCGCCAGCGCCGTGCCCATGGCCTCGATGGCCGTCGCCCGGTCGGGCGCGTGGGTGCAAAGCTTGGCGATCATCGGATCGTAGTACATCGAGATCTCGGAGCCTTCCCGCACGCCGGTGTCGTTGCGCACCGTCACGCCGTCGCTCGTGCCCTCGCGTGGCGGCCGGTAGCGGGTCAGCCGGCCAATCGACGGCAGGAAGCCCCGGAACGGGTCTTCGGCATAGATCCGGCTTTCCACCGCCCAGCCGTCCAGCCGGATGTCCTCCTGCCGGTACCGCAGCGGTTCGCCGGCGGCGATGCGCAGCATTTCCTCGACCAGATCGACGCCGGTGACCAGCTCGGTCACCGGGTGCTCGACCTGCAGGCGAGTGTTCATCTCCAGGAAATAGAAGTTCCGGTCGCGGTCGACGATGAACTCGACCGTTCCGGCGCTCTGGTAGTCGACGGCCCTGGCCAGTGCGACGGCCTGGGCCCCCATCGCCGCGCGCGTCGCCTCGTCGAGAAAGGGCGACGGCGCCTCCTCCACCACCTTCTGGTTCCGTCGCTGGATGGAGCATTCCCGCTCCCCGAGGTGGATGGCGTTGCCGTGCGAATCGGCGAGGACCTGAATCTCGATATGGCGCGGGTCGACGATGAACTTCTCGACGAAGATGCGATCGTCGCCGAAGGAACTGCGCGCCTCGTTCGCCGAGGACTGGAAGCCTTCGCGCGTCTCCGCCGCGTTCCAGGCGATGCGCATGCCCTTGCCGCCGCCGCCGGCCGAGGCCTTGATCATCACCGGATAGCCGATCGTCTCGGCGATGCGGACCGCCTCCTCGGCGTCCTCGACGACGCCGAGGTGGCCCGGCACGATGCTGACGCCGGCTTCCCGCGCGAACAGCTTGGATTCGATCTTGTCGCCCATGGCGCGAATCGCCCGCGGCTTGGGGCCGATAAAAACGATTCCGGCTTCTTCCAGGCGCTCGCAGAACGAGGCCCGCTCGGAGAGAAAGCCATAGCCGGGATGCACGGCCTCGGCGCCGGTGTCCCGGCATGCGGCGAGGATCTTCTCGGCGTCGAGGTAGCTCTCCGCCGCAGGCGCCGGGCCGATATGGACGGCTTCGTCGGCCATGCGGACATGCACGGCATGCCGGTCGGCATCAGAGTAGACCGCAACGGTCGAGACGCCCATCTCCCGCGCGGTCCTGATGACCCGGCAGGCGATCTCGCCGCGATTGGCAATCAGGATCTTCTTGAACATGGCGCGGCGCTCCGGCGGGTCAGATGCGGGCGATCGTTTTGACCTTTGCGGCAAGTTCCTGCAAGCCAGGGTCGGCAAGAGCGGGCCGCGATGGCTGCGCACGGCCGCGTCGAGCGCATCGCACTTGTGCGACGGGCGAGAGGCGGCCGCGCCCCGGTCGGGAGGAAGACATGGAAAACATCACCGCGCGCAGGGACAACGATACGCTGGGCGGGCGCATCCAGCGCAGCCGCGAGACGCTCGGCATGGCGACGCCGGACCTCGCGGCGCGGCTCGGGGTGAAGCCGGAGACGATGCGCGGCTGGGAGCGCGACCGCGCCGAGCCCCGTGCCAACAAGCTGATCATGCTTGCCGGCATCCTCGGGGTGAGCCCGGCCTGGCTGATCGGCGGCTACGGCGCGGCGCCGGAAGACGAGCTGCCGCCACGCGGCCCCACCGATGCGGACCGCCTGGCTGCCCTCCGGTCCCGCCGCGACGGCATCGACCGCGAGATCGCCCGTCTCGAGAATCGTGACGGCGGCTGACCGATCCCGGCGGTCAATGCGTCAGGGGCGGCGGCGGCACGTTTCGGGCGAGACGCTTCTCGCGGGCGTAGATGAACAGGCCGGAGCCGACGATGATCGCCATGCCGAACCATTTCGCGGCGTCCGGAATTTCGCCGAAGATCAGATAGCCGAGGAACACCGCCGAGACGATCTCGACATAGCCGAAGGGGGCCAGCACCGATGCGGGGGCCAGCCGGTAGGCGAGAATGAACAGCAGATGGCCGATCGCTCCGATGAAGCCGGTCATGATCAAAAGCTGCCAGACCTCGGCGGACGCCGGCCAGGCCAGATGCAGGGCGGGAATGTCGAAAGGCTGGGCCGCCAGCATCGCGGCGGACAGGACCACGCTGCCGCCAAGGCCGGAATAGAAGAGCATGGTCAGCGGCTTGGCACCGTGCGAAACCTTGCGCGTCACGATCATGTATAGCGCGGCACAGACGGCCGCCACGACCGGGAACAGCGATGGCAGACCGAACACCGCGTAGCTGGGACGGACGATGACGAGCGCACCGACGAAACCCACCGCAGCCGCGGCGATCCGCTGCCAGCCGATGCGCTCCTTCAGCAGCAATCCCGACAGGAGGGTGACGATCATCGGCTGGATCAGGAACACCGCCGAAGCATCGGCCAGCGGCATGAATTCCAGTGCCGCGAAGAATGCGACGCCCGAGAAGGCAAGCAGCGCGCCGCGCAGCAGGTTCAGCCAGAGATGGCTGGTGCTGAGGCCGTTCCGCCCGCCGACCAGGAGCAGGAACGGCAGGATCAGCCCCGCCTGCAGGACCAGGCGGAACAATGCGACCTCGCCGGGCGAAACCTGGTACGCCGTCACCAGGATCTTTCCGGAGGCGTCCAGTAACGGGATGAAGGCGGCAGCGCCGATCATGATGGCGATGCCGCGCAGCACTTCCGCCGGCGTATTCTCGAATGTTCGGGCGAGCGATGTCATGGCCCCTCATGCCACGTCGTCATCGTCCGCGTCACCGGGGATGATTTCCCGGCAAACAACAAGCCGAGGGGGCCGCTGATGACGCGCAAGGTTCTGGTGGACGCCGACGCATGTCCGGTCAAGGACGAGGCGATCGAAGTGGCATTACGCCACGAAGCCGAGGCGATCCTCGTGTCGAATGGCGGCATGCGGCCCTCCCGTTACCCCGATGCGCGGATCGTCGTCGTCGCCGAGGGCGCCGACGCCGCCGACGACTGGATTGCGGAGGCGGCGGAGCCGGCAGACGTCGTCATAACCGCCGACATTCCGCTCGCCGCCCGGGCGCTGGAGGCCGGCGCCGCCGCGCTCGGACCGACGGGGTGCGAGTTCACCCCGGAATCGATCGGCGCGGCTTTGTCGATGCGGGCCTTCAAGCAGCATTTGCGCGAAACGGGCGAAAGCAAGGGCTACAACGCCTCCTTTACCGCCGCCGACCGGTCGCGGTTCCGGCAGGCGCTGGAACTCATCCTGCGGCGTCCGACACCGCACGCGTGACGGCGATCGGGTCGAACAAGCCGCACTCGAAATCCAGCGTTCTTCCACGCGCGTCCCACCTGCGATGGCCCTCCCCTTGTGCTCAGAAGCAGATTTTACCCAAGGAAACATAGCCTTGACTGCGAATCCGCCCATTTTGCCCAAGATATACTGAATGCGAATACAGTGAAGCAGGATTCGTTAAGACATCTGTCGCAATAATGGCAATGCAACGCCGCAGATGGATTGGGGTGTATGGAGGCGATGATGCGCGATGCAAAGAATCACACCTTCGCCGTGCAGTTGATGGAACATCTCGTGGTTCCGACCTTCGTGCTCGACGCGTCCGGCCGCGTCATCATCTGGAACCGGGCCTGCGAACGCATGACCGGGGTGCCCAGTTCTGCGGTGCTGGGGACGCGGCTCCACTGGACCGGCTTCTACCAGCAGCAGCGCCGATGCCTCGCCGACCTCGTCCTCGAGGGAGCCGCCTCGCGCGTCGCCGAATTCTACGAGATCGACCGCAGCCTCGACTGCCAGACCGGCGCCCTCTCCGCCGAGAACTGGTGCGTGTTCCCGTCGGGTGGCGGCCGCCGCTATCTGGCGATCGACGCCGGCCCGATCTATGCCGACGACGGCACCCTGATCGCGGTGGTCGAGACCCTGCGGGACATCACCGCCCAGAAGGAAGCGCAGTCGGCGCTCGAGCTCCTCGCCAGCCTCGACGGGCTGACCGGCATTGCCAACCGCCGCGCCTTCGACGAGCGGGTAGAGAGCGAATGGGCGCTGGCGGCACATTCCGGGCAGCCGCTGTCGCTGCTCATGATCGATATCGACCACTTCAAGGTCTACAACGACCATCTCGGCCATCAGTGCGGCGACGACTGCCTCAAGCGCATCGCGCAGATCATCGTCGGCGAGACCCGCGCCGACATCGACATGGTCGCCCGCTACGGCGGCGAGGAGTTCGCCGTCGTCCTGCCCCATGCCTGCATCGAGGGGGCCCTGGCGGTAGCGGGGCGGATCCTCGCGGCCACCGACGGCGCCGCCATTCCCCACCCGAGGGCGGTGCCGCAGGGCCGCGTGACGATCAGCATTGGTGCCGCCAGCCGCGAAGCGGCGATGACTGCACCAGCCGAGCTGATCGCCGCGGCCGATGCCTCGCTCTACGCCGCCAAGCAGCGTGGTCGCAATCTCATCGTCGCGCAGTCCCGCGCCGCGGCCTGAGCGGCGGCCGGTTCCGCATTACAGCGGAATATTGTCGTGCTTCTTCCAGGGATTCTCGAGATCCTTGTTGCGCAGCATCACGAGAGCCCGGGCGACCCGCCGCCGCGTCGAGTGCGGCATGATCACCTCGTCGACATAGCCCCGCTCGGCCGCCACGAAGGGTGACAGGAACCGCTCCTCGTATTCGAGCGTGTGCCGCGCCAGCTTCTCCGGATCGGCCGCATCGCGCCGGTGGATGATCTCGGCGGCGCCCTTGGCTCCCATCACGGCGATCTGGGCGGTCGGCCAGGCATAGTTGATGTCGCCGCGCAGATGCTTCGACGCCATGACGTCGTAGGCGCCGCCGAACGCCTTGCGGGTAATCACCGTGACCTTCGGCACCGTCGCCTCGGCATAGGCGAAGAGGAGCTTGGCGCCATGCTTGATCAGGCCGCCCTGCTCCTGCGCCGTGCCCGGCAGGAAGCCCGGCACGTCGACGAAGGTCAGCACCGGTATGGAGAAGCAGTCGCAGAACCGCACGAAGCGTGCCGCCTTGCGCGACGCGTCGGAATCGAGGACCCCCGCCAGCACCATCGGCTGGTTGGCGACGATACCGACCGTGCGCCCTTCGATCCGCCCGAAACCGGTGACGATGTTCTTGGCGAAGGCGGCCTGGATCTCGAAGAAGTCCGCCTCGTCCACCGTCTTGGCGATCAGTTCCTTGATGTCGTAGGGCTTGTTGGCGTTGTCCGGCACCAGGGTGTCGAGGGAGGGGTCCTCCTCGGTCACCGACTGATAGAAGTCGAGCTCGGGCACCGGCGAGGTGTTGGAGGCCGGCAGCAGGTCGATCAGCCGGCGCATCTCGCTCAGCGCCGCGACGTCGTTGTCATAGGCGCCGTCGGCGATCGACGACTTCACCGTGTGCACCGACGCGCCGCCGAGTTCCTCGGCGGTGACGGTCTCGTTGGTCACCGTCTTCACCACGTCCGGGCCGGTGACGAACATGTAGGACGTGTCGCGGACCATGAAGATGAAGTCGGTCATCGCCGGGGAATAGACGTCGCCGCCGGCGCAGGGGCCCATGATCACCGAGATCTGCGGGATGACCCCGGAGGCGAGGACGTTGCGCTGGAATATCTCCGCATAGCCGCCGAGGGCTGCGACGCCCTCCTGGATGCGGGCCCCGCCGGCGTCGTAGAAGCCGATGATCGGCGCGCGGTTGCGCAGCGCCATGTCCTGGATCTTCTGGACCTTTTCGGCGTGCGCCTCGGACAGCGAGCCGCCGAAGACGGTAAAATCCTTGGCGAAGACGAAGACGGTGCGGCCGTTGACGGTTCCCCAGCCGGTGACCACCCCGTCGCCCGGGATCGTCTGCCCGGCCATGCCGAAATCCGTCCCGCGGTGCTGGACGAACATGTCGAACTCCTCGAAGGAGCCCTCGTCGAGGAACACGTCGAGCCGCTCGCGGGCGGTGAGCTTGCCCTTGGCATGCTGTGCCTCGATGCGCTTCGGACCGCCCCCCAGCCGCGCCCGCTGGCGCCGCGCCTCGAGTTCTCCCAGCATGTCCCGCATGTCGCATCCCCCTCCGCCCGGTACCCGGTCCCGGGTTCCGCCCGATGGCCGTTAGCACAACCATCGCCGAACTTCACCGGTCGGCGGCGGCAACCTCGTTCAGCGGGCGGCGAGCACCAGCGCTGCCGCCTGCATCTCTTCCCAGCGCAACTGCCGACGCGCTTCGGTCTCGGCGTCGGCGCCCCATTGCTCGATGTTCCAGTCCTCGTCGAGATGCGCCAGCGACCACGCCTCCTCGGCGCTGACATGGCCGTCGGCCAGCGCCAGCGCGAGCAGCGCCGACCCGGTCAGCGTCGTCACCTGATGCATCGCTGCCACCGCGAACGGATCGTCGATGGCGGCAAGCCGCGCCGCCACGGCCCGCAGCGACGGTTCCGGCTGGGCCACATGCATCACGCCTTCGGCCAGAAGGAAGCGGGCGCCGATGCTGCGATGCGCCCATTCGAGGATCGGATCCCAGCGCTCGCGCTGGCGCTCCACCAGCCGCGCCGGATCAGCGGCCCGGTAGAACAGCAGATCCGTCTCGGCATAGCGCGCGACGTCGTCCCGCACCGGAGCCGGATCGTCGGCGATGGCGTCGACCACCGTATTGACCAGGCGGGTGACGGGCATCGTGGCCGGGTCGATGCGCTCCTGCTGCGCATCCCACTCGGCCGCCACCGCATCGGCGACGGCCCGGCTCCGGATCGCCAGGGGGCGTCGCGCCGGCGTCTTCACCGGCCGCCCGTCGAGCAGGATGGCATGGCCGCCCTCGCCTTCCGCGACCGCCACACCGGCGTAGAAGCGCTTGGGGAGTTCCGGGCGGGGATCGATCGATTGGCTCATCGCGTCACTCGTCGAGATGGATGTAGGACCAGCCGGAAAAGGCCGGGCCAGCTGACGATGGAAGTCACGCCGCCGAGGAAGCCGCGCTGACAGCCAGCGGCGGCGTCTCGAGGCCACCGACCCGCCAGCGGTCGATCATCCGGCCGAGTTCAGCCGGCGTTCCGGCCACGTCCAGCGCGCCGGCACCGAGCAGCATGTCCGGTGCATGCGTGCCCCAGGCGACGCCCAGCGCGGTGGCGCCGGCGGCCCGGGCCATCTCGACGTCGTAGATCGAGTCGCCCACAACGAGCGTCTCACGGGCATCGACCCCGAGCACCTCGCAGCATTCGAGCACCATCGCGGGATGCGGCTTGGACGGGCAGTCGTCGGCGGTGCGCACTACCGAAAAGGCCGCCGTCATCGCGTGGGCGTCGCAAAGGGCGGCGACGCCGCGGCGGGATTTTCCGGTGACCATGCCGAGGAGCACCGAATCGGCGGCCGACAGCCGTTCGACCAGCGCCTTCATCTCCGGAAACAGCGCCTCGCGGAAGGTCGGCTCGTTCCGCGCCGCGCGGAAGTGCGTGCGGTATCCGGTGACCAGCGAGGCCAGCAGCGTCGGATCGAGGCCGGGATGCAGGCGGCTGATGGCGACATCGAGCGACAGTCCGATGATGTTGCGCGTCGCCGCGTCCTCCGGCGCATCCAGCCCGTGGGCAAGAAAGGTGCGCTGCATGATGTCGCAGATCACCCCGAAGGAATCGGCGATCGTGCCGTCGCAGTCGAAAAGAATGGCCTGCATCAGTCGCCGAGCTCCTCGTCGAAGCCGAAGAGGTTGAAGGTCTGCACCATGTGCGGCGGCAGCGGCGCCACCTGGTCCACCAGACCGCCGTCGGGATGCGGGATCACGATCCGCCGCGCGTGCAGATGCAGCTTCTTCTGCACGCCGCCCGGGAAATCCCAGTTGGTGTCGTGCTCGAAATATTTCGGGTCGCCGAGGATCGGATGGCCGAGATGCAGCGCGTGAACGCGCAGCTGGTGGGTGCGGCCGGTATAGGGCTCCATCTCCAGCCAGGCGAAGTTCTGCGCCAGGTTCTCGATCACCCGGTAATGGGTCAGCGCGTGATCCGCGCCCTCCTCCCCATGCTTGGCAACGCGCATGCGGTCGCCGTCCTCGGTCTGCTCCTTCACCAGATAGGTGGAGATGCGGCCTTCATGCGGAACCGGGACGCCCTTCACGATCGCCCAGTAGGTCTTCTTGGTGTCGCGTTCGCGGAACGAGCGGGTCAGGGCCGTCGCGGCGCCGCGCGTGCGGGCGACCACCAGAACGCCGGAGGTATCGCGGTCGAGCCGGTGCACCAGCCGGGGCTTCTCGCCCTTCCGGCTGCGCCAGGCTTCCAGCATCTTGTCGACATGCCGCGAGACGCCGGAGCCGCCCTGTACGGCCAGGCCCGCCGGCTTGTTGAAGACTAGGACCTTGTCGTCCTCGTAGATCAGCATCTGCGACAGCACGTCGCCGTCGTTGCGGTCGCGCATCGTGTTGGGCGTGAGCGGCCCGACCCGGCGGGCGGCATCGGCGCCGATCGGGGGCACGCGGATCATCTGGCCGGGCGCGACGCGCGTGTCGGACTTGGCGCGACCGCCGTCGACGCGCACCTGGCCCGAGCGCAGCAGCTTCTGCAGGTGACCGAAGCCGAGGCCCGGATAGTGCAGCTTGAACCACCGGTCGAGGCGCAGTCCGGCCTCGTCGTCTTCCACGCGTTTCTGTTCGACCGATGCCATGATCCGGCTTTTCCTTCCAGACGCGTCGGACGGATCATACCGCCTCAAACGTCAAGCAGCCCCGCAAGCGGGGCCGCGATACCCGGGCGCCGGCGGGGCCAGAGGCACGCCGCCGGCATCGGCCGGGCAATCCATCGTTGTTCCTATACCGTTCGGAACCCGGCGGGGATAGTCGGCGCCGACGCGCCGTTCCCTCCCCGCAACGTCCGTCGCGGTCCCCTAGCCTGCCTCGGCCCGGACAGTTTCCAGAAACGGCTTGCGCCGTTCGGCGCGCAGGCCGAGCAGCGTCGACCAGCAGAGGGCAATGAGCAGGAAGGCGAACGGGAAGCCGGTGGTGATGGCCGCCCCCTGCAAGGCGGCGAGGCCGCCGCCGGCGAGCAGCGCGATCGCCACCAGGCCTTCGAAGGAGGCCCAGAAGATCCGCTGCGACACCGGCGCGTCGATCTTGCCGCCGGCGGTGATGGAATCGATCACCAGCGAGCCCGAATCCGACGAGGTGACGAAGAACACGATCACCAGCACGATGCCGACGAACGAGCTGATCATCGACAGCGGCAGCTGGTCGAGCATGACGAAGAGCTTCACCTCGAGGGCGGCATCGACGATGCCGGTGAAGCCGCCGATCGTCTGGGTCAGGGCGGTGCCGCCGAAGACCGTCATCCAGATCACCGACACGACCGTGGGGATCAGGAGGACGCAGGTGATGAACTCGCGAACCGTGCGGCCGCGCGAAACCCGGGCGATGAACATGCCGACGAAGGGCGACCAGCTCATCCACCAGGCCCAGTAGAAGGTCGTCCAGCCGGTGCGGTAAGCGTCGTCGCCGCGCCCGAAGGGATTCGACAGCGGGATCAGCTCCTTGATGTACTCCCAGCCATTGCCGAAGAAGCCGCGCACAAGCACGAGCGTCGGGCCGACGGCGAAGACGAACACCAGGAGCAGCAGCGCCAGGCCCATGTTGATCTCGGACAGCCGCTTCACGCCCGCATCGAGGCCGGAGATGACGGAGACCAGCGCGACACCGGTGATGGCGACGATCAGCACGATGTTGCTCAACAGCGTGTCCGGGACGCCGAAGAGGTAGTTCAGGCCGGCCACGGCCTGCTGGGCGCCAAGACCAAGCGACGTCGCGAGACCGAACAGCGTCGCGAAGACCGCCAGCGTGTCGATGATATGGCCGGGCCAGCCCCAGACGCGCTCGCCGAAGAGCGGATAGAAGGCCGAGCGCATGGTCAGCGGCAGTCCCCAGTTGTAGCTGAAGAACGCCAGCGCCAGCCCGACGACCGCGTAGATCGCCCAGGGATGCAGGCCCCAGTGATAGATCGTCGCGGCCATGCCGAGACGGCGGGACGCCAGCTCGTCACCCACGAAGCCGCCCAGTGGTGCGGCACTGCCGCCTTCCAGCGAGGCGGTGAAATGGGTGATCGGCTCGGAGACGCCGTAGAACATCAAGCCGATGCCCATGCCCGCGGCGAACAGCATCGAGAACCAGCCGAAATAGCCGAACTCCGGCAGCGCATCCTTCCCGCCGAGACGGATCTTACCGAGCGGCGACAGCACCAGATAGAGGCAGAACAGCACGAAGATGTTGCCGGCCAGGATGAAGAACCAGTCGAAGGTCGAGGTGATCGCCGGGCGAAGCCAGCCGAAGAAGCCGTCGACGGCATCGGGAAAAAGCAGCGTCAGCGCGACGAAGGTGATGATCACCGCTGCCGAGATCGGAAATACCGGGTTGTGGATGTCGAGACCGAAGCGCTGCAGGTTGTCCTGGCCCACCTCGTAGTTCGTCACCGATTCCTCGGGAATCTGCGTCTCTTCGGTGCTCATAGGGGCCTCGTCTCGGTTCTGGCGATGCAGCCGGGCAAGGCCCGGCGCCACGGCACGCCACCGCTTCGCAGCAGGCGAAGCGGTGTGATCGGCCGAAGGAATGGTGGCGGCGACCCTGAGGTCCGCGCGGCTCGACGCGGCCCGTCGTACGGAACCGCCACGCCGTCATACACGATTTCGGGCAGGATTGTGGCCCGGACGCGACATTTTTTGCCGAGGCCGCGCGAAAATATGCCGATGAAGGGCCTAGGGGCGGTGTTTTTTGGTCTTCTCGCGCAGGCTTGCCCAATGCGCCATGCGTTCGCGCAGCGCCGCCTCGCGGCCGCGGTCGGTGGGACGGTAGAATTCCTGCCGGCCCATTTCCTCCGGGAAATAATCCTGTCCCGAGAACGCCTCTGGCGCGTCGTGGTCGTAGGCGTAGCCGGAGCCGTAGCCTTCGTCCTGCATCAGCTGCGTCGGGGCGTTGAGGATATGCTTGGGCGGCAGCAGCGAACCGTGCTCGCGCGCCGCCCGCATCGCCGCCTTGTAGGCGACGTACACCGCGTTCGATTTGGGCGCCGCCGCGAGATAGACGGTCGCCTCGGCCAGCGCGAGTTCGCCCTCGGGCGAGCCGAGATAGTCGTAGGCGTCCTTGGCGGCCAGGGCGACGCTCAGGGCGCTCGGATCGGCGAGGCCGATGTCTTCCGACGCCATGCGGACGAGCCGGCGGCCGAGATAGAGCGGGTTCTCGCCGGCATCGAGCATACGGCAGAGCCAGTAGAGGGCGGCATCCGGGTCGGAGCCGCGCACCGATTTGTGCAGGGCGGAGATCAGGTTGTAGTGGCCGTCCTGGCTCTTGTCGTAGACCGGCGCCCGCCGCTGCACGACCTCCTGGACGGCCACCGCATCGAACGTCTCGCCGGGCTTTGCCGCACGCCAGACTTCCTCGGCGAGCGTCAGGATCGCCCTGCCGTCGCCGTCGGCCATCCGCACCAGCGCCACCCTCGCCTCCTCGTCCAGCGGCAGCTTCCGGCCTTCCGCTTCCTCGGCGCGATCGAGAAGCCGGGTCAGGCTCTCCGGCCCGTGCGACCGGAAAGTCAGCACCCGGGCCCGCGACAGCAGCGCCGCGTTGAGCTCGAAGGAAGGGTTTTCCGTCGTCGCCCCGACCAGCACGACGGTGCCGTCCTCCATGACCGGCAGAAACGAATCCTGCTGGGCGCGGTTGAAGCGGTGGATCTCGTCGACGAACAGCAGCGTGCGGGTGCCGTTGGTGCGGCGAAGCCGGGCCGCCTCGAACACCTTCTTGAGGTCGGCCACCCCCGAAAAGATCGCCGAGATCTGTTCGAAGGCGTAGTCGACCTCGCTCGCCAGGAGACGCGCCACCGTCGTCTTGCCGGTGCCCGGCGGGCCCCAGAAGATCATCGAGCCCAGGCTTCCGGCATCCAGCATGCGCGACAGCACGCCGTCCGGGCCGGTCAGGTGCTCCTGCCCCACCACCTCGCCGAGCGAGCGGGGGCGCAGCCGGTCGGCGAGCGGCCGCGACCGGTCATCGGACGCGACGGCGGTGCGCGGCATTCCTCGTGGGGCGGCAGGAGCATCGCCGAACAGATCGCCCATCAGCGCACCAGCTGCGACATGCGGCGGCCGTCGCGCTCGAGCTCGAAGCGCCAGCCGAGGAAGCGACCACCCAGCATCGCTTCCAGCGCCTCGGTCGATTCGATCGCCTGCCCGTTCAGCGACAGCAGGATGTCGCGGGGCCGAAGCCCGAACCGCGCGGCGTAGGAGCGCCGCGCGACAGCGGTGACCACGACCCCGGTCTTGTTCATCGGTAGGTCCAGTTCGGAAGCGACGCGCGGCGAGAGGTTGAGCACCGTCGCGCCGGCAAACGGCGTCTCCCCGCCGAGGACGCGCTCGTCGCGCGGCGGCGTCTCGGGTGCCGGCTGCAACGGCAGGTCGACCGACAGGCGTTCGTCGCCGCGCAGGATCTGCAGCCGGGCAACGCCGCCGATCCCGGTCGTCGCAAGGCGGTAGCCGAGCGCGTCGGGACTGTCGATGGGCACTTCGCCGACCGCGAGAATGACGTCGCCGACCTCCAGACCGGCCTCGGCAGCGGGCGTAGCCTCGCCGACTTCGTGAACCAGCGCTCCGGTCGGGCGATCGAGCCCCAGCGCCTCGGCAATGTCCGGCGTAACGGTCGCAAATCCCGCGCCGACGAAGGGCTGCTCGAACCGATCGCCTTCACGGGCCGCCCGAACGAAACTCGCTACCATGTTGGACGGAATGGCAAATCCGATCCCGTTCGAACCGCCCGACCGGGAGAAGATGGCGGTGTTCACGCCCACCAGCCGTCCCCGCATGTCGATCAGCGCGCCACCGGAATTGCCGGGATTGATCGCCGCGTCGGTCTGGATGAAGAAGCCGAAATCGTTGACGCCGATATGAGTGCGGGCCAGCGCCGAGACGATACCGTTGGTCACCGTCTGGCCGATGCCGAAGGGATTGCCGATGGCCAGCACGAGATCGCCGATCTGCAGCCCGTCCGAGTCGGCCAGGGCGAGCACCGGGAACGGACCTTCCCCCTCGATCTTCAGCACCGCCAGGTCGACCTTGTCGTCCTTGAGGAGCACGGTCGTCTGGAATTCCCGCCCATCGGCGAAGGCGATCTTCACCTCGTCGGCATCGGCGACCACGTGGTTATTGGTGACGACCAGCCCGGTGCTGTCGACGATGACGCCCGACCCGAGCGAGGACTCCATCCGGGGGCGGGAATCGAAACGCTGGCCGAAGAACTGGCCGAAGAACGGATCGTTGGCGAAAGGCGACTGCCGCGCCGGGACAGCCCGCGCCGCATAGACGTTGACCACGGCGGGCGCCGTCTCCTTGACCAGCGGCGCGAAGGAAAGCTGGATCTCGGTATTGTCGCCGGGAACGCGGCGATCGCTGCCTTCTGTCCCATCCGGCACACGGACGGCCGGAACCGGGTTCCTCGCCGCCGGCGCGGGTGGCGCGGAGGGCACCGCCGGCGCTGGCGTGTTGGATGCGCTATCGTCACCCTCGCCGAAAAGGCCCTGGACGAGACCGCGCAGGCTCCAGCCCTCTTCGGCCGCCGCAAGGCTCGGCAGCGAAGGAAGCGCGACGAGCGTGACCAGGATGATCCTGAAGAATTGGTTCGGACGCATGACCCGCCTGTCGTTATCCGGCGCCCCGCTCGTCCGGGCCTCGCTGTCACCGCGGCGAGCCGGCCACGAAAAAGGGGCCACGAAGGCCCCTTATCACAAGCTTGGTCGGTTTTGTGGCTGCTATCGCAGATCGGTCGTCCCGGTGGTGATCGCGCTTGGCGCCTGCTCCGGCAGTTCGGCCGTCGCGTAGCTGGCTGTCAGGACGCCGAATGCGGCGACCGCACCGAGAAGCGTCAGCAGTGTCCGGCGCATGGAGGAAGGCCCCTTGAGATTGTTCGTGGTCACATCGTGCATGGAAGTAGTTTAACCCGTGTAAAAGCTCGCCACTGTGACGCAGCGCACGTCCCTATGTTGGGGTCGAAAATGCCCGGGCGGCCTTTTGGTTGCCGCGTTTCCGCCGAATTTTCAGAATTTCTCGAACCGCGTGGCCCGTATGGCACGCCAGGCTGGTGCCAACGATGACTTTTGCGCCACAGTCCCGGCTTTCGCGCGCTGAACAGTTAACGCGCGCGGCGGCCACAATCCCTTAGATTTCATGGCACTAGCGGACGATGCCGCAGTTCTTCAGGCTTGCTGCCATGGCCGCGATGGCCGCCTCCGGCTGCCGAAACACGATGTCGAGAACGGACCGGGCCGGACCTGCATCGAGGTCCTTCGGCCGGCCCAGTTCGGGAACCAGCAGGCGGGCCTGTGGAGAGACGAGCGCCGCGGCCCGGACCAGGGAATCTGGCAGGACGAATCGCGGGACGCGGCGTCGCAATGACGGGTCGGTCACGGCGAGATGGCGGCCGATCTCGAGCAGCGAACGCGTACCGGCGGAGAGGATGAAGCGGCGCCCGGCGGCGGCCTGCCGCTCCATGGCGGCGACATGCGCATCCGCGACGTCGCGCACGTCTACAATACCAAAGCTGATGTCCGGTACGAGCGGCGCCCGCCCGCGCATCATCATCGCAATCAGCGTCGCCGAGGTGCCGGCGTCGGCGTCGAGCAGCGGGCCGAGCACGAAAGCCGGGTTGATGACGGCAAGCTCCAGCCCCGACTCCCTTGCTACTTCCCAGGCGGCACACTCCGCGACCGTCTTTGAGACCGCGTAGGCGCCGACGGAGGGATCGTCGATGTTCGACCAGTCCGCCTCGCCGTAACGGGCATCAGTGCGGCCCGTGTGGCCCTGGTAGACGGCGACGATCGACGACGTCATCACAAGGCGCTCGGCCCCGGCTGCATTCGCCGCCGCGATGACCCGCAGCGTGCCCTGCCGCGCGGCGGGCACGAGCGCGAATCGGTCGCGCGGCTGCGTCAGAGGGAACGGCGACGCCGTGTGGACGACAAAGCGGCAACCTGCCGCCGCCTTGGCCCACCCGGCATCAGCGAGGAGATCCGCCTCGACGATTTCCAGGCGATCAAGTTGCGCCCCGTGATGCGCCAGCGTGGCCCGGACCTCCGCGCCCTTGCCGGCGGAACGGACACTGCCCCGCACCCGGTAGCCGCGCTCGAGGAGCCGCAGCGCCACGTGCTTGGCGATGAAGCCGGATATGCCGGTCAGCAGGACCGTGTCGGCCGCCATGCGTGGTTCCTCGTGTATCGTGGGGCTGGCCGCGGGCCATGCGCCGATCTGCGGACACGAAAAAGGGGCCGCTGGGGCCCCTCTTCAGATCATCGGCTCAGAGCGCCCGACTGGGATCAGGACGCGTCGTCCTGGCCCTCGTCCTCGAGACGCTCGCGGTCGATGGCGCCGCGTGCATCCGGATCGCGATCGACGAACTCGATGACGGCCATCGGGGCGTTGTCGCCGCGGCGGAATCCGGCCTTCAGGACGCGGCAATAGCCACCCTGGCGGTCGGCGTAGCGCGGTGCGAGCGTGTCGAACAGCTTCGGGATGACCGAGCCGTCGCGCACCTTCGAGAGCGCCTGACGGCGCGCGTGCAGGTCGCCGCGCTTGCCGAGCGTGATCAGCTTCTCGACGATCGGACGCAGGTCCTTCGCCTTCGGAAGCGTGGTCACGATCTGCTCGTGCTGGATCAGGGACGCCGCCATGTTGGCGAACATCGCCTTACGATGACTGGCGGTTCGGTTCAGTTTCCGTCCGGCTTTGCCGTGGCGCATGGGATTTTCCTCGGAAGTCTACCGGCTCCAGGGCCGGGGGTCGGGATCTTTGCGTCCCTGCCGACAAGCGACAGGCCGCCGTTCCTTTGAATGATTGAAAACGCTCCCGGCCGATGAGGCCGGGAGCGGCAGTGCATGCTCAGTACTGGTCTTCGTAGCGCTTGGCCAGATCGTCGATGTTCTCCGGCGGCCAATCGGTCACGTCCATGCCGAGGTGGAGACCCATGGAGGCAAGAACCTCCTTGATCTCGTTCAGCGACTTGCGGCCGAAGTTCGGGGTGCGGAGCATCTCGGCTTCGGTCTTCTGGATGAGATCGCCGATGTAGACGATGTTGTCGTTCTTCAGGCAGTTCGCCGAGCGGACGGAGAGCTCCAACTCGTCGACCTTCTTGAGGAGCGCCGGGTTGAAGGCCAGTTCGGCGATCTGCTCGTCGGCGCCCGCACCGGCGCGCTGATCGCGCTGCGGCTCCTCGAAGTTGATGAACACCGAGAGCTGATCCTGGAGGATGCGAGCGGCGTAGGCCACCGCGTCCTCACCGGTGATCGAGCCATCGGTCTCGATCGACATGGTCAGCTTGTCTTTGTTGAGGTCCTGGCCCTCGCGGGTGGCCTCGACCTTGTAGGACACCTTCTTGACCGGCGAGAACAGCGAGTCGACCGGGATCAGCCCGATCGGCGCGTCTTCGGCGCGGTTCTGGTCGGCGGGCACGTAGCCCTTGCCGGTGTCGACGGTAAATTCCATGCGAATCTCGGCGCCCTCGTCGAGGGTGCAGATCTCGTGCTCGGGATTGAGGATCTCGATGTCACCGACCGTCTGGATGTCGCCAGCGCGAACCACGCCCGGGCCGGACTTGCGAAGCACCATCCGCTTCGGGCCTTCGCCCTGCATGCCGATGTTGATTTCCTTCACGTTCAGGACGATGTCGGTCACGTCCTCGCGGACGCCCGGGATCGACGAGAACTCGTGCAGGACGCCGTCGATCTGGACGGCGGTGACGGCCGCGCCCTGGAGCGAGGACAGGAGCACGCGCCGCAGCGCGTTGCCGAGGGTCAGGCCGAAACCGCGCTCCAGCGGCTCAGCGGTCAGCGACGCCTTCGTCCGGCTTCCGCCGTTCTTGAAGACGACCTGGTTCGGCTTGGTGAGGTCTTGCCAATTGCTAGCAATCATGACGGATGCCTTCCAGTTTCCTCGCCACTATCCAATCGTGACGATGGTTCTGCTGCCGGAGCCCGGCGGACGGATCGCAAAGGCGATCGGACCCGGCTTCTCGGCGTAAATCGTGCTTCGGCGCGCCGAAAGGGGTGCTGGCCGACCGCCGCAACCTCGAGCGGCTGCGACGGACGAGATGCCCGTCGCAGCCGGTTCGGATCAGACGCGGCGCTTCTTGCGCGGGCGGACGCCGTTGTGCGGGATCGGCGTCACGTCACGGATCGACGTGATGGTGAAGCCGGCGGCCTGCAGCGCGCGCAGTGCCGACTCGCGGCCGGAACCCGGTCCGCACACCTCGACCTCGAGGGTGCGCATGCCGTGTTCCTGGGCTTTCTTGGCGGCGTCCTCGGCAGCGGTCTGCGCGGCGAACGGCGTCGACTTGCGCGACCCCTTGAAGCCCTGCGCACCGGCCGACGACCAGGCAATGGTGTTGCCCTGCGCGTCGGTGATGGTGATCAGCGTGTTGTTGAAGGTCGAACTCACATGGGCGACGCCCGACGTGATGTTCTTGCGTTCGCGACGACGAACGCGCTGTGCTTCTTTAGCCATATAAAATCGGTCCTGTTGATATCGACACCGCCGTGATTCCAGCGGCTACACCGGCAGCGCGCCCGAAGGCGTGCCGCGCGAATTACTTCTTCTTGCCTGCGATGGCCTTTGCCGGGCCCTTGCGGGTGCGGGCATTGGTGTGGGTGCGCTGGCCGCGCACCGGCAGGCCGCGACGATGGCGCAGGCCGCGATAGCAGCCGAGATCCATCAGACGCTTGATGTTCATCGCGGTCTCGCGACGAAGATCGCCCTCGACCTGATAGTCGCGGTCGATCATCTCGCGGATCTGCAGGACCTCGGCATCGGTGAGGTCGTTCACGCGGCGCTCTTCGCCGAGATTGACCTTTTCGACGATCTCTTTCGCGAACGTCGCGCCGATGCCGTGAATGTACTGCAGAGCGATGACGACGCGCTTGTTCGTCGGAATGTTGACGCCAGCGATGCGTGCCACAACCATACTCCTAGAATTAAATGGGCAGAGAAGCTGCCTCGCACAAGATGCGGCAGCCCTACGGCCGACAGCGACCGATACAGGACTTCCGAACGAAGGCCTGCGCCGATCGCAAAGGATTCGCGAATAGGCGCAGGATATAGATCATCGGGGCTTGACAAGTCAACCGCCTGCCCCGGGTCGTTGCTGGCGCAGCGTCAGCCGTTGACAATGCGCTCGATGCTCTGGGTCACCGCGTCGACGTCCTGCATGCCGTCCACGCAACGCAGCGTGCCCTTGCAGTGGTAGTAGCCCACCAGCGGCGAGGTATCCTTGTAATAGGACCTCAGGCGCGTGCGCATGGTCTCGGCATTGTCGTCCGGACGACGCTTGAATTCGGTCGACTGGCAGACGTCGCAGACGCCCTCCACCTTCGGCTTGCGGTCCACGTCGTGATAGACCGTACCGCACTTGGCACAGGTGAAACGGCCCGAGACGCGCTTGACGAGCACGTCGTCGTCGACCCGCATCTCGATCACGTGATCGAGGGCCAGTCCCTTGGCGGCGAGCATCGCCTCCACGGCGTCGGCCTGGACCAGCGTCCGCGGATAGCCGTCGAGGATGAAACCCTTGGCGCAATCCGGCTGGTCGATCCGCTCCGAGACGATGGCGTTGACGATGTCGTCGGAAACCAGGTTTCCGGCATCCATCACAGCCTTGGCCTGCAGGCCGACCTCACTCTGCGCGGCCACGGCCGCCCTCAGCATGTCCCCCGTCGAAAGCTGCGGTACGCCCAGCCGTTCGATCAGCCGATGGGCCTGGGTTCCCTTGCCCGCGCCCGGCGGCCCCAACAAAATTAAGATCATTTGCCCCCTCGTCTCCCCCCTCTGAGCTTCGCCTTCTTGACCAGGCCCTCGTACTGGTGAGCCAGAAGATGGCCCTGAACCTGCGCGACCGTATCCATGGTCACGCTGACGACGATCAGCAGCGAAGTGCCCCCGAGATAGAACGGAATGCCGGCGGCCGATATGAGAAATTCGGGTAACAGGCAGATCACCACCAGATAGATGGCGCCGATCACGGTGATCCGTGTCAGGACGTAGTCGATGTAGTCGGCGGTGCGCTCGCCGGGACGAATGCCCGGGATGAAGCCGCCATGCTTCTTGAGGTTGTCGGCGGTGTCCTTCGGGCTGAAGACCACGGCCGTGTAGAAGAATGCGAAGAAGGCGATCAGCGCGGCGTACAGGAACATGTACAGCGGCTGGCCGTGCCCGAGCGAGGCGACCACGGTGGTGGCCCAGGGGGGCAGCTGCGTCGTGTCGGTGAAGTTGGCGACGGTGACCGGCAGCAGCAGCAGCGACGACGCGAAGATCGGCGGGATGACGCCCGAGGTGTTGAGCTTCAGCGGCAGGTGCGAGGTGTCGCCCTGGAACATGCGGTTGCCGACCTGGCGCTTCGGATACTGGATCAGCAATCGGCGCTGCGCCCGCTCGAAGAAGACGATGCCGGCGATGCACGCGATAGCGACGACGATCACCAGGAGGATGATCCCGGTCGACAGCGCGCCGGTCCGGCCGAGCTCCAGGAGGTTGGCGATGGCCGACGGCAGGTTGGCGACGATGCCGGCGAAGATGATCAGCGAAATGCCGTTGCCGATGCCGCGCGCGGTGATCTGCTCGCCGAGCCACATCAGGAACATCGTCCCGCCGACCAGCGTGATCACCGCGGAGACGCGGAAGAACCAGCCCGGATCGACGACGAGGCCCGGCTGGGACTCCAGGCCAACGGCGATGCCGTAGGCCTGCACGGTCGCCAGAAGCACCGTTCCGTATCGCGTGTACTGATTGATGACCTTGCGGCCCTGCTCGCCTTCCTTCTTCAGCGTCTCCAGCGACGGCACGACCGAGGTCATGAGCTGGATGATGATCGACGCCGAGATGTACGGCATGATTCCGAGGGCGAAGATCGCCATGCGCCCGATGGCGCCGCCGGAAAACATGTTGAACAGGCCGAGAATGCCCGTGGACTGCTGCTGGAATGCCTGCGCCAGCGCGTCGGGGTCGATGCCGGGCATCGGGATGTAGGTCCCGAGCCGATAGACCAGAAGCGCGCCGAGCGTGAACCAGATGCGCTTCTTGAGGTCCTCAGCCTTCGAAAAGGCGGAGAAATTCAGGTTAGCGGCGAGTTGTTCCGCAGCCGATGCCATGAAGGGGATGTCTCCGGGTTGTCGTCCCGCATGTCGGTCGGGAGACGCTCAGGCGAAACCCGCCGGCCCGGGCAGAGAAAGCAGGCTCCCTCGCCGAGGGAGCCCGAGAGATAGGCGGGTCGGACGCGGGGCGCAAGCCGCCGCTTACGCGGCGGTGGCGGTCCCGGACGTCACCGATCCACCGGCCTTCTCGACCTTCTCGATCGCGGACTTCGAAGCGCCCGCGACAGTGATGGTGATCTTCGCGGAGAGCTCGCCATCGCCCAGGAGGCGCACGCCGTCCTTGGTCCGGCGAACAATGCCGGCGGCCTTCAGGGCAGCGACGTCGATGTCACCGGAAGCATCGAGCTTGCCGGCGTCGATCGCCTGCTGGATGCGGCCCACCGACACGACGGTGAAGTCCTTGGCGAAAATGTTGGTGAAGCCACGCTTCGGCAGGCGCCGGAACAGCGGCATCTGACCGCCCTCGAAGCCGTTGATGGCCACGCCCGAGCGGGATTTCTGGCCCTTCACGCCGCGACCACCGGTCTTGCCGGTGCCCGAACCGATGCCGCGGCCGACGCGCTTGCGCGAGTGGGTGGCACCGGGCTTGTCGGAGATCTCGTTCAGATTCATCAGTCTTCTCCTGGAGTATCCCCGACCGACTGTCCCGGTCTAAGGGGACGGCAGAGATGCTCTGGCAATGGGTTGTGGCTCTCGAAGCGACGCGGCCCGAAGGCCGCGCCCGCCTCGAAGATCAGGCCTCCTCGATCACTCGAACGAGGTGGTGGACCTTGGCGATCATGCCGCGCACCGCAGGCGTATCCTCGAGCGTGCGGCGGCGGTTCATCTTGTTCAGGCCAAGCCCGACCAGCGTCTGGCGCTGTGCGTCGGGGCGGCGGAGCGGGCTGCCGATCTGCTCGACGGTGATCGTTTTACCCGCAGTCTTCGTGTCGGCCATCGATTGGCTCCTTCACTCAAAGCGGCAAGGGCTGGACCCCTGCCCGTCCAATCAATCCTCGGCCGAGGCCGAAACGCCGGCGAGATCGCGGCGGCGAGCCTGCAGGGTCGAGTACTTCAAGCCCCGACGCGCGGCAACGTCCTTCGGGTGGACCGCCTGCTTGAGCGCGTCGAACGTGGCGCGAACCATGTTGTACGGGTTCGACGAACCGAGCGACTTGGCCACCACGTCGTGCATGCCGACGGCCTCGAACACGGCGCGCATCGGGCCGCCGGCAATGATGCCGGTACCGGCTTCCGCGGCGCGCAGGATGACCTTGCCGGCGCCGTGCCGGCCCTCGGTGTCATGGTGCAGCGTGCGGGCGTCGCGCAGCGGGACGAAAATGAGGTCGCGCTTGGCGGCTTCCGTCGCCTTGCGGATCGCCTCCGGCACTTCACGGGCCTTGCCGTGGCCGAAGCCGACGCGGCCCTTCAGGTCACCGACCACGACGAGCGCGGCGAAACCGAAGCGGCGGCCGCCCTTGACGACCTTGGCGACGCGGTTGATGTGGACGAGCTTGTCGACGAAACCGTCGTCGCGATCGTCGTGTCTGTCATTGCGAGGCGCCATGTCCTGTTCCTTGTTCTTTTCCGGAGGCGTCTAAGCGAAGACGGCCGCCAGGGCGACCGTCCGGTTCGTGCCATTCCGCCGCCGCAATGCCGGCGGAACGGCAGGCTCAGAAGTTGAGCCCGCCCTCACGGGCGGAATCGGCCAGAGCCTTGATGCGGCCGTGATAGATGAAAGCGCCGCGATCGAAAACCACGTCCGTGACACCAGCTTCCCTGGCGCGCTCGGCGACGAGCTTGCCAACGGCAGCCGCAGCGGCCGTATCGGCCCCCGTCTTCAGCGCTTCGCGCAGATTGGCATCGAGGCTCGAAGCTGCGGCCAGTGTCCGGCCCGCCTCGTCGTCGATGATCTGCGCATAGATGTTCTTCGACGAGCGGTGAACGGACAGGCGAGGCCTGCCGTTCGCCACCTTCTTGAGCGAGCGGCGGACGCGCGAAGCACGGCGCCGCAGGTTTTCCTTCGGTGTAGCCATAACGAGCCCTACTTCTTCTTGCCTTCCTTGCGGACGATGGTTTCGTCCGCGTATTTCACGCCCTTGCCCTTGTACGGCTCGGGACCGCGGTATTCGCGGATTTCAGCGGCGACCTGGCCGACACGCTGCTTGTCGATGCCGGAGACGACGATCTCGGTCGGCTTCGGCACGACGATCTGGATGCCTTCCGGCACCGGATAGAGCACGTCGTGGCTGAAGCCAAGCGCCAGCTGCAGGTTCTTGCCCTGCAGCGACGCACGATAGCCGACGCCGTTGATCTCGAGCTTCTTCTCGAAGCCGGTCTTCACGCCGTTCAGGATGTTCGAGATCATCGTGCGGGACATGCCCCACTTCGACCGCGAGTCCTTCGACTGATCGCGCGGATCCACCTGGATCGCGCCATCCTCCATCTTCACCAGCACTTCTTCGTTCACCACGAAGGAGAGCTCGCCTTTCGGTCCCTTGACCGTGACGGTCTGCCCATCGACGGACGCAGTCACGCCATCGGGTACGGCGACCGGCTTCTTACCAATACGAGACATATCGAAACCCTGTCCGTTCGTTGCGCTGGGAGGCTGCTACCGCGTCAGAAGACGCGGCAGAGCACCTCACCGCCGACATTCTGTTCGCGGGCGCTGTGATCGGCCATCACGCCCTTCGGCGTCGACAGAACCGAGATGCCCAGACCGTTCGCCACCTGCGGGATGGTCTTCGCCGAAACGTAGACCCGCCGACCAGGCTTGGAGACGCGAGCGATCTCGCGGATCACCGGAGTGCCCTCGTAGTACTTCAGCTCGATCTCGAATTCGGACTGGCCGTTGACGAACTCGGTCTGCGTGTAGCCGCGGATGTAGCCTTCGTCCTTGAGGACGTCGAGTACCCGGCCGCGCAGCTTCGACGCCGGCGTCATCACCGACGATTTGTTGCGCATGATGGCGTTGCGGATGCGGGTCAGCATATCGCCGAGAGGATCAGATAGTGACATGACGTGACCTCCTTACCAGCTCGACTTCACGATGCCGGGAATCTGGCCATTGTTGCCAAGGTCCCGGAGCGCGATGCGGCTCATCTTCAGCTTGCGATAGTAGGCACGCGGACGGCCGGTGACTTCGCAGCGATTGCGGACACGCACCTTCGAGCCGTTGCGCGGGAGTTCCGCCAGCTCGAGCTGCGCCCGGAAACGCTCCTCCATCGGAGCGTCGGCATTCTTGGTGATCGTCTTCAGAGCGGCACGCTTGGCGGCGTATTTCTTCACCAGCCTCTTGCGATGCTCGTTCTGCTCGATCATGCCCTTTTTGGCCATTGTCTCGTCCTTTGCTCGACTGCCGTTACTGGCGGAAGGGGAAGTTGAACGCCTTCAGCAGCGCCCGGGCTTCCTCGTCATTGTTCGCCGTCGTACAGACGATGATGTCCATGCCCCACATCTGATCAACCTTGTCGTAGTTGATCTCGGGGAACACGATGTGTTCCTTGATGCCCATGGCGAAATTGCCGCGGCCATCGAAGCTCTTCGGGTTCAGGCCGCGGAAGTCGCGGACACGCGGCAGCGCGATCTGCACCAGCCGGTCCATGAACTCGTACATTTTGTCCTTGCGCAGGGTGACCTTCGCACCGATCGGCATGCCTTCGCGCAGCTTGAAGCCGGCGATCGACTTGGTGGCGCGGGTCACGACCGGCTTCTGGCCGGCGATGCGCGCCAGATCCTCGGCGGCCACGCTCGGCTTCTTGGAGTCCGCCGTCGCCTCGCCAACACCCATGTTGATGACGATCTTCTCGAGGCGCGGAACCTGCATCTCGTTGGAATACGAGAACTGCTCGAGCAGCGCCTTGCGGATTTCCTCGCGATAGACGCGCTTCAGCCGCGGCTCGTAAGCGGTTGCTGTATCAGCCATTGATCTGCTCTCCCGAGCGCTTCGCGACGCGCACCTTGGTGCCGTCGTCGAGGGTCTTGAAGCCGACGCGGGTCGCCTTGCCGTCCTTCGGGTCGGAGACCGCGAGGTTCGACAGGTGGATCGGGGCTTCCTTGCTGATGATGCCGGCTTCCTGCGAAGCCGACTGGCGCTGATGGCGCTTGACCATGTTGACGCCGCGCACCAGGGCGCGATCGTCCTTCGGCATCATCTTGATGACTTCGCCCGACCGGCCCTTGTCCTTGCCGGCGAGCACGACGACGGTGTCGCCCTTGCGGATCTTCTGCATCGTCCGCTCTCCTCTATAGAACTTCGGGGGCCAGCGAGATGATCTTCATGTGGTTCTTGGCGCGAAGCTCGCGCGGAACCGGTCCGAAGATACGGGTGCCGACTGGCTCTTTCTTGTTGTCGATGAGCACCGCGGCATTCGAGTCGAACCGAATGACCGAACCGTCGGCGCGACGGATGTCCTTGGCGGTACGTACCACCACGGCCTTCATCACGTCGCCCTTCTTGACGCGGCCGCGCGGAATGGCCTCCTTGATCGACACCACGATGATGTCGCCGACGGAGGCATACTTCCGCTTCGAGCCGCCCAGAACCTTGATGCACATGACACGACGCGCGCCGGAATTATCCGCGACGTCGAGGTTTGTTTGCATCTGAATCATGTCAGGCCGCCTTCAAAGCTTGTTGCCGGGAGGCGCCGCGGAGGCGCTTCACCGACCGTACCGATTAACTGGCTGCTGCCGCGTCGTTGGAAACGACGACCCAGCTCTTGTCCTTCGAGATCGGACGGCTCTCCTGGATGGAGACCATGTCGCCGACCTTGCACTGGTTGTTCTCGTCGTGCGCCTTGTACTTCTTCGACCGGCGCACGGTCTTCTTGAACAGCGGATGGGTGAAGCGACGCTCCACCAGAACCACCACCGTCTTCTCGTTCTTGTCGGAGACCACCGTCCCCTGCAGGATGCGTTTCGGCATTATCTGATCCTCAGGCCTTCGCCTCGGCCGCCTTGGAGCGGTTGATCGTCTTGATCCGTGCGATGTCGCGACGCACCTGGCGCACGCGGGCGGTGTTCTCGAGCTGACCGGTGGCCCGCTGGAAGCGCAGGTTGAACTGCTCCTTCTTCAGCTTGGCGAGCTCTTCCGTGAGTTCGTCCTGGGTCAGCGTCTTGACGTCGGAAGCTTTCACTTCAAACTCTCCTTACTCGGCGATGCGCTGGATGAAGCGCGTACGGATCGGGAGCTTCGCAGCTCCGAGCCGCAGCGCTTCCCGCGCGATGTCTTCGGACACGCCGTCGATCTCGAACATGACGCGACCGGGATGAACCCGGGCGGCCCAGTAGTCGACGGAGCCCTTGCCCTTGCCCATGCGGACTTCGGTCGGCTTCGACGTGACCGGCAGGTCCGGGAAGATCCGGATCCAGACGCGGCCCTGGCGCTTCATCTGACGGGTGATCGCGCGGCGGGCCGCCTCGATCTGCCGGGCGGTCACCCGCTCCGGCTCTACCGCCTTCAGGCCGAACGAACCGAAATTGAGGCTCGTTCCACCCTTGGCCGTCCCGTGAATGCGTCCCTTGAACGCCTTCCGGTACTTCGTGCGCTTTGGCTGCAGCATCTTGCGTTACTCCGAATTCTGGCCGTCAGGCGTGCTCGCGGCGACGACCGCCGCCACCCTGGCTCTCGCCTTCGATCTGACGGCGCTCGGAGGCCATCGGGTCGTGCTCGAGAATCTCGCCCTTGAAGATCCACACCTTGACGCCGCAAATGCCGTAGGCAGTCTTGGCTTCGGCGGTGCCATAGTCGATGTCGGCGCGCAGCGTGTGCAGCGGCACCCGGCCCTCGCGGTACCATTCCGTCCGGGCGATCTCGGCGCCGCCGAGGCGGCCGCCGCAATTGATCCGGATGCCTTCCGCGCCGAGGCGCATGGCCGACTGGACCGCCCGCTTCATCGCCCGGCGGAACGCCACGCGGCGCTCCAACTGCTGGGCGATCGACTGTGCCACCAGCGTCGCATCGATCTCCGGCTTGCGGATCTCGACGATGTTGATGTGCGTCTCGGCGTCTGTCATCGAGGCGAGCTTCTTGCGAAGCTTCTCGATGTCGGCGCCCTTCTTGCCGATGACGATGCCCGGACGCGCCGAGTGGATCGTGATGCGGCACTTCTTGTGCGGACGCTCGATGACGATCTTGGAGACCGCGGCCTGCTTCAGCTCTTCGAGCAGATAGGCGCGGATCTTCAGATCCTCGTGCAGGAGTTCGCCATATTCGCCGGTGTTGGCGAACCAGCGCGAGTCCCAGGTGCGGTTGATCCCGAGGCGGAAGCCGGTCGGGTTGATTTTCTGACCCATTATGCGGCCTCCTCGAGTTCGGCGACCTCGCGGACGACGATCGTCAGATGCGAGAAGGGCTTCTCCACCCGGCTCGCACGACCGCGACCGCGGGCGTGAAAGCGCTTCATCGTGATCGACTTGCCGACATAGGCTTCCGCCACGATCAGCGCGTCCACGTCGAGATCATGGTTGTTCTCGGCGTTCGCGATGGCGCTTTCCAGCGTCTTCTTGACCGTCTCGGCGATCCGCTTGCGCGAGAAGGTCAGGTCCGCCAGGGCGGCCTCGACCTTCTTGCCGCGGATCAGCTGCGCGACGAGGTTGAGTTTCTGCGGGCTGACACGGATCGTCCGGGCGACAGCTCTCGCTTCGTTTTCCTTAAGCCGGCGCTCGGCCTTCGCCTTACCCATCGTTACTTCCTCTTCGCCTTCTTGTCGGCGCCGTGGCCGTAATAGGTACGGGTCGGAGCGAACTCGCCGAACTTGTGTCCGACCATGTCCTCGTTGACCGAGACCGGGATGTGCTTGTTGCCGTTGTAGACGCCAAACACCAGTCCGACGAACTGCGGCAGGATCGTCGAACGACGGGTCCAGATCTTGATCACATCATTGCGGCCGCTCTCGCGCGCCTTCTCGGCTTTCTTGAGAAGGTAGCCATCGACGAACGGACCCTTCCAGACGGAACGTGTCATGAAAAAACCCCTTACTTCTTGCGCTGATGGCGCGAGCGCATGATGAACTTGTCGGTCGCCTTGTTCTGGCGCGTCCGCTTGCCCTTGGTGGGCTTGCCCCAGGGCGAGACCGGATGGCGGCCACCCGAGGTGCGGCCTTCGCCGCCGCCGTGCGGGTGATCGACCGGGTTCATCGCGACACCGCGCACATGCGGGCGGCGGCCGAGCCAGCGCGAGCGGCCAGCCTTGCCGAGATTGATGTTCGAGTGGTCCGGATTGGACACCGCCCCGACCGTGGCGAAGCACGAGGACGACACCAGCCGCTGCTCACCCGAATTGAGGCGCAGGATCGCCATGCCCTGGTCGCGACCGACCAACTGGGCATAGGACCCGGCCGAGCGGGCGATCTGGCCACCCTTCATCGGCTTCATCTCCACATTGTGGATGATGGTGCCGACGGGCAGCGACGACAGCGGCATCGCATTGCCCGGCTTGACGTCCACGCCGGTCATGCCCGCGATGATCTGGTCGCCGGCAGCCAGGCGCTGTGGCGCCAGGATGTAGGCGAGCTCGCCATCGGCATACTTGATCAGCGCGATGAACGCGGTCCGGTTCGGATCGTACTCGATTCGCTCCACCGTGCCGACGACATCCAGCTTGCGCCGCTTGAAGTCGATCTGGCGGTAGGTCCGCTTGTGCCCGCCGCCCTGGTAGCGCGCCGTCACGCGACCGGTATTGTTGCGGCCGCCCTTCTGGCTGAGACCCTCGGTCAGATGCTTGACCGGCTTGCCCTTCCAGAGGCCCGAGCGATCGACGATGACCAGCTGGCGCTGGCTCGGCGTGTTCGGTTTGAAATTCTTAAGTGCCATTGCCTAATCCTCCGGTCCCGATCAAAGACCGGTCGAGACGTCGATCGACTGGCCTTCGGCCAATGTCACGACGGCTTTTTTCTGATCGCTCTGGCGACCGATGCGGCCGCGGAAGCGCTTGACCTTGCCCTTGCGGACCAGCGTGTTGACGGCGGTGACCTTCACCCCGAACAGCGCCTCGACGGCCGCCCGGATCTCCGGCTTGGTGGCCGTGCGGGGGACGTTGAAGACCACCTGGTTCGAATCCGACAGCATGGTCGACTTCTCGGTGATCACCGGGCTGGTGATGACGTCGTAGTGGCGAAGATCGTTCATTTGAACCGCTCCTCGAGAGCCTCGACGGCGGCCTTCGACAGCACGAGGGTCCGGCGACGGAGAATGTCGTAGACGTTGATGCCCTGGACCGGCAGCACGTCGATGTTCGGAATGTTGCGAGCCGAACGCGAGAAGTTCACGTCAAGCTCGGCACCGCCGATGAGCAGCGCGTTCGCCAGACCGAGATCGGCGAGGCTCTTCACCATGCCCTTGGTCTTGGCATCGGCGCTCTTCAGCTCGTCGATGATCATCAGGCCGCCGGACTTGGCCTTGGCCGACAGTGCGTGCCGCAGCGCCAGCGCCCGGACCTTCTTGGGAAGGTCGTGAGCATGGCTGCGCGACGTCGGGCCGTGGGCCTTGCCGCCGCCGCGGAACTGCGGTGCGCGTGCCGAACCGTGACGGGCACGACCGGTGCCCTTCTGGCGGTAGAGCTTGGCGCCGGTCCGTGCGATCTCCGCGCGGCCCAGCGTCTGGTGCGTGCCCTGCTGGCGCTTGGCCAGCTGCCAGCGAACCATGCGCTGCAGGATGTCGTCGCGGGGCTCGAGACCGAAGATCTCGTCCGCCAGCGTCACCTGGCCGGCGTCCTTGCCGTCGAGGCTCTTGATCGTGAAATCCATTATTCCGCTCCCTCGGAAGCGTCCGCGGTCTCTGCGGCGGCACCGTTACCGGAGGCCTGGCGCAGCGCGGCCGGCTTCGGCGCGTTGTCGGGCAGCGCCGCCTTGACGGCGTCGCGAATTTCGATCCAGCCGCCCTTCGAACCCGGAACCGCACCGCGGATCAGGATCAGGCCCTTGTCGGGATCGGTGCGGACCACTTCGAGGTTCTGCGTGGTGACGCGAACCTGACCCATGTGACCGGCCATCTTCTTGTTCTTGAAGACCTTGCCCGGATCCTGGCGCTGACCGGTCGAACCCAGCGAACGGTGCGAGACCGAGACGCCGTGGGTCGCCCGAAGACCACCGAAATTGTGCCGCTTCATGCCGCCGGCGAAGCCCTTACCGATCGAGGTACCCGTCACGTCGACCTTCTGGCCGGGGACGAAGTGCTCGGCCGTGATCTCGGACCCGACGTCGATCATGTTGTCGTCCGTGACGCGGAACTCGACGAGCTTGCGCTTCGGCTCGACCGAGGCCTGGGCGAAGACGCCGCGCATGGCCTTGGACGTGTTCTTCACCTTGGCGAGACCGGCGCCGAGCTGAACGGCGCTGTAGCCGTTCTTCTCGCGGGTCCGCTGGGCGATGACCTGGAGGTTTTCAACCCGCAGGACGGTAACCGGCACGTGCTCGCCGACGTCGTTGTAGACGCGGGTCATGCCGACCTTCTGTGCAATCACACCTGAACGCATGGGGCGTTGTCCTTCCCGTGCTCGTATCAGAGCTTGATCTCGACATCGACGCCAGCGGCGAGGTCGAGCTTCATGAGCGCATCAACCGTCTGCGGCGTCGGATCGACGATGTCGAGGAGCCGCTTATGGGTGCGCATTTCGAACTGCTCGCGCGACTTCTTGTCGATGTGCGGCGAGCGGTTCACGGTAAACTTCTCGATTCGCGTCGGCAGCGGGATCGGACCACGGACATTGGCGCCGGTGCGCTTGGCGGTCGAAACGATCTCGCGCGTCGAGGCGTCGAGGACCCGGTGGTCGAACGCCTTGAGGCGGATGCGGATATTCTGGCCGTTCATTTCATTCGTCCTCTCGTCGGACCACACCGGCCTAGCGGCGGTTTCCGAGCGCTTGTCTTCTCAAGGCAGCCATGTCGTCGCGAGGACTGACCCCGCCTGCCCCGTGGGGCGAATTCGAAGGGCGCGGCGGCCCGGATTGCTCCGGCGCCGCGCCTTATCTTGCCGTCGTTACTCGATGATCGAGGCGACGATGCCGGCGCCGACGGTGCGGCCGCCTTCGCGGATGGCGAAGCGCAGGCGCTCTTCCATCGCGATCGGCACGATCAGCACCACGTCCATCGTCACGTTGTCGCCCGGCATCACCATCTCGGTGCCCTCGGGAAGCGTGCACACGCCGGTCACGTCCGTCGTGCGGAAGTAGAACTGCGGACGGTAGTTGGTGAAGAACGGCGTATGACGGCCGCCCTCTTCCTTGGTCAGGATGTACGCCTCGGCCTTGAACTTGGTGTGCGGCTTCACCGAACCCGGCTTGCACAGCACCTGGCCGCGCTCGACGCCCTCGCGATCCACACCGCGGATCAGCGCGCCGATGTTGTCGCCCGCCTGGCCCTGGTCCAGAAGCTTGCGGAACATCTCGACGCCCGTCACCGTCGTCTTCTTGGTGTCGCGGATGCCGACGATCTCGACTTCCTCGCCCACCTTGACGATGCCGCGCTCGACGCGGCCGGTCACCACCGTGCCGCGGCCCGAGATCGAGAACACGTCCTCGATCGGCATCAGGAACGGCAGGTTGATCGGACGCTCAGGCGTCGGGATGTACGCATCCACCTCGGCCATCAGCGCCCGCACCGCGTCCTCGCCGATCGTCTTGTTGGAATCTTCCAGCGCCGCCAGGGCCGAGCCCTTGACGATCGGAATGTCGTCGCCCGGATACTCGTAGCTCGACAGAAGCTCGCGAACCTCGAGCTCGACCAGCTCCAGCAGCTCCTCGTCGTCGACCTGGTCGACCTTGTTGAGGAACACCACGATCGCCGGCACGCCGACCTGACGGGCGAGCAGGATGTGCTCGCGGGTCTGCGGCATCGGGCCGTCGGCCGCCGACACCACCAGGATCGCGCCGTCCATCTGCGCTGCACCGGTGATCATGTTCTTCACGTAGTCGGCATGGCCCGGGCAGTCGACATGCGCGTAGTGCCGCGCTTCCGTCTCGTACTCGACATGCGCCGTCGAGATCGTGATGCCGCGCGCCTTCTCCTCCGGCGCCGCGTCGATCTGGTCATACGCACGGTATTCGCCGAAATACTTCGTGATCGCCGCCGTCAGCGACGTCTTGCCGTGATCAACGTGACCAATCGTCCCGATGTTCACATGCGGCTTGTTGCGCTCAAATTTACTCTTGGCCATCGTGGCGCTCCATTGTCTTATCGCGGCTCAGCGAGCCGAATTTCTGTTCCCGGACGGATCCGATCAGGCGTATTTCTTCTGGATCTCGTCCGCGACCTGGTTCGGGACCTGCTCGTAATGATCGAACTGCATCGTGTACTGCGCCCTGCCCTGCGACATGGAACGAAGCGTGTTGACGTAGCCGAACATGTTGGCGAGCGGCACCATGGCGTTGACCACCTGGGCGATGCCACGCGGCTCGGTACCCTGGATCTGCCCACGCCGTGAATTCAGGTCGCCGATGACGTCGCCGACATAGTCTTCCGGCGTCACGACCTCGACCTTCATGATCGGCTCGAGCAGCTTCGGTCCGGCCTTCTGGATGGCCTCGCGGAAACCGGCACGGGCGGCGATCTCGAAGGCCAGAACCGAGGAGTCGACGTCGTGGAAGGCGCCGTCGATCAGCTCCGACTTGATGTCGACCATCGGGAAGCCGGCGAGCGGACCGGAAGACAGCACCGACATGATGCCCTTCTGGACGCCCGGGACGTATTCCTTCGGCACCGAGCCGCCGACGACCTTCGACTCGAAGGTGAAGCCCTGGCCGATCTCGGCCGGCTCGAAGACCATCTTGACGCGGGCGAACTGGCCCGTACCGCCGGTCTGCTTCTTGTGCGTGTAGTCGACCTCGGCGCGGCGGGTGATCGTCTCGCGATAGGCAACCTGCGGCGCACCGATGTTGGCCTCGACCTTGAACTCGCGACGCATACGGTCGACGAGGATGTCGAGATGCAGCTCGCCCATGCCGGCGATGATCGTCTGGCCGCTTTCCTCGTCGGTCTTGACGCGGAAGGACGGATCCTCGGCTGCCAGGCGGTTGAGCGCGAGGCCCATCTTCTCCTGGTCGCCCTTGGTCTTCGGCTCGATCGCGATCTCGATGACCGGCTCGGGGAATTCCATGCGCTCCAGGATCACCGGCTTCAGCGGATCGCAGAGCGTGTCACCCGTGGTGGTCTCCTTGAGACCGGCGAGCGCAACGATGTCGCCGGCGAAGGCTTCCTCGATGTCCTCACGGGAGTTGGAGTGCATCTGCAGCATGCGGCCGATGCGCTCCTTCTTCTCCTTGACCGTGTTGGTCACGGAGGTGCCCTTGGTGAGCACGCCCGAATAGATGCGGGCGAAGGTCAGCGAGCCGACGAACGGGTCGTTCATGATCTTGAACGCCAGCATCGAGAGCGGCTCGTCGTCGGCCGAGCGGCGGATGATCTCGCCATCGGTCTTGGGATCGATACCCTTGATCGCGGGGACTTCGACCGGCGACGGCAGGAAGTCGACAACGGCGTCGAGCAGCGGCTGGACGCCCTTGTTCTTGAACGCCGAGCCGCAAAGGACCGGGGTGAACCAGACGTCGCAGGTACCCTTGCGGATCAAGCGGCGCAGTTCCTCGTTCGAGGGCATCTCGCCCTCGAGATACTTCTCCATCGCGCCTTCGTCGATCTCGACGGCGGCCTCGATCATCGCCTCGCGATACTCCTCGGCCTGGGCCTGGAGATTAGCGGGGATCTCGACGATGTCCCACTGCGCGCCGAGCGTCTCGTCGCGCCAGATCAGGGCCTTCATCTCGATCAGGTCGACCAGGCCGACGAACTCGTTCTCGGCGCCGATCGGCAGCTGGACGACGACCGGACGGGCACCGAGGCGCGACTTGATCATCTCGACGCAGCGGAAGAAGTCCGCGCCGGTCTTGTCCATCTTGTTGACGAAGATCATCCGCGGGACGTGGTACTTGTCGGCCTGGCGCCAGACCGTCTCGGTCTGCGGCTCGACGCCGGCATTGGCATCCAGCAGCGCGATGGCGCCGTCGAGAACGCGCAGCGAACGCTCGACCTCGATGGTGAAGTCGACGTGGCCCGGCGTGTCGATGATGTTGAAACGGCGCTTCTTGCCGTCACGGCCTTCCCAGAACGTCGTCGTCGCGGCAGACGTGATGGTGATGCCGCGCTCCTGCTCCTGCTCCATCCAGTCCATCGTCGCAGCGCCGTCGTGCACTTCGCCGATCTTGTGGGACTTGCCGGTATAGAAGAGAATCCGCTCGGTCGTCGTCGTCTTGCCCGCATCGATGTGGGCCATGATGCCGAAATTGCGGTAGTCTTCGATCTTGTACTCGCGTGCCATAGGGGCGTCGCCTTTCGGACGGAAGCTTGAATTACCAGCGATAATGCGAGAAGGCGCGGTTCGCTTCCGCCATGCGGTGCGTGTCTTCGCGCTTCTTCACTGCGGTGCCGCGGTTGTTCGCGGCATCCATCAGCTCGCCCGACAGGCGATCGACCATCGTGGTCTCGTTACGCTTGCGCGCCGCCGTGATGAGCCAGCGGATCGCCAGTGCCTGACGGCGCTCCGGACGAACGTCGACCGGGACCTGGTAGGTGGCGCCACCGACACGGCGGGAACGGACTTCCACGTGCGGCGAGATGTTCTCGAGTGCCTGGTGGAAGACCGCGACCGCGTCCTGGCGGGTCTTGTCGTGCACGGCGTCGAACGCGCCATAGACGATGCGCTCGGCGACCGACTTCTTGCCGTCATACATGACGGCGTTCATGAACTTCGACACGACGAGATCGCCGAACTTCGGGTCCGGGTTGATTTCGCGCTTTTCGGCTCTGTGACGGCGGGACATTCTATCGTCTCTTCAACTTGTCGGCGTGGGGCTTATTTCGGACGCTTGGCGCCGTACTTCGAACGGCGCTGTCTGCGGTTCTTGACGCCCTGCGTGTCGAGCACGCCGCGGATGATGTGATAGCGCACACCGGGAAGGTCCTTGACGCGACCGCCGCGGATCATCACCACGGAGTGCTCCTGAAGGTTATGACCCTCGCCCGGAATGTAGCCGATGACTTCGTAGCCGTTGACGAGGCGCACCTTGGCGACCTTACGAAGCGCCGAGTTCGGCTTCTTCGGGGTCGTGGTGTAGACGCGCGTGCAAACGCCACGCTTCTGCGGGTTTGCCTCGAGTGCCGGGACCGTGTTGCGCTCGACGGGGCGAACGCGCGGCTTCCGGACCAGCTGGTTAATGGTCGGCATTCCAACCTTCCCTCTTCTTCCAAATCCATGTTCTGAACGATACGCTCCGCCCGCGAGAGGAGTGATCCTCATGCGCGAAACCGGGCAGTCGATCCGCCTGATTTGCGGACTGCCCGGAATGATGCAGAGGACCACTCATGTGGTCATGCAGCCAGCGATGTGACGTCTCGTTGAACGAAGCCTTGTTTGAAGCGCTGGATCCCGGACGTGGCGTCCATGGGAAGATTCGGCTTCACATCGGCTCTGTTGGCGGGTGTTTAACGATTCTACCGGGCCCCGTCAACCCCGCAGGCGCAGGGCTTGCCGTCTCACGGCGCCGGCGCGCCCGGAACAGCCGCCGCAACGTCACCTGCCGCGACCGCCCTGGCGAGATAACGCACCGTCTTGGTGCCGCCGTGGATGGCGGCCTCGCCGATCACGGCAAAGCCCATCGCCGCGTGGAAGGCGTCGGACCCCGGGTTCGGCGGCTCGGAATTGACCTCGCAGACGACACGGACATGGCCCGCGCGCGCCGCTGCGTCAAACACGGCGGTATAGAGCCGGCGTGCCAGGCCCAGCCCCCTCGCCTCCGGCGCGACGACGACCCGGTCGACGTAGACGAAGCGGTCGAACCGCTTGCGCATCCAAAGGAAGTTCGGGCTCGCATAGTCGGCGTCCTGGTCGAACGCGAGGAGAAACGCCGGCTCCCGATCAGAACGGATTGCCAGGAAGGCCCCGTCAACCAGCCCCGCGAGTGCGTCCGGAGACAGGAAGGACAGTTCCGCCGCATGGGCGTTGTTGAGCGCCAGCAGACCCGGCAGGTCGCCGGCGCCAATCGGCCGCAGCCCGGCTCCGTGGCTCGCGCCGGAAGGCTCAGTCATCATCGTCGTCTCGAAGGGGACACTCTGGCGGGAACGAAGAAGGGCCGCCCTTGCGAGCGGCCCCTGATCATGTCGTCGGATGCCTGACGCCGCTACTCGGCGGCGTCGTCGACCGAGGTCAGCATCCGGTCGGTGGCGGCCGCGTTGGCGGCCCGGCGGCGATCCTCGATGATGAGGTCGTCGCGCGAGGTCGCGATGCGGCGCACCTGCGTCATCATTCCGCCGGTACCGGCCGGGATCAGCCGACCGACGATGACGTTCTCCTTCAGACCCTGCAGCGTGTCGGTCTTTCCAGCCACGGCCGCCTCGGTGAGGACGCGGGTGGTCTCCTGGAAGGATGCCGCCGAGATGAAGGACGGCGTCTGCAGCGAGGCCTTGGTGATGCCGAGCAGCACCGGGTTGCCGGAAGCCGGCTTCTTTCCCTCTTCCTCCAGCCGCTCGTTGAGTTCGGCGAGCTCGATCCGGTCGACATGGTCGCCCGGGATGTAGCCGGAGTCACCCGACTCCACGATCTCGACCTTCTGCAGCATCTGCCGGACGATGACCTCGATGTGCTTGTCGTTGATCAGCACGCCCTGCAGCCGGTAGACCTCCTGGATCTCGTTGACGAGGTAGCTCGCGAGAGCCTCCACGCCGCGGATCGCCAGGATGTCGTGCGGTGCCGGATTGCCGTCGAGGATGTAGTCGCCCTTCTCGATGACGTCGCCTTCCTGGAGATGGAACGGCTTGCCCTTCGGGATCAGGTACTCGACCGGCTCCGCGCCTTCCTCGTGCGGCTCGATGACGATGCGGCGCTTGTTCTTGTAGTCGCGCCCGAACTTCACCGTGCCGTCGATCTCGGCGATGACCGCGTTGTCCTTCGGCTTGCGGGCC
Source organism: Aurantimonas sp. HBX-1 (assembly GCF_021391535.1). GTDB lineage: Bacteria > Pseudomonadota > Alphaproteobacteria > Rhizobiales > Rhizobiaceae > Aurantimonas. The sequence goes on from NZ_CP090066.1 coordinate 2,002,871, forward strand.
TCGAACAGCTCGGCGACGCGCGGCAGACCACCGGTGATGTCCTTGGTCTTCGCGCTTTCCATCGGAATACGCGACAGCACGTCGCCGGCCTTCACCCGCGCCCCCGGCTCGATCGACAGGATGGCGTCGACCGACTGGTAGTAACGGGCGTCGGAACCGCGCGCCAGCTTGAGGATCTCGCCGTTGTCGCCCTTGATGACGATCGCCGGCTTGAGGTCCTGGCCACGCGGGCTTGCCCGCCAGTCGATGACGGCACGCTTGGTGATGCCGGTCGACTCGTCGGCCTGCTCGGTGACCGAGATGCCGTCCACCAGGTCCTCGAAGTCCGCGATGCCCTCCAGCTCGGTCAGCACCGGGCGGGTATAGGGATCCCACTCGGCGATACGCTGGCCGCGGCGCACCGTGTCCCCGTCGTCGACGAAGATCCGGCTGCCGTAGGTGACCCGGTGCGATGCGCGCTCCTTGCCGGCCTGATCGAGTATCAGGATCGCCATGTTGCGGCCCATCGCCACGAGCTTGCCGTCCGAGTCCCGCACCACGTTGCGGTTGCGGATCTGGACCGTGCCTTCGTAGGACGCCTCGAGGAACGAGCTATCGACGACCTGCGCCGTGCCGCCCATGTGGAACGTCCGCATGGTCAGCTGGGTACCGGGCTCGCCGATCGACTGCGCCGCGATGACGCCGACGGCCTCGCCCATGTTGACGGGCGTGCCGCGGGCCAGATCGCGCCCGTAGCAGATCGCGCAGATGCCGGTCCGCACTTCGCAGGTCAGCGCCGAGCGGATCTTCACCGACTGGATCTGGGCCTTCTCGATGATCTCGACATCCGGCTCCTCGATCGTGACGCCACCCTTGACGATGACCTCACCGGTGAGCGGATGCACGATGTCCTCGAGCGCCGTACGGCCGAGAATCCGCTGGCCGATCGACGCGACCACCTGGCCGGCGTCGACGATGGGCTGCATCGTCAGGCCCTTGGGCGTGCCGCAGTCGGTCTGCGTGATGATGCAATCCTGCGCGACGTCGACGAGACGACGCGTCAGGTAGCCCGAGTTCGCGGTCTTCAAGGCGGTGTCGGCCAGACCCTTGCGGGCGCCGTGGGTCGAGTTGAAGTACTCGAGCACGGTCAGGCCTTCCTTGAAGTTCGAGATGATCGGCGTCTCGATGATCTCGCCCGAAGGCTTGGTCATCAGGCCGCGCATCGCCGCCAGCTGGCGCATCTGGGTCGGGGACCCGCGGGCGCCGGAGTGCGACATCATGTAGATCGAGTTCATCGGCTTCTGACGGCCGTCCTCGTCGAACTCGATGGCCTTGATGCGGGCCATCATCTCGTCGGCGATCTTGTCCGTGCACTTGGCCCAGGCGTCGACCACCTTGTTGTACTTCTCGCCCTGGGTGATCAGGCCGTCATTGTACTGCTGCTCGTATTCCTTCGCGAGCGCCTGCGTCTCGCCGATCATCTGGGGCTTGGTGTCCGGGATCAGCATGTCGTCCTTGCCGAACGAGATGCCGGCGGTGCAGGCATGCTTGAAGCCGAGCTGCATGATCCGGTCGCAGAAGATCACCGTCTCCTTCTGGCCGCAGTGGCGATAGACCTGGTCGATCATCCGGGAGATGTTCTTCTTGGTCATCAGCTCGTTGCAGATGTCGAACGGCACCTTGGCATTCTTCGGCAGCAATTCGCCGATGAGCATGCGGCCGGGCGTCGTCTCGTAGATCTTCGAGACCGGCTTGCCGTCGGCGTCGACGGTCTTGAAGCGGCCCTTGATCTTCGAGTGCAGCGTCACCGCCTTCGTGAACACCGCCTGCTCGAGCTCGCCGATATCGGAGAACACCATCCCCTGGCCCGGCTCGTTCTCGTTCATGATCGAGAGGTAGTAGAGCCCGAGCACCATGTCCTGCGACGGCACGATGATCGGCTGACCGTTGGCGGGATGCAGGATGTTGTTGGTCGACATCATCAGGACGCGGGCTTCGAGCTGCGCCTCGATGGACAGCGGCACGTGCACCGCCATCTGGTCGCCATCGAAGTCGGCGTTGAAGGCCGTGCAGACCAGCGGGTGCAGCTGGATGGCCTTGCCCTCGATCAGCACCGGCTCGAAGGCCTGGATGCCGAGACGATGCAGGGTCGGCGCACGGTTCAGCAGCACCGGATGCTCGCGGATGACCTCGTCGAGGATATCCCAGACTTCCGGACGCTCCTTCTCGACCAGCTTCTTGGCCTGCTTGACCGTGGACGAATAGCCCTTGGCGTCCAGCCGCGCGTAGATGAACGGCTTGAACAGCTCGAGCGCCATCTTCTTCGGCAGGCCGCACTGGTGCAGCTTCAGCTCCGGGCCGGTCACGATGACAGAACGGCCGGAATAGTCGACGCGCTTGCCGAGCAGGTTCTGGCGGAACCGTCCCTGCTTGCCCTTCAGCATGTCGGACAGCGACTTCAGCGGACGCTTGTTGGCACCGGTGATGACGCGGCCTCTGCGGCCGTTGTCGAACAGCGCGTCGACGGCTTCCTGCAGCATCCGCTTCTCGTTGCGGATGATGATGCCGGGCGCGCGCAGCTCGATCAGCCGCTTCAGGCGGTTGTTGCGGTTGATGACGCGGCGGTAGAGGTCGTTGAGGTCGGACGTGGCGAAGCGGCCGCCGTCCAGCGGGACGAGCGGGCGAAGGTCCGGCGGGATCACCGGCACGACGCTCATGATCATCCATTCCGGCTTGTTGCCGGAATCGAGGAAGTTCTCGACGATCTTGAGCCGCTTCATCAGCTTCTTGGTCTTGAGCTCCGAGGTCGTCTCGGCGAGCTCGGCCCGCAGATCGCCCGCGATCTTCTCGAGATCCATCGCGCCCAGGAGTTCCTGGATCGCCTCGGCACCGATCAGCGCGGTGAAGCTGTCCTCACCGAACTCGTCGACGGCGAGCATGTAGTCCTCTTCCGACAGGAGTTGGTGCTCCTTCAGCGAGGTCAGGCCCGGCTCGGTGACGATGTAGTTCTCGAAATACAGGACGCGCTCGATATCCTTGAGCGTCATGTCGAGCAGCGTGCCGATGCGGCTCGGCAGCGACTTCAGGAACCAGATGTGCGCGACCGGGGCGGCCAGCTCTATGTGGCCCATGCGCTCGCGCCGCACGCGCGAGAGGGTGACCTCGACGCCGCACTTCTCGCAGATGATGCCCTTGTACTTCATGCGCTTGTACTTGCCGCACAGGCACTCGTAGTCCTTGATCGGACCGAAGATGCGCGCGCAGAACAGCCCGTCGCGCTCGGGCTTGAACGTGCGGTAGTTGATGGTTTCCGGCTTCTTGATCTCGCCAAAGGACCAGGAGAGGATCTTCTCGGGTGAGGCGAGCGAGATCCGGATCGAATCGAACGACTGCGCCGCAACCTGCGGGTTGAAGATGTTCATGACCTCTTGGTTCATGGATTTTCTCCTTCTGGGGCGCGGAACCCCGAGTCGCGGTGGCAAGGCCGACCGCTGAAATCTTCTTCGTAGATGGACCGGCGCCGGCGGGCGCCGATCCGTTGCGCGGCCTTTTCAGGCCGCGCCTCGCGAAGCTCTATTCCGCCGCGTCGGGCAGACCGTCGACCGGAGACGGAAGCTCGACGGCGGTGTTGGCGAGGTCGACGTCGAGACCCAGCGAGCGCATTTCCTTGACGAGCACGTTGAAGCTCTCCGGAATGCCGGATTCGAACGCGTCGTCGCCGCGCACGATCGACTCGTAGACCTTGGTACGGCCCGCAACGTCGTCCGACTTCACCGTCAGCATCTCCTGCAGCGTGTAGGCCGCACCGTAGGCTTCCAGCGCCCAGACCTCCATCTCGCCGAAGCGCTGTCCACCGAACTGCGCCTTGCCGCCGAGCGGCTGCTGGGTGACCAGCGAGTACGGTCCGATCGAACGGGCGTGGATCTTGTCGTCCACCAGGTGGTGCAGCTTCAGCATGTAGATGTAGCCCATCGTCACCTGACGATCGAAGGGCTCGCCGGTACGACCGTCATAGGCGGTCGACTGGCCGCTGGTGTGCAGACCCGCCTGCTCGAGCAGCTGGTTGATGTCCGCCTCGTTGGCACCGTCGAAGACCGGCGTCGCGATGGTGACGCCGTGCTTCATCTGGTCGGCGAGCAGGAGCACGCTCTTGTCGTCGTAGGTCCGGACCGGTTCGTTGCGGTCGTTGTCCGGAATGATGTCCTCGATCGTCGCCCGCAGCGGCTTGATGTCGCCGCTGGCGTTGTAGGCTTCGATGAGTTCACCGATCTTCCGGCCCATGCCCGCGCAGGCCCAGCCGAGATGCGTCTCGAGGATCTGCCCGACATTCATGCGCGATGGCACGCCCAACGGATTGAGCACAATGTCGGCATGGGTGCCGTCCTCGAGGAACGGCATGTCCTCGACCGGGACGATCCGCGAGACGACGCCCTTGTTGCCATGCCGGCCAGCCATCTTGTCGCCCGGCTGGATCTTGCGCTTGACGGCGACGAAGACCTTGACCTGCTTCATGACGCCCGGGGGCAGTTCGTCGCCGCGCTGGACCTTCTCGACCTTGTCCATGAAGCGCTGCTCGAGCGTCTTCTTGGCCTCGTCGTAGACGTTGCGCAGATCCTCGAGCTCGGCCTGGAGCTTCTCGTCCTCGACCGCGAACATCCACCACTGCGACCGCGGATATTCCCGCATCGCGTCCGGCGACAGGCTGGAGCCCTTCTTGAAGCCCTTAGGACCGGCCACTGCGGCCTTGCCGTCGAGCATCTCGATCAGGCGGCCATAGACGTTGCGGTCCAGGATCGCCTGCTCGTCGTCACGGTCCTTGGCGAGACGCTCGATCTCCTCGCGCTCGATCGCCATGGCGCGCTCGTCCTTCTCGACACCATGCCGATTGAACACGCGCACCTCGACGACCGTGCCGAAGGCACCGGGGGGCATGCGGCTCGACGTGTCGCGCACGTCGGAGGCCTTCTCGCCGAAGATGGCGCGCAGGAGCTTCTCCTCCGGCGTCATCGGGCTTTCACCCTTCGGCGTGATCTTGCCGACCAGGATGTCGCCCGGCTGGACCTCGGCACCGATATAGACGATGCCCGCCTCGTCGAGGTTCTTCAGCGCCTCTTCCGAAACGTTCGGAATGTCGCGCGTGATCTCCTCGGGTCCGAGCTTGGTGTCGCGCGCCATGACCTCGAACTCCTCGATGTGGATCGAGGTGAAGACATCGTCGGCGACGATGCGCTCGGACAGGAGGATCGAGTCCTCGTAGTTGTAGCCGTTCCACGGCATGAACGCGACGAGCACGTTCCGGCCGAGCGCCAGATCGCCGAGATCCGTCGACGGACCGTCGGCGATGATGTCGCCCTTCTCGACCCGGTCACCCACCGCCACCAGCGGACGCTGGTTGATGCAGGTATTCTGGTTCGAGCGCTGGAACTTCATCAGCCGGTAGATGTCGACGCCGGAGCGTCCGGCCTGCAGATCGCCGGTCGCGCGGATGACGATACGGGTCGCATCGACCTGGTCGACGATGCCGGTCCGCCGCGCGCCGATGGCGGCGCCGGAGTCCCGTGCGACGATGGCTTCCATGCCGGTGCCGACGAACGGCGCCTCGGCCCGCACCAGCGGCACGGCCTGACGCTGCATGTTCGAGCCCATCAGCGCGCGGTTCGCGTCATCGTTCTCGAGGAACGGGATGAGCGCGGCCGCGACCGAGACGAGCTGCTTCGGCGAGACGTCCATGAGGTCGACATTGTCGCGCGGCGTCATGAAGACGTCGCCCTGGTGCCGGCAGACCACGAACTCGTTCTCGAAGTTCATGTCCTTGGTCAGCACCGCGTTCGCCTGGGCGACGTGGTGCTTGGACTCCTCCATGGCCGAGAGGTAGACGACCTCGTCGGTGACCTTGCCGTCCACGACCTTGCGGTACGGGCTCTCGATGAAGCCGTACTTGTTGACCCGGGCGAAGGTCGCCAGCGAGTTGATCAGGCCGATATTCGGGCCTTCCGGCGTCTCGATCGGGCAAATGCGGCCGTAATGCGTCGGATGCACGTCGCGCACCTCGAAGCCGGCGCGCTCGCGCGTCAGACCACCGGGTCCAAGCGCCGACAGGCGGCGCTTGTGGGTGATCTCCGACAGCGGGTTGGTCTGGTCCATGAACTGCGAGAGCTGCGAGGAGCCGAAGAACTCGCGCACGGCGGCGGCCGCCGGCTTGGCGTTGATCAGGTCCTGCGGCATCACCGTGTCGATCTCGACCGACGACATGCGCTCCTTGATCGCCCGCTCCATGCGCAGCAGACCGATGCGGTACTGATTCTCCATGAGCTCGCCGACCGAGCGCACGCGGCGATTGCCGAGATTGTCGATGTCGTCGATCTCGCCCTTGCCGTCGCGCAGGTCGACCAGCGTCTTCACGACGGCGAGGATGTCCTCCTTGCGCAACACGCGCACGGTGTCCTCGGCGTCGACGTCGAGACGCATGTTCATCTTGACGCGGCCGACGGCCGACAGGTCGTAGCGCTCCGCGTCGAAGAACAGCGACTTGAACATCGCCTCGGCGGTGTCGATCGTCGGCGGCTCGCCCGGACGCATGACGCGATAGATGTCGAAGAGCGCGTCCTGGCGGCCTTCGTTCTTGTCGACCGCCAGCGTGTTGCGGATGTAGGCGCCGACATTGACGTGGTCGATGTCGAGCACGGCGATCTCGTCGTGGCCGGCGTCGACCAGGACCTTGAGGGTCTTCTCGTCGATCTCGTCACCAGCCTCGAGATAGACCTCGCCCGTCTCCGGGTCGACGATGTCCTCGGCCAGGTAGTTGGTGTAGAGGTCTTCCTCGGTCGCCCGAAGCGCCTTGACGCCCTTCTCCTGCATCTGGCGGGCCTGGCGCGCGGTGACCTTCTTGCCGGCCTCGACCAGCACTTCGCCGGTGTCGGCGTCGATCAGGTCGACCACGGCGCCCTGGTTGCGGACGCGCTCAACCGAGAACGGCACGCGCCAGCCGTTCTTGTCCTTCTCGAACTTCACGATGTCGTAGAAGGTCGAGAGGATCTCCTCGCCGTCCATGCCGAGCGCCATCAGCAGCGACGTCACCGGAATCTTGCGGCGGCGATCGATGCGGGCGTGCACCACGTCCTTGGCGTCGAACTCGATGTCGAGCCACGAGCCGCGATACGGAATGACCCGGGCCGCGAACAGCAGCTTGCCCGACGAATGGCTCTTGCCCTTGTCGTGATCGAAGAAGACGCCCGGCGAGCGGTGCATCTGCGAGACGATCACTCGCTCGGTGCCGTTGACGATGAAGGTGCCGTTGGTCGTCATGAGCGGCATGTCGCCCATGTAGACGTCCTGCTCCTTGATGTCCTTGATGGACTTGGCGCCGGTGTCCTCGTCGATGTCGAACACGATCAGGCGCAGCGTCACCTTGAGCGGCGCGGCGTAGGTAAGGTCGCGCTGACGGCACTCGTCGACGTCGAATTTCGGCGCCTCGAACTCGTACTTGACGAATTCCAGCATCGCCTGACCGGAAAAGTCGGAAATCGGGAAGACCGACCGGAAGACGGCCTGCAGACCCTCGTCGGTGCGGCCGCCCTTGGGCTCCTCCACCATCAGAAACTGATCGTATGAGGCCTTCTGGACCTCGATGAGGTTCGGCATCTGGGCAACTTCGGGGATCGACCCGAAGAACTTGCGCACGCGCCTGCGACCGCTAAACGTCGTCGTCTGAGACATCGTCGCTCCTTCTCGTGACATCGCCCTTGACCGAAGGGCTTCAACTCTTATTCCTCTCCGCCGAGAGGAGCCGCCGCTGTCCGGGACAGACAGGGCGGCCTTGACGAACTACCGGGACGTACCCCGCGTCTCCGAAAGGCTCCTGGAAGCCTTCGGGACACGCGCGCGCCTGCTTGCGGCAGGCTGAACGATGCCGGACCGGCGCCACCGATCCCGCCCGCCCCCTGCGGCGAGCACGGAAGGCGGGACGGCAAAAGCCGCCCCGCCTACCGGATTTTCCCTGGCAACCGCGGCTAGGCCGCGATTACTTGACTTCGACCGTCGCACCAGCCTTCTCGAGCTGGTCCTTGATCTTCTGCGACTCTGCCTTGTCGACGGCTTCCTTGACCGGCTTCGGGGCGTTGTCGACGAGGTCCTTGGCTTCCTTCAGGCCGAGACCCGTGATCGCGCGGACTTCCTTGATGACGTTGATCTTCTGCGCGCCGGCAGAAACGAGGATGACGTTGAACTCCGTCTGCTCCTCGGCGGCCTCGGCCGGAGCCGCACCACCAGCCGCCGCAACGGCGACAGGAGCGGCGGCGGAGACACCCCACTTTTCTTCCAGCATCTTCGACAGCTCAGCCGCCTCGAGGACGGTCAGGGTCGAGAGTTCGTCAACGATCTTGGCAAGATCAGCCATGTTATTTTTCCTTCAGGTTCGAACTTTGAGTTGAGCAGCGAGGAACCGTCCTCAGGCCGCCTCGTCCTTCTTGGCGTACGCTCCGAAGACGCGCGCGAGTTGCCCCGCAGGCGCCTGGAGAACTCCAGCAATGCGCGTGGCGGGCGTGCTGATCATGCCGACCAGCTTGGCCCGGAGTTCGTCCAGCGACGGCATGTTGGCCAAAGCCTTCACACCGTCGGCATCGAGCGTGGTCTTGCCCATCGCCCCGCCGAGGATCACGAGCTTGTCGTTCCCCTTGGCGAAATCGTTGGAGACCTTTGCCGCCGCCACCGGATCGCTCGAATAAGCGATCAGTGTCTGGCCCTCGAACAGATTCGAGATGCCTTCGGCGTCCGTGCCTTGAAGAGCGATCTTGGCGAGGCGGTTCTTCGCGACTTTGACGGTGCCTCCCGCATCGCGCATCTTCGACCGATAGTCGTTCATATGCGCGACGGTAAGACCGGCATAGTGGGCCACCACGACCGTTCCGGAGACCTTGAAGGTCTCTTGAAGCGCCGTGACGAATTCGCGTTTTTCCGCTCTGTCCACTGCCTCTCTCCATTTGACTGCAGCGCCCGAGGGCGCCGTAGCCGGTTGCCTTTTGCCACCCGGACCATCCGGGCGACGCTCGGAGATCCTGTCCCCTCGGCTGCCCGGGCGATTCCGATGGAACCGACAGGCGACGCAAGGCATTCGGAGGTTCGAACCGAAGTCCCGGACGGACCGGTAAATTCGGAACACCCCGTCTCATGAGGGCTATCTGACGATTATGACGGGTCCTAAGACCCGTCGCCCCGCAATCTCGGACAGGCATTCAGGGAGCCCCGAGGGACTCCCACGTACCGGGGCGAGCCCCGGAACCTTTTTGAAGGTGGACGCCGCATATAGGGGCGCCGTTCACCAATTGAAAGTCTCAGGCCGAAGCCGCCAGAGACGAGGGATCGATGCGGACACCGGGTCCCATCGTCGAGGTGATCGCGACGCGCTGGACGTAGTTGCCCTTTGCGCCCGAGGGCTTGGCCCGCTGCACCGCCTCGGCGAACGCCCGGATGTTCTCGGTGATCGCCTTGGAATCGAAGCTGACCTTGCCGACGCCGGCATGCACGATGCCGGCCTTCTCGACGCGGAACTCGACGGCACCGCCCTTCGACGCCTTGACGGCGGCGGCGACATCCGGGGTCACCGTGCCGACGCGCGGGTTCGGCATCAGGCCGCGGGGGCCAAGCACCTTACCGAGGCGACCGACGAGGGCCATCATGTCCGGCGTCGCGATGGCGCGGTCGAAGTCGATCGTGCCGTTCTGGACCTGCTCGACGAGATCCTCGGCACCGACGAGATCGGCGCCGGCGGCGCGGGCTTCGTCAGCCTTGTCGCCGCGTGCGAACACCGCGACACGGACCGTGCGGCCGGTGCCGTTCGGCAGATTGACGACGCCGCGGACCATCTGGTCCGCATGGCGCGGGTCGACGCCGAGATTCATCGACACTTCGACGGTCTCGTCGAACTTCGCGGTCGCCCGCTGCTTCAGCATCTCAACGGCTTCGTCGAGACCGTAAAGCTTGAGACGGTCGATGCCCTCGCGGGCGTTCTGAATGCGCTTTCCAGCTTTTGCCATCGTCTCAACCCACCACTTCGAGGCCCATGGAGCGGGCAGAGCCCTCGATCATCGCCATCGCCGCGTCCAGGTTGGTCGCGTTGAGGTCCTGCAGCTTCTTTTCCGCGATCTCGCGGACCTGGTCGCGCGTGACCGATCCGGCGGTCGCCTTGCCGGGGGTCTGCGAGCCCTTGGACAGGTTCGCCGCCTTCTTCAGGAAGTAGCTGACCGGCGGGGTCTTCATCACGAAGGTGAAGGACTTGTCCTGGTAGTAGGTGATGATGACCGGGATCGGCTGACCCTTCTCCTGGTCCTGCGTCTGAGCGTTGAACGCCTTGCAGAATTCCATGATGTTGACGCCACGCTGACCGAGCGCGGGTCCGATCGGCGGGGACGGCGTTGCCGAACCTGCCGGGACCTGCAGCTTCAGCTGGCCCTGGATTTTCTTAGCCATTGCTTCCTGCTTTCGTTTCTGGCGCCGGCAGCCCGTTTCGACGGGTCCGGCATCTTTTTGCAGTTCGCGCGGTGCGGCATGGTCGGCCGGCTAAGCCTCGATGCCTCCCGCACTGGATTCGGGCCGAAGCCCGAGCGATCAGACCTTTTCGACCTGACCGAATTCGAGATCGACGGGCGTTGCCCGGCCGAAGATCGACACCTCGACCTTGAGCCGCGTGCGCTCCTGATCGACTTCCTGAACGACACCATTGAACGAGGCGAACGGCCCGTCCGACACGCGGACGTTCTCGCCGATGTCGAAGGAGATCGTCGGCTTCGGCCGCTCGACGCCGTCCTGCACCTGCATCAGGATCTGCTCGGCCTCCTTGTCGGAGATCGCTACCGGACGATTGTCCGGACCGAGGAACCCGGTAACCCGCGGCGTGTTCTTGATCATCGAGAACACGGCGTCGGTCAACTCGGCCTTGACCAGCACGTAGCCGGGAAAGAACTTGCGCTCGGCATCGACCTTGCGCCCGCGCCGAACCTCGACGACCTTCTCGGTCGGAACGAGGATCTTCTCGAACTTGTCGGAGAGCCCCTTCTGCCGGGCCTGCTCCTCGATCGATTCCGCGACCTTTTTCTCGAAGTTCGAGTAGGCGTGGACGATGTACCAGCGGGCGGTCATGATGCTGCGATTACTCCTGCGGTGTCGGGCGTCAGACGCTGACGTTCATGATCAGTCCGACCAGATAGCCAAGCGCCTGGTCGGCGATGAAGAAGAACGCCGCGGCAAAGGTGACCATAACGAACACCATGATCGTCGAGATCGTCGTCTCCCGGCGGGTCGGCCACGTGACCTTGGCGGTCTCGGTGCGTACCTGCTGGAGAAAGGTGAAGGGATTGGTCCTGGCCATGCACCGCTCATAGCTAAAGCGCGTGAAGGCCTAAGATCAGCCCCACGCGCCACGTGTCTGTGAAAATCCATTTAAACGCCCTGGACGTGATTCACAAGCCCGGTCGCGTCAATTTCGGATGATCGGGGGGCCGAGGGCTCTGGCAGGGGCAGTAGGGCTCGAACCTACGACCTGCGGTTTTGGAGACCGCCGCTCTACCAACTGAGCTATACCCCTTCGCCGGGGTCCGAATATCGCCTCGCGGCTGCAACTGCAACAGCGATTTTCGGAACGCCCTCCGCCTGGCTCCCGCCGCGACGCACGGCAGCGGTGGAAAGCCTGGCGCCGTCCGTATCGCCATCTCTTCGCCCGCAGCGCCCTGCGCCAATTTGCAATGGACTCCCCCAAGGCGGATCGCTACATCCGCCGCGGCAGGGTTCGGACCGCAGCCGAGAGCAGCCGGCCGCCAGATGATACCGGAGTCGGCCATGAACATGACCACGGTGATACGGCCAAAGTCGCTCATCCTGTTCGACCTGGACGGCGTGATCCTGGATTCGCGCCGGAACATGGAGATCGCCTGGAACAGCGTTCGGGAGGAGCTCGGGATCGCCCTGCCCTTCGATGCCTATTTCGCGGAGATCGGGCGCCCGTTCCCCGACATCATGGCGCGGCTCGGGCTCGCCCATTCGGCTGTCGCCATCGAACGGGTGTTCCGGCGTGCCTCCAGCCAGTCGCTGCATGAGACACCTGTCTTCGAGGGAATCGACAGGATGCTGTCGGCGCTTGCCGACAGCGGTCGGCAGCTCGGCATCGTGACATCGAAGGACGCGGCGCGTACCGAGCTGGTGCTTGACCGCCTGCCCGTCGGCTTCGCGGTGATCATGACGCCCCGTGACGGGCTGCGGGGCAAGCCGGCGCCCGATCACCTGCTGTTCGCGATGGCCCGCTGCAACGTCGACCCCTCGGACACGGTCTTCATCGGCGACATGGATTCCGACGCGGAAGCCGCCCGCCGGGCGCGCGTCGACTACATTCATGTCGACTGGGGTTACGGCGCACGGCCGGCCGACTGCCTCTTTGCGGCCAAAGCGCCAGCCGATCTCCAGACATTCCTGTTCAGTTGAGGACCCTATCATGGCCCCGCGTATCGTCGCCGTCATTCCCTGCCGTTTCGGGGCCTCCCGCTTTCCGGGCAAGCCGATCGCCGACATCAACGGCAAGCCGATGCTCTGGCACGTCTATCAGCAGACGATCGCCGCCGAGGGCATCGATGCCGCGACGATCGCCACCGACGACGACCGCATCCGCAAGGTGTGCGAGGTGCTCGACCTGCCGGTGCTGATGACCCGTTCGGACCACGCGTCCGGCACGGATCGCGTGGCCGAATGCGCGGCACGCCTTGACGCGGATATCATCGTCAACGTCCAGGGGGACGAGCCGATGATCGAGCCCGAGGCCATTGCGCGCGTCGCCCGAGCCATCGCAGGCTGCGACGATCCGAATGTCCAGGCGTCCAACGGCTACAACGAGATCGCCTCGCCCTCCGACGCGATCGACACCAATGTCGTCAAGGTGGTGATGACCACCACCGGGCTGGCCATGGCCTACTCCCGCCTGCCGATCCCCTATCCGAAGGGCGGCGCGGTCCGCCACCTGCGCCAGCTCGGCCTCTACGCCTTCCGGCGCGAGGGCCTGGAACGCTTCGCCTCGCTGCGTCCCGGCCCGCTGGAGCAGGCCGAGGGCGTCGAGATGCTGCGCTTCGTCGAGCACGGCTATGGGGTCCAGATGGTGCAGGTGCCGAACGACGAGGGCATTCCGGTCGACACCCCCGCCGACCTCGACCGCGTCCGCGCCATGATGGCCCGCCACTGAACGTTGGCCCGTGACCACCGGAGCAGGAGCAGACCGATGAGCGACGCTGCGCGGCGACCCTTCGACGCTGCCGAGGAACGGTACATCGCGCGGGACTTTGCTGCCCTTTCGGCGCAACACGCGGCGTGGTTGAAGTCGAGGGGGCTGGCGGATCGTCCCTGGTTCATCCTCGGCTCCGCGCCGGACCCGCATGTTCCGCGGCCGTTTCCGCCGCGGACGGCGCATATCCATGTCAAATACGCCGGTCATGCCGCCCGCCAGCACGGGCTGCCGCAGGGTGACCTGACCTTCCTGCTGGCCAAGACGACAGCAGAGCAGGTCGCCGGGCTCGAACTTCGTTCCATCCTGCGCCTGTGCAAGCGCCACAGCTCACTGGCGCGCATCCGGCGCGCCCTGCCGCTCCCCGGTCCGAGGGAATGCGCCCTCACCCACCGCGAGCGCGACGCCTTAATCATCGGGACGCTCGGCACGCTGTTCGGCGGAAGCGGCGCGGAGATCCGCCCCTCCAACGGCATCGCGCTGATCGCCTACGCAATTGCCGTCGGCATCCCGCAGATCATCGTCGCGGGGATCTCCCTCGACAGCGACGGCTATGCCTACGACCGCTCGGCCCGCACGCGGCGCCATCTCGAGGAAGACCGCGCGGCCCTGGCGGTGGTCGCCGCCCGCTATCCGCAGGTCGTGACGACCGAGCCCGGGCTCAGCCGGGCGACCGGCATCAGGCTGCTGGCAGGCACCATCGCCGGCTGAACGCGATGCGCTTCAGCCCTTCCCCGGCCCCTGCTCCGCTATTTTCTCGGCGAGCTTCTGCTTGCGGGTCTTGGGCTTAAGGGACCGGATGAACCCATCGAGCCGGCCCTGCAGCCGGGTGAGCGAGATCAGCCGGTCCATCACGACGTTGGTGCCTTCCAGCCGCTCGGAAAGGACTTCCGCGGACACCAGCGCGACATCGGAGGGGCTGACGCCGGGGATCCGTGCGGCGATCTGATCCCAATGGCCGTCGCTGGGCCCGCCGACCATGGTCAGCCGCCCGCTGCGGACGAGCAGCCGGTAGATGATCTGCTCGAAGGTCCATTCGTGGTCATGGAAAAGCCGCCACTGCCCGGTTCGCCGCGCGGTGAAACCGGCGAGGACGATCGGCAGCTGCGGGCAGGCCTCCGTCAGCCAGAAGGCCAGCGCGAAGCCGCTGGTCGGCACGTGGGTCCGCGGATAGAAGTCGGCGAAGACCGGCGTGAGGTCGAGGAACCCGACGCGCGCCCCGCCGAATTCCCGGGGCTGGCTGAAGGTTTCCTGGTCGCCGGCGCGCAGGTTCCCGATGCCCTCGAATTGCGCGCCGCGCAGAAGCTTGAGGACCTCGTCGACTTCTCGCCGATAGACGATGTTGGCGCCCGCCTGGCTGCTGCGGGCGATCAGCAAGGAAGGCCGGTCGAAGGGTTCAGAGAGAACCTTGAAGACCTTGTTGAAGAACACGAAAAGCGTGCCCTCGCCGAATTGCGACGACAGCACGGCCATATCGACGGCGTCGCTGTTGGCGACGAGAACCACCCGCTCGAAGCCGCCGAAATAGGGGGCCCATCCGTCGCGCGTGTCGGGCAGGTCCCCCGACCGGGACGGCGTCTTGGTCACGTCCGGCACAGCAGCGATCCCGTCAGCCGGCGCGCTGCTCGACATGCAGCACCCGCTCGCGCATGGCGAACCATTCCTCGGCATAGTCGTCGTTGCGATACTCGTCGAAATACGGCCCGCCATCGGTGAAGTGGACGTTCTTGGCGTCCGGATTGTGATCGTACTCGTTGACCAGCCAGTTCCACACGGCCGGGATATCGCCGATCTGCTCGTCGCCCTCGAGCCATTTGAACTGGTGCAGCTGCAGGCCGGTCGCCGAGTTCACGTAGTCGGGGGTCAGCGCGCGGCACCTGGCATTGTTGAACAGCATGACGCTCGACCAGTTCTTCTTCTCGTACTTGGTCTGCGGCTGCCCGAGGAACTTCGTCTCGACCTTCGGCGTATAGTCGTGCTTTACGACCTGCACGGCGAACTGCCCGTCGCGCAGCGCCCAGAGTTCGGCGATGTCGGCACGCATCAGCATGTCGCAGTCCATAAACAGGCTCCAGCCCGTGAACTCGCTCAGCGCCGGCACGAGGAAGCGCGAAAAGGAAAACTCGGTGGACTGCAGGGCATTGCGCTCGCGGGTGAAGATCCCCTCGAGGTTGGGCAGATACAGCGGCACGAACCGGACCGGCACCGACGACCGCTCGAGGATGCTCTGGCAGAGAACGTGATAGGCGACGACTTCCTTGGAGTCGAAACCTACGAAGACCTGGACTGGCGGGTGCTTCACGTGACGGCCTCGTTGATTGCTGAACCGGGGGCCTCATACACCGCCGCTGCGCAATATCCAATGTCGGACGGCGGCAGGGATGCCCCGCCGCCCCGTACCGCGCTACCCTGTTCCGGCGGGCGTCGCGCCGTCCGGGCGCCACAGGCGCAGACCGATGTCCGCCGCGAGTTCAGGTTCCGTCGTCGCGACCCTCGGGTCCTGCCGCAGGCGCTGCAGGGCATGGCGATCCTCGGGGATCTGCATCCGCGGCCGGGCGAGCGCGTCGTAGGAATGGCCGGCGCGCGCGAACGAAAAACCCGCGAGCACGATCTCCGGAACGCCGAGGAACAGACCGTAGCAGAGCGCGGCGATGCCGGTGGACGGCTTGCCCAGCTCGCCGATACCGAGAATCTCCGGCCCGATCAGCGCCTGGTTGATCGCCTCCCGGTCGTCGGGAGACAGCGACACGAGCGCGCCGATCTTCGCCCGGCGCTGGCGCATCAGCTTCCAGCGTTGCCGCCAACGTGGGCGCGCATTGTACCAGAGCAAGGCCCTGGTCTCGAGATCGGGAAAGGCGGACCAGGACTCCACCGGGCGGCGGACCGTGAGATCGGCGGGACCCCAGCCCCGCTGCCTCGCCGCCAGGCCGGCGTTGTTGATGTCGACGCGGGCGTGGCCGGCAAGCAGTTCGTCCGGCATGGTGGGCTGCGGCGCGCCGCCGAGGATCACCCAGGGCCGGTCCAGCAGCCCGAGACGTCCCATCGCCTCGCGCTGCGCGGCGCGGATTTCGGCAAGTCGCGGCGACGGCGTTGCGTCCATCATCGCCGCCGCGCCGCATGGTGCGCCCGGATGGCATCGGCGATCGCCAAAGACTGGTCGGCGAAGCCGTAGTCGTAGGCCTCGACCCGCCCTTCAAACGGCCTGGTCAGGCGCAGCGTGTCCTGCAGGTCGTGATGAAACCATTCGAACTTCTCGAACCGCTCGCCTTGGATCGCCGCGAGGTCGAGGCTGTAGACCGGGCGGCCCGAGGTCAGCGCCTCGCAGTGCATCGTCACCGTGTCCTTGCCGATCAGGAAGCCGTCCGCCGCCGCGAGATAGTCGCGATAGGGGTTCTCGCCGGTCCGGTCCCAGACGTGGACGCGCGGGTCATCGATCCGCAGCAGCGCGTCGAGCAGTGCTGGCCGGCTGCGCCGCGATGTCGTCGCCAGCACGATGGCCCCCTCCGCGGCAAGCCGCCGGGCGGTGTCGACGATGCCGGCGATCGTCGGCCCGTCGTAGTCGTAGGCGCCATTCGGCCCGCCGAGGAGCATCGCGACGATCCGGTCGTCGTTCCCGGCGGCGGTCCAGCGCGCCCGGGCGGCCGGGCGGCGCGCGTCGAGCCACTGCCGGGTGATGCGGTGCGGCACGCCGATCATGCCGCGATACTCGGTGCCCTCCAGCCGTTCGCTCTTCCAGTCGTGGCGCGAGACGAAGGCAAGGTCGTAGATCCCGGCGGAGGGCGGCGCCGGCGGCTGCAGATGCACCGCGAGCGGCCGGCCATCGAAGCGCTCCTTGATCCGCGCCACGTGACGCTCGGCAAACCATCCGCAGGAGACGATGATATCGGGTTCGGCGGCGCTGACGCGCCTGTAGGGAGACAGGAGACCGCGCCGCCATTTCGCCAGACGCTCGATCTTGAGGACGACGGGATCGGCCGTCAGATGGCCGGCAACGCCGAGGCACTGGGTGAGAGTCCCCGCCTTTTCCTCGCTGACAGTCCAGACTCGCACGCGTTTTCCTCGCCGGTTTCCGCCGGTCTAGCGCAAATGCCGCGGGCGGCGCCAGCCACCGCCGGCTGACCCGACACACGATGCCGCGGCCTCGGCTGGATGGCCGAGTTCCGGCGCCGGCATTCCCTAAAAGCAAACGGGCCCGCGAGGGGCCCGTTCACGACTGTCGATGCGCGGCAAGCCGCGCCTTATCTTGCCGTCGTTACTCGATGATCGAGGCGACGATGCCGGCGCCGACGGTGCGGCCGCCTTCGCGGATGGCGAAGCGCAGGCGCTCTTCCATCGCGATAGGCACGATCAGCACCACGTCCATCGTCACGTTGTCGCCCGGCATCACCATCTCGGTGCCCTCGGGAAGCGTGCACACACCGGTCACGTCCGTCGTGCGGAAGTAGAACTGCGGCCGGTAGTTGGTGAAGAACGGCGTGTGACGGCCGCCCTCTTCCTTCGTCAGGATGTACGCCTCGGCCTTGAACTTGGTGTGCGGCTTCACCGAACCCGGCTTGCACAGCACCTGGCCGCGCTCGACGCCCTCGCGATCCACACCGCGGATCAGCGCGCCGATGTTGTCGCCTGCCTGGCCCTGGTCCAGAAGCTTGCGGAACATCTCGACGCCCGTCACCGTCGTCTTCTTGGTGTCGCGGATGCCGACGATCTCGACTTCCTCGCCCACCTTGACGATGCCGCGCTCGACACGGCCGGTCACCACCGTGCCGCGGCCCGAGATCGAGAACACGTCCTCGATCGGCATCAGGAACGGCAGGTTGATCGGACGCTCCGGCGTCGGGATATACGCATCCACCTCGGCCATCAGCGCCCGCACCGCGTCCTCGCCGATCGTCTTGTTGGAATCTTCCAGCGCCGCCAGCGCCGAGCCCTTGACGATCGGAATGTCGTCGCCCGGATACTCGTAGCTCGACAGAAGCTCGCGAACCTCGAGCTCGACCAGCTCCAGGAGTTCCTCGTCGTCGACCTGGTCGACCTTGTTGAGGAACACCACGATCGCCGGCACGCCGACCTGACGGGCGAGCAGGATGTGCTCGCGGGTCTGCGGCATCGGGCCGTCGGCCGCCGACACCACCAGGATCGCGCCGTCCATCTGCGCCGCGCCGGTGATCATGTTCTTCACGTAGTCGGCATGGCCCGGGCAGTCGACATGCGCGTAGTGCCGCGCTTCCGTCTCGTACTCGACATGCGCCGTCGAGATCGTGATGCCGCGCGCCTTCTCCTCCGGCGCCGCGTCGATCTGGTCATACGCACGGTATTCGCCGAAATACTTCGTGATCGCCGCCGTCAGCGACGTCTTGCCGTGATCAACGTGACCAATCGTCCCGATGTTCACATGCGGCTTGTTGCGCTCAAATTTACTCTTGGCCATGCCTGCTCCCAGTCCGGAGGTCTGAAGTTCCGGCGCGACATAGCGAGTGCGACCGGAGATGACAAGCGTGCTGCGCCGCACGCGCGGATCGAGGCCGCGGCGGAACCGCACGGCGGAGGGCGCAAGCGGTCTCAAAAATGGGCATCTAGGAAAGGAAGCGGCCTGGAGCGGGTAGCGGGAATCGAACCCGCATATTCAGCTTGGAAGGCTGCTGCTCTACCATTGAGCTATACCCGCGCCTGCACTGCTAAGACGGCGATGGTGGAGGGGGCTGGATTCGAACCAGCGTACGCTAAGCGAACGGATTTACAGTCCGTCTCCTTTAACCACTCGGACACCCCTCCGGCACCGCATCGACCGGTCTGAACACGGTCTTTGCCGGACACGTCGAGTCAACCAGCAACCCGACGCGCATCCGAGCGGCCTTATGAAAGTCCCGAACCGATCTGTCAACGCCGCATGGTCCGCCCTTTCGCCCAGACCCCGGCTCCGGTAAGCAGCAGGCATGAGCGACGACACCGCACGCCCCAAAGATACCCATTACGCCAAACTCCGCCGTGCCCACCGCGACCGCAAGCGCGCCGATGGCGGACTGCCGCCGGCGGTGGCGCCCCGCCAGGCACGGCCCGGCAAGCCCGCCCCGGCCGGCAGGATCCGGCTCTACGGGCTGCACAGCGTGGCAGCGGCGATCGCCAATCCGAAGCGCCGGCTGCACCGGCTGCTGGCGACGCGGAACGCCCTCGCCCGGCTCGAACTCGATCCGGAACACATCCGCTGCCCGGTCGAGATCGTCGAGCCGAAGCTGCTGGACACCGAGCTCGGCAGCGAGGCGGTGCACCAGGGGGTGATGCTGGAGGCCGACCCGCTGATTCCCGGCCGGCTCGCGGACATGACGGGCGCGAGCCTGGTGCTCGTCCTCGACCAGGTGACCGATCCGCACAATGTCGGCGCGGTGTTCCGCTCGGCGGCGGCCTTCGCGGCGGATGCGCTGATCACCACGGCGCGGCATTCGCCGCAGGAAAGCGGCGTGCTGGCCAAGTCGGCTTCGGGGGCGCTGGAGCACGTGCCGCATCTGGAAGTGGTCAATCTCGCCGAGGCGCTGTCGGAGCTCTCGGCGCAGGGCTTCCAGACGATCGGGCTCGATTCGGAGGGTGACGAACCCTACGAGGCGGCGCTCGCCGGCGAACGCATCGCCATCGTGCTGGGTGCGGAGGGCAAGGGCCTGCGGCAGAAGACCCGCACCACCGTCGATCGCCTCGCCCGCCTCGACATGCCCGGCACGATCAAGTCGCTGAACGTCTCCAACGCCGCCGCCATCGCGCTGTACGCGGCACGGCGGCATCTCGGCTGAATTCGCTGCCGGCGCCCCGGATGATCCGGCGCCACCGGACGCGAGGGGATGGTGCCGGATGAGGGGATTGAACCCCCGACCTTCGGTTTACAAAACCGCTGCTCTACCGCTGAGCTAATCCGGCGCGAGGGGCGGATTAGCATGAAAGCGCGGGCGATGCAGCGGCCTTTTTCGCGGTCCCCGACCGTTTCTCCGCTCCAGTGCAGCGGGGCTTCGGCTGGCCAGACCTGCCGCCCGCTTGGCGTTCGCCGCCATCCGCGCTAGCTGAGCAGGTCCATGATGCGGCCCCGGCCCGCGTCGTCACCCCCGGCCAGGCGGCGTCATGTCAAGTGAACTCCAGTCGATCAGTTTTCTGGCCAGCGGCACGCCGGCGGCCGACGAGGCGGCGCGGCGGCTGAGCGTGCTCTACGGCAACGACCGGCCGGACAATGCCGACGTGATCGTGGCGCTGGGTGGCGACGGCTTCATGCTCAACACGCTGCATCGCTTCATGGGAACCGGCGTGCCGATCTACGGCATGAACAAGGGCACGATCGGCTTCCTGATGAACGAGTACCGCGAGGACGGGCTGCGCGAACGCCTCGCGGCGGCGACCCGCAACATCATCCATCCCCTCACCATGACCGCCGTCGACGCCGAGGGGACCATCCACAACGCCCTGGCGATCAACGAGGTGGCGCTGTTCCGCCAGTCCTACCAGGCGGCCCGGCTGCAGATCGCCATCGACGGGCGGGTACGGCTGGAGGAGCTGGTCTGCGACGGCGTCATGGTGGCGACGCCGATCGGCTCCACCGCCTACAACCTCTCGGCGCAGGGGCCGATCATCCCGGTGGAGGCGCCGCTGCTCGCCCTGACGCCGGTGAGCCCGTTCCGGCCGCGTCGCTGGCGCGGCGCCCTGCTGCCCAACCACCAGACGGTGGAGATCGTGGTTCTGGAGCCGGAGAAGCGCCCGGTCAACGCCGTCGCCGACGCCACGGAGGTCAAGTCGGTTCGCAAGATCACGATCAGCGAGTCGGTCACCGATACCGGAGTGATCCTGTTCGACGTCGAGCATTCCTGGGACGAGAGAATCCTCGCGGAACAGTTCCGCTACTGACGCGGCGCCGTCAGGCCGCCAGACGGCGCGCCCGCTCGCGGGCCGCGTCGAGCGCTGCCTCGTTCGCCAGCCGGTGCAGGAAGCGCGCCGCCTCGTCGGTATCCGCCGGGCCTTCTCTGGAACCCGGATCGGCGACGACGCGCCGGATGATCATCTGCGGCACCTCTTCCGGGCGCGCCGGGCGCTTGCCGGCGGCAACCTCGCGCCAGACGGACACCGCGGCCCAGAACAGCGGTCCCATCGACACCGGCAACCCGGCGTCGACGATCAGGGCGGTGACGGCCTTCTGGCGCCCGCCGGCCAGGATCGCCATCACCCGCCGCTCCGCAGTCTGCGACAGGCACGCCAAAGCGGCCGCGAGAAGGTCGATATCTCCGGTCGACACGACGCGCAGCAGGAAGGCCGTGGTCAACTGGCCGCTGCGCCGCAGATGCTCCACCAGGGTCGGGATCTCCCCCGCGGGCGCGACTTCCGCCAGCTTCGCCGTGGCTCTTTCGCAGGCTGCAAGGGTTACGTCCTCGGCGCGCGCCGCGCCGACGAGCGAGCGCAGAAGCGGCAGGGCCGCGAGTGCCTGCCCTGCGGCGAGGATCATCTGCTGGCGTACCGTCGCCGGAAGGTCGTCGCGGGCCAGCAGGGCGCCGCGTATGTCGGCATCCTGCCCGTGGCGCTCTGCCAGGCGCTGGTAGCTGACGGCGGCGATCGCCGCGCCGTCGTTCTCGAGGAGGGCAACGCACACGGCGGGATCGGCGATTTCCGCGATCGCCGCGGATACCCGCACCGACAGGACGCGGCGGGCGACGATGGCGCGTCTCACCGCCTCCGACCCGACGGCGGCAAGCGTCACGAGGTCCTCGTCGTCCAGGGCGGGCGATCCCCGCACGACCGGACAGGCGATGGCGTCGCTGTCGTCGCAGAGGGCGCGCAGGATCACCGCCGGCACCCCGGGAGCGGTGGCGAGGCCTTCCGCCAGCGCCTGGCGCACCTTGGGCGACGGGTCGTCTAGCATCAGGGTCAGCGTCGCCTCGGCTTCGCTGCGCTCCGCCGCCCCGAACCGTCCCTCGATGTAGGCCTGCGCCACGCTCCGCGCCGCATCCGCGCGGCCGGCGCTGTTGGCCGTGTGGCGCCAGTGAACGAACCGCTGGACGATCATGAACACAAAACCTTCTGCGACGACTTCGGAACTCCTGTCCGATTGTTGCCGGCAAAGGTTTAGGTTTCGTTCACCATGACGAGCGGCGGACAATGACGCCGCGTCGCATCAGACGTCGCTGGCGTCGGGCGTGCGGGGCCGCCTCATCTGGAAGACCTCCGCGGTGACCGCATAGTCGAGATAGCCGAGCCGAGACAGCGGCCGGGCCAGCGCCGTGTCGATCATGCCGTCCTTCAGGATCGCCTCGTCGACATGGACGGCCACGACCTCGCCGATCACCATGAAGTAATGCGACGGCGCGCCGTCGATGCCCTTGGGGTGAAAGCTCTCCGTAACCCGGCATTCGAGCGCCGCCGGGCTCTCCGCGACGCGCGGAGCGGCGACCAGGCGGCAAGGGGCCTCGGTGAGCCCGGCGATACCAAATTCGCTGACGCCGCGAGGCGCGTCCGCGGACGTCCGGTTGAGCTGCCGCGCCAGACTCTCGGTGGCGAGGTTGGCCACGAACTCGCCGGTCTCGACCGCGATGCTGGCGGAATCCTTCATGCCGGCCGAGGAGAACATCACCAGCTTGGGCGAGTCGCTGACCGCGTTGAAGAAGCTGTAGGGCGCCAGATTGACCGAGCCGTCGCGGGCGCGCGTCGAGATCCAGCCGATCGGCCGCGGCGACACGATCGCCTTGAACGGATCGTGCGGCAGTCCGTGCTCGTTGCGGTCGGTGGTATAGAAGATCACCGGCCCGCCTCCGGCGCCACGGCCTCGGTGACGATCTCGGCCAAAGCCGGCCGCGGACGCTCGACCGGCGGCTCCTGCGGCGTGCCGACGTGGATGAAGCCGATCACCTTCTCCGAGGGCGCGACGCCGAGAAGTGCCTTCGCCTCATCGTCATAGGCCATCCATTCGGTGACCCAGTTCGCGGCATATCCCATGGCATGGACGGCATTGACGATGTTCATCGCCGCCGCCCCGCCCGACAGGACCTGTTCCCACTCCCGGATCTTCACATGCTCCCCGGCCGTCGAGATCACCCCGATCACCAGCGGCGCCCGGGTGAAGCGCGTCGTCTCGACGCGCCGGCGGCCTTCCGACAAGGGTGCCCCGTCGCGTGCCTCGATCAGCCCCGCCAGGGCTTCGCCGATCGCCGCAGCCGGCGCGCCCCGGTAGACGATGAAGCGCCAGGGGACGAGCTTGCCGTGGTCGGGCACCCGCGCGCCGATCGTCAGGATCGTCTCGAGCTCTGCCTCGGAGGGCGCCGGCAGGCCGAGCATCGGGATCGGGATGGAGCGGCGGGTGGAGAGCAGCGTGATTGCATCGGCCAAGGCGGCATCCTTCGGTATGGTGGGCTGCTCCTGCTATCCCTTCGCCGACCGCATTTCAAACCTGCGCCCGTTTCCCGACGGCTCCCCGCCCGGCGCGGAACGTCGCCCGTGCCTTGAAATCGTCCCGCATCTGCGTGCATGAAGCATTCAGGGGACAGAGAGCCGACAGGCTGGAGGGAAGCGCGACGGTGCCCATCGACATACGTGTTCTGATGGCCGTGGGCATTG
Source organism: Aurantimonas sp. HBX-1 (assembly GCF_021391535.1). GTDB lineage: Bacteria > Pseudomonadota > Alphaproteobacteria > Rhizobiales > Rhizobiaceae > Aurantimonas. Next base: position 2,026,674 of record NZ_CP090066.1, read on the forward strand.
CGCTCTGGATGCCGGCTTCCGCCGTTGCCCAGGACATTCCGATCCCTTCGCTGCTCGACCGCGGCAGCGGCGGCCTGTTCGGGTCCGACAAGGAGCGCGAGCCGGGCGCCTACGTCTCGCCGTCCGCCGCCGAGCTGGTGCCGGATCCGAAGGAGGTCGGCGCGCCGTCGGTCCGCTCGCTGCAGCGATTCGATCCGATCGCCCTGCCCGTCGAACCCGGCCAGCTCCGGGCCCCCTCCATCGACCTGCCCGGACTGCCCGCCTACGCGCCGCAGAACATGCCGAGCCAGGACATGATCCGCTCGCGTGCGACGCTGACGCTCGAAGCGCGGCTGACGGAAGACGGCGAGAGCATCCCGCACGGGCTCGTCTGGCGGCTGTTCTCGGCAATTCCCGGCGTCGACGGACGGCCGTCGCTGATCGCCTCGTCCGAGAGCAACATCGCCAATTTCGAGGTGCCGGCGGGTTCCTATATCCTGCACGTCGCTTTCGGGCGCGCGGGCCTGGTGCGGCGCATCGACTTCACAGGGGTCAAGACGCGCGAGGTGGTCATCCTCGAGGCCGGCGGGCTGCGGCTGGATGCGCTCGTGTCCGACGGCTCGAAGATCGACGCCAGCAAGCTCACCTTCGACATCTACACCGACGCCGAAACCGAATCCGAGCGCAACTTGGTGGCCGGCGACGTGCCGCCCTCGAAGATCGTCCGCCTGAACGCCGGGACCTACCACGTCGTCTCCAATTACGGCTCGATCAACGCCCTGGTGCGCGCCGACATCCGGGTCGAGGCAGGCAAGGTCACCGACGCGACGCTGCAGCATCGCGCTGCGCTGATGACGATGAAGCTGGTCAGGGAACCGGGCGGCGAGGCACTCGCCGACACGGCCTGGTCGGTGACCACGGCATCCGGCGACATCGTGCGGCAGAGCGTCGGCGCCTTCCCGTCGATGGTGCTGGCCGAGGGGGAGTATGTCCTGATCGCCAAGAACCGCGACAAGGTCTACCAGCGCAGCTTCGACGTGCAGTCCGGGCACGATGCCGACGTCGAGGTGCTGACGTCGAGCCTCGCCGAGGCGCCGGACGCGCTGATCGGCTCCGGCGACTAGCCGTCGCGGCGATCAGGCGGCCCGCAGGTCCACCGCATCATGCGAGGCCAGCCCGAAAACCATTTCCCGCAGCCAATCTGTCAGCGCCCGTCGATCGATCGCGGCAATCTTCTCATAGAAGATCATGTCGCCGATCGTGACGGTGATCGCCCGCCCGTAGAGCCGGCGGAACTCGCCGATCAGCAGACCCAGCCGGAGCGTCAGCGACCATCGGCTGACGAGATGAAACAGCGGACCGTTCTGGCCGCAAAAGTGGACCGGCAGCACCGCAGCCCGGGACGACTGGACGAGGCGTGCGGTGAACTGTTTCCACGGCAGGTCATCGGCGGCGCCGAATACCGTCGGTGCGGTGGCGACGCCGCCGGCGGGGAAGATCACGATCGTCGTGCCCTCGGACAGGAGGCGCATCGCCTCTCGACGGGTGGCGAGATTGATCGCCTGCGCCTGCCGCGTCTCCTCGAAGGAAACCGGCAGCCCGTACGCCGCCATCTCGGGGATCTTCATCAGGTCGTTGTTCACGAGGATCCGGTACGGCCGGCCGAGGCGCTCGGCCAGCGCCAGCATCGCGATCCCGTCGCCGATGCCGAACGGATGGTTGGCAACCATCACCAGATGCGGCGGCAGGGACGCCGTCTCGGGCAGCTTGCCGCGGCAGTCGAGCCGGATGCGCATCACATCGAGCATGGCGTTGAAGGCCAGCCGGTCTCCCGCGGCAACGCGGCTGCGCCAATTGCCGTAGAGTCGCGCCAGCAGGCGCCGTCCCGAGACATCCTCGATCCAGGTGATCGCCAACCGCTTCAGCAGGCGGTCGCCGGGACGGGCATAAGTGAGTTCCGGGTAGAGTCGCATGAAAGGCCGCGAGAGTTTTTCCTCCCACGGCCTTTGCTCTTCGTCGATGACAGCCGGATGACGTCAGGCTTCACGGTCGCGAGACTCTCCGCAACGGTTCACCCTCAAGCCGCGGCAGCGTCCTCCTGCCGGTTCCGGCGAAGGTCCGGCGGCACCGCCTCGTCGACCAGCGCGGCCAGCGCCTCGTCGAGACCCGCCGACGCCTGGTCGCGCGAGCCGAGCCGGCGGATGTTGACCGTGCGCTCCTCGGCCTCCCGCTTGCCGCACACCAGCATGACCGGGATCTTCGCCACCGAGTGCTCGCGGACCTTGTAGTTGATCTTCTCGTTGCGCAGGTCCGTCTCGACCTTCATGCCCGCCCGCTTGAGCAGGTGAGCGACTTCCAGCGCGTACTCGTCCGCGTCCGAGGTGATCGTGGCGACGACCACCTGCACCGGCGACAGCCACAGCGGCAGGTGTCCGGCGCAGTTCTCCAGCAGGATGCCGATGAAGCGCTCGACCGAGCCGAGCATCGCCCGGTGCAGCATGACCGGCGTCTTCTTCTCCGAATCGCGATCTATGTAGAAGGCGCCGAAGCGGCCCGGCAGGTTGAAGTCCACCTGGTTGGTGCCGACCTGCCACTGCCGGCCGATGGCATCGCGCAGCGTGTACTCGTATTTCGGGCCGTAGAACGCGCCCTCGCCCTCCGCGATGCCGGTCGTGACGCGGCCTTCGCCCTCAGCCTCGATGATCTTCAGGACCTCTCGCATCGAAGCTTCGGCGCGATCCCACATCTCGTCGGATCCGACGCGCTTTTCCGGCCGCGTTGAAAGCTTCACCAGCACGTGCTCGAAGCCGAAGTCGCGGTAGATCGACAGGATCAGCTCGTTGATCTTGAGGCTCTCGGCGGCGATCTGCTCCTCGGTGCAGAAGACGTGGGCATCGTCCTGCGTGAACGCCCGCACCCGCATCAGGCCGTGTAAGGCGCCCGAAGGCTCGTAGCGGTGCACCATGCCCAATTCTGCAAGCTTCAGAGGTAGATCGCGGTAGCTCTTCAGGCCATGCTTGAAGATCTGCACGTGTCCGGGGCAGTTCATCGGCTTCAGCGCGAACACCCGCTCGTCCTCGGTCTCCGTGACGAACATGTTCTCGTGGTACTTCTCCCAGTGCCCGGAGGTCTCCCACAGCGAGCGCTCCAGCAGCTGCGGCGCGTTCACCTCCTGGTAGCCCTCGGCCTCCTGGCGGCGGCGGACGTAGGACACCAGCGTCTGGTAGAGCGACCAGCCCTTCGGGTGCCAGAACACCGTGCCAGGCGCGTCCTCCTGGAAGTGGTAGAGGTCCATTTCCCGGCCGAGCCGGCGATGGTCGCGCTTCTCGGCCTCCTCCAGCATGTGGAGATAGGCCTTGAGCTCGTCCTGCGTCGCCCAGGCCGTCCCGTAGATGCGCGTCAGCATCGGATTGTCGGAATTGCCGCGCCAGTAGGCGCCCGCCACCTTCAGCAGCTTGAAGGCGTCGCCGACCTGTCCCGTCGAGGCCATGTGCGGGCCGCGGCAGAGGTCGAACCAGTCGCCCTGGCTGTAGATCTTCAGCTCCTGGTCGGCCGGGATCGCGTCGACGAGCTCGACCTTGTACGTCTCGCCCTTGGCGGCAAAGACCTCGCGCGCCTTGTCCCGCGACCACACCGTCTTGGTGAAGGGCGCGTTGCGGCGGATGATCTCGGCCATCTTCTTTTCGATGACCGGCAGGTCGTCCGGCGTGAACGGCGTGTCCCGGGCGAAGTCGTAATAGAAGCCGTTCTCGATCACCGGGCCGATCGTCACCTGCGTGCCCGGCCACAATTCCTGCACCGCCTCGGCCATCACGTGGGCGGCGTCGTGGCGGATCAGCTCGAGGGCGCGCGGATCGTCGCGCAGGACGATCTCGATCGCGCCGCTACGGCCGACCGGGTCGGAAAGGTCGCGGATCTCGCCGTCCAGCGCATAGGCGACGGCTTTCTTGGCAAGGGATTTGGAAATTCCGCCGGCGATTTCGGCGCCCGTGGCAGCAGCGGCGTAGTCGCGCTCGGAGCCATCGGGAAAGCGGAGGGAAACGGCGTCAGCCATCGGATCGATCTTTCTGTTTTCCAGTCCCGCCTACGATCGCGGGTGGTTTGCATGTTCCGGCGACAGCCGCGCGCGGCCGGTCGATTGCCGGTATGGACGGCCTGGGATATATTTGAGCTGGCTGTTCCTGTGCAAGGGAGATGCGCCGTGAACATCGAAATTCTCCAGCCGAAACCCTTCGATCTCGTCGGAAACCCGATCCTCGTCGCGGGCAACGCGGTGGGTTTCGAGAGTCATCTGACGATCCGCGTCGGCGACGGGCACGACGAGGTGGTCACCTCCGCCACGGCCGGTTCGACGTCGATCCGGCAGTTTCAGGCGGCCGTCACGATCCCGCCGGGAGCGGCCTTCACCCTCAGCCGGCTGTTCGTCACGGTGACGGACGACAGCGGCGGCGGTGACGACGTGCCACCGCCCGCCGTCACGATCCCCGTGCTCTACGGCCCAATGATCCTGTCCGGCTTCGCCGGATACTGGCTCCACACGGTCGCCCGCGGCGAGTCGCTGTCGGCGCTCTCCCGGCGCTATTACGGCATTGCCTCGCGCTATCCGGTTATCCAGGAGGCGAACCAGCACATCGTCGCTGACGCCAACCTAGTTTTCCCCGGCCAGGTGCTTCGCATTCCCCGCGAGGCGTGAGCGCCGGCGGCGGCGTGCCGGTCAGGGATGGTCCGCCGATCCCGTCGCCCCGTACCGCCACAGGGTCCATGGCCTCCAGCGCGCGGCGGCCGGCAGGGCAGTCTCCGGCACCCGATCGATCCCGGACGTTCCGCCCGGCCCGCACCGCATGACCCGGAACAGGCCAAGCCAGCCGCCGATCCACAGGCCGTGGCGGGCGATGGCCTCGTAGGCATATTCGGAGCAGGTCGGCAGGTGCCGACAGCCATTGCCGACGAAGCCGGAAAGCGTCAGCTGGTACAGGCGCACGAGAGCAAGGCCCGCCAGCCGGCCGGGCGTGCGGGGCCAGGCGCCGGGCCAGTTGCGGGATTGCCCGCCGCGCCGCCGGTGCCCCGGGCCGTTCATGGATGGCCTCCTTACGCCGCGGCGCTCTCGCGCTTGGCGGCTATCCTGTCCAGCGCTTCCACCACCGCGTCGAAGGTGAGCATGGTCGAGGCGTGGCGCGCCTTGTAGTCGCGCACCGGCTCCAGATATCTGAGCTCCGCGAAGCGGCCTTCCGGCGGCGCCCCATTCTCCTTGAGCATCTTGCGCATCGTCTCCCGGACCTGGCGCAGTTCGTCGGTGCTGGCGCCGACGATGTTGCGCGCCATCACCGAGGACGAGGCCTGGCCGAGGGCGCAGGCCTTCACCTCGTGGGCGAACTCCACGACCTTGCCGTCATCGACCCGCAGGTCGATCGTCACGGTCGAGCCGCACAGCTTGGAGTGCGCGGTGGCACTGGCATCCGGATGTTCCAGCCGGCCGATCCGGGGGATGTTCCCGGCGAGTTCGAGAATGTGCGCGTTGTAGACGTCGTCGATCACTGGAACCTATCCCGGCGCTGGGCGCCCTGTCATTTCCTCTTGTCGCCAACTATATAGGCTCGTGGGCGCCGGATCGGAAGCCGCCCCCCGCCCCGACAGCGCGCGGGGCGGCGAAGGCGGGAGCGCATTGGCATTGAAGAAGATTTCCACCGTCGGCCTGCCGGGATCGCAGGGGCAAGCCCCGGACCATCACTCGCTTTGGGTCGCCGCGCGCATCCCGACCCGTACGGAGCTGAACAGCATGGAAGCTGTCGTCAAGAAATTTCCCGAGCCGGCTGACAAGAACCTCGAGCGCCCCACCCGGCAGGAGGCGGAAGCCGCCGTCGGCACGCTGCTGCGCTGGATCGGCGAGGACCCCTCGCGCGAGGGGCTGCGCGAGACGCCCGCCCGCGTCGTGAAGGCCTACGAGGAACTGTTCGGCGGCTACAATCTGCAGCCGGGCGACGTTCTCGGCCGGACCTTCGAGGACGTGTCCGGCTACGAGGACATGGTGCTCGTCCGGGACATCGACTTCCACTCGCACTGCGAACATCACATGGTGCCGATCATCGGCAAGGCGCATGTCGGCTACCTTCCCGACGACCGCGTTCTCGGCCTGTCGAAGATCGCCCGGCTGGTGGACATCTTCGGCCGCCGTCTCCAGACGCAGGAATCGATGACTGCGCAGATCGCCGCCGCCATCGACGGCATGCTGCGCCCGAAGGGCGTCGCGGTGATGCTGGAGGCCGAGCACATGTGCATGGCGATGCGCGGAATCCGCAGCAAGGGATCGACCACCATCACCACCGCCTTTTACGGCGCGCTGCGCGAGGATCGCGAGTTGCAGGAACGCTTCCTTGCCATGGCGAGCCGCCGGCCGTGAGTGAATCGGGGGCTGTCACTGTGCCGTTCCTGGCGCCGTCACCCCTCGCCGCACAGCAGGAAGAGGGAGCGGAGCTGCGTCCCCGCTTCGATGCCGCCGGGCTGGTGACGGCGGTCGTGACCGACCACGTCAGCGGCGACGTGCTGATGGTGGCGCACATGAACGCCGAGGCGCTGTCGCAGACGCTGAAGACCGGCTTTGCGCATTACTGGTCGCGCTCGCGGTCGGCCCTGTGGAAGAAGGGCGAGACCTCCGGGGCCTTGCAGAAGGTCCGCGAGATTCGCATCGACTGCGACCAGGACGCGGTGTGGCTGAAGGTCGAGGTCGAGAAGCCCGACGACACCTGCCATACCGGACGGACTTCCTGCTTCTATCGCCGGGTCGGGCCGGATGGTCACGGTCTGGTGCCTGCCCTCGACACCGCCTGACGATCGTTCCTACTTTAAAGGAATGATCAGGGATTGCGCCCATCATCGGCGATGAACGACGCGATCCAGTCAGGACGACGCAAGATGTTCGATCGAGTGTTCGGATGGCGGGAAGAGCCGCCGACGGGGGTGGAACCCCCCATTGTCATCCCTTCGCCGCCGCGGCGTTCGAACGGGGTCGCGCTGGCGCTGGGCGGCGGTGCCGCCCGCGGCTGGGCGCATATCGGGGTCTTGAGAGCGCTCGACGAGAGCAAGGTGCGGGTCTCGATGATCGCCGGTACCTCGATCGGCGCCCTTGTCGGCGGCTGCTACCTGGCCGGCAAGCTCGATGAGCTGGAAGAATTCGCCCTTTCCCTGACCAAGCGCGGTCTGTTGCGCTTCCTCGATTTCCGCTTCGGCGCCGACGGGCTGATCGGCGGCATGCGGTTGAACCGCCGCCTGTCGCAGGATCTTGCCGGAATCCGGATCGAGGATCTCGACCGGCCGCTCGTCTGCGTCGCGACCGAAGCGCGCAACGGCCACGAGGTCTGGATCGACTCCGGCTCGCTGATCCTTGCGATGCGCGCTTCCTATGCCCTGCCCGGCGTGTTCGAGCCGGTCGAGTGCGGCGGCCGGCGCCTGATGGACGGTGCGCTGGTCAACCCGGTGCCGGTGAATGTCTGCCGCGTCTACGAGCAACGGCACGTGATCGCGGTGAATCTGCATTACGACCTGTTCGGCCGCGCGGCGATCGTCCGGCTTTCGGCCGGCGGCAGCGACCGCGAAGCCCAGAAGGATCTCGGCCTGACCACCCCGGTCATCGCGGCCGCCCAGGCCGATCCGGTCCAGCGGCGTGAGCAGCTGGGCATTGCTCGATCGATGGTGGACGCCTTCAACATCATCCAGGACCGCATCTCGCGGGCGCGGCTCGCCGGCGATCCGCCGGATCTGTCGCTGCAGCCGCGGGTGCGCGACATCGGCCTGTCGGAGTTCTTTCGCGCCAAGGAGGCGATCGCGCTCGGCTACGAGGCGACGATGAGCCGGATCAGCGAGATCCAGCGCATGGCCGAAGTCGAAACGGAGCGTGTCGAACTGCGGGTCTGACCGTTTTCGGCCTCCGACCCGCAGCCGCCTCAGCTGGCGATGTATTCGCGCATCTCCGCGGCTTCCCGCTCGACGTCTTCGATGCGCCGCTTGACGACGTCGCCGATCGAGATGATGCCGATCAGCTTGCCGTTCTCGCAGACCGGCAGGTGCCGAAACCGGCCATCCGTCATGAGCTGCATCGCCTCGTCGATGCCCATGCTGCCGGTGCAGGTCTTCACGTTCATCGTCATCTCTTCGCGCACGCGGTGCGACAGGGCCGAGACGCCCGCCGTGCCGATCACCCGTACGACATCCCGCTCGGAGACGATGCCGGCCACCTCGCCGCTCTCCTCGAGCAGGACGATGGCGCCGATCTTCTTCTTGGCCAGCACGCGGGCGACCTCATCAAGCGTCGCATCGGGATGGAGGGTGACCACTTCCCTGCCCTTGCGCGCGAGTATCTGGTTTACGGACATCTCCCAAGGCCCTCCTTCTTCCGCCGGTGCCATGCCGGAAAGGTGAGCCAGTCCCCGCCGCACCGCAAGGGGAGAGTTCAGGCCGCCCGGGCCCGAGCACGCCGTTCGAAGAAGCCGAGGAGCAGGAAGCCGAACGCGAAGCCGCCGAGATGCGCCTCCCATGCGACCGTGCCGCCGCCGAGAAACCCGCCCGCCGCGCTGCCGATCAGCAGGTTCGTCCCGAAGAAGACGGCGACGAATATCAGCACCGTGCGGTTTGCCAGCGCCTGGCGGATGGAAACGAGGGGCAGGAAGGGCTGCATCGAGGGCGCGACGGCCCCGCGTGGCCCGCCAAAGGCGAAGCGGCACGCGCCGCCCATCAGCGCCGAGACGACGCCGGAAGCACCGATGACGGGCGCGACGATTTCCGGGTTGAGCATGTAGAAGACGGCCGCGCCGGCCACGGCGCCGCAGCCGGAAAACAGCAGGAAGCGCATCGCGCCGAGCCGGCGTGCCACGGGCGTTCCGAAGGCCAGCAGCCAGACTGCGTTGACGCCGAGATGCATCCAGTCGCCGTGCAGGAACGAGTAGGTGAGTGGCGACCAGATCCCGGCACCGGGCCGCTGGTAGGCGCAGAACTCGGCGGCGGCCTGATAGCAGCCGGGAATGAACGCGAAATCGACCAGGACGAACGAGTCCATCACGGGATCGAGGAGGAACACCCGCACCGCATGGACGGCGATGTAGACGCAGATCAGCGCCAGCACGATGCCGGGGACGTTGAAGGCCGGCGGCGGGCGCTGCCGCCGGAACGCCGGTTCCGGCGCGTCATCGAGATCGTGCTGTGTCATGGTCGCCCTTGTCGATGCGTCTTGTGGTTCACGACGGTCGATGGGCACATGGGAGGACACTGGCGGATTGTCACCCGCGGGCAAAAAAAAGCCGCCCCGCAAGAGGGGGCGGCGAAAGCTCAGGCGAAACCCGACTGGAGGCCGAGATACGCTTATTGGTGCTGACGACAGGAGCCATATCTGTCCTGTCAATGCGTTAGACCTCAGAACGGCGCCGCGCAACGCGAACCCTTGGGCAGGGTTAACATCGGCGCGGCGCCCACGGCGCGGCGCGCTGCGGCGCGGCAATTCCATCCTGCGTTAAGTTTTCGGCGCTATAGAGTGACCACCACGGCGCGCATTCAACGCCGCCTTTAGAGCGAACGGTTGATGACGCAGGCTCCGAAACAAGCGCCGAACGAGGAATTTGCGGAGCGTCGGCGATTCAGCCGGTTTCCCGTCGACATCCTCGGCCGATTCATGCGCGAGGACCATTCGGAGTATCCCTGCCGCGCCGAGAACATGTCGCCGGGCGACGTGGCGATCGCGACACCGGTGGAGCTTCGCGTCGGCGAGAACATCATCCTCTATCTCGACCATATCGGCCGGCTCGAGGGCGAAGTCATCCGGGCCTCGCCCGGGGGATTCGCGCTGCGCCTGAAGGGGACCGAACGCAAGCGCGAGAAGTTGGCGGCGCAGCTCACCTGGCTGGTGAACCGCCACGAGCTCGACCTGCCGGAGGACCGCCGCCACGAGCGTGTCGCGCCGGAGAACCCGTTCGTCGACGTGGTGCTGGACGACGGGCGCCGTTACCAGGTCCGCATCATAGACCTGTCCCTGTCCGGCGCGGCGGTGTCGAGCAAGGTCCGGCCGGCGATCGGCGCGCGCGTGACCATGGGCACGACGCAGGGCCGGGTCGTCCGGCATCTGGAAGGTGGCTTCGCCATCGAGTTCGGTGCGCTCAGCGCCAGCGAGACCTTCGCGCGCAGCATCGGCTGAAACCCGCGGCACCGCCGGGTTCCATCTCTTCGCTTAGCCTGCCCCGACGCTTCCTCATCCCTTAGACGACGTGCCCGCCCCCGGCGACGGACTTGGGGCGCCGCTCCGCGTGCGGCTGGCGGCTGCCGCGCGGCCGGCAACCTTCCGCGACACGGCGCCGACGAGCGGAGCCTCCGTCGCCCGTCCTTTACACATCTTCCCGCCGCGCTGATGCGAACGGGCGGACCGGGTCCGCTTCGCAACGCGAAGCCGCGTCGACACCGTGGTGAATGAAAACCCAACGTGAACGCTGCAAATTGCCGCCGCGGATTCAGCTCTTGCAAGTAAACTTATGAACTTTTCTATAAAACATTGATACGAATGCCAACACGACATTTCGCTTCAAAGTAAAACGATCATGTCATTCTCCCACTACAGACGGGGAGAAAGAACATGCAGAACTTCATCGGCAAGGCCATCGCAGCAGCATCGCTCCTGGCGGCCGCTTTCGTGGCGACGCCGGCTGCGGCGGACAACGCGGCCATGCTCACCACCGGCATGACGTCCCAGCCGGTCGGCCACTACGAGTTCTGCAAGGCCTATCCCGACACGTGCCGGCGCAACGACAGCGTCGGGCTGGTCCGGATGACCCGTGACAGCTGGTCGACCCTGGTGGAGGTCAACAGCGCGGTGAACAACGCCATCTTCGCCCGCACCGACCAGGACATGCACGGCGTCCCGGAACTGTGGTCCTACCCGACCGTCCAGGGCGACTGCGAGGATTTCGTGCTGCTGAAGCAGTACATGCTGGCCCGCGAAGGCATTCCGGCTTCGGCGCTGCTGATCACCGTCGTCCGCCAGCCGAACGGCGAAGGCCATGCGGTGCTGACGGTCCGGACCGACCGGGGCGACTACATCCTCGACAATCTCGACGATCGCGTCCTCGCCTGGAGCGACACCGACTACCAGTTCCTCAAGCGGCAGTCCGAGCGTGACGCCGGCAAGTGGGTCGGCATCGCCGACGACCGCAACATGCTGGTCGGTAGCGTTCGCTAGAACACCTCCGCAGGGGCCGGCGACCCCTCCCCGGAGCCGCAGCCCCAAAACAGGAACGAGCCGTGCACCGAAGGGCGCACGGCTCGTTTCACATCGGGTTCATCGATCGCCGCGGCTGCGGCGACGGCTATTCCAGGTCGATGTCGAGGATCGTCATGGTGAAGTGGTACGACAGTTCGTCCTCGTCCGTATCCTTGGCCAGAAGTCCGACGAACTCCTTGTTCAGGTAGACCTCGGCCGAGTCGGATTTGCGGGCCAGCGGACGGATCTCGAGGTCCGCGGCCTTGAAGCTCTTCCTGAGATAGGCCTCGACCTTGCGGATTTCGTCAGGCTTCACGGGGCTCTCCTCAACTTGTTCGGGAGCCTTAAGCTAGGCCGAAGCGGACGAAATCAATGCTCCGTCGCATCAATCGCTGCGTTCGAGGCTCTGGTCCATGGCCCGGGCGGGCTCGTGACAGTCGCCAGGCGTGCCGATGATCTTGGCCGGCACCCCCGCCACCGTGGTGTGCGGCGGTACCGGCTTCAGGACGACCGAACCCGCGGCGATCTTGGAGCACTCGCCGATTTCGATGTTGCCGAGAATCTTCGCCCCGGCACCAATCAGGACGCCGCGACCGATCTTCGGGTGCCGATCGCCGAACTCCTTGCCGGTCCCGCCGAGCGTCACGTTCTGCAGGATCGACACGTCGTCCCCGATCGCCGCGGTGAAGCCCACGACGAGGCCCGTCGCGTGGTCGAGGAAGATCCCGCGGCCCATGCGGGAGGCCGGGTGGATGTCGGTCTGGAACACCGCCGAGGAGCGGGCCTGGAGATAGAGGGCGAAGTCCCGGCGCCCCTCGCTCCACAGCCAGTGCGCCAGCCGGTGCGTCTGGATCGCGTGGAAGCCCTTGAAGTAGAGCAGCGGTTCTATGTAGCGCTCGCAGGCGGGATCGCGGTCGAAGACGGCCTGGATGTCGCTGCGCAGCGTCTCGCTGAAGCTGCCTTCCGAGCCGAGCAGGTCGCTGTAGGCCTGGGCGATCAGCACGGCCGGCACGTCGGGATGATCCAGACGCTGCGACACGCGGTGAATCAGCGCCATTTCCAGGCTCGGCTGGTTGAGGATCGTCGCATGGATGAAGCCGGCCAGCACCGGCTCCCGGGAGGCCACGCCTTCGGCCTCGCGACGGACCTGCGCCCAGATCGGATCGACCGGATGCAGTTTTTCCTGGGTCTGCGAAACGCGGATGTTCATCGTGCTCTCCCGGACGGGCATCGTCACGCATCGAGGATGCCTATGTAGAATAGGACTGTCGGGCCGTCAGTAAAAGATGCCGCCGATGCACGCGACGGTGACCGCACGCGGCGACGTTCGGCCTTGGCGGCAACGGCCGGCTTGTCAGCCTTCCGAGAGGAAGCTGACGACGGCCTGCTTGAACGTCCTGTCGCCCACCGCCAGCATGTGGTCCCGGCCGGCAATGTCGAAGGCCCGCGCATCCGGCATCAGTGCCGCGAGTTCCGCGGCGGAGCCGGCAAGATCGTCGCGCGTTCCGACGCCGATCAGCGTCGGCTGGCGGATCCGGCCGACGTCCGCCGGCGTCAGTTCCTCGCGGGCGGTCGAGATGCAGGCGGCGAGCGCCACGCGATCACTCTTCGTCCGGTCGGCGAAGGCACGGAACATCCGGCCCCGTTCGTCCGTCACGTCATCGAGCGAGGGCGCCAGCAGCGCGTCGGCGATCGTGTCCCAGTTGCCGACGCCAGTGACGAGCCCCATGCCGAGCCCGCCGAAGACGATGCGCGAGAAGCGCTCGGGCGCCGCCAGCGCGGCGAAGGCCGCGACCCGTGCCCCCATCGAGTAGCCGAACACCGCCGAGCGGGCGATGCCCAGATGATCGAGCAGCGCCACGGCGTCGCCCGCCATCCTTGCCGGCCGATAGGCATCCGGATCGGTCGGCTTGGCGCTGTTGCCATGGGCCCGGTGGTCGAAGGCGACGACGCGGAAACCGGCATCGCCCAGCGTGCTGACCCAGCCGGTGTCGATCCAGTTGACGCGCATCGACGAGGCGAAGCCGTGCATCAGCAGGACGCTCCTGCCGTCGGGATTGCCCTCGTCGATGAAGGCGAGTTCCAGGCCGTCGCTGGTGAAATGGTTCATGCTCTGCATCCGTTCTGTCCGGCGGCGGTGATCGTCGGGCACCGGAATAAGGGCGGTGACGCGCCGGCGCCACCCCTGTTCAATCACCGTCGCCGCCAGTATGGTCCGCCGCGTTGCAATGAGAGCCAGGGTCTAAAGCGATGGCCGGACACCGGATCCCGCATTTCCAGAACGATGTCGGCGCCGACATGATCGAGATCGGCGTGACGGAGTTCATGTGCTGCGGCGCGACGCCGCCCTACGACCATCCGCACGTCTATCTCGACATGGGCGACGAGCGGGAGATCGTCTGCGGCTACTGTTCGACGCTCTACCGCTACGATTCGGCCCTCAAGCCCGACGAGACCCGGCCGGCCGGCTGCCGCCTCGTCGAAGCAGCTGCGTAGGCCCCTGCCCGCCACCATGGCCGGCGACGGCATCGTCATCGTCGGGGCGGGTATCGCCGGGCTGACGCTGGCGCTGGAGCTTGGCCGACGGGGCATTGCCTCCACCATTCTCGAACGCGCATCCCGGCTGGAAGAAGTCGGCGCAGGCCTGCAGCTTTCCGCCAACGCGCTGCGGGTGCTGTGGCGGCTCGGGCTGCGCGATGCGCTGGACGAGGTCGGCACCGCCGCCGCGTCGGTGACTCTGCGCGACGCGCGCGGCGGCCGGCGCATCGCCCGCGTGCCGGTCACCGGGGACGACGGCACTCCCTATCTCGCCCTGCACCGCGCCGATCTGCAGGCCGCGCTCCTCGCAGCGGCAATGCGGACGGACCTCGTGACGCTCCGCCTCGGCGCGGCGGTCTCGGCCCTGTCGCTGGAGCCCGACCACGTCCGGCTCCAGGTGAACGAGGCCGGCGGCGACCGCGACATCCGCGCCGCCCTCGTGGTCGGGGCGGACGGCGTCCGCTCGACAATCGCCCACGCGCTCCGCCTGAAGGGGCCCGATCCGGCGGTGAACGTGGCCTGGCGGGCGACCATCGATACGAACGATGGCGCGGCAGACCGCGGAGGCGTCGAAGCCTGGCTCGGGCCACGCCGCCACGCCGTCGCCTATCCGATCTCGCGCGGCCGCCGGACCAATCTTGTGCTCATCGAGCCGGTCGCCGACGGCGAGGATGCGGCGGGCCTTGCACAGCGTTTCGCCGACTGGGATCCGCGGCTCCGGGCGATGATCGCAGAGGCCGGCGGCTTCACCGCCTGGCCCCTGCAGGCCGTCGCGTCCGACCGCCCGTGGCGCCATCTCGACGATCGTGTGGCACTCATCGGGGATGCAGCCCACGCCATGCCGCCTTACGCGGCGCAGGGTGCTGGCATGGCCATCGAGGATGCGGCGGTCCTTGCCGCGGCCCTCGCGGCGGCGCCGGATCGCCATGTCTCGCTGGCGCGCTACGAATCGGAGCGTCGAGAGCGGATCGATCGGCTCCGGCGCCGCGTCGCCTTCCACCGCTTCGTCTACCACCTGCCGCGGCCGCTCAGCCTCGGTCGCAACGCCCTGCTGGCGCTGCGGGACCCGGAGAGCCTGCGCCGCGACCTCGCCTGGCTCTACGACTGGCGTCCGCCCGAGTAGCCACCGTTGAAGACCCGAGGGCGGAACGGCGATGCCGCCCCGGCGTTCACCGAAAGCGGAGCTCCGAGTGCCGCGTCCGACAGGCCGGGCGTCGGCCCGGTTCAGGCGCGGTTCATCCGACAGACGGATACATGCCGGTCATCAGGTCCGGCACACCCGCATGGCAACCGCCGGGCGGCCGCTGACGGACCGCAAGGGACAGATCAACGAGGTGAAGAACATGCCGAATTTGAAACGAACAGGCCGGCTGGTGGGCGTAGCGGCACTGGCCGCCTCCACGGCCCTCAGCGGGCCGTTCGCGGCCTATGCGCAGGACGCCGCCCCTTATCGGCTGGCGCAGGCCGAAGAGCCAGCACCCGTCATCGTCCCCGACGTCGCGGCGCCGGAAGAACCGATCGTCGAGGAGCCGGCACCGGCCCCTGAGCCCGACGCACCCGCAGTAGAGGAACCTGCGCCTGCGCCGGAAGCGCCGCCGGTGGAAGAGCCCGCGCCAGCTCCTGAACCGGCGCCCGAGCCGGAAGTCCCGGCAGAGGCGCCTGTCGTCGAGGAGCCGCCGGTCGAAGAGCCGGCCGTAGAGGCGCCGCCCGCAGAGGAGCCTGCTCCGGAAGCGCCGGTCGAGGAGCCTGCTCCGGAGGCCCCGCCGGTCGAGGAACCCGCCGCAGAAGCGCCGGTAGAGACGCCGGAAGCGGCTCCGGAACCGGAACCCGCACCCGAGCCGGAAGCCGCTCCCGCCGCCGAGACGCCGGCAGCGGAAGAAGCGCCGGCTGCGGAGGTAGCCCCGACTGCGGAGGAAGCCGCACCTGCAGCGCCGGTCGAGCCCGCTCCTTCGGCTGAAGAGGCTGCACCGGCTGACGCTGTGCCGGAGACGCTGGAAGCGCCGGTCGAATCGCCGGCTGGCGAGCTTGCGCCCGCACCGGAAGGCGAGGCGCCGGCAGAGACGGCTCCCGCAGACGCCGTGCCGGCCGACTCCGCTCCCGCCGCTGACGCTCCGTCAGATGCCGCAGCCCCGACGGCGGATGCGGCGGCACCCGCACCAGCCGAGGCGCCCGCGCCAGCCGGCGAAGTGGCTGCGCCTTCTCCCGAGGCCGCCGCTGCCCCTGTCGCGCCACCGCCTCCCGTGGAAGAGGCCGAGCCTGTTTCCGCTGAGATCCAGAACGAGCCCGTTCCTGAAGGCGGCGTCAGCCAGAGCGATGCGCGGGTCCAGCAGCTGGCCGAGCCGGTCGAGGTCCGCTCGGCCCTCGCCGAGCCCGGCGAGCGCATCGAGGCGCCGGCCGGATCGACGACGATCAACAACAGCACCGTCACCAACAACACCACCGTGAACAACACGACGACCACCAACACGGTCGTCCAGCAGGCACCGCTGCCTCCCGGGGCGGAAGTAGTCGAGCGGGTTGGCGATCGCGACATCCTGTCGATCGTCGGAGCCGGCGTCGCCGGCGCCGTCGTCGGCGGGGCCGCGGCCTATTTCATCCGCGGCAACGACGACGACCGCATCGCGGCGAATGCCGAGGAGCGCTACTACGAGCGTCTGCCCGGCGAGCGGACCCGCCAGATCGTGGTGCGGGACAACGGCGTGCAGGTCATCACCATCACCAATCGCTATGGCGACGTGATCCAGCGCTCGCGGGTCATGCCCGACGGCCGCGAGGTGGTGCTGTTCTACGATCCATACGAGCGCGACTATGACGACGGTGGCTACTACGAGGATCCGGCAGAAGACCTCGGTCCCATCGACCTGCTGATCCCGATGGACGAGTACATCGTCGATCCGCGCGAGCCGGACGAGGACCTCTACTACCGGACCATCGTGGCGCCGCCGGTCGAGACGGTCGAGCGGATCTATTCCGTCAACGAGGTGCGTCGATCCAAGCGCATCCGGGACAAGGTGCGCCGGATCGACCTGAGCACGATCAACTTCGCCTTCGGCTCGGACGCCATCTCGCAGGAGCAGGTTCCCAACCTGCAGGCGCTCGCCGACGCGATCGCGCGCGTCATCGAGAAGAACCCGGCGGAGACCTTCCTGATCGAGGGCCACACCGACGCGGTGGGTAGCGAACTGGCCAATCTCGCACTGTCCGACCGCCGGGCCGAGAGCGTGGCTGCCGCCCTCACCGAGTATTTCGACGTGCCGGCGGAGAACCTGGTCACCCAGGGCTACGGCGAGGAATATCTGAAGGTCGATACGCAGGAGGAGAATGCCGACAACCGTCGGGTGACGGTCCGGCGCATCACCTCGCTGGTCAAGCCGGTTGAGAGCGCCGCGCGCTAGGCGGGGCACTCACGGAGAACGACGACGAACGGCGGCCCCAGGGCCGCCGTTTTCGTTTGTGCCGGCCCGGGAAAGCACGTCGTCGATTAGCTTCCAGCGGACGCGCGCAGGAACGAGCAGCCGGCACGAGGCCGGCTAGGGAGACTCTGATCGCTAGGTCGTCTGGAGCCGTACCGGGTTCCCTGGGACAGTCCAACGGTCGCTGCGCGCACTGCGAGGCCAGCTGAGGCGCGAGGCTGTATCGAAGGCCGGCCAAGACGGCCGCCAACACGGTCCTCTTCCAGCTACGCTCCTTGGGTGAGCCAGCCGTCGGCGCCGACGCTCAGGCGTCCTCGTCGTCAGGCGGCGTCGGCTTGTCCTCGGCCGCGAGGAAATCGCCCAGCGGCGCGAGCGGCTCGATGTAGCTGGCGAAGACCTTCACCGCGACCATCACCGGCACCGCGAGGAACATGCCCACCACGCCCCAGATCCAGCCCCAGAACGCGACCGACAGGAACACCGCCGCGGCATTCATCTCCAAGCGCCGCCCGACGATCATCGGCGTGATGAACTGGCCTTCGACCGTCGTGCAGGCGAGATACAGCAGGACGGGCGCCAAAGCTGCGCCAAGGCTGCCGAATTCGGCCAGCGCGATGACGCCGACCAGCGCGATGCCCAACAGCGATCCGATATAGGGGATGAAGTTCAGGAGTGTCGCGAGAGCGCCGAAGATGACCGGCGTCGGCATGCCGACCCACCAGAGGCAGGTCCCCACAGCGATGCCGAGACCGACATTGATGCTCGTGATCGTGAACAGGTAGCGGGAGAGTTCCCGCTCGATGTCGTGGGCGATGTGCAGCGCGCGCTTCTTGTCCGACAGCGTCGGCATCGACTTGATCAGCTTCTGGTAGAACAGGTCGCCCGATGCCAGCAGGAAGAACAGGAAGATCAGGGAAAATGCGATCGATGCCGCGATTTCCGGCAGCGCCGTGGTCGCGCTGTCGATCAGATCGGGGTTCTTGACGACGACCTCTTCCGGCTCGTCCGCGGCGACCGGATCCTGCGCCTGGGCAGAGTCCTCGGCGCGCTGCTGCGCCGAGCGGAGGCGGTCGAGCCGTTCCTGCACCGATCGCATTTCGGCATCGACGGCCGCAATATAGCGCGGTGCGTTGCTGACAATCTGCGTGATCGGATCGCTCAGCATATAGAAGCCGGAGATCAGCGTGGCCAAGGCGCCGATGACCAGCAGGAAGGCCGAGATCGGCTCCCAGATCTTGAGCCGCCGGCGCAAGAACCGCACCACCGGGCTCATGACCAGCGCGAACAGCAGCGCGATGATCACCGGCAGGACGAAGCTCGCCGTCAGATAGAGGGCGCCGAACAGCAGGATGAAGAATATCCCGATGATCGCCCAGCGGGGGCCGCTTTGGGAGTTCGGCGGGGTGACCAGTCCTATCGTCGGAGAGTTCGTCGTCGTGCTCTGCTCAACCCGACTCTCGCTGGTACGTTCGGACAATGCGGTCAACCCTTTGTGAGGAACCCGCACAACGGTGACGTGATCGGGAAGTTCCGGCTCTTGAGGCTGCGTAGGCCGCGATTACCGGCGGGGTTGCCGAAGGGTCACCCCGCCGCCGCGATCAGTGCAGGATCTGCGACAGGAAGAGCTTTGTCCGCTCGTGCTGCGGATCGGTGAAGAAGGCTTCCGGCTCGTTTTCCTCGACGATCTGTCCCGCATCCATGAAGATGACGCGATTGGCCACCTGGCGGGCGAAGCCCATCTCGTGGGTGACGCAGAGCATGGTCATGCCCTCCTCCGCGAGACCGACCATCACATCGAGCACTTCCTTGATCATTTCCGGATCGAGCGCCGAGGTCGGCTCGTCGAACAGCATGATCTTCGGGCTCATGCAGAGCGACCGGGCGATGGCGACGCGCTGCTGCTGGCCACCGGAGAGCTGGCCCGGGTATTTGTGCGCCTGCTCGGGGATCTTGACGCGCTCGAGATAGTGCATCGCCACTTCCTCGGCCTTGGCCTTCGGCATCTTGCGCACCCAGATCGGTGCCAGCGTGCAGTTCTCCAGAATCGTCAGATGCGGGAACAGGTTGAAGTGCTGGAACACCATCCCGACCTCGCGCCGCACCTCGTCGATCTTCTTCAGATCGTTGGTGAGCTCGATGCCGTCGACGACGATGCGTCCCTTCTGGTGCTCCTCCAGGCGGTTGATGCAGCGGATCATCGTCGACTTGCCGGAGCCGGAAGGGCCGCAGATGACGATCCGCTCGCCGCGATGGACGGTGAGGTTGATGTCCCGCAGGACATGGAACTCCCCGAACCACTTGTTCACCCCGAGCAGCTCGACGGCGACCTCCTCGGACATGTTACCCGACAGGCGTGCGCGCGGCTCGATTTCGGTGTCGACGGTCATGATCAGGTCCTTCAGCGCGTGTGCCCGGTGTCCAGCCGACGCTCGGTGTAGATCGAGTAGCGGGACATGGCGAAACAGAACAGCCAGTAGACGAACGCGGCGAAGACGAGGCCGGTCGCTGGCGTCGAGGGGGTGATCCAGCTGGGATCGTTGAAGCCGCGCCGCACCGTGCCGAGCAGATCGGCGAGACCGATGATGTAGACGAGGCTGGTATCCTTGAAGAGGCCGATGAAGGTGTTGACGATCCCGGGGATCACCAGCTTTAGCGCCTGCGGCAGGATGATCATGCGCATCTTCTGCCAGTAGGTGAGCGCCATCGCGTCGGCGCCCTCGTACTGGCCCTTGGGGATCGCCTGAAGGCCGCCGCGGATCACCTCTGCCATGTAGGCGGCCGAGAACAGCGCCACGCCGACCAGCGCGCGCAGCAACTGGTTGAAGTTGACCCCCTCCGGCAGGAACAGCGGCAGCATGAAGTTCGCCATGAACAGGACGGTGATCAGCGGGACGCCTCGCCAGAACTCAATGAAGATGATCGAGAACAGCTTGACCGCCGGCATTTGCGAGCGCCGGCCAAGCGCCAGCGCGATGCCGAGCGGCAGCGACGCCGCGATGCCGCTGAGCGCGACGACCAGCGTTAGCATCAGCCCGCCCCACAGGCTCGTCCGCACGTAGGAGAGCCCGAAATCGGCGGTCATGACAAAGACGAAGCCGATGACCACGAGCGTCGGCACCAAGGCACCCAACAGGCTGCCATTGCGGGAGCGGATGGCGGTCACCACCGCTGCGGCGATCGCCGCAGCGGTCGCCAGGAACGCGATCAGCGTGAGAACCGAAAAACGCAGGCCGAGGAGGTCCACCCGGCCGCTGCCGACGGCGTTTGACAGGAACAGGACGATGAGGCCGACGAGCGCCAACACGGCCGCCGCCTTCAGCACGGGCGTGAAGCCGACCTCCGGCCGCGACGCGACACCGCTGATCGTCACCGCCGCGGCGACGAGCAGGAACAGCGTGACCTCGCCGCCGGAGAAGGTGAAATTGCCGCCGATGAGCAGAACCAGCGCAACCACGGGGAAGACGGCGAACAGGAGGATCGCGTTGATGCGCTTGTAGGGCACGCTCGGGATCGCCAGCGCTGCGACAAGCACGGCCAGCAGGACGAACACGACATCGACCCGCCAGCGCTCGTCGAACGGATAGATGCCGTACATGAACTGGCCGAACTTCGCCTTGACGAAAGCCCAGCACGCGCCGGCGTGTCCGCCGCCTTCGAGCAGGCAGGCCTCGCGGTCGTCGCCGTAGAACACCGCGTCGACCCAGGCCCAGTTGAAGATGTTCCAGAGCGCCCAGGCGGCGAACAGGCCCGCGACGATGCTGAGGATCGAATCGAGCGGTGTCGCGAAGAGGTTGCGGCGGATCGTGCCGACGATGCCGACGTCGCTGCCGGGGGGCGGCAACTGCTGCTTCTGTTCCGTCGAGACGTAACGGGCGAAATCTTCTTCCATGTTGCTAAGCGCCCTTCATCAGCGTTCGACCAGCGCCATCTTCGAGTTGAACCAGTTCATGAAAAGCGACACCGTCAGGCTGATGCTGAGATAGACCGCCATCCAGATCACCACGACCTCGATCGACTGGCCCGACTGGTTGAGGACCGTTGAGCCGACCGCGACGAGTTCGGGGTAGCCGATCGCAAGGCCGAGCGAGGAATTCTTGGTCAGGTTCAGGTACTGGCTGGTCAGCGGCGGGATGATCACCCGGAACGCCTGGGGCACGACAACCAGCCGCAGCACATGGCCGCGCTTGAGGCCGAGCGCCGACGCCGCTTCCGTCTGTCCACCGGACACCGAGAGGATGCCGGCCCGCACGATCTCGGCGATGAAGGCGGCGGTGTAGATCGCCAGCGCGAGCAGCAGCGCGATGAACTCCGGGCGCATCTGGAAGCCGCCGACGAGATTGAACCGCGTCGCCTCCGGAAATTCGAAAGCCGCCGGGATGCCGGTCAGCAAGAACACGGCGACCGGCAGCCCGATGATCAGGCCGAGGCTCGGCCAGAGCAGCGGACGTCGCACGCCTGTCGCGAGCTGCCGCACCTTGTTGCGGCGCGCCAGCACAATCGCGCCGACGATCCCGACGACGAAGGCGGCGACGGTCGCCCAGGCCAGCGGATCGAACAGGATGGTCGGCACCTGCAGGCCGCGATTGGTCAGGTAGATGCCGAGCGGGTTCACGTCGACGCCGCGCGGACCGCTCAGGACCGAGAGGACACCGAAATACCAGAACAGGATGACGAGCAGCGGCGGGATGTTGCGGAAGGTCTCGACATAGACCGTCGCCAGCATGCGGACGAGGAAGTTCTGCGACAGCCGGGCAATGCCGACGATGAAGCCGATGATCGTCGCGACGATGATGCCGCTGGCCGCGATCAGCAGCGTGTTGGCGATGCCGACGAGAAGGGCCCTGCCGTAGGTGCTGTTGCTCGAATATTCGATCGGCACCTGCGCGATGTCGAAGCCGGCGCGCGAGCCGAGGAAGCCGAAGCCGGAGGCGATATTCGCCGCGGCGAGATTTCGGGCGGTGTTGTCGATGATCCACCAGGCGAACGCCACGATGGCGACGATCAGTACGAGCTGGATGACGATGCTGCGCACGGTGGGATTGGTCAGCACCGAGTCGGTGCTGGATCGTCGGGGCAGAGGATGTGTCTCGGCGGTCATGAACTATCCCGGGCGCCGATGGCGAAGACAGCGCGGTTGCAGCCGGATGAGATGGGCCGTCGCGCGGCGGGCGCTGTGGAGCGCCCGCCGCGGTCCGCCATCAGCGGATGGGCAAGCCGTACTGGAGTCCACCCTTCGTCCAGAGCGCATTCTGGCCACGCTGGATCTGCAGCGGCGTGTTGACGCCGATGTTGCGTTCGAAGATTTCGCCGTAGTTGCCGACGGCCTTGATGATGTTGACGACCCAATCCTGCGGAAGGCCGATCGATTCGCCGAAGTTCTTGTCCTGGCCGAGCAGGCGCCGGATCTCCGGATTCTCCGAATCCAGCATTTCCTCGACATTCGCCTGGGTCACGCCCAGTTCCTCGGCATTGAGCAGCGCGTTGTGCGTCCACTTGACGACGTTGAACCACTCGGTGTCGCCCTGACGCACAGCAGGTCCGAGCGGCTCCTTGGAGATGATCTCCGGCAGGATCACGTGCTCGTCAGGATTGCCCATCTCAAGGCGCGAGGCGGCAAGGCCCGACGCGTCGGTGGTGAGCACGTCGCAACGACCGCTGTCATAGGCGGAGTTCACGTCGTTCTGGGCCTCGATAACGACCGGGTTGTAGTCCATGCCGTTGGTGCTGAAGTAATCCGCGAGGTTGAGCTCCGTCGTCGTGCCGCTCTGCACGCAGACCGTTGCGCCAGAGAGTTCCAGCGCCGAGTTCACGTTCAGGTCCTTCTTCACCATGAAGCCCTGGCCGTCGTAGTAGTTCACGCCGGCGAAGGTCAGGCCGAGCGTGGTGTCGCGGTCCATCGTCCAGGTGGTGTTGCGAGCCAGCATGTCGATTTCGTTGTTCTGGAGCGCCGGGAAGCGCTGAACCGCCGAAAGCGGCGAATACTGGACCTTGGAGGCATCGCCGAAGACGGCCGCCGCGACAGCCTTGCAGTAGTCGACGTCGAGACCCTGCCAGGCGCCCTGGTCGTTCTGCGAGGCGAACCCGGGAAGGCCGGTGTTGACGCCGCAACGCAGCGTGCCGCGATCCTTGACCGTCTGGAGGGTCTGCGCGGAGGCGACGTTCACGGCCAGCCCCGCGACCGAGAGTCCGAGCACGGCGGTCAAAAGCTTCAATTTCATCAGGATACCTTCCCAAGTTGGGTTTTCGGTGCAGCTTGTTCTTCTCGAGCAGAACCCGCCCGCGAGCGGCAGTCGGGCAGCCGGCACATCATGGGTTCTGTTCGGCCGGGCAATGACATGTCATAAAAATGTGCAGGTCAAGAAGCTGACACTTTTTTCCCTGCGCATTTGGCCGATCCAACCCCGCGCATCCCAGAATCCCATCAGAAAGCCGACGAATTGAGCACCGAAAGAGCAAAAACCGATCAGACGGTCGGGGTGAACACGCGCCTGGCGCACGGGCCACACGACCCGCGCTCGCAATACGGCTTCGTCAATCCGCCGGTCTTTCACGGCTCGACGGTGCTGTTTCCCGACGTCGCCACCTTGCGCGACCGGGCCAGGCAGCCGTTCAGCTACGGGCTTTCGGGCACCCCCACGACCAAGGTGCTGGAGGATGCGCTGGATGAGCTCGAGGGATCGGCGGGCACGATCCTGCTGCCCTCGGGGCTCGCCGCCGTCACCGTGCCGCTGCTCGCCTTCCTTTCGGCGGGCGATCACTGCCTGGTTGTGGACTCGGTGTATTTCCCGACGCGGCGCTTCTGCGACGGGACGCTGACGCGGATGGGCGTCACGGTGGAATATTTCGACCCGCATGTCGGCGCCGGCATCGCCGCGCTGATGCGGCCTGAGACGAAGGTCGTGTTCATCGAAGCGCCCGGCTCGCACACATTCGAGATCGTCGACGTCGCCGCGATCGCCGAAGCCGCGCGCCAGGGCGGCGCCGTCACCATGATGGACAACACCTGGGCGACACCGCTCCTGTTCCGGCCGATCGAGCACGGCGTCGACCTCTCGATCCACGCCCTGACCAAATATCCGGGCGGCCATTCCGACGTGATGATGGGCAGCGTCTCGGCGACGCGCGAGGCCTGGCCGCGGCTGCGGGCGACGCAGCTGCAGCTCGGCGTCAACGCCGCCCCGGACGACACCTATCTCGTGCTGCGCGGCCTGAAGACGATGGGCGTGCGGCTGGAGCGCCATGGCCATTCGGCGCTGGCGGTCGCCGAATGGCTGGCCGGCCGCGACGAGGTCGCCGCGGTGCTGCATCCCGCCCTCGCCGACTTTCCCGGCCACGCGCTCTGGCGCCGGCAGTTCGACGGCGCCAGCGGCCTGTTCGGCTTCGTCCTCAGGGGCGAAGCGAAGGCGGGCGAGGCGTTCCTGAACGCGCTGACCCTGTTCGGACTGGGCTTTTCCTGGGGCGGACACGAAAGCCTCGCCGTGCCCTCCGACCTCTCCGACCGGACGATCGCCAAGGGCCCGGAGAGCGGCACGCTGATCCGCCTGCAGATCGGCCTCGAGGATGTCGACGATCTCCGCGCCGACCTCGAGCGCGGCTTCGCCGCGGCGCGCGCCGCGTAGGAGCAGCGGCTGACAGGCATGCTGCCGGAACGGGTTCCCGGCAGCAGATCCGCCCGGGCAGCCGGACGCCAAGGATCGCGACAACCCGCTGGCTATGGTCGGCGCTGCTTTCCGGCGGGACCTGCGAGCGGCGGTCGTACTGCTTTACGGCCAAGCGACTGCGCCAGGGGATCACGAGCCCCGCCCGCTCCGACGGGATCCGCGAACGGCATCAGGCTGCCCCGGCAAGGCGGGGCACGCCTTGGCACGCGCCAGGAGCCGACGAGCCTACCCCCGGCCCCGATAGGGCGGCACGCCCTGGTCGGGGATCCAGACGTCGGCCGGCGTCGGCCCGGTCTGGTAGAAGACGTCGATCGGGATGCCGCCGCGCGGATACCAGTACCCGCCGATGCGCAGCCACTCCGGCGCCAGCAGCTCGGCCAGGCGCCGCGCGATCGAGACCGTGCAGTCCTCGTGGAAGGCGCCGTGATTGCGGAACGACGTGAGGAAGAGCTTGAGGGACTTGCTCTCCACCAGCCACTCGGCGGGAACGTAGTCGATCACCAGATGGGCGAAGTCGGGCTGGCCCGTCATCGGGCAGAGCGAGGTGAATTCCGGGGCCGTGAAGCGGACGGCGTAGCGGACTCCCGCCTGCGGATTCGGCACGCGCTCCAGCACCGCGTCCTCGGGACGAGCGGGTATGGCTGTCGGCTGGCCGAGCTGGGTCAGGCCGGCATAGATGTCGTGCTGCGGCAATGTCGAAAACTCCGGAGGCCGCCGGCCGATCCGCCGCACCGGCTGCGGGTGCCGGCCGATCGGGCTGGCGGAGAAACGTCGAGACGGGATACGCCGCCTCAAATAGGGGCGGCAAGTCATTGAAGTCGTTGGTGACCCCGGCAGGATTCGAACCTGCGACCATCGGCTTAGAAGGCCGGTGCTCTATCCTCTGAGCTACGGGGCCGTTGCCGGCGAGAGCGGTCCTGCTTGACGGCCGACCGACGCCCTCAATGCGTCCAGGGCTGGCGACGATCGTAGCGGAAATTGTCGGCGTAGGCGACCTTCACCGGCTTGGTGATGCGCGGCTCCTCGACCCGGTAGGCGATGGCGTTGCGCTCGGCGTACGCCACGGCCTGTTCGCGGGTCTCGAAGGACAGCTTGATCTGCGAGCGCATGTCGCCCGACGAGGTGTAGCCCATCAGCGGTTCGACGCGCTTGGGCTCCTCCGGCTCGTAGACCAGCAGCCACTCGCGCGACTTGGCCTTGCCGGACTGCATGGCGTTGCGGGACGGACGATAGATTCTGGCGACCATCTCTGCCTCGTCTGGCGATACCGATGCGGCTTGCGCCGACGGCGATGGTCGGAGCGGCAGGATTCGAACCTGCGACCCTCTGGTCCCAAACCAGATGCGCTACCAGGCTGCGCTACGCTCCGGACTGCGCGATCGGCGATCCGACTGCGCATGTGCCGGGCCGCGGCCGGGAAGTCAAGGAATTCGGCGGACTTAAGCCTCAGGGAGACGGAATAATCTCGTGCTCGAGCCGGTCGCCCTTGGCGACGCCGTAGCGGGCGGCGGCGCCGCCGTTCAGTTCCAGCACGTAGCGAACCGGCACCCCGGAAGGGATCGTGTCCAGCGACAGCGGCTGGGCGTTGGTCTTGATGGTGGCCACCGTGCCGGTCTCGTCGATGAACAGCATGTCGAGCGGAATCAGCGTGTTCTTCATCCACATGGCGACCGGCCGCGACTCGTCGAAATCGAACAGCATGCCCTGCCCGGCCGGCATCGACTCGCGGTTCATCAGACCGGTCGCGCGGGTGTCGGGAGTGGTCGCGAGTTCAACCTCGATCGGGTGCCGGCCGGTCGCGGTGACGAGCGTCGCCTCGGAGAGGTCGCCGCCGGCGATCGCGAAATAGGCGGCCCCCAGCACGGCAGCGGCGGCGACGGCGGCAACGAGAAGCGGCTTGCGGAGCATGATCGGGTATCCGACGTCAGTGGGAGGCCGGCTGGACCGGTCCGGTAGGGGGATGGACCTCGGCGGCCATCAGGCCCTTGGCGCCGTCGCCATAGCGCACCAGGACTTCCTGGCCCGGCTGCAATTCGGTCAGACCGTAGCGGCGCAGCGTTTCCATGTGCACGAAGATGTCCTCGGTGCCCTCGCCGCGCGTCAGGAATCCGTAGCCCTTGGTCCGGTTGAACCACTTGACCACGGCAGGCACGAGATCGCTGCTCGGCGTGACGGCCACATGGGTGCGCGAGGCCGGCTGCTGCGAGGGATGCACGGCCGTGGACGTATCCATCGACAGGACACGGAACGCCTGCAGCCCGCGGTCGCCCTGCTGCACTTCGCAGACGAGGCGCGCTCCCTCGAGCGCGGTGGGAAACCCGTCCCTGCGCAGGCAGGTGACGTGCAGCAGAATGTCCGGCCCCTGCCCGTCGGGCACGATGAAACCGAAACCCTTCGACACATCGAACCACTTGATGTGTCCCGAGACCACCACAAGGCCGATGTCACTGCCGCCGCTCGACGCTTCGGCATCGCTGCGGGTATGTGCAGAGATTCTCTCGGGCATGCGGGAGTCCTGCGGTTGCACCTGACCGAATCGCGGCCCTCAAGCTTAGCATTAACCCTGCCGATCTGGGCAAGAGGCAGGAGCGTTTCGCCCGGCCGAAAAATCCGGTTGTCACCAGATGTGGCAGGGTCCGCGGCGCCGCATGGCCGGAGCCGCGTGCTCGAACCCCGTCCGGCGGGACTGCGTATCCACTGGCAGAGGCTTTTGCCGCACTGCGGCCTTCACACGCCGGGCGGCAACCCTACCCTGTTGCCCATCTCATCAACCGGAGCCCCATCCATGCGCTACCTGCACACGATGGTCCGCGTCAGCGACGTCGACCAGTCCCTGGATTTCTACTGCAACAAGCTGGGGCTCGTGGAGACCCGCCGGATCGAGAACGAGCAGGGACGGTTCACGCTGATCTTCCTCGCCGCGCCGGGCGACCAGCCGGGAGCGGCGGAAAAGGCCGCGCCGCTGGTGGAGCTGACCTACAACTGGGACCCCGAAGAATATTCGGGCGGTCGCAATTTCGGGCATATCGCCTACGAGGTCGACGACATCTACGCGACCTGCCAGGCGCTCATGGACAAGGGCGTGACGATCAACCGTCCGCCGCGCGACGGACGCATGGCCTTCGTCAAGTCACCCGACAACATCTCCTTCGAACTGCTGCAGAAGGGCGATGCGAAGGCGCCGGCCGAGCCATGGTCGTCGATGCCCAACACCGGCACCTGGTAGAATTCGGTAGCGGCGGCGCAGGCCGCCGCAACCATCCTGCTGCCGCATTCTGGCCATAGGCCTTGAAATAAGCTTTATTAGACGCGCTGTTGCATCCGCGCTTGCGTAACGTCCGGTGGGGACCGGTCGGCGAGCCAACGCAAACGGACAGGCGACAGGCAAGGCAGGCCACCAGGACCTGCCACGAGAGGGGTGGTGTCCATTGACGACGCAATTCGCCGGCGCAGGCGCCGCGACGCTTCGTAGACGGCTGCTGGCGGCGGCGCTTCTCGCAACCGCGCCGCTCCTGTCATCCTGCGTATCCGCCGTCGACGACACGTCCGCCTTCGGCTTCTCCAACCTCAATGCCGAGGCCGTCGGGGCGGATGCGGCGGACGTGCTCGCGGCCGACACGGCAGACGCCGGCAGCGCGGCGTCGCCGGCTGCGGTTGCGGCTGACACCCCCCAGCCGGCTCCCGCCGCTGCGGCCGATAACGTCGCGGCCAGCCAGCCAGCCGCGGCGACACAGCCTACCGCGACGACACAGTCTGCCGCGGCGCCCGCCAACCCTCAGCCGCTTCTCCGCCCTGCGGCGGTCGACGGAAAGGCCGTCGCCGCCTATGCGGGCGGCTCCGTCGGCGAGGGCGACCAGGTCGCGGCGCTCGCTCCCCGCGAGAAGGAGACCTCGCTGTTCTCCTCATTGTTTGCCCGCAGCAACGCCAAGCCGCCGGTCCCCAACGCCGACAAGCGCAAGAGTCAGCGGGTCGTGCTCCGGCAGGAAGGCGCGCCAGTATCGAGCGGCGATTCCGCCCTGCCCGGCGTCGACCCATCCTCGCTGTTCGAGATCGGCCAGCGGGCATCGGCGGAAGACGAGGACCTCATGGAGGACTCCGTCATGAGCTATCAGGTGGCTTCGCTCACCGGGCTCGCCCGCCTCAGCCCCAACGGTCTCCGGGTCCAGCGCGAGGATGTCGAGACATCCTGCTTCCCGTCGCAGCTCGTCAGCATGCTGCGTTCGATCGAACGCAAGTTCGGCAAGAAGGTCATCGTCACCTCCGGCTATCGCAGCCCCAGCCACAACCGCCGCGTCAACGGCGCCACCCGCTCCCAGCACATGGGCTGCAAGGCAGCCGACATCGTCGTTCCCGATGCCGACCGATTCGTCGTCGCCGCCTATGCCCGCTCCCTGCCCGGCCGTGGCGGCGTCGGCACCTACTGCCATTCGGCGGCGATCCACGTCGATGTCGGGCCGCAGCGCGACTGGAACTGGCGCTGCCGGCAGCGCAACTGAGGCGAAACTCCCGCGATCGCAGGCACTTGCCGGCCTCCGTCATCCCTGACGGGGCCAATCGGCCGCCGGTTTCTTCCGTCTGAAAAAGTCCCCCGCCGCGCTTGCGATCACCGGCGAAGCCCCTTATACACCGCGTCGCTGCGCCCATCGTCTATCGGTTAGGACGCCACCCTTTCACGGTGGAGAGAGGGGTTCGATTCCCCTTGGGCGTACCAGTTCCCCCTGGTGAGCTGCTCGTCAGCTTAGAAGTCAGTCACTTACCGCCTTCATGCACGGCTTGCGTGGCAGGCCACTGCATAACATCATGTGCAACATGGTGGCAGAAGTGGCGATCTCGAATCATCTCACAAAACGCAATGGCGTCTGGCAGTACGTCCGACGCGTGCCTGAAGACCTGCGCGGTAGCTTCCCCTTCGCACGCATTCAGAAGTCCCTGAGGACATCAGTCGAGCGTCAGGCTCGCGAGGCGGCGCTGGACCTCGACCGGCTGTGGGATCGTCGCTTCGCCGAGGCTAGCGAGCGCAATGGTTATGCGCGGCACGACGGGGAGTTGCCGTTGATCAACACCGACAGCTGGACGTGGCCGGACTGGGAGGCGCTCGCAGCCTGGTTTAAAGTTGCCCTCGCGGAGGAGGACTGGCAGGCGCGGCTGTCGGAGGTTACCGGGCACGTGCTATCGACCGATGCTGACCTCTCTCGCATCCCGTGGCGCGACGAACGCGTTATCCGCGACCATCTCAATCGAGAGAAGCTGCTGAAGAAGCTGTCGGTCGCCGAGTACGGCGAGCAGCGGGCGGCTTTCGTACGCGGCTATGTTCGCCGGCTCGGGATTACGCTGTCGCGGTCAGACCCTCCTTTCCTGCGTTTCATGGCTGCCTGCCACTCAGCAGAACTCTCCTACCTCGACCTTTTCCGGCTCCGGGAATCTCGCCAGGGCGGCCTTGGCAACGCTCACCCGGATACGATCGTGGGTCCTTGGCGCCAGCCGAGGGCGCCGCAAGGCTCCGGGGCAGCCGTATGGGCCGGCGCACTCGCCTCGAACGGCTCAGTCTCCGGCTACGCGATAGCAGGTTCCGCTTCCGCGGACGGTTGGACGAGCAAGACGTTGTCGCACTGCATCGACAAATGGATCGGCAATCGCCAAGCAGCGAAGCAGGCGGTCCGCGATCATCACATCAGCGACATGCGTAAGACCGTGGCAATGTTCGAATCGCAGGCCGGTGTACGCGACATTGGCCTGATCACCCGCAAGCACGTGCTGGCTTTCCGGGACGCCTTGCGCACACGGTCTGATTACAAGGCCGCCACGATCAACAAGAAGGTCAGCTACATCACGAGCCTCCTGTCGACCGCACGGAACGCCGGCTGGATCGATCGGGAAATCGGCACGAAGGTTCTCATGCAGGTGCCAGGCGATGAGGGAGTTCGCGAAGCGTTCGACAATCAGCAGTTGGCAGCGATCTTCTAGCACCGGATCTTTACCGAAGGCTACCGCTCCCCTTTGGCCAAGGCATGCGGGGAACTGCAGTTCTGGCTGCCACTGATTGCCTGCACGCACGGCATGATCACTTCGGAGACCCTCCAGTTGGGACCGGACTCCCTCACGACGAGCATCCCGAGATCCTCTGCTTCTCCGTGACCAACGCCGGCGGCCGGACAACCAAGACCTTGGCACGGCGCCGCTGGATGCCGATCCGACGCGAGCTTCTCGATCTTGGCCTTCTCGATGTGGTCGAACAGGCTCGCGCCGATAATCGGCGATGGCTGTCGCCCGAGATGAGCGACGACGGTCGGGCGCTGGCGCGCCTGTCGAACTACGCGTCGACATTCTTCGGGAACATCCTCAGGAAGGATCTGGGCGTCATCGAGCCGGAACTCAGCCTGTACTCGTTCCGACACGGCTTCCAGAATGGGATTGGCCGCGCCGGCTACGGGGAGGAGGTCAAGAAAGCGCTGATGGGACATGCCGAGACTGGCATGACGAAACGCTACGGGACGAAGAAGGCGCCTAGGCCGGTCGACATTGTCAAGCTGGCCGAGGTCGTCCAGTCACTGCCCTGGCCGTTCCTTCAAGACATCTGCGCGGGGCATTCCGTCAGCGAAAATGCACTGCCGCAGGCGACGCGAAGGAGCAAGCCTTCCATAGCGAGCGAGGAAGCGGCGCCGGCCCGCCATCGGCTATATCCGGCCGAGAATGCCTAGGCGGTATCGAGCCGGTACCGGGAGGCGTTTGAGCGCCTTCGGATGCAGGATGCAACTTTAGTGCGTATGGTGTGGTGGGTTAAAAATATGGGCATGTACATGGCCGGATATATTGTCGTTATGGCCATTATGTCCGGTGAAGCAGCACCTGTCTCTGAACGCATCGACATCAGTTCGTCTGCTGGCACTAGCCGCCAGAGGTAAGGACGGGCCAGCGACTTTGCCGGACCGCCTTCTGCCGAACCTAACCGGTGTGGCCATCCGGGCTTTACACCACTTTCCGTCCGGAGCCGTGGTGCGCTGGTCGACAACGACGCAGGTGTGGGCCGGAATGGCGGAGACGACCTGCGCGTCGGGGCGGGCTGCACGAAGTCATCCGGATTGGCGCAGCTCGCAGTGTAGCCATGGTACGTGTCCTCGTTGACCATCGGCTGTGCGCGGTAGCCTCGGTTTCCCGGACGCGTTCAACGGCGAGCACCTTGCCGGTTTCGGTATCGCCGCTCATGCGTATCCGGTTGCCGCCCGTGCGGGCCAAAGCCTCGTCGCCGCCCCGAGCAACGCGAGTTGGTTGGTGGATGAACGGCCTCGCGCCCATTCCCGAAATATCGCCGCCGCAGTTCTCCGCTGCCAGATCGTAGTTTCGGCCCCGTCTTGCTCCCCGTCAGCGACAGGCAGCAGGCACCGCTGTGCAAGAACGCCGGATCAAGCGTCTGCCAGTTTCCAGAGAAGCCGCGGCGAAGTCGCTCTCGAGCGCCACCTAATCGAAAGGTCTGCCGACTGAGAGGAAGCCGGATTACCTGTTCCGAGTATGCCTTCAAGCCACCCAATCAACGACCTTTGTGATCGGTATCGAGGGCCATATGTCCGGTCGTGAAGAACGGGCCGTCTGGGACAGGATCCAGCAAAGCCAGATAGAGGGTGCCAGCGCCAGTGCGAAGGGGATCCTGCGGTGTCGCGGCCATCCTCGCCTTCTCACGAGGGACATGGCGACCACGCCGAGGCAGGCGATGGCGGCGAGCATGATGGCGTAGCAGAACATCTCCCATCCGAGCCATATGCCGGCGGTCGCTCCCAGTTTCACGTCGCCGAGGCCGAGACCGTCCACGCCCTTCACATGGAAGAAGTATTCGCGGATGGCGAGAAGGGATGCACCGCATGCGATCGCGGAAATCAGGGCCGCAAGCATCGCCGTCGGGACGCTC
This sequence comes from Aurantimonas sp. HBX-1, assembly GCF_021391535.1. Lineage (GTDB taxonomy): Bacteria > Pseudomonadota > Alphaproteobacteria > Rhizobiales > Rhizobiaceae > Aurantimonas. Next base: position 2,059,395 of record NZ_CP090066.1, read on the forward strand.
TGTCCTTCGGTGATGGAGGCCTCGATGACGACGATCAAGCCGACGAGCGCCGCTGTTCCATTGGCCCAGTCTGGAACCCGGAAGCGCTTGCGGTCTTCATCCGCGATCAGTGACATCAAGACGGCCAGGGCGACGGTTTCGGACGTGCGAACCGGGTCAGCAAACAGAATCGCACCCGTCAGGCCGGCAAGAACAACGACCGAAAGCAACGTCGTCGCCCTCACGGCCAGGCCCCTTACTTCATGGAGCCGCCGCCCACGTTCCACATCTGGGCCCGCAGACTTTCCGCGACATTCTGCGCGTCGCGCCCGTCCCGAATGACCGAAGGGCGGATGAGAATCAGCAGTTCGGTGCGGACGTCCGCGCGGCTCCGGCTGCCGAACAAATTGCCGACGACTTCCACCTGGTTGAGGCCGGGGATGCCGTCCCGCCCGACATCGCTCTGTTCGCTGATCAGGCCGCCCAGCAGCACGGTCTGTCCGTCGACCACCGAGATCGTGCTGGAAACGCTCCGGTTGGAGATGACCGGCGTCAGCGAACTGGCATTGGCGGAGACCGACGAGATTTCCTGTTCGATCACCATTGTGACGACGCCGTTCTCCGCGATCCGTGGCCTGACGTTCATGATGATGCCGGTGTCGCGATATTCGACTTCGTTGCTGACCGGCGCGTTCGCGTCCTCGACGGAACTCACGGTCCGCGTGACAATTGGTATCTGGTCGCCAACGCGGAACTTCGCCACTTCGTTCTCCATCACGACCAGAGAGGGCGAGGACAGGACCCGAACGTCAGTGACGGCGTCGAGTGCATTGAGGACGACGTCGGGCGCGTTCTCCGATCCCACGACGAAATTGAAGCCCGGCAGTTCGCGGGCGATGCCGTCGGCGATGGTTCGGAAGAGCCCGACCGATCCATCGTCTCTGCCAAGCCCGATGTCTCCGCTCTTGATGAAATACTGCACCCCGTACCGCAGCTGGTCGTTGAGGCGGACTTCGGCCATCGTGATGTTCACCGCCACCTGCATCTGGGGGACGTCGATGTGGGCGAGCGCCTGCAGGACCTTCCCACGGATGGCGCGGTCGCCGTAGATCACCAGGGAATTATTCGACAGGTCCGGCTCGATCCGAAGGGCTGTGGTGCCAGCTAACGCCTCTCCGGGATCGCTTAGAAAAAGCGACGTGGCCGCACTGGCCTGCGGTGCGCTGAACGCCGCATCGACCAAAGCGGAGGGATCGGCTTCTTCGGGTGGCGTCGCTTCCCCCGAGGGCGCGGCAGAACCTCCTCCGGATGCCGAGAACAGCCGCCCCAAGAGTTCGGACAGCTTCTGCGCGTCCCGGTATTTGACCCGGTAGACGTGAACATTGCTGTCGAGGTCCGGATTTTCCTTGTCGAGCCGCGCTACCCACGTCTGGGCCCGCTCGACCAGGCCGCGGCTTTGCGAAACCGCCAGAATGGCCCTGAGCCGCGGCATCGCCATGAACTGGATGACGTCCTCGCTGGATTCGCCGCTTCCGGAGCCGAAGACCCGGGTGAGTTCGGGGATGATGGTCTCCGGCTTGGTGGCCCGCAGCGGGAGGATGGCGACCGACTGGTCCTCCATCCAGTCGGTATCGAAGGACAGTGCCGTCTCGACGGCAGTGCGCCTCGCCTCGCCGCTCCCTGCGACGATCAGGAGATTGCGGGTCTTCTCGACACGCACCGAGCCAGGCCTGATGGCGAAGCCGTCGATCAACCGCGTGAGCGTCTGCGCCGAGACGTATTTCAGCGGAATGACGGAAAGTCCGTGTCCGGCCGATACCTGACCCTTGTCGACGGCAAGAGCCGTCGAGGATGTATCCCCCGTGATGCGATAGAGCTCCCCCGCCTTCACCAAAGCGAGGTCGTTGCTCGCGAGGACGGTCTCGAGGATCGCGAGAAGATCGTCGCGGGGCACCGGTCGCGCCGTCGACAGCGTCACCTCGCCCGATACGCCCGGGTCGAGAGTGTAGCCAACCCCGAGCGCATCCCCCAGGATGGCCTCGGCCACATCGGCGATATCGGCTTCCTCGAAGTTCAGATTCACTTCTCCGTCTGAACTGGCGGAAACGCCCGGCGGCAGGGTGGGTGCATTGGTCGTCGCCGGCGCATAGAAGGCTCCCGCGGCAACCAGTTCTTGTTGCTGCTGCTGTCCATACGAACCGCTGGTTTCTGCGCGAGGTTGTCGCGCCGCAAAATCAGGAGCGAAGACGGATCCGTAGACGCCAGTGCGTTCAGTCGACTCCGACAACTCCGCGAGGCGTGCACAGCCGGACGCGAGGAGCAGGACACCGATCACTGAAAGCGACACAAGACCATCAAAACGCATGCACTACCTCCACAGCGCCGGTCTGAAAATGGCAGACGACCCGCCGTAAGAACTTACTGAGCGTCAGCCGGAAGCTGTCCGGCTTTGTTAGGCACCCGTCCTCGCGTCACCCTGCAGCCTTCCGAAGAAACGCTTTAATTATAGAGATAATTCACCTAATTCTTAGGGACGAAGGTCGGACTTATCGAGTGGATTAGCGTCATGCCCCTCGACGAAATCATCCCCATCAGTTCCGCCAAGGAACTGGACGCGCTTGTCGCACTGGGGCGCGGGTCCGATGCATCAGGCCCGCGGTCCTATCGCGACTGCTGGGAGCGGCGGATCCTGCCGGCTGACGTGCTGGCAGACGCCATAGCCGCATCCCACGACCTGCCCAGGTCCGAGCCTGGGTCGATCAGGTATCAGGCCGAACTCTTCGAGGATCTGTCCCTGCAGTTCCTCAGGGAATCCTGGGTCTTCCCTTACCGGTCCGGCAACGAGACACTCCTCGCCGTCGCGGATCCCACCATGTCCGAAGCCATCCGGGCGGTCAGGCTCGCAACAGGCGTCGGGTCGGATCTGCGCATCGCGGCATTCGACGAGTTGGAAGTTCTCTTCGAGCAAGCCTTCGCGTCCGGACGTGACGCGGAGACATCGAAAACCACCACGGGGCCGCAAGACGCCAGGGCCGAGGACGACCTGCAGAGACTGCAGGACCTCGCTAGCGGCGCCCCTGTCGTGCGCGCAGTCGACGAGATGTTCAAGGCTGCCATGACGCTGTCGGCAACGGATGTCCACATCGAGTCTCAGGAGGACGGACTTGCCATCCGCCTGCGCGTCGACGGGCTTCTAAGGCCTTACGGGCATCTTCCCGTAGCGCACTCTCGTGCAATCATCTCGCGCGTGAAGATCCTTGCGGGTCTCGACATCGCTGAACGCCGGCTGCCGCAGGATGGGCGAACGCGCCTGCGCATCAGCGACGCCGACGTCGATCTCCGCGTCGCCACGGTTGCCGGACTCCACGGTGAAACGGCTGTCATCCGCCTGCTGAGCCGAGACGCGGAGTTTCTCGATCTTGCCGCGCTCGGCATGGCCGAAGACGATCTTGCGGCGGTGAATGCGCAAATTCAGGAACCCCACGGCCTCATTATCGTCGCGGGCCCGACCGGCAGCGGGAAGACCACAACGCTCGCCTCCATCCTGTCGGTCCTGAACACCTCCGACCGCAAGATAATCACCGTGGAGGATCCGATCGAATACCAGATCCCGGGAATCGTACAGACCCAGGTCAAGCCGGCCATCGGCTACACGTTCGCAGCAGCAATCCGCTCGTTCCTGCGACACGATCCGAACGTGCTCATGGTGGGTGAGATGCGCGACCGCGAAACCGCGGAAATCGGCATCCAAGCAGCACTGACGGGCCATCTGCTTTTGACGACGCTCCACACCAACAATGCGGCGGAAGCCGTGGTCCGCCTCGCGGACCTGGGCATCGACTCCTTCCTGCTGCGGTCCACCTTGCGCTGCGTCATCGGCCAGCGCCTGGTACGCCGGCTCTGTACCCGCTGCCGCAAGCCCACGGAGCATTATTCCGCCGCGGCGTCGGCACTGGCGGATGCAGGCCGGTTCCAGTCACAGCCCGGCGACACCTATTTCATCGCGGTCGGATGCAGATGGTGCGGCGGAACGGGATTTCGCGGCCGTGTCGGTCTGTACGAGGTCATCCGGCTCGATGATAACATGCGGACGCTCATCCGCAGCGACATTGACGCGAAGATGCTCGCCAGCGAAGCCGGCACCCGCGGCATGCGCACCATGCTGGAGGACGGGATGGAGAAATACCGGCGCGGCATCACCACCGTCGAGGAGGTGGTGCGGGCGACGATCTGAATGCAAGCCGAAACCGACTATTCCGGTTCGAAAAGCCGGAATGTCCGGTTTCGTCCGTCTAGCTGAAACTCGAGTGTCTTCAGGTCTGAGATCGTGGCGGTCCACCCTTGGTAATGGTCACCCGACTTCAGTCGCAACATCCGGTCGGACCCGGGACTGGAGACCAGAGCCGTCATCTCGCCCCCGATGGCGATGACGCCGAGCAGTTGGATGTCGGGCGGCGGGAGCGGGACGGGCTGAACAGGCTGGCGTACGGCGACGGGGCGGGCAACCGGCACTGCGGGTGGCGGAAGCTGGCGACGCGAAGGGGCGAAAAGGGGACGTGCGCGGGTTTCGGTCAAATCCGTCACAGCCGTGCCATCCAGCGGAAGCCCCAGCTCAAGAGCGCCATCCCCGATCTCGGCATTGGCGGCCGTGATGGCGCCCGGACCGACAAGGCAGATCAGAAGCGCCAGGAGGCCAGTGACGGAGCGCATTCAACGCCCCTCCGGACTCAGGTAGCTCTCGACCGTCATCACGGTCCGAAGCATGTCTTCGCAATCCGCCGAGGTTGCATCGATCGACGATGCCCGCAGCGACAGCGTAGAGACCAGCATCAGCGGCTGCCGACTTTCGATGTCAAAGAGAATTTTCTGCACGCGCTCCGATTTGGCGAGGAAGGAGAGCCGGAGCGCTGCACGGCGATTTCCGTCCTCCTCCAAAGGAAGGAACTCCACCTGCGACACCGCCGCCCCATGATCCTCGACAATCCGCGTGACGATATTCTGTAGGGCGGCTCCCGCGATCGCGACCGTGTCGCCGGCAATATAGAACGCCGGGCGATCGTCAGATTTCTCGCCCGAATGGGACATGCCCGCAGCGGCAGCCTTGTCACGCAAATCCGCGAGGGTACGCGACTGGGCCGCAAGCACCGTGTCGATCTCCTGAGAAGCCCAGTACTGCTTGACGGTCAGAACAAGCATGACCGCGGCCACAAATCCGACCGCGGCATTCGCGGACCGGCGGGATCTCGGTGAAGCTGCGGAGGGGAACATCACCGGACTGACCTCTCGACGATAACGGCTTCGATCTCGAAGCTGTCTCGGTTCCCATCGCGATTGCGCGTCACGGGGGCAGAGAAGCGGACATCCGCCAGCATGCGCGAGCCGTCGAGTATGGCGATCAGTTCAGCTGGCGCGCTCGACAGGCCCGACATTCGGAGCGTCCCGCCATCCACCGACAGGTCGGTCAGGAATGTGCTGTCCGGCAGCACGACGGACAGATCCTCAAGGACCAGGACCATCGGCCAGCTACGCCGCTTGCGCTCGAGCACCATGACGGGCTCTTTTGCCTTCGATTCCGCTGCGGTCCCCTCGATCCCGGCGATAGTTTCGCGAAGACGGTCGATCTCCTCAGCCATGGCCGAGGACTGCGCCTGGCGGTCGTGGTTGCTCCAGGCCAGAGAGGCGAACGCGGCAGCGGCCCCGATGGCGATAGCGGCCGCGACAAGGGCGCCGTGCCCCCGGCGCGCCTTCTGCGGCGCTCCGGCGTCGGTTCTCATGTCCAGGGCGCTCGGACGGTCGAGAGGGTCGTCGCTTACCCCGACCAGCGCCGGATGGAGACCAGCGTTGATCAGCGGAGCCATTCGCCGAGCGAAGACTGCCCGCGACATCACGGTCAGGCGCACCGTCAACTCGGTTGCATCGCCCGAGGCGCCATTCTCCAGTATCACGTGCCCGTAGACGGCCTTCTCCGGCGCCCAGGGTGTCAGCCGTTCGATCTGGTGCCGGATGATCGGGGCGATGTGTTTCCGTCCAGCCGCCGGCAGGCAGATCGAGGTGGTCACCGTGTTCGTCGCATCGAGCCGGAGGTCGAAGGCATGTCGCCGAAGGAGGCGGGCCGTTCGTCCACCCGGCGCGTCCTCATGGTCCCAACTCTCGATCAACGCGAGTTGGCCATCGCGCCGTCTGCGGTAGGATTCGAACCGTCCGTCCCGTTCCACCAGAAGAAATGACGGATGGCCAGCCTTGGAGACGACCAGTCGAGACAGCCGGTCGATCCAGGCCCGCGGGAGTCCCGTCGGGAAGATCCTCGCTTCGCCGTTGACCGGAGAAACCAGGGTCATGACCGACCATCCCCCGATACGACGCCGTCCTGCGGGCGCGACCACATCAGTACTGCGTATGGTCTGGGAGCCTGCGTCCGCCTTGCGATCACGGCCTCCGATACCCCCGCGGAACCCGTTGCGGTACGCGCAGTCAGGCGAACCCTGTATACGCCCGACGGCCTGTTCGTCTGCTCGCCGTCATCGGCCGCGATATCGTCGGCGGCGGGATCTTCTTCTGCCAGTTCGTCGTCGGCGATCATCGCGTCTGACCTTTCGACCGCGGCCCTGACAGTGGCCGAAGCGCCGTCTTCGAGGACGCGCGAACTCGGGTTGAAGACGGTCAAGAAGGGCCGCAGTCGCTGAAAATCGGGCGCGGCCAAGTCGTGCAGAAAGCGAAGCTCGTCGACCGACCGGAAAGGCCGGTTGGGAGGCATCCCGGCCATTCCCGCGACGGCATAGTCGAACCCTTCGGCACCGTAGATCGAACTTAGGTCGTCCTCGTCGCGCCAGTCGACCACCCGTTCGGCAAAGGCCTGCGGGTCCAGCGAGGTGCAGCCGGCAACTTCGAAGAGGCTGGCGAGCAGCGCAGGGGCGGCCTTGTTGAGATCAACGCGGGACGCTTCATCGAAGACTTCGATCCCGACCGATCCTCTACCCAGGGACAGGACAAGGGCGTTCACTTCCTCGGGCGCCCGGTTCTCGATGAACAGAAGATATCCGGCGCCGGTCAGGCCGCTTTCCAGCAGGGATTCGACCTGCAGCGCCTGACTGCCGATCGACGTCCTCTGAATGCCTTGCCCCGTCACATGGACGAGGCCCACGGCGATCACCGAAATGAGACCGGCAAATCCCAGCACCGCGAGCGTGACATAGCCGTCATCGTCACCGCGCATTTTCGCCTCCGTACGGCGGCTGGGAAATCTCCTCGCTGCTGCAGGTCCCTTCCGGGGTAACGCAGTCGAAGATGGCGTCGACATGCGTGGCGGCGACCATGCTGGTCACCAGACCACGCGTCCGCGCATCGGCGACATCCAGCCGAAGCAACGAGGGCATGGCTCTCCGGCCACTCCACCCGGCGTCCCACAGCGACCTTTCGTCGGCGCCGTCGTGGGCATAGGCGAACCGGAAGACCCAGGGCCCCGACATCAGGATCGCGGGCTTTCGACGGTGCAGGCTCGCCCGGGCGGGATCGCCTGGGACGAGCGGGGTCTCCCACCGCAGCAGCGTACCGATGCCGGACTCGTAGTGGCTCTCGATCCAGACCATCATCTCCGGCATCTGGCTGTCAGCTGCGACGGCATAGACAATGGAGGATCCGGATCCGCTGAAGAGCAGCGGACTGTCCCTCTCGGGACCGGTGCGAACAGCGATCATGCCGGACACATCCCGTTTCAGCCGGGCGACGCCCGCGGCCAGCACCTCCATTTGGTTGTTCTTCGTTTTGGCGGCCTCGGAGTGGCGAACGACCACGCTGGTCGCCAGCGACAACGTCGCTATCACCAGGGCGGACAGGAGCAGAACGCAGACCGTTTCAATCAGCGCGAAGCCGCCATCAAGCGCGAAGCCGCCATCAAGCGGGGAGCGCCGGCGGTTCACTGCGATGCTCCGACAGCAAGCGCCTCGAGCACGACTACATGTCCGGGCCTTGCCTCGACCGAAATCCGGATGGCTATAAGTGTCGGCGCCCCTGAGTCGGCGTCTGCCTTTTGCCGTTCCAGGTAGGGGCGGGACTCGGCCATCCATCTGAGCCCATTCATCGTTCCGCTGCGGACACCGGTGCGAAGCGCAGCGTCACGCTGCCTGACGGACAACACCGCCTCCGCGACAATCTGCGCCTGAACGGTGTCTTCGATGCGCTCGATCCCGGCGCGGGACGAGGCGACAGCCCGCGGGGCCAGCGAGACAAGGCCGGCGAGAATGGCGACCGCAACGATCATCTCGAGGAGGGAGGTCATCGGACCGCCCTCGGCCGGCTCGCATCGATGGTGACGCTCGACGTCAGGGGATTGATGTAGACTTCTGCCGCGGCCCGCTGCCACCTCAGCGTCAGAACCCCTCCAGAAGACCGCCCGCCGGGCGCAAATCGGATGAGGGCATTTCCCTCACGTATCACGCGTCCGGCCTGCCCCAACTCCAAAGCGATGCCATCCGGAATCTTGATGCTTGCTGACTGCATGCCTGAACTGACAACGCCCGTGGAAAAGTCGAGCGTGGTCGCCACCTCGGCGCCCGTTCGCGCTGCACCATTTCGGTCGATCAGCAGAACGGTCGCAACCCCCGTCGCCGCTTCCCGCAAATCGGCAAGTCCTCTCATCGGCAGAAGACGCGGCAAGGCGACCGCTGCGATCATGGCGGCGATCGCCAGCGCAATCACGAGTTCCAGGAGGGCGAAGCCACCGCAGGGGTCAGCGGCTCGTGATGTCGATCGACCCACCGCCGCCTCCGCTGCCGTCCGGACCCAGCGTGCGGATGTCGAACGCGGCTCCGGTCGCCGTGGATCGGTACTGATAGGGTTGCCCCCAGGGATCCACCGGCACTCTCGATTGATGCACGTAAGGGCCGTTCCAGCCCGGGATGCTGCCGGGCTCGATCAACGCTGTCAGGCCTTCCCGTTCAGTGGGGTATCGTCCGATATCCAGAAAGAACAGATCGAGTGCCGACGAAAGGGACTCGATCTGCATCTGCGCGGTCTTGGCGCGGGCATCGCCGAGATAGTTCAGCACCCGCGGCCCTACCAGACCCATCACCAGACTGAGAATGACGAGGACGACCAGCAATTCGACGAGCGTGAATCCGCCGTCGCGATCCCGCGGTTGCAGGGAATCCGACTTGCGTCGTGGGCGATGGGCAATGGCGTCCTGCCGGGTCATAGGATCATCTCGTTCATAGAAAGCAGCGCAGTCATCACCGAAATGATGATCCATGCGATCACGAGGCTGACGAGCAAAAGGATGGTCGGACCGAGGATGGCGACGGCGCGGGTCATGCCGCGATCCAGCCGTGCTTCGTAATAAGCCGCCGTCCGCATCGCCGCGGGACCCAACCCCGACTCCTCTCCGACCCGCAGCATGTGGACGGCATAGGCCGGCAGCAGCGGCCGGGTCTCCAGCGTGTCGCTCAACCTTCTGCCCTGGCGGACCTCTGCCAGCACGGCGTCGATCGACTGGCGATCGCGGTCGAAGACCATCGTGTCGCGGATAAGTCTGAGGGCGGAGGAAATGTCGACGTCGCTGCGGATCAGCAGGCCGAGATTGGCGCAGAACGTGACGGTGCGGGCATCGGACGCGAGCCTTCTGAGACCCGGAAGCCGGCAAATGGCTTCATAGCTGCGCTCTCTGATCGGTCGGCTGCGCACAGCCCACAGGCCCGCCAGCAGCACGATGATCGCGAGGACTGCAATCTCGGTGCCGTTGGCCCGGAATGCGCGAGACAGCAGGAATATCGTCTGCGCCGCGCCATCCGCCGCGGCTGCGCTTCCGGAAAGGGCGCGGTCAAATTCGGGAATGACCACAGCCAGCACGAACGCCAGTACGCCGACGGCGGCTGCTGCGAGGAAGCCAGGATAAGCGAGAGCCGAGGAAATCCGGCGCCGGAGTTCCTCGTTGCGCTGTCGCTCGCGAGCAAGAACGGCGAGCGTCTCCGGCAGGGTTCCCGAAGCTTCGGCGACCTGGACGATCTTGACGTAGTTCGCGGGGAAGGCGGACGGATGGCAAGCGGTTGCCTCGGCGAAACTCTGCCCCCTCGAAATGGATCGATGCAGATCCCGCAGCAGGTAGGCGATGACGGGCTTCGCGGCCGTCTGCGATATGATCAGAATCGCCCGATCCAATGTAACGCCAGCGGCGAGAAGAGCAGACAGGTCCTCGGTGACGCGCGTGACGTCGCCGGCGCTTGGTTGATGGGAGAAGATCGAGGTGATCGCGAACTCGGTGGGGCGAGTGGATCCCGTGCTCTCAACGATCTCAATGGGAAGCAGCGACCGTCGCTCGAGTTCGATGACGATCGCGGCCCTGGAAGCGCCCTCGAGCGTCCCGACCACGACGTTGCCGGCGGATGACAGTGCCTGGAAGGCGAAGTCCGCCATTTCATTGCTCCCTTTCCGCCAGAACCATATTTGCCAAGGTGACTTTCGGTCTGAGGCCCCATCCGATCAGTCGTGATCCGAACCGCGGCCACGCCCACGACCACGTCCATGATGGCCATCGTGCTGCTCCATGTCGTGTTCGGTTGCGTCGTCGTCGCTGGCGCGATGCACCTCGCCATGGTCGTGGTGGGGATTGCGGAGCGCCTCCAGTTCCCGCTCCCTGAAAAGCGAGGAACTGACCGCATCGATATGGGCGAGGAGATCCGCGGCGTCGTTGTCCGACAGCCCGAGAATGGGCATGCGCACTCCCGGAAAACGGGCGATGAGGGCCGCAAGCTCCGGGTCGGCGTTCGCACGCTTGCGGTCCGGATTGCGGATGAAGGAAACGAGCCAGTCATGGTCGCGCCGCTTCGTCGCCCCGAGCAGGTCGGGACCCGCCCGATCACCGGCGCCGATCGTGTGGCAGCCAGCGCAGAGCTTCTTGTAGAGTGCCTGCCCCGGCTGGCTGCTGATCTGGCCGGCGACCGCTTCGCGCGACATCGACCGGTCCGACAGTGCCTGGCCGGTCCGTCGCCACTCGGGATCCATCGCACGAATGTCGACGACGAGGCGTTCGAGGTCGCCGAAGGTGCTGTTCCGGGTCCATTCTCCCGTCCGGTCGTTGCCGAGCACCACCTCGTTGCGATGCTCCCACAGCGACCGGCTCCTGTCGCCGAGCGCACGGTTGATGACCTTCATGTCCGCCGGCGCGCCGGTGACGAAGGTCCAGCCTGGCCCGATGTCGAATGCATCCGCAAAGGCCTTAAGCCGTTCGGGCGTATCCCGCTCCGGGTCGACGCTGAGCGAGACGAACGAGACATTCGTGGTGCCTCCCTCGATCAGGCGGCGCTGCACTTCCGCGAGACGGGCCGTCGTCAACGGGCAGAGATCGGGGCAATTCGTGTAGATGAAGCTGACGACGACGATGCGATCCTCGATGAGGTCGTCGTAGAAACGCAGCGTCTCGCCGTTCTGGTTGACGACCGGACGGTTCGTGAAATAGTCGGCGTTGTAACGAGAGGATCCCGCCTTGGAGTCGCTCGTGCACGCGATTGCAAGGACGCCAATTACCAATGCAACAATGTTTCTCCACTCTGTCATCATCAATCCGGCCTTCGTCGCGTTGGAACCGTTACTTTCGCTGAGCTGAGCGGGTGACAGTTTCTGCAGAGCTGAGCGGGTGACAGTTTCTGCAGATCCTCAATCATCGTCGCTTCCATCATCGTCATCGCTGGCGATCGATGCCTGGAGTTGTGCCGCGCGCACGCTCTCGTCGCTCCAGCCGCGGGGCAGCCCCTCTGGCAATATCTCGGGGTCGGTGAAGAACACCCCGTCCGGCGTCGGATTTGGTGTCGGGGTGATCGAGGACTGGGGCGAGCCGGCGACCCCCGATAGGACCTGGATCCTTGCCAGCATGGCAAAGTCCTCGTGGACGGTATTATGGCAGTGGTTCACGTAAGACCCGCCGAATTCTCCGAACTGGACCTGGAAGGTGACGCTGCCGCCTTCGCCGAGTCGCCAGACGTCCTTGCGCGCCAGGCGCTCCGTATCCGGCAAGGGCATCCCCTTGCGACTCATCGTGATGCCTTCCTCGAAGTGCAGATGGATCGGGTGATCCCAGCCGCCGCCGCCGTTTTCGTAGGTCCAGTGCTCGACCTCGCCCGGAGCCGGGATCAGCATCGAGATCCGGTTGGCATTCATCGAATGATGGTCTTCGCCGTCGATGCGAATGGTCCAGGGGAAGGTCGCGTATTCCGGGCAGTCGGGGATGCACTTGCCGTCCGGCCCACGGGAGTCGCCACCGGACTTTTTGAACTCCACATGTCGGGTACGGACCGGTGCGACGATCGGAATATGTTCGGTCAAAACCGGAGGAACCCGACTCTTGTCCGGGTCGCTCGCCCTATGGAACACGCCGGGGACGTCGACGCTTTCCACCGTGTCGACGATCCGGAACTCCATGAAGGCGCCCACCACCGGATCCTTTTCGTCACCGCGCAGCGCCCGCTGCAGGGAAAGTTCCTCTTTCATGCGGCGACCGTCGCGATGGAGTGCCTGATTGACCAGGTAGAGTCTGTCGCCCACTCGGAACTGGGAGAAGTCGACGACGATGTCGAAGCGTTCACCCATGCCCTGCGGCCCGAGCGTGGCGAGTTGCAGCGGGGTGACGACCAGGTTGCCGTCGTTGGCAATGAAGTGGACCGGAACCGCCCTGCCCTGTGCATCGGCAAGTCCGATCTTCCAGAAGCGCGACATGCTGGCATTGAGGAGGCGGAACCGGTATTTACGGGGCAGCACCTCGAAGAACGGCGCGAACGAGCCATTGACGGAGGGGATGTCACCGAGCATGCCCTCGGTGTCGAAGATGTCGAAAAACAACTGGCCGCTGGCGTCGTAGCAGCAGTCCCAGATCACCAGATTCACGTCGAAGTCGGTGTTGCCCCAGTCGAGCAGCGTTCCGCTCGGCAGCCGCAGATTGACCCCGTCTTCCAGTTCTTCGTTCCCGCGATCGGGGCCGCTGTAGTAGTTGATGGCGCCAAAATTTCCCTTGTAGACGTTCTCCGCCGTGAAGAAGAAACGGTGGTCGTGCGCCCACATTGAACCCTGGATCTCGCGGAAGTCGCCCGGGACAAGTGTGAGGCCGCCGTTTCCGTCCGGTCCCGACGCCCGGCGATCCGACGCGTCGACATTGATCTTGTCGGCGCGGGCCAGCGTCGTGCTCCAGCGATAGTCGTAGAACGTTCCCGGAAAATGGTGAACGTTGGCTGCGCCGTCGCTCTCGGCGCCATTATGTGCATTGTGGAAGTGCAACTGCGTCTCGTTGCGACCAAAGCCGTTGTTCTGCGCCCGGTCGGTGGGCATGTTGTTATAGACGCGGGTCAGCATCGGCTCGCCGTAGCGAGCCTTTATCAGGAAGGGCGGCATGCTTCCGGTGGCATCCCGGCCCGAGCCGTAGCACCAGAAGCTGTCGGGATTTTGGTAAGGGAAGTACTCGTGCATGTAGGTATCGCCGGCGCACTGGCCGATCGACATGATGTAGCCGACTTCAGGAAAGTATTCTTCCCAGCGTTGATGGGCAAAGATTTCCCCCGGCGGACGTCCCTCGATCGGGCCGCGGCCGGTGCGCGCATTGCGGAAGCGGGGATCGGCCGGATTCCGCGAGAACTGCGTGTGATAGGATTTTCGCCGGGCTGGCAGTTCGCCCAACTTGCCGGGGAACCTGGCGATCGACTCGCCGTTTGCTGCGACCTTTCGCTGAAGCGGGATCGGAGTCTGCAACTGGCAACGATGAAATTCCGTCGTAAATTTCTGGGCGCCAAATAGCGGGCTACGCGGAGCGCCAGTCGGAACGTCGGCAAGGGCGCTGCGGGCGAAGGGACTCAACCCATTGACCATCGCCAGCGTCCCAACTGTGGTAAAGAGGCCCCATCTGAACAGTTCCCTCCGGGTGACCTGCTCCTGATTGAGCGCCCGGACAATTTCTGCTCGATTTTCCCGGGCTCGTTCCGCTTCGCGGCGACGCGCTCTTGATGCTCCCTGCGAGATGTACATGGGATCGCTCCGCTTCCTTCGACCCATCACCACGGTGAGTCAGGGCGCTCTCAACAAACTAGTATCGATTTTAAGGCCGTACTTGATATTACCTTAGGGTATTTTGTCTTATGAACTATGAGACCTTTTTCCGTTAGTTTTGGACTAAGGTCGAAATGGGCTGCCTCGGACGCCTGAAACGCGCGGGTGGGGCCATGCAAATTCACGTCGACAGACGATCCCTGCTGACGTGCTCGAGGCTCTTGCAGATCTCCTTCACCCGCCAGGGTCCGACTACGGGGGCCTATCCATCCACGTCGACGGACATCTGCACCGAAGCTGCCGAAGCGTTGGCCCTGAGCAGGTCGATCTCGACACTGTAGGTGCCAGCCACCAAAGGCCGACGCCGGCCTGCATAAGCGAGGTAGTTGGCTTTGCGCCGCGGCAGCGGCTCAGTCAGTTGGTCGACCAGTGTCGACCCATCCGGATGGACGATCTTCACCTGAAAGCGATCCCCTTTCTGCAGGTTGATCGCCCATACCCAGGCGAGAGTTCCCTCGCCCCCGGCTGTCGCCGTCGGCTTTGCGCCGGCCACAAGACCTGGCAAGGTGGGAGGCTCGTCAGATAGCCCGGCATCGAGGATGGCGTCAGCCGGTCGCTCCAGCAATTGCCGGACTGGCTCGGCAAACAGCTCGGCCTTCAACTGCCTGCAGACGGCCGCATCAGAGAGATCGCGACCCGTCAGGGGTTCGACATCCCGACCGTTCCGACGCAGACCGAGATGGACGTGCGGAAACTGGGCGAGGCCGGACGAACCCACGAGGCCTAGTTGCGCTCCCCGCATGACCTGTACGCCGGGTCGCACCACGACGCTGCCCATTCGTAGGTGACAGTATTGCGAGGTTAGTCCGCCACTATGTGCGACGACGACACCATTGCCGCACTCCTGGCCCTGCCATGGCTCAGCGACCTCTCCCGGAGCCACGACAATGCGGTCCGGGAGCCCGTCGCGAACCCGCAGAACAATGCCATCTGCCACCGCGATCACTGGAACGCCCCTTGCCACGTCGACCATGGTACGCACCCTGAAGTCCCAGCCTTCGTGGCCGTCATAGGTTGCGTCCCCGCAAAGCGGATCGGTTGCGGCGGGACCGGGATCGATGTCGGGCATCTGCTGGACGAAGCAGTCGGTTCCGAGGTTGCAGTGGATGGGCAGCGTCAGCGCTGGGGAACCCGACTGGCCGCTTGCGACGCGTGGCGTCCCGTAAGTGGCAGCGAGCGCGGCGAGGATTGCTGCCACAAGTCGGCGACGAGCTGGCGCGGGGGACGGAGGCGTCATCACGGTCTATCCTTGTCCACGACCGCTAGTCCTCGCGGAAGGACCGCATCATCTGGTCACTGAACGGCTTGACCAGGTATGACAGGGCGGAACGATCGCCGGTCTTGAAGAACACCTCTACGGGCATGCCCGGGACGAGAAGATGTTCGCCGAGGCCGCGATCCTCGTCGGTAATGGCGATGGTGGAGAGATAGAAGGTCTGGCCGCTGGCCGGATCGAGGGTGGCGGCCGCGCCGACGATGTCGACCCTTCCGTCGATCTCCGGCGTGGTGCGCTGGTTGAAGGCCGAGAAGCGCAGCTTGACGTCCTGACCGACGGTCACCTGGTCGATGTCCGTCGGAGCGAGCCTGGCCTCCACGACGAGTTCCTCGCCGTCCGGCACGATGCCCATGACGGTCTCTCCGGGCGCAATGACACCGTTGACGGTGTGGATCTTGAGGTCGTTGACGAAGCCATCTATCGGAGCCCGAAGATCCATGCGCGACAGGCGATCCTTCGCGGCGACGATGCGTTCCGAGAGTTCGGCTATGCGGGCGTCGACATCGCGAAGCTCGCGCTGGGCGTCGGTGCGCACCTGCTGGTCGAGCTCGATGATCTTCATCCGGGCTTCGCTGATCTGGCCCATGACCCGTGCGATGTTCGCCTCGATCTCGCCCTTCAGCCCGTCGATCTTGGCAAGGTCCCGCTCCATCAGACGCGTCCTGGTGCCCTCGACCAGTTGCCGCTCGACCAGGGGTGCAAGGCGGGCGAGGTCCTCGGCGATCATCTGGCGCTCGACGGCGTTCGACTGGCGCTGCGATTCAAGCCCCTTGACCTGCTCGCCATACTGCTCGATCTGCGACTGCAGCTGGTCGCGCTGGGCTTCGCGAGTTGCACGGTTGTCCGCAAACAGCCGCCGCTCGCCCTCGGCGATCGCCGCTGTGGCGGCTGCGGTCTCGAAGGCCGGGTCGAATAGCACGGTCTTGGCGCCGTCGCGCTCGGCGCGCAGGCGTGCCTGGCGGCCGATCAGTTCCGACAATTGCGAGGAAATCACGCCGAGTTCGGCCTTGGTCTGGGTTTCGTCGAGGCGGATGAGCACGTCACCAGCCTTTACCACGTCGCCATTGGTAACGAGGATCGCCCCGACAATGCCGCCGTCGCGATGCTGGATCTCTTTGACCTGCTTCTTCACCGTGACCTTGCCCTGGGCGATGATCGCGCCGGACAGGCTGGCCTGCGCCGCCCAGCCACCGCAGCCAACGATCAGAAATGTCGCAAGGAGCCCGGACGCGACGATTCGCGAGCGAATGCCAAACTGCGTAACGGCCTGCGTCTGGGCTGCCTCGCTACCGCTTGCCTTCTGTAAGCCACTCATTGTCGTTCTCCCCTCGGGAATCGCTGCATTGGATCTGGTGGCGGCAGTCGGCATCAGCCCTCGTCGCGGGCCGCCAGGATGAAGTCGTTCGCCGTCAGCTCTTGACGGCCATGAACGACGAACTCGAATTCCGCCTCGGGATCCTCGTCGAGATTACCGTTGACGACGGTGATCTCTTGGTCGCCAGTCTCGTCTGCTATGAGCTGGTGGCGATAGGTGACGGCGCCGATCTCGGCGCTCGTCGACGTCGCGGCACCGGCGAAGAAGAACTTCTGTGCGGCGAAGTCATCGAGGGAATCGCCGAGCCGCGACAGGTCGATGCGGTCGCCGACCGAAAAATCCTGGATATGGTCGCGAGGCCCGCCCTCGTTGGTCAGGGCATCAAGCGAGCGGAACACGAAGATGTCGTTGCCCGCGCCGCCGACCATGATGTTGACCTCATCGTCGGCGACCAGCCAGTCGTTGCCGCGGCCGCCGCGAATGTTCTCGACCTCGAAGAAGCGGGCTTCCTGGATGCCGTTGACGGTCACCCAGCCATCCGGCAGGTCAATCGTCGCGCCGAAGACGATCTCCGACAGGTCCAGCGTGTCAGTACCGTTGCCGCCATTGACGGTGTCGATCTCGCCGTCGGCGGCGAGCACGATGCAATCGTCGCCCCCGCCGCCTTCCAGAATATCGACGCCGACGCCATCCAGCAGCAGGTCGTCGCCTTCACCGCCAACGAGTTGATCGTCACCTTCACCGCCATCGAGCGTGTCGTCGCCGTCGTCGCCATGCAGCACGTCGTCGCCTTCGCCGCCGTCGATGGCGTCGGCACCGGCACCGCCATCCACTTCGTCGTTGCTGGCGGCGGTGACGAGCGTGTCGTCGCCGTCGTCGCCGAACAGCGTGTCGTCGCCTTCGCCGCCGTCGATGGCGTCGGCACCGGCACCGCCATACACCGTGTCGTTGCCGGCGGCGGCGACGATGGTGTCGTCGCCCCCGTCACCGTGAAGGAGGTCGTCGCCTTCGCCGCCGTCGATGGCGTCGGCACCGGCACCGCCATACGCTTCGTCGTTGCCGGCGGCGGCGACGATGGTGTCGTCGCCCCCGTCACCGTGAAGGAGGTCGTCGCCTTCGCCGCCGTCGATGGCGTCGTCGCCGGAACCGCCATACGCTTCGTCGTTGCCGGCGGCGGCGACGATCGTGTCGTCGCCTTCGTCGCCATGCAGCACGTCGTCGCCTTCGCCGCCGTCGATCGCGTCGGCACCGGCACCGCCGTGCACCGCGTCGTTGCCGGCGGCGGCGACGATCGTGTCGTCGCCTTCGTCGCCATGCAGCACGTCGTCGCCTTCGCCGCCGTCGATCGCGTCGTCGCCGGCACCGCCATGCACCTCGTCGTTGCCGGCGGTGGCGACGATGGTGTCGTCGCCGTCGTCGCCATGCAGCACGTCATCGCCTTCGCCGCCGTCGATGGCGTCGGCACCGGAACCGCCATGGACCTCGTCGTTGCCCGCCGCGGCGACGATCGTGTCGTTGCCGTCGTCGCCGTGAAGCACGTCGTCGCCTTCGCCGCCGTCGATGGCGTCGTCGCCGATGCCGCCGAAGATCCGGTCGGCGCCAGCATTGCCTTGGAGGATGTCGTCGCCCGCATCGCCGACAAGCACGTCTGCGCCCGCGCCACCGACCAGCACGTCGCGTCCGGTCCCGCCGTCGACGTAATCATCGCCGTCGCCGCCGTCGATCGTGTCCGCGCCGGCCTCGCCGTACAGCAAATCATTGCCCAGGCCGCCTTCGATGACGTCATCGCCATCACCGCCGTGCGCCTCGTCGCGGCCGTCGCCCCCGAAGATCACGTCGTCGCCGGCGTCGCCGTAAAGAATGTCGTCGCCGGCCTCGCCGTACAGCGTGTCGTCGCCGTCGCCGCCGACCAGGATGTCGTTGCCGTAGCCCCCCCAGAGAACGTCGTGACCGTCCCCGCCGACCAGCCGGTCATTGCCTGCGCCGCCATACAGGATGTCGCTGCTCTCCCGGCCATAGACCATGTCGTTGCCGCCGCGGGCGTCGATCAGGTCCGCATAGGGCGTACCGATCAGCATGTCGTCGCCGTCGGTGCCGATGATCGCCTGGTTCTCGGGCAGCCGGATTTCCAAATGCGCCGTCTGCATCACCAACTCGTCGCCGTCGCTGACCTGGTAGCGGAAGACCACCGCTCCCGCCTCGTCGGTTACTGGCGAATAGAGCCAGCGGTCGAGCCCGATCCGCTCCAGGCGGCCACCATCGACCTCGAGATTGCGGACGATCAGAACGTCGCCGTCGGGGTCGCTCGCGCCATGGAGCAGTTCGCCCATGGTGATGATCACCGACAGATTGACGAGACCGTTATCCAGGAAGACCGGGCCTGAGAGAACCGGCCGCCGGTTCAGTCGCGCCGGCGTCGGTTCGCCGTCATCGTCGTCGTCGTCGTCGGGCTCAAATCCACCGGGTCTCACCGGGCCCGGGTCGGAGCGACCGGGTAAACCGTTGCCAGGGGCGCCTCCTCCGGGGAGGCCGGCGTCGGTGTCACCCCCATCATCGCCACCGTCGTCACCGTCAGGACGCGATCCGTTGCCCGGCCGAACGAGCCAACCGCCGGCAGGTGGGATGCCCGGCATCGGCTGATTGTCGTTGGCAGTCGGCGGCGCCGCGTTGGCGCTGGACGGATTGCCGGGCCCACGCGGCCCCGAACCGCCGCCGGACGCCGACAGATCGGCGAATGGCATCTTCATCGCCTGCTGGAATGCCGCCTGGAAGGCTTCGTCGCCGGCCTCCGCGAAGGCAAATTCCGAGACATCAAAGACCGGCAGCGGCCGTCCCTTGGCGATGGCGCCGAGGTAGTCGGAGATCCGTACCACCTTGTCGAGTTCGGTCGCCTCCGCCGTCTCGATCGTGGTGCCGGCCGCCGGCTGTTCATCTGGGTTCTGGTCGGGCCGCGGTGACGCCTGCTTCTTGCCAGGCGCTTCCTCTTCCTCGTCCTGGAAGAACTCCTTCAGCACCCCGGCGAAGGCCATCACGAACACAGGCAGCAACGCCAGCGAGTTGGCGCGTGAGGCATTCTCCTTGAGCTCGAAGCGCTTCTTCGGCGCATTGACCGCATCCTGGTCCGGGATGCCGAGGGTCAGCCGGTCTTCCATCGCCGCCCCTCCTTAGACCGTCGATGCCGCGGCAACCGCCGCGGCTGGCGCGTAGATCTTCCCGGCAGTCGCCATCGGCCGCGCCATTGGGCGAGCCGGCTCGCGCAGGATCTCCTCCTTCGGCCCGAAAGCGACGAGCTTGCCGGCCTGGATGACGCCAACCAGGTCCACCGCAGCGAGCGCGCTCGGACGATGCGCGACGACGATCGCGATGCCGCCGCGGGCCCGCACCTTGGTCAGCGCTTCGGTCAGGGCCGCCTCGCCCTCGGCGTCGAGATTGGAGTTCGGCTCGTCGAGAACCACCAGGAACGGATCGCCGTAGAGCGCCCGGGCAAGGCCAATGCGCTGGCGCTGCCCGGCGGAGAGCGCGATGCCGTGGGGGCCGAGCTCGGTCTGGTAGCCGTTCTCGAGCCGCACGATCATGTCGTGGACCCCGGCAGCCTTGGCCGCGTGGATGATCTTGCGAGCATCGGCTTCGGGATCGAAGCGGGCGATGTTCTCTGCGATCGAGCCATCGAGCAGCGACACGTCCTGCGGCAGGTAGCCGATATGACTGCCGAGCCGGTCGGTCCGCCACTGGCTGAGTTCGGCATTGTCCAGCCGAACGCAGCCGCGCAGCAGTGGCCAGACGCCGACGATGCCCTTGGCGAGCGAGGTCTTGCCGCCGCCGCTCGGCCCGATCAGCCCCAGCGCCTGCCCGGCCTTCAGCTCGAAGCTGACGTCGCCGAGAAGCACCGTGCCGGTGCTCGGCGCCACCACCGTGGCGTTCTCGAGCTTCAGCGACTGCGTTGGGGCCGGCAGGTCGACGATATGCGAATCGTCGTCCATGGCGGCCAATGTCTCCTTCAGCCGGGCAAAGCTGCGGCGCGCCGCGACGACGCCCTTCCAGTTGCCAATCGCCATGTCCACCGGCGCCAGGGCCCTCGCCGAGGCGACCGAGCACGCGATGATCGCCCCAGCAGTGAGTTCGCCCTGGATCGTCAGATAGGCGCCGAGGCCTAGCAGCGCCGACTGCAGCATCATGCGCAGCACCTTCGACAGGCCGCTGAACGAGCCGCTGATGTCGCTGGTCCGGGTCTGCAGGTCGAGATGGCGGGCGTTGGCCGCCTCGAAGCGCGCCACGGCCCGGCCCCCAAAGCCCATCGCCCGCAGGATGTCGGCATTGCGGGCGTGGGAGTCGGCGAGGTTGGCGCGCTGCACGGCCACCCGGTTCATCTCGGCGCTGCTGCGCTTGGTGAGATACTCGGTGATCAGCGTCAGCGCGATCAGGACGATAGC
Source organism: Aurantimonas sp. HBX-1 (assembly GCF_021391535.1). Lineage (GTDB taxonomy): Bacteria > Pseudomonadota > Alphaproteobacteria > Rhizobiales > Rhizobiaceae > Aurantimonas. The sequence goes on from NZ_CP090066.1 coordinate 2,080,471, forward strand.
GCCGCCGATGGTCAAGAGCCCCAGCATCGGGTGCAGGAGATAGACGAAGCCGATGAACAGCGGCATCCACGGCAGGTCGAACAACGCGATCGGCGCCTGGCTGGCGACGAAGCCGCGCACCGTGTCGACGTCTCGGCCGCGCTCCAGCGCCTCCGACGTCGAGTAGCCGTAGCGCGGCATCTCGATCACTACCTGGTGGGTGAGTGGCGCGAGCTTGGCATCCATGCGCGCCCCGAACCGCACTAGGATCTGCGAGCGCAACACGTCGAACATGCCCTGGAAGAGATACAGCCCGATCGCCAGGACCGACAGTGCCACCAGGGTCGGTACGCTGCCGCTGGTCAAGGCCCGGTCGTAGATCTGCAGCATGTAGAACGCGCCCGTCAGGGCGAGGACGTTGATCACGCCGGAGAGGCAGAGCAGGAAAATCGCCAAGCCCCGATAATTGCCGATGCGCTCCGTCATGGTTGTCGGATTGGCGCGCTGGCGGCGTCGTTGAGTGCTCATGGGAGCGTCCCCTCGAATGGAAGCGATGATCGGATGACCGCGAGGCGGCAGGGGGCCATGGCCCCCTGCCGGTTATCGCTCAGGCGACGCCGTTGAAGTCCGACTGGGTCAGATCGTGGTGACCCGCGACGTCGAGGGTGAAGTCGCCCCCTCCGGACACTTTGCCCTCGATACGGGTGAGCGCCTCGCCGTCGTCGCCGGTCACATGGGTGACCAGCACCTGACCGGCGCCGGTGAGGGCCGTCGTCGTCAGGGTGAAGCCGGCCGGACCCCCGATGCCCGAGAGGTCGATCTTGTCACCGTGGTGAAAGCCCTCGATCCGGTCGCCATGGGCGTCGGCCGCCGTCCGGAAGACGAAGGTGTCGTCGCCGCCACCCCCATCCATGACGTTTGCCGCCATGCTGGCCAGGATCTTGTCGCTGGCCGCGCCGCCGATGACGTTCTCGAAGCCGAAGACCGCATCCTGGCCGCTCTGGCTGCTGAAGACGCTGCCATGCTGCTTCGTTCCGTTGCCCAGGTCGACCGTCAGACTGGATGTGATCGCGGCGTAGTCCAACGTGTCCTGACCGCTCTCGCCCCAGTAGATGTCGTCGCCGTCGCCCTTTGTGGCGACGAAGCGGTCGTCGCCCGCTCCGCCATAGGCGGTGTCGGAACCGGCGCCCGCCTCCAGCATGTCGGCGCCGTCGTCGCCGAACATCCGGTCGTCGCCGGCCTCGCCGAAGAGCATGTCGTCCTCGCCGCCGCCGAGCAGGACATCATCGTCGGCGCCGCCGAAGATCATGTCGCGGCCCTCGTCGCCCTTGACGAGGTCGGCGCCCGACCCGCCCATCAGCGTGTCGCCGCCGTCGCCGCCAAGCATGATGTCGTCACCGTCGCCGCCGCCGAACACATCAGCCTCGGCGCTGCCCATCATTACGTCCGACGCTGCCGTTCCAGTGAGCGTCAGTCCGGCGACGACCGGCAGTGCCGGCGGCGGGGACTGCTCGGCTTCATCATCACCATTCCCAGTAGTCGAGGTAAATTGCGGCGGCACCGTTCCGCTAAAGGTGATCGAGTTCGTCTGGTTGGTAAAGGATCGGGTGCCGTCGCCGTTATCGATCAAGGAATAGCTCGAGATATCGTCTCCGGGAGCTAGCTCGATGACGTCCTGAGAACGAAGATTACCAATTATCGTGTCGTTACCGCCGTTCGAACGGAACAGAATGCGGTGCTCCGACCCCAGCGAGGTGATGTCAACAGTGTCGTCACCCGCTTCCCCATTAATGGTAATAGTGTTGAAGGAGAGACTTGTGGGTAGAAAATCACCGATCGGTATTACGGTGTCCGCACCTGCGCCCGTATTGATGACAATTTCCTCGATGCCCGAAAGTTCAGCGATGAGAGATCCGGTGACGGTGCCGTTGCGAGTGACAGCAATTTCTGTATCGTCGCTAAGCACAATGCCCGCCTGAAGCGCTTCATCTCGGGCATAGATACGGTAGGTCTCTGCCGTATTGTTTCCGTTGACAACATACGTGTCGATACCGGCGCCCCCTCGAACGAGGTCCCGTCCAGCCGCCCCGCCGGCCTGCGTTATCGTGTCATTGCCATCACCGCCATCGATGATATCGCTGCCACCGCCGCCATCGAGCATATCGTCACCGCCGTGCCCAAGCAGGATCTGGCTTCCGCCCGCGCTCGTCAGGGTATCGGAATTATCGGTACCGTTGGTGAAGGCGAAAATCTGGCCGTCGAAGGACATGCGCTCGACGTCGGTCAGCGTATCCGAGCCACCTGTCCCGACGGAATCGGTCACCACCGTACCGCCAGTTCCATTCAGGGCGAAGCCGTAGTTGGACACCGGTCCGGCGAACACCGCGAGGTCGTTGTTGCCAACGCCGCCATTCAACGTATCGTTGCCATCGCCACCATTCAGCGTGTCGTTGGCGCCACCGCCGAGCAGGATATCGTCGCCGCCCAAGCCGCTGAAGATGTCCGCACCACCGGCTCCATCCATGAAGTCGGCGCCGGCCGTGCCGCCAACGACATCGGCGGAGGCTCCGACACCCACGAAGCGCAGGCCGACCGACTGGGTCGGGTCGGAGAAGACCTCCTCGGCGTTCCCGGCATCGTCGACAAAACTGACGGCTGCCCGAAGAAGGAGGTTCACCTGGCCGGGTCCGGGCGTGAAGCTTGCGCCGGTCGCACCGGGGATGTCGGACCAGACGCCGCCATCCAGCTGCTGCCACCTTATGGCGAACGTCGACGAACTGGTGCCGTTGGGATCGCCGACGGCCGACGTATCGACCGTCAACGTCTCGCCCTGCGTCGGGCTGAAATCGCTGAGCAAGGGCGTACCCGTCGCAGGCTGGGAAACGATGAAGTCCTCGTCCGCAAATCGGATGATTTCGATGTTGCGCAGCGTGTCGATACCATCGGACACGAGATTACGGCCGGTAAGCGGATCGACGCCGCCGACGGTTACGACGTTGTGCTCCACCGTCACGGTGCCGTCGCCATTGGAGGTGATCGTGTAGTTCCCGATGACATCGTTGAAGACAGCTATATTGGTATCACCAATGCCATCGTCCTCTAGGATCTCACGCACGATGTGCAGTTGGCTCGGCACGATGGTTCGGGAAATCATCAGCTCGAAGAGCGACTTGCCATCCCATGCAGCCGGCCCCTCGCCGGGCGCGAAGACATGTTTGAGGCTGTCGACGGTCGCGATTTCGTTATCCTGCCCGGCGTCCGTGATACGGATCCGCACGTTCAGCCAGGCGTCGCCATCGAGGAAGTCGTTGCCCCCGTTGCCCTGCAAAAGGTCGTCGCCGCCGCCGCCGAGAAGGATGTTGCCGCCATCGAAGGCGATCTCGAGCTCTCGCTCTTCGGCGGTCGCTCCGTTCGGAGCGTCGATCAGATTGCCCAGCAGGGCGCGAAGACCTTCGATCCGGTCGACGCCCGCCTGGGTGAGTTCGTCCTGAAAGAACACGCCCTCCGCGGTGCCGACGGTCGTGGCGCCGTCCGTGTTACGGACGCGGTCGTCGCCGCGCAGGATATCGTCGTAGTCCCAGCCGGACAGCGCCTCCACCTTGTCGAAGCGGTTGCGCAGAATGTCCGCCTGTTCGGTCGTGAAAATCGGCACCCGGAGGTCGGCGTCGGCGCCGAACGGCACGTCCTTGTAAATCGACCAGTCGAAGCCGAACATGCCTTCGTTACGAATGACGCTCTCGCCCTGCACCATGATGTCGTCGCCGGATTCGGCGTCGAAATCGTGCTCGTCGCTGCCGGCGAACATCACGTCGTGGCCCTTGATGGCGGAGTTGAAGAACAGCTCCGAGTTGTCGCCGGCGGTGGTGTCGAAGCCGCCGCCAGCTTCCATCCAGTCGTCACCTTCGTTGCCGAGCAGGAAATCGGCATCGTCGCCGCCGAGGATGAAGTCGTCCCCCTCGCCGGCGAAGACTTCGGTGGCATCGACGCCGACGAAGAAGGCGTCCTTGCCCGTGCCGCCCATCAGGATGTCGAGGCCGTTCGAATTGGCGATGACGTCGTCGCCCTCGTCGCCCTTGAGGAAATCGCCTGTGTCGCCGGAGTCGGTGATGATGTCGTCGCCGGCTCCACCGTTGACCAGATCGACGCCAGCGCCGGACTCGATGCGGTCGTTGCCCGCATCGCCCCAAATGCCGTCGTCACCGAAATCCGCAACGATCGTGTCGTTGCCGTCTGTGCCGCCGATGACGGTATGCTCGCCGCCGAAGACGCGGAGGTAGTTCTCGGTCACCTCGCCGGTCGGGTCCACGCGCACGACCTTGCCGAGGCCTATCGCCTCGAGGAACGGATCGTTCCCGGTCGGATCCTTGCCCGTCGCGCTCAGATTGTCCGGATCGTAATCCGCCTGGTTGGCGACATCGACTTCGAGGACGTAGTCATAGGTCGCGAACGCGTCGACGCCGATATGGCGCAGGACGATGTCGTCGGGCGTGCCGCGGATGCCGTCCGGCCCCGCGTCCGCAAGGGCCGTGTTGGCCATGATCATCTTGGCGAAGGAGTTCTGCTCCAGCGCGTTGAGCATGTTCTGGCCCTGGGTGCGGGTCAGGTAGTAGAAGCGGTCGCCGTCCTGCAGGTTCTCGAGCTGCAGCTCGAAGACCGCGTTGAAGGTCGAGCCGAGGAAGCCGCCGAACGGCATCTTCTTCTCTGCGAGGCCGCCGATCCACAGATCGACCAGGTTGAGGCCGGTTTCGTCACCCGCCCAGTCGCCTGTTCCGGTCAAAAAGGCCATTCGGTCGGCCGGCACGGAATTGTCGCCGTTCTGGTCGACACCGAACACCAGTTCCATCGCCGCAGCCCGCTTGGCCTCGAGCGTGGTCTCCCCGGTGATGGAGCCATGCGTGCCATAGGCCGCGATGAAATTCACGATCGAGGCCGGGTTCTTCAGGTTTGCCGCGAAGTCGGCCCAGTGATCGTAAGGCTTGAGGAAGGACGACCCGCTGGCCGCATAAAGTTGGCCGCGAGCGTCGTTCAGCGACGGCATGCCGGTGTCGCGGCCGCGCGCGATATTGATTGCGGCGAGATCGAGCGGAAGGCCGAGCAGGTTGTTGCGCAAGGCGTCGACGACGAACTCGTCGATCTCATTGCCGCGCTCGATGGTCATGCCGCGGACGATCGCCGCAGCCGCCTCGTCGTGGGAGATGGATGCTCCAGTTCCTGTCTGGTCGAAGAGCACCGGATTGAGGAAGGCCTCGACGAGCCCGAGACCGGCGTCCATCGGATTGCCGTCTGCGTCGATGCGCGGCATGTTCTCCGTCAGCATCGAGTGACCGAAGCGGTACACCGTGTTCGCGAACTCCGAGAAGATCGACGGGTCGACATCGGTGATCGAGTTGAACACGAAGACGTCGATATTCGGCTGGACCTTACGCGCGAACTCCTCGAACACGAGGTGCTGATACTGCATCTCGGTGGCGAAGCGGGCGGCCTGGAAAAGGCGCTCGCCGTCCCAGTTTCCGTCGTTGAACAGTGCGTTTCCGGTGAGATAGTCGCCCTTGTTCGGCGCCGCGTCGTAACCGTCGTTAAAGGCCGTCAGCGTCGCCGCATCGATGTCGACGGAGAGCCATTCGTTCACAAAGGCGAGATTGCCGCTCTGGAGGATGGTCAGCTTCTGGGCGTCGACCTGGCGGTTGTGCTCGGAGTGGAAGATATGGTGAACGGCGGTGAGGCCGATATTCTCATTCCCGCGGCCATCGCCGGTAATGTAATGGCGATCGAGAAGTTCGTTGTCGTACTGCGCAACGTTGGAGGTCAGATTGACGTCGTCGATCAGGACCTGACCGCTGCCGCCGTGGACGATCTCGATCCGCAGTTGCTGGCCGCCGGCTTCCGGCGGGATCGCCCCCGAGCTCAGCGTCACCGGAGCCCATGTGCCGTTCGCCGGAACGGGCAGGGCAATCGTCGACAGAACGATGCCGCCGTCGGTGACCAGACGGGCCGTGCCGCCGCCGAACGCGTCCACATCAAGACGTTCGCCGACATTGAAGGTCAAGGTATAGGATCTGCCCGTCTGCAGCGAGATGCCGGTGTCCCGCGACAATGTCGCGCCATTATCGAGGAAGACGACATTGCCGCCACCGTGACCCGTTTCGCCGATAGCAAACGTTGTCGGATCGAACGTGCCGCCGAAACCGGCGATGTTCCAACCATCGGGGCTCTGGAGGGTCCAGTTGCCTCTGAGGGCATCCTCGTTCACGCCCGGCGCATTGGTCGTAAGGTCGACCGACTGGAAGTCGTCCGAGAAGAGAGGTGCTGTCCCCAGAGCATTATCTGCATCCGCGACCTTCAACTGCCCGGTCTGGCTATTCAGCGGATTGGCATTATGGGCGATGTCGTCGAGGAACGCGTGGCCGATGCGCGCTGCAAGGGCCGTGAACGTGTTGACGGGGGCGCCGAGCACGCCCTCGATCAATGTGTTGAGCGAGCCGTCGGAGTTCAGCCGGACCAGCTGGGGCAGGCCGTTGCCCCCGCGGATGAACTCGCCGTAGGGATCGGTCAGAATCATCGGAATGTTGAGGACATCGCCGTCCGTCAGTTCGATGCCCAGCATCGTGGCAGCCTGCGCCTTGACGTCGGCCCAGGTGGCCAATCCCCCATCGGTGCCGGTCAGCAGGCGCCCGGTCGCAACCGGTCCTCCGTCCGTCATGCGGTACTCGCGCAGGAAGACCTGATGCGAAGCGTGCGAGGTGTAGGTCTGGTTCTGGTCGACGAAGGGCGTCGTCGTGTTCGTCTGAGACCCGTCTTCCGTCGGCGTCGCTCGGGTCAGGGTCATGAAGCGGAGTTGCGGCGGCACCTCGTCGCCATTGTTCGCAATGCCGTCAGGCCCGTGGGTAACCAGCGGATCGTCGGGCGCGAGCGGCACGAACACCGTCCCGACACCGTCGCCGCCCTTGGAAATGAGGTCCAGGCCGTGGTCGAAGAACTGGCCGAAGAAGGTCATCCAGGCGTTGAACGGCGCCGACAGGCCCTCGTCCGGCGCGACATTCGGGATGTCGATCGAACCATTACTGACGGTGACGCCCTTGGCCTCCAGGACGGCGTCGAGCGCCGCTTCCAGCGCGGGGATATTCGCGACGTCATTGGTATCGCGCGCCTGCTTCAGCGCCTCGAAGGCGTCGCTGATCTCACCCTGGTCGCCGAGCACGTCTTCCGAGCCGGCGAAGGTCAGGGCGGCGATGATCGCGGCCGGATTGTTCAGGCTCATGTCGACGATGAGATTGGAGATCGTGCGCGGCGCGGTGTCGACGATGTTGCCAGGATCCGCATAGTCGCCACCGACGACGGCTCCACCCGGTCCCGGTCCGTCAAGATCAGCCGAGCCGATGCCGGTCGTATACTTAGGATCCAGCAGGCGCGGCATCGACTGGTCGGCGGCACCCCAGGTCTCGCGGCCCGGAACGATGTTGTTGTACGTCCCGTCGACGGTGCGCAGGCCGAAGGGCACATGGGGATCGGGAATGGCCAGCGGCTGGTTGGGGTCCCGGGGAACCAATCCATTCACGCCGTCGAGAACGTAGTAGGTCAGGCCCTGGCCATTGAGCGCCTCGGGATCGGCAACAACCTGCCCATTCGGGTCGAGCAGGATGCTGGTGAGCGGGATGCCGGCAGCATGCGCCTCAGCAATTTTGATCTGCTGAAGAACGAACGACAGGTCGGCTTGGTTGATCTTGAACGCGGCCATTTTCCCTACTCCCGTTGACGCGGCTGCTGCGCGCGCTGATCAGAAAAAATATTAACGACTCACTTGCGAGCATGTCTGTTATGCTCTCGCGGCGAGCGATCTATTGGCGCGCGAACGGTTCATGTCGCAGCGACGATCTGGCATGAATATTTACCGGATGTTCAGCATGGTGTTAGGTCGCAAGGTCCGAGACACTTTGGATACTTTGGTCCGAGATGGTCGGACGACCAAAGGCAGGCGGATCGTTGGACCTTGGTCGAACCAGCCTTGGTTCGTACGCCTGGTGACGCCATGGCGTCGTCTTGGGCTCGCGAGGCAGTTTCTCTTTGTCGCCTCGCTCTTGCTCGCCCTCTTCCTGGCGATCGGCGGATTTCTGCAATCTCGGCTGGTAACGGAACACTTGGTGGACAGCAGTACGCGGGTAGCGTCCGTCTACATGGAAGGGATCATCTCCCCGCATGTGCAATCACTGAAATGGTCGCAGCGTCTTCTGCCCGAGGAGCAGTTCCAGCTCGAATCGTCCATCGCGGAACCGGGGCTTGGCACGCAGATCGAGCAGATCAAGATCTGGCTGCCGGATGGGACGGTGGCTTATGCAACCGACCAGAGCCTGATCGGGCAGAAATTCGCATCGGAAAGCGTCCGCCGGGCCGCGAACGGCGAGACCGTCAGGAATTTCGGCGAGAACACGGAGCATTCGACCGAGGGTGACCACCACGCCGGTGTCCTTGAGATTTATATCCCCATAAGGGATGCCGAGGGCCAAGTGATCGCGATCGGTGAATTTTATCAGAACCTTGCATCGATCTCGGATTCACTGTTCACGGTCATCGCAGGCAGCTGGGCGATCCGTGTCCTTCTGAGCATCGCGGCGATCACCCCGTTGTTCATCATCGTTTTGAAAGCCGACAGGCGTATGTCGGGGCAACGCCGGGCGTTGCGCATCCATCACCGGCGAAGCGTCAACCTGTCCCGTCAGAACCTGGCACTGAGCATCGAGGCCGATAGGTTACGCCGTCGAGCGGCTCAAGCGAACGAAGAACTTCTCAGCCGGGTGGGTGCCGATCTGCACGACGGGCCCGTGCAACTTCTGACCCTGGCAGCGCTCAACTCTGAGGATCCGCCGACGGCGATGCGGTTGATGCGCGAAGCGATCGGAGAGCTCCGATGCATCGCCAGCGGCCTCGTACTGCCGGAACTGCGGGACCTGAGCGCCGCCGATGCGCTGCGACTGGCGGTTGCCCGCCATGAACGCAATACCGGGACGCAGGTCGCCATGGAGATCGAAGAACTGCCGGTTGGTATCTCGCACGAACTGAAGGCCTGCATGTACCGGGTGGTTCAGGAAGCCTTGCGAAACATCGTCCGGCACGCTGGCGGCCAAGGCCAAGAGGTCAAGGCCGGCATCGAGGAAGGAAAGGTGGTGATCCGGATAAACGACGCGGGTCACGTGACGCCAAGCACGCCCACAGATGAGCCTGGCCCACGGATCGGGCTACTGGGCGTCAAAAACCGGGTGGCCTCCTTCAACGGAACATTGCAATTCCGAACCGTGCCCGGCATCGGTACGTCGCTCGTCGCACAGTTTCCGCCGGACATCGAACAGCCGGACTGAGTGTTGTCCGGCGGACTGCGCCTGGCAACTGCGACCGACGGGCCGGTCAGTTCAACGTACCGTCCGGGCTTCGCCAATCGCGGCTACCGCCGACATTGGAAAGCTTCTGCGCCGCCAGCACGACCTCCAGACGATTGCGCGCATCGAGCTTTTGCATCAGCAATGTCATGTAATGCTTGACGGTCTTCTCACTGATGCTCAACCGCGCACCTATGGCCTTGTTCGTGCAGCCCTTCAACAAGAGCTTGACGATCTGCTCTTCCCGAACGCTCAGGTTAGGGTTGCTGGCGTCGCGCATAGACGGGAGGCGAAGGGCCGCAATCACCTTGCTGGCAAGGCTGGGTGTGACGAATGTCTCGCCACCAATCACGCTATTAATGGCTGCCGTTAATTCCCCGGCAGTACTGCCTTTCAGCACGTAACCATTGGCGCCAGCTTCCAGCGCATTGATGGCATGGTCGATTCGGTCGGATGCGGTGAACGCCATGATGATGATCGACGGTGACTTCGTCCGTATCCGAGCGATAGCGTCCAGCGCGTTTCCCGGCATCTGCAAATCGATCAGCAGGACGTCGGGCTGCTTTTCAGTGGCAATCGCTATGGCGTCTGCTGCAGACGCACCGCTGCCGACAACTGCGAAATCTTCGTACTTTGAGAACAGACCGACCAACCCCTCACGAAGGATTGGATGATCATCGATGAATGCGATCGAGGTAGGCACTGCAAATGCTCCTGTCACATTATGGCCGCAATTAACTGGTCGCACGAAATTATCGCTATGTAAAGTTTGTGCAGCACGCAAAATTCGAAGTGATTCCAGAGTTGCAATTTTGCCTTCTCAAGAGACCATGATAATAATAGAGGCTTACCATGGCACGCACCTCCAGGTAGCATAAGTACAACCATCGATTGCGTCGATCCAGCGGGGATAGTTGCTGGCCTTTTTCCGGAATTATTATCAGATGACTGGAAATATTGGTAGCGAAAAGGTCGCTTATCTGATTGGTGACCGATATATCTTCGCAGGGTGTACAGCGAGGGTGACTGCATGCAAGACTTTAACAGGACGAAGAACGAGGTGATCGATACTCATCTTCAAGTGCCGTGTCCGAGCCGCGGGGTCGCATCGCCCGAAGACCGGTGCGCAACCAATCGGTGAAATCGCGGAAATGAGTGCGCCTATAAGGCGGCAGTGGCTCAGTTGATTGAGAAGCGGTCCCTGTGGCTGTCCGATGACCGCGACAGATCGCAATTGCATTCGCGCAACGCGCTACGCGCTACGAAGACAACCGCTGACCACTGCAGGCCGAAACGGTGTCGACAGACCGTCGGTCCGAATAATCGTCCCAGACTAGGGCTTCTGCTACCTTGCAAGCGTTTAACATATCGCATAACGTGGCATAATAGTACGCGGCAAGTCATTGATCCTCTTGATTAAGAGGAAGCGGGTCAGCCTCCCCTTGGGCGTACCATTGCCCTCCCGGCGGCAGCCCTTCCGAACCCTCGCCCAGCAACCGACCTTTCCGTCAGGCGCATCGCTTCGCCGACGCGGTAGCCGCGGACGGTCCCCGTGAGAAACGGCTAGCCGATGCTGCGTTAATGCGGCGTGCGCGCATCCGCTCCTGCACCTGGCCGGCAATCCCTCCTCCGTCGATCGACCGTCCGGCCCCCGGAGAACGGCAACGCATGCCGACGGAGCAAGCGGGCGTCCGGCGAATATTCTGGTGTCATTGGGCTCCGCCTCGACGACGAGCCTTGCAGGCCGCCGTCCGAACCAGTAGGAACGGCGCCGTTGGGGCCTCGTGGCGGAGTGGTTACGCAGAGGACTGCAAATCCTTGCACGGGGGTTCGATTCCCTCCGAGGCCTCCACTGCCACACCTGGACAATTGGTATCGCCGGCCATTTTCAGGCCCGGAACTGAACCGGCTGCCACACCGCCCAGAAGGCGTGGCAATCCATTCCCGATCCGCCCTCCCATGTCCTGACTGACGAAAGCCTGTCGCAGCCGTGGCCGGAGGTGGTAATTCGTGGTGCAGGTCGCCCCAAGGAATCGCCAATGCCCGCCGGCAAGCTCTATGTCGTCCAGCAGTTCGTGAAGCAGGGCCGTCGGCTGATGAACGGGCAGACCATGCAGTTCAAGACTGCGGCCGAGGCCACGCTGCGGGCTGACCGTGACGGCGCCAGGCTGGGCAATGTGGTCGGCGTCGTGGCGGTGGAGCAGACAGTCGACCTCGATACCGGAGAAGTCCTGGAAGAGCCGATCGTGCTCGTGCGACACGGCGAGGTGCCGGCGGAGGTCGCGGGAGAATGATCTGTCACCGGAGCCTCCCCCTTCTCTCGGCTAGCTGCATGGCGATCAGGTTCGCGTGCGACTGAGCCGCGCCGGCTCTGTTGCTGGCGTCCTCCTAAGCCTTTGCGACTTCATCGAGCGCCTCTTTCTTCACGGTATTTACCGTGCCTGCGATGCGCCAGTCGGAGACAGCGGTGGAAGACGCTCCCTGCACGACGTCATCTCTCGGCAGCAGGTAGCCTCGCTCCCGGCAGCATCGCGCTAGGATTCGTCGGTGCAGGCGCGAGACGTTCACCGAACGGCTGCTCGGCTATCACGAAGCGCGGTTCCACAGCCGCCGCGATCGCCTCAGCCATCTCTGCCTGAGCTAAGCCGTAGTCCTGCCAAGACACGCGCGGCCGCTTCTGGCGCAGCGTTGCCGCGTCTCTGGTGGCACCGCGGCGATGGCGAGCTTGATGATTGTTCGGAGCTGGCGAGCGATGTGCAACATGGAATCCTCGTCAAGATCGGGGTCGAAGGTCTGCCGCACGACGGCACTTCTTCCTGTCCTGCGGCCCGTTTCTGTCCTGCGGCCCGCGTCAAGGCGAGATGAACTGCACCGTTGGCGCCGACCACGGCTCTCCCATCCCATACACCCCTCCCCTGAGATCGGGCCGATCGAGCGCTCTGCTCCCGCCCGCCGCATTGCAAGCCATTCGTCCGAACAATGGCGAATGAGAGATCAGGATTCGGCACGACCGGCGATGTGAACTGAACACACCCGGGATTAAAGCGTTTTCGCCGCAACGATGATACTTGCGAGAGATATGCTCTCTGCACATAACTTTTTGAGGCACTGTACCGAGCAGGTTATTGACGCCTTCAGTTGCGTACAGTGGTGACCATGGGGAGGGTCGGGTTTTGCGGCAGGTCACAGTTCGCGGATGTGCAGCTTTATGCGCAGGCGCTGCGGCGCTCTTCATCCCGGTTGCCGGAGCCTATGCTGACCAAGTCGTACCGGACGACCAGATCGTCCAAGGAAGCCTATGTGTCGGGCTCGACTGCGTAGACAATGAAATCTTTGGCTTCAACACGATTGTCGTAAAGGAAAATAACACACGAATCTATTTCGACGACACGAGCACGTCTGCCGGCTTTGCTGCCAACGACTGGGCGCTAGTGGCAAACGATTCGGTGTCCGGCGGCGCCAGCTATTTCGGAATCCAGGATGCGACGTCCGGTAGGATGGTCTTCCGCGTGGACGCCGGCGCGCCGCAGGACGCACTCCACGTCAGCAGCTTGGGAAACCTCGGCCTCGGAACGTCCACTCCGGCCCTCGGGCTGCACATCGCGCGTAGCGACACGCCTGCGATCCGCCTCGAGCAGACCAACGCGGGCGGCTTCACGGCCCAGACTTGGGACATCGGCGCCAACGAGGCAAATTTCTTCGTACGCGACCTGACAGGCGGCAGCCGACTTCCTTTCCGCATCCGGCCGGGCGCGCCGACTAGCAGCCTCGACATCGCAGCCAGCGGTGACGTCGGCATCGGAACGGCCTCCCCCGGCAGCGAGCTGCATGTATACGGAGCATCCAGCGCCGACACGTCTGTAACGATAGGCACTTCCTCTGCAGCCAGTAGCGACGGGCTGAACGTCGGCTATCTCGGCGCGACCTACGGCACCGGCACCTCGATGATCAATGCTCATTCCACTTCCGGCAACGGCGGCAGGCTCCTGCTCGCCACGGACGGGGTCACCCGCCTGACCCTCGACGGGGCCGGCAATGTTGGAATCGGCACTGACGCGCCCGTCGCGGGGCTCGACGTCGTCGGCTCCATCCGCTTCGCGTCACTCCAGGGTTGTTCATCGGGCATCGGCACAAACGCCTCGGGCGACCTCGCCTGCATCTCTGGGGGAGGCAGCGGCACGCCACCCTCTTCTGGGGGAGGCAGCGGCACGCCGCCCTCTTCCGGGGGAGGCAGCGGCACGCCGCTCTATTACGTCACAACCGCTTCTGGGACGCAGCCGACCGCCAGCGGTTCCAATTCCACCGCGGCAGGCTCAGGGAGCACTGCGAGCGGCTCGAACGCTTATGCCAGCGGCACCAACAACCAGTCGCAGGGAGACGACTCCACAGTCGTTGGCTCCAACAACATCGTAACCGGGAACCGCAGCGGTGCCTTCGGCACTGGCAATACCGTTAACGGAGATGGCACCTACGCCATCGGCGACCCCAACCTAGTCAACGGCAACCGCACCTTCGTCTACGGTGACGACAACACCGTCAACGCCGCGAACACGGTCGGTTTCGGTGATGACGTGAAGGTCTTCGGCTCGAACAACGTTCTCGCGGGCACCGCTAGTGCCTCCGGCTCATTGCTGATCGGCACGGGCAGCTCAGTCAACGCGGCCAATGCCGTTGCGCTCGGCAACGCTACGAGGGTGACCGGCGCAAGCGGCGTCGCAATTGGTCAAGGCGCATCTGCGGGCGGCGCCGGTGCCGTTGCAGTAGGCGCCGGTGCGAGCGCGGGGTACGCCGGCTCGTCCGCCTACGGCGCAGGCGCGGTGGCCTCGCGCGAGAATCAGCAGGTGTTTGGAACCGCAGGAAACACCTACACAGCGCCGGGTATCACGTCCGCAGCCAGCACGGCTGCGCAGGCGGGCGCAGTCAGCATCGTCACCACCGATCCGGGCGGAAACCTCGCGTCCGCAAGCCCTTGGGATTTCGGCTTTGCAAGCGCAAGCGATTTGGACCGCCTAAGCTCCCGCATCGACAACGTAGGCAAGCACGCCAATTCTGGTGTCGCAATGGCGATGGCCCTTGCCGGTGCGCCAACGGTACTGCCGGATGAGAATTTCGTGACCACGATAAACTGGGGCGCGTTCGAAGGGGCCAACGCCTTCGCGCTCAGCGCCGGTGCGCGCATCAATTCGCGCCTCCAGGTCAACGGCGGCGTCGCCTATGATCCGGATCAACACCTCACCGGGGGCCGCGTTGGCGTCAGGATGAGCTGGTAGCCCGGACCGGCGGAGAATGATGATCACAATGTTCCTGAGAAGGCGGATGGCCATTCTGGCAGCGGCGCTAGTCGTCTGCGCCGGCACGCCGTCTCTCGCCCAGGAACAGGCGCGCGATGAGAAGGTGGAGACGCCGGACGCCGCAGCCGGCTGGCCCGCGAACGCCGCGCAGTCGGTCTACCTCGTGCGCAGCACAATGACAGCGCTGCATCAGGCGGTCGAGACGGGTAACTTCACCGTGCTGAGGGATCTCGGTTCGCCGCGCTTTCGCGAGGAAAGCACGGCGGCCGACTTGGCTTTCAACTTCCAGCCCCTGAAGCGGACAGGAGTCGACCTGACGGCCACCGCCGTCATCACGCCCCAACTCTCCACCGCACCGTTCCTCGACGCGCAAAAGCAGTTGCATCTGGTAGGCTTTTTCCCGAGCCAGCCCTTGGAGATAGACTTCGATCTGACGTTCGAGAACGTCGCTAACCGCTGGCGCGTCTCCTCGATAGCCGTCACGACCGCTCCCGCGCCAAAGAGGTCGCAGCCGGATAACGAGGCTGAGAGCGCGCCGCCAAAGCAGCAACCGTAGCGCTCCAGCCGAACTCGTCCCAAGCCATGAAAGTTGAATTCGATCTTGTGCACGCCGTGGGCCCACTTCTGCCACCGGTGGGCGAGTCAATCCACCCTGCGCTTCACGGGCGGTGATCGCCGTTCACCAAGATTGATCGCCGAAACGCCTGCAAAATCCGTCAGTTGAGCTTTTGCTTGGCGCGGTGTGACGCGGCTAACACCATCGCTCTTTGCGATCGCGCTAGAGGAGATCATCCGAGATCTTCCGAAGAGCCAAGCCGATGCAAACCGACAACGTCAAGCCGGAAGCCCCGCGCAAGAAGCCGCCGCTGAGCCCCGAAGACCGTCACGACCCGTTCGACAGCCGGTCGAAGTCCCCGGCCAACGACAATGGCTGGGACGACAGCTTCCATCACTGACGGCTTCCGGCCTTCCCCGCCGGCGACTTCGGGCAAGTCGTGTCGCGTGACCCGCCGGAAAAGCCGCGGGGGCGCGGTCAGGCCTCCGGCAGATGCGACCGCAGGGCCTGGCGTTTCAGCCGCATGGCTTCCGGCAGCGTCGCGATCAGGTGGTCGACGAGCACCTTGACGGCCGGCAGCATGCCGCGTCGCGACGTGAACAGGATGTGCATCGTCGTATCGCCCGCATGGAACGCCGGCAGTACCCGCCGCAGCCTGCCGGAAGCCAGGGCTTCGTGGCAGAGCGCCTCGGGCAGTATCGCGACGCCGAGCCCTTCGACCGCCGCTTCGCGAAGCACCGCAAACTCGTTGCAGATGATCCGCGGCTCGTGGCGGACGCGCGTGGGCACGCCGTCGCGGTCGTAGAGCTCCCAGACGTCGTGATCGGCGGTCTTGGCGTAGGTGATGGTGGGGACTGCCGCGAGGTCCGCCGGCGCCGCGATCGGCGGATGGGCGGCGAGGAATTCCGGGCTCGCCACCAGCACGATGCCGACCGGTCCCAGCCGGCGAGCGATGAGGTCGCGGCTTTGGTCCAGGCCGGGGTTGGCGCGGATCACCACATCGACGCGCTCGGCAAGGAGATCGACCTGCTCCAGCGAGACGAGAAGCTGCATCCGGACCTTCGGAAAGGCGGCGAAGAAGGCCGGCATCACCCCCGCCAGCGTCTCCTCGCCGAAGCCCGGCGGGCACCCGACCCGCACCAGGCCGCGCGGTTCGGCGTTGAGAGCCTGGGCGACCTCCTCGGCCGCCTCGACCTCGTTCATCGCGGCGCGGCAGTGGGCATAGAACGCCGCCCCGACGGCGGTCATGTCGAGGCGTCGGGCCGAGCGTTCGAGGAGCCGGACGTCGAGCCGCCGCTCCAGGCCGGCGACGCGGCGGCTGAGCTTGGACTTCGGGATGCGCAGCGCCCGGCTCGCGGCGGCAAAACCGCCGTGGCGTACCACGGCTTCGAAGTAGAGCATGTCGTCGAGACTGGTCATGACGTCGTTCTGCCAGTGGAACGGCAAGTCCTGCAAGCCACACCTACCGGGACGATTTGGAGGGGATTAACTCTGTTGCACCGCACGCGAGAAGAAGGGTGGCTACGAGCCAGCCCATCGCCGGTGCGAAACCGAAAGGACGATCATCATGAAGACGCTTCCGCTCATCGCAGCCAGCCTTGCCGTCGTGGTCGGCGCCGTGAACCCGGCCGCCGCGCAGTTCGCCTCGACGGGCGACGGGATCTTCGGCAATTTCTACGCCACCGACCGGAACGCCGAGACGAAGGATTCCACGACGCCGCGTCCTTTGGCCTACCAGTCACAGTCGCAGGCGCAGTCGAAGACCGGGGCCACCGTCGAGATCGACAGCCGGGCACCGCTCCAGGCGGCCGGTCCCTGGACGCCCCCCTGGAAGCGCTCCGTGGAGAAGACCGACCGCTGACGGCGTAGCGAGTTAGAATCAGGCGCTCCGGGTAATTCCCCCCGGAGCGCCTTTTCTGGCTTGACGATGTTCCTGGTTTGTTCCAGTTCGCGGGAATGGTGGCGAAACGGACTGTGGGCGAAGCCGCCCGGGCGGAAATGCTGGTGACGGCCCGGTGCCGGGGATGCGGCCATGCGGCGTCGTTCCTGGCGAGCGACCTCGCCAGCGTGACCGATCCCGGGCTTGCGCTGGATCGCCTGCCGTTCCGTTGCCGCGAATGCCGGCAGCGCGACTGCGAGGTGAGCGCCGAGGAGATCGAGCGGGACCGCCGGCCGGGAATCGTCATCTGGCGGCCGACCCGGCTACGCTGATGGACCCTCAGTCCGCGCGGCGGCCGGGTTCGCGTGCCGGGCCGGCAACGTCGGAGCCTAGGTCCGGGGCACTGCCCTTCGTCCTGCCATTGGCCCGCCAGCGGCCCCATCGCACGGTCGTGCGGCGTCGGGCGCGGCGCACCGCGGCGAAGTCGACCGAGAGGATGATCAGGCCGAGCGGGACCATCCAGAAGCCGAGAATCGGCAGGAACCCGAGAATGCCCCCGACGATCAGGGCAATGCCCAGGCCGACGCGCGTCGCCCGGTTGGCGGGCAGCACGAAAGCCCTGCCGAAAAGCCGGATACTCTGCGGCCCTGCACCGGGCGTCATCGGCTCCCTTTCGCGATCAGACATGCTTACGCCGGGCGCCTGCCCGTCCTTCCATTCGTCGTTGCCTGTCACATGGTGTCGGCAGGCGCCGGAACAAAACATGGCGGATCGCTGGCAGGCCCGGTTTTTTACCCCGCGCGGCTTGGCAAGCCCGGTACAGCTTTGCTATAGGCACGCCAACGCTGAGACATGCGTATTCCCCGGTAGCTCAGTGGTAGAGCACTCGACTGTTAATCGATCGGTCGCTGGTTCGAATCCGGCCCGGGGAGCCACCTTCCAATTTCATCGCTGATCGGACGTCACGTCTGCCGCGAATCGCCGGCGGCGGGCAACGCTTTGTCGCACCCGCCTCGCCCTTCCCCGCGCCTGCCACAGCTTAGGCGGCGACGAGAGGGAGCGGCATGAGCACTGACGATCAACAGACGAACGACCGACGGCCGATCGTCGTCTGGCTGCGCGACGACCTGCGTCTCGACGACAATCCCGCGCTGGCGGAGGCCGCCGATTCCGGCCGGCCCGTGGTGCCGCTCTACGTTCTCGACGAGGAATCTCCCGGGATCCGCCCGCTCGGCGGCGCACATCGATGGTGGCTGCATTATTCGCTGGAGGCCTTTGCCCGGTCGCTGCAGGCAATCGGGGCGGATCTGATGCTTCGCCGCGGCAGGGCCGACGTCGAGGTGGCTGACGTCATCCGGTCGGTCGGCGCCGGCGCTCTCCTGTTCAACCGGCGCTACGACGAGGCCGGGCGGGACGTCGACAAGGCCGTGGCCGACGCCCTCTCGGGCGACGTCGCCGTCAGGGGCTTCACCGCGAACATCCTGCACCGGCCGGAGAAGGTCGCGACGAAGACCGGCGGCTACTACAAGGTCTACACGCCGTTCTGGAAGAACATCTCCGAGACCGAGCCGCGCGATCCGATCGACGCGCCGCGCCGCCTGCGTGCGCCGGATGAATGGCCGCGCTCCGACCGACTCGCCGACTGGCAGCTCCGTCCGACCCGGCCCGACTGGTCGGGCGGGCTGGCAGCGTTCTGGGAGATCGGCGAGGCGGCGGCGCAGCGGCGCTTCGCGACCTTCTGCGAGGAGCGTCTCGGCACCTACGACGACGGGCGGGAGCGCATGGCCATCGACGCCACGTCGCGCATGTCGGCGCATCTGCGCTGGGGCGAGATCTCGCCCTACCGCCTCTGGCACACGGCAAGCAGCCACGCCGCCGAGGACGAGACGATCCGGCCGGAGGCGATCCGCACCTTCCGCAAGGAGCTCGCCTGGCGGGATTTCAGCTATCATCTGCTCTACCATTTCGGCCCGCTCGGCAGCCGGAACTTCAACGCCCGTTTCGACCGGTTCCCCTGGGAATCGGACCCCACTGCCCTGCGGGCATGGCACAAGGGCATGACCGGCTATCCGATCGTCGACGCCGGCATGCGCCAGCTCTGGCAGACCGGCTGGATGCACAACCGGGTGCGGATGATCGTCGGCTCGTTTCTGACCAAGGACCTCTTGATCGACTGGCGGAAAGGCGAGGAATGGTTCTGGGACACGCTGGTCGACGGCGACGTCGCGTCCAACAGCGCGCAATGGCAGTGGATCGCCGGCTCGGGCGCCGACGCGCAGCCGTTCTTCCGGATCTTCAACCCGGTCACCCAGAGCGAGAAGTTCGACCCCGACGGCGCCTATATCCGCCAGTACGTCCCGGAGCTGAAGGACCTGCCGGCCCGCGCCATCCATGCGCCCTGGGAAGCCGCGGCGGGCACGCTCGAAGCGGCGGGGGTGGTTCTCGGCAAGACCTATCCGGCGCCGATCGTCGACCACGGCAAGGCGCGTGCGCGTGCCCTCTCGGCCTACAGCGCGGTACGCGGAGCGGCGTGATCGGCCGGGGTGCCGGAGCAGCCGACGCGACAATGCGGCACGGGTCCCCTAGATAGGGAGAGGATCCGTCGCGCCGCTCAGCTGAGTCGGGCGTGTCGCCAACAGCAGGGACAAGCACCGGCATGGACGATATCGACTTCACCTTACCCGCGGACATCTTCTGGGCGAGGTCCGCCCGGCGCGTGCTTCCGAAGGGCGGCCTGGCGCATCAGCGCTTCGACACGCTGGCGGATGCCATCTGCCACGTGATGCAGGGCGACGAGACGCCCCGCTACAGCCTGTCGATCGACACGGACGATGCGTCCTTCACCCTCTCGGAAATCGAGGAAATCTTCAAAAGCGAGCCGTTCGCGCCTTATCGGCAGGGTGCCGAAGCGGCAGCGCCGGCCAAATAGGCACGAGATGCTCCCACCACGGCGGGCCGAGCCGGAGCGGCGAGACACAGCCGCCGGTGTCGTCCGAGGCAATGACGGCAGCGCCGGCACGCGGCAGGAAGTACAGGCAACCGCGATGGACACGGGCAAACCGCGTCTCTTCGACAGCTATTCCGGCGACCATGTCGCCCATGTGCTGGACTCGCTAGAGCGCCGCATCGAGGCCGACGCGCACCAGGCGCCGACGAGCGAATTCCACAAGGGTCGGCTCGCGGCGATCATCGAGCTGCGGCGCATCCTCTCGGAAGCCCACTACCGGGAATAACCGGCAACCGGACAGCGAGCGCCCCGGCCGGCCATGGTCCCGGGCGCACTGCGAGCCCGTCGCGCGGTGTGCGCCGCGACGTTGACAGGCTCCGGCTAAAGGCGTCATTTGCCCGGGTTACGTATCGTCATCGCAGCTAGAAAATCATGCGCTGCCCCAGCTGTAGCACCGAGAATCCGGACGGCGAGACCCGTTGCGCGAGCTGCGGCGGGTCGCTGGTCGTCGTCTGCCCGAACTGTTCGGCGCAGAGCTCGGCGACGGCGACCTTCTGCAGCGCCTGCGGCACGCGGCTTTCCGGCGGCCCCCCTGCCGCCAGCACCAGGCTGACCGGGGGCGGCGAATTCAAGCAGGCGACGATCCTCTTCGCCGACATCGTCAGTTCCACCCGGCTGCTGGCCCGGCTCGACCCGGAGCAGGCGATGGATCGCCTGCGGCCGGCCATCGCAGCGATGTGCGACGCCGTGACGCGCTTCGACGGCACCGTCGTGCAGACCATGGGCGACGGCATCTTCGCGCTGTTCGGCGCCCCGCGCGCCCAGGAGGGGCATGCCTTTCTGGCCTGCGAGGCGGCCTTGGAGCTGCAGCAGGCCTTCGCCCGGCGCGAGGACGGGCTGAAGATCCGCGTCGGCCTGCACACCGGCGAAGTGGTCTTCGGCTCGGCCGGCGACCGCGAGGGCCGGCGCGACGCGCACGGCGTCGCCATTCACCTCGCCAGCCGGCTACAGGCCATCGCAGATCCAGGCGGAATCTGCATTTCCGAACAAAGCCATCGGCTCATCCGTTCGAGCTTCGTCACAGGGTCGCTCGGCGCCCGCAGGCTGGAGGGCATCCCGGAGCCGGTGTCGGTGTTCCAGCTGCTGGCCCGCCGGCGCGGTCCGGCCAGCCGGGAGTTCCGGGGCACCCAGCTGACCGCCTTCTGCGGCCGGGAAGCCGAGATCGGCGCGCTCCGCGACACGCTGGCCGCGACCGAGCGCGGCGAGACCTGGATCACCGGCATCGAAGGCGTGCCGGGCAGCGGCAAGAGCCGGCTCTGCTACGAGTTCGCCGAATGGTGCCGCGGCCGGGGCCTGACCGTCTACGAGGCCCGTGCACAGCCCTACGGCCATGCGACGCCGCTGCAGCTGGCGCTGGATTTCCTGCGCACGATCCTGCGCATCTCCTCCTCCGACGACGTCGCCGTCACCCGCCGCCGCATCGCCGAACGGCTGACCGAGATCGGCGCGACCTTCGAGGCCGACCAGTTGCTATTGCAGGAGTTCCTCGGACTGGCGGACGAGCAGCATCGCTTCCTGCCGAGCCCGCGGGCAAGGCAGGCGCGGCTGCTCGACATCCTGCGCAACCTGGTCCGGCAGATCGGCCGCGAACCGTCGGTGATCATCGTCGAGGACCTGCACTGGGCCGATGCGGCAAGCGGCGAATTCCTCGCCACCCTGGTCGAGGCGGTCGAGTCCACGCGGACCATGCTGATCTTCAATTACCGTCCCGGCTATCGCGCGCCGTTCATGCGATCGCCGAATTACCGCAAGATCTTCCTCGCCGAGCTGAGCGACAGGGAAACCGAGGCGATTCTCGACACGCTGGTCGGCACGCGGCCGGAACTCAAGGACATCCACCGCCGCGTCGCCGAACGCAGCGGCGGCAATGTCTTCTTCATGGAGGAACTGGTCCGCTCGCTGTCGGAGAACGGCACGCTGCTCGGCTCTCCCGGGAGCTACACGCTCGGTTCGCCTGCCAACGACAACGCCCTGCCCTCGACCGTCCAGGACGTCATCGGCGCCCGCATCGACCGTCTCGACCCGGTCGAGCGCGCCGTGCTGCAGATCGGCGCGACCATCGGCAAGCAGTTCCCGCTGGATGTGCTGGAGAGCGTCGCCGAGGTGCCGCGGGAGGACGTCGGGACGGCCCTCGCCAGGCTGTGCGATGCCGACATGCTCGAGCCCCAGCAGGGCGCCGGCGGCCGCTGCTATGCCTTTCGCCATCCGCTGATCCAGGAGGTCGCCTACCGGACGCAGCTGAAGTCGCGCCGGGCAGCGCTCCACGCCGCGGTGGCGGAGGCGATGCAGCGTTACTCCGAGGGCCGGCTGGACGAGGACGCGGCCCTGATCGCCTATCATCACGAGGCTGCCGGCCATACGCTCGCGGCTGCGACGTTCGGCGCGCGGGCAGCGCGCTGGGTCGGCGCGACCAGCACCGGCGAGGCCATCAAGCGCTGGCGCAAGGTCCGCACGATGCTGCTCGGGGAACCCCGCTCCCCGGAGGTCGACTCGCTACGCATCCTGGCGAGCGGACAGATCGCCTGGCTCGGCTGGCGGGAGGGCGTGACCGTCGAGGAAGCACGGCCCTACCTGGCGGAGGCGCTGCAGATCGCCCGCCAGACCGACGACGCGATGGTCGCGCTGCTGCTCTTCGTCGAGGCGCGGCTGGCCGGGGCAAGTGGCGGCCCGGCCGACGACTACGCCGCGCAGATCGAGCGGGCGCTGGCCCTGGTGGAGCCGACCGGCGACCGCGGTCGCGAAGCGACGCTCAACGCCTCGCTCAGCCAGGCCTATGGATGGGCGGGCCTGTTCACCAAGGCGCTGGCGGCCAACGACGCCGCGCTCGAGCGGATCCCGGCCATCGAGCCCTTCGACCACCAGTTCCTCGGCTACAATGTCGAGCACTGGGTGCTCAGCCTCAGGGGCCGCATCCTCGTCCATCTCGGCCGCCCGGACGAGGCGCGGGCCTGCTTCGACCAGATGCTCTCCCTCGAGCCGGCCCTCGTCGATCCGACCGTGCTGTTCATCTCGCATCTCGGCATGATCGATCTTGCCTGGTTTCAGCATGACGCGTCGCTGGCGGCCGAACACGCCGCTTCCGTCGCCGCGCTCGCAGAGCGGCATGGCAGTCCGTATCTGTTGGTCTTTCGCCATTACTGCAGCGGTCTTGCAGCGGCGATTGCGGGCTATCACGCGACAGCCCTCCAGGAACTTGAGAGAGCGCTCGATTTGATGGGGTCGCTCAAGGCGGCGCGGGATTTCAAGGCCGACGCCTTGGCCGCTTACGCAGAATGTCACCTGCAGGCCGGCCACGAAATCGAGGCCATTGCTGCCGCAGATCGGGCGATCGCTGCTGCCAGAGACCTGACAGCGCGCATGCCCGAGCTTCGCGCCACGCTGGTCAAGGCGATTGCCCTGCTGACGCTCGGGAATCCGGCGGAATTCTGGGAAGCTGAAACCCTTATCGGTCAAGTCGATGACATGATCCAGCAGACCGGTGCCCATTGCTTCGAGCCGGGGCTGGGACTGGCGCTGGAGCAGATCGCCAGATGCCGGGACGTGCCGCTATACGGACACAAGTAGAGTGAATTCGCGCATTCCGTATGCCGTTACAAGTTCAACGCGGCCGGCCCCTAATTCGGACTCGCAGTAGGATATCCATCGATCGGGACACGTTCGATAAAGGCCCGGCTTCAGCGATCCCGTCGACGGCTCAGCCGCGACGAAATTGACCGCGAAGCCGATCCGGCTGGTCGCCCGCAGATGGCTGAGGACGGAGCCCACATAGGCCTCCCAGCGTTCTCGCGGCGCATCCAGCGCGACGTTGAAGATGCCGCTGGCGACCGAATAGTCCGCGACGCGCGGACACTCGCTGCCGGTTGCGAAGGCGATCCCCGCCTGGCCGCGCCACAGGCGTTTCGCCCGCGCGATCATCGCCGCCGACAGGTCGACGCCGAGATAATCGAGCGCGACGCCGGGATGGCGCCAGCCGAGATAGGCCAGTAGCGCCCCATAACCGCAGCCAAGGTCATTGAGGACGAGCTTCCGAGAGGTCGAGAAGTCGCACAGCTTGAGTAGCTGCACGAACCGCATCTCCTGCGTCGGCACGCAGCTCCAGTCGACCCCGAGCGGGGTGGGACCGAAGCGCGCGAGCCGGCGGGAATAATAGGCGTCCACCGTCTCGCGAAGATCGGCGAACGTGTCTTCGCCTTCCGCGCCCGGTCCGGTGTGCGGTGGCAGGCCTTTCCTGCCACCGGGTTCGATTGCGGTGCCGTCCACCCGACCGACCTAGGCGGTTCGCGGCTTCATGGGCAGCGAGATGATCAGGTAGTCAGCCTCGATGAAGAAGCCCTTCACCGGGCCTTTCTCGATCAGCACCCGCTTCTGTCCCTCGACGCGGGAATCGTGGGCCTTGAAATAGACCGGTAGCGGTTTTGCGGAAGCGAGATTTTCGATCAGCGAGGATACGATCGCCTCGTCGCCGTTCATTCCCTCGATATTGGACTCGTAGGTATTGAGATCCGCCAGCATCTGGTACCAGCGGTTCTTCGAACGGGCGTTCCAGAAGCCCCCGAGATTCATGATGGCGGCGCTTTTCTGGAAGCTGCGGCCCTTCTGGAAGATCGCAAATTCCTGCTGCAGCGCGACCATTTCCTCGATCCCGCCGTATTCCTCGGGCGCCCCGCTCTGCGCCGGTGCAAAGCGAATATTCAGTAATTCGAAGAGGTTGTTGATGTAGACATCATCCTCTCCCATGATCCTTCCCATTGGAAACCCTCTTCCTTGTGGAATCGACAAGTCACTTGGAAAACGCCGATCGGACTTCGTGACGCGGGGCGATCAGCTAGCAATTTCGCAGGAAGAACGGCGACAAGGTTTTTGGCCTTGATACTCCGATCCTGCCGCCGTCCTTAAGCAGGGAGTTCGATTCCCGATGCCTCAGGCGTTGAGAGAGATACTCGCAGGCGCCGGAGACTGCGCCGCGACAATCGAGTTGGCCGCTTCGTTCTCTGGCCGTGCGGAATTTCTTGGCCGCATGGGCAGCGAAATTGTCAGGTAAGGAACGTCGATGAAGAAGCCTTCGATTGGACCACTCTCCACGAAGACCCGCCGCATTCCTTCGACGCGAGAATCGTGCGCCTTGAAATACACGGGCAGTGGCGTCCTGGAAGCAAGGTTCCTGATCAGCGAAGCGACAATGGCTTCGTCGCCGTTCACCCCGTCGATATTCGACTCGTAGGAGTTCAGATCGGCAAGAACCCGATACCAGCGGTTCCTTGCGCGGGTGTTCCAGAAACCGCCCAAATTCATGATCGCGGCACTGTCCCGCAGGCTCCGCCCTTCCCGGAAGATCCTGAACTCTTTCTGCAGCGCGACCATCTCCTCGATCCCACCGAAATCGTCCTCGCCGTAGCCCTGGGGGGGCGCAAAACGAAGATTCAGCAGCTCGAAGAGGTTATTGATGTAGACATCATCCTCTTGCATTATCTTACCCATGGAACGCCTCCTTGCGTTGCATAGCTTAGGGTTGGGAAACGAAGCTTACATATCATGACGCAAGGGCATGTCAAAGACTGTATCTTAATTTTTCTTGCAGAGAGATAACTCTTCCTGCTCGGACCGACCCGGCCCCGCTGCACGCGGCCGGCGTTTCGCGTGCCGAGTCACTGTTGTTGAGACCGCCTACTGCCACGGGGACGCGCTGTCGCCGGATCGTCCGCTTGCCTCGCCTCGCGCCCGACCATAGGTTCGCGGCAGCGTTCCCTGCCCCGTGATCTCCGAGTCCTCCATGCCCCGATACAATTCCGTCCTCGATGCCATCGGCAACACGCCGCTGATCCGTCTCCACCGCGCGTCGGAGGAGACCGGCTGCGAGATCTACGGCAAGGCGGAGTTCCTCAATCCCGGCCAGTCGGTGAAGGATCGCGCCGGGCTGGCGATCATCCGCGACGCCGAGGACAAGGGCCTGCTCGACCCTGGCGCGATCATCGTGGAAGGCACGGCGGGCAACACCGGCATCGGCCTGGCGCTGGTCGCCAATGCGCTCGGCTACCGCACGGTCATCGTCATTCCGGAAACCCAGAGCGAGGAAAAGAAGGACGCGCTGCGGTTGATGGGCGCCGAGCTGATCGAGGTCCCGGCGGTCCCCTACAGGAATCCCAACAACTACGTGAAGCTGTCGGGGCGGCTCGCCGAGCAGCTGGCCCGCACCCATCCGCAGGGCGCCATCTGGGCGAACCAGTTCGACAACGTCGCCAATCGCGACGCGCATGTGGTGACCACCGCCGAGGAGATCTGGCATCAGACCGCCGGCGAGGTCGACGGCTTCATCTGCGCCGTCGGCACCGGCGGCACGCTCGCCGGCACGGCAATCGGCCTGAAGCGCCGCTCCGGTCGCATCAAGATCGGCATCGCCGACCCGATGGGCGCCTCGCTGTACAATTACTACGCCCACGGCGAGCTGAAGGCGGAAGGCTCGTCGATCACCGAGGGTATCGGCCAGGGCCGGATCACCGCCAATCTCGAGGGCTTCAAGCCGGATTTCGCCTACCAGATCCCGGACGAGGACGCGCTGCGGATCGTCTTCGGGCTGGTGCGGGAGGAAGGCCTCTGCCTCGGCGGCTCGTCCGGCATCAACATCGCCGGCGCGATCCGCATGGCACGCGAGATGGGACCCGGCCACACGATCGTGACGGTGCTCTGCGACTACGGCAACCGCTACCAGTCGAAGCTGTTCAACCCGGCCTTCCTCAGGGAGAAGGGTCTGCCGACCCCTGACTGGATCGAGGCGAAGCCGGAATTCGACATCCCCTACGAGAGCGTGAGCGAGCAGTGACGGAGCGCGTCTACCAGGAGGATTCCTACCTCTCGACGATGGAGGCCCGGCTCGAGCGGATCGAGCCGGCGACCGGCGACGGGCCTGCCGGCCTGGTCCTTGCCCGCACCAATTTCTTCGCCGCCGGCGGCGGCCAGCCCGGCGACAGCGGCTTCGTCGAGACCGAGGACGGGCGCCAGATCCGGGTCGTCGATACAGTCTACGCCCCGGACAAGACGACGGTTCTGATGCTGGCGGAAGCCGGGGCCGCCCTGCCGGAGCCAGGCGCGACGCTGGTGCTGCATGTCGACTGGAAGCGCCGCTACAGGCTGATGCGGATGCACACGGCCTGCCATCTGCTCAGCGTCGTCTGCCCCTTCCCGATCACCGGCGCCGCCGTTGGCGAGGACGAGAGCCGCGTCGATTTCGACATTCCGGACGCGTCCGCCGACAAGGCCGAGATCACCGCCAAGATGATGCAGCTGGTGAGCGACAATCACCCGGTGTTCACGCGCTGGATCACCGACGCCGAACTCGACGCCAATCCCGGCCTGGTGAAGTCGGCGAACGTCCGCCCGCCGCGCGGCACCGGCCGGATCCGGCTGGTCTGCATCGGCGAGGACGGTTCGGTCGACACCCAGCCCTGCGGCGGCACCCACGTGCAGGAGACCGGCGAGGTCGGCGAGATCCACATCGGCAAGATCGAGAAGAAGGGCAAGATCAACCGCCGCTTCCGGATCCGCTTCGGCCCGCTCCCGGCTTGAGAAATAGCCGCGCCGAACTGCCTTCCGCTCCCGCCCTCCGCACGACTATGCTGATCCGCGCCGCCGGCCCCAGCCGAAAGCCCGGCGCACCCGACACGAGACCATCGCCATGACGCAGAACCCCTTCCTGATCACCCCCGAGCAGCTCGCCGAGACGCTCGGCCGGCCCGGCATCGCGGTGGTGGACGCCTCGTGGTACCTGCCGGCGCAGAACCGCTTCGCCCGCGCCGAATACGAGCAGGCGCACATTCCGGGCGCCGTGTTCTTCGACCAGGACGCGGTGGTGGATCCGGCCTCCCATTTGCCGCACACGCTGCCGCCGGAGGCGGTCTTCGCGGAGGCGGCCGGGCGGATGGGAATTTCCGACACCGACACGATTGTCGTCTATGACGGCATGGGCCTGTTCTCGGCGCCGCGGGTCTGGTGGCTGTTCCGGGTGTTCGGCGCGAGGGACGTGCGCCTCCTCGACGGCGGCTTTCCCGCCTGGCAGGCCGCCGGGCTGCCGGTCGAGGCCGAGGTGCCCTCGCCCGCGCCCGCCGTGTTCGACGCCCGGCTCGACCGCGATGCGGTAGCCTCGCTGGACGAGATGAAGGCCTGGGTCGCGGGCGGCGGCCGGCAGATCGCCGACGCACGGCCCGCCGACCGCTTCGCCGGCGAGGCGCCCGAGCCGCGCGCCGGCGTCCGCGCCGGCCACATGCCGGGCGCCGCCAGCGTGCCCATCGGCCTCGTCACCGACGAAGGCCGGCTCAAACAGCCCGAGGCGCTGCGCGAGACCTTCGCGGCGGCGGGCGTCGACCCGGACGGGCCGGTGGTCACCAGCTGCGGCTCCGGCGTCACCGCCGCGGTGCTCAGCCTGGCGCTCGCCTCGCTCGGCAACCGTGACGTCAAGCTCTACGACGGCTCGTGGACCGAATGGGGCTCGGCCACCGACACCCCCGTCGAGACCGGGCGCTGACGCGATGCCCCTCCTGACCACCACGGTGACCAGCCTGCAGCTCAGCAATCCGCCCGAGCACATGGTCCCGCCGCCCTCCTTCCCCGAGCCGATCGTCGTCGAGGAGGTGCCGCGGATCCCGCTGGAGCGCTACCGCGCGCTCTACCGGGCCGTCGGCGAGCCGCATCACTGGACCTCGCGGCTGCTGCCGGACGAGGATCTGCGCCGCGAGATCTACGGCCCCGCCATCCGGATCTTCGTCGCCTCGAGCGGTGCGGCGCCCGTCGGCTGGTTCGAGATCGAGACGCGGCCGGCGATCGGCGAGTCGCGCATCGTGCATCTCGGCGTGATGCCGGGGTTCCGCGGCCGCGGCCTCGCCGGCTTCCTGCTGTCGCAGGCGATCCGGGCGGGGTTTTCGACGGGCATCACCTGCGTCTCGATCGAGACCAACACGCTGGACCATCCGGCGGCGCTGCCGCTCTACCTGAAGCACGGGTTCCGTCCCTTTGCCACCCGCGAGGTCCAGACGCCGGCGATCGTGCCGACCGCCGCACGGACCCCGGCGACGACGCCGTGAGGGTGATCGCCTTCGCCGACGCCGACGGGCTGCTGTCCTGGACCAGCGTCGCCGACGCGATCGCCGCGGGCCATCGCCTGCCGGCGCCGGAGATCGGCGACATGCTGCTGTCGAGCGACGGCCGAAGCCTGCTCAACCGGGCGGCCTGGATCCCCGGCCTCGGCATCGCGCTGAAATCGGTCACCGTCTATCCGGACAATCCCCGCCAGGACCCGCCCCTGCCGACGGTGCAGGGCAGCGTGCTGGTGTTCGACGAGGCGAGCGGCGCGCCGGTGGCGCTGGTCGACGGCATCCTCGTCACCAAATGGAAAACTGCCGGCGACTCGGTGCTCGGCGCGCGGCTGCTTGCCCGGCCGGACTCGCGACGCCTGCTGATCTGCGGCGCCGGCGCCCTGGCGCGCTCGCTGGTCGCGGCCTACCGGGAGGTGTTTCCGGGGCTCGACGAGATCCGCATCTGGAACCGGACGCCGGAGAAGGCGGCGCAGCTGGCGGCCGAATGGCAGGCGGAGGGCATCGCCGTCCGCGCCGTCACCGATCTTCCGGCCGCCGTTGCCGATTCCGACATCGTCTCGACCGCGACGATGGCGGTCGAGCCGTTCCTCGAGGGAGCGTGGCTTCGCCCGGGCACCCATGTCGACCTGATCGGCGCCTACCGGCCGGACATGCGCGAAGCCGACGACGCGGTGCTGACGCGGGGCGAGCTGTTCGTCGATTCCCGCCGCACCACGATCGGCCATATCGGCGAGATCGAGATCCCGCTGCGGCGCGGCGTGATCGATGCCGCCGCCATTCGCGGCGACCTCGCCGAACTCGTCTCCGGCAAGGTCGGCCGCAGCGGCCCAGACGCCATTACGGTGTTCAAGAACGGCGGCGGCGCCCATCTCGACCTGATGGTCGCCGACCTCATCCGCCGCACCGTCACGGCACTAGGCTGAAGAGGCGGCAGACGCGCGAACGTCATGGCGGCGGTTTCGCCGGCGGCCGAGACGCGATAGAGCTTCGGGCCTTCCGCCGCCAACCGGACGGTTTCCCGTGATCCTTCGCCTCGTCGTCGTCTTCGTCTTCCTTCTCGCCCTGAGCCTTGCGGCCGTCTGGTTCGCCGGGCCGCGCGAGCCGGCCGACCTCGCCTCGAGCTTCGATCCGGCGGTGATCGGCAACGATCCCGACGCCTATCTCGCCCGCACCGAGGCGGACGTGCCGAACCTGCGGCCGAACGCGCAGAAGGAGATCGTCTGGGCGTTCCCGGCATCGAAGGCCCGCACGCCGCTGGCGATCGTCTACGTGCACGGGTTCTCGGCCGCCAAGGGCGAGACCCGCCCGCTCGCCGACGACGTCGCCCGGGCGCTCGGCGCCAACCTCTTCTACACGCGCCTTTCCGGCCATGGCCGCGACGGCGCGGCGATGGAGCAGGCGACGGTCAACGACTGGGTCAACGACCTCGCCGAGGCGGTCGCCATCGGCCGGGCGATCGGCAACCGCGTCGTGATCATCGCCACCTCCACCGGCGCGGCGCTCGCCGCCACCGCCGCCGCCGAGGGTGGCTTCATGCAGGACGTCGCCGGGCTGGTGCTGATCTCGCCGAATTTCGGGCTGCTCGACCGCTGGTCCTTCGTGCTCGACCTGCCCTTCGCCCGCGAGATCCTGCCGCTCCTCGGCGGCGACAGCTACGGGTTCGAGCCCGCCAGTCCGGCGCAGGCCGAGAACTGGACGACGCGCTATCCGATCGGCGCGCTCGCCCCGATGGGCGCGCTGCTGCGGGCGGCGCGCTCGGCGGACTTCCAGGCGGTGCTGACGCCGCTGCTGGTGCTCTACTCGACGCGCGACGCGATCGTCGACCCGGCCGCGACGGAAGCGGTGGTCGCGGAATGGGCCGGCCCGGCCGAAGCCGTGGAGGTCACCGGCAGCGGCGATCCGGCCAATCACGTTCTCGCCGGCGACATCCTCTCGCCGCAGACGACGGCGGACGTCGCCGCGCGGATCACCGCGTGGATCGAGGCCCCTCCGCCCGGCTGAACCGGCCTATCGCGTGCGCATGTCGCGGCTGAAGGAATAGGCGGTCAGGCCGCCGGCGAGCAGCAGCGCGTAGAACCCGAACAGGATGGCGTAGGCGTTCTCCGGCGACGTCCGGGCCGCGGCGGTGGCGAAGACGCCGCCGGACAGGAACTGGATCACCCCGGCCCCGCCGATCGAGAAGAAGTTCATCAAAGTGACGCCGCGGCCGATGAGATGGGCCGGCACCATCGCCCTTGCATGCGCCATGATCAGCGCATAGCCGGCCCCGAAGAACGTCACCCCGGTCATCAGGATGACCGCGACCGTCGCGGAGCCGCCGCTGGTGGCGGCAAGACAGGCGAGAATGCTTCCGGTCAGCATGATGCCGACGAACGGCACCCGCTTGCGCGTGTTGAACAGCACGTCGAGCGGCCCGTAGGTGATCGTGCCGAGGATCAGCGCGATCGCCATGACGAAGGTCGCCCGGCCGATGGACTCGATGTCGTAACCGTGGACGTCGGCCAGGAACGGGCCGGCCCACAGGCCGCGCAGATTGGCGGCGGGCGCGTAGGCGACAAAGGCGATGGCCATCAGCGGCCAGAGCTGGCGCGTCTTCAACAGCGTCAGCAGCGAGCCGCTTCCGCCCGGGGCGCTGGCTGCCGGCGGGTCCCGAACCAGCGCTTCGACTGCCAGGGCCGCGGCGAGCGTGATACCCGCCAGCGCCGCCATGACGGCGCGCCAGCCGTAGGTCTCGGTGGCAAGAGCCAGCGGCGCCGACCCGAGGACGCCGCCCGAGAGGCCGAACGCCACGATCCAGGAGGCGAACATCGCGAAGCGGCGCGGCGGAAAACGCCGCGCCAGGATGTAGAACGCCGCCATCAGCACCGCCGAGCAGCCGATGCCGATCAGCGCCATGGCCGTGACGATCGCGGCGGGTCCCTGGGCGAGCGAGAACAGGATGGCACCAGCGACAGCCGCCAGCAGCAGCAGCGAGGTCGTGCGGCGCGGACCGTAGCGGTCGAGCGACCAGCCGACCGGGAACTGCATCAGGGCGAAGGCGATGAACCAGACGCCCGACGCCGTCGCCAGTGCCGCCTCGCCGACCCCGAGGTCGGCGGACAGCACCGGCGCCAGCACGGCGAGGAAGGACCGGAAGAACTGCGACAGCACATAGGTGATGGCGAGAACAACGATGGCGCTCACGGCACCACCGCCCGTTCCGGCCGCGGGCCGATATGCTCGATGGTCATCCGCTCTGCCTCGGTCAGATCAGGAGATCCGCGAGGATCTGGTTGTCGGTGATGTCCTGGTAGCTGACGCCGCCCTCGTCGAACCGTGCCAGGAGGCTGGGGAAGTTGGCAGGGTCCTTGGTCTCGATGCCGATGAGGATCGAGGCGAAGTCGCGGGCGGACTTCTTCAGATATTCGAAGCGGGCGATGTCGTCGTCCGGGCCGAGATAGTCGAGGAAGTCCTTCAGCGCGCCGGGCCGCTGGGCGAGGCGCAGGATGAAGTACTTCTTCAGCCCCTCGTAGCGCAACGCCCGCTCCTTGACGTCGGGCAGGCGCTCGAAGTCGAAATTGCCGCCGGAGACGACGAGGACGACGGTCTTGCCCTGCACCGTGTCGCCGAGTTCGCGCAGCGCGTCGATGGCAAGGGCGCCGGCGGGCTCCAGCACGATGCCCTCGACATTCAGCATCTCCAGCATGGTCTGGCAGAGCCGGCCTTCCGGCGAGAGCAGCACGTCGTCGGGCGCGAAGGCCGAGAGCGTCGCATACGGCAGCGCCCCGATCTCGGCGACCGCGGCGCCGTCGACGAAACCGTCGAGCTGCGGCAGCCGCACGCGCTCGCCCCTGACGAGGCTGCTGCGCAGGCTGGGCGCGCCCAGCGGCTCGACGAAGCGGAACTGCGGCCGGGTCTCGCCCTCGAAATAGCGCACCAGCCCCGATGCCAGGCCGCCGCCGCCGACCGGCAGCACCAGCATGTCGGCGATCTCACCATCCAGCTGCGCGACGATCTCGAGGCAGACGCTGGCCTGGCCCTCGACGATGTCCTCATGGTCGAAGGGCGGCACCATCGCGGCGCCGGTCTCGGCGGAATAGCTGCGCGCCGCGGCGTAGCAGTCGTCGAAGAAGTCGCCGACCAGCTCGATCTCGACGGCGTCGCCGCCGAACACCCGGGTCTTGTCGATCTTCTGCTGCGGCGTCGTCACCGGCATGAAGATCCGGCCGTTGAGGCCGAAGTGCCGGCAGGCGAAGGCAAAGCCCTGGGCGTGGTTGCCGGCCGAGGCGCAGCAGAACCGGCCCGTGGCGGTGCCGGCGGCGATGCGCTTGCGCATGAAGTTGAAGGCGCCGCGGATCTTGTAGGAGCGGACCGGCGTCAGGTCCTCGCGCTTGAGATAGATGCGGGCGCCATAGCGCGCCGACAGGTGCTCGTTGAGCTGCAGCGGCGTCGGCGGAAACAGCGCGCGGAGGGCCTGTTCCGCGGTGGCGACACGGCAGCGGAATTCGGACTGGGACATGGACTGATACTTTGACAACGAGGGCGCCGCGATGCGGCTGCCTGGGACGGACCGAACGCCGACGGGCGGCGAGGAGATGCGGCGGACCTCAGAGGGACGCCGCGGGCCGGACGCGTCTAGCCGTCGGAACGCTGCGCGGCAGCGAACGCGGTATCCGCGCCGGCGCCGATAATCGAGGCGGCAACTCCACCGATCGATGTCGTCATAGCCATCGCACGCCCCCTTCTTCGCAGGTTCATCGTCGTTTCACCGGCAGCCATCGGCCATCGCCGGCAGTTTGTAAAGTCGCGCAACGCGGGGTCCGGCTCAGACGAAGAGATCGACGAGTTCGAACCGGTCGACATCGACGATGCCCTTGTCGGAGATCCGGAGGCTCGGGATGACCGCCAGCGCCAGCAGCGAGTGCTGCATGTAGGCGTTGTTCAGGGTGCAGCCGGCGTCCCGCATGGCGCCGATCAGCCCGTCGGCCTTGGCGGCGACGATCTCGGCGCGCTCGTTCGACATCAGCCCGGCGATCGGCATCTCGATCAGCGCCCGTTCCTCGCCGTCGGCGAAGAACACCACCCCGCCGCCGACTTCGCCGAGCCGGTTGGCGGCGAGCGCCATGTCTTCCTCTGACGTGCCGACGACGATCATGTGGTGGCAGTCATGCGCCACGGTCGATGCCATGGCGCAGCTGCCGCGATAGCCGAAGCCCGACACGAAGCCGTTTACCAGGGTCCCTGAGCCGCGATGCCGCTCGATCAGCGCGATGCGGCAGATGTCATGGGCGGGGTCGGCCAGGGCGACGCCGTCCTCTACCGGCACCCGGGCCGTCAGGGCGCGCGTTGGCGCCTGGTTTTCCACGACGCCGATCACCCGCACCGGAACCGTCGCGCCGGCGCCGGCCGGTGCCTTGACCCGGAAGTCGTCCGCCGCCAGCGTCCTTCCCAGCCGCACCGTATCGGTGGCGCTCGCAGGATAGGCGTAGGACGGCATGTCGGCCTCGAGCCGGCCCGCCGATGCGAGGCGAACGCCCCGGCCGTAGACCGCGTCGATCGTGAGTTCGGCAAGGTCGGAGACGATCAGGAAGTCGGCGCGCCGGCCGGGCGTCACCGAACCGATCTCGCGCTCCAGCTTGAAGTGCTCGGCCGTGTTGATCGTCGCCATCTGGATCGCGGTGATCGGCTTCAGCCCGCGGCTGATGGCGTGACGCACGGCGCGGTCCATATGGCCGTCGCGGACCAGCGTGCCGGAATGGCAGTCGTCGGTGCACAGGATGAAGTTGCGCGAATCGAGGCCCATCTCGGTGATCGCGCGGACCTGGGTGGCGACGTCATACCAGGCAGAGCCCAGCCGCAGCATCGCCTTCATGCCCTGGCGCACACGCGCCACCGCATCCTCCATGCGGGTGCCCTCGTGATCGTCCTCCGGCCCGCCGGCGACATAGCCGTGGAAGGCGCGGCCGAGATCGGGCGAGGCGTAGTGGCCGCCGACCGTGCGGCCGGCGCGCCGGGTCGCGGCGATCTCGCCGACCATGGTCGGGTCGTTGGCGGCGACCCCCGGGAAGTTCATCACCTCGCCGAGGCCGATGATTCCCGGCCAGCCCATCGCCTCGGCGACGTCGTCGGGACCGAGCACCGCGCCGCCCTCCTCCAGCCCCGGCGCCGAGGGCACGCAGGAAGGCATCTGCACCCAGACATTGACCGGCTGGGCCAGCGCCTCGTCATGCATCAGCCGGACGCCCGGCAGGCCGAGGACGTTGGCGATCTCGTGCGGATCGATGAACATCGAGGTGGTGCCGTGCGGGATGACGGCCCGGCAGAACTCGGTCACCGTCACCATGCCGCTCTCGACATGCATGTGGGCGTCGCAGAGGCCCGGAACGACGTAGCGCCCGGCGGCGTCGACCACGGTCGTGGCCTCGCCGATCGCGTGCGAGGCATCGGGGCCGCAATAGGCGAAGCGGCCGGCGGCGACCGTTATGTCGGTCGCCGGGATGATCTCGCCGGAATGGACGTTCACCCAGCGGGCATCGCGGATGACCAGGTCGGCCGGCCGACGGCCCGTCGCCACGTCAACGAGCGTCGGCGCCACCGCCTCGAAAGGGGGAAATTGCTGAGCCAGGGTTCCGCCCTCCGTCTCGGCTTGCCTTGTTGCGGACAAACTTTCGTGAACGGGGAACCGCCCCGTAATGCCGCCTTGGTTACCATGCGAGCGGAGCCGGCGCCATCCGCACCCTGCCCTCCGAAAGCCCGGGGACTCCGCGTTTTGCTGGTGCGGGCGGCGGGACTCGAACCCGCACGGGACGAGGCCCGAGGGATTTTAAGTCCCTTGCGTCTACCATTTCGCCACGCCCGCTCATCGCGGCAAGTCATCCGAGCGGGGCATCGGTGTCAAGTTCTGTGGGTCTGGCGCAACAGGCGGCCAAGATTCCGATGGCGAAATAGGGCGTAAATGCGTAAGGTGCAGGTCATCAAAACGGCCGCCAAGGCCGAGGCTGGGGGCATGGAAATGGCAGGCAATTTCAGCCGTCACGACGGGCCGC
This sequence comes from Aurantimonas sp. HBX-1, assembly GCF_021391535.1. Classification (GTDB taxonomy): domain Bacteria; phylum Pseudomonadota; class Alphaproteobacteria; order Rhizobiales; family Rhizobiaceae; genus Aurantimonas. The sequence continues at coordinate 2,116,659 of NZ_CP090066.1, forward strand.
GGGCGCACGACGACCTGCCCAATCTCGACATGCCAGAGGTCGGGGGAATCGATCTCCTGGCGCGGTTGCGCACGCAGAATTTCGCCCTCGAACGGCTGCGCAACGCGCTCGATTTCGAGGACGATGTCGCCAGCCCGCCGGAGCGCGAGCCGCTGCCGGTATAGTCTCTCCCCGACCGTCTCAAGCAACCCGCCGGATATGAGCGACAAGCGGCCCCTTTGGGGGCCGCCCGCATTTTCTGGTAGTAGCACCGGACGATGCCGGCGCGGGGCCGCGTCGCCTCAGGCGGTGAGCTTGCCGGCGATCTCGGCGATGTGCCTGCCCTGGAAGCGCGCGCCGTCCAGCTCGATCGCGCTCGGCATGCGCGAGCCGTCACCCTTGGCGATGGTCGTCGCGCCGTAGGGCGAACCGCCGACGATCTCGTCCATGTTCATCTGGCCGGCGAAGGAATACGGCAGCCCGACGACGATCAGCCCGTGGTGGAGCAGCGTCTTGTGCGCCGAGATCAGCGTCGTCTCGTTGCCGCCGTGCTGCGTCGCCGAAGATGCGAAGGCGCCGCCGACCTTGCCGACCAGCGCGCCGGTCGCCCAGAGCGGGCCGGTGCGATCCCAGAACGCCTGCATCTGCGACGCCATGTTGCCGTACCGTGTGGGCACGCCGATGATGATCGCGTCGTAGCCGGGCAGTTCCGTCGGGTCGCAGACCGGATAGGGATGGTCAGTCTTGAAGTGCGCCGCCTCGATGACCTCCTGCGGCGCCGTTTCCGGGACCCGCTTGATGTCGACCGTCGCCCCGGCACTCTCGGCGCCTTCGGCCACCGCCTTCGCCATCGTCTCGATATGTCCGTAGCTCGAATAGTAGAGAACGAGAACCTTCGCCATGAAGCACTATTCCTTGTCTTGAGAATTCATCCGTGAGGGCGTCCGGCGCCCGCGAACGCATATCGCACTTCTTCGATGAATTGCCCGGTATCGGCAGGTGACGAACCGTCGCCGCGGGCGAGACAATCTTCCGAGCGCAGGTCCCGGGCCGCCTTGCTTTCCGCCGGATGAGGACCTTCTAATGATTTCAACAGTCGCTCCGGAGCAAAGAATGATCGCCGCCACCGCCGCCATGCTCGCCATCGGCGATGAACTTCTCTCCGGCAGGACCAAGGACCGCAATATCGGCTATCTCGCGGAGATGATGACGATCGCCGGCATCGACCTGAAGGAGGTGCGCATTGTCGGCGACGAGCCGCATCTCATCGCCGATACGCTGAACACGCTGCGCCGGCAGTACGACTACGTCTTCACCTCCGGCGGCATCGGCCCGACCCACGACGACATCACCGCCGATGCGGTCGCGGCGGCCTTCGGTCTGCCGATTGGCGAGCACCCGGAGGCGATGGAACGGCTATCGGCGCATTACGCGGCGCGCGGGCTGGAATTCACCTCCGCCCGGCGGCGCATGGCGCGGACGCCGGAGGGGGCGAGCCTAATCGACAACCCAGTCTCCGTCGCCCCAGGCTTCCGGGTCGACAATGTCTTCGTCATGGCCGGCGTGCCCAATGTCTTCCAGGCGATGCTGGGCAACGTCGTCGAGAGCCTGCCGGCCGGACAGGCGATCGAGAGCGTCGCCGTCGCCTGCCCCTATGGTGAGGGCGATATCGGCGACCCGCTCAGAGCCTTGTCGAAGCTGCATCCGGCAGTGGCGATCGGGTCCTATCCGCGCTTCGACGGCGAACGCTTCTCCACCGAGATCGTGCTGCGGTCCCGCGACCGGGCCGCCCTCGATGCCGCCGCGGCGGCGGTGTCCGCCATGCTCGCCGACAAGGCCGGCGGCGTCGCCGCGCCGGTTTCCGGCTGATCCGCCGCAGCCCCGTTCAGGGATTGGGCGCGAGCGCTTCGCCGACGGCACGCCAGATTGCGCTGCGCAGATCGATCAACGGCGGATTCGCCAGCGCTTCGGGCGGTGCGGAGCGCCGTTCGCCGTCCGGAACGAGCACCGCGACCCGGATGTCGCCGTCGGTGTGATAGGGGTCGCCCTCGCCGTTCCGGCCGAACAGCGTCGGTCCGACGCCGGGCAGTTCGTAAGTCACCGCGACCATGCCCGCCGATGCCAGGTCGCCGGCCAGATCGTCCCGGGCCCGGTCGACGTCCGGCGCGATCCGGTGGGTCACGGCGCCGGTATAGTGGCTGAAGCCGACGCCGGCATCGTAGGTCACCGAACCCAGCCAGAGCGGACGCCCCTCCTCCGCCTTCTGCAGCACCTGCCACAGGCGGACATGCAGCCGCCGGTCGGCGCTGCGGCCGACCGGCAGTTCGAAGGCCAGTTGCTCGCGCCGGCGCGCGAGGTAGAGAGGGCTGACCGGCGCCTGCGGATAGGGGCGGTCGAGGATCACGCTGCCGACGATGTCGACGCTGCTGCGGAAGGTTATCGGATCGGCCGCGAACCAGCCGGCGGCATGCATCGCCAGCACCACGTCGCGCTGCGTGCCGACGAGACCGACATTGAGCGGATCGCCGGCGATACCGTCGCCGGTGCGGGTCACCATCTCCTTGTCCGCAAGCCCCGGCTGCCGGTCATGGCGTGCCCAGGCCAGCGGCAGCAGGACATAGGCCGCGAAAGCCCAGACGCTCACCAGCGCCAGGACGGTGATGATCGCGCGCCTCGCCCAGCGGCGCGGCCTTCGATCCCTCTTCGTCAGCGGTTCCTGCATCGCTCTCCCGCCCCTCGGGCCGCCCGGCCATCTCACCTTGCGCCGGCATGACGATTCGGCCTATCGAAACCGCTCTTTCCCGCAGTCCGGAAGCGCGTCATGTCCACGGTCGAAAAATCCTTCCCGGTTTCCTGGGACCAGTTCCACCGCGATGCCCGCGCGCTGGCCTGGCGCCTCGCCGGCCTGCGAAGCGACTGGAAGGCCATCGTCTGCATCACCCGGGGCGGGCTGGTTCCCGCCGCCATCATCGCCCGGGAGATCGGCACGCGGCTCATCGAGACCGTCTGCATCGCCTCCTATCACGAGTATACCGAGCAGGGAGAGCTGAGGGTCCTGAAGGAAGTCGCGCCCTTCCTGCTCGAGGACGACGGCGAGGGCATCCTGATCATCGACGACCTCACCGACACCGGCAAGACCGCCGGCCTCGTCCGCGCGATGCTGCCCAAGGCGCATTTCGCGACGGTCTATGCCAAGCCGAAGGGTCGGCCGCTGGTCGACACCTTCATCACCGAGGTCAGCCAGGACACCTGGATCTTCTTCCCCTGGGATCTCGGCCTCACCTTCCAGGCGCCGATCAGCAAGAGCACGGCTGGCTGAACCCGCCGGCAGGGCGATTCGCCCCGCATCGGTGCGGTTCCGGCACCGCTGAAGTGCCGATCGCCGACAGCGACGACTGTCGACGAGAACCGCGCGACTTATCCTCGCTTTCCTCCGGTCGCCCGACCGGATCGGCCCTAAACCGGCCCCTCCCCAATCGTCATTTGACCGCCTGACCGGACTCGCCCTAGCGTCCCGACAGGCGTGATTCCGGCCGGTTCGCACGCACGCCCGGAAGGCCCCGCCGACGCCTGAAAGCGAAGCGGGGATAACGGGGAAAACACCCGACCGGACGGAATTAAGGTTCGCTTAAGCACCCCGAATGCACTATATCTAGTGTCGTTGGGCCGCCGTCATACAAGATGCGTGATTCTGACGATTTCGGGGGCCGAGCCAGGCGGACGGGGGTTTTCGCCGGCCATCGCGACCCTTCGCGGCAACAATTTTGCGATACGAGGATGGGACCGTCATGGGAATGAAGATCGAACGCCGCTACACCAAGGCCGGCGAAAGTGCCTATGAAACGGTCGCCTTCCGCAAGGCCACCAGCGAGATCCGCAACCCGGACGGCTCGGTGGTGTTCCGGCTCGCCGACATCGACGTGCCGGCGCAGTTCAGCCAGGTGGCGTCCGACATCCTGGCGCAGAAATATTTCCGCAAGGCGGGCGTGCCGGCGCGGCTGAAGAAGGTCGAGGAGAACGACGTTCCGGCCTTCCTGTGGCGGTCGGTCGCCGACGAGGCGGCGCTCGCGGCGCTGCCCGAGGACCAGCGCTACGGCTCCGAGATGGATGCCCGCCAGGTCTTCGATCGCCTCGCCGGCACCTGGACCTACTGGGGCTGGAAGGGCGGCTATTTCGTCGCCGAGGAAGATGCCCGCGCCTTCCGCGACGAGCTCGCCTTCATGCTGGCGACCCAGAAGGTCGCGCCGAACTCGCCGCAGTGGTTCAATACCGGCCTGCATTGGGCCTACGGCATCGACGGCCCGAGCCAGGGTCATTTCTATGTCGACTACCGCACCGGCGAGCTGACCCGCTCGGGCACCTCCTACGAACACCCGCAGCCGCATGCCTGCTTCATCCAGTCGGTGGCCGACGACCTCGTCAACGAGGGCGGCATCATGGATCTGTGGGTGCGCGAGGCGCGCCTGTTCAAGTACGGCTCGGGCACCGGCTCGAACTTCTCCGAACTGCGCGGCGAAGGCGAGAAGCTGGCGGGCGGCGGCAAGTCGTCCGGCCTGATGAGCTTCCTCAAGATCGGCGACCGCGCCGCCGGCGCCATCAAGTCCGGCGGCACGACCCGCCGGGCCGCCAAGATGGTCGTCGTCGACATCGATCATCCCGACATCGAGACCTACATCAACTGGAAGGTCCGCGAGGAGGAGAAGGTCGCGGCCCTCGTCACCGGCTCGAAGACCGTCTCCAAGCATCTCAAGGCGATCCTGTCGGCCTGCGTCAACTGCGACGGGCCCGAGGGCGACTGTCACGACCCGATGAAGAACCCGGCGCTGAAGCGCGCCGTCAAGGACGCCAAGCGCGCGCAGGTGCCGGAAAACTACATCAAGCGCATCATCCAGTTCGCGCGCCAGGGCTACACCGACCTCGAATTCCCGGTCTACGACACCGACTGGGATTCGGAGGCCTATCTCACCGTCTCCGGCCAGAACTCCAACAACTCGGTGTCCCTGACCGACGACTTCCTGCGGGCGGTCGAGCAGGACGGCGACTGGAACCTGATCCGGCGCACCGACGGCAAGGTGGCGAAGACGCTGAAGGCGCGCGAGCTGTGGGAGCAGATCGGCTACGCCGCCTGGGCCTCGGCCGATCCCGGCCTGCACTTCAACACGACGATGAACGACTGGCACACCTGCCCGACGGCCGGCCGCATCCGCGCGTCGAACCCGTGCTCGGAATACATGTTCCTCGACGACACGGCGTGCAATCTCGCCTCGCTGAACCTCATCCAGTTCCAGGAGGAGAAGACCGCCGATGGCCTGCGCCGCTTCGACGCGCCGGCCTTCGAGCATGCCGTCCGGCTGTGGACCATCGTGCTCGAGATCTCGGTGCTGATGGCGCAGTTCCCGTCGAAGGAAATCGCCCAGCGCTCCTACGACTACCGCACGCTCGGCCTCGGCTTCGCCAATATCGGCGGCCTGCTGATGACCGCCGGCATTCCGTACGACTCCAACGAGGGCCGCGGCATCTGCGGCGCCATCTCGGCGCTGATGACCGGCGTCGCCTACCGCACCTCGGCCGAGATGGCCGGCGAGCTCGGCGCCTTCCCGGACTACGAGCGCAACGCCGAGCCGATGCTGCGCGTCATGCGCAACCATGCCCGCGCCGCGCACGGCATCGCCAACGGCTACGAGGGCCTGGCGGTCGACCCGGTGCCGCTCGACCACGCCTCGGTGAAGGACAAGCGCCTCTCCGGCCGCGCCAAGGCGGCCTGGACCGAAGCCGTCGAGCTCGGCTCGAAGAACGGCTTCCGCAACGCCCAGGTCTCGGTCATCGCGCCCACCGGCACGATCGGCCTGGTCATGGACTGCGACACCACCGGCATCGAGCCCGACTTCGCGCTGGTGAAGTTCAAGAAGCTCGCCGGCGGCGGCTACTTCAAGATCATCAACCGGGCGGTGCCGGACGCGCTGCGCACGCTCGGCTATTCGGAGAGCCAGATCGCCGAGATCGAGGCCTATGCGGTCGGCCACGGCAATCTCAACCAGGCGCCGGCGGTCAACCCGTCGTCGTTGCGGACGAAGGGCTTCGGCGACGCGCAGATCGAGAGCCTCAACGCGGCGCTGGGCGCGGCCTTCGACATCAAGTTCGTCTTCAACAAGTTCACGCTCGGCGAGGAATTCTGCCGCGACGTGCTGGGCTTCACCGATGCCGAGCTGAACGACTTCTCGTTCGAGATGCTGCCGGCGCTCGGCTTCAGCCGCAAGGACATTGACGCCGCCAACATCCATGTCTGCGGCGCGATGACGCTGGAAGGCGCGCCCTTCCTCAAGGACGAGCACCTGCCGGTGTTCGACTGCGCCAATCCGTGCGGGCGGATCGGCAAGCGCTACCTCTCGGTGGAAAGCCACATCCGCATGATGGCGGCGGCGCAGCCGTTCATCTCGGGGGCGATCTCCAAGACCATCAACATGCCGAACGACGCGACGGTCGAGGACTGCAACGCCGCCTACATGCTGTCGTGGAAGCTGGCGCTGAAGGCCAACGCCCTCTACCGCGACGGCTCGAAGCTGTCGCAGCCGCTCAACGCCTCGCTGATCGCCGACGAGGATGACGAGGACGAGGACGTCGTCGAGATGGCGACGGCCGCGCTGATCGCCGCGCCGCCCGTTGCCCAGGCCGCGCAGGTGGCCGAGCGCATCGTCGAGCGGATCGTCGAGAAGGTGGTGCGCGACCGCGAGAAGCTGCCGAACCGGCGCAAGGGCTACACCCAGAAGGCCATTGTCGGCGGCCACAAGGTGTATCTGCGCACCGGCGAGTTCGACGACGGAAGGCTCGGCGAGATCTTCATCGACATGCACAAGGAAGGCGCCGCCTTCCGCGCGATGATGAACAATTTCGCCATCGCCATCTCGCTCGGCCTGCAGTTCGGCGTGCCGCTCGACGAATATGTCGAGGCGTTCACCTTCACCCGCTTCGAGCCGGCCGGCATGGTCCAGGGCAACGAGGCGATCAAGAACGCCACGTCGATCCTCGACTACATCTTCCGCGAGCTGGCGGTCTCCTATCTCGACCGTCACGACCTGGCGCATGTGCAGCCGGAGGATTTCGGTGCCTCGACCATCGGCCGCGGCGTCGATGGCGACAAGCCGGCGCCGATGCCGGTGTCGCACGGCATGGTGCGCGGCCAGACGTCGCGCTTCCGGCTGGTGTCCTCGAGCGAGCCGCAGGGCTCGGCCGGTGGCGCGGCTCCGGTGGCGAGCGTGAAGGCTGTCGTGACGGCGGCCAACACGGCCGGCCGCCCGGCGACCACCGCCGGCAGCGTCCGCGCCCCGGCGGCGACCGCCGCCCGCGGGCCGGTCGCAGCCGTCACGGCCGGCGCCACGGCGTTCAAGCGCGACTACGAGCAGGCGCCGATCGACGAGCCGGCACCGATCGCCGACGCCACCCCGGCGCAGGGCCTGTTCGACCAGCCGCTGGCCTTCCCGGCCAGCGACCGGGACACGGCGAACGTCGCGCAGGGCACCTCGCCCAACGTCTCCAGCGCCGAACGCCGGACCATCGCGATGATGAAGGGCTACACCGGCGAAAGCTGCTCGGAATGCGGCAACTTCACCATGGTGCGGAACGGCACCTGCCTGAAGTGCGACACCTGCGGCTCGACGAGCGGATGTAGCTGAGGACGCGAAAGCGGGTGGCGGTCTACAGAAGGCCGTCACTCCTCACGGTATTAAACTGCGCGCCGCTCAGGCGCGCGGTAAACTGGGGCGAGCAGGATCACCTTTCGCGGCCGGTCCTCCGCGTACTCCTCGGGTCGACTCAAACTCAATGACACCGCTTTCAACTCAGGAGGATGTGAAGGCGATGGAATATTCTCATGAATGAAATCGGACCCGTCCAGACACCCTCCTTGCGCAAGACACAGTTTAGAACGTCGGCACCGGTTATCGGTGTTTTGCTCGTCGGCGCACTCCTTTTATTCTTCAATCCGTTTGCTGAGAATGCCAGTCGCTACAATACGCAGGTAACCGCGAGCGCTATTACGCTATACGCGACCCTTAGGGTTGCAAACTCAGTGATGAGCATTGCAAAAGACGTCGACGTTCAAGCATCGAGCGTAGTGGCCAGCGTCACAGCCAGTCCCGGAAGAGCATTGGAACCGGTAACCGACACAATCGAGAGACTGGCAGATCTCCTCTTCGTGATAGTCCTTGTCTCAGGCGTGTTGAGCGTCATCATAATGCCCGCAGCGACCGTCGGGGCGGGCTTGCTTGTCGTACTCGCCGGGAGCCTGCTCATGTTGAGAATGCTTCCACAACGGTACCGCGCTCCAGTCCTCATGGGCTTTTTGAGCCGCGGAATCGCTGTTGCGATGATCGCTGCACTCATAGTGCCGGCGGCGTTCTCAGTTGCGTTCTTGGCGGGTGACCAACTGACTGCGCAAGCGTGGAACCAGGCAAGCGTCGTTTTTGGCAAACTGGACGATGCATTCGGCAGTGATCTTCCCCTGGATCTGCCGTTAGTCCCCGAGCCTGGAGCTGCCATCGAAACTGACCAGGCCAGATCTTTACCGGACGAAGATGCTCCCGGGATTTTCAGCAGAGCGCTAAGCGGAATTGGCGATGCATACGAAGAATCCACTGAAGCTATAGGCAACGCCGCATCGGCAGTCGGTGGCTTGGCTCAAGCGATTCCTGAAAGAATAAAAGGCAATGCCCGGATGGTGACTGAAGGGCTTCAATTGGCGACGCAGCTCTTTGAGGCATCGGTTGCCATCGCCGTTGCTTACTTAATCAAGCTCATTGTCCTCCCCGTCCTCATCGTCGGGGCGACCTTGTGGGTTTGCACGGCCAAGCCGCCCAAGCCCTCGGCAGCTTGGGTTTCTCGTGGTCGGACCGACGAACGTGATTGATGACCTGATACGCTCTGCCACCTACGGCTTCGGCGGAAGCTTTGGGCGAGACGCGTATCAGGCTACCAAGAAGAACCCGCTGATCTTGATACTCATAGTAATTTTCTGCCTCGTGTTCGGGTTTCGGAACCTGTATCTCGGGATTGGTCGATCCTCGGCATATTTCTTTTTCGTCAATGTCATCGGGTCGCTTGTCCTCATCAGCGTGGGCCTGTTCGGGCTGACATTCACTGCTTCCATCGCGAACGGTGATGGCCAAAATCCGCTACTCGGAATCGCCGTCGTCGGCTTCGGCTCGGTATGCGTTCTCATCGGTAACGTTTGGGGTATCCGAAGTAGGTCGCACCGAAAGGCGGCCATCGAAATCGCAGCTGAGAACGCGCGGTTTCTAGCTTACGCGGGACTCCGCGACAGCGACTTCGAGAGCGATCTGATCGCAGATCGCGACGGCAACCTGCTGAAGCTCAAGGAACAGACGGCAGACAGGATGGTCTTCACCGTTGCCGGGAAACGTGGCCTGAGGGCCGCCATCCGCCTCGTCGATGGCCGTATGGTCGAATACACTGGAATCAAACGGATCTGAGCCAAGAGAGACCGCCAAAACGGAATACCCTGCCGAAATATCCTGGCGCCGTTCCCCCGGCATCCTTCCCCGCCCTCCCGCCGTTCTACACGGGAGCACGCGACGCGGAGGAAACCGATGGCGGAGACGGCGGAGAAGAGCGATCCGAAGCTCTGGGAGAAGGTGAAGGCGAAGGTCACGAAGGGGTCCAAGGGCGGCAAGCCCGGACAGTGGTCGGCGCGCAAGGCGCAGCTGGCGACCCATGAATACCAGGCGGCCGGCGGCGGCTATGTCGGCCGGAAGGCCGAAGACAACAGCCTGCAGCAATGGACCGACGAGGACTGGGGCACGAAGTCGGGGGCGAAGAGCGGCAAGAGCGGCGAGCGCTATCTGCCGAAGAAGGCCCGCGCGCATCTGAGCGACGCCGAATACAAGCGCACCAGCGACAAGAAGAGGCGCGACACCCGCAAGGGCCGCCAGTTCTCCGCCCAGCCGAAAGACATCGCGAAAAAGACCGCCCGGGATCGCGGCGGGGCGGCGAGCAAGGCCGATCTCTATGCGGAGGCCAGGCGGCGCGACATTGCCGGACGTTCCAAGATGTCCAAGGCCGAGCTGGAGAAGGCGCTGCGCTAGGCGCCGTGGCAGAAGACGGTCCACCGGAGCGCGATGGCCGTCCCGCCCTCAGGCCAGCGCGTCGGGAAGAAGCATCGTCCTTTACATATCTTAACGTGAAGGCCGGAAATCGACCCCACGGAAATTCTAGCATCCCTCCAGTGAATCGACAGGAGGGACTCGTGATGGGACGCTTGACGCTCGGAACGATAAAGGATCTCGGGCGCCGGCTGGCGATCCAGACGCTGATATTCGGAACCGTGATGGCGGGGCTGAACCTTGCGGTGCAGATCGATCCGCCAGCCATCGTACTACCGTGGCCGCTGGGCGGCGAGATGTATGTGCCGGAGGCCTCGCCCGCCGCTCCGGAGCCGGGCGTCGCCGAGATGCCGGCACCCCTGCAAGCCGTGCCTCGGGCAGCGAGCGGCAAGGCTGAAAGATTGCCCGCGCTGGCGGTCGAGACAGGGACGGCGCCTGCTGCCTCGCGGGACGTCCGGGCCGTCGAACTGGCCCCGCCTCCCCGCGACGTGATGCTGTTCGATGCGTGCATGCCGCTCTGCGAGTCGCGGGATCCGCTCATCGCCGCCAACCGCAGCCCCGCCGAAGCGCCGGCTCCGGCGCCGGCTGTCGCACGCGTCGCTCAGTCCGCAGGATATATCGGCGAAGCGGTGCAGAGTACTTCGGCATCGAGCCAGGGATCCGGCTTCGTCGAGGCGGCCGCTTCGCGTGTCGCTGCCGCGAGCAAGGCGGGATATCACACCGTCGCGGGCGGGCTGATGTCGCTCACGCCCTGGTGATGGCGCGGCCCAGCAACGACGGCGGCGCGGCCTGAGGCGCTTCTGCGACGCACCGTGGCCGCAGGGACACGGCGCCGCCCTCTGCGCGACAACATTGGTAACGACTGAGGGGCATGATCGCCAACGAGTCGGGCTCCCTGCCCGACGGCGCGATCGGCGTCCGCGCCGATTGCATTGCAGGAGTCCTCTTCCTTGTCCTTCCGTACCAGCGCCCTCTCCCGGCGCCACCTTCTGCTCGGCCTGTCGACCCTGGCGCTGTCGGGCTGCGTGAGCACGCCGCGCACCGAGATGGTCGCGCCGAGCCCGGCGGTCGCGCCGCCGACGCCACCCCGCCCGATGATGTACGACGCCCTGCCGAACGAGCAGTTCTTCGTGCCGGCGGTCGACGTATCGAAAGTCGATCCGGCGTTCTGGCGCACCGAGGTGCCCAACACCACCAACGAGCCGCCCGGCACGCTGGTCGTCGATACCGACGCGAAATATCTCTACTTCACCCAGACCGATGGCTCGGCGATGCGCTACGGCATCGGCGTCGGCCGCGAGGGCTTCTCCTGGTCGGGCCGCGCGCGCGTCCAGTACAAGCGCAAATGGCCGAAATGGACTCCGCCCAACGAGATGGTGGCACGCCAGCCGGAACTCGAGCCCTACTCGATCGCCAATGGCGGCATGCCGCCCAGCCTGACCAACCCGCTGAGCGCCCGGGCGCTCTACATCTTCCAGGACGGCAAGGACACGCTCTACCGCCTGCACGGCACGCACCAGGAATGGTCGATCGGCCGCGCCGTCTCGTCGGGCTGCATCCGGCTGCTCAACCAGGACGTCATCGACCTCTACGACCGCGTGCCGGACGGCACGCCCATCGTGGTGATGCCGTCCCGCGCGGCGCCGATGGCGGTCTGATCATCGGCCTTACCCGAAATGCGCCCCGCGGTGCGACCAGAGTGGTCGGGCCGCGGGGTCGGGGCGTCGTTCGCGGCGCGACGCCCGCAAAAGCGTTGCGCTGCGACAACAGCCCGGCTTCTTTGCAACGTCGGGCGGGACTTTCGGCGATCATCAGCGGGCCTGATCGCGAAATCGACCATATCCCGGCGAATTGAGGAGCGGGGCCGGGCGGGCTCACATCGTCGAGCGGCGCTCTTGCCGTCGCAGCCGGAGAGCCGGCTCGCCGCGGTTCGGACCCGCAAGCGGACAAACCGGAAACCTCGATAGCGCCAAGGCGGAGTCGGACATGATCTTCAGCAGCATCCCCCGCACCGGACTGGTCGCCCTGACGCTTCTGTCGATGGCCGGCTGCTCGACCATCGCCAGCGGCCCGCGTGCCGTCCTCGGCTATGCCGCCCCGGGCCTCGTCGGCGACCCCCGCTATGCCGCGTTCGAGGATCATGGCCGCACCATCCCGGCCATCCCCGCCGCGCATCTCACCGACGAGAACGTCCGCCAGCTGGTCGACTTCACTGGCCCGGAAGCGCCGGGGACCATCGTCGTCGATCCGGCCGCGCACTTCCTCTATCTCGTCGAGGAGAACGGCAAGGCGATGCGCTACCGCGTCGGCGTCGGCAAGGCCGGCTTCGCCTTCGCCGGCAACGCCACGATCGCCCGCAAGGCGGAATGGCCGGGCTGGACGCCGACTGCCAACATGCTGAAGCGCGAGCCCGACCGCTTCGGCCCCTATGCCGGCGGCCTTGAGGGCGGGCTCGGCAACCCGCTCGGAGCGCGCGCCCTCTATCTCTACCGCGGCGGCCGCGACACCTATTACCGCATCCACGGCACCAACGAGCCGGCGACGATCGGCCGCTCGGTGTCGTCCGGCTGCATCCGGATGTTCAACCAGGACGTCATCGACCTCGAGACCCGGGTTCCCGTCGGCGCCAAGGTCGTGGTGCGCAGCACGTCGGCACCCGTCGCCTGAAATTTAGGTGTGAGCGCCAGGGCGCGGCCGGCGGCGAAACGATCCGCCGCGGTCAGGGCAGCGTGACGGGCTCGGCGCCGGTTCCGCTGAAAGGCACGCGCTCGGGCGCCGTGGCGCCGGCCGACACCACAAACTGCATCGCCTCGTCGGCCGTCCAGTCGACATAGGTCAGGTCGTCCACCGGGACGATCTCGATGAAGCCCGAGGTCGGGTTCGGCGCCGTCGGCACGTAGACGGCGGCCAGCAGCCGTTCCGGATCGCCGGCATCGGCAAAGGTGCGGGTGACGAAGCCGAGGGTGCGCATGCCGGGATTGGGAAAGCGGATCAGCACCACCCGCTGCATGCTGGTCTCGGTCGACTGGAACACTTCCAGCATCCGGCGGACCGAGCTGTAGAGGCTGCGCACGAAGGGAAGGCGCTCGATCGTGCGGTTGACCAGCGAAATCACCTTCCGCCCGAGGACCGCCTGGGTCAGCGCCCCGAGCACGTAGAGGCCGACCAGCACGAGCGCCAGGGCGAGCACCGACTGGAAGACGTCGGCGCGCAGCAGGTTGGCGACGGGCGGCGAGTAGGATTGCGCCCAGAATGCCAGCCCGAGAACCATCGGCCGGCCGAAGCCGATCAGCGTGGTGATCACGAGGTTGAGGATCCAGATCGTCACCACCACCGGGATCAGCGTCAGGATGCCGGCAATGATGTTGCGCTTGACTGATTCCACCGGTGTTCTCCTGCGATTTGCTGCGCCCCAGCAAAGCCCGGACCGCGCTCTGCCGCAATGCCGCATGGGCGTCGCCGGGCCGCCGTTCCGGTTTCGGACGCGCCCGCGCACTGGACTGCGGTCCGTCGGACGCCAGTTGCTCAAGGACCGCCGATGCGGCTGGATCACCCGGAGGCAACGCCCAGATGAACACCGCCAACCTGCAGCTCGAGGGGCTCTACACGGCCGTGCAGTCGGTGCTGTGCGCTCTGAGGGAGAAGCAGATCCTCACCGCCGACGAGATCGACCGGGCCCTCGCCGGGGCCGAGAGCGTCGCGGGCGCCGATCCGCGCCGTCCCACCGAACTTTCGGGATCGAACCGCGAGGCGGTGCTGTTCCCGATCCGCTACCTGCGCGTCGCCAACCGGCTTTGCGACGCCGGCCCGCTGCCGACCTTCAGCGAGGTCGCGACGCTGGTCGGACGCGAGAACAAGCCGGGCAGCTGAACCCGCCGTCGGCGGGCCCGACCGAGCCGGACACTTGCGCGGATCACTCGTCGTCGGTGGGGTATTCGCAGCGATTGTGGATGTGCGTCGCCGCATAGGCGGCCTGGCCCATCCCGACGACGATCTGGTCGAGGCCGATGACGACGTCACCGATGGCATAGAGCCCCTTGACGCTGGTCTGGCAGTGCTCGTCGACCCAGAGCGCGTTGCGCTCGTCGTGCCGGGCCCCGAGGGCGAGCCCGAGCTCCGAGCGATAGCGCAGGCCGAGGGCGGAATAGAGGATATCGAACCGCAGCTCCTGCTGCGCGGTGCGCAGCGCGCCGATCGCGTCGCCCTTGTGGTCGAGGGCGACGATGGGATCCTCCACGATCGTCACCCCCTTCTCGCGCAGGTCCTCGGCCTGGTCCGGCTGCAGATCGAGCTCTTCCCCGAGCGTCAGCAGCGTGACGTCGTCGCTGTAGGTGCGGCGGATGAAGATCGCCTCCCCCACCCCGTGATCGCCCCTGGCGATGACGGCGACGCGCTTGCCGATCGCCTCGTAGCCGTCGCAGATCGGGCAATAGCGCACCAGGCCGCGGCGCACGGCGTCGGGCACATCCGGCAGGTCCGGCTCGACGTCCACGGCACCGGTGGCCAAAACCACCCGACGGGCCGACACGTCGCGGACGGCGCCGTCGGGCGATTCGATGGTCGCGACGAAGCCGCCATCTGACTTGGCGATCGCCGTCACGCGCGCTGTCTCGGCGACGACGTCGTAGCGGGCCGCGTGCTCGCGTTCGCGCGCGAGGATCTGCTTGCCGGATATGCCGCTCGAAAAGAACGGGATGTTGTGGCTCTCGGGGATCCAGGCGGCGCGGCTCTCGCCACCGTCGACGAGCAGGACCGACCGGCGGAAGCGCTTGAGGTAGAGCGCCGCGGTCAGCCCGGCAGGGCCTCCCCCGACGATCAGGCAGTCGACGACGGCAGCAGGGTCGTTCAAGGGGCACCCATGGAAGTTGCCCGCTCCCAGGCGGAACCGGCGGCCTCGCCGAGATAGCCCCGCGCCAGCCCGATGTCGATCCGGTGCCGGCGGCGAAGTCGGCAGGCGCGACCCATGCCGGCCTGCGGCGGGCCGCCGCGCCGATCGCGCCACGAATATTCCGCCGGGCGACGAAGTTTGACGCCGCGTTCACGTTTCGGCACTTGTGACAGTAACCGCGGGGTGGATACATTCGGCTTGGTGCGTTGCCGCAGTCATCCTTCCGGGTTCCGGGTGCCTCATCATGAACGCTTGTCAGCGCGGCAGCACGGGCCGCTCGTTGCTTTCGGTCCTTGCCACTTCCCTGCTTCTATCGATCCTCGCACTCCCGGCCGCCGCTCAGGCGCCGGGCGCGCCGCCGCCACCGGTGACGGTGGCCAAGCCGATCGTGCGGGAGATCGTCGAGGACGACGAGTTCATCGGCCGCTTCGAGGCGGTCGATGCGGTGTCGATCCGCGCCCGTGTGGGCGGCTATCTCGACAAGGTGCATTTCCGCGACGGCGCCCTGGTGAAGGTCGGCGATCCGCTCTTCACCATCGACCAGCGCCCATTCCAGTTCGCCCTGGAGCAGGCGCAGTCGCAGCTGGCGGTGTCCGAGACCTCGCTCGACTTCGCCGAAAGCCAGTACCGGCGGGCCGAGGAACTGTCGAAATCCGGCAATATTCCCGTCTCCACGGTCGACGACCGGCGGCGCGAATTCCTGGCGGCGCAGGCGAGCCACGAAGGCGCCAAGACCGCCGTCGCGGCCGCGCAGCTCGACCTCGAATACACCGAGATCACCGCCCCGATCGCCGGGCGCATCGACCGGCGCCTGGTCTCCGTCGGCAATCTCGTCCAGGCCGACCAGACGATCCTGACCAGCATCGTCTCGCTGGATCCGATCGACTTCTATTTCGACATCGACGAGCGGGAATTCCTCGCCTACTCGCGCGACGCCGCCCAGCGGGGCGGCAATCTCCAGGAGGGCGCCGGCGGGCTACCCGTGACGGTGCATCTCCCCGACGGCGACCTCGATGCGATCTCGGGCGAGCTGAACTTCGCCGAGAACCGCATCGACCGGGAGACCGGCACGATGCGGGTGCGGGCCCGCTTCCCCAACCCCGACCTCAAGGTCTTGCCGGGCCTTTTCGGCCGGGTCAACGTGCCGGGCTCGCTGCCGCACCAGGGCATCCTGGTGCCCGACGAGGCGATCGGCGCGGACCAGGACCGCCGCATCGTCTACGTGGTGGCGGAGGACAACACGGTATCCGCCAAGCCGGTGCGCACCGGCCCGCGCCTCTACGGCTACCGCGTCGTGCGCTCGGGCCTGACCGGCGACGAGACCATCGTCGTCAACGGGCTGATGCGCGTGCGGCCGAACATCACGGTCGATCCGCAGCCGGAAACGCTGCCGCCGGAACGCGTTGCCGAGGGCGAGGAATGAGGTTCGCGCACTTCTTCGTCGACCGGCCGATCTTCGCCAGCGTCATCTCGCTGCTGCTGCTGATCATCGGCGGCATCTCCTACACGCAGCTTCCGGTGGCGCAGTATCCGGAGATCGCGCCGCCGACGGTGGTGGTGCGCGCACAATATACCGGCGCCGACGCCGAGACCGTCGCCAACACCGTGGCAACGCCCATCGAGCAGGAGATCAACGGCGTCGAGAACATGCTCTACATGTCCTCGTACTCGACGAGCGACGGGGCGATGAGCCTGACGATCACGTTCCGGCTTGGCACCGACCTGGACGAGGCGCAGGTGCTGGTCCAGAACCGCGTCGCGGTGGCGGAACCACGTCTGCCCGAAGAGGTCCGCCGGATCGGCGTGACGACCTTGAAGAGTTCGCCGGATCTGATGATGGTCGTCCACATGCTGTCCCCCAACGGCAGCTACGACCAGCTCTACACGTCGAACTATGCCCGTTCGCGCGTCCGCGATGCCCTGCTCCGGCTCGACGGCGTCGGCGACCTGATCATCTTCGGCGAGCGCGAGTACTCGCTGCGGATATGGCTCGATCCGGACAAGCTGTCGTCCTACGGCATGACCGCCGGCGACGTCGTCCAGTCGCTGCGCGACCAGAACGTCCAGGTTTCCGGCGGCGCGATCGGAGCACCGCCGAACGACGGCGAGAACGCCTTCCAGTACACGGTGACGACGCAGGGCCGTTTCGAGGACGCGCGGGAATTTCGCTACGTGATCGTCAAGTCGACGTCGGACGGACGGCTGATCGAGCTGCAGGACGTCGCGCGGATCGAGCTCGGCGCGCGCGACTACGTCACCAACAGCTATCTCAACGGCCAGCCGGCGGTGGCACTGGCGATCTTCCAGCGGCCGGGCACCAATGCCCTCGCCACCTCTGAAGAGGTCATTGCCACGATGGAGCGGCTGTCGGCGGACTTCCCGCCCGGGCTCGCCTACCAGATCGTCTACAATCCGACGGAATTCATCTCGGAGTCGATCAACGAGGTCTACAAGACGATTTTCGAGGCCATCATCCTGGTGGTCGTCGTCATCATCGTGTTCCTCCAGTCGTGGCGCACGGCGTTGATTCCGATCGTCGCGATCCCGGTGTCCCTCATCGGGACCTTCGCGCTGCTGCTCGCCTTCGGATTCTCGCTCAACATGCTGACGCTGTTCGGCCTCGTGCTGGCGATCGGCATCGTCGTCGACGACGCCATCGTCGTGGTCGAGAATGTCGAGCGCAATATTGCCGAGGGCATGACGCCGAAGCAGGCGGCGCACCAGACCATGGACGAGGTCGGCACCGCCGTCATCGCCATCTCGCTGGTGCTGATCGCGGTGTTCGTCCCGACGGCTTTCATCCCCGGCATATCGGGGCAATTCTACCTGCAGTTCGCGGTGACGATCGCGGTGGCGACGGCGATCTCGGCCTTGAACTCGCTCACCCTCTCGCCGGCGCTGGCCGGGATCCTGCTGAAGTCGCACGACCACCAGCCACCGCGATCCCGTATTGCGCGGTTCGGCAGCAGCCTTGCCAATGGCTTCAACCGGGGGTTCGACCGCATGGCGAACGGCTATGCCAGGGCGGTGCGCTTCCTGGTCGGCACCCGGGTCGCGCTCGCCGCCATGCTGCTGATCTTCGCGGGCCTGCTCTACGCCACCTACCACATGGCGACGACGGTACCGCGCGGCTTCATCCCGACGCTCGATCAGGGTTACGCCATCACCGTCATCCAGTTGCCGGAGGGTGCCTCGCTTGCCCGTACGGACGCCGTGGTGCGCCGTGCCTCCGAGATCATCGAAGCGACACCTGGGGTTGCCAACGCCGTCGCCTTCTCCGGCTTCTCCGGCGCAACGTTCACCAATGCGTCCAACGCCGGCGTGATCTTCGCCGCCTTCGACAGTTTCGAGCAGCGCGGAGAGGAAGGCCTGGGAGCGGACGCCGTCATCGGCTCGCTGTTCGGACGTCTCCAGGAGATCCAGGAGGCCTTCATCATCGCCATCCCGCCCCCGTCGATCCGCGGCGTCGGCAATGGTGGCGGCTTCAGGATGCAGGTCGAGGAACTCAACAGTTCCGACGTGCGGGCGATCACCGGGCTCGCGCAGGAAATCGTCGGAGCGGCCAACCAGACGCCGGGGCTGGCCGGCGTCTTCACGACGTTCTCCGCCTCCAGCCCGCAGCTCTATCTGGAGATCGACCGCGACAAGGCCCGCATGCTGGACGTGCCGATCCCCAACATCTTCGAGACGCTGTCGATCAACCTCGGCGCGTCATACGTCAACGACTTCAATGCGTTCGGCCGGGTCTATCAAGTGCGGGCGCAGGCCGACGAGCGCTTCCGCGTCGAGCGGGAGGACATCCTGCGCCTGAAGGTTCGCTCGGCCTCCGGCGCGCTGGTGCCGCTCGGCACGCTGGTCGAGATCCGCGACGTCACCGGCCCGGCGCTGGTGCAGCGCTACAACATGTACGTATCGATCCCGATCCAGGGCAATCCGGCCCCCGGCGTCTCGACCGGCCAGGCGCTCGACAGCATGGAGACCGTCGCCCGCAACATCCTGCCGCAGGGCACCACCTTCGAGTGGACCGAACTCGCCTATCAGGAGCGCCAGACCGGCAACACGGCGATCTTCATCTTCGGCCTGTCGGTGCTGTTCGTCTTCCTCGCCCTGTCGGCGCAATACGAGAGCTGGACGCTGCCGCTGGCGATCATCCTGATCGTGCCGCTCGCGGTCCTCGCCGGGCTGCTCGGCGTCGCCTATCGCGGCTTCGACAACAACATCCTCACCCAGATCGGCCTGATCGTGCTGATCGGCCTGGCCGCCAAGAACGCCATCCTGATCGTCGAGTTCGCGCGGCAGGCGGAGGAAGCCGGCGCCAACGCCGTCGACGCCGTGGTCGAAGCCTGCCGGCTGCGGCTGCGGCCGATCCTGATGACCGCCTTCGCCTTCATCCTCGGCGTGGTGCCGCTGGTCATCGCCACCGGCCCGGGCGCGGAGATGCGCCAGTCGCTCGGCACCGCCGTCTTCTCCGGCATGCTCGGCGTCACCTTCTTCGGCCTGTTCCTCACCCCGGTGTTCTTCGTGGTGCTGCGGGGGCTGTTCGGCAGCCGACGCCGCGAGGCGCCGCCGGAGCGGTCCGATCTGGAGGCGAGCCCGGCGGAATGAGGTGAGGCGTCAGAGCGCGACGAAGCCGGCGAGGCCGGCCGCCACGACCACCGCCCATGCCGGCACCCGCCAGGCGGCCAGCAGGACGAAGGCGACGGCGGCGATCGCCATGGTGCCCGGCGAGGTGATGCCTTCGGTGAAGACCGGGTCGTAGAGCGCCGCGGCCAGGAGCCCCACCACGGCAGCGTTGACCCCCGCGAGCGCGCGCTGCGACAGCGGCGCGCTGCGCAGCCCCTCCCAGAACCGCAGGGCGCCGACGATCAGCAGCGCCGACGGCAGGAAGATCGCGACCAGCGCGATCGCCGCGCCCGCGATGCCCGTCGGCGGCGCATTCATCACCGCGCCGAGATAGGCGGCGAAGGAGAACAGCGGGCCCGGCACCGCCTGCGCCGCGCCATAGCCCGCCAGGAACGCCTCGCGCGAGACGAGGCCCGGGTCGACGACTTCCGCCTGCAGCAGCGGCAGGACCACGTGGCCGCCGCCGAACACCAGTGCGCCGGCGCGGTAGAAGCCGTCGAACAGCGTCACGGCGCCATTGCCGGTCCCCGCCGCAAGGATCGGCAGGACGAGCAGCAGCGCGGCAAACAGCGCCAGCGCGCCGAGGGCCGCCGTCCGGCTGACGGGAACCGCCAGCCCGCCGAAATCGCCCGTCCCCGGCGCGATGCCGCGCAGCGAGGCGAGCCCGAGCACGGCGCCGATGGCGATGACCAGCACCTGGCCCCAGGCCGTCGGGATCAGCAGCGCGAGCACCATGCCGGCGACGGCGATGGCCGCGCGCTCGCGATCCGGCGTCAGGCTCCGGGCCATGCCGAGCACGGCATGCGCGACGACGGCCACGGCCGCCGCCTTCAGCCCGTCGATCCAGCCCGAGCCGCCGTCCGCGCCGAGCGCCGCTGCGCCGTAGGCGAAGGCGACGAGCAGGATCGCCGATGGCAGGGTGAAAGCCGTCCAGGCCGCCAGCAGGCCGAGATAGCCGGCCCGCTGCAGCCCGATCGCCATGCCCACCTGGCTCGAGGCCGGGCCCGGCAGGAACTGGCACAGCGCCACCAGATCGGCATAGGCCCGGTCGCCGATCCACTGCCGGCGGCTGACGAAGGCCTCGCGGAAATAACCGATATGAGCCACCGGTCCGCCGAAGGATGTCAGGCCGAGCAGCAGGAAGACCCGGAAGACTTCGAGCGGCGAGCCCGGGTGGACCTGTCCGGTGGCGGCAGCGTGTTCGCTGGCCGCCATTATCGCTGCGCTCTCGTCGGCTTCCGCAGATACCCATTCATCGGTTCACCCCTCACCATGCGTGCGCTTCGTCGCGACGGCACGAAAGCCGAGCAGTCCCGCTTGCGCAAGGGCGGGGAGAGGTTGCTCGTAAGCGCTGCGCGAAGACGGCAGCATGACAATCTCCGCAACTATCGTTGGGCCGGCCTATGAAGCTTACCCTTGTCCCCCTCGCCGCCCTTCTCGCCATGACGGCGTCCGCCGAAGCCCGGTCGCGGGCGGCCGAGTATCTGGTGGCCGAGCAGATCGCGGAAGCGTGCGATGGCGGCCGCGGCACGATCGAGCCAAGCGGGGTCATCGAGCGCGACCTCACCGGCGACGGGGCGGCAGACCTGATCATCGCGCACGAGGCGATCACCTGCGCCGGCGGTGGCGTTTCGGGGCGCAGCCTGTTCTGCGGGATGCAGGTCTGTTCGGTGCATTTCTATGTCCGGCGCGGGACGCTGCTCCAGCCCGTCCTGGAAATGCTTGGCGGTGGCGTCACCGCCGGTCCGGGCGACGTCCCCGACATCTCGATGTACGCCCATGGCGGCACCCAAGGCTCCGTCCGCTGGAATGGCCGGACCTTCGACTAGTGCCGACGGCGTCATCCGGACAATGAACCTGGCTTCTCGCCGCTGACAGTCGGCAGTGCGACTTGCCACGGGCCGGCGACTCAAGGACCGTACCGCGGCAAGTTCGCCCTGGTCGTCAGCGGCCGCCGCCCGCCGCGACCCCAGCCAGTCATCCGTATCCGCAGAGGCCGACCCGCATGCGCCTGTTCTTCTCCCCCGAGCAGCTTGCTCATCGGCCCACCCAATACGGCGTCCATGGCCGGCTCATCCGGCCGCTTGAGAACCCCGAGCGCGGAGAGACGCTGATCGCCTCGCTCGGCCGGCTCGGGATCGAGCCGGAGCGGCCGGCGCCGATCGATCGGGCTGCGATCCTGGCGGTCCATGCGGACCACTATGTCGAATTCCTCGAGTCGGCCTTCGCGCGGTTCCAGGCGCTGCCCAATGCCGGGCCGGAGGTCCTGCCGAACGTTCATCCGTATTTTTCGGGCGCGACGCAGCTGGGCGCCCGGCCGCGCCCCCGGACGACCGGCATACTCGGCCAGGCCGGCTGGTATATCGGCGATCTCTCCTGCGCGATGACGGAAGGCACGTTCGGCGCGGCGCTCGCCTCGGCGGCCACCGCGGCGGCGGCGGCGCAGGCGGTGCTGGACGGCGCGCCGGCCGCCTACGCGCTTTCCCGGCCGCCCGGCCACCACGCCTATCCGGATCGTGCCAACGGCTTCTGCTTCTTCAACAATGCCGCCATCGCCGCGCAGCTGCTGCGCGGGCGCTACAAGCGCGTCGCCATCATCGACTTCGACACGCATCACGGCGACGGCTCGCAGGCGATCTTCTATGACCGGGACGACGTCTTCGTCGGGTCGACCCACACCGACCCGTCCTCGTACTACCCGCATTTCTTCGGCTATGCCGAGGAACGGGGCGTGGACGCAGGCGAAGGTTTCAACCTCAACCTGCCGCTGGCGCCGGGCACCGGCGATGCCGCCTTCGTCGCGGCGGTCGGCACGCTGGCGGACGCCGTCAGCCGATTCGGCGCAGAGGCGCTGGTGATCTCGGCCGGCTGGGACGCGCATCGCGACGACCCGCTGTCGAAGCTCGCCGTCACCACCGCCGCCTACCCGTCGCTCGGCCGCCTGCTCCGTGGCGTGAACCTGCCGACGGTGGTCGTCCAGGAGGGCGGCTACTCGCTCGCGGCGGTGGCCGAAGCCGCGCCGGCCTTCGTCGCGGCGTTCCAGGAAGGCTGAAGAGGCGGGCAATCAGCTGAGCTGGCCTTGGCCTGCCGTGTGGCGGGGAGAAGCCGGTCGCCCCTCCCCGATCACCGTCAGCCCTGGTCGGGCTCGAAATTCATCGCCACGCCGTTGATGCAGTAGCGCAAGCCCGTCGGCGGCGGCCCGTCCGGGAAGACGTGGCCGAGATGGCTGCCGCAGTTGCTGCAGTGGCACTCGGTGCGGACCATGCCGTGGCTGCGGTCCTCGGTTGTCTCGACGGCGCCTTCCACCGGCGTGTCGAAGCTCGGCCAGCCCGTGCCGCTCTCGAATTTCCGCCCCGCCACGAAGAGCGGCTGGCCGCAGCCGGCGCAGGTGAACATGCCCGGGCGCTTCTCGTGCAGCAGCGCGCAGCTGCCCGGGCGTTCGGTGCCGTGGCCGCGCATGACCGCGTACTGCTCGGGCGTCAGCACGGCGCGCCACTCGGCATCGGTGCGGGTGAAGGGATAGGTCTTGGCGTCCATGCTGGGCTCCTGGCTGTATCCCGCGCCTCGCGGCACGGGGAATTTGAAGGTCCGCTCGGCGGCGCGGGCGAGGCCTGATGGCTCGTCGGTCCGCCCGAGGGCCGTCTGGCGCTCATATAGGCAGGCATCCCGCGCGGCACGAGACCGGCCCTGCGGACGGCGGCGAACTCAGGCCGGCACGGAAAGACCGGAGGCGGCGGCCCGCACGACTCCTTCGTCCTGCATGTCCTGCCAGGCCCGCTCCAGGGAGCCATCGAGATCGATGGCGCGGCAGGCGTCCTCGACGACCACGACCTCGAATCCGGCGGCCCGCCCATCCTGCGCCGTCCACGAGACGCAGAAATCGGTGGCGAGGCCGGCGATGAAGATGCGGGTCGCGCCGCGCTCGCGCAGATAGCCCGCAAGGCCGGTGGGCGTCCGGCGGTCGGCCTCGCGGAATGCCGAATAGCTGTCGACGCCGGGATGGAACCCCTTGCGCAGGACCATCTGCGCGGCGGGAACGACGAGTCCGGCATGGAGCGCCGCGCCCGGCGTGCCCATGACGCAGTGATCCGGCCACAGCACCTGCGGCCCGTAGGCGAGGTCGATCGTCTCGAACGGATTGCGGCCATGGGTGGAAGCGAAGGAGGCGTGCCCCGGCGTGTGCCAGTCCTGGGTCAGCACCACGACGGAAAACAGCGACGCCAGTCCGTTGATGATCGGCACGACCGCCTCCCCGTCAGCTACCGCAAGGGCGCCGCCGGTGCAGAAATCGTTCTGGACGTCGACGACGAGCAGGGCGTCGTCAGCGCGAATCTCGAAATTTGCCATGAGACGACGATGGCATCGATCCACGCCCCGGGAAAGCGCACCCTGCTCGACGAGCGGGACGCGAGCGGCAAACGGCCGCTGACGCTCGCTCGCGCCCCGCAGAGCCCATGCCGGGCCGAGAGACTCGGCCCGGCCGGTACGTCTCAGTCGAGCGAAATTGCCGCCCGGAGGTCGGGCGCCGGGCGATGGGTGACGTCGACGCGGTCGCCGGTCCGCGAGATGACGACATCGTTCGAGCGCTCGCCCACGGCGGCGGGTACCGCGATGGTGATGCTCTGCCCGTCGGCCAGCGTGGAGACGACACGGACCGGCTCGCCGCTCTCGCCATCGGCGATCGTCGCGACGACGCGGAAGCCGTCCGGCTCGACCGTGTAATAGGCGGCGCCAGTGACGTCGCCGAGCGCGATGCCCTGCCCGGAAAGCGGCTTCAGCTCGCCGGCGATGGCCCCGGTTGCGAGAAGGCTGGCGAGGGTTGCTGCAAAAATGGTCTTCATGGTCTGGTTCCTGAGATCCGGTGTGAACCTCCCAAACCACAGACTAGGTACGATTGCTGCGCCGCACAACGGCATGGCAGCCATGAAGAATTGCCGGGGCACGCACATGATCTGACGATTGCGGGGCGTGTGCTGACAGCAGATACTCGCCGGGAGCGGCGACGGATGCAGCCCGTCGTGACCTGCATCCGTCGACTGACTTGCCGGTACTTGGTCCGGGGCCCGAACTACTGATAACGCAAGGCTTCTCGCGTCATCAGCATCCGGCGTCTCACACTGCCTGTCGATGCGGCGACGTCCGGTGTCGGCTTCGCCTCTTCCGGCACTCCGGTTCCGGCATGGCGGTCGGGCGATCGGCAGTATGATGGCGAGGCCCGGCGCCGTTCCGGACGAGCTTTGCTGCATCGCAACGGTATGGAACGGATGTCGCGCTCCGGCCTTATCACCCGACGACAATCCCGGAGAAAACGATGAGCGCACCGACGCGTCACCCCCAGCGACTTATCGCCGCGTCTCTTGGCGGGCTGCTCGCTATGGCCGGTTCCGGACTGGCGCAGGTGAGCGAACCGGCGGCCGACGTCGAGAATCCGGCGAGGCTGGTCGAGGTGTCGCTCGGCGACTGGGGCGTGAAGACGGCTCTGGCCAGGGATCTCGCCGTTGGAATCGCCGATGTACCGCTGACCGTCGCGGTGCCGGAGGCGCTCGCGGCCGAGGTGTGCCCGGTTTCCGACGAGGATCTCGAGCAGCAGGAGGTGATCAGCCCGACCCGCACTTGCGCGGCGAAGAGCCTGACGGACGGACTGCGTGACGAGGTGCGCAAGCAGGTCCAGCCGCAATGAAGGCAGGCGGCTGCCCGCGTCGCGGCTGAGCGGCTGTCCTCACCAGGCGCGACCCGTCGGCCACACCTTCGCCGGAATCCTCGCTTCTGAGGGTTGTCTTGCGCGCGAAAGTCCCGCAACGGAACGCGCTGGCCACCGGCCTTCCCACTTCCACGGCCTGCTGGGCCGATCATCGCTTCGGCGATTCGACCTTCCCGCCGCGACGACCGCGCGGAAGGCCCATGAAAGGCACTGAAATGCGCATCGCCGCGACCCTGGCTGTCAGCCTCCTCCTGTCCGGATGCGTGACCGGCGGAAACGACCTGGAAGATGCCCTGCGGCTGACCGAGGCGGAGGACGATGCGCATTGCCGCAGTCTTCTGATCCAGCCCGGCGAGCTGGTCTATGCCCAGTGCCGGTTGGCGATGCGCAAGACCTATCTGAACAACTACAATTCCCGCAAGGCACTGATCCAGCAGCAATACGGGTCGGTCTCCGGGGAGCTCGACCAGGCGCTGCGGGCCGACGCCTTCTGCAATTACGACGAATCGGTGAAGGAGGCGGTAAAGCCGGTTGCCGAGGACGTGGCGGCCGCCATCGCCTACGGCAATTGCGCCACGACCCGGGATGCCCTCCTGCAGGCGTTCCAGGCGGCGACGGGCGCCGACGGGACCGCCTTTTCCTTCGGGGAGCAGCCGGCGATCATCCAGCAGAACATCACCGCGATCCGCGAAGCGCGGCTGGTCATCAACGGTCCCGGGGCGGCTCAGGCCGCTCTGTGACGGGACAGGCGATTGATTCTGCTGGTGATGGAGCGTCCGAGGCCGGGATTCTCGCGCAACGTTGCACGATTTAACGAAGGTTGAGGCCTTCGTGTCATACCGCCCAGAGGTCGTGCGCGATCATGGGCCGAAGCGTGAACGGCAGCGATTTCAACGGGGTGCCCCGGTCTGCCAATACGGCCGCAACCGTTTGTTTAGATTGAGGGGTCGCTTCCCCCACGTTCCCGTTCCAGTGTGGCTTTTCGGCACTTGCCGCTATCGCCCAAAAGCAACAGGTTGCCGACGCACCGGCCGCAAACAGCGTCGGGAATTTGAACTGCGGCATCAACCGTCAGGCACTGATAGGTAGCTACTATGAAGAAAGTCATCATCGCATCGGTCGCGTGCTTCGCTCTTGCAAGCTTCGCCGGCTGCATGGGCAAGGGCATCGGCAAGGGCAAGGGCAAGGCCCCTGTCGCAGAGCCGATGGTCGTCGAAGAGACGTACGTCACCAAGGGCTAATGCCCTGGGTCACTTGGGGGGAGCCGCTTCGCGCTTCCCCCAAGTACCGCCTTATTTCAAGTTCATGACCCGCGGCGTTCCAACGTGCGTCGGGTGTCGTGACTCGGCCACGGCCGAGACGGGGACACTCTATCCCCTTTTAGAGAGGCATATCATGTCGTTGTCCCTGGTTCGGCTGGCCTTTGTGGCTTGCTTGGGAATCACCGTTGCCGGTTGCACGTCGAGCGCACCTGATACGGTGACTTCGGGCGACCGTATTTCATCCGCATCGACGTTCGCCGCACCGGCAGCTTTTGCGCCGACTGATGCCGCGACTGTCGCCCGCGCCAAACCCTATTTCGTCGAATTCCGCGCCCGTTCGGCGATGAGCTATGGCCATACCTTCGCGGTGTTCGGCGAGCTCGACCAGAACGGCCGCGTGCCCACCGACGCCAGCGGCGTCCTGATTCCGGGCATGACCGAGATCACCGGCCTGCATCCGGCCTCGACAAGCAACGTGCCCTACACGATCGGCCATGTGCTCCCCGTCCCGTCCGAGACCGGACCGAGCGACGGCGACTCCGAGAACGCCTACATGACCGCGCGCTACCGGATCGACCTGACCGAGGCGCAGTACCGCGACCTCGTGGCGTTCATCCGCAAGAAGCAGAGCAGCAGCCCGCTGTGGCATGCGGTGCTCTACAACTGCAGCGCCTATGTCGGCGACATCGCCGAGCACCTGGGCCTGAAGACGCCGAACCCGATGCTGTTCCCCAAGGACTACATCAACGAGTTGAAGGCGCTCAACACCTGACGGCTGCGCTGCCGACCCATCCGACCGATTGAACGAGAAATGCCAGGCGGCCCGGCCCCCTGGCATTTTTTGTTGGACATCGCGAAACCCGAAGCGCGGCCTTCACCCGCGGCGCGGGCCGTCCCCGTAGCCGGCGCCCGCCACCAGGTCGGCGAAGCGCTCGCCCTGCACCGCAATATGATCGCGCAGTTCGCGCTCCGCTGCCTCTCCGTCGCCGGCGACGATCGCGGCGACGATTCGGCGGTGCTCTGCCAGCGATTGGCGCATTCGCTGCGGGACCCGCAGCTGCAGGCGCCGATGCGCCTTGAGGCGGTGATGCAGGCGACGGGCCTCGGCGGCGAGAAACGCGTTGCCGCAGGCATCGTAGACCGCGTGATGGAAGCGTTCGTTCTCGTAGTAGTAGGCGTCGGGATCCCGTGATCGTGCGGCCTGCTCGCAGGCGAGGAGCGCAGTCTGCAGCGCTTCGAGGAACACGGGTTCAGCGCGCCGTGCCGCCAGGCGGCCGGCCATGCCCTCCAGCTCCGCCATCACCTCGAACATCTCGACCAGTTCGGCGAGCCCGATATGCCGGACGAAGGCGCCGCGATTGGGGATCTGCTCGATGAGGCCGGCGGAGGCCAGCTGATTGATCGCCTCGCGGATCGGGGTTCGGGACACGCCGAAACGCTTTGCCAGCAGCGACTCGTCGAGCCGCTCGCCTGCATCCCGAGCGCCGATGAGGATCTCCTGCTCCAGGGCGTCGCGAATGGCAGTGCCTCGGGGCCGCCCTCCCGTCGCCTTCGCCGGCTTGCTGCCGGCCAAGGGCGACGAATCGCCGGACGACGGATCAACAAGCGGGGTAGAATCGGTCGGTGCATCCGTCGGCGTCATGCAGATCGTATACAATCTGGTTGACATAGCATGCAAGAGTGTATTGGCTCGCGTCAACGCGCTGGGAGGCGCTTACAAGGGAGGAGAAATCCATGAAATCGATCTTGCTTTCGGCCGTCTGCACGCTGGCAATCGCCGGCGGCGCGCTGGCCCAGGACGTGACGCTGCGGGCCTCGCACCAGTTTCCGGGCGGCAAGGGCGACGTCCGGGACGAAATGGTCCAGATGATCGCACGCGAAGTCCAGGCGGCCGATGTCGGGCTGACGATGCAGGTGTTTCCGGGCGAGTCGCTGTTCAAGGCCAGCGACCAGTGGGGCGCGGTGACCAAGGGCCAGGTAGACATCACCGCCTTCCCGCTCGACTACGCGTCCGGGCGGCACCCGGAGTTCTCGGCGACGCTGATGCCGGGCCTGGTCGGCAATCACGAGCGCGCGGCGCGCCTCAACGATTCGCCGTTCATGGATTCGATCAAGGAATCGATCAACGAGGCCGGCGCCATGGTTCTCGCCGATGCGTGGCTCGCCGGCGGGTTCGTGTCGTCGCAGAACTGCATCACGACGCCCGAGAGCGCCAAGGGTCAGACGCTGCGGGCGGCCGGCCCGGCCTTCGAGCAGATGCTGGTCGGCGCCGGCGCATCGATCTCCTCGATGCCGTCGTCGGAAATCTATACCGGCATGCAGCAGAACGTCCTGCAGGGCGCCAGCACCTCGTCCGGCTCGCTCGTCTCGTTCCGCATCTACGAGGTCTCCAAGTGCCTGACGGCACCCGGCGAAAACGCCCTCTGGTTCATGTACGAGCCGGTGATCATGTCGAAGCGCTCCTTCGATCGGCTGACCAAGGAGCAGCAGGATGCGCTGATCGCCGCCGGCGAGAAGGCCGAGGCGTATTTCGCCGAAGAAGCACCGAAGCTCGATGAGAAGCTGGTCGAAGCCTACAAGAAGGCCGGCGTCGAAGTGGTCGAGATGTCCAAGGAAGACTACGATGCCTGGCTCGAGATCGCCAAGGAGACTTCCTACAAGGAGTTCGCCGAGAAGGTGCCGAACGGCCAGCAGCTGATCGACGCCGCGCTCGCCGTCGAATAGGCGGGCGTCGAGCGACGGAACCGTCCAGGGGGGCCGGCCTGCCGGCTCCCCTCCCTCGTCTCTTGCCTGGTATCTGACATGCGGTCCTTCATCGCCGGCGTCTCGGCAGTTTCGCGGTTTCTCGGCCTGATCGCCGGGATCCTGCTCGTCACCGCGATCCTTTCGGTCACGCAGATGGTGTTCGTGCGCTACGTTCTCGTGCAATCCACCGTCTGGCAGACCGAATACACGATCTATGCCATCGTCGCCGCGACCTTCCTGGGCGCGCCGTGGGTGCTGATCGAGCGCGGCCACGTCAATGTCGACCTCCTGCAGATGGCGGCAGGGCCCCGCCTGCGGCTTGCCCTGCAGATGCTCTCGGGGCTCGCCTCGATGGTGTTCGTCGGGCTGCTGGCCTACGCCGCCTGGTATCACTTCGAGGAAGCCTGGGTGAACGGCTGGACCACCGAGACGGTCTGGGCGCTGCCGCTGTGGATACCCGTCCTGCCGATGCTGATCGGGATGGTCTGGCTGCTCGTGCAATATGTCGCCGAACTGACGCGGCTCTGGCTCGACGGCGCCGATCCGGCGCTCGGCACGCAGGAAGCGCACTTCTCCGACATCGCGAAGGGAGCCTGAGATGGACCCGACAACGTCCGGCCTCGCGATGCTCGCCGGGCTCCTGGTGCTGCTCGCCATCGGCGTGCCTGTCGCCTTCTCGCTCGGCCTCGTCTCGATGGGCGCCCTCTTCGTCGTCTACGGCCCGTTCTTCCTCGAGACCATCGGCGAGCAGTTTCTCGGCGGCCTCGCCTCCTTCGGCCTCGTCGCGGTGCCGATGTTCATCCTGATGGGCGCGGCCGTCGCCTCTTCGCCGGCCGGCAAGGACCTCTACGAAGCGCTCGACCGCTGGCTCAACCGCGTGCCCGGCGGGCTGGTCCTGTCCAATCTCGGCGCCTGCTCGCTCTTCGCGGCGCTGTCCGGCTCGTCGCCGGCGACCTGTGCGGCGATCGGCAAGATGGGCATTCCCGAGATGCGCCAGCGTGGCTATCCGCCGGAGATCGCGGCCGGCTCGATCGCCGCGGGCGGCACTCTCGGCATCCTGATCCCGCCATCGGTGACGATGATCGTCTACGGCATCGCCACCGAGACCTCGATCGGGCGGCTGTTCCTGGCCGGGGTCGGCCCGGGGATCATGCTCACCGCGCTGTTCATGATCTGGACGATCTACGCCTGCAAGCGGCAGGGGCTGGGTCTCACAGAACTCAGCCAGCGCTTCACCATGCGCGAGCGCTTCGCGGCCCTGCCGCGAGTCCTGCCCTTCCTGGCGATCATCGTGGCGGTGCTGTTCGTCCTCTATGGCGGCATCGCGACGCCGTCGGAAGCCGCCGGCGTCGGCGCGCTGTTCTGCCTGATCCTGGTCGCCGTGATCTACGGCATCTTCTCCAAGAGCTGGAAGTTCAGCCAGATGAGCGGGATCTTCCGCGACACGCTGAAGGAAAGCGTGATGATCATGCTGATCATCGGCGCCTCCGAGCTCTTCGCCTTCGCCCTGTCGTCGCTGTTCATCACCCAGTCGATGGCTGCCTATATCGCGGATCTCGACGTCAATCGCTGGGTGCTGATGGGCATCATCAACGTGTTCCTGCTGGTGGCCGGCTTCTTCCTGCCGCCGGTGGCGGTGATCCTGATGACCGCGCCGATCCTGCTGCCGATCATCACCGGCGCCGGATTCGACCCCTACTGGTTCGCGGTGATCCTGACCATCAACATGGAGATCGGTCTGATCACCCCGCCTGTCGGGCTCAATCTCTACGTCATCAACGGCATCGCGCCGGACATCTCGCTCGGCCAGATCCTGCGCGGCTCGCTGCCATACGTGATGTGCATGGTGCTGGGCATCCTGCTGCTGTGCCTGTTCCCGGACATCGCCCTGTTCCTGCCCGATCTCGTGATGGGCCCCTCGGAATGAGCCGGGTTTCGCTGCTCTCCGACCTTCTGAGCTCGATCGGGGCCCGCTCCTGGTTCCTCGGTGACGACGCGGCGCGCAAGATCGCCCTGCCGGAACTCGCCGGCCTCTGCCACCGGCTGGTCTCCTCGCGCGGCGAGGCCTCGGGCGTGCGGCTCGCCGCCGACATCCTGAAGGGCATCCGCGCGCTGGGCGATGCCGACGCGGAACGGTTCTTCGCGATCCTCGCGGAGGAATTCGGACCGGACGAGGCGGCGCTGCGCGACGCCGCGGAGGCCTATGGGAGCGCGCCGGGGCCGGCGACGCTCTCCCGGCTCCAGCACCTGGCGGAACCGCCGCGGCAGGAGCTCTTCCGGCGGCTCAATCTCGCCCCCGGCGGGACGGCGGAAATCGTCCGCCTGCGCGAGCGGCTGCTGCCGTTCCTGCGGCGCGACCGCGAGCGGTTGGGGCCGGTCGACGACGATCTGCGGCATCTGTTCCAGTCATGGTTCAACCGCGGCTTCCTGCTGATGCGGCCGATCGACTGGAACACGCCGGCCAGCATCCTGGAAAAGATCATCCGCTACGAGGCGGTGCACGCCATCGCGACGTGGGAGGAACTGCGCCAGCGGCTGGCGCCGGCCGACCGGCGCTGCTTCGCCTTCTTCCACCCCTCGATACCGGACGACCCGCTGATCTTCGTCGAGGTGGCGCTGACCGCCGACATCCCGGCCTCGATCGCCTCGGTGCTGGATCCCGCCCGCCCGGTCCTCGCGCCCGATGCGGCGCAGACGGCGGTGTTCTATTCGATCTCGAACTGCCACGCCGGCCTTGCCGGCGTCAGCTTCGGCTCGTTCCTGATCAAGCAGGTCGCCGAGGACCTCAAGGAGACCGTACCGAGCCTTCGGACCTTCGTGACGCTGTCGCCGGTTCCGGGCTTCGCAGCCTGGCTCGCGGGGCTGTCGCCCGCCGGTATCGAGAAGCTGGAGGCGAACGAAAAGCAGGCGATCGCCATCGTCGGCGAACCAGGATGGACGTCCAGTCCGACCAAGGTGGAGGCGGCGCGGCCTGGCCTGCTGTCGCTGGCCGCACGCTATTTCCTGCGTGCCAAGCGGCCGGACGGCCGCCCCGTCGACCCGGTGGCACGCTTTCATCTCGGCAACGGCGCGATGCTCAACCGGATCATGCATGTCGGCGACGTCTCCGCCGGTGGGCTGGCGCAGGCGCACGGGCTGATGGTCAATTATCTCTACGATCTCCCGCGGGTCGAGCAGCGGCATGAAGCCTTTGCGAGCGAGGCGGAGATCGCGGCGAGCCGGGCGGTGACGTCGCTGCTTCCCGGCCGCGGCAGCGCAATGAAGGACGTAGCATGACGAACCGCCTGTTCGATGGCCTGATGGAAGCCGGACGCCGTGATCCGACGAAGCGCTTTGCCGTGCTGCCGGACGGGCGGAACTACACCTATGGTGACGTGGAAGCGGTCTCTGCGCGCTTCGCCAACGTCCTGATCGGTCTTGGCGTGAAGCCCGGCGACCGCGTTGCCGCCCAGGTCGAAAAGTCCATCGAAGCGCTGATGCTCTATCTCGGCACGGTCCGGGCCGGCGGCGTGTTCCTGCCGCTGAACACCGGCTACACGACCTCGGAGATCGACTACTTCCTCGACGATGCCCGCCCGGCGGTGTTCGTCTGCAATCCTGCCGCGCGCGACGGGCTGGCACCGCTCGCCGAAAAGGCCGGGGCGCGGCTCGAAACGCTGCGCGTCTGGACGTCGTCGGACAGGAGCGCGGGCTCGCTCTTCGACGCCGCCCTCGCCGCCCCGGAAACGTTCGAGACCGTCGCGCGCGCGGGCAGCGACCTCGCCGCGATCCTCTACACGTCGGGGACGACCGGCCGCTCCAAGGGCGCGATGCTGACGCACGACAATCTCCTGTCGAACGCCGAGGTGCTGCGCGACACCTGGCGCTTCACCGCCGACGACGTGCTGCTGCACGCCCTGCCGATCTTCCACACGCACGGACTGTTCGTCGCCTCCAACACGGTGCTGATCGCCGGCGCGTCGATGATCTTCCTGCCGAAGTTCGACGTCGAGCAGGTGTTTCGCTACCTGCCGCAGGCGACGAGCATGATGGGCGTGCCGACCTTCTATACGCGGCTCCTCGCCGACGACCGGCTGACGCGCGAGACGACCGCGCACATGCGCCTGTTCGTCTCCGGCTCGGCCCCCCTGCTGGCGGACACGCACCGGGAGTTCGAGGCGCGTACCGGCCAGCGCATCCTCGAGCGCTACGGCATGACCGAGACCAGCATGAGCACCTCGAATCCCTATGACGGCGAGCGCCGCGCCGGCACGGTGGGCTTCCCGCTGCCGGGGGTGGAACTTCGCGTGGTCGACGCCGAGACCGGCAAGGAGCTGCCGCAGGGCGAGATCGGCGTCATCGAGGTCAAGGGCCCGAACGTATTCTCGGGCTACTGGCAGATGCCGGAGAAGACCGCCGCGGAGTTCCGCGACGACGGCTTCTTCATCACCGGCGATCTCGGCCTGATCGATCCGGACGGCTACGTCACGATCGTCGGTCGCGGCAAGGATCTGGTGATTTCCGGCGGTTTCAACATCTATCCCAAGGAGGTTGAGCTCGCGCTGGACGAGCTGCCCGGCGTGGTCGAGAGCGCGGTGATCGGCGTGCCGCATCCCGATTTCGGCGAGGGCGTGGTCGGCGTCGTGGTGGCGAAGGGGACGCTGCGCGAGGAGGAGCTCACGGCGGCCCTCAGGGAGCGGCTGGCACGGTTCAAGCAGCCCAAGCGGATCGTCTTCGTCGACGAACTGCCCCGCAATACCATGGGCAAGGTGCAGAAGAACGTCCTGCGCGAACGCTTCGCCGATCTCCTCGCGAAGGCCTGACGCCAGGAAACCTCCCCGTCCGGAATGCAGTGCCGGGCGGCGCACCGCGCCGCCCGCGCCCCGACAAGAACGTTCGTCTGAACATTCCAGCAAGTCACGCAGCCGAAAGAATATTTACCTCTGGGTTGTAGCGTCGCGACAAGGAACAGTGCGACGAGGGCAATGCTGCTCAACACCATCAGGCGAAACTGGGCGACGTTCTGCAGCGGCGCGGCGATCACCGGCTTCGTGATCATGAGCATCCTGTGGCTGGGCAGCGCTTCGGTC
This sequence comes from Aurantimonas sp. HBX-1, assembly GCF_021391535.1. GTDB lineage: Bacteria > Pseudomonadota > Alphaproteobacteria > Rhizobiales > Rhizobiaceae > Aurantimonas. The sequence continues at coordinate 2,151,041 of NZ_CP090066.1, forward strand.
GGGGAGCTGGTCGAGGCGGAGATGCGCGCGCGCGGGACCAATTTCACGCGCCTGCTTCTCGGCACCGAAGGCCACGTGGACGCCTTCCTCACCGGGATTGCGCGCGATCCCGACGCCGAGGCGACGATCCGCAAGGTCGCTAGCCTCGCCGACATCGAGAGCTTCGCGATCTTCAGCCGGCAGGGTGAGGAAGTCTTCCGGTCCCGCTCCGACCGTTACGAGTGGCTCCTGCGCGACCGTCCGGGCGGCATCCGCTCCGGTGACCGGCTCTCGCCGTCATTGCTGGAAAGACCGGGCGAATGGCAGGTCGTGCATGACGACGGCCACACCGACTCCTCCGTGGTCTCGCCGCTGATCCGGGGCGACACGACGATCGGCTACGTTTCGGTCGTCGCCGACATGGCCGAGAGCCGGCGGGCCTACGCCACCACGCTGGGATGGACGTCGGCCCTGGTCGCCCTCGTCCTGTGCCTGGCGACGGGGGTGCCGTTCCTGCTTTATGTCCGGCGCAAGCGGAAGATCTCCGAGGCCGACGAGCGGATCCAGTTCCTCGCCAACCACGACGCCCTCACCCATCTGCTCAACCGGCGGCGGATGCAGGAGGAGACGGACCGGGTGATGACCACCGCCCGCGCCACGCGCGAACGGGTCGCCTACCTCTATATCGATCTCGACGAGCTTTCCGAGATCAACAACAGTCTCGGCCAGGGCTGCGGCGACGAGCTGCTCCGCACCGTTGCGACGCGTCTCGCGGCGGCCGTCGACGACGGCGACCTCGTCGCCCGCATCGGCGCCGACGACTTCGCCGTCCTGCATCGTCGGGCAAGCGACGTCGCCGCCATCGCCAGCTTCGCACGACGCCTCACCGAAACGGTCTGCGAGCCGGTGCATCTCGGCGGCCAGACGGTGCAGCCGCGCATATCGATCGGCTGCGCCCTGGCGCCCCAGGACGGGCGGGTCCATTCCGAGATCGTCAAGCACGCCGAGATCGCCCATCTCCACCACAAGGCGGACAAGGGCCGCAGCCTGGTCTTCTTCGACCCCTCGATGGACGACGAGATGGCCCGGCGTCGCCAGATCGAGGCGCTGGTGCGCGAAGCCGTCGAGAAGGACAGCTTCGAGCTGTTCTACCAGCCGATCGTCAACGGCGACGGATCCCGGCTCCTGGGCTTCGAGGCGCTGCTGCGCCTCGGCGACAGCCATGGCGGCTACATCTCGCCGACCCTGTTCGTGCCGATCGCCGAGACGCGCGGCTACATCAAGGAGATCGGCAGCTGGGTGATCAGGGAAGCGGCGCGCCAGATCGCGCTGTGGCCGGAGCCGCTGTTCGTCTCGGTCAATCTCAGTGCGGTGCAGTTCCGCGACGGCGATCTGGTCGACATCGTCCGGGCCACTCTGCAGGACGCCGGCATCCCGGGTCGCCGCCTGGAGATCGAGGTGGTGGAATCGCTGCTGCTGGAGCGTTCCGAGGACGTGCTCGAACAGCTGGGACAGCTGAAGGCCCTCGGCATCTCCGTCGACATGGACGATTTCGGCACCGGCTACTCCTCGCTCAGCTATCTCTGGCGGTTCCCGTTCGACAAGCTGAAGATCGACCAGTCGTTCATGGTGGCGCTGACCAACGGCGAGCCCAACGTGCCGCAGATCCTCGAGACGATCGTCGCCATGGCCCACACGATGCAGATGAAGGTCACCACCGAGGGCATCGAGACCCAGGCCCAGGTCGACCTGATGAAGCGTCTCGGCTGCGACCAGCTGCAGGGCTATCTGTTCGGCAAGCCGATGCCGGCGGACCGCGTCGCATCGGAGATCCTCACCCGCTTCCGGATCGCCGACAGCGGCATCCGCGGCCCGGCGGCAGCCCAGGCCGTCAGCTAGGCCGAACGGCCGCTGGTCGGCCTCGCAGGCGATTGCGCAACGTCGTGCCGGCGAGCCGCGACGGGTTCGCCGGGATGCCCCCGGCACGCAGATGGTTGCTTTATCAACTTCAGGTACTTTCATAGTTAATCGATTGTTGATTGCAACAAAGTACTGAGAATTTTCAGCTGTTCTGCAACCGCTTCCCCATCATGTGCATTGACCTCGAAATCGAAGGGTCTGGACATGAAAATTCTCATCCTGGAAGACGAGCCGATAATCGCCATAGACCTCGAAGATATCGTGCTCAGCCGCGTTCACGAGGCCGAGGTTCTGCTGGCCGATTCGATCGAGGCGGCCCTGTCTTCCCTCGACGGGGGAATCGACTTCGCGCTGCTCGACATCGCGCTCGGCACGAGCGGCGAGACCTCCTTGCCGATCGCGCAGCGTCTGCTGCTGGAGCGCGTGCCGTTCTGTTTCGTGTCGAGCAGCCTCGGCGATCTTCCCGCGACATTCGGCTCGGTGCCGAAGGTGTCGAAGCCCTTCCGCCCAGAAGAGGTCGCGGAGATGCTGCCGCGCGCGGCATGAGCTGACGCCGCGCGGGTCGCGAATGCCGACCCGCGCGGCGCGCCGGGACCTAACCGATCGATGGATTACCGGGGATGGAGGTTGGCAGGAGGGGGACCCGGTACGCACGACCTGATCCGGTCCCGCCCTTCCTGCCGCACTCCGATTCTTAGCCGGAACCGGTTACCGAGCCGTTAGCTTCGCCTGAGGGCGGAGAAAAAGTCGCGCGACCGGATCGCCGTTCTACGACGGCCGGTTGAGCAGCCTCTGCCCCTCCGCCGACCCCACGTCTGGCCGTCCTCACACCCTTCTGCGTAGTCGTCACGGCTGGATCTGCCTGATCGCCGCTGCCTGAGTTCGTTCCCCTTGCCTCTCCCTCCCGCCAGCCGCTTCCAGCCCTCGCCCCCGGCGTTCCGGGCAGAAATTTGTTGGAATCATGGCCGGCACGGTCTAGCCTCCGCCCCGAGTTCCGAGAAACCGCACTGTCTTCGCTAGGACAGCTGCGCAGGAATCGGCTTGCGTCGGCGTTTCTGTCGGCGCGCGGTGGCAACTCCTGTCGCCGATGTCCCTAGAAACTCGAGATCAGGGAAATCTGATGAAATCACTCTTGACGTCCACCTTGCTCGCCGCCGCATTGTTCGGCTTTGCCGCCCCGGCATCTGCTCAGGACAACTGCGAGATTACCATCTCCAACATGAACTGGGCTTCAGCCGAGGTGATGGCGGAGATCGACAAGTTCATCATCTCCGAAGGCTTCGACTGTGCTGCTCGCCTGATGCCGGGCGACACGATGCCGACCTTCGCGTCGATGACGGAGAAGCAGGAGCCGGACGTCGCGCCGGAAATGTGGGTGAACCAGTTCCGCGAGCAGATCGATGCGGCAGCGGATGAGGGCACCATCGAGTTCGCGGCCGAAGTCCTGTCCGACGGCGGCGAGGAAGGCTGGTGGGTGCCGCAGTATTTCGCCGAGGCGCATCCCGAGATCAAGACGGTGGGAGACGCCCTCGCCCACCCGGACCTTTTCCCCTCGCGCGAAGACCCGAGCAAGGGCGCCGTCCACGGGTGCCCGGCGGGCTGGGGCTGCCAGATCACCACGGCCAATCTCTTCAGGGCCTATGACGCGGAAGACAAGGGCTTCGTCCTCGTCGACACCGGATCGGCCGCCGGCCTCGACGGTTCGATCGCCCGCGCCTACGAGAACAAGGAGCCCTGGCTCGGCTATTACTGGGCGCCCACCGCCATCCTCGGCAAGTATCCGATGGTCAAGCTCGCCTTCGACGCCGAGCATGATCCGGAAGAGTGGCAGCGCTGCACCACGGTTGCCGACTGTCCGGACCCGAAGATCAATGCCTGGACCAAGTCCGAGGTGTTCACGGTGGTGACCCCGAGGGTGGCCGAAATGTCGGAGGGCATCGTCGACTACCTCAAGACCCGCTCGTGGAGCAACGAGACGGTCAACAAGCTGCTGGCCTGGAAGGAGGACAACCAGGCCACCGGCGAGGACACGGCGCTGTATTTCCTCGAGAACAACGAGGCGGTCTGGTCCGACTGGGTCTCGGCAGAGACCGCCGAGAAGATCAAGGCGGCGCTCTGATCCGGCAGTGACCGGCAGGTATCGTTCCGGGGCGACCGCAGGTCGCAGGGGCGGATATCCTGCCGGGCCGATACCGTTCAATCCGGCCGCGGCGACGCCGCGGCCGTTCGCACAACAGGGGCGCGCGCCGGAGGTTTCCGCTTCAGCAGGCAGCAGCCTCCCCCCTGTCCCGCGGATATCTCGCGACCGACGAGAAGGAGCCTAGACGCTTGGACTGGCTGACCGAATTTCCCCAGATCGGGGGCCGTGACCTGCGCCTGATGTCGCGCACGATCGACCAGCATTACCGCGCCTTCTCGCGCGCCTACGGCGACACGATCGAGGCGATGTTCCGGCCGCTGCTCGACTTCCTGCTGTGGTTCGAGCGGCTCCTGCTGGGCACGCCGTGGTTCATCGTGCTCGGCGCCATCGTCCTGATCGTATGGCTCGCCAGCCGCTCGCCGAAGATCACCATCGGCACCGCCGTGGCGCTTACCCTGATCGGCGTGTTCGGCATGTGGGAAGACACGATGCGGACGCTGTCGATCATCATCGTGTGCACCCTGATGTCGATCGTCATCGGCCTGCCGATCGGCATCGTCATGTCGCGCTCGGATCGCGTGCAGGCGGTGGTCAATCCGATCCTCGACGTGATGCAGACGATGCCGTCCTTCGTCTACCTGATCCCGATCGTCATGCTGCTAGGCATCGGGCTGATCCCCGGCCTGATCGTGGTGGTGATCTATGCGATGCCGCCGATCATCCGCCTCACCAATCTCGGCATCAGGCTGGTCGACAAGGAAGTGCTCGAGGCCGCCAACGCCTTTGGCTCCTCCACCTGGCAGCGGCTGATGCAGGTGCAGCTGCCGCTGGCGCTGCCGACCATCATGGCCGGTATCAACCAGACCATCATGATGGCGCTGGCGATGGTCGTCGTCGCCTCGCTGATCGGCGTCCGGGGGCTCGGCCAGCCGGTGCTGCAGGCGATCACCAACCAGTATTTCACGCAGGGCGTGCTCAACGGTCTCGCAATCGTCGCCATCGCCATCATCTTCGACCGTGCCAGCCAGGCCTACGGCAAGCGGCTCCAGCGTCACCGGGAGGCCGCCCATGGCTGAAGTCGCCATCCAGATCCGCAATCTCTACAAGATCTTCGGTCCCGACGACAAAGCGCTGGTCGCGAAGGTCCGGGACGGGATGACCAAGGCCGAACTGATCGCCGAGCACTCGCACGTGCTCGGCCTCAAGGACATCAACATCGACATGCCGGCCGGCGCCATCCAGGTGGTGATGGGTCTGTCCGGCTCGGGCAAATCGACGCTGATCCGACACATCAACCGGCTGATCGAGCCTTCGGCGGGCGAGGTGCTGATCGGCGGCGAGGATGTCGTGGCGATGCCAGCGCGCCGGCTGCGCGAACTGCGCCGGCACGAGATCTCCATGGTGTTCCAGCGCTTCGGGCTGCTGCCGCACAAGACGGTGATCGACAACGTCGCCTACGGGCTGAAGGTGATGGGCAAGTCCGCGTCCGAGCAGCGCAAGGGCGCCACACGATGGATCGACCGGGTCGGACTGAAGGGCTACGAGGACAATTATCCCGCCCAGCTCTCCGGCGGCATGCAGCAGCGGGTGGGGCTCGCCCGGGCGCTCGCCACGGACGCCGACGTGCTGCTGATGGACGAGGCCTTCTCGGCCCTCGATCCGCTGATCCGCACCGACATGCAGATGGTGCTGCTGGACCTGCAGAAGGAACTGAAGAAGACCATCGTCTTCATCACCCACGACCTCGACGAGGCGCTGCGGCTGGGCGACCGGATCGCCATCCTTCGCGACGGCGAGATCGTCCAGCAGGGGACCGGGCAGGAAATCGTCCTGAAGCCGGCCGACGACTACATCTCGTCCTTCGTGCGCGAGGTGAACCGTGGCCGGGTGATCCGGGTCGAGACCGTCATGGAGCCGCTGCCCGTGGACGGGGCGCCGCTCGCGGATGGCAGCCTGTCGATCGAGAAGGGCACCATTCTGGAGGAGGCAGCGCGGCGGATGAGCGAGCATGGCGGCGTCAATGCCCGGATCGAGGATCCGGCGGGCCGGCCGCTGGGCACGCTGACCATGCGCGGCCTGATGGCGGCGATGGTCACGCCCGTCGGCAAGGCGGGCCTCCAGTCCGACATGCTGTAATCGCTCAGGCCGCGCGGGAGTGCGGCTCCGTCGCGGCGCCGGCGGCGAACAGGCGCTCGTAGCATTGCGCCAGGAGGTCGAGATCCACCGGCGCCTGGCGGATCAGGGCCAGTTCGATCGTGGCACGATCATAGCCTTCCTCGAACAGCGCGGTGATCGCCGCGCAGACCATTCCCTCTTCGTCGAGTCGTTTGGGTCCGCGTTGAAACATCGCCTTTCTCCCCGTTTCCAGCCATGCGCCGATGGCCCGTCGGGCCATATTCCGCCGATTGCGCAGCCAGCTAATTGGTACCGCGTCTGGCTTGGGCAGACCTTGCGGGGTCCCCCTGCCAGAGGCGACCCGAACGCGGGAAGACGACACGAAGATGTCGCCGTCAGACATTAGCTGTGGGAAAACCCGTGGCACAGCATGATCTTCCCGGCCGCGGTGCCCTCGCCCGCTGGCCCAGCCACTCGGAGCCGCCTGCCATGACCGACCTGCTGAGCCGGCTCCTCGCGGAAAAGGGCGTGCTACTCGCCGACGGCGCGACGGGCACCAACCTGTTCGAGGTCGGCCTGGAATCCGGTGAGGCGCCGGAGATGTGGCTGGAAACCCATCCGGACCGGATCGAGGCGCTGCACCAGGCCTTCGTCGACAACGGCGCGGACATCATCCTGACCTGTTCCTTCGGGGCCAACCGGCATCGGCTGAAGCTCCACCAGGCCGAGGACCGGGTTCACGAGATCAACAGGATCGCGGCGGAGCTCGCCCGCTCGGTCGCCGACCGCGCCGGCCGCCCGGTCGTTGTCGCCGGCTCGGTCGGCCCGACCGGCGAGTTGCTGGTCCCCCTCGGCGCCCTCACCTACGAGGACGCCGTGACGGCGTTCCGCGAGCAGATCGAGGGGCTGAAGGAAGGCGGCGCCGACGTCGTGTGGATCGAGACGATGTCGGCCGCCGACGAGGTTCGTGCCGCCGCAGAGGCGGCGATCGCCTGCGGCATGCCCTATACGGTCACCGGCTCCTTCGACAGCGCCGGGCGCACGATGATGGGCATCCACCCGAAGGAGTTCCACAAGTCGGTCGACGGGCTTTCCGAGGCGCCGCTGGCGCTCGGCGCCAATTGCGGCGTCGGCGCCTCCGACATGCTGGCCACCGGCCTGGAGTTCGAGCCCGCCGGCGCGGCGCTGCTGCTGAAGGCCAATTGCGGGATCCCTCGCTTCGTCGAGGGCAAGACGGTCTACTCGGGCACTCCGGAGCAGATGGCCGAGTACGCCCGCCTCTCCATCGATCTCGGCGCCCGGATCATCGGCGGCTGCTGCGGGACCTCGCCGCATCATCTCGGCGCGATGCGCCATGCGATCGACACCCATCAGCCGCGCGGCCGGCCGACGATCGAGACGATCGTCGCCGCGGTCGGGCCGCTGGTGAACAAGCCGGCGTCCGAGATGGCGGAACCGCGAGCGTCCACCGGCGGCCGGCGGGGCCGCGCCAGGGACTGACCGGGCCCATCACCGAACCGCGCGCCTCTCTTTTAGGCAGTTTCGAAGCACGCCGAACTTTCAGCCATATTTAATAGGTTCACCTTCAACTGTTGCCTTGCGCCGCAGCAGGATAGTGAACAGTGCGACTTCCAGCGTTTGTTTGTCTCGGCCTCGTCATGCCCTCCGCGGCGATGGCCAATGTCACGACCGCATCGGCTGCGCCGCAACAGCCTGACGCGTTCGTCTGGGTGCTGGTGGCCGCCAGTCTCGTCCTCTTGATGCAGGTCGGGTTCCTGTTGCTCGAGGCCGGGCTCGTTCGCTCGAAGAATTCCGTCAACGTCGCCCAGAAGAACCTTCTGGACCTTCTGTTCTCGATCATCGCCTTCGCGCTGGTCGGCTTCATGATCGCCTTCGGCGTCGACAGCGGCTACGGCTTCGGCCTCGATGCGCGCTTCGCCGGCCTCTGGGACCTCGAGCCCGCCGAATACGCCTTCTTCGCCTTCCAGGTGATGTTCTGCGGCACCGCCGCGACCATCGTCTCCGGGGCCGCGGCCGAACGGCTGCGGCTTAGCACCTATGTCATCTGCTCGGTCGTCGTGGCGGCCCTGATCTACCCCGTCTTTGCCCACTGGGTCTGGGGCGGCGCGCTGGCGCCGGGCGCCTCGGCGTTCCTGTCGAACATGGGCTTCATCGATTTCGCCGGCTCCACCGTCGTCCACAGCACCGGCGCCTGGGTATCCCTCGCCGCCTGCCTGGTTCTCGGCCCGCGTATCGGTCGCTTCGAGCCGGAAGGCCGCGTCCGCCGCATCCCCGGGCACAGCGCGGTGCTGGCGACGGTGGGCGCGATGGTCATCTTCGTCGGGTGGATCGGCTTCAATGGCGGCTCCACCATCGTCCCGACCACGGCCATCGCCCATATCGTCGCCAACACCGTCCTGGCCGCGGGCGCCGGCGGCGTCGCCGGGTATTTCCTCGCCCTCCGGCACGACGGGCTGGTCCTGCCGGAAAAGCCGATCTGCGGGCTGCTCGGCGGCCTGGTCGCGATCACCGCGGGCTGCCATCTCCTCAACGCCACAGGCGCCATGGTCATCGGCGCGGCCGGCGGGCTGATCGCCGTCTGGGGCAACCGGTTCATCGAACGGCGCTGCCGGATCGACGACGCCGTCGGCGCGATCGGCGTCCACGGCTTCGCCGGCGTCCTCGGGACGCTCGGCCTCGCCCTGCTGGCGCCGCTCGACCAGATCGCGGCCGGCGGGCGGCTGTCGCAGCTCGCCATCCAGGCGGCCGGGGCGGGCCTGAACTTCGTCTGGGCTTTCCCCCTCGCCTATCTCCTGTTCCGCGTCCTCGACCGGATCTATCCGATCCGGGTTTCGGCCGCCGACGAAGAACGCGGGCTCAACCAGTCGGAGCACGCGACGAGCCTTGGCCTCGGGACCATGGAAACGGCGCTGCGCCAGATCCTCGGCGGCCATGCCGACATCAGCCATCGCATCCCGATCGAGACCGGTGACGACGCCGAGCTGACCACCCGCCTGTTCAACGCCTTTCTCGACAAGGTCGAGGACGGAGAACTCGCCCGGCGCGCCAGCGAGGACGTGCTGCGCGCCGAGCAGGAGGCCGAGCGCTTGTCGGCCATGGCCGGCGCGGTGTTCGAGGGGATCGCCGTCACCGTGGGCGGACGGATCATCGATGCCAACGCCGCCTTCGAACGGCTTACCGGCCTTTCCGGGCGGGAACTGCTCAAGCGCACGTTACAAGATGTCGTTGCCGAGGCTCACGTCGAGACGCTCGGCAGGGCCCTCGCGACGCAGGAGATCAGGCCTCTGGAACTGCGGCTGCGGCGCGCCGACGGGTTGGAGATCCCGGCGGAGATTCGCTCGCGCACGATCATCTTCCGCGGCGAGGAGACAAGGGTCAGTGCCTTCGTCGATCTGCGCGAGCGCAAGGAGGCGGAGGAGCGTATCCGCTTCACCGCGCAGCACGATGCCCTGACCGGACTGCCGAACCGGCTCCTCTACCAGCAGTTTCTCGAGGAGACGCTGGCGGAGGTGCGCAAGGGCGAGCGCGTCGCGGCACTGATCGCGGTCGACCTCGACCGGTTCAAGGACATCAACGATCTCTACGGCCATCCCGCCGGCGACGCGGTGATCCGCGCTTCGGCGCTGCGGCTGCAGACGCTGTTCGGCAAGGCAGGGTTCGTCGCGCGCCTCGGCGGCGACGAGTTCGGCGTCATCCTGCCGGACGTCGCCTTCGCCAATCAGGTCGCCGATTTCGCCTTCAGGATCGTGCATGAACTGGGCGCACCGATCGACGTCGGCAACGGCGTCAGAATCCGTCCTGGGGCCAGTGTCGGCTTCGCCCTCGCCCCGCGCGACGGTATCGAGCCAGGCACCGTCATATCCCGCGCCGATGTGGCGCTCTACCACGCCAAGCGCAGCGGCCGGAACAACTACGCCGGCTTCGAAAGCGGCATGGATGCCGAGCTGCGCATGCGGCGCATCCTCGAATCCGATCTCGGCAACGCCGTCGCCCGCAACGAGCTGTATCTGTGCTTCCAGCCGCGGATCGTGCTCAGCGAGGAACGGATCGGCAGTTACGAGGCGCTGGTGCGCTGGCAGCATCCCGATCGCGGCCTGGTCAGTCCATCGGTCTTCATTCCCATCGCCGAACAGTCCGGCAAGATCGGCGAAATCGGCGAATGGGTGCTGCGCGAAGCCTGCCGGCAGTCGCTGGAACTGCTCGACGGGGCGGCGATCAGCGTCAATGTCAGCGCCTATCAGCTTCGCAACCGCAATTTCGTCGAGACGACGCTGGCCATCCTGGAGGAGGTCGGCTTCCCGCCGGCGCGGCTGGAACTGGAACTGACCGAGAGCATCCTCATCGAGGACCGCGACCGCGCGCTCAGCGTCCTGAGGGCGCTGAAGCGCCACGGCATCAAGGTCGCGCTTGACGACTTCGGCACCGGCTACTCCTCGCTCAGCTATCTGCGGACCTTTCCGTTCGACTCGATCAAGATCGACCAGTCGTTCATCCGCAATTTGTCGATCGACGAGAGTTCGCTGGCGATCGCCGATGCGGTCATCGAGCTCGGCCGGGCGCTGGATCTGACCATCGTCGCCGAGGGCGTCGAGACCGAGGAGCAGCTGGCGATCCTGGCGGGGCGGCGCTGCGACGAGATCCAGGGCTATCTGTTCGCTCGTCCATCGACCGCCAGCGAAGTCATGCGGCAGATCCCGGCGAGCGTCGCGGCGCAGATCGCCCGGACGACGCTTCGGCCGCAGGGCGGCGGCACGCGCCGGCTCGAAAGCCGGGAGCGCCGGTCGAACGCGCGCCGGGCCCGCGAGCTGTCCTGATCGGGCAACGGATGCGGTTTCGCGTCCGCCAGCCGCCGTCCACGCCTCACGCGTAGCGCGGGATCTCGCCGCCGCGGAGCTTGGCCATGTAGGTGGTCATCTCGCGCTTCACGACCGGCATCAGGAAGTACAGGCCGATGATGTTGGCGATGCCCATGGCGAACAGGGCGGCGTCGGAGAAATCGAGCACCACGCCGAGACTGATCGAGGCGCCGACGATCACGAACAGGCAGAACAGCACCTTGTAGGTGAGATCGGCCGCCTTGGAGTTGCCGAACAGGAACAGCCACGCCTTCAGCCCGTAATAGGACCACGAGATCATCGTGGAGAAGGCGAAGAGCACGACCGCGATACCGAGCACGTAGGGAAACCACGGCACGGCGGTGGCGAAGGCCGCCGAGGTAAGTTCGACGCCGCTGAGGCCCCCTGGCGTCGCGATCTGGCCGAGCCCGGCATCCCAGACATAGAGGCCGGTCGCCGGGTCGAACTGCAGGACGCCGCTGATGGTGATCACCAGCGCCGTCGCGGTGCAGATCACCACCGTGTCGATGAAGGGTTCCAGCATCGACACGAAGCCTTCGGTCACCGGGTGGTTGGTCTGGACGGCGGCATGGGCGATGGCGGCCGAGCCGATACCGGCCTCGTTGGAGAACGTCGCGCGCCGCAGGCCCTGGATCAGCGCACCGACGATGCCGCCGGCAACCCCGAGGCCGGTGAACGCTCCGGCGAAGATCTGCCCGATCGCCCAGCCGAGCTGGTCGATCTCGATGACGATGATCGTCAGGGCCGCCGTGAGATAGAGAATCCCCATGAACGGCACGAGCTTCTCCGTCACCCGCGCGATGGACTTGATGCCGCCGACGATCACCAGGAAGACGATCACCGCCATCACCGTGCCGGTGATCCAGCCGCGGCCGTCGAGGAAGCTGCCGGCACCGCCGGTGATCGCGACGAGCTGGGCATGCGCCTGGTTGGCCTGGAACATGTTGCCGCCGCCCCAGGAGGCGAGGACGCAGCAGATCGCGAACATGAAGGCCAGCACCTTGCCGAACCGGGTGTAACCGAGCTCCGCCATGCCTTTGCGCAGATAGTGCATCGGGCCGCCGGACACGCGACCGTCCGGATATTCCTCGCGGTACTTCACCCCGAGCGTGCACTCGGTGAATTTCGACGCCATGCCGAGCAGGCCGGCAAGGATCATCCAGAACGTTGCACCCGGACCGCCAATCGAGACGGCCACCGCGACGCCGGCGATATTGCCGAGGCCCACCGTTCCCGAGACGGCGGTGGCCAGCGCCTGGAAATGCGTGACCTCGCCGGCGGCATCGGGCGAGGAGTAGCGGCCACGCACCAGCGCGATCGCATGGCCGACCATGCGGAACTGCACGAAGCCGAAATACACCGTGAAGATCGCCGCGGCGGTGATCAGCCAGAGCACGATCCAGGGCATGTCGGTGCCTGGGATCGGGGCGAAGATGAAATTGACGAAGGGTGTCGTCACCGGCCCGACGATACTTGCGAGCGCCGCATCGAAAGCCGATGGGCCGTCCGCTTCCTGCGCCCGCGCCTGCGTGATCGCGAGCGCGGTGAATGCCAGCGGCAGGAGGATCGTCGCGCTGCGTCGCATCGGGGTATCCCTCACCTGTGATCCCGCCGGCAATATCGCGGCACCCATCCGCGCCGTCATGGCACGATGACCGTCGGGAGCGTCGTCGCCTGGGCAAGACCCATCGTGACGCTGCCGAAGATGCGGTTGTGGATGCTGCGCTTTCCCGACCGGCCGACGAAGATCATCGTCGCCTGCTGCTTCTCGGCGACGGCAAGGATGAGGTCGACCGGCGACCCGAAGCGGATCTCGCATTCGACCGTGATGCCGTCAGCCGCGATCTCCGCCACCAGCGGATCCAGCAGCATGACGCGCGCCCGCTCCAGTTCCTCGCGTCGGCGCATGCGGCGCTCTTCCAGCTCCTCGGCGCTGAGGAAGCTGTAGGGCGACCAGATCAGCACATGCACGATGTGAAGCCGGGCACCGCTCGCCTTGGCGCGGACGCGGGCATAGTCGACGACGCCGCGGTCCTGCCCGTCATACGCGACGACGAAGGTCTCGTCCGCCATGGTTGGCCACCCTGTCGATACATGCGCCCCGCCGCGGGCTCACCAGAATCATCAATTCCGGTGATGCTAGCATCACGTTTCTGAATGACAAGAAGCCCGGCGCGCCCGTGAGATCGGGCATGCGGGGCAGCCGGAACGGCTTCGACGCCGCGGCGCTGCTCAGGAGACGATGGGCTGGTGCCGCCGGAGCGCCGCGACGGCCTGGGTCAGCACGCCTTCGATCCGCGTCCGCTCGGCATCGGTGAGACGCTCGACATCGAGGAATATCCGCGCCCCATCGGTGAATTCGTTGATCACGCTCGGCGCTGCCTCGGGCGTTTCGTCGTGGATGCCCTCGACGACATAGGGGATCACCTCGCGGCTGATGCCCTTGAGGGAGATCGGCGCCAGCGCCCTCGCCCGAACCTCGTCCTCGACCAGCGCGAAGGTCTCGTAGCTCATCACGATGCCGCCGGGCTCGGCGATCTGCTCGAGCCGGGCGGCGAGGTTCGCCTCGGCACCGATGATCGTATAGTCCATGCGGTCGACGCTGCCGAAATTGCCGACATTGCAGAAGCCGGTATTGATGCCCATCCGGGCCTGGAACGGCTTCTCGATGCCGCGGCGGCGCCACTCGGCGTTGAGCTCCACCATCCGCCGCTGCATGGCGATGGCCATAGCGAGGCATGCCCGCGCGTCCTCCCGCGTGCCCAGCGTCTCCGGGTCGCCGAAGAAGGCGAGGATCGCGTCGCCGATGAACTTGTCGACCGTCGCGCCGTATTCGTGCGCGATCTTGGACATCTCGGTGAAATACTCGTTGAGCAGCTGCGTCAGCTCCTCCGGCTGCAGCCGCTCGGAGGTGACGGTGAAGTCCTTGATGTCGGAGAAGAAGATCGTCAGCTTCTTGCGTTCGGTGGAGATCACCACGTCGCGCTCGCCGCTGAAAATGCTGCGGTAGACCTGCGGCGACAGATATTTCGAGATCTTCATCGAGATCGACGCGAGGAAGGTGTTGGCTTCCTCGAGGTCGGCATTCATCCGCCCGAAGGTCCGCGCCTGGCGCCACTGCATCGCGGCGAAACCGACGCCGAAAATCCCCGCGCCGACAAAATAGGACAGGAGATACTTGAACGAGAAGAGGTTGGCGGCGATCGGCTGCTGCACCTCGATCTCCTGGATGCCGCGGACGTCGCCGACGCGCCAGTCGCGCTTCGGGCTCTCGGGATGCGTGTTGTGGCAGGCGACGCACGCCTCCCCCATGACGACCGGCGCGGCCAGACGGATGCGGCGGTCCAGCATCGTCCCGGAGATGGCGGTGATCAGCGGCCGGTCGGCGCCCTCGCTGCGAAACGTCTGCAGCGCCTGCCGCTCGAACGCGTCCAGCTGATGCGGCTCGCGCGTCGCGAAGACGAGATCGGAGACAAAGCGATAGCGCATGTTGTCGCCGCGATGGCCGACAACGTCGCCGAGTTCCAGCGAGAGCGTCGCCGGGATCGGGATGGCGCCCGGTATGTCCATGTAGTTGTGCGCTGCGATGGTCTGCCCGCCTGGATTGGCGAGGACCCGCCCGACGACGTTGCGGGCGTAATAGGTGCGGATGTCGGTGATCATCGCGTTAAGGCTGTTGGCCTGTGTGTTGAGCGCGGTGTCGGAAAGATGCCGCAGGTCGAGCCAGACGGCGACGGGCAGCAGCACGAGGGCGAGAGCGACGAGACCGGCGAACCAGATCGGACGCGCCATGAAATAACGAAACAGCGACCCCATCGACCGGCTCCGCGCGACGAACTCAGGCGATATTAAGCGCGAGTCGGGGCCGGTGTCAGTTGCCGAGCAACCGCCGTCGGGACAAGTTCACGACAAACAACGTCTGTCTTCGATCTTGGGCAGCAACTATTGGTCCTGCTCGCTGCGCCATACGGCACGGTGGATCGTGTCGGCGACACGGCCGGCGGACGATGCTTCCCCTCGGGCGGCCGGATCCGCCTCGCCCTTTCAGGCAAAGGCGTCCGGCTCGGACGCCTTGCGCCTGGCGACGAAGGCGGCGAGCGCCTCGGCGATGGCGGGGTCGAGCGGCGGCGGCGTGTAGGCCTCGAGCCAGCGCCGGCAGATCGTGTTGGCGCGGGTCTCGGCCCGCTGCGCACCTTCGGCGCTCCACTGCTCGAACGAGTTGTTGTCGGCGATCGCCGACCGGTAGAACGCCGTCTGGAAATTGTCCTGGGTGTGCTGACAGCCCAGATAGTGGCTGCCCGGACCGACCTCGCAGATCGCCGACATCGCCTGGCCGTTCTCGCTGAGGTCGACGCCGCGCATCAGCGCCTGCATCGCGCCCAGCTGGTCGCAGTCCATGACGAATTTCTCGTAGCAGGCGGCAAGGCCTCCCTCGAGCCAGCCGGCGGCGTGAAGCACGAAATTGGTGCCCGCCATCAGCGTCGAGTTCAGCGTGTTGGCGCTCTCGTAGGCCGCCTGCGCGTCCGGCACCTTAGAGGCGCAGAGCGAGCCGCCGGTCCGGAACGGCAGGCCAAGGCGCCGCGCCAGCTGCGCCGCGCCATAGGAGACCAGCGACGGCTCCGGCGTGCCGAAGGTGGGCGCGCCGGACTGCATGGAGATCGACGAGGCGAAGGTGCCGAAGACCACAGGCGCGCCTGGCCGGCAGAGCTGGGTGAAGGCAGCGCCCGCGAGCACCTCGGCCAGAACCTGCGTCAGCGTCCCGGCGACGGTCACCGGGCTCATCGCGCCGGCGAGGATGAAGGGCGTGACTATGCAGGCCTGGTTGGCGCGCGCATAGACCTTCAGCGCGCCGAGCATGGTGCCGTCGAAGGTCATCGGCGAGTTGGCGTTGATCAGGTTGATGACGACGCAGTTCTCGTCGACGAACTGCTCGCCGAAAAGGATCCGGCACATCGCGACCGTGTCCTCGGCCCGTTCCGGCGCCGTCACCGAGCCCATGAACGGCTTGTCCGACAGCGTCATGTGGGCGTGCACCATGTCGAGATGCCGTTTGTTCACGGCGACGTCGACAGGCTCGCAGACAGTGCCGCCGGAATGATGGATCGCCGGCGCCATGTAGGCGAGCTTCACGAAGTTGCGGAAATCCTCGATCGTCGCGTAGCGGCGCACGCCCTCGAGGTCGCGCACGAAGGGCGGCCCGTAGACCGGGGCGAACACCGTGGCGTTGCCGCCGATCTCGACGGAATTCTCCGGGTTGCGGGCGTGCTGGACGAAGCTCCTCGGCGCCGTCTTGAGGATCTCGCGGCAGAGCCCCTTCGGAAACCGCACCCGCTCGCCGCTGACATTGGCGCCGGCCGCGCGCCACATGGCCAGCGCCTCGGGATCGTCGCGGAACTCGATGCCGATCTCCTCGAGCACGATGTCGGCGTTGGCCTCGATCAGCGCGGCGCCGGCTTCGTCCAGCACCTCGTAGACCGGAAGCGCCCGGCGGATATAGGCGAGCTTCGGCCCCGACCCGGTCTGGACCCGCGCCGCCCGCCGGGCCGAGGCCCCGCCGCCGGCGCCCCGGCTGCGTCGTCCGCCGTCGCCTGCGGGGACCTCGGCAGCTTCCACGGTGTCGTTTTCCATCATCTCGCTCCCGGCGCGTCGACGCGCCATGCCGCCCGGCGCCAGATTCCGCACGCCTCGTCGCGAAGGATACTAGATCGCCGGCCGGCTCCCGCCGTCCCGGTTGCGAAGGCGGGTGACGCGCCGAGAACAATGCGTCTCCGGAGCGTCGCCGAACCACCCTGCCCGCGTCGCTTTCGGCACCGTCGATGTCGCTCGGACGGTATGGGATGCCGGTGCCTTGCCCTAAGCTCCGGCGAGACAGTCCGGGGCGATGCGTCGTGCAGCCGGCCCATTCGAGGAACAGCCGTCATGGCGGACGACGACATCATCCTGGCCGAACTCTCCGACGAGGACCTCGTCGCGCAGATGAAGGACGACCTCTACGACGGGATGAAGGAGGAGATCGAGGAAGGCACGCGGATCCTCCTGGAGCGCGGCTGGACGCCCTACGATGTCCTGACGCGGTCGCTGGTCGCCGGCATGCAGATCGTCGGCGAGGATTTCCGTGACGGCATTCTGTTCGTGCCGGAAGTGCTGCTGTCGGCCAACGCCATGAAGGCGGGCATGGCGATCCTGCGGCCGCTGCTGGTGGAGACCGGCGCGCCCAAGCAGGGCAAGATGGTGATCGGCACGGTCAAGGGCGACATCCACGACATCGGCAAGAACCTCGTGGGCATGATGATGGAAGGCGCCGGGTTCGAGATCGTCGACCTCGGCATCAATATCGACGTCGACAAGTATCTGGCGGCGATCGAGGAGCACGAGCCGGAACTGCTCGGCATGTCGGCGCTGCTGACGACGACCATGCCCTACATGAAGGTGGTCATCGACACGCTCGTCCAGAAGGGCATGCGGGACAAGGTGATCGTGCTGGTGGGCGGCGCGCCGCTCAACGAGGATTTCGCCAACCAGGTGGGCGCCGACGCCTATTGCCGCGACGCGGCCGTGACGGTGGAGACCGCCCGGAGCCTGATCGAACGACGGCACAACCAGCTGTAAGGCGTCCTGCCCCGCGGCATCGGGCGGGTGCCCGTCCCGGGTCTGCCCGAGGCAGCATACGGGTAAAGAAAAGGCGCGGCGGCCTTGCGGCCCCGCGCCCTTTGGAGGTTCTGGAGTTGCAGGCTTACTGCGCTACGTCGTTGACCGCCGCGCCCGTCGCATCGACGGTGTTGCCGACATCGCGGCCGACGCCGCGGACGGTGTTGGCACAAGCGGAGAGCACCAGGGCTCCTGCCAGGATCGTGGACAGTACTGCGAGGCGGTTGGTCATGATCAACTCTCCGTTGGAACAATGTGACGAAAAAACGTTCTGCCTGCGGACAGGTTCCCCCGCCAGCGGGGTTTTTCGTTCGAGGTGCTTATGACCGTTTCGTTGACGGATGCAACCAGTTCCGAACGCGCGGTCACCGTCATCGCCTGCGGCGCGATCGCCCGCGAGATCGGTGCCGTGCTGGCGGCCAATCGGCTTGCCCATGTCAATCTCGTCTGTCTGCCGGCGATGCTGCACAACGCCCCGCAGAAGATCGTCCCGGCGGTGGAGGCGGCCATCGCGGCCGCCCGGGCCCGCGGCTGCCAGCAGATCTTCATCGCCTATGCCGATTGCGGCACGGGCGGGGGTCTCGACGCGCTCTGCCGGCGCGAGGCGGTGGCGCGAATCCCCGGGCCGCATTGCTACGCCTTCTTCCGCGGCAACGAGCGGTTCGCCGAGGAGGCAGAGGCGCATCTGACCACCTTCTGGCTGACCGATTTCCTGGCCCGGCAGTTCGACGCCTTCGTGACGCGGCCGTTCAAGCTCGATCGCCATCCGGAAATGGTCGGCATGCTGTTCGGCAACTACGAGCGCATCGTCTATCTGGCCCAGACCGACGACCCGGCGCTCGACCGCAAGGGCCAGGCCATCGCCGCCCGCCTCGGCCTCACCTACGAGCGGCGGCTGGTCGGCTACGGCGACCTCACCCCGTCTTTGCTCGAGGCCGCCGGAGCATAGAAGCAAGCCGCCGGACGATCTGCTCCGCCATCGCGGGCCAGCTGGCAACCGCGCCTCGGCCCGGCCATGCGAAAGAGCCGGACGAGTGTGACCGAAGTCACATTGCGGCTGCATTGCCGTTGGCTTAGATCAGAACCGCTTTCCGGGCGACCGGCAGGACGGCGCGGCGTCTCGAGCCATCTCGGAAGTCACGCCTTGATATATACGACGGCAACGCTGACTTAACTGCGATCGGGCATTGTCGTCTCCATGTCAGTAACAGACGGAGCAGCGGGCAAGGGTCCGGCTTCCGGTACGGGACCTTGAATTCGTCAGCCATGTCCTCACCCGAAGCATCCGCTCCCCCATCCGCGCGCGCCCCCACCGCCGCTTTCGCGCGCCTTCGGGAATCGCTCCGGCGCCGCAGGGGCAAGCGCCAGCGCCGCATCTCGGCGATCCTGCGCTCCTACAGCCACCGCGACCGCGAAGTGCCGACGATCGGGGACCTGTCGGAAGCCTTCGACGCCCGCTCCTTCGGCGCCTTCTTCATCGTCTTCGGGGGCGTCAACCTGATTCCGCTGCCGCCCGGCACCTCGCTGGTGTTCGGCGTGCCGCTGCTGCTCTTCACGATCCAGCTGGCGATCGGCCGGCACCGGCTGTGGCTGCCCCAGCGGGTGCGCAACATCCGGCTGAAGCCCGAGACGCTGAGCATGCTGATGGTGCGGCTCGGCCCGTACCTCCGCAAGGTGGAACGGCTGGCGCGCCATCGCTATTGGCCGGAACCCGAATGGGTCGTGCTGTCGGCGATCGGCTGGTTCGCCTTCGTTATGGCCCTGCTGGTGGCGATCCCCTTCCCGCTCACCAACATGTTCCCCGGCGTCTCCATCGCGCTGGCAGGCGTGGCCATCACGGCTCGCGACGGGCTCTGGCTGATCGCCTCGATCGTCGTCGGCGTCGCCTCAGCGCTCTTCCTCGCCGGCATCTACGGCGCCGCCCTCTTCGCTTTCCTGCAGCTCCTGTAGGACCGCTGCCGCGGCATGTCGCAAAGGCATCGCCGCCCGTCGCGTCCGGCACAACGCGCGACGCAGCGCGCGTCCAGAGTGTTCGCCACGGAGGATCCCGATGGCAGAACTGCAGATCGTCTACTGGCGTGACATCCCGGCCCAGGTGATCGTGAGACAGGGCCGCAGGACGGCGCGCCGCGAACTGCCGAAACGCTTCATCGAGGCGGTCGACATGTGCGCGATGCGGGTCGGCGCCAAGGATTCCGACGCCTATCTGGCGGAATGGCGCCGGGCGAGCGCCGAGCGGGAAGCCGAGGATCTCGAGGGCGAGGCGGACCGCGCCGCCGCCGAGATCGACTCCGCCTACGACATGCAGCGACTACGTTCACTCATCGACAATGCGGGGCGCGAGACATGAGCCTGTCCCTTCCGGCGACACGAGACGTCATCCCCGCATCGGTCGAGGTGGCCCCTCGGCAGGCGATGCGATCGAGCGACCTGCCCGGCCTCTTTCCGCCTGGCACGCGCACCTACCTGACCGATGTCGGCGTCGACAGCCTCAGGGATTTCGTCGCCGCCACGTGCCGTCTCGCCGACCTCGGCTACATACCGGTTCCGCACATTCCGGCCCGCCGGATCCGGTCGCGCGCCGAACTCGAGACGCGGATCCGGGCCTATGCCGAGGAAGCCGGCGTCACCGACGTGCTGGTGATCGGTGGCGGCCTCGACCGTCCGGCCGGCCCCTACACGTCGACGATGGAGGTCCTGGAGAGCGGCCTGCTCGACCGTCACGGCATCGGCGAGGTCGGCGTCGCCGGCCATCCGGAGGGCTCGCCCGAATTCTCGCTCGCCACCGCGGAAGCCGCGCTGCGGCTGAAGCAGGACTTCCGCGAGCGTACCGGCGCCCGCATGCGGATCGTCACCCAGTTCGGCTTCGACCCCGACGTCTACGTGGCCTGGGCGATGGCGGTGCGGGAAAGCGGCATCGGACTGCCGATCCATATCGGTGTCGCCGGCCCGGCCTCGATCACCACGCTGATCCGCTATGCCGCGCTATGCGGGGTCGGCAGTTCCGTCACGTTCCTGAAGAAGCGCGGCGGCGCCCTGACGGCGCTGGCGGCGCAGCATTCGCCTGAATCCGTCGTCGGCCCGATCGAACGGCACTGGCGGCAGACACCGGAATCGCCGATCCGGCAGATTCACGTCTTCCCCTTCGGCGGCCTGACGCAGTCGGCGGCGTGGCTGCGCGAGCGCGGCTCGTGGCCGGCCGCGGGCGGCGTCCGCGACCAGGCGCTGGGCTGAAAACGATCACCTGGCCTGCCAATCATCCGGAGCGCCCATGACCCGCACCATCGTCGCTTCCGCCCGCCGCGAGATCGTCATCGGCTTCGACGAGCCGTTCTGCGTCATCGGCGAACGGATCAATCCGACCGGCCGCAAGAAGCTGGCGGCGGAAATGGTCGCCGGCAATTTCGAGACGGTGACCAGCGACGTCCTCGCGCAGGTCGCGGCGGGCGCCACCATGCTCGACGTCAATGCCGGCGTGACGGCCGTCGATCCGAACGTCTCGGAGCCGCCACTGCTGGTCGAGACGATCAGGCTGGTGCAGAGCCTCACCGATCTGCCGATCTCGATCGATTCCTCGGTCTCGCCGGCGATCCGGGCGGCGCTCGAGGTGGCCGAGGGCCGCCCGCTGGTCAACTCGGTGACCGGCGAGATGGAGAAGTTGGAAGCCATCCTGCCGCTGATCAAGAAGTACGACGTGCCGGTGGTGGCGATCTCCAACGACGAGAACGGCATCTCGGAAGATCCGGACGTGCGCTTCGCGGTGGCCCAGCGGATCGTCCGCCATGCGGCCGATTACGGCATCAGGCCCTGCGACATCGTCGTCGACCCGCTGGTGATGCCGATCGGCGCGATGGGCACGGCGGGGCGCCAGGTCTTCGCGCTCGTCCGACGGCTGCGCGAGGAACTCGGCGTCAACACGATCTGCGGCGCCTCGAACATCTCCTTCGGCCTGCCGCATCGCCACGGCATCAACGCCGCCTTCCTGCCGATGGCGATCGCAGCCGGGATGACTTCGGCGATCATGAACCCTTGCCGGCCGCAGGAGATGGAAGCGGTGCGCGCCGCCAACGTGCTGATGGGCAACGACCCGTCCTGCATGAACTGGATCCGCAGCTATCGCGACGCCGTTCCGTCGGCGGTGGCCGTCGCCGCCGCCCCCGCGATGGCCACCGGGCGCCGCCGCGGCGGCCGCGAAGCCCGCCGGCCAACGACGTGAGGATAGACGGGAGGGATCTGGCATGTAGCTCCGCGCGGCGGCCGTCGCTGGGCCGGGCCGTGCGACGACCTGCCCCTTCGCAACTGCGAAATAATCCGTCGACGCCATCGACTATTTCGGCGGCCTTAGCGTTTATGCGAGACAGGTCCACAAGGAATGCTCTCGATGACTCGCCGCCACCCATTTTCCGCGGTATTCGCCCATGCGCCCAAAACGGCTGCGGAAATGACCACGCTGATGGTCATGTCGCCCTTCGTGATCAGCACCCGACTGACGCAGTTCTGGGCATCGGCTGCTTCGCCGCAAGCCAAGGACCGCGCCGAGGTCGCGCAGATGGTGAGCGAGAAGATGCAGGCCGTCGGCGAATCGGTCGTCGCGATGAACCTGGCGGCGGTCGAAGCGATGACCAAGGCGACGCTGGCTGCCGCGACTGGCGCGTATCTCGACACCAATCACGGCGACGCCATCTTCTCGGCCGGCCTCAAGCCCTATTCGCAGCGCGTCCGCGCCAATCGCAAGCGCCTGTCCCGCTGACACCGCCTGCCCCATTGTTTGCGGAACGCCGATGAGCGACGCGGCAGATCCGCTCGTCCTGTTCATGCCCTCGGGGCGGCGCGGACATTTTGCCCGCGGCACCCTGCTGATCGCCGCCGCCCGCTCGCTGGGCGTGCATGTCGAGAGCGTCTGCGGCGGACGCGGCATTTGCGGCCGCTGCCAGGTGGAGGTCGTCGAGGGCGCCTTCGCCAAGCACAAGATCGTCTCGGCCGCCGACCATCTGTCGCCGGTCGCGGCGACGGAAATCCGCTACGCGGAAAAGCGCATCCTGAAGCCCGGGCGGCGTCTGTCCTGCTCCGCCACGATCGAGGGCGACCTCGTCGTCGACCTGCCTTCCGACATGGCGGTCAACACGGCGGTGGTGCGCAAGGCGGTCGATACGCGGGTCTTCCCGCGCGACCCGGCGATCCGCCTGCTCTTCGTCGAGGTGCCGGAGCCCGACATGCATGCCCCGCTGGGCGATCTCGACCGTGTGTTCGCGGCGCTGGAAGCCGACTGGGGCCTTGCCCGCCCGACGGTCGAGCCATCCGTGCTGCCGCTGCTGCAGAAGACGCTGCGCGACGGCTCCTGGCAGGTGACCTGCGCCGTCGCGCACGACCGGGAGGAAGATCGCCCGCATCTGATGGCAGTCTACCCGGGCCTCAAGAACGAGGCGTACGGCATCGCCGTCGACATCGGCTCGACCACCATCGCGCTTTCGCTCTCCTCGCTGCTCTCGGGCGCGACCATCGCGGCGACCGGCGCGCCCAATCCGCAGATCCGCTTCGGCGAGGACCTGATGAGCCGGGTGTCCTACGTCATGATGAACCCCGGCGGCCGGGGCGAGATGACGCGGGCCGTCCGCGAGGCGGTGCAGGCGATGATCGACACCGTCGCCGCCGAGGCTAATGTCTCCACCGGCGACATCATGGACTGCGTCTTCGTCGGCAATCCCGTGATGCATCACCTGTTTCTCGGCATCGACCCGACCGAGCTCGGCCAGGCGCCCTTCGCGCTGGCCCTGTCGGGAGCCCTGGCGCTGCCGGCGGCCAGCCTCGACCTGACGCTGCATCCGGCGGCGAGGGCCTACATGCTGCCCTGCATCGCCGGCCATGTCGGGGCCGACGCCGCCGCGGCAACGCTGTCGGAGGGCCCGCACCGCCAGGACGAGACGATGCTGCTGGTCGATGTCGGCACCAATGCCGAGATCGTGCTGGGCAATCGCGAGCGGCTTCTCGCTGCCTCCTCGCCCACCGGCCCGGCCTTCGAAGGCGCCGAGATCTCCTGCGGCCAGCGCGCCGCCCCGGGCGCGATCGAGCGCGTGCGCATCGACCCGGTCACGCTGGAGCCGCGCTTCAAGGTGATCGGCATCGACATCTGGTCGGACGATCCGGGATTTCCCGAGGCCGCCGCCGCGCTCGGCGTGACCGGCATCTGCGGCTCCGGCATCGTCGAGGTGGTCGCCGAGATGTTCCTCGCCGGCATCGTCACCGAGGATGGCGTCATCGACGGCGGCCTTGCGGCTCGCTCGCCCCGCATCGTGCAGAGCGGGCGGACCTTCGCCTACGTCCTGCACGAGACGGCGCAGCGGACGCTGACCATCCTGCAGACCGACATCCGCGCCATCCAGCTGGCCAAGGCAGCCCTCTACGCCGGAATCAAGCTCCTGATCGACAAGCTAACCGGTCCGGGCCGCACGGTGCGGATCGACCGGATCGCGCTGGCCGGCGCCTTCGGGTCGTTCATCGAGCCGCGCTACGCCATGGTGCTGGGGCTGGTGCCGGACTGCGACCTCGAGCGGTGCAAGGCGGTCGGCAATGCCGCCGGCGCCGGCGCCCGCATGGCGCTGCTCAACCGCGCCTATCGCCGCGAGATCGAGGCGAGGGTCAGCGGCATCGAGAAGATCGAGACGGCGCTGGAACCCGCATTCCAGGAGCATTTCGTCGCGGCCATGGCGTTTCCCAACAAGCACGACGCGTTTCCGTCGCTGGCCCGCGTGCAGGCGCTGCCGAACCGCGACGCGGCCGGCATGCCGCTGCCGGGCCAGGGGATGTCGGCGTCCGGCACGCCGGAGCGGGGCCGGCGCGGCGGGCGGGCCGGCCGGACGGCCTGAGCCGGCGGAATTTGCCGCGGCCGGGCCCGCGATCGCGGCACCCGACCGTTGCGTCTTGGCGCAAACAGGCTTATCGAAACCCATCCCGCTTGACAGAAGGCGAATAACGAGCCGAGCCAGCGCCATTGCTGCGCCGCCGTCGCCACCCATGAGGACCGATGAAGCCGATCGACAGCGATTTCGCCGACCGCCGCAAGACCGCCAACGAGGCCAAGCAGGCACTCCTTGAGAAGGCCAAGGCGCGTCTCAACAGCCCGCAGGCCGAGAAGGCCCGCGAGGAGCGCGCCGCCGTCGTCGCCGCGCGCGAGGAGCGCCAGGCGCAGAAGCGTGCGGAAGACGAGCAGAAGCAGCGCGAGGAAGAGGCCCGCGAGGTCGAGCGCGAGGCCGCTCGCCAGGCCGAGGAAGAAGCCAAGAAGGCCGACCAGAATCGCCTGATCGACCAGATGGTTTCCGACGAGGCCGCCCGGAAGGCCGAGCGCGACGCCAAATATGCCAGCCGCAAGGCCCGCCAGGGCAAGAAATAGTCCCGGCCACCCTCCCCCGGCATTTCGCGCCGGCCATCTTGCGCGACGAAGGCTTTGCCGCCACCTTCCGGTGGCCGGCGGTGCCCGGCCATAGCGGGATGCGGAGCGGAAACGGCGATGGTGAGGACCAACGGGTCCCTGGTGTTGGAGCGTCTGCCTCGACCCGTCGAGCGTGAGGAAACGCCGAAGCGCTCGATCGTCTTCCTGCTGGTGCCGAACTTCTCGATGATCGCCTTCGCGACGGCGATCGAGCCCTTGCGGATCGCCAACCGCATCGTCGGCCGCGAGATCTACCGCTGGCGCCTGGCTTCCCCGGACGGCCGGCCGGTGCCGGCCTCGAACGGCGTCGAGGTCGCAGTCTCCGCCTCCGTCGAGGACGAACGCCGGGCGCTGCCGGGCGAACGCCGGCCGTCGATGGTGTTCGCCTGTTCCGGCATCCTGGTCGAGGACTTCGCCGACCGCAGCACCCTCTCCTACCTTCGCGAAGCGCATCAGCGCGGTGTTTCCGTGGGCGGCCTGTGCACGGCCGCCTGGATCCTCGCGCGGGCCGGGCTGCTCGCCGACCGGCGCTGCGCCATCCACTGGGAAAACCTGCCGGGCTTCGCCGAAGCCTTCCCCCGCGCCGACGTCTATGCCGACCTCTTCGAGATCGACCACAACATCTACACCTGCGCCGGCGGCACCGCCTCGCTCGACATGATGCTGGCGCTGATCGGCCACGACCTCGGCGACGACGTGGTCAACCGGGTCTGCGAACAGGCGCTCACCGACCGCGTGCGCAGCGCCCACGACCGGCAGCGCCTGCCGCTCCGGGCACGGCTCGGCATCCAGCACGGCAAGGTGCTGCGGGTGATCGAGATCATGGAAGCCAATCTCTCCGACCCGCTGTCGCTGGTGGAGATCGCCCGGCATGTCGGGCTCTCGCGCCGGCAGGTCGAACGGCTGTTCGACAAGGAGATGGGGCGCTCGCCGGCGCGCTATTACCTGGAGATCCGGCTCGACCGGGCCCGCCATCTGCTGGTGCAGTCGCAATTGCCGATCGTCGAGATCGCCGTCGCCTGCGGCTTCGTCTCGGCCTCGCATTTCTCCAAATGCTACCGCGAGCTCTACGACCGATCGCCGCAGCAGGAGCGTGCCGCCCGGGCGGCGCTAACCCCGGCCTAGTCCGGCGGCGCCGGCTTCACGGCGCGGCTACTGGTAGCCGTCCATCCAGCGCTGCTGGCGGTCCTGCCACATGCGCTCGCCGATCAGGCAGTCGACGTCCTCGCCGTTTTGCGTCCGGATCACCCGCGCCCCGTCTTCGGCCTCGACGTCCCAGTCGCCGGCGAGCTCCATCACCAGCTTGCGGCGGACCGCTTCCGGAAACTGCGACCAGTCGTTCACCGGGATCATGAAGGCGCCCGGCCCGCCGATGACGCAGGCTTCGTAGTAGAGGTCGAGATCGGGGATCGAGCCCCATGAGGCATAGCTGCCGGAGGTCATCAGCGGCAGGCCGTTGATCGTCACGCCGCGCCCGACCGCGTGGTCGCGGGCGTCGGTCACCGGCCTTCCCTGGTTGTTCGGGCCGTCGCCGGAGATGTCGATCACCCGCCGCAGGCCGTCGAAGCCGTTGCGGTCGAACATCGGGACGGCGAAGTCGATGGCCGCGGCGACGGAGGTGCGCCGCTCGCGCTCGGGTTCCTCCGTCTGCAGCCGGTAGGCAAAGCCGTCGGCCGATTCGCGCGAGTCGATCAGCGTCCAGGGCACCACCACGGACTGCGAGAAACTGCCGGCCCATTCGATGTAGGAGACGGCAACGCGTCCGTTGAGGCCGTTCATGATCGCCTTCTGCACGTCCTCGCTGCGGAAGGCGGCTGCATAACCGGCGCGCTGGATCTCCTGCTCGCCGCGATCCATCGACCAGGAGACGTCGACCGCCAGGACCAGCTCGACATCGACCTTGGTGCCGCTTTCGGCGGCCGGCGCGCGCGTCGCGCCCAAGTCGCCGAGACCGCGTTGCTGGGCGGCGGCAGGCGAGGACGCCGCAATCGTCACGGCGGCGGCGAGGCCAATCGACAGGGCTGCGAGACTGCGGATCCCATGGCGCATTGCAAAAAGGTCTCGCCGAACCGCAAGCCGCGCAATTCACAAACCCGTCACTGAACCGATGGGGCCCGGCGGGCCGGCGATGCCGGCTCGATCCGACGGTGGATAACTGCCCTGAGGCGCGTCAGGCCTTCAGACGCTCGTTGTCCGGATCGAACGGGCTTTCGTCGATCACCGTGGCCGGGTGGAGCCTGCCGAGGATCCTGATCTCCAGCCGCGTGCCCGGCGCCGCATGGGCCGGCTCGAGCATCGCCAGCGCCAGGCTCTTGCCGACCCGCCAGCCGTAGCCGCCATTGGTCGCGCGCCCGACCATGACGCCGCCGGCATAGATCGGCTCCGAGCCGCGAGCATCGGCGTCCGCGACATCGTGGACCTCGAGCGTCGCGAAGCACCAGCGAAGCCCCTCCTCCCGCGCCCGCACCACCGCGTCGCGGCCGAGGAAGTCGCCCTTGTTCGGGTGAACGAACCGCTCGAGTCCCGACTCGAAGGCGTTGTATTCGATGGACAGTTCGCGCGGCAGCTGGCGGTAGGACTTCTCCAGCGCCATGGCGTTCATCGCCCTGATGCCGAACGGCCTGATGCCGAACTCGGCACCGGCGGCCATCAGCGCGTCGTAGAGCGCGTTCTGCATGCCGATCGGGTGGTGCAGCTCCCAGCCGAGCTCGCCGACGAAATTCACCCGCAGTGCATGGGCGCTGGCGATCCCGACAGAGATCGGCTTGCCGGTCAGCCAGGGAAAGGCGGCGTTGGAAAGGTCGCTGCGCGTCAGCTTCGCCAGCACGTCGCGGGCGCGCGGCCCCGCCAGCACCAGCACGCCGAACCGCTCGGTCAGCAGGGTCAGCGAGACCGAGCCGTCGGCGGGCAGGAGCCGGCGCAGATTGTCGTGGTCGATCCGCTCGTAGCCGCCGGCCGACACCAGATAGAAGCGGCCCGGCGCCCATTCGTAGACGGTGAACTCGGCGCGCACGCCGCCGGTCTCGGTCAGCAGATGGCAGAGCGCGATCCGGCCCCGCGTCCTAGGGATGCGGTTGGCGAGGATCGAATCGAGCCAGGCACGGGCGCCGGGGCCGGAGACCTCCATCTTTGCGAAGGCCGTGAGGTCGAGCAGGCCGACGACCTCCGACACCGCCCTCACCTCGTTGCCGACATGTTCGAAATAGTTTGAGCGGCGGAACGACCATTTCTCGCGGATGACGCCGTTCGAGTCCGCCGGCGCGTGGTTCTCGTTGGTCAGCACCTCGGCGCCGAGGTCGAGCTCCTGCCTCGAGACCGAGAGGCCCTCCGGCGCGAACCAGTTGGCGCGCTCCCAGCCGTAGACCGAGCCGAAGACGGCACCGAGCGCCTTCTGACGGTCGTAGGAGGGCGAGGTCTTTAGCGGCCGTCCGGCGGGGCGCTCCTCGTCGGGATAATGCGTGGTGAAGACATTGGCGTAGGCCTCCTCGTTCTTAGCGATGAGGTAGCCTTCGGTGGCGTAGGGGCCGAAGCGCCGCGGGTCGACGCCGACCATGTCGACGGTCGGCTGCCCGTCGACGATCCATTCGGCGAGCTGCCAGCCGGCCCCGCCCGCCGCGGTGATGCCGAAGGAATGGCCCTCGTTCAGCCAGAAGCCGTCGAGGCCGGGCGCCGGGCCGACGATGGGCGAGCCGTCGGGCGTGTAGGCGATGGCGCCGTTATAGACCTTCTTGATGCCGACCTCGCCGAAGGCCGGAACGCGGGCGATCGCCGCCTCGACATGCGGCATCAGCCGGTCGAGGTCCTCCTGGAACAGCTCGTATTCGGAGGCATCGTCCGGCCCATCGATATAGCAGCAGGGCGCGCCCTTCTCGTACGGGCCGAGCAGAAGGCCGCCGTTCTCCTCGCGCATGTACCAGGACGAGTCGCTCTCGCGCAGCACGCCCATCTCCGGCAGGCCCTGGCGCCTGCGCTCGACGATCGCCGGATGCGGCTCGGTGACGATGTACTGGTGTTCCACCGGGATCACCGGCAGGTCGAGCCCGACCATGCGGCCGGTGCGGCGGGCGAAATTGCCGGTCGCCGAGACGACGTGCTGGCAGACGATGGTGCCCTTGTCGGTCGTCACCGACCATTCGCCGGAGGCGAGCTGCCCGATCGCCGTCACGGCCGTGTTCCGGTAGATCTTCGCGCCAAGACCGCGGGCGCCCTTGGCCAGCGCCTGCGTCAGGTCGGCGGGCTGGATGTAGCCATCATCCGGGTGCTGGATCGCACCGAGGATGCCGTCGGTCTCGCAGAGCGGCCAGACCGCCTTCACCGCATCCGGCGTCAGCATGTTGACCTTGACGCCGATCGTCTCGGCGATGCCGGCATAATACTGGAACTCGTCCCAGCGGTCCCTGGTGCGGGCAAGGCGGATGTTGGTGACGTTGGAGAAGCCGACATTCATGCCGGTCTCTTCCTGCAGCTCGCGGTAGAAGCGCACCGAATAGCGGTGCAGCTGCCCGACCGAGTAGCTCATGTTGAACAGCGGCAGCAGCCCGGCGGCATGCCAGGTGGAGCCGGACGTCAGTTCCTTGCGCTCGACGAGGATGCTGTCGCTCCAGCCCTTCTTCGCCAGATGGTAGAGGGTCGATACGCCAACCACCCCGCCCCCGATCACCACCGCCCGCGCGCGCGATTCCATCGCCTGCCACTCCCCGCCTCTTCGCAGACGCGAGCTTAGCGCGGCGGCGCGAAAGACGTGGCGCCGATTTGCGACACCGGCAAAGCCGGCGGCGACCTCGGTGGCCGGCCCGGGCGCCCGGCGGCGATCAGGCGAAGGCCCAGACGTCCTCGCCGTAGAAGCCGACGCTGTAGCCGGCGGTCTTCAGCTTGACGATCACCTTGCCGATCTCCGCCGCCGGCAGGGCGCCGATCTCGACCTTGATCATGCCGGGGCGGTAGCGGGCGATGTCGAACTGGTCGAACACCATCCAGTCGGCGCCCTCGCAATCGACCAGAAAGGCGTCGATGTGGTCGAGCCGGTTGCGGTCGAGAACGGTCTGCAGCGGCTCCGACGGCACGCTGATGTCCTTCAGGTGGTGAGCGAAGTTCGAGAAGTTCGCGTCCTCCGTGCCCCAGGCATCCTTGCCGGACATCAAGTTGGTATCGGTGACCGAGGAGCAGCCGATGAACTCGATCGGCAGCGTGCCGGCTTCCAGCGCCTCCGCCTCGAAGGTGCGAATGGAGATCGTCCCCGTCTCGCGGGTGATCGCCACCGGCTCGATGACGAAGCGCTCCGTATCCGGGTAGTTCCTGCGCAGGCGCTGCTGATTGTATGGGATCGGCTCGACCAGCACGGCGCGGGCATTGGGGATGCGGTGCAGCCAGGGCGTGACGTCGTCGAAGAGGACGCCGTCGCAGGCGCCGACATTGACCATGACGAACGGCTTACCCCGGCCGAAGCGCGCGCGGATCGCCGCCTTGGCGAGGTAGCGCGTGCCCAGCAGGGCGGGGGCGCGGTCGAGGAGGCCCGCCGGGAGCCCCAGCGAAACGGCGATGCGAGCGGCATGCGACAGACGGGACATGGCGGTTTCTCAGTTGGGCCCGCGGGCGGGCGTGGCGAGGGCAGCGGTGGAGGTCGCGAAATCCGGCTTCCAGGCCTCGAGCAGGATCATCAGGAACGGCGCGACGAAGATGAAGTAGACGCGGTCGTCCGGCAGCGGGAAGGTCACGTACTTGCCGATGAAGCAGAGCAGCAGCGCCGTCAGCATCAGGGTGCCGCCCCGGTCGGCGCCGCGGTTCCGGGCGGCGAGCAGCAGCCAGCCGAGCAGCAGCAGGGCCATGATCGCCGGCCAGTTGTTGAAGCGCAGGCCGACATTGATGCCCCGCACGATGCCGTGCAGGTAGGTGAGCACCGAGAAGGCCGGATCGAAACCGCGCATGTCGGTCTGCAGCGCGATGTTCGAGAAGTAGAAGTGCGGCCACCAGCCGGGATGCCCGGCCGCTTCGGCGATCGGCCCGTAAAGCAGCACCGCGGCGAGGAAGGCGAGCAGCATCGGCAGCCGCCCCCGGCCGAACGCCAGCGCCGCCAGCAGCAGCGCGAACAGGAAGATGATGCCGTCGGGGCGCACCAGGAACATGGCCAGCAGGAACGGCACCGACAGCCAGTAGCGGCCCTTCGCAGCGAGATAGATGCCGGGAATGCCGAACGCCGCCATCATCATGTCGGGCGTCGCCAGCATCGCCATGTCGAAATAGCCGGCAAGCAGCAGCACGGGCGCGGCGAGCAGCAGGGCCTGGGAGAAGCCGTGACGGACGGCCCAGGCCAGCAGGACGAGGCCGACGGCCAGCGTCGACAGGCTGGCGACGATGGCCGTCGCGGTCACCGGCTCGACCAACCGATCGAGATAGCGCAGCGCGAGAATATACCCGAGCTTCACCCGGTACATCGACAACTGCGAGACGAAGTGGTCGGGATTGGCGAACTGGTCGACGATGTAGGTGTTGCCGCGGGTGATCTCGTACCACTGGAAGTCGGAGATGCCGTAGCGTGTCGCCTCCCACGCCGCGGCGTGCAGGGCCTGCGGTTCCTGGTACCGGTCCTCCAGCGAGGCGGCGATGTAGGGGGCCATGTCCCAGTTGTGCTCGGGCTTGATCAGGCCGAACAGCGCCGACAGCAGCACGAAGAGCGCGAAGGTCCCTACGGCGAAACGCGAGACGACGCGGGCGGTGACGAAGGCGGCGACGCGGCGGCCGAGCTCGCGCATCGGCCCGGAATCGATCGGACGGTGGAAGTTGGTTGCGATGCTCATGCCGGGCTTCCCCGCGTCAGGTTGATTTCGGGCAGGCGTCGGGCGAGCGGCGAGGTCGCCGCCGCTCAGCCCATCTGCGACTTCACGAAGTCCTTCACGATCGACACGATGCCGCGCGACAGGAGGTCGTCCAGCGCGTCGCAGAACTGGTCGACATGCTCCTCGCCGCAGATCAGCGGCGGCTCCAGCCGGATGACGTTGCGGTTGTATTCGGTGAAGGCGACGAGGACGTCGTAGTCGCGCAGCAGCAGCGCCCCGATGAAGCCGGACAGCGAGCCCTTCAGCTTGTCGTCGAGGATCGCCACCATCGGCCGCAGCGCCAGCGGCAGGGTGCGCGAGAAGTCCTGGAACTCCAGCCCGACCATCAGGCCCTGGCCGCGCACTTCCTTGATGATCGTCGGGTATTTCTGCCGGATCGTCTCGAGGCGCTCGATGAGATAGGCGCCGACGTCGGCGGCATTGCCGATCAGGTCCTCGTCATAGAGGACGTTGAGCCCCTCGATCGCGGTGACGCAGGCCTCGCCGATGCCGCCGAAGGTCGCCTGGGCGTGGATCATCGCCGTCTTCGGCGTGCCGTAGGCCTTCATGTAGACCTCGCGGCGGGCGATCATCGCCCCGACTGCCGCCTTGCCGGCGCCGAGCGACTTGGCGAGCGCGGTGACGTCCGGCACGACGCCGTGATGCTCGAAGGCGTAGAAGCGCCCGGTGCGTCCGTAGCCGCACTGCACCTCGTCGGCCACCCACATCACCTTGTGCTTGTCGCAGAGGGCGCGCACGCCCTGCCAGTAATAGGTCGAGGCCTGGACGATGCCGCCGCCGCCCTGCACCGTCTCCAGCACCACGACGCCGATGTCGGGATCGCTCTCGACGCAGGCGGTGAGCGCCTCGAGATCGCCGAAGGGGACCTTGTAGCGGTTCTCGACCAGCTTGAACTCGCCCTGGTAGAGCGGCGAGTCGGTCAGCGACAGCACGCCCTTGGTCTTGCCGTGGAAGGAGTTCTCGGCATGGACGATCTTGCAGTTCTTCCGGCCCGAGGCGCGCTCGGCGACCTTGACCGCCGCTTCCATGGCTTCCGAGCCGGACGAGCCGAGGAACACCATATCGAGGCTGCCGGGGCTGACCGCGGCGAGGTTCTTCGCCAGCGCCGAGGCGTATTGGGACAGGAACGCGATGGCGATCTCGTGCCGTTTCTCGTCCTGGAAACGCTGGCGCGCCGCGATGATCCGGGGGTGGTTGTGGCCAAAGGCGAGCGAGCCGAAGCCGCCGAAGAAATCCAGGATCTTCCGGCCGTTCTGGTCGGTGTAGTACATGCCCTCGGCGCTCTCGACCTTCACCTTGTGAAAGCCGAGCAGCTTCATGAAGTGGAACTGGCCGGGGTTGATGTGGTCCTTGAACAGATCCGCCATCGACTGCGGGTCGAGAGCCTTGGCCTCCTCGACCGTGAGCAGGTTCGGCTTGGCCGGCCCGCGGCGCAGCGGGGCCTCGAGCGAAGGCGCGGTCACAACAGGACGGTCGAGCATGGCGGCGCTCCTCATTCGGCGGGTTGGATGGAGGCTTCGGCGTCGTCCTGCCGGCCTTCGCGCCTGGCGCGGTATTCCGTGTAGGCGGCGATCAGCATGTCCGCGTCGCGGTACTGCGGGACCCAGCCGAGCTGGCGCTCGCCCTTCGACACGTCGAGCACGCACATCTCGTCGGCGATCAGGTACTGCTCCGGGTCCATCAGCGGCATGTTGAGCCGGTCGAGCAGGTCGAGCGTGCGCTTGACCGCCCAGCCGGGCGTCGGGACGAGCAGCGACTTCGAGCCGGCATGCTTGATCAGGTCGCCCAAGAGCTTCCGGACCGGCGGCGGGTTCAGCGAGCCGAGATTGTAGGCCTCGTTCGGAACGCCGGCCTTCCAGGCGAGCCGTGCCGCCTCGGCGCAGTCGAAGACCGAGATGAACTGGTAGGGGTTCCGTCCCGAACCGATCATCGGCACCGGCAGGTTGCGGTCGACCAGCTTGAACAGCTTTTCGAGGATGCCGAGCCGGCCCGGTCCGATGATCAGGCGCGGCCGGAACAGCGAAATGTTCATGCCGCGCTCGCGCCATTCGGCGGCGAGGTGCTCGGTGTCGAGCTTCGACTGGCCGTATTCACCGAGCGGCGAGACCGGGTGCTCCTCGGTCATCGGATAGATGACAGTGTGGCCGTAGATCATGTCGGTGGTGAAGTGGACGAGGTCCTTCGCCCCCGCCGCATCCATCGCCTCGATGATGTGCTTGGTGCCGTGATAGTTCACCGGATAGAAGAAATCGTGCCGCTTGGCCCGCACCTGGATCGGCGAGAGCATCTTCGCCGAGAGGTTGTAGACCATGTCGCCCGGCTCGATTGGCACGGCGCGCACTGCCGCCGGAACGGTCACGTCGGCTTCGATGAAGCGCGAACGGCGGTAGTGCGGCAGGTCGCTGCGGTGGATGTCGGCGACGACCACTTCCTCGCCGTCGGCGATCAGCTTCTGGGCGAGGTGGCGGCCGACGAATCCGTCGCCGCCGAACAGGATATGCTTCATCGGGACACCTCGGAGGAATCGGCAGGAAGCGCGGCGACCTCGTCCTCGCCATGGATGGGCGAGCCGCCCTGGGCGATGAACACGGTGCCGACGCAGATCAGCGCGATGCCGGCGACGCGCATGGCGTTGAGGTCCTCGCGGAAGACGAAATAGGCGAACACCGCCACCGCTACGTAGGCCAGCGAAAGAAACGGATAGGCGTAGGACAGCTCGACCTTCGACAGCACGTAGAGATGCGAGGCCATCGAGACGACGAACACGCACAGGCCGAAGAACACCCACGGGCTGAAGACGATCTGCAGGATCTTGAACAGCGGGTTGACGCCGGCAAACGACAGCGGACCGAGCTGCATCATGCCGTATTTCAGCATCAGCTGCGCCGCCGCATTGGTCAGCACCGTGAAGAGAATGAACGGGAGGAACTTCATCATCGTGAAAACCTGGTTGAGGCGGGTCGTCATCCGGCTCGCCGCGACGGGGCGAAATTACCGCCTCGACCCTTTGAGAGCGTTAATAGGGCCGAATACTTGCCGCACCGGACGACCCTACGTAATGACAGGGTAAAATTTGGCTTTGTTTCTCGGCTTGAACTTTAACGTCCGCGCTTGCGGACGGCGCCAGCTGCAGCGCTGTCCGCCGCCAGAAGTCGGAACAGAAGGCCGGGTCGCGCAGTGCCTCGAGTTCGCCCCAGTGCGGGAACCCGGCCGCGAATGTCGCCGGCGACATCCGCGCATCCTTGTAGGGATTGACCGCCCCGCCCGCGGCGACGGTGATGGCGTCGAGCTCGGCGAGGAGCTTCAAAGTGGCCTCGCCGCGATGCGGGAAATCGAGGGTCAGCGTGTAGCCCTCGCGGGGAAAGCTGGTGAGGCCCGGGCTCGCCACCGCGCCGAACCGCTTGAGGACCGTCAGGAAGGACCCCTGCCCGGCCCGCTGCGCGCGCAGGATCAGTTCCCGGACCGTCTCCGGCCCGGCTTCCAGCGGCACGACGCTCTGGTGCTGGTGCAGGCCGCGCGGGCCATAAAGGCGGTTCCAGCCACCGATCCGGTCGAGCGGATAGAAGAAGCTGTCGAAGCGGACGATGCGCTGCCGGGAGCCTTTCGGGGAGCGCCGGAAATAGGCCTCGTTGAAAGCCGAAAGGCCGAGCCCCCGCAGCGGGCTGACGGGCGGCGTGAAGGGAATGGTCGCGAGCGGGCGCGCCGCGACGCCGGAGCGGTCGCCCTCGGCGGCATGGTCGCCGGCGATCAGGTGGCCCCGGCCGAGAGACCGCCCGCCGACGAGGGAGTCGATCCAGGCGACGGCATATTCGTGCCGGAGGTCCGCGGCCTCGGCGAGCTCGAAATACGCATCGAGGCAGTCGAAGCGCGTGGTCGTCTCGTCGATCGACAGGGACGGCACCTTGAGCAGGCGGATCGTCGCCTCCCGGATGAGCCCGGTCAGGCCCATGCCGGATATCGTCGCCGCGAAGAGCTGGGGCTCCGCCTGCCGGCTGCAGGTGAGGAGGCCCTGGTCGGAGCGCTCCAGTTCGATGCTCTCGACCCAGTTGCCGAAGCTGCCGCGCCGATGATGGTTCTTGCCGTGGATATCGTTGGCGATGGCCCCGCCCAACGTTACGAACTGGGTGCCGGGGGTGACCGGCAGGAACCATCCGGACGGGGCGACATGGCGGGTGATCGCCGAGAGCAGGATGCCGGCGTCCGCCGTCAGCGTGCCGGCGACGGGATCGAAGTCGTGGATCCGGGACAGGGCCCGGCTGTCGATGAGCGTCCCCGCATCGTTGTGGCAGGAATCGCCGTAGGAGCGGCCGTTGCCGTAGGGGAGCAGGCTGCCGTCGGCGCTGTGCGACAGCGCACCGACCGCGGCGACGGGGACCGCGTTGCGGCGGGTGGGCCGGAGCCGGCCCCAGCTCGGATAGGTCGCTTCAGACATAGGCGCCGAGCAGGAACAGGGTGGCGCCGAGGCCGATCATCATCTGGCTGCGCCAGTCCTGCATGATGAACACCACCGGGTCCTCGTGCATCTCGTTGCGCCGGGCGAGGATCCAGATCCGCACGATGATGTAGAGGACCAGCGGGCAGAGCGGCCAGACGAGATAGGGCACGGCGAAATGCTCGCGGATCGCGGGGCTGTCGATGTAGAGCGCAAGCACGAGGACCGCGGCGAAGCCGGATGCCATGCCGGCCTGCGACAGCGTCTCGAGGTCCGCATCGACATAGCCGCGCCCGGTCTTCGAGCGATGTGCGCCGACCCCGAAATCCTGCAGCTCGGTGAAGCGCTTCACCAGCGCCAGCGACAGGAAGAAGAAGATGGCGAAGGCCAGCAGCCAGAACGACGAGGCGGCGCCCGCGGCCTCCGAGCCGGCGATGATCCGCGTCGTGTAGAGCCCCGCCAGCGTCAGGACGTCGATCAGCAGCATGCGCTTGAGGAAGAACGAGTACGCCGTCGTGGTGAGCATGTAGGCCGCCAGCACGACGGCGAACTCGATCGGCAGGACCGTCGCGATGCCGACCGATAGCGCCAGCAGGCCGAGCGCCAGCTTGAGCGCCGTCGGGATGGCCAGGGCGCCGCTCGCCAGCGGCCGGCCACGCTTGGTCTTGTGGCGGCGGTCGGCGGTCAGGTCGAGCAGGTCGTTGAAGATGTAGACGGCGGAAGCGGCGGCTGAGAAGCTGACGAAGGCCAGGAGCCCGGCGAGCAGCATCTCGAGGTTGAAGAACTCGTGGGTCAGCGCGATCGGCACGAAGATCAGGACGTTCTTCAGCCATTGATGCGGCCGCATCGCCCTGATCGCCGCCCTCCCGGCGCCGGCATCGGCATCAATCCGCGCCGAGCCGGTCCGCGCCTGCCAGCGATGCGCCGTCTTGTCGGGCGCCACGACCGTCGCCGTCGCGGCCTTCTCGAGAAGGCAGATGTCCTCGTGGGAATTGCCGACATAGTCGAATTCCTGATCGCCGTGCTCGGCGAGGATCCGGTCGAGCTTGCGCTGCGACGTCAGATTGACCGCGTCCGAGGACGCCATCACCGCATCGAACAGGCCGAGATGCTCGGCGACGGCGTGCGCCAGCCTCTCGTTCGCGCCGGTGGCAAGGATGATCGTGCGGCCCTCGGCCTTCTCGCGGCGGAGCAGTTCGATGACTTCGGGCCGGTAGGGCAGCAGCGCGGCGTCGAACTCGCACCCGTCCGCAAGTTCCGCCTTCAGCCGGGCCTTGCCCGCGGACAGCCAGCCCGGGACCCGCCAGAGCACGGCCGGGTTCTGGCGCGCCACGAGGAACAGCGTCTCCCACAAGAGGTCGCTGCGGATCAGCGTGCCGTCGAGGTCGACGAAAATCGGTCGGTCGGTCTGCGGCGCCCTGGCGTCCACGGCATGCCTCCTGTCGCACCCTGCATCGGATCGCGTGAAGTCCATCCCCCGTTGTGAACCGAAGCGGGTTTCGACCGGGTGAATTCTGCCCGTCCCGGCGGTGGCTCCGGAAGGTGAAGCTGCAAAGGGAGTCAACAAATCGCCAATTCGGAGAGCCGCTTTTGATGGAAAGGCGGCAGCGCGGCGGGGCGCCGGCGGACGGCCGTCCGGGCCGCGGCAGCGGCCATTACGCCCAAGTCGCGGATTTCGCCAATTCCGCCCTTCCGGATCGGCTCGCTCTTCCCTATAAGGCGGCCTCAGCCTCTCAGGAACGACCTGCCGCCGGCCGCGCTTTGCGCGGGATCCGGGTTTTCGGCACGCAACAACAGCGGATTTAGCCCTCCCATGCCGAAACGCACCGACCTCAAGACGATCCTCATCATCGGTGCGGGCCCGATCATCATCGGCCAGGCGTGCGAGTTCGACTATTCGGGAACGCAGGCCTGCAAGGCGCTGAAGGAAGAGGGCTACCGGATCGTCCTGGTCAACTCCAACCCGGCGACGATCATGACCGATCCCGATCTTGCCGACGCCACCTATATCGAGCCGATCACGCCGGAGATCGTCGCCAAGATCATCGCCAAGGAGCGGCCCGACGCGATCCTGCCGACCATGGGCGGTCAGACGGCGCTGAACACCGCGCTGTCGCTGCGCCGCATGGGCGTCCTGGAGAAATACGGGGTGGAGATGATCGGCGCCGACGCCGACGCCATCGACAAGGCCGAGGACCGCGCCCTGTTCCGCGAGGCGATGGCCAAGATCGGGCTGGCGACGCCGAAGTCGATGCTGGCCAATGCCACCGAGGCCAAGGCCGCCGACCGGCGCGTCCACGACGAGCGCAAGGCGGAGATCATCGCCGAGACCGCCGACGACGCGGAACGCGAGTCCCGGCTTGCCGCGCTCGAGCACGACTGGCTGATGGGCGAGCCCGACCGCAAGCAGCGCTACATGTCGCGCGCCCTAGGCTCGGCCGCGGAAGCGCTGGACGAGGTCGGCCTGCCGGCGATCATCCGGCCATCCTTCACGCTCGGCGGCACCGGCGGCGGCATCGCCTACAACCGCTCGGAGTTCTTCGAGATCGTCGAAACCGGGCTCGACGCCTCCCCCACCACGGAAGTGCTGATCGAGGAGAGCGTGCTCGGCTGGAAGGAGTACGAGATGGAGGTGGTCCGCGACAAGGCGGACAACTGCATCATCGTCTGCTCGATCGAGAACGTCGATCCGATGGGCGTCCACACCGGCGATTCGATCACCGTCGCGCCGGCGCTGACGCTGACCGACAAGGAATACCAGATCATGCGCAACGCCTCGATCGCGGTGCTGCGCGAGATCGGCGTGGAGACCGGTGGTTCGAACGTGCAGTTCGCGGTCAACCCCGAGGACGGCCGGCTGGTCGTCATCGAGATGAACCCGCGCGTGTCGCGCTCCTCGGCGCTGGCGTCGAAGGCGACGGGCTTCCCGATCGCCCGCGTCGCTGCCAAGCTTGCCGTCGGCTACACGCTGGACGAACTCGACAACGACATCACCGGCGGCGCGACGCCCGCCTCGTTCGAGCCGTCGATCGACTACGTCGTCACCAAGATTCCGCGCTTTGCCTTCGAGAAGTTCCCGGGCGCGGAGCCGATCCTGACCACCGCGATGAAGTCGGTCGGCGAGGTCATGGCGATCGGCCGGACCTTCGAGGAATCGCTCCAGAAGGCGCTGCGGGGCCTGGAGACCGGCCTCGACGGGCTCGACGAGATCGAGATCCCGGGCATCGGCGAAGGCGACGACAAGAACGCCATCCGTGCCGCGCTCGGCACCCCGACGCCGGACCGGCTGCTGATGGTCGCCCAGGCCCTGCGCATGGGCACCAGCCCGGAGCAGGTGCACCAGTCCTGCAAGATCGACCCGTGGTTCATCGCCCGCATCAAGGCGATCATCGACCTCGAGGAACGCGTCCGCGAGCACGGCCTGCCCGAGGACCCCGACAATCTGCGCTTCCTGAAGTCCGCCGGCTTCTCCGACGCGCGGCTGGCCAAGCTTGCCGGCACCGACGAAGCCTCGGTTTCGGCGCTGCGCGAGCGGCTCGACATCCACCCCGTCTACAAGCGGATCGACACCTGCGCCGCCGAGTTCGCCTCGCCGACGCCCTACATGTATTCGACCTACGAACGGCCATTCGCCGGCGCGCTGCGCTCGGAAGCCGAGGTGAGCAGCGCCAGGAAGGTCGTCATTCTCGGCGGCGGCCCGAACCGGATCGGCCAGGGCATCGAATTCGACTATTGCTGCTGCCACGCCGCCTTCGCGCTCAACGACGCCGGCTACGAGGCGATCATGATCAACTGCAACCCGGAGACCGTCTCCACCGACTACGACACGTCGGACCGGCTGTATTTCGAGCCGCTGACAGCCGAGGACGTGCTGGAGATCCTGCGCGTCGAGCAGACCGCGGGCACGCTGGTCGGCGTCATCGTGCAGTTCGGCGGCCAGACGCCGCTGAAGCTCGCCGAAGCGCTGGAGCGCGCCGGGATCCCGATCCTCGGCACCTCGCCGGACGCGATCGACCTGGCGGAAGACCGCGACCGCTTCCAGCGGCTGCTCAACGAGCTGGGCCTTCGCCAGCCGAACAACGGCATTGCCCGCTCGGTCGAGGAAGCGCGCGAGATCGTCGAGCGGATCGGCTATCCGGTCGTCATCCGCCCCTCCTATGTGCTCGGCGGCCGGGCGATGGAGATCGTCCGCAACGAGGCGCAGTTCGAGCGCTACATGCACACGGCCGTCGTCGTCTCGGGCAAATCGCCGGTGCTGATCGACTCCTACCTGTCGGACGCGATCGAGGTCGACGTCGACTGCCTCAGCGACGGCCAGGATACCTATGTCGCCGGCATCATGGAGCATATCGAGGAAGCCGGCATCCATTCGGGCGACTCGGCCTGCTCGCTGCCTGTGCATTCGCTGTCGCGGGCGATCACCGACGAGCTGTCGCGGCAGACGCGCGACATGGCGCTGGCGCTCAAGGTCGGCGGGCTGATGAACGTCCAGTTCGCCATCAAGGGCGAGGACATCTACGTGCTCGAGGTCAATCCCCGCGCCTCGCGCACGGTGCCCTTCGTCGCCAAGACGATCGGTTCGCCGATCGCCAAGGTGGCGGCGCGGATCATGGCCGGCGAGACCCTCGACGCGGCCTTCGCGGCCTATGGCGGCGCGCCGGATCCGCACGGGCTGAAGCATATCGCGGTCAAGGAAGCGGTCTTCCCCTTCGCCCGCTTCCCCAATGTCGACACGCTGCTCGGACCCGAGATGCGCTCGACGGGCGAAGTGATGGGCCTCGACTACGACTACACGCTGGCCTTCGCCAAGGCGCAGCTGGGTGCCGGCGTCGAGTTGCCGCGCGACGGGACCGTCTTCGTCTCGGTCCGCGACAGCGACAAGGACCGGGTGCTGGCGCCCGTCCGGCTGCTGCATTCGCTCGGCTTCCGGATCATCGCGACGGGCGGCACACAGCGCTTTCTGGTCGAAAGCGGCGTTCCCGCCGAGAAGATCAACAAGGTGCTCGAGGGCCGGCCGCATATCGAGGACGCGATCCGCAACCGGCGCGTGCAGCTGGTGCTGAACACGACCGAAGGCGCCAAGGCGCTTTCGGATTCGCGCTCGCTGCGCCGTGCTGCGCTCATCCACAAGGTGCCCTACTACACAACGCTGTCGGGCATGATTGCGGCCGCCGAGGCGATCGCGGCGCTTCGCGAGGGCAATCTTGAAGTTCGCCCGCTGCAGTCGTATTTTGTCGCTGTCTGATTGAAACCACGCCGCTCGGACGGGCGAATCGGACGTCTTCGTAGTCCGCTGTCACGCTGGTTCCGCACGGATCGTCCCGTTCGGGACCGGTTTGTTATTGTGCTCCGGCCATGCCGGCAATGAACGATGAGACGACCGGTCCGCCGGTCGTCGGAAAGGTGGAGGCGATGGATAAGGTCCCGATGACCAGTGCCGGCTTCGAGTCGCTCAAGGAAGAGCTTCGTCGGCGTCAGCAGGAGGAGCGCCCGCGGATCATCGCGGCGATCTCCGAGGCGCGCGCTCACGGCGATCTTTCGGAGAACGCCGAGTATCACGCCGCCAAGGAATCGCAGAGCCTGAACGAAGGCCGCATCTCCGAGCTGGAGGACCTGACGGCCCGCGCCGAGGTCATCGACGTCGCCAAGATGTCGGGCGACCGGGTCAAGTTCGGCGCGATCGTCAAGCTGGTCGACGAGGACACCGAGGAAGAGAAGACCTATCAGATCGTCGGCGACCAGGAAGCGGACGTGAAGAACGGCCGCATCTCCATCTCGTCCCCGATCGCGCGGGCGCTGATCGGCAAGGGCGAAGGCGACACGGTCGAGGTGACGGCACCGGGCGGTGCGCGTTCCTACGAGATCCTCGAACTGCGCTGGGGCTGAACGCCACCCATCCTGCGACCTCGCTCAGCCGGCGAGGTCGCAGGCAGCGGAGCCGCCCGACTCGCCGGTTCCCCTCGGGACACTGCCGACCTCTGATGGCCAGGCGCGCGGAAGGGCAGCGCGGCATGGCCAGTGGCAGCCATCGAAGTTGCCGGCGCGATCCCGGATGACCATTCCCCCACCCAACGCCGCGCAAGAGCCCGCCATGACCATCCGCGACGTCGAGGTCATCGCGCCGAACTTCAAGCGCCGCCTGTCCGGCGTGACCTCGACGATCATCCAGCTTCTGCCACTGCAGGCCCGCGATATCGGCATCGCGACGATGGGCCCGGACGTGCTGCCGGCCGCGGTGCCGCGGCTCGGCTACGGTGGCCTGCTCAGCCTGTGGCAGCGGCCGAAACGGCATCGCCGCCGGATCTGGCACGCCCGACGCAATACCGAGATGCTCACCGGCCTGGTGCTCCGCGACCTCCTGCGGATGAAACTGCGGCTGGTCTTCACCTCCGCGGCGCAGCGCCGCCATACCGCGTATACTCGGTTCCTGATCCGGCGGATGGACGCGGTCATCGCCACCAGCGGCCGCAGCGCGGCCTATCTCGACGTGCCCGCCACGGTCATCCTCCACGGCATCGATCTCGACCGGTTCGGCCCCGACGGCGCGCTGCCGTCCGGGCCCGGGGCGGACGGACTGGAGGGCCGCCGTGTTATCGGCTGCTCCGGCCGTATCCGGCATCAGAAGGGGACGGATCTCTTCGTAGCCGCGATGATCGCGCTGCTGCCGTCGCGGCCGGAATGGACGGCCGTGATAACCGGCCGCAC
This sequence comes from Aurantimonas sp. HBX-1, assembly GCF_021391535.1. Classification (GTDB taxonomy): domain Bacteria; phylum Pseudomonadota; class Alphaproteobacteria; order Rhizobiales; family Rhizobiaceae; genus Aurantimonas. The sequence continues at coordinate 2,194,116 of NZ_CP090066.1, forward strand.
GACGGCCGAGCACGCCGGCTTCGAGGCGGGGCTGCGCGCGGCGATCGAGACGGCGGGCCTGTCGGAGCGTATCCGGTTTCTCGGCGAGGTCGAGGACGTCGTCCCCTGGTTCCGCCGCTTCGATCTCTACGTGGCGCCGCCCCGCAACGAAGGCTTCGGCCTGACGCCGCTGGAGGCGATGGCGAGCGGCACCCCGGTGGTGGCAAGCGATGCCGGCGCCTTCGCCGAGATGATCGTGGAGGGCGTCACCGGCCGGGTCGTCCCGGTCGGCGATGCCGAGGCACTTGCTGCGGCAATCGCCCCCTATCTCGACGACGATGCGCTTCGCCGGCGCGCCGGTGAGGCTGCGCTTGCTCATGTCAGGACGGCATTTCCGCTAGCGCGCGAGGCCTCGCAGATCGCCGGCGTCTACCGCTCGGTATGGGCGCTGGACGACCGCGGCTGAGGCTCCGGTACGGCGGCCGTCGCCTGGCGGAACTCGTCGAAGTCGATCAGCGGGCGCCGCAGCACCATCGGCCCCAGCCGGCCGAGCTGATAGCGGATGAGGCTAAGCTGCCCGGCGACGCGCCTTGCCCGATACATCATCGTGCCGGGGCGCAACGACAGCCGCTGCCGCGGCTGGTGGATCTGCGTGACGGTGCGGATGCCGGGATCGATCCCCTCTTCCGCCAGAATATGCGCCTGGATCGCCAGCGCCGGCTCGGCCTGCGCGATCCGCAACCGGCCGTGGCGGTACATGAAAGCGTCCGCCGGGGCAGCATCGGTGCCGAGGGCGTCGAGAAGTTTCCGCGCTCCCGCAGGGCTCAGATAGTAGGCTCCCGCCCCCGCCTTGTCTCGCGCCACGGCCGAGATGCGTGGCAGTGTCTCCCCGTCGGCGGGCGACCGCCGGAAATACTTCCGCCGCCCGAACCATTCGAGGTTCACGAGGTCCCATTCGACCGGTGGCGAACGCAGGAAATCGCCGAACCGCGGAGACAGGACGGCATCGTCCTCGAGGATCACGACGCCGGCGCTGCTTTCCGCCGCGCGCCTCCACAGCTGCGCGTGAGACAGGAGCACAGCAAGTTCGATCCGGGTGATCGGGCGCTCCCACTGCCGGGACATGACGGCGAAATCGGCGTCATCGACGTCCTTGGCCTCAGTCGCCCGCACCCGAACGAGTGTCACCCCAAGCCGCGGTGCCTGCCGCTCCATGAAGTTGCGCCGTTCGAGCGCGCGGTCGAGATTGATGAAGAAGACGGGAAGAACCGTTTCGGCCATTCCGGAACACTCGCGTCTCAGTCCATCCAGACGGACGGGAACAGCAGGATGAGAACCGTCACCAGTTCGAGGCGGCCGAGCAGCATCACGGCGGAAAGGATCCATAACGCAGCGTCGGGAAGGCTGGCGAAATTGCCGGCCGGACCGATGATCTGGCCGAATCCGGGTCCGACATTCGAAATCGCCGTGAGGCTGCCGGAAAACGACGTGATCAGGTCCAGTCCGATCATCGTCAGCAGGACCGTGCCCATCAGGAGCGTGCCGAAATACAGGAAGAAGAAGATCGTCACGGTCTGGATCGTCTGGGCCGAGATGTCGTCATTGCCGTATTTCAGACGGATCACGGAGTGCGGACGCACCAGGCGGCGGAAGCTGGCGCGCACGACCAGATAGAGGATCACCAGCCGGTTGGCCTTGATTCCGCCGGCCGTCGATCCGGCGCAGCCGCCGAGGAAGGTCGCCAGGAAGAAGATGCCGATCGCCGCATTCGACCACAGCGTATAGTCGTCCGAGGCATAGCCGGTGGTGGTGATCACCGAGACGAGGTTGAAGGCCGAGGTGATCAGCGCCTCGCCGAACGGTGTCTCGTTGATGACGCGCCGGCTCACCGCGATCGCGAAGCTGAGGACGAGGCAGGTCACCAGGAACACGAGGATCTGCGGATCGCGCCACAGCTGGAAGCGCCGCGGCAGGAACGCCTTGATGTAGATGACGAAGGGCAGCGACCCCAGGATCATGAAGATCGTCGAGGCGACCAGGATGCGGTTGTCCTCGAAGAAGCCCATCGAGGCGTCGTGGGTGGAGTAGCCGCCGGTCGAAAGCGTCGTCATCGCGTGGTTGATCGCGTCGAAGAAGCTCATCCCCAGCGAAGTGTAGGCGGCCGCGCACAGCATCGTCAGCGTGACATAGGCGGCGATCAGTCCCCCCGTCAGCTGGTTCACCCGCGGCAGAACCTTGTCGGACTTGTCGGAGCTTTCCATGTGGAACAGCGCCAGGCCGCCGGCCTGCAGCGAGGGCAGGATCAGCAGCACCATGCCGATGATACCGATGCCGCCCAGCCATTGCAGCAGCGAGCGCCACAGCAGGATGCCGGGGGGCAACGCGTCGAGGCCCGAGATCACCGTCGATCCGGTGGTTGTCAGGCCGGACATCGCTTCGAAATATGCGCCGGCATAGGTGACGTTGACCGACGAGAAGTAGATCGGCAGGGAGCCGATGAGCGAAGCGAACAGCCAGACCGTGGTGACCAGAAGGAAGCCGAGGCGCGGCGTGAACTTCGGCCGTTCGCCGCGCGTCGCCACGGCGATCAGCACGCAGACCATGCCGACCATGAAGCCGGAGCCGACGAACACCCGCCAGTCGTCGTTGCTGTCGGCGAGATCGACGAGAGCCGGCAGCAGCATCGCGGCGGCAAGGCCAAGCCCGAAGATCGAGGTGACGTGGGCGATAGTCCTGAGGATGGATCGCTCCCGCAGCGTGTCGTGGCGCCCCCGTTTGCCGGCGCGATCGGCGCTCTTCTAGCGTCTCGTCCGGCCGCCGGCAATCGCCGCCCGTCGCCGCTTCGCAAGCGCCTCATGCCCGCCCTTCGTGTTGCAGGCCCGCACCCCCTCGTCTATTGAACGGTCGTGTTTGCGAGGCCATCTGCCAGAGGCCATTCGAGCGAGGCCATCATGACCGAACGCCATGCGGAAGTACTGATCCTGGGCTCTGGCCCCGCCGGCTACACAGCCGCGATCTATGCGGCTCGCGCCATGATGAAGCCGCTGCTCGTCGCCGGGCTGCAGGAGGGCGGCCAGCTGACGATCACCACCGACGTCGAGAACTATCCGGGCTTCGCCGATCCGATCCAGGGGCCCTGGCTGATGGAGCAGATGAAGGCGCAGGCGCTGCATGTCGGCGCGGAGATCGCGAGCGACCTGATCGTCTCTGCCGATCTTCAGACCCGGCCGTTCCGGCTGGTGGGTGATTCCGGCACGGTCTACACCTGCGACTCGCTGATCATCGCGACGGGCGCACAGGCCAAGTGGCTGGGCCTCGCCAGCGAGAACACCTTCCAGGGCTTCGGCGTATCGGCCTGCGCGACCTGCGACGGCTTCTTCTACCGCGGCAAGGACGTCGTCGTCGTCGGTGGCGGCAATACCGCTGTCGAGGAAGCGCTCTATCTCTCGAACATCGCCGGTAAGGTCACGGTGGTGCATCGCCGCGACACGTTCCGCGCCGAACGCATCCTGCAGAACCGGCTGTTCGCGACGCCCAATATCGAGGTGATCTGGAACACCGCGGTCGAGGAAATCGTCGGCCCGACCGAGCCGATGAAGTCGGTCGAAGGCGTGCGGCTGCGCAACGTCGTCTCCGGCGAGATCGTCGAGCGCAAGACCGATGGCGTGTTCGTCGCGATCGGCCATGCGCCGGCGGTGGAACTCTTCGTCGGCCAGCTGAAGCAGAAGCCGTCCGGCTATCTCTGGGTTGAGCCGGGCACGACGCAGACCTCGGTGCCGGGCGTCTTCGCCGCGGGCGACGTCGCGGACGACGTCTACCGGCAGGCCGTCACGGCGGCCGGCCTCGGCTGCATGGCAGCCCTGGAGGCGGAAAAGTGGCTGGCGGCCCGCGCCACCGACGAGTCGCGCGTCGCCGCCGAGTAATACCCGCCGGGGGCTTTTCGCCTTCTTCCAGGCCATTCGAGGAAACAACCCATGGCGCTCGACTGGGACAAGCTGCGGATCTTCCATGCTGCGGCGGAAGCAGGCTCGTTCACCCACGCGGCCGACGCGCTTAATTTGAGCCAGTCGGCGATCAGCCGGCAGGTCGCCGCGCTCGAGAACGAGATCGGCGTGCCGCTGTTCCACCGGCATGCTCGCGGCCTGGTGCTCTCCGAGCAGGGCGAACTGCTCTTCCAGACGGCCAACGACGTGCTGAAGCGGCTGGAGGCAGTGCGCGTCCAGCTGACCGAGACACGCGAGAAGCCGACCGGCAAGCTGCGCGTCACCACGACGGTCGGTCTCGGCTCGGGCTGGCTGACGGAGCGGTCGAAGGAGTTTCTCGAGCTCTATCCGGAGCTGGAACTGCAGCTGGTCTTCGACAATGAGGAGATCGACCTGACCATGCGCAAGGCGGATGCGGCGATCCGCCTGCGCCAGCCGCAGCAGCCGGATCTCATCCAGCGGCGGCTGTTCACGGTGCACCTGCACGTCTACGCCGCCCCCTCCTATCTCGCCCGCTTCGGGACGCCGGAGACGATCGAGGATCTCGACCATCACCGGATCATCACCTTCGGCGAACCGGCACCGAACTACCTCCGCAACCTCAACACGCTGGAGACGGTCGGCCTGCCGGAAGGCAAGTCGCGAAGCCCGATCCTGCAGATCAACAATCTCATGGCGATCCGCTCCGCGATCGAAAGCGGCATCGGCCTCGCCCTCCTGCCCGACTACATGGTCGACAAGCGCGCCAAGCTGGTCCAGGTCCTGCCGGAGATGGAGATGCCGACCTTCGACACCTATCTCTGCTACCCCGAGCAGATGCGCAGTGCCGCCAAGCTCAAGGTGTTCCGGGATTTCCTGATCTCCAAGGCGCGTACCTGGGCGTTCTGACGGGTGGGTAACGGGCCGGTCGATGAGGCTCGCGGAAAGAGCGTTGTCGACACCGCGGGATTGAAAGAGCGATGCTGAGAGAGACGCCCTCACGGGTCATCGCCATCGGCGACGTGCACGGCGCCGCGGATCTGCTGGCGGCGCTGCTCGCCGGCCTCGACGACATGTCGCCCGGCTGGCCGGTGTATTTCCTCGGCGACATCGTCGACCGCGGCCCCGAAAGCCGGCGGGCCATGGATCTCGTGGCGGCAACCCTCGCCGCACGGCCCTGCTCGAAGCTGCTGCTCGGCAATCACGACGACTGGCTGCTGCGTTTCCTGGAGGACCGGCTGTCGCTGGAGGAGGCGCTGCACTGGCTGGCCCAGGGCGGCGGCGACACCCTCCGCTCCTACGGCGTCCCGCCGGGGGCCGATCTCTGGCAGTCGCGCGAGCATGTGCTCCGGCACCGGCCGAACCATCTGGCCCTCCTGGCCGACGCGTCGCTCATCGAGCGGATCGAGGGCTTTGCCTTCGTGCATGCGGGCGTCGATCCGGCCCGGCGCCTCGACGAACAGACCCGCCACGACTGCCTTTGGATGCGCGAGCCGTTCCTTAGCCATGTCGGGCATCTCGACCACGTCGTCGTGCATGGCCACACGCCGCTGAAGGACGGCCGCCCGGTGGTCACCGAGAACCGGATCTCGATCGACACGGCCGCGGTGCTCGGCGGTGCGCTGACGGCGGTGCGCGTCGATGCGTCGGAGCACACCGTCGACTTCCTGCAGGTCCGGCCCCGCGGCCGGGTCGCCGCCGTCGAGCCGCGCCGGCTCGATCGCGGCCTCGGCACGGTTCTCGACCGACCCCCTTCCGCCGTCCGCGGCTAGGCCGGACGCAGGGCAAAAAAAGGGGCGGCACGAGGCCGCCCGAGTAAGGCTGGAGTATCAGGTCATGAAAAACCCGATGTGAGCCAAATGCGCGTCGCCGCCAAAGGTTGCAGGGGGCATCGCGATTTCCCGGAGATCCAAAAATAGGCCCGGTCCGAATCCCCGCCCGGCCGATCGTTTGCAACGCAACCATCCCGGCATGTCGACGTTATCGCGGGAAGCCCGCCGCAGTGCCTCACCGCAGAGAACCGGTTCTGCCTGCGACCAAACGGAATGACTTCAGGAGTCCAACGATGTTTCGCGACAAGCCCAGTACCTACGATCGCCTTGCCGACGCTTTGAGCGGCATCGGCGAGCGCCTTGCGGAACTCGAGGAGCAGGCGGTCGAGCGCTTCCATCCCGCACCGAGCCGTGCCGAGCGCGTCCGCCGCGCCATCTCCCGGAACATGCCTTTCCATTCCGAGCCGACGGGCGTCGCTCGTTATCTGCCGGACTTCATGACCGGCTGGAACATGCCCTCCGGTGGTGACGCGCGGCGCCACATGCTGTCGCTGCGCGATTCGGCAGGCGACAGCGTCGATGATGCGCGCGGATATTTCGCCGACGCCCGCCGGCATCTGCCGGACATGCGCCTGCCGCGCTTCGCGAGCTTCCGCCGCGGCATGGAGACCGAACGCGGTCTGGACTACCTGCGCAATCGTCCCGAGCTGACCGCTGTTCTCGTGGTCGGCGGCGCGGTGGCCGTCGTCGGCGCCACCTACTACGTCACGAAGAAGATCCAGGACCACGCGGAGGAGCCGGACTACGACGTCGTCCGCGAGGACGGGGCGATCGAGATCCGCGACTACGACGCGATGATCGTCGCCGAGACGATCAAGAGCGGCTATCACGAGAAGGCCCGCCGCGCCGGCTTCGAGACCCTTGCCGACTACATCTTCGCCCGCAATCGCGAAGGCAAGAAGATCAAGATGACCACGCCGGTCATGCAGCAGCTGGCGGAGGGCGAAGGCCGCACCAAGGGCTGGGCGATCCGCTTCGTCATGCCGAAGAAGTACACGCTCGCCAGCCTGCCGCAGCCCGCAAGCAGCGACGTCACGTTGAAGGACATGCCCGCCCGGCGGATGGCGGCGATCCGCTTCTCCGGCAATTTCAGCGCCACGCTGGCCAGCAAGCAGCTGATGAGCCTCTACAACTATCTTGCCGACAACAACCTGAAGCAGAAGGGCGACCCGCAATATGCGTTCTACAACCCGCCCTGGACGCCCGGCTTCATGAAGCGCAACGAAATCCTGATCGAGATCGAACGCTGATTACGGCCGATGCTGCTGCTCGCAGCCGGTCATGTTGAAGATGAGGCCCGCTTAGGCGGGCCTTTTTCTTGTCTGCTCCATCATGGTGCCGGTCGGCAGCGTCCGAGACTCAAAGCTGTTTCGTTAAAATGCGCAGAATTAACCGCGTTTCGAACATTACTTTGCACGCCTGCTGTTAATCTTGCGGAAGATCATAGTTTTGCCGTCATATCGGGCATCGACGACAGGAGGACAAAGCCGTGAAGATTTCCGTAGCGCTTGCCGCCGCTGCCGGCGTCCTTGCGGCAAGCCCCAGCCTCGCCGGCGGCCGCCCGACGGCCTGCTACGAGCCGGTCCGCTCGCCCGCCCTCTATTCCACCGTGGCCGAAGACGTGCTCGTTAGGCCCGCCAGCGTGGTCTACGACGTCGTGCCGGCCCGGTACGGCTACGCCACCCGCGAGGTCCTGGTCGAGCCGGAGCGGGTCATCGCGGAACGCATCCCTGCGGAGTACACCACGGTGGCGCGCCAGGTCCTGCTGCAGCCCGAACGCGTGATCCGCCGTGCCGCGCCTCCGGTCTACCGTACCGTCACCGAAACCGTGCTGATCGAGCCGGCGCGCGAAACCTGGGAGTGGCGGGTCATCGGCGGCAGGCGGGTCTATTGCCGGATCGTCCTGCCGGCCCGTTACGGCACACGCGAGCGCACCGTGGTCGAGCGCGGAGAGAGCTGGGACGAGGTGATCCCGGCCGAATACGGCATCGAGCATGTCCAGGTGATGCTCGCCCCGGAGCGGTATGTGCAGCACGTCATTCCGGCCCGCTACGAGACGGTCCGGGAACAGGTGATTCTCGAGCCGGAGCAGACCGTCGCCCGCGAGATCCCGGCGCAGTACGAGACCCGGCATCGCACCGTGAAGGTCCGCGACGAGGCCGCCGGCTGGCGGCAGGTGCATCTGCGCGGAGCCTGCTGAGCGCCCGGCAGCCAGCCCTCGTGACCCTCTTCCCGCCGCGCTGATCGGCCGGGCCCTCCCTGCCGCGGCGCGGCTGCCCATTGCCGAAGCCGCCCTCGACTTCTAGAACGCGCCACAGGCCGTCCCTGCCGAACGGGGCGGGCATCGGCGCCGGCCTGCACGCAGCCCGGGCCGGAATGCAAACGGCGCAAGGAAGACATCTTGGAAGAAGCGGTGAGAATCGGCGTCATCGGCTGCGGCGTGATGGGCAGGAACCACGTCCGGGTGCTGGCCGACACGAAGGGCTTCGAACTGGTCGGCATCGTCGACCACAATCTCGACGTCGGGGAAGCGGCGGCGGGCGCCAGCGGCGCGGCTGCCTGCGCCACGGTGGAGGAGCTCATCGCGCTCGGCGTCGATGCCGCGGTGGTGGCGCTGCCCACCTCGCTGCACCACGACGTCGGCGCGCAACTGATCCGCGCGGGCATCCACGTCCTGATGGAAAAGCCCATCGCGCGGACGGTCGAGGAGGCGCATGCGCTGATCGCGCTCGCCGAGGCGCACGACCGCCGGCTGATGGTCGGCCACGTCGAGCGGTTCAATCCGGCGATCGAGGGCCTGCGCCAGGCGATCGGCGAGGAGGAGATCCTGTCCGTCGCGGTCACCCGCGTCGGTCCGTTCCCGCCGCGCATCGGCGACGTCGGCATCGTCATCGACCTCGGCGTCCACGACATCGACCTGATCCGCTGGCTGACCCGCTCGGAGATCGTCGACCATCAGACCCTGGTCTCGCGCACCATCGGCGAGCACGAGGACATCGCCTTCATGCAGTTCCGCATGGCCAACGGGGCACTGGCCAGCATCAACACCAACTGGCTGACGCCGTTCAAGCAGCGGCGGATCGACGTCTCGACGCGCCACCGCTTCATCAGCTGCGACATGCTGCTGCGGACCGTGTCGGAATTCTCGCGCTACCAGCCGGATGGAGGCTATCTCCACCGCAGCCTCGGCATCGGCTTCCACGAGCCGCTGAAGGCGGAGCTGCAGGCGTTCCGGGCGGCGATCCTCGGTACGGCGCCGGTGGCCGTTACCGGCGCCGACGGCGCCCGGGCGCTGGAGATCGCCCTCACGGCACTGCGCGATGCCTGAGCGCCCGGCCCGGCAAAAGCGGTGACCGAGACTTCCGCCCCCTCGCCCGCCGAGAACCTCGCCCGGCTGCTGTCGACGCATGCGGCGACCGTCGGAATCATCGGGCTCGGCTATGTCGGACTGCCGCTGGCGGCGGCGACGGCACGCGGTGGGTTTCGCACCGTCGGCTTCGACATCGATCCGCAGAAGATCGAGGCGCTGAACGCCGGCCGGTCGTATATCGACGCCGTCGCGCCCGAGGTGGTGGCCGGGCATGTCGCGAGCGGCCGGTTTCGCGCCAGCGGCGACTTCGCGGAGCTGGCGGCCTGCGACGTCATCGCCATCTGCGTTCCGACGCCGCTCTCGCGCCACCGCGAGCCCGACCTGCGCTTCGTGGTCGCCACGGCGGAGACGATCGCGCAGCGCCTCAGGCCCGGCCAGCTCGTCGTGCTGGAATCGACGACCTATCCCGGAACGACCGAGGACATCGTCCGGCCGATCCTCGAGGCGGGCGGCCTTGCAAGCGGCACGGACTTCTTCCTCGCCTTCTCCCCGGAGCGCGAGGATCCGGGCAACGCGACCTACCGCACCGCGACGATCCCGAAGGTCGTCGCCGGCGACGGACCGGCGGCCGCCGAGCTGGTCGAGGCGTTCTACCGGTCGGTCGTCGAACGCGTCGTGCGGGTGTCCTCGCCGAAGGTCGCGGAAGCCGCCAAGATCACCGAGAACATTTTCCGCTCCGTCAACATCGCGCTCGTCAACGAGCTGAAGACGATCTACGACGCGATGGGCATCGACGTCTGGGAAGTCATCGACGCGGCGGCGACCAAGCCTTTCGGCTACATGCCGTTCTATCCCGGGCCCGGGCTCGGCGGGCACTGCATCCCGATCGACCCGTTCTACCTCACCTGGAAGGCGCGGGAGTTCGGCCTCGCCACCAAGTTCATCGAGCTGGCGGGCGAGATCAATCTCGCCATGCCGCGCTACGTCGTCGAGCGGCTCGCCGTCGCCCTCGATCGGCACCAGCGAGTCTCGCTAGGCGCGGCACGCATCCTGCTGCTCGGCCTCGCCTACAAGAAGAACGTCTCCGACATCCGCGAGAGCCCGTCCTTCGAACTGATCCGCCTGCTCGAGCAGCGCGGCAGCCGCACGGACTACCATGATCCCTTCGTCGAGACCGTGCCGGTCACGCGCGAGCACGCCGCGCTCGCCGGGCGCCGCTCGGTGGCGCTGACGCCGCAGGCGCTGGCGGATTACGACGCGGTTCTGGTGGTCACCGATCACGACCGGGTGGACTATGCGATGGTCGCCGCTCACGCCCGGCTCGTCGTCGACACCCGCAACGTCTTCCAGCGGCTCGGCCTTTCCGGCCCACCCATCGTCAAGGCCTGATGTCGCGGGCCCTTCCCCGTCGCTTCGACGTTGCGGGCGGTGTGCTCCGCCTCGATCCGGGCGAGCCGGATTTCTACGAGGATCCGTATCCTTCCTACGGCGAACTGCACCGCCATGGCGGTATCGCCCGGTGGGCCGAGACCGGCTCGCTCGCCGTTGCGGGCCACGCCACGGTCGCCGCCCTGCTGCGCGACCGGCGCTTCGGCCGCATCCTTCCCGCCGGCCCCGACGGCCGGCCGGACTACCGCGACATGCCGGCGCATCTGGCGGATTTCTACGCGATCGAATCGTGCTCGCTGCTGGATCTGGAACCGCCGACCCACACGCGCCTTCGCAGCCTCGTCACCCGCGCCTTCGTCTCGCGCCGGATCGAGCGGCTTGCGCCGCGGATCGGCGAGATCGCCGACGAACTGATCGACGGGTTCGCCGCAGACGGCACGGTCGAGCTGGTCGAGGCGTTCGCGACGCCGCTGCCCGTGCGGGTCATCGCCGAGCTGATCGGCGTCCCGGCCGCCGACGCCCCGCTGCTCGTCGATTGGTCGCACCGGATGGTGGCGATGTACCGGCTCGGCCGCACGCGCGCCGTCGAGGAGAGCGCCAACGCGGCCGCGCGCGACTTCGCGACCTACCTGCGGACGGTGATCGCCGAGAAGCGGCGGCGGCCGGCGGATGACCTCGTCTCGGCATTGATCGCGGCGGAAAGCGACGGCGGCCGCCTCGACGAGGCCGAGATGGTGGCGACGCTGGTGCTGCTGCTCAACGCCGGGCACGAGGCGACGGTGCACCAGATCGGCAACGCGGTGAAGGCGATCCTCGAGTCTGGCCAGGACCCTGCGACGCTTTTCTGCGACGTCGATTCAACCGCCGCCACGGTCGAGGAGTGCCTGCGCTTCGACACGCCGCTGCATCTCTTCGAGCGGGTGGCGCTGGAATCGGTCACTCTGGCGGAAGGCTGGCAGATCGAGCGCGGCGGCCGTGTCGCCCTGCTGCTGGGCGCCGCCAATCACGATCCGTCTGTCTTCGAGCGTCCCGGCGAATTCGCGCCCGGGCGGCCGGCCCGAGCCCATGTCTCGTTCGGCGGCGGCATCCATTTCTGCATCGGCGCGCCGCTGGCGCGGCTGGAACTGGCGATCGCGCTGGGGACGCTGTTTCGACGCCTGCCGGACCTGTCCATCGCCGCCGCGCCGCATTACCGCGACAGCTGGCATTTTCGCGGGCTGGAGCGGCTCGAACTTCGCTTCCGGCCTCAAGGTACGACGCTTAAACCTTGATGACGTAGTGTTTCCTCGTCGGCTCGACGACCGTCCAGCGGCCCTTGAAGCCGGGGCGGATGACGAAGCTGTCGCCTGCCACGAGCTTGACCGGCTCGCCGCCCTCCTCGGTGAGCACCGAGACGCCCTCGATGATGTGAAAGAACTCCCACTCGGTATACTCGATCTCCCACTCGCCGACCGTCGACTCCCATATTCCGGCATAGAGCCCGTTGCCGTCGTCCTCGAGATTCCAGGTCTTGTTGGTGGGCCGGCCGCTGCGGATCTTCTCCCTGGCCGGCGCGCCGTTCTCGACCGGTACCAGGGCCTTGTCGAAGCGGACGAAATGGTCGGTCATGGTGGTTCCTCGTCGTTGCCGGCGGCCGGAGATCGGGTGCGGCGGCCGGAAAAGCAAGCGGCAACGCGAAGGGCCGGACGCACCTGGCGTCCGGCCCTTCGATTGAAGCGTGAAGCCGCGTCAGACCTTGGCGAGCGCCTGGTCGAGGTCGGCGATGATGTCGGCGACATTCTCGATGCCGATCGACAGGCGCACCACGTCCGGCCCGGCCCCCGCGGCGATCTTCTGCTCGTCGGCGAGTTGCTTGTGCGTGGTCGAGGCGGGGTGGATGACCAGCGAGCGCGTGTCGCCGATATTGGCGAGGTGCGAGAACAGCTCCAGCGCCTCGACGAAGGTGACGCCGGCCTCGAACCCGCCCTTGAGGCCGAAGGTGAAGACCGCGCCGGCGCCCTTCGGCGAATATTTCTGCATCATCGCGTGGTTCGGGTGGTCGGCGAGCCCCGAATAGGACACCCAGCTCACCTTCTCGTGGCCCTTGAGGTGCTCGGCGACCGCCTTGGCGTTGTCGCAGTGGCGCTGCATCCGCAGCGGCAGCGTCTCGATGCCGGTCAGGATCATGAAGGCGTTGAAGGGCGAGATCGCCGGTCCGAGATCGCGCAGGCCGAGCACCCGGCAGGCGATGGCGAAGGCGAAATTGCCGAAGGTCTCGTGCAGGACGATGCCGTTATACTCCGGCCGCGGCTGCGACAGCATCGGGTAGCGGTCGGTCGCCGACCAGTCGAACGTGCCGGCGTCGACGATCGCCCCGCCCATCGAGTTGCCGTGCCCGCCCATGAACTTGGTCAGCGAATGCACGACGATGTCGGCGCCGTGCTCGATCGGCCGGCAGAGATACGGCGTCGCCATGGTGTTGTCGACGATCAGCGGAATGCCGTGCTTCTGGGCGATCGCCGCGATCGCGGCGATGTCGACGACGATGCCGCCGGGATTGGCGATCGACTCGATGAAGATCGCCCGGGTCTTGTCGGTGATCGCCGCCTCGAAGCTTCCGATGTCGTCCGGGTCGGCCCATTTCACCCGCCAGTCGAAGGACTTGAAGGCGTGGCCGAACTGATTGATCGAGCCGCCATAGAGCTTGCGCGAGGCGACGAACTCGTCGCCCGGCTGCATCAGGCTCTGGAAGATGATCAGCTGCGCGGCATGGCCCGAGGCCACCGCGACGGCGGCGGTGCCCCCCTCGAGCGCCGCGACCCGCTCCTCGAGCACCGCCTGGGTCGGGTTCATGATGCGGGTGTAGATGTTGCCGAACTGCTGGAGTCCGAACAGCGACGCCGCATGGTCGACATCGTCGAACACGAAGGACGTCGTCTGGTAGATCGGCGTGGCGCGGGCGCCGGTGGTCGGATCCGGCTGGGCCCCGGCATGGATGGCGAGCGTTTCGAAACCTGGTCCTGACATGTCGTCTCTCTCCCTTCCTGCCTGACCCGCGGCGTCTGGCCGGGCGGCAGCATTGCTTTGGACTGGAATTACCACGCCGGAGAGGGCGTCGCGAGGCATGGCGCGCTGCAAATGCAGGACCCCGCGAGGCGTTTGTCTTGCAACGGAACGTGGCGCGGCAACATTCCCCCCGCAACAGACAGCAAGGATGGAACAGCGATGCCGAGCCCCGAGGGAAAGATCCGTTATGCCGTGGTGGGAGCCGGATGGATCGCACAAGGCGCGTTCATGCCGGGCGTAGGCCAGACGACGAACTCGGTGCTGGCCGCCGTCGTCACCGGCGACCCGGAGAAAGCCCGGGGCCTCGGCGACCAATACGGCATCAAGGGCTACGGGTACGAGGACTACGCAACCCTTTTGGCGAGCGGAGAAATCGACGCCGTCTATATCGCGACGCCGAACTTCCGGCACCGCGAGTTTGCCGAGCCGGCACTCGCGGCGGGGATCCACGTGCTTCTCGAAAAACCGATGGCCGCTAGCCTCGCCGACGCCGAGGCCATCAAGGCTGCCGCCGAGGCGTCGGATGCGAAGCTGATGGTGGCCTATCGCCTGCACTGCGAACCGGGCACGCTGGCCATCGTCGAGGCGATCCGGGCCGGCGAGATCGGCACACCCCGCTTCTTCACCTCGACCTTCTCGCAGACCGTAAAGGCGTCGAACCACCGCGCCCTGAACGGCTACTGGGCAGGCCCCGTGCCCGACATGGGCACCTATCCGATCAACGCGGTGCGCAATTTCTTCGAAGCCGAGCCGATCCGCGTCATGGCGTTCGCCTCGCGGGTCCCAGAGCGCGATCTCGGCTGCGACGACACGGTCAGCGTCATCCTCGGCTTCCCCGAGGGACGCAGCGCCAGCTTCACGGTCAGCTATTCGGCGGACGGCATCAGCCGGATGCATGTGGTCGGCAGCGACGGCGTCATCGAGGCGTCGCCCGCCTTCGGATTCGGCGAGGGTACCGCGATCGATTTTCGCCTCACCAAAGGCGGCAAGACCGAGGAGCGCACGGCGCCGGTGGTGGATCATTTCGGCGGCGAGACCGACTATTTTTCCGACTGCATCCTGAACGACCGCGAACCGGAGCCCGATGGCGAGGAAGGCTTGCTCGACATGATCGTCCTCGACGCCATCGAGAAGGCCATCACGAACGGCCAGCCACAGGAACTGGCGCCGCGCTCGCGTCCGCGCCGTATCGAGGCCGAGCAGCTGCGGAAATTGCCGCTGGCGGCGGTGCCGGACTTCGTCAATACCGACGTGCCGATGGAATAGCGCTCGCTGCGCATCCGCCCTATACCCCGATGGCCGTTAATTCCCCGCAGCGGCAGCGAACGACACTGCCATCGACGGATGGCGACCACATCCGTGTGGATGCCTGAAACGGGGACGTCTGAACAATTCGTTCAGGACCGAGGTTCTATAGCCGGCAAACTGCTGCCGGGCGGCTGCCGCTCGGCCGGAGCGTCGCGTCGGGTGGAGGAGATGCAGAGGCATGCGCGAATTCCTGTCGGCCATGAACCGCTTGCGCGATCGGACGAGCATGAAGCAGCAGTCGGCGCTGCTGACCGCGCTGCTCTCCATCCTGGTCGTCGCGGCGATGACGATGGCGACCACGATCCTCATCCGGGACCGCGCGGTGGAGATCGCCAACCACCAGATGACCGACCTTGCCCAGTCGATGGCGGATCGTCTCGACCAGGAAATGTTCGAACGTTTCCGCGAGATCGGCAATTTCGCGTCGCTGCACCCCTTGCGCGACAGCTGGGATGGCGACCCGGACGCGATCCGTCGGCTGCTGGACCAGATGCAGAGGACGCTGCCGCGCTATGCCTGGATCGGCTATGCCTCGCTCGACGGCGAGATCCAGGCAGCGACCGGCGGCACGCTCGAAGGCGTGTCGGTCGCGGAGCGTCCCTGGTTCGTCGCGGGGGCCCGGGCGACCTCCGCACTCGACCTGCACGAAGCCAAGCTGCTGGCGGACATACTCGGCCCGTCCGAAGACGGCGCGCCGTTCCGCTTCGTCGACGTCGCTGCCCCGGTG
This sequence comes from Aurantimonas sp. HBX-1, assembly GCF_021391535.1. Classification (GTDB taxonomy): domain Bacteria; phylum Pseudomonadota; class Alphaproteobacteria; order Rhizobiales; family Rhizobiaceae; genus Aurantimonas. The sequence continues at coordinate 2,209,668 of NZ_CP090066.1, forward strand.
CGCGACGAGGCGGGCAATGTCCGGGGTGTGCTCGGCGCGCATCTGAGCTGGTCCTGGGCGCAGTCCGTCCGCAGCTATCTACTGGGGGCCCTCGAGCCGGAACTGCGGACCGATCTCTGGGTGACGGCCTCGGATGGCAGCGCCATTCTCGGCGCGCCGTATGGCCAGCCGGTCCTTTCGCCCGGCCAGTTGCAGATCGCCCGCCAGACCTTCGTCGGCGACGAGGGCGACGGGACCTACCTCGCGGCGGCCGTTTCCACCAAGGGCTTCGAGACCTACCCGGGGCTCGGCTGGATCGTCGTCGCCAAGCGCCCGATGTCTGTCGTCCTGGCGGACGCCAACCGGGTCACGCTGGCGATCGCGCTGATTGGCACGTTCGCGGCCCTGGCCGGCATCGCCGCGTCCTTCCTGATCGCCGGGCGGGTGACGCGTCCCCTGACGCGCCTCGCCGCCGACGCGGACAGGCTGGGCCGCGCGGCTGCGGAGACCAGCGTGTTCGACCGCCAGCGCGGCTCGTCGGACATCCTGCGGCTGTCCAACTCGCTGCGATCCCTCATGCGCCGCGTGGATTCGGCCGAGAGCCGCGCCACGGAAGTGCGCGACCTGATGGAGCGGTCCGAACAGGCCCATTCCGTCCAGACGCTCGAGCACCGCGAAACCGTCCGCAGGCTGCGGTACCTGGCCGACACCGATCCGCTGAGCGGCCTGATGAACAGGCGCAGCTTCCTCGGTGATGCCCAGGACATCATGGCCTTCTACCGCCGCTACGACCGCACGTTCGCCGTCCTGATGATCGACATCGACCATTTCAAACGGGTCAACGATGCGCACGGCCATGCCGTCGGCGACGAGGTGATCAGCGCCGTCGGCCGGGTGCTCGCCGAAGCGGTCCGGGAGACCGACCGCGTCGCCCGATTCGGCGGCGAGGAATTCGTGGTGCTGCTGCGTGAAGTCGACGCGGCGGCCCTCGCGACCTGGGCGGAGCGGGTGCGCCGCGCCGTCCATACCGCGGTCGTGGCGACCGAAGCCGGACCGGTGAGCGTCACCGTCAGCATCGGGGCGACATTGGTCGCGGCCGGCGACCGCGATGTCGAGGACGTGCTTCGTCGGGCCGACGTCGCGCTCTACCGCTCGAAGTCCAACGGTCGAAACCGGCTGACGGTGTCCCCCGCCCCGGACAGCGGAATGAAGGCCGCCTGAGCGGGCGATGCACAGGGTTCGGCCCTGGCGCTCCTGGCCCTATGGCCGCGGACCGAGACCGTAGCTCTGATAGCCCGAGCCGCGGGTCGGCTTCTTCGACGAGATCACCCGCGAGTTGACCCCGTTCCAGCCGATCTCGCCGGAGAGCCGGGCGAACTCGATCTTCGGGCAGCGATCCATGATCACCGTCAGACCGGCCGCCTCGGCCCTGGCCGCGGCTTCGTCGTTGCGCACGCCGAGCTGCGTCCAGATGACCTTGGGCAGCGGGTCCAGCGCCAGCACCTCCTCGACGATGCCGGGCATCGCGTCGGCGGCGCGGAAGACGTCGACCATGTCGATCGGCTCGGGAATGCTGGCAAGGTCCGCATAGACGCCCTGCCCGAGGATTTCCCCGCCGGCGAGCCCGGGATTGACCGGGATGACGCGGAAACCCTTCGCGATGAGATATTTCAGCACGAAATAGGAGGGCCGGATCTCCTTGGCGCTGGCGCCGACCATCGCGATGGTGCGGACGTCGGTGAGGATGCGGCGGATGGTGGCGTCGTCGTAGCGCAGCGGGCCGGCGCTCATTCGTGCGTCCATTCCGGCTTGCGCTTCTCCAGGAACGCGCCGATCCCCTCCTCCGCGTCCCTTGCCAGCATGTTCTCGACCATCACGCCGGCGGTATAGGCGTAGGCGTCCGCCAGCCCCATCTCGGCCTGGCGGTAGAAGGCCTCCTTGCCGGTCTTGACCGTGGCCGCGGATTTCGAGGCGATGGTGGTGGCGTATTTGCCGACCACGGTGCCGAGATATTCCGGCGGCACGACCCGGTTCACCAGACCGAAATCACGGGCGCTGCGGGCGTCGATCGTCTCGCCGGTCAACAGCATCTCCATCGCGTGCTTCGGCGACAAATTGCGCGACAGCGCCACCATCGGGGTGGAGCAGAACAGGCCGATATTGACGCCGGGCGTGCAGAACTGCGCCTCCTCCGACGCGATGGCGAGGTCGCAGGAGGCCACCAGCTGGCAGCCGGCGGCGGTCGCAAGGCCGTTCACCTCGGCGATCACCGGGTTCGGGTGGCGGACGATCGCCTGCATCAGCTCGGCGCATTTGCGCATGGTGAGCGCGAAGAATTCGCGGCCGCGGTCGGGGTCGCCGCGATGCGCGGTGAGTTCCTTGAGGTCGTGGCCGGCGGAAAACACCCTGCCCTCGCCGGCAATGACCACGACGCGGTTGGTCTTGTCCGCCGCCGCTTCGGCAAGGCCCGCCAGCAACGCGTCCATCACCGCCAGCGACAGGGCGTTCGCCGGCGGGGCGGCAATCACCAGGCGCGTCAGGCTCGGCGCCCGCTGGACGACGACCGGTCCCGGCGCCGCCGTGTTGAGTTCGAGAATGTCTGCCATGCGATCCGCCGTGCTGCGTTCGGGCCGGGTGGCCTTTCGGTCGGCAGCTAGATAGGACGATTTCCACCTCTCCGCCAACGCTGCCCTGCCGCAGCCCTGCCCAAGGACACGCATCGTGCAGCCGATCATGAATTGCGCCGCGATCAATCGCTTCCTGGAGAGCGATTTTCCGCAGCTCGGCGGGAAGGACGGCGGCTATTGCGTCGTCGATGTGGATTCCGGCACCGCCGTGCTGCGCCTGATGGCCGGGTCGCAGCATCTGCGGCCGGGCGGCACGGTTTCCGGCCCGACGCTCTTCGCGCTGGCCGATGTCGGAGCCTATGTCGCGATCCTCGCCCATATCGGGCCGGTGGCGCTCGCCGTCACCACGAATCTCTCGATCAACTTCCTGCGCAAGGCCGGGCCCGGCGCGCTGCTCGGCCGCGCCCGCATCCTGAAGCTCGGCAAGCGCCTCGCCGTGGTCGAGGTGGCGATCACCCCGGAAGGCGATGATGACCCGGTCGCGCATGCCGTCGCCACCTATTCGATCCCGCCGAGGGACGCGCTGGCGTAGCAGGTAATTGAATACCGTAAGGCGTCCAGGCCCTGACAGGCGGGGGATTGGCAGCCGCATGACGTGGTGCTTTTGCGTTGACAGGACGGCGCCCAGCCCGTATGTCAGCCCGCAGAGAGAGCGGCCGTGCGCCGCCCTTTTCGTTTGGCGGCCGCAGCGGTTGCCTCATGCTCACGAACGACCCAAAGGCAACCCATGAAAACCTTCTCGCAGAAGCCCGAGACGGTGGAAAAGAAGTGGATTCTGATCGACGCCGAAGGGCTCGTCGTCGGCCGCCTCGCTTCCATCGTTGCGCTTCGCCTCCGCGGCAAGCACAAGCCGACCTTCACCCCGCATGTCGACGACGGTGACAACATCATCATCGTCAACGCCGACAAGGTGGTGTTCACCGGCAAGAAATACGCCGACAAGACCTATTACTGGCACACCGGCTACGCCGGCGGGATCAAGGAGCGCAAGGCGCGCGAGATCCTCGAGGGCCGCTTTCCGGAGCGCGTCGTCGAAAAGGCCGTCGAGCGCATGATCCCGCGCGGTCCGCTCGGCCGCCGGCAGATGAAGAACCTCAGGGTCTATGCCGGCGCGGAACATCCGCACGTGGCGCAGAACCCGGTGGCGCTGGATGTCGGCGCGATGAACTCCAAGAACATGAGGGCCGTTTGATGTCCCAGCTCTCTTCACTCGAGGAACTCGGCTCGGCCGAGACCATCACCCAGCCGGAAGCGCCGGTCTACGTCCAGAAGCTCGACCAGTTCGGCCGCGCCTATGCGACCGGCAAGCGCAAGGACGCCGTCGCACGCGTCTGGATCAAGCCGGGCACCGGCAAGATCACCATCAACGAGCGCGACTTCGGCACGTATTTCGCCCGTCCGGTCCTGCAGATGGTGCTGCGCCAGCCGATCGTCGCGGCCAATCGCGACGGCCAGTTCGACATCGTCGCGACGGTGGCCGGCGGCGGTCTCTCCGGCCAGGCCGGTGCGGTCCGTCACGGCATCTCCAAGGCGCTGACCTATTACGAGCCGGGCCTGCGCGCCGTGCTCAAGAAGGGCGGCTTCCTGACGCGCGACTCGCGCACGGTCGAGCGCAAGAAGTACGGCAAGGCGAAGGCCCGCCGGTCCTTCCAGTTCTCGAAGCGCTGATCGACCAGCGTTTCGCATCGAAGCAGAAAGGGCCGCCGGAGAGATCCGGCGGCCCTTTTTCGTTGCGGCTGCTTTTCGTGAGGATCGTAGCTGGTTTACGGCATTGAGCCGCCTAGTCGAGAAACCCGTCGCCGTTATTCGACGGTGACGGACTTCGCGAGGTTGCGCGGCTGGTCGACATCCGTGCCCATCTGAACGGCCGTGTGATAGGCGAGCATCTGCAGCGGGATGGCGTAGACGATCGGGGTGAGGATCTCCGGCATGTCCGGCAGGACAACCGTGCTCGCCATGTCGCTCCCCGCGCTGGCCGCGCCCTTGGCGTCGGTGAACAGGATGATCCGCCCGCCCCGCGCCGCGACCTCCTGCATGTTCGACATGGTCTTCTCGAAGCTGCGGTCGTGCGGCGCGATGACGATGACCGGCATCGTGTCGTCGATCAGCGCGATCGGCCCATGCTTGAGCTCGCCCGCCGCATAGCCTTCGGCGTGGATGTAGCTGATTTCCTTCAGCTTCAGCGCGCCTTCCATGGCCAGCGGGAAGGAGAAGCCGCGGCCGAGGAACAGCGCGTGGCGCTTGGTCGCCATCTCGCGCGACAGCGCCTCGACGGCATCCTCCAGCGCCAGCGCCTCGTTGGCGAGGCGCGGGACTTCGGAGAGGGCGCGCGTCAGTTCCAGTTCGCGCTCCGGCGAGATCACGCCGCGCGCCACGCCGGCATGGATCGCCAAGGCGGCGAGACTGATCAGCTGGCAGGTGAAGGCCTTGGTCGAGGCAACGCCGATCTCGGGGCCCGCCAGCGTCGGCAGCACGACGTCGCTCTCGCGGGCGATGGTCGATTCCTGCACGTTCACCACCGAGGCGATCCGCAGCCCCTCGGCCTTGGCGTAGCGCAGCGAGGCGAGCGTGTCGGCGGTCTCGCCGGACTGCGAGACGAACAGCGCCAGGTCGACGTCGCCCAGCGGGCTTTCGCGGTAGCGGAACTCCGACGCGACGTCGAGATCGCAGGGAATGCGCGCATAGCGCTCGAAGTAATAACGTCCCACCAGCGCGGCGTAATAGCCGGTGCCACAGGCCGACAGAGCGATGCGGCGGACGCTGGAGAAGTCGAGCGTCTGGCCGCCGGGGATGCGGGTCCGGCCGGTGGTCATGTCGACGAAGGCGCCGAGCGTATGGGAGAGGACCTCCGGCTGCTCGTAGATTTCCTTCTGCATGAAGTGGCGGTGATTGCCCTTGTCGACATAGAAGGCCTTGCCGGTGGAGCGCCGCACCGGGCGGATCACCGCATTGCCGTGCTCGTCGAATATCTCGATCGTCGCATGGCGGACGACGGCCATGTCGCCTTCCTCGAGATAGCGCACCGTGTCGGTGAACGGCGACAGCGCGATGGCGTCGGAGCCGAGGAACATCTCGCCCTCGCCTTCGCCGACCGCGAGCGGGCTGCCCCGCCGCGCGCCGATGATGAGGTTCTCCTCGCCGTCGAACAGGAAGCCGAGCGAGAACGCCCCTTCGAGCCGTCCGAGAACCGCCTGGACGGCCTCCTTGGGTGCCAGCCCCCGCTTCTGCTCGCGGGTGACGAGATGGGCCACGGTCTCGGTGTCGGTCTGGCTCTCGAAGACGGCGCCATCCGCCTCGAGCTCCGCACGCAGTTCCCGGTAGTTCTCGATGATGCCGTTGTGGACAATGGCGAGCTTGCCGGTCATGTGCGGATGAGCGTTGGCCTCGGTCGCCGCGCCGTGCGTCGCCCAGCGCGTGTGGCCGATGCCGATCGTGCCGGACAGCGGGTCGCTCTCCAGCCGACGCTGCAGGTTGACCAGCTTGCCCTCGGCGCGGCGCCGCGTCAGCACGCCGTCCTCCAGGGTCGCCACCCCGGCGGAATCATAGCCGCGATATTCGAGGCGCTTGAGCGCGTCGACGAGCCGGCCCGCGACGGGTTCGTGACTGACGATGCCGATGATGCCGCACATGCTGGAACGAGCCCCTCTGGTCGCGCGATGCCGCCGCGGCGGCACGCGTCTCTACCGCGGCGCAAGGGCCGCGAGGATTCACGATTGGTGACGGGAAGTTACGCCGCGCCGCCGGAATTCGAGCGGGCCGCCTTCGCCGCCTTGTTGCGCTCGATGATCTCGCGGCCGCGGCCGGGCTTGTTGACCTGCCGCTCCCGCGCGATCGCCAGCGCGTCGTCCGGCACGTCGTCGGTGATGACGCTGCCGGTGCCGACATAGGCGCCGTCGCCGATCCGCACCGGCGCGACCAGCGCCGAGTTCGAGCCGATGAACGCCCCGGCGCCGATCTCCGTCAGGTGCTTCAACGCGCCGTCATAGTTGCAGGTGATGGTTCCGGCGCCGATGTTGGCAGCAGCCCCGATCGTCGCATCGCCGACATAGGTCAGGTGGTTGATCTTCGCCCCTTCCCCGACCTCCGCGTTCTTCACTTCGCAGAAATTGCCGACCTTCGCGCCGGCGGCAAGCCGCGTGCCCGGGCGCAGCCGCGCGAACGGGCCGACGGAGACGTTCGGACCGATCGACGTCTGCTCGATGTGGGAGAAGGCGTGGATCGTCGCGCCGGAAGCGACGCTGACGCCCGGCCCGAACACGACGCTCGGCTCGACCGTCACGTCGGCGGCGATCGCGGTGTCGTGCGAGAAATAGACCGTGGCGGGATCCTGCAGCGTGACGCCGTCCAGCATCGCCTTGCGGCGCCGGCGGTCCTGCCACAAAGCCTCGACCGCCGCGAGTTCGACCCGGTTGTTGACGCCCAAGACCTCGTCGGTATCTGTCTCGATCGCCCTGACGCTGCGGCCGGCACGTCGCGCGATCTCCACGAGATCGGTCAGGTAGTATTCGCCCTTGGCATTGGCGTTGCCGATCGCGTCGAGCATCGCCAGGGCGTCGGAACCGGCGAAGGCCATGACACCGGCATTGCAGAAGCCGATCGCGCGCTCCTGCGCGGTGGCGTCCTTTTCCTCCCGGATCGCCACGAGTTCCCCGCCCTCTTCGACGAGGCGCCCGTAGCCGGCCGGATCGGCGGGCCAGAACCCGACGACACAGACGCCGGCGCCCTCGGCCAGCACCTGCCGGGCCCGCGCCAGCGTCTCGGGCCGGATCAGCGGGGTATCGCCGAACAGCACCAGCACGTCGTCAACGCCTTCGGCGATGGCGGCGCGGGCCGCGAGAACCGCATGCGCGGTCCCGAGCCGTTCGTGCTGCGGAAAGCTCCGGACGCTCTCGACCTCCTGCCGGACGGCTGCCTCGACCGCGGCGCCGTCACGGCCGACGACCACGGAGAGATCGCTGGAGCCGGCGGCGGCGGCAGCACGGGCGACATGCCGGATCATCGGCAGGCCGGCGACGGGATGCAGCACCTTCGACATCGAGGATTTCATCCGCGTGCCCTCGCCGGCCGCGAGGATGATCGATAGGCAGCGTCGCGCCATGGTATTCCCGTCTCTTGGTTCGCAAGCGCTGCCCTTAGCACGTGCCGGCAAAGTCTGTGAACGCCCATGCCTGCCCAGCCGCTTCTTGCCGGCCGCCCCGGCAATACGGGTCTGCGCAAACATCCGGCATGCCGCCCCGCCCGCGCATTCTCGCGGAAACCCGGACAGCGATTCCGGGCTCCGGCCGTCCGGAGCGGCGGCAACGGGATGGTGCCGGCTCGCCACGGCGGTTCCGCATCTGCACTCAGCCTCGCCGGCAGGCCCCAAACGGCCGGTTTTTGCTTGACGCCGCCGCGCGTTTCCCGCAAAGCGCCCGCGGTCGGGGCCGCGCAGAATCGCCGCACACCCCGCCATCGCGTAGGAACGCCAGGTCGCATCGCGGCGATGCAGGCGGCTCCCGCGTGCTTCTCTTTGCCGAGGACGGGGTCATCAATGGCACGACTGGATTACGTATTCACGAGCGAGAGCGTGTCGGAAGGCCATCCGGACAAGGTCTGCGACCGGATTTCCGACGAGATCGTCGATCTGGTCTACCGCGAGGCGAAGAAGACCGGCGTCGATCCCTGGTCGGTGCGCATCGCCTGCGAGACGCTGGCGACGACCAACCGCGTCGTGATTGCCGGCGAGGTCCGGCTGCCGAAGTCTCTGATGAAGACCGACAAGCACGGCAACGAGGTGATCAACCCGTCGCGGTTCAAGTCGGCGGCGCGCCGCGCGATCCGCGACATCGGCTACGAGCAGGACGGCTTCCACTGGAAGACGGCGAAGATCGACGTGCTGCTGCACTCGCAGTCGGCCGACATCGCGCAGGGCGTCGACCGCGCCGCCGATGGGGTCAACGGTGCCAATCATCCCGCCGAGGGCGCCGGCGACCAGGGCATCATGTTCGGCTATGCCTGCCGTGAGACGCCGGAACTGATGCCGGCGCCGATCTACTACGCCCACAAGATCCTGGAAATCCTCGCCAAGGCCCGCAAGTCCGGCCAGGGCGAGGCTGCCAAGCTCGGACCGGACGCCAAGAGCCAGATCACCGTGCGCTATGCGGACGGAAAGCCGGTCGAGGTGACGCAGATCGTCCTGTCGACGCAGCACACCGACGAAAGCTGGGACTCCGCCAAGGTCCGCGAAGTCGTCGAACCCTATATCCGCGAAGCGCTGCGCGACCTGCCGGTGGCCGAGGACTGCGTCTGGTACATCAACCCGACCGGCAAGTTCGTGATCGGCGGACCCGACGGCGACGCCGGGCTGACCGGCCGCAAGATCATCGTCGACACCTATGGCGGCGCAGCCCCGCATGGCGGCGGCGCATTCTCCGGCAAGGACACGACCAAGGTCGACCGCTCGGCGGCCTATGCGGCACGCTACCTCGCCAAGAACGTCGTGGCTGCCAAGCTCGCCGACCGCTGCACCATCCAGATCGCCTATGCGATCGGCGTGGCGCAGCCGCTTGCGATCTATGTCGACCTGCACGGCACCGGCCACGGCGTCGGCGAGGAACAGATCGAGAAGGCCATCCGCGAAGTGATGGACCTGTCGCCCACCGGCATCCGGCAGCATCTCGACCTCAACAAGCCGATCTATGCCAAGACCTCGGCCTACGGTCATTTCGGCCGCAAGGCGGGCCGTGACGGCACCTTCTCCTGGGAGAAGACCGACATCGCCCAGAAACTGAAGACGGCCGCCCTCGGCCGCTGACGCATCCGACACCGTGCCTGCCCGCAACGAGCGGGCGGGCACGCTGGCCCATCCGCCGGGCGGCCGCCCGAACCGACCTGGCAGCCGCGCCGATCGCGCCACGACGAGGGTCTTCCGGATGACGCGCAAGAGCATCGACCACGCCTTCACCAGCCAGAGCGCGCTCGGAGCGGCCGGGGACCCGACCTATGCGGGTGCCCTCTCCTTCATGCGCCGCCGCCTGACCAAGGCGCCCGACGGCGCCGACGTCACGGTCTGGGGCGTTCCCTTCGACGCGTCGGTCTCCAACCGGCCGGGAAGCCGCTTCGGGCCGCAGGCGCTGCGGCGTGCCTCGGCGATCTTCGACAACGACCCCCAGTATCCCTTCGACCGGGACCTGTTCGCGGCGATGAGCGTCGTCGACTACGGCGACTGCGCGCTCGACTACCGCCTACCCGAGACGGCGCACGAGACCATCCGGCGCGAGGCGGACGCGATCCTGGCGCATACCGGCTTCCTGCTGACGTTCGGCGGCGACCACTCGATCACCTTTCCGCTGCTCCAGGCGCACGTCGCCCGGCACGGCAAGCTGTCGCTGGTGCAGTTCGACGCGCACCAGGATACCTGGCCGGTGGCCATCGGCTCGCACGATCGGCCGCGGGTGGACCACGGGTCCTTCGTCAAGGCGGCGGTGGACGCCGGCCTGATCGATCCCGCCACCTCCATCCAGATCGGCATAAGGACCCACGCGCCGGAGGATTGCGGCATCGCGATCATCGACGGCGAGGCCGTGGAGGAGATGACCGGCGCCGCCATCGCCGAGCAGATCCTTGCCCGCACGGCGGGCAACAGCGTGTATCTCAGCTTCGATATCGACTGCCTGGACGCGGCCTTCGCGCCCGGCACCGGCACGCCGGTCGCCGGCGGGCCTACCAGCGCGAAGATCCTCTCCGTCCTGCGCCGGCTCGGCTCGTTGTCGCTGGTCGGCGCCGATGTCGTGGAAGTCTCGCCGCCCTACGACCACGCCGACATCACCGCGATTGCGGGCGCGACGGTGGCGATGTACGTGCTCGGTCTGCTGGCCGAGCGCAAAGGCGCCTGAGGCCGCCCGCCGCAGGGCCGCAAGGGGCGCCGCGATGCCTCGCCAGCGAAACGTGATTCACTGACACGATTGTTGAATGGCGCCCCCGGCGAAATTCGCCCACCAGCGACGGGAGCCGGACCCCCGGCGATTCGGCACCTGGACAGGCCCCCATGACCCAGACCATTCCCTTCATCGACCTTGCCACGCAACGCGACCGGATTCGCGACAAGGTCGACCGCCGAATGGCCGCGGTGCTCGACCACGGCGCCTTCATCCTGGGACCCGAGATCCGCGAGCTCGAGGCAGCCCTGTCCGACTTCGGCAAGATGGCGCACACGCTTTCCTGCGCCTCCGGCACCGACGCCCTAGCGCTGCCGCTGATGGCCTGGGACGTGAAGGTCGGCGACGCCGTGTTCTGCCCAAGCTTCACCTTCGCGGCGACCGCCGAGGTGGTGGCCTGGCTCGGCGCGACGCCCTATTTCGTCGACGTCGATCCGGACACGTTCAACATGGACGCCGCCAGCCTCGAAGCGGCGATCGCCGAGGTCGAAGCCGGCGGCAAGTTGCGGCCGCGGGCGATCATCGCGGTGGACCTGTTCGGCCAGCCGGCGGACTATCCGGCGATCCGCAAGATCGCCGACGCGCACGGGCTGAAGCTCATCTCCGATGCGGCCCAGGGTTATGGCGGCACGATCGACGGCGAGTTGTCGAGCCGCTGGTCGCATGTCGTGTCGACCAGCTTCTTCCCGGCCAAGCCGCTCGGCTGCTACGGCGACGGCGGCGCGGTGCAGACCGACGACGCCGAGCTGTTCGACGTCATGGCGTCGCTGCGCGTCCACGGTCAGAACGTCGAGGACAAATACGACAACATCCGCATCGGCATGAACGCCCGCATGGATACGCTGCAGGCGGCGATCCTCTTGGAAAAGCTGGCGATCTTCCCGGACGAGCTCGCCGCGCGCTCGCGCGTTGCCGCGCGCTACTCGGCGCGGCTGTCGAACATCGCGACGCCGCAGAAGCTGCTGCGCGACGCCACCTCCACCTGGGCGCAGTACACGGTGCGGCTGCCGGCCGGCGCCGACCGGGCAGCGGTAGCCGCGTCGCTGCGCGAGGCGGGCGTTCCGACGGCGATCTACTATCCGAAGCCGCTGCACCAGCAGACGGCTTACAGCCGCTTCCCGGTCGTCGGCGGGGCGCTTCCGGTCTCGGATGCGTTGGCGAAGGACGTGATCAGCTTGCCGATGCACGCCTATCTGGACGAGCCGACGCAGGACCACATCATCGAGGCGCTGGCCACCGCCCTCGCCGCCTAAGGCTTCCGCCGAACCTGTTCCGCGGTTCGCCACCCTCTGGACGTTGCGAGGAAAGTGCGTAAATGCCGGCGGCGCGTGCGGACGATCGTCGGCGCCGCGGCAGAATGATGGGAATGGACGATGACAGACAAGATCCGGATCGGGGTACTGGGCGCGAGCGGCTATACGGGCGCTGATCTGGTGCGCCTTGCCGCCCGCCATCCGGCCGTCGAGATCGGCGTGCTGACCGCGAACAGCCACGCGGGCAAGCCGATGCGCGCGGTGTTCCGGCATTTTTCGCATATCGACCTGCCGGACCTCGTGCGCATCGACGAAGCCGACTGGGGCAGCGTCGACGCGGTGTTCTGCGGGCTGCCGCACGGCACCACCCAGGCGATCACCCGCGAGATCTTCGCGACCTATCCCGACACGAAGATCATCGACATGTCGGCCGACTTCCGACTGCGGGATGCCGCGGTCTACAAGGAGTGGTACGGGCTCGACCATGGCGCCATGGATATCCAGGGCGAGGCGGTCTACGGGCTCACCGAGATCTACCGGGACGCGATCCGCGATGCGCGGCTGATCGCCTGCCCCGGCTGCTACCCGACCGCCGTCCTGCTCTCCCTCGTGCCGCTGGCACGGGCCGGGCTGATCGACACGGCCGATATCGTCATCGACGCGAAGTCGGGCGTGTCAGGCGCCGGCCGCAGCCTGAAGGAGAACACGCTGTTCTGCGAGGCTGGCGAAGGCATCTCGCCCTACGCGGTCGGCAAGCATCGTCACATGGCGGAAATCGAGCAGGAGATCGCCGTTGCGGCCGGCATCCCGGACGCGCGGATCAACTTCACCCCTCATCTGATCCCGATGAGCCGCGGCGAACTCTGCACCAGCTATGTCCGTCTGGCGGGCGGCGCGACCGCGTCAGACCTTCGCGACCGGCTGGCCGAGGCCTATGCCGACGAGCCCTTCGTGACCGTGCTGGAAGACGGCGTGCTGCCGCAGACCCAGATGGTGCGCGGCTCGAACTATGTGGCGATGAACGTCGTGCCGGACCGCATCCCCGGACGCGCCATCGTGATCTCGGCACTGGACAATCTGGTGAAGGGTTCGGCCGGCCAGGCAATCCAGAACTTCAACGTCGCCTTCGGCCTTGAGGAAACGCTCGGCATCGAGCAGCTGCCGCTCTTCCCTTGAATTCAAGCCGGAGAAGTCTCTGTCCCGGACGGGTAGAGGCTTCTCCAACCGGCCTACCGCGCGAGATAGGCGCGCTCGGGATATTCGCCCTTCAGGCTGCGCAGATGGACCACGGCCATCGCCAGCACCACGACGCCGCCGGCCTGGTGCGCCAGGCCCCAGCCGATCGGCACGGCGAGCAGCAGCGTGACGATGCCGATCGAGGCCTGCGCCAGCACCAGGAAGAACAGCACCAGCGCCACCCTGGCGTGGCGCGTGCCGGGCGCGAGCATCAGCGACGCCGCTGCGTGCGCGGCGACGACCGCGAACAGCGTGTAGGCGCCCATCCGGTGCACGAACTGCACGGTCATGACGTTCTCGAAGAAGTTGCGCCAGGCCGGCTGCATGGTGAGCAGACCGCCGGGGATCCAGGCGCCGTCCATGAGCGGCCAGGTGTTGAAGGTGAGCCCGGCATTGAGCCCGGCGACCAGCCCGCCGAGATAGATCTGCACGAAGGTCAGGAACAGGATCAGGCCGGCGACGCCGATCGATCCCCGCGACGGCGGCGCCTCGAAGCGCGGTCGGGCGAGGCCCCGCGCCACCCAGATAATCGCCGCGAAGATGATGCAGGCGATCGTCAGGTGCGTCGCCAGACGATACTGGCTGACGTCGGTACGCACGCTCAGACCGGACGCGACCATCCACCAGCCGATGCCGCCCTGCAGCGCCCCGAGGGCGAGAATCCCGAGCAGCCGCGGCTTAAGGAACGGCTCGATCCGACCGGTCAGCCAGAAGAACGCCAGCGGAAGGGCGAAGACGATGCCGACGCCGCGCGCGAGGAAGCGATGCGCCCATTCCCACCAGTAGATGGTCTTGAACTCGTCGAGGCTCATGCCCCGGTTGATCTGCTGGTATTGCGGGATCTGCCGGTAGAGGTCGAATTCCTCCTGCCACTCCTCCGTCGAGAGCGGCGGCACGACCCCGTGGATCGGCTTCCACTCGGTGATCGACAGGCCCGATTCGGTGAGGCGCGTGGCGCCGCCGACGACGATCAACGCGAAGATCACCAAAGCGACGGCATAGAGCCAGGCGCGGATGGCCGAACGGTTGCGGTCCCGCGGCGAGACCACCGACGGCGCGGCGGCGGAAGAAGCCATTGTGTTCATGACGTTCGCATGGCACGCGGCATGGGGCGGATCAAGGGCGCGAAGGTCGCAGGCCAGGCACTGGAAAGAGCCGGCCCCGGCGTCCATAGAGAGGCGGCGCGCCCCGTCTCCGGCAGACTGCCGCGGGCGCGGTTGTCAGTGGAAGGCCTTCCATGCCCGTCAGGCTCAAGAAATTCCTCGGCGCGATCATCCTGATCGTGCTGGTCGTCGTCTACGCCGTCCTCGCGACCGCCATTGCGACGGTCTATCTCGCCGCGTCGAGCGGCTGGGTCCACCTCGCCTATTTCCTGTTCAGCGGCATCCTCTGGGTCGTGCCGGCGATGCTGGTGATCAAATGGATGGAGACCGCGCCCCGCCGCTAGCCTGGCCGGCGCTGGTCAGAGAATCCCGTCCGCGGCCATGCGCTTCAACCGCTCGGCGGTCTCGGCTCCTGGGCGCCATCCCAACCGCTGCTGCAGGTGGCTAGTATCGAGGACGAAGGGGGTCGCCAGGCCGCGCCAGCGCACCGCCCTGCCCGTCCAGCCGGCGGCCGCTCCCATAAGACCCACCGGAGCCGGCAGCACCATCGCCCGGCGTCCCCACCCCTCGCGCAGGGCGCGCACGATGTCGGCGGGCGCCAGCGGTCCGTTGTCGGCGACCAGGAATGTCTCGCCCGCCGCAGCGGAATGCTCCAGAGAAAGCGTGATCACGTCGCACAGCTGGTCGACCGCGACGAGGCTGCGTGGCGCGCCGAGACTTGCCAGCGGCAGCGGCAGCTTGCGCCGGGCCAGCCCCAGCAGGGACGCGAAACCGCCGCGCGCGCCAGCGCCGTAGACCGGGGCGGGACGCAGGACGCAGCCTTGCGTCCCGGTTCCCGCGAGCGCGTCCCAGAACGTCGCCTCCGCTTCCGCCTTGGAAGCGGCATAGGCGCTGGCAGGCGCCAGCGAATCGCCCTCGCGAACGAGCCCCTCGTGCGGCGCGTGAACGTTGGCGGTGCTGACCAGGATCATCCGACCGACCCCCTCGCGGCCGGCACGCCGCGCCAGCGCCGCGGTCGCCTCGACATTGGCGCGGCGCAGCGCCGGCAGGTCGCCGGCCAGCGCCTCCCTCCGAACGGGGTTGAGCGCCGCCAGGTGCACAGCGGCCTCGATGCCGTCCGGCCAGGATTGCCACGCCTCGATATCCGCGATGTCGGCCGGGCCCTGAATCGTGCCGGGACCGCGCCCCGCCCCACCGCGCGTCAGCGCTACCACGTCGTGCCCCTGCTCCCGCAGCCGGGGCGTGAGGTGCCGGCCGACGAAACCGCCCGAGCCGGTCAGCAGGATGCGCATGAGAAGTCCCCGTGTGTCTGGTCAGGCCGTCGTGCAGACTCTAGAGCAGGAACCGGTGCGCGGCGGCAAGGCGGCGCACATCCGGTGCCGGTCCCTGGGCTGGCGTCCTGTCTCGATCCTTCGCGGGAACGGCCTGATGAAACGTCTCTTCGATTTCGCCGTCAGCGCGGCGGCTCTCGTCGTCCTCGGATGGCTGATCCTGGCGCTGGTCGTCCTGATCCGCCTGACATCTCCGGGTCCCGGCCTGTTCCTGCAGGAAAGGGTCGGCCGCGGCCGGAAGATCTTCCGCTGCTGCAAGCTGCGGACGATGGCCGAGGGCACGCCGCATGTGGCGACGCACCACGCCACGGCCGCAAGCATCACCGGCCTCGGCCGCCGGCTGCGGCGGGTCAAGCTCGACGAGTTGCCGCAGCTGTGGAACGTCCTGAAGGGCGAGATGAGCCTGGTCGGTCCCCGCCCCTGCCTGCCGGTGCAGGCGGAGCTGATCGCGGCGCGCGAGCGGCGCGGCGTCTTCGCGTTGCGCCCGGGCATCACGGGCCGGGCGCAGGTCATGGGCGTCGACATGTCCGACCCGGAACGCCTGGCCCAAATCGACGCCGAATACGCGGCGTCGCAGTCGTTCTTCGGGGACCTGAAACTCCTGGCGCAGACCTTCTTCGGGGCCGGCCGGGGCGATCGGGTCGCGCTCTAGGCCTGACGCCGGGCCACACGGACCGCGGGACGGGTCGAGTATCGAACCCGGAACGCCTCCCGCCGGATCGAGACGAGGACCAGCGTCATGAACGAGAAGGTCGACAGGACCATCCATTCGTTCAGCAGCACCCCATGGAAGGAGCCGAAGGTGACGACGAGGAACACGAAGGCGTAGGACGTCTCGACGACCCGCCCGCCGGGCGCCGCCCGGGTCACCTGGACCAGGAACACGCCGAAGATCCCGATCAGAAGGACGAGGCCGACCAGCCCGTTCGATGCCGCCTCGTCGAGAAACAGATTGTGCAGGTGGGTGAAGCTGCCGACATAGATGGCATTGTCGGCGCCGACAGCATCCGCGACCGCGGCCACCCGGTTGGTGCTGCCGACACCCGTCAGCGGGTGGTCGGCGACGACGGCTAGCGTCCCGGCCCACATGACCGCCCGAACGTCGACCGATCCGGTCGCGACCCCGGTCTCTTCCAGCTGCTGGATCTCCTCGAGACCGGCGTCCCAGCGTGTCTCGATCAGCGAGGTGGCCGGCACCGCGACCGCGAGGACCGCGGCCGCCGCCGGCAACGCCAGCCACCGCATGCGACTCGGCACTTCGCGCCACCGCGGCAGCAGCGCCATGAGATCGAAAACGGCGACGAGGAGGTAGACGAACCAGGCGGCGCGCGTGCCGGTCATGAGCACCGGAACCAGCGAGACATAGGTCCACAGCCGGCTGTTGGGCAGATAGGCTTCCGGCCGCTGCGCCTCCATCCGCGCCGCCAGGCCCGCGACCGCGACGAGGAACGCGAGGATCGCCTCGTTGAGCCCGAGCCCCAGGCGATTGTCGTTGAGCAGCGGATCGAACGGGATCAGCACCAGCACGGCGAGGATCGCCAGCCGCGAGCCAAGGATCAGCGTGTCGAGCGGCTGCCGGACCAGGCTGATCGACATCGGCAGGAAAACGAAGCCGAGCATGATCCCGCAATAGGTCAGGAACCGGTTGTCGAGAATCGGTTCGTTGCGGGCGACGACGAGGACCACCGACCACGCGACATAGCAGACGATGGCCCAGGAGAATGCCGGGTCGGCATAGCGCCAGGTGCGGTGCCGGGCGAAGCCGAGATTGACGCCGATCAGGCCGAACAGGCTGAAGACCCATTTGGCGAGCGGATTGCCGAGGACCAGCATCACCACACCAAGGGTCAGGAACGGCGAATCGAACGGCCGTCGGGCCAGGAGCCATCGCTTGATCATGCGCGGTCCGCTCCCCTCGCCGCGTAGATGCCGCGGCGAAAGAGCTCCGACGTGCGGAAGGCCAGGGTCGTCAGCCGCCGCCAGGGCGCAAGCCGCGCCGCCGCGTATTTCTTCGTGCCGCCGATCAGGCTCTTCTTGGTCGCCGGATTGCTGGCGACGAGATCGGGCCGGACGTGGCGGACGCGAATGCCATGCGCCCAGCCGCGCTCGAGCGCCACGTCGTAGGGCAGCCGCATCGGAACGAGTTGCTCCCGCAGGATCTTCGCCGCCCGGCGATTGATCAGATAGCAGGCGGAACTGCCGGTCGGACCGAACCAGGCGAGCCCGAGTTCGCCACCGCCCGGTAGCCGTCGGCGCGCGCGCAAGGCCGGCAGGCGGTGATGCATCAGCTTGACGAGATCCCAGTCGTCGACCGCGGCGATCGCCTCGACGGCGGACCGGAATCCCGGGCCTGGCCGGACATCGTCCTCGAAGATCACCGCGGCATCGGCATCGCTCGCCAGGAAATCGTCGAAGGCGCCGAGATGGCTGGCATAGCAACCATACTCGCCATCCATCGGAACCTTGCCATGCAGGCGCCTGAACCCCGCCTCGTCGAGGACGGCGTCCCGTTCCTGGACAGGCGCGGCGGCGCCGTCCACGGCTGGCACGCGCTGCAAGGTCAGCCCGCTCAGCGCGGCATCCGCCGAGATGGCGGCGAGGCGGTCGGGCGACCGGTCGAGATTGATGACGTAGTAGACGATCTTCAAGCGGTGACTTTCGCATGCAGGGCCGTGGCGGTCGGGCGCCGCCTCGAAAGCCCGTATCGCGAGCAGGTGTCAAGGCGGGGTGCCTCGTCGCCTGCGGCAATGGGCTCAACAACCCACCAATTGCGGCATTGCGATGCTTTCTCGTCGCGCGAGCACGCGTTCCGCCCTCGAAGCTGGCGAAAAGCCCGCACGGTGCGGCCGATTCAGTCAGACCCGGAACCCGCAATCTGCATGACCACCACGTCCTCGAGCCCAATCGATGCCAGCGCGGCGGCGATCGCGGCGACGGCCGCATGTTCGTCGGCAGCGGCTGCGACGACGACGGCCGTATGCTCGTCGAGGAGGGCGGGGAGCCGGTCGAGGCTGGCGCGGTCGAACTCGACGACGCAGCATTCATAGGTCTGCTTCAAGGCCGACAGCGTCAGCGGCAGGTGCGCCGACCACTGTTCCCCCGGCGCATGCGCGCCGAACCCGCCGGACGGGACGATGTGGGCGGCGGAGTGGCGGTCGCGGTGAATCGCCTGCGCGAACGTGATCGTCCCGGCGGCGACCGCGGCGACCCCCTGCTGCTCGCGTCCAAGCCCGGTCAGGCCGGCAACGCGATGTCCGCGCGTCAGGTCGACCAGGATCGCCGCCGTGCCCAGCGACGCGAAGCCACGGACGAGGTCGACGCCGCCCGGATGCCGCTCGGCGTCGACCGACAGCACGACCAGCCGCGCCAGGTCGCCGAGTTGCGCCGCGGCGACGATCTCCGCGACGCTCGCCGCGGCCGGGTCCGGGCGCGCCGGCGGCGCCTCACCCTGGCTCGCAACGGCCGTCAGATGGGCTCCTTTCGCCGGGGTGCCGCCCGCCGCCCGATAGGGGCGTTGCGCGGCCCTCAGCTGGTCGACGGGACCGCCGAAATCGGGACTGGTGATCAAAGCATTCTCCGGACTTCGCTGTCGGCGCACCCGGCAGCCGGATGGCCGGCGGGTTTGCTGTCTCCCGAGTGGCCCCCATGGTGACGGTCCGGTCGTCACCGCCGCGTTAAGACTGGCATCTCCTTCGGCACCCCAAGCAGCTTTACCGCGGATTAACCATAACGAACTATCAACGTCTCAGCTGCCTGCCGCCCACGGCGGGAACGGACGGAACGGACATGATGCGAAGGACCACCCTGGCGCTCATCGGCGCGATGATGGCGGCACTGGCGGGATGCGCTTCCTACAAGCCGGTTGCGCCAGCCTTTCATGCCGTCCTCAATCAGCCGTACCGGCTCGACAGCGGCGACGTGCTGCGCGTCACCGTCTTCGAGCAGACGGGGCTGACCAACGCCTATCCGGTCGACAAGGCCGGCTACCTCTCCTTTCCGCTGATCGGCCTGGTCCCCGCGCGCGGCCGCACCACGCATGAGCTCGAACAGGTGCTGGCCGACCGGCTGCGGGGTGGCTACCTGGTGGATCCGGACGTCACGGTGCAGGTCGACCAGTACCGTCCCTTCTTCATCATGGGCGAGGTCACGACGGGTGGCCAGTACACCTACGTCCCCGGCATGACCGTCCAGAAGGCCGTCGCCATCGCCGGTGGCTTCACGCCCCGGGCCGAGCAGGAATCGGTCGACATCACCCGGCAGGTCGGGGGCCGCATCCTCACCGGGCGCGTGCTGACCTCCGATCCCATCGTCCCCGGCGACACGCTCTACATACGCGAGCGCTGGTTCTAGGGGATCGCCCGCCCGCAGCGGGGCGAAAGCAACGATCCCGGCGCTTTCCGGCCGACGAGGAAACGCTCGGGAACGGCCGCTGCGTCGAATGCGTCGCTGCGCGGCAACGCATTCTTAGCCGCCCTGTGCCAGTGTGCGCGCGAGCAGGCCCCGACCCGACGCGACCGGAGATACGGCGGAGCGTGGTGCGTCGGCCGGTATTTCGGGCGGAAGCAACGTACATGGCGAATATCGAGGATGGCCTGCCGTTCACCCGGGAAGCACTGCGGGCGTTCCGGTCGGAGCCGACCGACGAGGCGACCGCGCTGAACGCCTTCGCCCGGCGCGCTGCGCTGCAGTACCAGAACGACTTCATCACGCCGCGCCTGCTGGCCGGCCTGTGGCGCGGCATCGAGTTCGCGCTCCTGATGGGTCTCGGCCTGCTGATCTTCACCCTCTATGTCGGCTCGTCCAGCCATCTGTGGCTGTCCTACCTGCTCCTGTCGGTGCTCGGCGCCGCCGCCGGCGTGGTCGCCATCGGCCTGGTGGACGGATACGACCTCGCGATTTTGAAGGGCAGCCTCCTGCAGCTCTGGCGCGTCGCGTTGGCCTGGGCAGGCACGCTGTCGCTGCTCACCGCGGCGCTGTTCTTCCTGTTCAACGACGGTGCGCATTCGCGTGTCTGGCTCGGGACCTGGTTCGTCGCCGGCCTGGCGACGCTGGCGCTCGGGCGCTTCGTGCTGCGCGCCAAGATCCGCCGCTGGGCGCGCAACGGCCGCATGGAACGGCGCGCGGTGGTTGTCGGTGGCGGCCAGGGCGCCGAGACGCTGATCCGCGGGCTCGAGGGCCAGCAGGACAGCGACATCCGGATCTGCGGCATCTTCGACGATCGTGACGATTCCCGCTCGCCTCCGCTCGTCGCCGGCTATCCCAAGCTCGGCAATATCCGCGAGTTGGTGGAGTTCGCCCGCCTTGCCCGCATCGACATGCTGATCGTCACGCTGCCGCTGTCGGCGGAGCAGCGCCTGCTTTCGATGCTGAAGCACCTCTGGGTGCTGCCGCTGGACATCCGCCTCTCGGCCCATTCGGCGCAGCTGCGCTTCCGGCCCCGCACCTATTCCTATGTCGGCGACATCCCGCTGATCGACGTCTTCGACCAGCCGCTCGCCGACTGGGACCGCGTCGGCAAGCGGCTGTTCGACGTGGTGTTCGCCAGCCTCGCGCTGGTGGCGCTGGCGCCGCTGATGCTTGGCACGGCCCTCGCCATCAAGCTGGATTCGCGGGGACCGGTGCTGTTCCGCCAGAAGCGCCACGGCTTCAACAACCAGATCGTCGAGATCTACAAGTTCCGCTCGCTCTTCCACGAGATGTCCGATCCGCTGGCCCGGCAGATCGTCACGCGGAACGACAAGCGGGTCACCCCCGTCGGCCGCTTCATCCGCCGCACCTCGATCGACGAGCTGCCGCAGCTGTTCAACGTCCTCAGGGGCGAGCTGTCGCTCGTCGGGCCGCGCCCGCACGCCGTCCACGCCATCTCCAGCTGCAACGAGACCTTCGTGCAGATCGTCGACGGCTATTTCGGCCGGCACAAGGTCAAGCCGGGCATCACCGGCTGGGCGCAGATCAAGGGCTGGCGCGGCGAGATCGACCGCCCCGACAAGCTCGAGAAGCGCTTCGAGCACGACCTCTACTACATCGAGAACTGGTCGCTGCTCCTCGACCTCTACATCCTGGTCATGACCCCGCTCAGCCTGCTGAAGTCCGAGTCGGCCTACTGATCGGGCCCGGGCAGTATGCCCGGGCGGCGCAGCAGCGAGCGATCGCCCACGGCGATGAAGTCGGGATTGGCGAAGGGGTCCTCGCCCGGCATCCCCGTCAGGCCGTACGGCAGTGGCATGCCGTCGGTGCGCACCGTCAGGCCGCCGGCGGCTCGCAGGATCGCGTCCCCCGCGGCGGTGTCCCACTGCATGGTGCGACCGAAGCGCGGATAGAGATCGGCCTTGCCTTCGGCGAGCAGGCAGAATTTCAGCGACGAACCGATGGACGCCCAGTCACCCACGGTGACCCCCGACAGATACGCCTCGGTTTCCGGCGTCATGTGGCTGCGGCTGGCGACCACGTCGACCGCCGACAGCGCCGGGCGGGTGCCGAGCGGATGCACCTCTCCGTCGCGCTCGACGACCGGCGCAGAGCCGACACCGCCATGGAACACCGCGCCTGTGGCCGGAATACCGACGCAGCCGAACACCGGGATTCCCGCTTCGATCAGCGCGACATTGACCGTGTAGTCGGGCGTGCCGGCGATGAAGCTCTTGGTGCCGTCGAGCGGATCGATGAGCAGGAAGCGGCGGTCGAGTTCGGGAACCTGCCCGGCGGCGAACCGCTCCTCGGCGATGATCGGGATGGACGAGGCTGGTTCGATGACCGCGAGAATGGCGCGCTCGGCGGCCTCGTCGGCCTCCGTCACCGGCGACCGGTCCGCCTTGTAGGCCACCTCGCCTGCCGCCGCCGTTCGCGCGACGATGGCCGCCATGCCCGCCCGGACGGCCTCGACGATTAGCGCCGGATCGATTGCAGGTCCCGTCACGACGTCACTCCCGGACTCGTTGGCCGCGCGTCGCAATGCATGCCAGCCGGCACAGCAAGAATCTCCGTCGCAGGCCTCCATTTCCGGAGGCATATCGACTATGGCAGACAGTCACAGGACGATCCATCGAGGTTTCCATGCCGGCATCATCGCCCCTCATCATTCCGATCATCATGGCCGGCGGCGCCGGAACGCGCCTCTGGCCGGTATCGCGCGACTCGATGCCGAAGCAGTTCATCCCGCTTCTCGACAGCGGCATGTCGACGTTCCAGGCGACGCTGGAGCGGCTGAGCGGACCCGGCTTCGACCGGCCGATCGTCATCACCAACAACGACTTCCGTTTCATCGTCGCGGAGCAGATGGCCCTGCTCCGCATCGACGGCGAGATCGTGCTCGAGCCCGAGCGCCGCGACTCCGCGGCGGCGGTCGCGGTCGGCACGGTGCTGGCGGAGATGCGCTCGCCGGACAGCGTCTGCGTCGTCGTCGCCGCCGACCATGCGATCGGCGACACCGCGGCCTTCGCCGAGGACTGCCGGATCGCCGCGGCCATCGCCGCGTCAGGCCCGATCATGACCATCGGCATCGTGCCGGACCATCCCTCCACCGCCTACGGCTACATCGAGCAGGCGGCGGAAGCCCTGGGCGAGCGCGCCCACCGGCTCGCCCGCTTCGTCGAGAAGCCGGAAGCCGCCGTCGCCGAGCGCTACGTCGCCGAAGGCTATCTGTGGAACAGCGGCAACTTCATCTTCTCGGTCCCGACGATGCTGGCCGAGATGGAGCGCTTCTGTCCCGACGTGCTGGAGGCGGCACGGGCGGCCGTCGAACACGCCGCGCGGGATCTCGACTTCCTGCGCCTCGACGCCAAGGCGTTTGCCGCCTCGCCGAAGATCTCGATCGACTACGCCGTGATGGAGAAGACCGACCGCGCCGGCGTCCTCGCCGCCAGCTTCGACTGGTCCGACATCGGCAGTTGGGACGCCATCCACGCCCTCAAGGAGAAGGATGGCGACGGCAACCGGCTGGAGGGACAGGTCAGCGTACTGGCGACCACCAACAGCTTCGTGCGCAGCGAGGACATGCTGGCAACCGTGGTCGGGCTCGACGACGTCATCGTCGTCGCGACGCATGACGCGGTCCTCGTCGCCGCGAAGAAGGAAGCCGGCCGGGTCAAGGACCTCGTCGCGCAGCTGCGCCAGCAGGGCCGACGCGAAGCGGGGGAGCATCTGCGGATCTACCGGCCGTGGGGCTGGTACCAGCGCATTGACCTCGGCGACCGGTTCCAGGTGAAGCACATCTGCGTCAAGCCGGGCGGGCTGCTGAGCTTGCAGCGCCACCACCACCGCGCCGAGCACTGGGTGGTCGTCCACGGCACCGCGGAGGTGACGATCGACGACACGGTGAAGCACTATCACGAGAACGAAGCCGCCTACCTGCCGATCGGCTGCATCCACCGCCTGCACAATCCCGGCAAGATCGACCTGAAGCTGATCGAGGTGCAGGTCGGCAGCTACACGGGCGAGGACGACATCGTGCGGATCGAGGACGTCTACCTGCGCAACTAAGAGGCGCCTGACGCCGCCAAAGCCGGCTCCGCGGGCAAACCTCCGCGGGCCGGTCCCACGGCCGGCCTACGGGCGGCGAGCAAGCGGACTGCCCGGCGGCAGATCGGGCCCATCGGCGGCAATGTCAGCGAAATTTTGAAGATTGGTCGGAGCGAGAGGATTCGAACCTCCGACCCCTTGGACCCCATCCAAGTGCGCTACCAGGCTGCGCTACGCTCCGACTGCCAGAAGCCCTAGAGAAAACGGGGATCGGACGCAAGAGCCTTCCGACGGTGTGAGGACATCTGCCCGCCCGCGGCATTTTCCGCTTCCGGGCAGGCGGCATACCCGGTAACGGAACGTCCGTGCGAGTGACCGGCCGCAGGGCGGGGGATGCGGCTGTGGCGGCTTCTCCGGTCCGGCACGACGGCCCTTTCGGGAGACGATGCGATGGAAGCGTTGAAATTCGGGACCAGCGGATTGCGCGGGCTGGTGACCGATCTCCTCGGCGGGCCGAGCTTTGACTATGCGCTGGCGTTTCTGCGCCACGTCGCGGCGTCCGATGCCCAAGGCGCCAGGCGCATCGTCTATCTCGGCCGGGACCTTCGGGGCAGCAGCCCGGAGATCCTCGCCGACTGCGCCGCGGCGGCGGCGGCGGCGGGATTCGAGGCCGTCGACTGCGGCCCGCTCCCGACCCCGGCCCTGGCGTTCCGCTCGCTGCGGGAAGGCTGCCCGGCGATCATGGTCACCGGCAGCCACATCCCCGACGACCGCAACGGCCTGAAGTTCTATGGCCGCGACGGCGAGATCACCAAGGCGGACGAGGCCGGCATCCTTGCCGCCTTCGCCGCGCCCGGCGACGCGGGGCGGGATGACCGGGCGGCGGCGCCCGCCCCGGACGAGACAGCGCTCGACGAATACGAGCAGCGCTACCTCGACTGTTTCCTGCCGAACGCGCTGGCGGGGATGCGGGTCGGCGTCTACCAGCACAGTTCGGTCGCCCGCGACCTGCTGATGCGGCTCCTCAAGCGGCTGGGCGCGCAGCCGACCGAACTCGCCCGCTCGGACCGTTTCATCCCGGTCGATACCGAGGCGCACCGGCCCGAAGACGTCGAGAGCATCGCCCGCTGGGCGAGCGAGGACGGCTTCGACGCCATCGTCTCCACCGACGGCGACGCCGACCGGCCGCTGATCGCCGACGAGCGCGGCGTCCTCATCCGCGGCGATCTGATCGGACTCCTGACGGCCCGGCACCTCGGGCTCACGACGATCGTGACGCCGGTCACCTCCAGCGCGTCGATCGAGCAGACCGGCATCGCCGAGCGCGTCGTGCGCACCCGCGTCGGCTCGCCCTTCGTCATCGCCGGCATGGCAGCGGCCGCCGCGGACGGTGCCGAACGGATCGCCGGCTTCGAGGCGAATGGCGGTTTCCTGCTCTATTCCGACGTGGTGCTCGAGGGCGCGACGCTGGCGGCACTGCCGACCCGCGATGCCGTCCTGCCGATCATCGCGGTGCTCGCCGAGGCGCAGGCGCGCGGCAGGCAGCTGAGCGAACTGGTCGGCGAACTGCAGGCGGGGCACGCAGCAGCCCACAGGCTGGCGAACGTCCCGGCCGAGCGCAGCGGCGCCTTCCTCAAGCGCCTGTCCACGGATGAGGCGTTTCGCCGGGACTTCTTCGAACCGGTCGGCACGGTAGACGCCGTCGACACGATCGACGGCGTCCGCACGCTGCTCGCCGACGGGAGCTCGATCCATTTCCGCGCCTCGGGCAACGCGCCTGAACTGCGCTGTTATGTCGAGGCGGGCACCGAGGCCGACGCCGCGCGGCTGCTGGCCTGGGGCCTGTCACGCGCCAAGGCCGAGGTCGAATAGCAGCGCCGGGAACGGGAAGGCGGCGCCGCAAGCGCCGCGGGGCGGTTTCGCGCCCGCGAATGTCCGGCGCTATTATGGCGGGTCACTGGCTCGTCCCGCAGCAGCGGCACAAGGAGCACGAATGGCGGTCATGGTTACCGGCGGCGCCGGCTATATCGGCAGCCACATGGCATGGAGGCTGGTCGAGGCGGGCGAGCAGGTGGTCGTCGTCGACCGGCTGAGCGCCGGCTTCGACTGGGCGGTGCCGGCCGCCGCCGAACTGATCGTCGCCGACATCGCCGACCAGGACCAGGTCGAGGCGGCGATGCGCCGGCATGGCGTCGATGCGGTCATCCATTTCGCCGGCTCGGTCATCGTGCCCGAATCGGTCGCGGACCCCCTCGCCTACTACCGCAACAACACCGTCGCATCCCGCAGCCTCATCGAGAGCGCCGTGCGGTCCGGCGTTTCGAACTTCATCTTCTCCTCGACCGCCGCAGTATACGGCAGCCCGGCGGCCATCCCGGTGCGCGAGGATGCGCCGCTCCTGCCGGAATCGCCCTACGGCACGTCCAAGCTGATGACCGAGCTGATGCTGCGCGACGCGGCGGCGGCGCACGACCTCCGTTATGCAGCGCTGCGCTACTTCAACGTCGCCGGTGCCGACCCAGAGGGGCGCAGCGGCCAGTCCACCGAGAGCCCGACGCACCTGATCAAGATCGCGGCGGAAGCGGCGACCGGCAAGCGTCCAGGTCTGTCGGTGTTCGGCACGGATTATCCGACCCCGGACGGCACCTGCATCCGCGACTACATCCATGTCAGCGATCTGGTCGACGCGCATTATCTCGCGCTGCAGCGGCTACGGGCCGGCGGTGGCAATCTCGTCGCCAATTGCGGCTACGGCCGTGGCCACTCGGTACTCGAGGTGATCGACGCGGTGAAGCGCGTTGCCGGGCGGGACTTCCCGGTGGAGTTCCAGGATCGCCGGGCCGGCGACGCGGTGGCGATCGTCGCCGATGCCGGCCTCGCCCGCCGCGAACTCGGCTGGTCGCCGCGCTACGACGACCTGGAGACGATCGTCGGCCATGCACTGCGCTGGGAAGAGATCCTGCGTAGCCGGAACACCGCGGCGCCGATGCGGCGCGACGTCGTGGCCGGCGCTCCGCCGCGGCCGTCCGCCAAGGCGCCGACCTGATCCGGCGCCTACCGGACCTGGTCGAGCAGGCGCTTGCACTCCAGCAGCTGGATGACCACCTCGTCGAGCGCCTTGGCGGCTTCGCGGGTCAGGGCCTGCCCCGCCTCCTGGGCAGGCGGCTCGCGCCGCAACAGCCCGGCGAAGGGCTTCGACGGCTTGCGCTCTGGCTCGACGGCCGGCTCCGCCGCCCGCCGCGGCTCAGCGGCGATGATGTCGATGTCGTCGAGATGCACTTCGCCCGCCGCGACGTCCGCCGGCGCGCTCGCCGCGCTGCGTCCCGCCTGGATCTGCTCGATGGCCCCGGTGTCGCCGGAGCCGATGGCCACGACGAAGCGATGGCCGTTTTCCTTCAGGATCCGCTGCACGCCCTTGATGGTGAAGCCCTTGACGTAGAGGAGGTAGCGGATCCCCCGCAGCAACTCGACGTCGTCGGGCCGATAGTAGCGGCGGCCGCCGCCGCGCTTCATCGGCTTGATCTGCGGAAAGCGGGTCTCCCAGAACCGCAGCACGTGCTGCGGCAGGTCGAGATCATCCGCGACCTCGCTGATCGTGCGGAAGGCGTCGACGCTCTTGTCGGTCATCGGCGGTCCGTCCGGCGCTGCACCGTCTATTCCGCGGCCTTCATGACTTCGACCGCGCCGCGCCGTTCGCCGTGGGCCTCGAGGATGCGGTCCTTCAGCACGTTGGACGGCTTGAACACGGCGACGCGTCGGGGGGAGATCGGCACTTCCTCGCCGGTCTTCGGATTGCGGCCGACGCGCTCGTTCTTGTCGCGGACGAGGAAGGATCCGAACGAGGATATCTTCACCGATTCGCCCGCGGCGATGGTCGAGCACATCTCTTCCAGCACCATTTCGACCAGTTGAGCGGATTCGGTTCGGGACAGGCCGATTCTGCGAAATACAGCCTCGGCAAGATCTGCCCTGGTGAGAGTTCTATCTCCCATTCGTCTCCCCCTGATGGCCCGGCGGTCCCCGGTGCTCAGACTTCTGCTCTTGTCGCGTAAGTCCCGAGATATTCTAACGAAACGACAGTCGAATCAAGGTCCGATATTTACCAGCGGATGAGGACAGCACCCCAGGTGAAGCCACCGCCCATGGCTTCCAGCAGGACGAGGTCGCCGGTCTTGATGCGGCCGTCGCGCACCGCGACGTCGAGCGCCAGCGGGATCGACGCGGCCGAGGTGTTGCCGTGGCCCTCGACCGTGACGATCACCTTCTCGGGGGCGATGCCGAGCTTCCTGGCGGAAGCGTCGATGATCCGCCGGTTGGCCTGGTGGGGCACGAACCAGTCGATGTCGTCCGGCCCGATTCCCGCCGCCTCGAAGGACTGCTCGATGACGTCGGTGATCATCCCAACGGCGTGCTTGAAGACCTCGCGCCCCTCCATCCGCAGCTTGCCGACGGTGCCGGTGGTGGAGGGCCCGCCGTCGACGTAGAGCTTGGACTGGTGGGCGCCGTCCGAGCGCAGCCGCGAGACGAGGACGCCGCGCGGCTCGTCCGTGCCGTCGGTCTCGACGGCCTCCAGCACGACGGCGCCCGCGCCGTCGCCGAACAGCACGCAGGTCGAGCGGTCCTGCCAGTCGAGGATGCGCGAGAAGGTCTCCGATCCCACCACCAGCGCACGCCGGGCCATGCCGCTCTTGAGGTAGAGATCCGCCGTGGTCAGGCCGTAGACAAAGCCGCTGCACACCGCCTGGATGTCGAAGGCGAAGCCGTGGTCGATGCCGAGCTGCGCCTGCAGCTGCACGGCGGAGGCCGGGAAGGTGTTGTTGGGCGTGGCGGTCGCCAGCACGATGAGGTCGATGTCGGCCGGGACGAGGCCCGCCGCGTCGAGCGCCCGCCGCGAGGCGGTCTCGGCCAGCGAAACGGTGGTCTCCCCCTCCCCGGCGATGTGCCGCGAGGCGATCCCGGTACGCTGGCGGATCCACTCGTCGGAGGTCTCGACGATCCCCTCGAAATCCTGGTTCCACATGATCCGTTCGGGCAGGCAGGATCCGGTCCCGCGCACCACGGACATCAGTCGTGACGTCATTGCATGCTTTCCGAGAGGTCTGTCGTTTCGCCCGACAGGCGATGGAACCTGTCGAGGTCGGCCTCGATCTTTTCGCGCAGCCCGTGCCGCGCCATGGCGTGTGCGAGGTCGATGGCGGCGGCGATGCCCTCCGGGCTGGCGCCGCCGTGGCTCTTGATGACGATGCCGTTGAGGCCGAGGAACACCCCGCCATTGACCTTGCTGGGATCCATCTTGTCCCGCAGCCGGTCGAACGCGCTCTTGGCCAGCAGATAGCCGGCGCGCGCCAGCAGCGTCCGCGACATCGCCGCCCTCAGATAGGCGGCGATCTGGCGGGCCGTGCCCTCGGCGGTCTTCAGCGCGATATTGCCGGTGAAGCCCTCGGTCACCACGACGTCGACGATACCCTGGCCGAGATCGTCGCCTTCGACGAAGCCGTGATAGTGGATGCCCGGGATCGGCATCTCCTTGAGCAGCCGGCCGGCCTCGCGGATCTCGTCCTGGCCCTTGACCTCCTCGACGCCGATGTTCAGCAGCCCGACCGTCGGGCGCTCGAGGCCGAACAGCGCCCTCGCCATCGCCCCGCCCATCATCGAGAAGTCGATCAGCTGCTGCGCGTCGGCGCCGATCGTCGCGCCGACGTCGAGGACGATGCTCTCGCCCTTCAGCGTCGGCCAGATCGCCGCGATCGCCGGGCGCTCGATATTGGCCATGGTGCGCAGGCAGAACTTCGCCATCGCCATCAGCGCGCCGGTGTTGCCGGCGGAGACCGCGACGTCGGCCTCGCCCGTCTTCACCGCGTCGATGGCGCGCCACATCGACGATTTGTAACGGCCCTGACGCAGCGCCTGCGAGGGCTTGTCGTCCATGCGGATCGAGATCTCGCAGTGGTGGAAGACGGAGGCTGCCGCTAGTTCGGGATGCGCGTCGAGGACCGGCTGGACCGCGGCGCTCTCGCCGAACAGGACGAATCGGGTGTCGGGGTGCCGGCTGAGCGCGATCGCAGCGCCGGCCAGAACCACCGCCGGCCCGTGATCGCCGCCCATCGCGTCGATCGAAATCGTGATGCCGGTGCTTGGAGTCAACAGATTCTCGCTTTCCCGCGCTGCAGGACCGCGGCGCGGCGCGAAGATATCCGTTTACGCGAGAACGGCAACCGCCGATCGCCGGTCATTTCCCGCCCTTTCCGTCCGGGGGGACGAGAGCCGAGAGCGCGCCGAAGGCGGATCGCCGCCCGGCATCCGGATCGGGATCGGTGTCCACCGCGCCGAAGCTTTCGCCCGGGGCGCGCGGATAGGGATCCAGCGCCAGCACCAGCGCCTCGACGATGTAGGGGCCGAGATCGATGCGATCGCCCTGGAAGACTTCCGGCGGATCGTCGCCTTCCGGATCGATGTGCAGCTCGTGCTCGCTGGGCGCCGCGGTCCGCGCGAGCTTCGAGCCCTCCGGCACGAAGACCGCCTTGAAAGGCTCGTCGACGGCGCGGTCGAGCGGCTCGAGACTGACGACGCTCTCCTGCTGCACTTGAGCGCGGATCGATCCCTCGACCAGGACGCCGTCGCGGCGCCAGGGCGTCGCGCGCAGATCGACCTTCAGCGCGCCCACCGCGGCGATACCGAGTTGCCCGGCAAGCGCCGCCCGCTCGCTGTCGCTTGCCTCGTAGCGGAGCTGCATGCCGTCGCGCGGCAGCTTGATCGCCGAGATCTCGTAGCGAAGCGCCGGGACGTCGTCGTTGTCTGCGCGGTTCATGTCGCTTCCTTCATCTCCAGCCGTCCGGCGAGAATCGCCGCCGCGGGCACCGTCCCGAGGCGGGCGACCGTCTCTCTCATGTAGGCTGCCAGGCGCCGCGACGCACCCTCCGGGGCATCGGTCGCCACCGCGCGGGGGCGAAGCGCGTCGGCGAGGAGGCCCCGGCCCGGTTCGGCATCGAGGGCCGGATCATAGGCCTTGACGCGTTCGTAGAAGATGCCCGCCAGCTTCCGCATCCGCTTCGGGACCGACGGGTCGCCGACGCCGAGTTCGCGGATCGAGCGGTCGATGTCGGCAATGAACCGGTCGACCACGTCCTGCGCGACCGGCCGGAGCGCGGGCTCATCGCGGCAGCGGCGAAGGAAGAGGAAGACGTGGATCGACAGCGCCTCGAACCGGCCCATGACGGTATCGGGAATGCCTGCCTCTTCGTAGAGAACCGGCTGGCGGGCGAGCACGACGAGATCGGCGTAGATCGCGTCGATGATTTCGCGATTCCGGCGGCCGGCTCGCAATCGGTGGAACATGTCGGATGCCTCGTCTCTGTGGCAGGCGGTGCCACAGGCCTGCGTCGATTGCAACGCCGCCGAAGGTGCTTTACCTAGGCTCCGCGCCTGCTTCCGCCGGCAATCGAGGGATCTGCCGCGGGATTTCCGGCAGCGCCTCAGATTCGCCGCCAAGCGGTAGGCAGCTCAGACCGGTGGCCCAGGGAGCATGATAAGCGTGAATAGTACCGTACGCCTGAAACGACCGCTGCTTGCCTCCGTCACCATCTCGGTCCTGCTCTCCCTCGGCGCCTGCACGACCGCGGAGGTGCTGAACCAGGGCTACATCGTCGACGAGCGCTCGCTCGAGCTGACGCCCGTCGGCTCCAGCCGCGAGCAGGTGCTGCTCGCACTCGGCTCGCCATCGACCACCGCGACCTTCGACAACGAGGTCTTCTACTACATCTCCCAGAAGCGCGTCCGGCCGGTGGCCTTCATGGAGCCGCAGCTGGTCGACCAGCGCGTGCTGGCGGTCTATTTCGACGGCGAGGGCCGCGTCTCGCGCATCGCCAATTACGGACTGCAGAACGGCGTGCTGTTCGACTTCATCTCGCGCACCACCCCGACCGGCGGCCGGGATGCCTCGTTCCTCGGCCAGATCTTCACCGACACGACCAGCGGCGCGCCCGGCCCGCGCGTCCCGTCGCAATAACGCGTCTTTCGGGACGGACAAAAAAGGCCCCGCGAGCATCTCGCGGGGCCTTTTTCATGGGCGGAAATCGCGCTCAGGAATGGGCGAGCACAGCCAGGAGCAGAAGCGCGACGATGTTGGTGATCTTGATGGCCGGGTTCACCGCGGGCCCGGCGGTGTCCTTGTAGGGATCGCCGACCGTGTCGCCGGTTACCGAGGCCTTGTGCGCCTCCGACCCCTTCATGTGCCGGACGCCCGCCGAATCGACGAAGCCGTCCTCGAAGGACTTCTTGGCGTTGTCCCAGGCGCCGCCGCCCGAGGTCATCGAGATGGCGACGAACAGGCCGGTGACGATGACGCCGAGCAGCATCGCGCCGACCGCCGAGAAGGCCTGGCTCTTGTCGGCGATCAGCAGCACGGCGAAGTAGACGACCACCGGGGCCAGCACCGGCAGCAGCGATGGAACGATCATCTCCTTGATCGCCGCCTTGGTGAGCAGGTCCACCGCCCGCGCGTAATTCGGCTTGGAGGTGCCGGCCA
This sequence comes from Aurantimonas sp. HBX-1, assembly GCF_021391535.1. GTDB lineage: Bacteria > Pseudomonadota > Alphaproteobacteria > Rhizobiales > Rhizobiaceae > Aurantimonas. The sequence goes on from NZ_CP090066.1 coordinate 2,242,094, forward strand.
TGATGCCCGGATCCTCGCGGAACTGCTTGCGCACTTCCTCGACGATGGCGCCCGCGGCCCGGCCGACGGCGGTCATCGCGATGCCACCGAACAGGAACGGGATGAGGCCACCGAGCAGCAGGCCGACCACCACATACGGGTTGCTGAGGGCGAAATCGGGCTGCACGTCGCGGAAATATTCGTAGCCATTGCCGGTCTGGGCCTGGGCGACGAAATACTGCAGGTCATAGTTGTAGGCGGCGAACAGGACGAGTGCGCCGAGGCCCGCCGATCCGATCGCATAGCCTTTGGTCACCGCCTTGGTGGTGTTGCCGACCGCGTCGAGCGCGTCGGTGGAGCGGCGGACGTCGGCGGGCAGGCCCGCCATCTCGGCGATGCCGCCGGCGTTGTCGGTCACCGGTCCGAAGGCGTCGAGGGCGATGATCATGCCGGCAATGCCGAGCATCGCGGTCACCGCGATGGCGGTCCCGTAGAGGCCGGCGAGTTGGAAGGTCGAGATGATGCCGCCGACGATGACGATGGTCGGCAGCGCGGTGGACTCCAGCGAGACGGCCAGGCCCTGGATGACGTTGGTGCCGTGGCCGGTGACCGAGGCCTGGCTGATCGAGCGCACCGGCCGGAAGCCGATGCCGGTGTAGAACTCGGTGATCCAGACGATCAGGCCGGTGACCACGAGGCCGATCACCCCGCAGATGAACAGGTTGAGACCGTTGATCGTCAGGCCCGCCGCGGACTGGCCGATGTCGCCGAAGCCGATCGTCCCCCAGGTCGCGGCCGCGAGGCCGACGATCGACAGCAGCGTCGTCGCCCAGAGGCCCTTGTAGAGGGCGCCCATGATCGAGCCGTTGGAGCCGAGGCGCACGAAGAACGTTCCGGCGATGGAGGTGACGATGCAGGCGCCGCCGATGGCCAGAGGGTAGACCATGGCGCTCTCGATGATGTCCGTGCCGGCGAAGAAGATCGCCCCCAGCACCATCGTCGCGACGATCGTCACCGCATAGGTCTCGAACAGGTCGGCGGCCATGCCGGCGCAGTCGCCGACATTGTCGCCGACATTGTCGGCGATGGTGGCCGGATTGCGCGGGTCGTCCTCGGGAATGCCCGCCTCGACCTTGCCGACGAGGTCGCCGCCGACATCGGCACCCTTGGTGAAGATGCCGCCGCCGAGCCGCGCGAAGATCGAGATCAGCGAGGCGCCGAAGCCGAGCGAGACGAGCGCGTCGATGACCGTGCGGTCGGACGCCGCGAAGCCGAGCTGCACCGTGAGGACGTAGAAATAGACGGTGACGCCGAGCAGCGCGAGGCCGGCCACCAGCATGCCGGTGATGGCGCCGGACTTGAAGGCGATGCCGAGGCCGAGCGCCAGCGAGCGCGACGCGGCCTGGGCGGTGCGCACGTTGGCGCGGACCGAAACGTTCATGCCGATGAAGCCGGCAAGGCCGGAGAGGATCGCGCCGATGGCGAAGCCCGCCGCCGCGTAGAGGGAGAGCAGGAACCACGTGAGCACGAAGACCACCGCACCGACGATGGCGATGGTGGTGTACTGGCGCGCCAGATAGGCCTGCGCGCCCTCGCGGATGGCGGCGGCGATCTCCCGCATCCGGGCGTTGCCCTGGTCGGCCGAGAGTACGGAGCTGGTCGCCCATATCGCGTAGGCGATCGCCAGCAGGCCGCAGATGGCCACGACAATGAGAATTGTTGGCATGCTGTCCCCTCACCTGTGCACCTGGCGCGGAGCGCCGGCGCATCCCCTTTACTGCTTGCTCCGCGGTAGGCTCCCCCCGCCCCCGGACAGCGTGAGGCTATAGGAAGGCCGAATGCCGTCAAGCAGTCAGATAGGTGGCGCGGGATTCAACCCTCGGCGGCAATCCTGCGGCCGCGGATCGCCTGCAGCGCGAGGGCGGCAAGGCATGTGGCGACGACCGGGAAGACGACGAGATTCATGGTTTCCCAGCCGGCCGCGACGTAGATTCGGCCCGACAGCAGCGAGGCGGCGGCAACGCAGCCGAACAGCAGCAGGTCGTGCAGGCCCTGCGTCTTGTTCTTCTCGGACGGGCGGTAGGTCTCGGCGACCATCGCCGTCGCGCCGATGAAGCCGAAGTTCCAGCCGAGCCCCAGGAGGACGAGGCCGAGCCAGAAATTCCAGACCGCCAGGCCGGACAGCGAGACGGCGGCGCTGGCGGCGAGCAGCAGCATGCCGGTGGCGACGATCCGGGCCTTGCCGAAGCGCGCGATCAGCCGCCCGGTGAAGAAGCTCGGGCCGAACATTGCCAGCACGTGCCACTGGATGCCGAGCACGCTGACGTCGCGCGACAGGCCGCAGCCGACCATCGCCAGCGGCGCGCCGGTCATCACGAAGCTCATCGTCGCATAGGTGCCGACGCCGCAGAGGAGCCCGACGAGGAAGCGCGGCTGCCCGGCGATCTGCGCCAGGGGCCGCGGCGGGACCACGTCGGCGACGGAATCCTCACTCGAGGCCGCGGGCACGCGCAGGAAGCTCAGCACTCCGGCCCCGACGAGGCCCAGCGCCGCCAGGGCGAAGAAGGCGCCCGCGAACTCCACCGGGAAGAACAGCCCGTCGGTGAAGCGGACCGCCTGCGGCCCGATCACCGCGGCGAAGATGCCGCCGGCGAGGACGATCCCGATGGCTCGCGGCTGATAGGTGCGCGGTGCCCCGTCGGCCGCGGCGAACCGGTATTGCTGGGTGAACGAGCCGCCGGCACCGACGACGAGCATCGACAGGGCGAACAGCCAGAAGTTCGATTGGAACAGCGCCAGCGCGGCAGAGAGCGCGCCCGCCGACATGACCAGCGACCCGGCGACGAAGCCGTAGCGGCGGCCGATGGCCCGCATCAGGGCGGCGGCGGGAACGGCGCCCAGCGCAACGCCCAGATTGTAGCCGGTGACCGGCAGTGTCGCGAGGGACTTGTCGGCAAGCAGCAGCCAGTAGCCGGCGAGGCCGCCGATGGAGATGGCGACCGGTCCCGCCGATCCGACCACCGCCTGCGCCGTCGCCAGCACCAGCGCGTTGCGCCGCGCCGCGCGTTCCGCACCGGGCAGCGCGGCGGCGCTCATCAGTCGCGTCCCTTGCCCTCGCCGCGCTCGGCCCGGGCGATCCGATCGAGAACCGCGTTGACGAGCTTCGGCTCTTCCTCGTTGTAGAAGGCCTTGGCGACGTCGACATATTCGGAGACGATCACCGCGACCGGCACGTCCTTGCGGGCGGACAACTCGTAGCAGCCGGCCCGCAGGATCGCCCGCAGCGTAGTGTCGAGACGCGACAGCGGCCAGTCGGTCGGCAGCGAGGCGTGGATCAGCGGGTCGATGCTCTTCTGGGCGCGCACGACGCCGGAGACGACATCGCGGAACCAGGCGGCGTCGGCGTCGCGATAGGTCTCGCCGTCGATCTCCTGGCCGAGGCGGAAGCTCTCGTACTCGGCGACGGTCTCCAAGAGGCCGGTGCCGCCGACATCCATCTGGTAGAGCGCCTGCACGGCGGCAAGTCGCGCCGCGCCGCGCTTGTTGGCCTGCTTGACGGGACGCGGTTGCGGTTCGGTGTCGGCCATCGCCATCAGGCTCCCAGCCGGTCGCGCAGCGCGATCATCGCCAAAGCGGTGCGGGCCGCGGCGCCGCCCTTGTCCTTGCGCTTCGGATCGGCGCGCTCGAGCGCCTGCTCCTCGTTCTCGACGGTCAGGATGCCGTTGCCGATCGCGAGGTTCTCCTCGACCGACAGCGCCATCAGCGCGCGGGCGGATTCACCCGCGACGATCTCGAAATGGTAGGTCTCGCCGCGGATGACGCAGCCGAGGACGACATAGCCGTCATACTCGTTCTCGCCCTCGTCGGCGCCGGTCAGCGCGTAGCCGACCGCCGCCGGCGCTTCCAGCGCGCCCGGGACGGTGACGACCTCGTAGGTGGCGCCGGCGTCGTCGAGCGCAGCCTTCGCCCCCTCCAGCAGCAGATTGCCGATGTGGTCGTAGAAGCGTGCCTCGACGATGAGGATGTGCGGCGTTGCGGCCATTATCTATTCCTTCGTGGCGGTCGACGCGGCAACGCCAGCCGGGTGGACCCGCAAGGACGGCCCCGTCGCGGGTCCACCCACCCGCCCGCTCTGGCTGATGCTCGCTTGTCCGAATGGGCCGGCGGCGGTCGGTTCGCTCAAGAAGCGGCCGGGTGCGCGCCGAACAGGCGCTCGGCATAGCGCGCAATCTGGTCGACCTCAAGGTTGACGACGTCGCCGACCTGCCGATCCTTCCAGGTCGTCACGTCCAGCGAATGCCGGATCAGGAGCACGTCGAAGCGGTCGTCCTCGACGGAATTGACGGTGAGCGAGGTGCCGTCCAGGCAGACCGAGCCCTTGCGGGCGATGAAGCGCTTCTCGTCGGGCCCGGCCCGCAGCCGGAAACGCGTGGCGTCCCCCTCCGCCTCCATCGCGACGATCTCGGCGAGTCCGTCGACATGGCCGGACACGAGATGGCCGCCGATCTCGTCGCCGATCTTCAGGGACCGCTCGAGATTGATCGCGGTGCCCTCCTCCCACAGGCCGGCAGTGGTCAGGCGCAGTGCTTCCTCCCAGGCCTCGACCTCGAACCAGCGCCGGTCTTCGTCCGCCTGCGGCAAGGCAGTGACCGTGAGACAGACGCCGGAGCAGGCGATCGAGGCGCCGATATCGATGGAGGCGGTGTCGTAGGCGGTGCCGATGCGGAAGCGGCGGCCCTCGTCCAGCGGCTCGACGCGCTCGATGCGACCGACGTCGGTGATGAGTCCGGTGAACATCAGGCGTCTCTCCGTACATATTCGAACCAGCGATCCGGCCCGAAGCGATAGCTCCGCACCGGGCGGAAGCGGTCGCCGGCGGCGGACGGCACGATCGGCGCGGCGACACCGTCGGGGCCGACCTCGGTGTCGCCCTCGACGAGGATCAGCCGGTCGACGAGATCGCTTTCGAGGAAGCTCGCGCCGGTCTCGGCGCCGCCCTCGACCAGGATGCTGGACATGCCGACCGCGCCGAGATCCTCCAGCATTTCCGGCAGCGCGATGCGGCCGGTGTCGGGATCCGCCTCGCAGGACAGGAAGGCGACGCCGCAGGCGGCAAGCGCCGCGCGGCGGGCCGGGTCGGCATCGGCGAAGGTGGCGATCAGCGTCGGCGTGTCGCCGGCGGTGCGCGCCAGGGCCATGCCCGGCTCGGTGCGCAGCCGCGGGTCGAGCACGATGCGGGTCGGCGAGCGGTCGCCGAGCCCCGGCAGCCGGCAGTCGAGCCGCGGATCGTCCTCCAGCAGCGTGCCCGAGCCGACGAGGATCGCGTCGTGGCGGGCGCGCACCAGATGGGTCTGCGCGTCCGCCACCGGCCCGGTGATCTTGACCTGGCCGCCGCCCTTGATGCCGATCTTGCCGTCGCGCGAAACCGCAAGCTTGAGGGTCACTTCCGGCCGGTTCCTGCGGTGTCGATTCAGGTAGCCGGACATGGTTTCCGCCGCTTCCTCGGCCATCACCCTCGGCGTGACCTGGAGGCCGGCGGCGCGCAGGATCGCATGCCCCTTGCCGTCGACGCGCGGATCGGGATCGGCCGCGGCGGAGACGGCGCGCGCGATACCCGCCGTCACCAGCGCCTCGGCGCAGGGCGGCGTGCGGCCGTGATGTGCGCAGGGCTCGAGCGTGACATAGGCGGTGGCGCCACGCGCCAGTTCGCCGGCTTCTGCCAGCGCCACCGTCTCCGCATGGGGGCGCCCGCCGATCGCGGTGACGCCGCGGCCGACGATGACCGGACCAATCCCGTCGTCGCGGACGATCAGCGTCGCGACCGAGGGATTGGTGGCGGTGCGGCCAGCATTGCGCATGGCAAAGCGGATCGCCGCCGCCATGAAGCGCCGGTCGGTCTCGGTGGCGGCCGGTGCGGCTTCGCCGGTGGCGGCGCTCATGCGGGCTTCGCGGGGTCGGCGGGCAGCTGCGAGCGCGCCAGTTCGCCGATCACCGATTCGAAGTCCTTGGCCTCGCGGAAGTCGCGATAGACCGAGGCGAAGCGGACATAGGCGACGTCGTCGAGGCCCTTCAGTGCCTCCATGACCATCTCGCCGATCGTGTCGGAGGGGATCTCCTGCTCGCCGGACTGCTCGAGCCGGCGCACGATGCCGGAGATCAGGCGCTCGATCCGCTCGGGATCGACCGGGCGCTTGCGCAGCGCCACCTCGACCGACCGGGCTAGCTTGTCGCGGTCGAACGGCACCTTGCGGCCGGCCTTTTTCAGCACCTGCAGCTCGCGCAGCTGGATCCGCTCGAAGGTGGTGAAGCGGCCGTTGCAGTCAGGACAAACGCGGCGGCGCCGGATCGCCCCGCCGTCCTCGGCGGGGCGCGAATCCTTCACCTGGCTGTCCTGCGAGCCGCAATAGGGGCAGCGCATGAATCCTCGCTTACTGGCCTTGTCCCGCCGCGGTGATCGACGCGCGCCGCCGGATCAGAGCGTCGGGTAGATCGGGAAACGGTCGGTCAGGGCGATGACCTTCGCCTTGACCCGCGCCTCGACCTCGGCGTTGCCCTCTTCCGAGTTCGCCGACCGCAGCCCGTCGAGAACCTCGACGATCATCTGGCCGACCTCGCGGAATTCCTGGGCGCCGAAGCCGCGGCTCGTCGCGGCCGGGGTGCCGAGGCGGACGCCGGAGGTGATGGTCGGCTTCTGCGGGTCGTTCGGCACGCCGTTCTTGTTGCACGTGATGTTGGCGCGGCCGAGCGCCGTTTCGGAATGCTTGCCGGTGAGATTCATCGGCCGCAGATCGACCAGCATCAGATGGGTATCGGTGCCGCCGGATACGATATCCAGCCCGCCTTCGCGCAGCGTCTCGGCCAGCACCTTGGCGTTCTCGGCGACGCTCTTGATGTAGGACTTGAAGGCCGGCGTCAGCGCCTCGCCGAAGGCCACCGCCTTGCCGGCGATGACGTGCATCAGCGGCCCGCCCTGCAGGCCCGGGAAGATCGCCGAGTTGATCTTCTTGGCGATCGCCTCGTCGTCGGTCAGCACGATGCCGCCGCGCGGGCCGCGCAGCGTCTTGTGGGTCGTCGAGGTGACGACATGGGCATGCGGGAACGGGCTCGGATGCTGGCCCGCGGCGACGAGGCCGGCGAAATGCGCCATGTCCACCCAGAGATAGGCGCCGACCTTGTCGGCGATTGCGCGGAAGCGGGCGAAATCGATGTGGCGCGAATAGGCCGAGCCGCCCGCGACGATGACCGCCGGCTTGTGCTCGACGGCGAGGCTCTCGACCTGGTCGTAGTCGATCAGCCCGGTCTCGAGGTCGAGCCCGTACTGCACCGCGTTGAACCAGCGGCCGGACATGTTGGGCTTGGCGCCGTGGGTCAGGTGGCCGCCGGCATCGAGGCTCATGCCGAGCAGCGTGTCGCCGGGCTTGGACAGCGCCAGCAGCACCGCCTGGTTGGCCTGGCTGCCGGAATTCGGCTGGACGTTGGCGAAGCCGCAGCCGAACAGCTGCTTGACCCGCTCGATCGCCAGTTCCTCGACGACGTCGACGAACTCGCAGCCGCCGTAGTAGCGCCGGCCGGGATAGCCCTCGGCATATTTGTTGGTCAGCACCGAGCCCTGCGCCTCGAGCACCGCGCGGGAGACGATGTTCTCCGAGGCGATCAGCTCGATCTCGTGCCGCTGGCGCTGGAGTTCCTGGCCGATCGCCCCGAAGATCGCCGGGTCGCGCTCGCCGAGCGAGGCAGTGAAGAAATCGCCGAAATCACTGGCGGCATCGGTGCGGACGGCCTGGCTCATGATCGTTGTCTCCCGTTGCAGTGGCTGGTCTTGGGGGCCCACCTGCCTGTCGCGACGGCCTTAGCACAGCCGCTCCCGGCGCACCAACCGCGTCCCCTGCCGCCCGCTTCAAAAAGCCGCGGCCGGGCACATCGCTGCACCCGGCCGGCAATTGGTCTTTCGCGATGGCGGTCTGGCGATCAGTAGCCGTCGTCGCCCCGCGCATAGGGGTTTTCCTGGCCGGCCGCATAGGCGGTGGTGGTCAGCTCGCTCATCGCCAACTGCTCGGCGCCGTCGAGGTGGTAGATGTCGTCGCGGAACTGCACGACCGTCGGATCGGTCGCCCATGCCGAGACATAGGTGAAGTGCACCGGAACCGGGTTGGTCAGGTCGATGTCCTGGCGGGTGCGGGCGGCGATCACCTGCTCGATCCTCTGGCGATCCCAGCCCGGCTCGTCGCGGGCGATCCAGACGATCAGGTCGCGGACGTTCTGAACGCGGACGCAGCCCGACGATTCAAAGCGCATCAGCTCGGAGAACAGGCTCTGCTGCGGCGTGTCGTGCATGTAGACGGCGTGGGCGTTCGGGAAGTTGATCTTCACCGAGCTCATCGCGTTGTTCTTGCCCGGCTCCTGGCGGAACAGGTAGCGCACGGCGTCGTCGGAGTTCCAGTTGATCGACTCCGGCGGGATCTCCTGGCCGTTGCCGTCGAAGATGTGGATGTCGTTCCGCGCCAGGTAGGTCGGGTCCTTCTGCATCAGCGGAATGATGTCCTTGCGGACGATCGACGCTGGTGCGTGCCAGTAGGGGTTGAGGTTCAGGTTGGTGATCTTGGAATCGAGGATCGGCGTCTGGCGATCGGTCTTGCCGACCACCGCGGTATGGCGCTGGACAACGCGGCCGTTCTCGACGGCCTCGATCGCCGCGGCCGGAATGTTGACCATGACGAAGCGCGGCGCCTGCTCCTTGGCGATCGCTTCCTGCAGGCGACCGAGATTGACCTGCAGCTGGCGCAGGCGCAGATCCGCCGGCACGTTCATCGCCTTGAAGGTGTGGGTGGACGCGACGCCGTCGGCCGGCAGGCCGTGGCGGGCCTGGAAGCGCTTCACGGCGGCATCGACATAGGTGTCGAAGGACGGCGAGGCGCCGGCGCTCTGCGGCAGGTCGCCGGACGCATACAGCCGCTGGCGCAGCGCGGTGACCGTCGGCGAGACGACGCCGAGCCGCAGCGTCTCGCCTTCCGGCACCATCGGCCAGCCACCCATCGAGACGAGCTGGTTGTAGGAATCCACCGCCTGCTGGGTCGCGGCAAAGGTCTGCTGCGAGAAGACCGGCGCATTGGACGCGACTTCCCGGGCGCTGGTGCCGCGCGTGTCGAACTGGTCGTCCCAGTTGCCGCGGCTCGGAGCGCGCAGCAGATCGTTCAACGCGTTCTGGGCGAAGGCCGCGCCGGGCAGCAGCGCGGCACCGGCCGCGGCCGTCGCCAACACGAACTTCCGGCGGCTCAGCCGGTTCGCGTTCGAACCATCGTTGGAAATCGTCATGGTAACCCCTCGTCTTGCCGCTGCCCCTGCAGGGATGCGCCCGCAAGCGAGCCTCCAGCCCGCTCGCGGGCGTAAGAGGCCGCACCCCGTTCCCCGCCTGCGTACAAGAACGGTAAGGCACCGCAATATGGCCAAAGCGTGAAGCGACAGCCTTGATCCATAAGGGTTACCGGCGACCGGCCAGGGCGCGGACGCGGAAAAGCTCCGCCTGCACCATTCAAGGTGCCGCGGAGCCTTCACGCAGACGTGACGGGCGGAGGATCAGAGCCGGTAGAGGATCTGGTCGTTCCAGAAGCGGTCGAGCCGCTGCAGCGACCGGTTCATCTTCTGGAATTCCTGCTCGTCGAGCCCGCCGACCTTGTCGATCGAGCCGATGTGGCGGTCGTAGAGCTCGGCGACGACGGCCGCGACTTCCATGCCGGCTTCGGTCAGCGACACCCGGACGGCGCGGCGATCGACACGCGACTTCTGGTGGTTGATGAAGCCGAGTTCGACCAGCTTCTTCAGATTGTAGGAGACGTTCGAGCCGAGATAGAAGCCGCGGGTGCGCAGCTCGCCGGCGGTCAGCACCGAGTCGCCGATATTGAAGAGCAGCAGCGCCTGGACGGCGTTGATGTCGGTGCGGCCGCCGCGCTCGAACTCGTCCTTGATGACGTCTAGGAGCCGGCGATGCAGACGCTCGACCAGCTGCAGCGTCTCGAGATAAAGCGACTTCAGCTCTGCCTTGGCTTCCGGCTGCGCTTCGTGGTCGTTCTTCGTCTGCGCGTTCATAGTATACTCCGCTGTTGATCTGATGGATGTTCTCTTTCGACCCCATCTTGAAAATCAACCTACGCGGCGCGTCTAAAATTCGACTTAAACCGCAGGCTTAATGCGACCTTACGAGCGGCAGAACAATTGTTTTGCTTAATGAATTCTCGCACGACCGGCCTAGCGGCCGCGCGCCCGGCGTTCCTCGCGCCAGCCGGCGATGCGCAGCACCCCCAGCATCCCCAATCCCCAGACGTGGAAGCCCAGCCAGACGAGGTCGCCGCCGAAGAGCTCGGGGAAGCCGAGATGCATCACCGCCTCGATCAGCGCGATCAGGATCCAGATCACCGCCCCCCAGGCGGCCGTCAGCCACAGCCCGATGCCGGCGACGGGATAGAGCACCGCGAGGGCCGGTGCCGCCATCTTCCACCAGAGCGGCATCAGGTCGAAGCGGTCGTAGGGTCCGTCGGAGACGCCGACCAGCCGGATCCAGTAGCCGATGCCGAGGGTGAACAGGGCGAGCGCCGAGAGCCGGTAGAGCCACACGGTCAGCCGCCGGTTCAAGGTCTCGGACGGGCCGTCCCGCGGGGTAAGCTCGATGGTCAATTGCTACGGCCCTTCTCGCCAGCTGCGTGTCGGTCGGCGGGTGCCGGCCCGGCCGCCCGATCCGCCATGGCGCAAGCGACGCTAGGGCGCGGCCGCGCGCGGCGTCAATCTTGCGGTCGTCGCGGCGAAGGCCTACCCAAGGCGCGACCGGTTACGGATGCCGCCGGGCGCGCGCCGCCGCGCGAACCATTGCCCCAAACGGGCGCCGATAGCCATGCCGAGCGAAGAGACGGACAATCCGATGGACCAGCGAAGCGATGCCCTCCCCCTGATCAGCGAACGCATCGACGCGGTCACCGGCGGTCTGCGGATGCGCCGCCTGCGGCAGGCGGACTGGACGCGCCGCCTGGTGCGCGAGACGAACCTTGCCGTCGACGACCTGATCTGGCCGATCTTCGTGCGGGAGGGCGACGGCGAAGCCGAGCCGGTCCCCTCGATGCCGGGCGTCTTCCGCCTGTCGATCGTCGGATGCGTCGAGGCCGCGCGGCAGGCCCGCGATCTCGGCATCCCGGTCATCGCGCTGTTTCCCTACACCGACCCCCAGAGGCGCGACGAGACCGGCTCGGAGGCGCTCAACGAGGGCAATCTGGTCTGCCGCGCCAGCCGGGCGATCAAGTCGGCCGTGCCGGAAGTCGGCATTCTCTGCGACGTGGCGCTCGACCCCTATACCAGCCACGGCCATGACGGCGTGATGCGGGGCGACCGCATCCTCAACGACGAGAGCGTCGAGATGCTGTCCCGCCAGGCGGTCGTCCAGGCGCGGTCGGGCTGCGACATCATCGGACCCTCCGACATGATGGACGGGCGGGTCGCCTGCATCAGGAGCGCGCTGGATTCGGCGGGGCTGCGCGACACACTGATCATGGCCTATTCGGCGAAATATGCCTCGGCTTTCTACGGCCCGTTCCGCGACGCTGTGGGCTCGGGAGCGATGCTGCGCGGCGACAAGCGCACCTACCAGATGGACTACGGCAACTCGGAAGAAGCGCTGCGCGAGGCGGCGCAGGACATCGCCGAGGGCGCCGACATGATCATGGTGAAGCCCGGCATGCCCTATCTCGACATCGTCGGCCGGCTGGCGCGCGAACTCGGCGTGCCGACCTTCGCCTACCAGACCTCGGGCGAGTATTCGATGATCATGGCCGCCGCCCAGAACGGCTGGCTCGACGGCGAGAAGGCGATGATGGAAAGCCTTGCCGGCTTCAAGCGGGCCGGCGCGGCAGGCATCCTCAGCTATTTCTCGCCGCGCGTCGCAGCGCGCCTCGGCACCCGCTGACCGGCGGGCGTTCCGACGGGTTGCACCGCGGCGGGGCGGCCACCATTTCCTGAGGGTTGCCGCTTCCGACGAGGAACCCCCGAGATGACCTACCAGGCAGAAACCAGCTACGTGACCGCCGCAGCCGCCCGCGACCTCGACCAGCCGCGGCTCTACGCCGGCGTCCGCACCCGCCGGATCCTCGCCTTCCTGTTCGACTACGCCCTGGTGCTGATCCTCTCGATCCCGGCCGCAATCCTCGTGTTCGTGCTCGGCCTGATCTCGCTCGGCCTGGCTTGGGGGCTCTACGCCGTGCTGCTGCCGGTGATCGCCATCGTCTATGTCGGCTTCACCATGGGCAGCGCCGCGCAGGCGACGCCCGGCATGCGCATCGCCGACCTGCGGGTCCGGCGGCTGGACGGCGCCCGGGTCGACCCCGTGCTGGCGGTGCTGCACGGCGTGCTGTTCTGGGCTTCGGTCTCGGTGCTGACGCCGCTGGTGCTGCTCGTCGCGCTGTTCACCGGGCGCAAGCAGCTGCTCCACGATCTGCTGCTCGGGACCGTCATCGTCCGCGATAATTGACGGATAATTGCGGGCGGCGCCCCTAAGGCCGGCGGCCGCGCCGGCCCGCGGCGCAGCCACGGCTTGCAACCCCGGCCCCCGGAACCGATAACGCGTCCTTCGACAACACGCGGCGGTTCATGGATTCCTTCCACCTCTGGGCAACCTACCTGCTGATCATCGGCAGCATCGTCGGCTACGCGCTCGACCGCTGGCCGATCGAGGCGGTGGCCGCCGCTTCGCTTGCCTCCTTCCTGCTGCTGTTCGCCGCGCTCCCGTTCCGGGACGCGGGGGGAATCGAGATCACCAGTGCCGACATGCTGTCGGGCTTTTCCAATCCGGCGCTGATCACGGTCATGGCGCTGCTGATGATCGGTCAGGGGCTTTTCGCCACCGATGCGATGGCGCTGCCGACGCGCTGGCTGGCGCGGCTCGGCGGCTCGGCCGGGACCGGCGCGATCGCCATCGTGCTCCTCGGGGCGATGGTGCTCTCGGCGTTTCTCAACAACACGCCGGTGGTGGTGATCTTCATCCCGATCCTCACCATGCTCGCAACGCAGCGGGGCGTCGCGCCATCGCGCGTGTTCATGCCGCTCTCCTTCCTGTCGATCCTGGGGGGCATAACCACCCTGCTCGGTTCCTCGACGAACCTTTTGGTCGCGGGTGTCGCCGAACGGTCGAACATCACGATCGGCTTCTTCGACATCACGGTGCCGGGCGTGGCCATAGCGGCCGTGGGCGCGTTCTACGTGATCAAGGTCATGCCGAGGATCCTCAAGATCCGCGATGGCGAGGGCGGGCGACTGGTCGACCCCGGCGGCAAGCAGTTTCTCGGCGAACTCGACATCATCGAAGGCCACTCCTTCGACGGCATCACCGCGCGGGCCGGACTGTTCGCCGGCCTCGGCGAGCTGACGCCGCGGATGATCCTGCGCGGCGACGAGACGATCCTGCCGCCCTTCGACGACATCACGCTGACGCCGGGCGACCGGCTGATCGTCACCGCGACGCGGCGCGCCTATTCCAAGGCGCTGTCGAGCGGCAACCTGACGATCAAGGCGCTCGACCCTTCCGGCCATGGCGGCGGCGAGCACACCAACAAGATCGGCCCGGACATGGTGATGGCCGAGGCGGTGGTCGCCCCCGGTTCTCGCTATGCCGGCCGCACGATGCAGTATTCCGGTCTGAGGACGCAGTTCGGCATCACGCTCTTCGGGCTGCAGCGCAAGAGCCGCATGGCCCGTTCGGCGCTGTCCGAGATCCGGCTCGAGCCGGGCGACACGCTGCTCCTGTGCGGCCGCGAGGCGGCCATCGCGAAGCTCCGCGGCAACCACGATCTGCTCCTTCTGGAATATTCGGCACGGCCGATCCCGCAGGGCGCGAAGGCGGCGCTCGCCGGCTCGATCTTCTTCGCCGTGGTGCTGATGTCGGCGGCCGGGGTGCTGCCGATCGTCGTGCTCGCCGTGCTCGGCGCGCTGCTGATGGTGGCGACCGGGTGCCTGACCATCGGCGAGGCAGCGCGCTCCTTCGACCGCTCGATCTTCATGCTGGTCGGCGCTTCGATCGCCGCCGCGACGGCGCTGGAGCGGACCGGCGGCGCCGCGCTGATCGCCGACGGGACGGTGTCGCTGCTCGCGGACATGTCGCCGGCCGTCATCCTGTCGGGCCTGTTCCTGGTCATCGCGATCATGACCAACCTCCTGTCGAACAATGCCACGGCGGTGCTGTTCACCCCGCTCGCCCTCGACATGGCGTTCCGGCTGGGCGTGCCGCCGGAGCCGTTCCTGGCTTGCGTCATCTTCGCCGCCAACGCATCCTTCGCCACACCCATCGGTTACCAGACCAATCTCCTGGTCATGGGGCCGGGGCGCTACCGCTTCGTGGACTTCCTCAAGGCAGGCATTCCGCTGGTGATCCTCGTGTGGTTAACTTTCTCGCTCGTCGCGCCATGGTACTACTCGCTGTGAGGGAGGGCCTGCGTTCATGACCGTGCATCATCCGCAGACGCCGCAGTTCTTCCTCACCTCCCCGTCCGCCTGCCCGTATCTGCCCGGCCAGGCGGAGCGGAAAGTGTTCACCCACCTGGTCGGCGATCGCGCGCCCGGGCTGCTGGACCTGCTCAGCCAGGGCGGTTTCCGCCGCAGTCAGAACATCGCCTATCGCCCCGCCTGCGAGCGCTGCCGCGCCTGCGTGTCGGTGCGGATCCTCGTCGACGAGTTCCGCCCCGGCCGCTCGATGCGCCGGGTGCTCGCCCGCAACGCCGATCTCGTCGGGCGGATGAGCGAGCCGAGCCCGTCGAGCGAGCAGTATTCGCTGTTCCGGCGCTATCTCGACGACCGCCACACGCATGGCGGCATGTCCGAGATGAGCGTGCTCGACTACGCGATGATGGTCGAGGACAGCCAGGTCGACACGCGGCTGATCCAGTATCGACGGCGCGGCCCGGATTCGGCGTTCAGCACCGCCTCGGACGGCGATCTCGTCGCCGTCGCGCTCAGCGACGTCATGGGTGACGGCGTGTCGATGGTCTATTCGTTCTTCGAGCCGACCGAGACCGCCCGCAGCCTCGGCACCTACATGATCCTCGACCATATCGAGCGAACGCGCCGCATGGGCCTGCCCTATCTCTATCTCGGCTACTGGGTGAACGGCTCGCGCAAGATGGACTACAAGATCCGCTTCCAGCCGCAGGAACACCTGATGGCCAAGGGCTGGGAACGCTACGAGGGCTGACGGCCGCACGGATCCGCCACGCGCCGCCTGGCGGACGATGTCGCGTTGGACGCCGACGGCTCAGCCGGCGAAGCGGTTGCTCTTCGGGAAGCCCTTGGGCACGAGCCGGCCGGCCTGGGCGCGGTCGCCGCGCCATTCCAGCAGCTCCGCTTCGGACCGCACGAACGCCCTGCCGGCCGAATCCGACCAGGCAAGCCCATCCGCCATGCGGAAGACCTTCGCGTCGGCGACGCCGCCATCCTTGTAGCGCTGCAGCCGGACGCCCTTGCCGCGGGCCATCTGCGGCACCTGGGTCAGCGGGAACACCAGCAGCTTGCGGTTGTCGCCGACGATGGCGACGTGGTCGCCCTCGCCCGCCGGCGCCGCCAGGACCAGCCGCACACCGGACGAGACGTTCATCATCTGCTTGCCCTTGCGGGTGGCCGACAGCATGTCGGCCTCGGTCGCCACGAAGCCGTTGCCGTCGGACGAGACGAGCAGCCGCCGCCGGTCCGGATCGGCGACGAAGGCGACCGCGATGTCCTGCTCGTCGTCGAACTCGAAGGCGAGACGGATCGGCTCGCCCTGGCCGCGGCCGCTCGGCAGCTTGTCGGCGCCGAGGGAGAAGGCGCGGCCGCCGGTCGACAGGAACAGCAGCTTGTCGGTGGTCATCGCCGGGAAGGCGAGCTTCAGCCCGTCGCCTTCCTTGAAGGTGAGGCCGCTGTAGTCCGTCAGATGGCCGCGCATGCCGCGCAGGAAGCCCTTCTTCGACAGGACGACCGTCACCGGCTCCTTCTCGATCAGGGCGACGGTGATGTCGTCGATCGCGTGGTTCGGCGCGTCGG
Organism: Aurantimonas sp. HBX-1; assembly: GCF_021391535.1. Taxonomy (GTDB): domain Bacteria; phylum Pseudomonadota; class Alphaproteobacteria; order Rhizobiales; family Rhizobiaceae; genus Aurantimonas. The sequence continues at coordinate 2,258,114 of NZ_CP090066.1, forward strand.
CGAACAGCGTCCGGCGCCGCCCGAGCTTGGTCTTCTTGGAGAAGGTCTCGCGGACTTCCTTCACCTCGGCTGCGATCGCCGCCCATTGCTGGACGTCGGAAGCGAGCAGCGCCTCCTTGCCGGCCTTCTCCTCGGTGAGCTGCTCGAACTCGCGGCGCAGCTCGAACTCCTCGAGCTTGCGCAGGGAGCGCAGCCGCATGTTGAGGATCGCCTCGGCCTGCACGTCGGTGAGATCGAAGGTCTGCATCAGCGTCGGCTTCGGCTCGTCCTCCTCGCGGATGATGCGGATCACCTCGTCGAGATTGAGGAAGGCGATCAGATAGCCGCCGAGGACCTCCAGCCGCCGCTCGATCTGCGCGAGCCGGAAGCGGGCCCGCCGGACCAGCACCTCGCGCTGGTGCGCCAGCCACTCGGACAGGACGTCCTTGAGCGACATGACCCGCGGCACCTTGCCGCCGGACAGGACGTTCATGTTGAGCGGGAAGCGCGTCTCGAAATCGGTCAGCCGGAACAGCGATTCCATCAGAATCTCGGCGTCCACCGTGCGGCTCTTCGGCTCCAGCACGATCCGGACGTCCTCGGCCGACTCGTCGCGGATGTCGGCGAGCAGCGGCAGGCGCTTGGCCTGCAGCAGCTCGGCGATCTTCTCGATCAGCTTGGACTTCTGCACCTGGTAGGGGATCTCGGTGACGACGACGACGTAGCCGCCGCGCCCCAGCTCTTCCTTCTCCCAGCGGGCCCGCACCCGGAAGCCGCCGCGGCCGGTGTCGTAGGCCTCGCGGATCACCGCCTGGCTGTCGATGACGACGCCGCCGGTCGGGAAATCCGGTCCCTGCACGAAGCGCAGCAGCATGTCGGTGGTGGCGTCGGGATTCTCGATCAGCTTCAGCGCCGCGTCGCAGAGTTCGGCGGCGTTGTGCGGCGGGATCGAGGTGGCCATGCCGACGGCGATGCCGGAGGACCCGTTGGCGAGGAGGTTCGGGAACGCGCCCGGCAGCACGACCGGCTCCTGGTCCTCCTCGTTGTAGGTGGCCCGGAAATCGACCGCGTCCTCGTCGATGCCGCGCAAAAGCAGCGTCGCGACCTCGGTCATCCGAGCTTCGGTGTAACGCATCGCCGCGGCGCTATCGCCGTCGATATTGCCGAAGTTCCCCTGCCCGTCGATCAGCGGATAGCGGATCGCGAAATCCTGGCTGAGCCGTACCAGCGCGTCGTAGATCGAGGCGTCGCCGTGCGGATGGAACTTGCCCATCACGTCGCCGACGATGCGGGCGCATTTCTTGTAGCCCTGGCCGGGATCGAGCCGCAGCACGCGCATCGCGTGGACGATGCGCCGGTGCACGGGCTTCATGCCGTCGCGCACGTCGGGCAGCGCGCGGCCCATGATCGTCGACAGCGCGTAGGCGAGGTAGCGCTCCTCGAGCGCCGCCTTCAGATCGATCGGTTCGATGTCCCCGGCGCCGGCCGGCGGATCGGTCAACTTGCCCATCCCGCCCCTCTAGGGCACCGCGCCAGCCGGAACAAGACCGGAACGCCGCTTATCCAGAGCTTTGTCCGGCACCCGGCCGCGTGCCGCGGCGCCGCCGCGGCGGCGCCATCACCGCGGCATCTTCGTCGGGGACACTCCCTTATCAGCCCGACGCTTCCGTCCTAGATTGCGTCGGATGCAGCGACACCGCCTGCCGGCAGCGTGCCGGGGCGCCGTTTCAAGAGGTTTCCATGATCGTCAAGACAGGCATTCCGGCCGCCGCCACCGCGGTGCTGCTGCTGTGCACCAGTTCGGCCCTCGCGGTGGATGCGCAGGCCTTTGCCGACCGGCTCAAGGCCGTCGCGTCGACGCAGAGCGTCGAGATGAGCTTCGACAGCGCCGAGGAGGACGGCGACGACGTGGTGCTGCGGGGCGTGCGCTTCTCGCCCGCCTCGGCCGAGGACTCCGAGAAGATCGGGGAAATCACCTTCGAGAACGTCACCGGCTCGACCGCCGAGGGCTGGACGGTCGAGCGGGTGCCGATCGCCGACATCGACGAGACCGAGGAAGGCACGCACTCGACGGTGACCGGCATCGTCATCGAGGGGCTGCATCTCGTCGGCACGGAAGCGACCGACACCCCCGCCGCGATGAGCTTCTCCGAACTCTTCTTCGACAGGGCGGCGGTGGAATCGGTCAATGTCGAGAAGGACGGCAAGAAGGTCTTCAGCCTCAGCGGGGCCGAGATGGAGAACGACATCGCCGACGACGGCACGCTGACCTCGGAATTCGACCTCGGCACGTTCGATGCCGACTTCACCGCCGCGAACGACAATGCCGAGAGCGCCGCGACGATGCGCGAGCTCGGCTACGCGACGCTCGGCGGCAACATCGCCGGCACGGCGACGTGGAACCCGCAGTCCGGGCTGCTCGAACTCGACCCGTTCGACATCGAGTTGACCGATGCCGGCAGCCTCTCCTTCACCTACGCGATCAGCGGCTACACGCCGGCCTTCATCGAGTCGCTGCAGCAACTGCAGCAGCAGATGGCGTCCAACCCGGACAACCAGTCCGCCGCCGGCATGGCGATGATGGGGCTGGTGTCGCAGCTGTTCCTGAACTCGGCCGACCTGGTCTTCGTCGATGACAGCCTGACAGACAAGCTGCTGGACTACTACGCCAAGAAGAACGGCCAGACGCGCGAGCAGCTGATCGAGGGGCTGACCAGCATGCTGCCGGCGATGCTCTCCGACCTGCAGAACCCGACCTTCCAGGAGCAGGTGATCACGGCCGTGACGACCTTCCTCAACGATCCGCAGTCGCTGTCGATCGCCATCGAGCCGACCGCTCCGGTGCCGGCGACGCAGGTGATCGGCGCGGCGATGGGCGCGCCGCAGACCCTGCCGAGCGTGCTCTCCCTCAGCGTCACGGCGAACGACGCCACCGACGACTGACGCAAAAAAGCCGCGCCGCCCGATCGGGTGGCGCGGCTTTCGCTGGTGTCAGGGACCGCAGGGCTGCGCGCCGGCTCTCCGCTCGTGGCTCAGATGTCGTCGAAGCCGCCGAAGTCGCCGCCGGCATCGTCGAAGCCCGCGTCCTCGACCCCGCCGGCATCCGCCTCGGGCTCCGCTGCCGCCGTCTCGTCCGCACCGGCCGTGTCGGCTGCTTCGGCCGCGTCGTTGCCCGTGAACAGGCTTCCGAGCATCGAGCCAAGCATAACGCCGCCGGCAACGCCGAGCGCCGTCTGGGCCGCGCCGGCGAGGAAGCCGCCGCCGCCACCGCTGCGACGCATCCCGGCCGACGGCACGCTGGCGCTGCCGCGCTGGCCCCAGGCCGAACTGGCGGGCCGCTGCGATGCGGCGCCTGCGCCACCCGTCAGGTTGCCGAACAGCCCGCCGCGCGAAGACGCCGATTGCTGCGACCCTGAGGCCGCGCCCGATTCAAGCTCGTCGATCCGCGCCTTGGCCGCTGCCAGCGCCTGATCCTGGACGATGATCGTCTGGGCCATGAAGTACGCCGCGCCGGGCTGGCTGGCGAGCCGCTCGCGGATGAACGCCTCGGCCTCGCCGTCGCGCGGCGGCGCGGTGCGCTCGGTCTGCTCGAGCCGGTCGAAGAGACCGTGAATGAGCTGCTTTTCGGTCTGGTCCATGATCGCGTGTCGCTCCCTGTCCGGAAAACTCCGTCCCGGGGATATGTCGACGCCCCGTCCGCGCTACCAACGCGGACGGGTCACAAGCCCGTGATGGAGCTCAGGCGTCCTTCTTGGCGACCGCCACCCGCAGGCTGAGTTCGCGCAGCTGCTGGGGCGAGGCCTCGGCCGGCGCGTTCATCAGGAGATCCTGCGCCTGCTGGTTCATCGGGAACATGGTGATCTCGCGCAGGTTCCTGGCGCCGACCAGCAGCATGACGATGCGGTCGACACCGGCCGCCATGCCGCCATGCGGCGGGGCGCCGTACTGGAAGGCCCGGTAGAGCCCGCCGAAGCGATCCTCGACCGTCTGCCGGTCGAGCCCGACGATCTCGAAGGCCTTGACCATCGTCTCCGGCAGATGGTTGCGGATGCCGCCCGAGGCGATCTCGAAGCCGTTGCAGACCATGTCGTACTGGAACGCCTTGATGGTCAGCGGATCCTGGCCCTGCAGCGCGTCGATGCCGCCCTGCGGCATGGAGAACGGGTTGTGGCCGAACTCGACCTTCTTGTTCTCCTCGTCCCATTCGTAGAACGGGAAATCGATGATCCAGCAGAGCGCGAAGCGGTCGCGGTCGACGAGGTTCAGCTCTTCGCCGGCACGCGTCCGGGCCGCGCCCGCGAAGGGGTAGAACTTCTTCGGATCGCCTGCGACGAAGAAGCAGGCATCGCCGTCGTCGAGACCGAGCTGCTGGCGGATGGCGTCCGTGCGCTCCTCGCCGATGTTCTTGGCGAGCGGACCGGCGCCCTGTAGCGCCTCGCCTTCCTTGCGCCAGAAGATGTAGCCGAGGCCCGGCTGGCCCTCGCCCTGCGCCCAGGCGTTCATCCGGTCGCAGAAGGCTCTGGAGCCGCCGGTCTTCGCCGGAATCGCCCAGACCTGGTTGTGCGCGCCCGACGCCAGGATGTTTGCAAAGACCTTGAAGCCGGAGTCGCGGAAATGCTCCGAGACGTCCTGCATCTCGATCGGGTTGCGCAGGTCCGGCTTGTCGGACCCGTATTTGCGGATCGCCTCGTCATAGGCGATGCGCGGGAATTCCTGCGTCACCGGCTTGCCGTCGGCGAAGGTCTCGAACACCGACCGGATCACCGGCTCCATCGTGGCGAGCACGTCCTCCTGCTCGACGAAGCTCATCTCGAGGTCGAGCTGGTAGAACTCGCCCGGCAGGCGGTCCGCGCGGGGATCTTCATCCCGGAAGCAGGGCGCGATCTGGAAATAGCGATCGAAGCCCGAGACCATGATCAGCTGCTTGTAGATCTGTGGCGCCTGCGGCAGCGCGTAGAACTTGCCGCCATGGATGCGCGAGGGCACCAGGAAGTCGCGCGCGCCTTCCGGCGAGGAGGCCGTCAGGATCGGCGTCGAGAACTCGGTGAAGCCCGCCCCGCTCATGCGATTGCGCATCTCGGCGATGATCTTGGTGCGCGACACGATGTTGCGGTGGAGCGTCTCGCGGCGCAGGTCGAGGAAGCGGTACTTGAGGCGGATGTCCTCGGGGTAGTCCGGCTCGCCGAAGACCGGCAGCGGCAGTTCCTTCGAGGCCGACAGCACCTCGATCTCCTGCGCGAACACCTCGATCTCGCCGGTCGGCAGCTTCGCGTTGACCGTCTCGTCGGAGCGCGCCTTGACCAGCCCGTCGACGCGGATGACCCATTCGCCGCGCACCGTCTCGGCCGCCTTGAAGGCTGGCGAATCGGGATCGACGACGATCTGCGTCAGGCCGTAGTGATCGCGCAGGTCGATGAAGAGCAGGCCGCCATGGTCGCGAATGCGGTGCGCCCAGCCGGACAGGCGGACGGTCTCGCCGACATCCCCCTTGCGCAGGGCGGCGCAGCTGTGACTGCGATAGCGGTGCATGGCATTCTCTCTGTGCTGTCGCCGCCGCCGCGTGGGAACGCGCGGTCGACCGGGCTTGCGGTAAGGCTGAAATCGCCGGCGACAAGCGCATGGGCGCCCGGCGCTGTCAAGATTTCGCGGGATTCCTCGCCCATCCGGCTATCAACGTCCGGGGTCTTGGGGCAGAAGGGAAAGCATGCAAACCATTACCACTACCGCGGCGCTCGCCGAGGCCTGCGCCACCTTCGCCAAAGCCACCTTCGTCACCGTCGACACCGAGTTCATCCGCGAGACCACCTTCTGGCCGGAGCTCTGCCTCGTCCAGATGGCCTCCGACGACCTCGCCGTGCTGGTCGACCCGCTGGCCGAGGGCATCGACCTCGCGCCGTTCTTCGAGCTGATGCGCGACGAGCGCGTGATCAAGGTTTTCCACGCCGCGCGCCAGGACATCGAGATCGTCTACAAGCTCGGCGGCCTCGTCCCGGCACCCCTGTTCGACACGCAGGTCGCGGCGATGGTCTGCGGCTTCGGCGATTCGATCGCCTACGACCAGCTGGTGGCGCGCACCAGCGAAGGACGCATCGACAAGACCTCGCGCTTCACCGACTGGCGCCACCGGCCGCTGAGCCAGGAGCAGCTGACCTACGCCCTCGCCGACGTCACCTATCTGCGCGACGTCTACCGGGCGCTGAAGGCGCAGCTGGAGGCGGAAGGGCGCAGCGACTGGCTGGCCGAGGAAATGGCGACGCTCGCCGACCCGGCGACCTACGACCTGCACCCCGACGACGCCTGGCGCAGGCTGAAGCTGCGCGTCCGCAAGCCCATCGAGCTGCAGGTGCTGAAGGAAGTGGCTGCCTGGCGGGAGCGCGAGGCACGCGAAATCGACAAGCCGCGCGGCCGGATCATCAAGGACGACGCGATCTACGAGATCGCCCAGCAGCAGCCCCGCGACGAGCAGGCCTTGGCCCGGCTGCGGACGATTCCGCGGGGATTCGAGCGCAGCAATGCCGGCCAGGAGATCCTCGCCGCCGTCGCCCGGGCGCTCGCCGTGCCGAAGTCCGACCTGCCGGCGATCCCCCGCCCGCCGCAACTGCCGGAAGGCACCGCCGCGGCGGTGGAATTCCTCAAGGTGCTGCTGAAGATCGTCGTCGAGGAGAAGGGCGTCGCCGCCAAGATGATTGCCTCGGGCGACGACCTTGAAAAGCTCGCCTGGAAGGGCGAAGCCGCCGAGATCCCGGCGATGGACGGCTGGCGTCGCGAGATCTTCGGCGAACGCGCGCTGGAACTGCTGAAGGGTGAGACCGGTCTCGTCTACCGCAACCGGCGCGTCGAGGTGGTGGCGCTGTAGCTCAGCGCGCCTCCATCCGCAGCGACTTGCCGATCGTCTTGGCGAATTGCTGCAGCCGCCCCTCCGGCCGCTCGCCGATCAGCGCCGCCAGCGACCGGGGCACCACCAGCGTGAAGCCGCCGCGCAGATCCTGCGCCCAGCGCAGCTGGTCGAGGACGCCCGGCATCGAGGCGGTCATCAGATAGGTGACGCGGAACAGCGACGCGAGGATGCGGGCGCGCGCCAGCAGCCGCTCGTCGACGAGGCTCTCGAGTTCCGGCAGCTGCACCTGCTCGAAACTGCCCTCGTGCCGATAGTAGTTGGTCAAGCCCAGATAGGCCCGGCCACGATGGTCGACCGCCGGGAAGGCCGCGTGGGCGATGATCGACAGGGCCTGCTTGCCGCGATAGTCCGGATGCGCCCGCCAGCCGATGTCGGCGAGCAGGCACGCCGCCTCGCGCAGCCGCTCCTCCTCGGGCGATTCGTCGACCCCGAAAGCCTCGAAGGTCCGCCGGCTCCATTCGACGAGTTCCATCGCATGGGCCGGGGAGCGGGAACGCAGGATCGAGAGCTCGCGGGCCGCCTCGATGAGCGGATCCTTGGCCTTCTCCTCGTCGGGGAGCAGCGAGTGCAGGTAGCCTTCGCGGACGCCGAGCGCCGACAGGACGATCCGCGACGGCTTGATGAAGCGGATGACGCTCTTCAGCGTGATCGCGCCGTAGGCGAGCAGCGCCCGGCGCGACTTGGAGACCGCGGCGATGCCGGGGATCTTCTCCGGGTCGCTGCGGACCACCGCGTCGAGGAACCCGTCGAGCTTGCCGGCATCGAGTTCGTAGCCGTGCATGACGTGTAGCGGGTAGCGGGTCTGCTCCATGTGCAGCTTGGCGAGGTTGCGCCACGTCCCGCCGACGGCGAAGAACGGGCGGCCCTCGCCGGCGCCGGCCAGTGCGCAGGCGGAGAGATGGCTGTCAGAGATCGTCTGGGCCCGCACCAGGTCACCGTCGGCGAGGTCGCGCAGGCGCAGGCCGCCGAGCGGCAGCGTCAGGCCGCCCTCGAAGAGACCCTCATGGATGTCGACGAGTTCGAGGCTGCCGCCGCCAAGATCCCCGGCAATGCCATTCGGCATGTGAAAGCCCGACAGGACGCCTTCGGCGGCATAACGCGCCTCGTCCGGCCCGGACAGGATGATCACCTTCCGCCCGATCGCGGCTTCGGCGGCGGCGAGGAATTCGGGTCCGTTCTGGGCTTCCCGGGCAGCCGCCGTGGCGATCGGGTAGAGCTCGGCCACCTGCGCCTGCTCGGCCAGCTGGCGGAAGCGGCGCAGCGCCCCCAGCGCGCTCTCCACCGCCTGCGGATCGAGGCGGTTGCTCTGCGCCAGCCCCTTGCCGAGGCCGCTCAGCACCTTCTCGTTGAACAGCACGGTCAGCGCCCGGCTGTTGCCTTCGTAGATGACCAGTCGCACCGAGTTCGAACCGATGTCGACGACAGCTACCGGAATGCGGCCCTGCAGCCGGCCCTGGACGGGAAGTTCAGTCAAAGCGGGCGTGGTCCGCTCGCTGCCTTGCGATGAGTCTGGGTGCATCCGACTTCAGTGCTTTGCCGCGCCCTGACAGGCTCGGATTGGTCATGAAATAGCGCTGGGCGTTGAACGGCTGTTCGCCCGGCGAGGGCACGATATGGCGCGACGTGCCGTCCGAGGCGACCGACCAGCTCTGCTGGTTGTCGAGAATGTTGCCGAGCATGATCTGCGACAGGATCTGGCTGTGCACGGTGGGCGTGGTGATCGGCACGAGGGTCTCCACGCGCCGGTCGAGATTGCGCGGCATCAGGTCCGCCGAGCCGATGTAGACGATCGCTGCCTCCGAGGGCAGGCCACTGCCGTTGCCGAAGCAGAACACCCGGCTGTGCTCGAGGAACCGGCCGACGATCGACTTGACGCGGATGTTGTCCGACAGGCCAGGAACGCGGGGCCTGAGGCAGCAGATGCCGCGTACGATCAGGTCGATCTCCACCCCCGCCCGGCTGGCGCGGTAGAGCTCGTCGATGATCGCCGGGTCGACCAGCGAATTCATCTTCATCCAGATCTGCCCCGGCCGCCCCGCCTTGGCGTGGGCGATCTCGTCGCGGATATGGCCGATGATGCGCTGGCGCAGGTTCAACGGCGAGATGGCCAGCTTCCTGACCTCGGTGGGTTCGGCATAGCCGGTGATGTAGTTGAAGATCAGCGAGATGTCGTGCGCGATCTCGGGATCGGCGGTGAAATAGGACAGGTCCGTGTAGATGCGCGCGGTGATCGGATGGTAGTTGCCGGTGCCGATGTGGCAGAAGCTGACCAGCCGCCCCTCCTCCCGGCGCACCACCAGCGACAGCTTGGCGTGGGTCTTCTTCTCGATGAAGCCGAACACCACCTGCACGCCCGCCCGCTCCAGATCGCGGGCCCAGCGGATGTTGGCCTCCTCGTCGAAGCGCGCCTTGAGCTCGACCAGCGCGGTCACCGACTTGCCCGCCTCGGCTGCGTCGACCAAAGCCCGGACGATCGGCGAGTCGTTGGAGGTGCGGTAGAGCGTCTGCTTGATGGCGATGACATTCGGGTCCTGGGCCGCCTGGCGCAGGAACTGCACGACCACGTCGAAGGACTCGTACGGGTGGTGGACGATGATGTCCTTCTCGCGGATTGCCGCGAAACAGTCGCCATTGTGCTCGCGGATCCGCTCGGGGAAACGCGGCAGATAGGGCGCGAACTTCAGGTCGTCGCGCGGCGCCTTGCAGAGCTGCGACACAGAATCCAGCGCCAGCATGCCGTCCATCACCGAGATGCGGTTGTCCGGCACCTCCAGTTCGGCCGCCACGAAATTGCGCAGCGCCTCCGGCATCACCGAATCGAACTCGATGCGGATCACCGACCCTCGCCGGCGGCGCTTCAGCGCGCTCTCGAACAGCCGCACCAGGTCCTCGGCCTCCTCCTCGATCTCGATGTCGGAGTCGCGGATGATGCGGAACGTGCCGGCGCCGCGCACCCGGTAGCCGGGGAACAGCTTGGCGATGAACAGCGCGACGACGCTTTCCAGCGGCACGAAGCGCATGACGCCGGAGTCGGTCAGCGGCATCTCGATGAAGCGCTGCAGCGCCACGGGCAGGCGCAGCAGGGCGTTCATGCGCTGCGAATCGCGCTCGCGCATCAGCGTCAGGGCGATCGAGAAGCCGAGATTGGGGATGAACGGAAAGGGATGCGCCGGGTCGATGGACAGCGGCGTCAGCACCGGGAAGATCGTCTCCTCGAAATGCCGCTCGAGCCAGGCGCGGTCGGCGCCCTTCAGCTCGCCGGCGCCGACGATGTGGATGCGTTCCTGGCGCAACGCCTTGACGAGGTCGGCGAGCGAGGCCTGCTGCTCCTCCTGCAGCTCGACGACGTCCGTCAGGATCCGTTCGAGCTGTTCCTGCGGGGTCAGCCCGTCGATGCTGCGGACGGCGATCTTCTCGCGCACCTGGCCGGCCAGGCCTGCGACGCGCACCATGAAGAACTCGTCGAGATTGTCGGCCGAGATCGACAGGAAGCGGACCCGTTCCAGCAGCGGATGCGCGGTGTTCTGCGCTTCCTCGAGGACGCGTCGGTTGAACTGCAGCCAAGAGATCTCGCGATTGATGAAGCGATCGGCGGGCAGCGGCTCCTCGACCGGCTCGGACGCCGGCGGAGCCGGTTCGGGCGGTGCCGGCGGCGTCTCCAGGATGAGCGCGGCTTCCGGCGAATCCGTCGCGTCGCCCGCCGGAAGCGGCCCGGCCGCCGGCGCTGCACTCTCCTCCGGCGCGGCGTCCGGGGACGCAGGGGCTACGGGCTTGCGCCGGCTGGTCGCGGGTTTTCGCGCGCTCCTGCCAGCCCTCGCCGTCGCCGGCGTTCCCGCGATGTCCGGGACTTTCCCGTTGCGCGCGGCGTCGCCGGCGGCGCCCGGCTCGGCGCCCGCCGGTTCAGCCGGTGCGGCCTTCGGCTTGACGGCCGCAAGCCGGCGCGTGCGGGTGACCGGCTTCCGGGTGCTCGTGCGCGTCTGCGGCTTCGGTGAGGTCGTGTCCATGGTCATTCCTCCGTGGCGGCCGGATAGGGGTCGGACACGACCGTTTGATGACGCACGGCTTCCGCCTCCCGGTCAAGCACCCGCTTGAGCAGGCGGCGGGTGACGCGCTCCTTGGAGGCGAGGGCCTCGCGGTCCGCCTCCGCAACCAGCCGCCGCGCCGCGTCGAGCGATCGCTCCATGCGCTCGCCGAGAAAGCGCAGGGCCTTCGCATCGATATCGATCTGGCGATCGGCGAACAGCTTCACGAGGACTCCGGCGAGGAGTTCGTCGTCGGGGGCGCCGAGTTCGGCGACGGTCGCGGCGGCGAGCCGGGATCGCAGGTCGGCCAGCGCGAAGGGCAGATCGCGCGGCGCCCGTCGCGACGTCGCCAGCAGCGTCCCGCCGCCGAGGCGCGCGGCGTTGACCACCGCGAAGAGTTCGTCCTCGCCCAGGTCGCAGCGGTCGATATCGTCGAGCACGGCGCGGAAATCCTGCTGCTCGAGCAGCGCCGGCAATTCGCCGCGCCGCACTGGCACCGCACCCGTCCGCTCCGCCCAGGCCGCGGCGAGATGGGTCTTGCCGGAGCCCGGCGGGCCGACGATCGCCAGCACCGAATGCCGCCAGGCCGGCCAGGAATCGATCGCCTCCACCGCCAGCCGGTTCGAGCCGGACAGGACGATGTCGTCGCGGGAATGCGAGGCCTGGTGGGGCAGTTCGAGCGGGATCTGGGCAGGCAATGCGCGCTACCTCAGGCGCCGGGTTCCGGATCGACACCGGACCGGATGACGTGCGGCGGCGTGCGGGCCTCGAGCCGCGCCGGATCCACCAGCGGGCTGCGGCCGAAGAACATCTCGCTGTGCAGATACTGCCCAAGCGCGAAACGCACCAGCACGCCGACGGCGGCGGCCGCCGGGACCGCGATCAGCAGGCCGACGAAGCCGAACAGCGTGCCGAAGGCGAACAGCGCGAACATCAGCCAGACCGGGTGCAGGCCGACCGAGGCGCCGACCAGTTTCGGCTGCAGGATGTTGCCCTCGAAGAACTGGCCGATGAAGAAGATCGCAGCGACGGCAACCACCCACGGCCAGTCGGGCCAAAATTGCACCAGCGCCACGCCGATCGACAGGATCAGGCCGATCGCCGAGCCGACATAGGGAACGAAGGAGATCATCCCGGTGAACAGCCCGATCAGCAGGCCGAAATTGAGGCCCACAAGGGTCAGGCTGACGCCGTAGAACGTCCCGAGGATCAGGCAGACGCTGCCCTGCCCGCGCACGAAGCCGGCCACCGAGGCGTCGATGTCGCGCGCCAGCCGGCGCACCGTGGCGACGTGCTGGCGGGGAATCCAGCTGTCCACCTTGTCGACCATGCGGTCCCAATCGAGCAGCATGTAGAAGGCGACCACCGGCGTCACCACGAACAGCGACACGAAGTTGACGACCGCCAGCGAGGACGACCACAGCGAGCCGAGGAACGAGGTGACGATGCCGGTGCCCTGGCTGGCGAACTGCGCGAGGTCCTGCTTGAGATCGAGCTCGTCGCCCGTGAACAGGAAGGCGAGCGGCCCGGCCCGGGCGGAGACGGCCAGCGCCTGCAGGCTGTCCAGATACTCCGGCAGACGCTCCGAGAAGCTGACGATCTGGCCGCCCACCACCGGCACCACGATCAGCACGGCGGCTGCCAGGAAGACGATGAACAGGACGAGGATGAACACGGTCGCGGCAAGACGCGACAGGCCGCGGCGCTGGAACCAGTCGGCGACCGGATCGAGGAAATACGCCATCGCCATGCCGAGCACGAAGGGCAGCAGGATGCCCGAAAACACCCACAGCATCACGACGCAAAGCAGGGCCGCCAGGCTCCAGAACAGCACCTGGCGTCGGATCAGCGCGCTTTGGTCGGTCATCGCGATTCGTCTTCCCGGTGCATCGGCGGTTCGCCGGAAGCCATATGCCGAAGCCACTCGACGAGATAGGCAGCGGCCGACAGGCCGGTCAAGAGCGCCGTCACGGCGATCAGGACGTCCACCAGGACCGCGAGGGGAAGGCCCAGAACCGGCTCGGCGAGCGCGAAACCGGCGAGCAGTAGCTGCGCCAGCGTCGTCAGCTTCGACACCAGCAGCGGCCGGACGGTGATCGGCCGGCCCATCATGAAGGACAGGACGACCGCCGCCATGATCAGGAGATCGCGGCTGACCACCGCGATGGCCAGCCAGGTCGGCAGGTCCCCGAGCAGGGCAAGGCCGACGAAGATGGTGATCAGCAGCGCCTTGTCGGCGATCGGGTCGAGATAGGCGCCGAGTGCGGAGCGCTGGTTGAAGCGGCGGGCGATCGCCCCGTCGACCGCGTCCGAAATGCCGGCCACGATGAAGATCAGGAAGGCAAGGCCGGCACGCCCGTCGATCAACGCCCAGACCAGTACCGGGACGGCCAGCAGCCGGGCGATCGAGATGAGGTTCGGGACGGTCATCGGGCGATCCCCAACTGCCCCGTCGTCCCGTTCGCGGCCTGCCCGACGCCTGTGCCGATCCCGCTTGCCATGCCCCGGGTCTTGCTCGCGGCCGGCGATCATGTCAACTCGGCGCGAACAGAGGCGGGACCATGGCCGACAACACCAATGCTCTGACCTATCGCGACGCCGGGGTCGACATCGACGCCGGCAACGAGCTCGTCCAACGCATCAAGCCGCATGTGCGGGCCACCGCGCGGCGCGGCGCGGACGGCGAGATCGGCGGCTTCGGCGGGCTGTTCGACCTCAAGGCGGCCGGCTTCACCGATCCGCTGCTGGTCGCCGCCAATGACGGCGTCGGCACCAAGCTGCGGGTGGCGATCGAGACCGGCATCCACGACACGATCGGCATCGACCTCGTGGCGATGTGCGTCAACGACCTCGTCGTGCAGGGCGCCGAGCCGCTGTTCTTCCTCGACTACTACGCCACCGGCAAGCTCGACCCGGCGGAGGGCGAGGCCATCGTCCGCGGCATCGCCGAGGGCTGCCGGCAGGCCGGCTGCGCGCTGATCGGCGGCGAGACGGCGGAGATGCCGGGGCTCTACGCCGACAGGGACTACGACCTCGCCGGCTTCGCGGTGGGCGCGGTGGAGCGCGACCGGCTGCTGCCGGCCGGCGGCATCGCCGCCGGCGACATGATCCTCGGGCTCGCCTCCTCCGGCGTCCATTCCAACGGCTATTCGCTGGTGCGGCGCATCGTCGAATTGTCCGGCGTCGGCTATGGCGACCCGGCGCCCTTCGACACCGGACGCAGCCTCGGCGCGGCGCTGATCGAGCCGACGCGGATCTACGTCAAGCCGCTGCTGTCGGTCTTCGCCGAGACCGCCGGCATCAAGGCGCTGGCGCACATCACCGGCGGCGGCTTCGTCGAGAACATTCCGCGCGTCCTGCCGGACACGCTGCGCGCCGACATCGACCTCTTCGCCGTGCCGGTACCGCCGGTCTTCGGCTGGCTGTCGCGGACCGGAGGGGTCGCGGAAGCCGAGATGCTGCGCACCTTCAACTGCGGCATTGGCATGATCGTGGTGGTCTCGGAGGCCGACGCGGCGACGGTCGGCGCCTTGCTGCAGGCGGCCGGCGAAACGGTGGTGCCGCTCGGGCGCGTGCTGGAGCGCAAGGGCGAGGCCGTCACCTTCAACGGCAGGCTGGCGCTGGCATGAGCAGCGTCCGCCGCAAGCGCGTCGTCGTCCTGATATCGGGGCGCGGCTCGAACATGAACGCGCTGATTGCGGCCTCGATGGACCCCGCCTATCCCGGCCAGATCGTCGGGGTGATCGCCAACAAGCCGGATGCCCCCGGCCTCGAGACGGCGCGGCGGCACGGCATCGCGACCATCGGCGTCGACCAGAAGGCCTACGAGAACCGCGACGCGCACGAGGCGGCGGTGCTCGCCGCGCTGGCCGATCTCGATCCGGACGTCGTCTGCCTTGCCGGCTACATGCGTCTCCTGTCGGCAGCCTTCGTGCAGCGCTATGCCGGACGACTGATCAACATCCACCCGTCGCTGCTGCCGCTGTTTCCCGGCCTCGAGACGCACGAGCGGGCGCTGGCCGCCGGCATGCGGATCCATGGCTGCACCGTGCACTTCGTCACCGAGCGCATGGACGAAGGGCCGATCATCGCCCAGGCGGCGATCGCCGTGGAAGCCGGCGACACGGCCGCCAGCCTGTCCGAACGGCTGCTGCGCGCCGAGCACCGGCTCTACCCGCATGCCCTGAGACTGGTCCTCGACGGCACGGTGCGCATGACCAACGGCCGCGCCGTGACGGAGCGCCGGCGACCGGAGCCGGACGAAGGAGATGGTCCGGCGGAGAGCCCGCTGATGCTGGTCTCGCCGGACGCCCGTCGGGGCTAGGACGGACGGCTTCGGCCAGCAGGCCGGCGAACCGTACACCGCAAGATTTTACGCAAAGGCAAGCTGGCGACGGACCCTTCCGTCTGCGATAGTTCGGGCATCGGTCTGCCAGCCGCGGGCAGGCCGAGCGGACTGCCTCCCTGCGTCGAGTGCCGAGCCTTCGGGACCACGACGAGGCGCTGCTCCGCCGGCGCCAGGGGGCGCCGGGACAGGCGGCCCGGAGCGGCGATGCGTGTTCTTCCGAGTGTCCGTCTGCACCATCCTCGCCGCCTGCGGCTGACGGTCCTGAGCGTTGCTGCCCTACTCATGGCGATCGAGACAGCCCGGGCCGGCTCCTGCCTGGCCGAGCGCCCCGAACCGCTGCTGCCGGAGGATCCGGCGGCCTGCGCCAGCCTCGCCGAGGCGGTGCGCAAGCCGTCCGCCCTGCCGCTCGACCAGTACGAGGCAAAGCTCGACCAGTTCTTCGGCCAGTACTGCCACCGCGACACCGAAGCCGGCTGGCGACGCGACCGCACGGTCCGCGATACCGGCCCGTTCACCGCCCGCTTTGCCGACGGGCAATGGACCGGCACCGATCACGGCACGCATGCGCCGGTGGTGATCTGGTATTCGCCGGAGATGGCCGACTGGCTGGTCGCCAACCGCAGCGAGGACGGCGCCACGCCCGCAACGCCGCCGCCGGTCCCGGACGGCGCGATGATGGTCAAGGAGATGTTCCCGGCGCCGGCCGCGGACTGCGTTGCCGTGCCGCCGGAGCGGCTGTTCCCGACCAGCGGCGCAGCGGTGATGATCCGCGATGCCGAGGCCTCCTTCGACGGCTGGTTCTGGGGCTGGTACGGCTTCGGGCCGGACAGCGGCTGGGCGCCCGACTGGCCGCCCGCGCCGAGCAACCCGCTGCCGAACATGGGCTTCGCGCAATATTGCCTGAACTGCCACGCCTCCGCCGAGAACAACCACACCTTCGCCTCGCCGAAGAACATTCTCGGCGAACCGGGGCGCTCGCTGGTCTTCCTCAGCCAGAACGTGCCGCCGCAGCCGCCGGCGGAGTCGCATCATGACGCCGTGACCACCCAGGAAGACCCGGTGCGCCGGCACGGCCAGCCGCTACCGGCGCCCGACCGGGACGTGCTGGAAGCGCTCCGCGCCTATGTCGCGGGTGCGGTCGATCCCGGCAGCGTCGCGCCGATGCCGTCGCAGACCTACGACCAGACATGGGTGGCCGCCGGCGGGCCGACGGCGGCCGACACGTTCCTCAGCTCCAGCCAGTGCCTCGGCTGCCACGACGCCGGCAGCACCGGGCTGCAATTCGACATGACGGCGCCGAACCCGCATGGCGCGAACCTGGAAAACCTGTCGCCCTATGCGACCTGGCGCTCGTCGCCGATGGGTCTCGCCGGCCGCGACCCGTTCTTCTTCGCGCAGCTGGCGAGCGAGACGCAGAGCTTCCATCCCGGCGCCAGCGACGTCGTTCAGGACACCTGCCTCGGCTGCCACGGAATCACCGGCCAGCGGCAGTTCCATATCGACGGGTCGGCGGACGGCGGCGCCTGTGCGCCTTTCCGGCGGGAGATGGTCGACGCGGTCCCCTACCCGGACGGCAATCCCACCGCCGAACACGCCAAGTTCGGGGCGCTGGCGCGCGACGGCATCTCCTGCACGGCCTGCCACCGCATGGCGCTCGGCGAGGCCGGCAAGGCCGCGGCGAATGAGCCGCAGAATGCCTGTGTCGCCGAGCGGCAGGCATTCCTCAACCCCGACAATACCGGCTTCGCGCGCACCTTCACCGGCAGCTTCCTGGTCGGCGCCCCGGACCGGCTGATCGGGCCGTTCGAGAATCCCAAGACCACGCCGATGAAGGCGGCCTTCGGCAACATCCCCGCCCACGA
Organism: Aurantimonas sp. HBX-1; assembly: GCF_021391535.1. Taxonomy (GTDB): domain Bacteria; phylum Pseudomonadota; class Alphaproteobacteria; order Rhizobiales; family Rhizobiaceae; genus Aurantimonas. Next base: position 2,275,223 of record NZ_CP090066.1, read on the forward strand.
TACGGCGATCGCGAGCTCGGAGATCTGCGGCACCTGCCACACCGTGCACCTGCCGGTGATGCAGGATGCCAAGGTGATCGCCCACACCTACGAGCAGACCACCTATCCCGAGTGGGCGTTCAGCGCCTATCGCACCGGCGAGAGCCCGGACGGGCCCCTGCCGCTCGGCCCCGGCAGCGCCGCCGAATCCTGCCAGGGCTGCCACATGCCGTCGCGCGATGCGGCCGGCGTGCCCTATCGCAGCAAGATCGCCAGCATTCAGGAGTATTCCAACTTCCCGCAGGCCGAGAACGTCCGGCCGCCGGAGGAGATCGACCTTGCTGAGCGCGACGGCTTCGCCCGTCACACGCTGGTCGGGCTCAACGTCTTCCTCATCAAGATCGCTCAGCAGTTTCCGGACATACTGGGAATCGGCCTGCCCGACCCGATGCTCGGCAAGAAGGGCCTAGACCCGCTGCTGCGCACCGAACGGGCGATGCTGGACCTTGCAACCGACGGCACCGCGGCGATCATGGCGACGGAAATCACGAGCGACGGCAAGATGTTGAAGGCAACGGTGAATGTCGAGAACAAGGCCGGCCACAAGTTCCCGTCCGGCGTCGGCTTCCGCCGGGCCTTCGTTGAATTCCGGGTGCTCGACGCAGGCGGCGAGACGCTGTGGGCCTCGGGTCGCACCGACGGCGCCGGCGTGCTGGTCGATGCCTCGGGCGCGCCGGTGACCGGCGAGAATTGGTGGACGGCGGATTGTTCGGCGCGCGTCGAGCCCGAGCGGCGGCTGCACCAGCCGCACTACCAGGAGATCACCCGGCAGGACCAGGTGCAGGTCTACCAGGAGTTGGTCTCCACCCCGCCGGAGGGGCCGGAGCCGCCGATCTGCGGGCCCGGCACGACGCCTGCGGGCATGCTGACGACGAGCTTCCTGTCGATCTGCTCGTCGGTGAAGGACAACCGGCTGCTGCCGCACGGCTATCTCGGGGTCGACGACCGCAAGCTGATCGCGGCGGCGCTGGGCGCCGGGGAGGAACTGGCGCTGGAGACCGGCTCCTACGGCGTCGGCGACGACCCGGACTACCAGACCGGCGGCGGCGACAGCCTGGTCTACGCCGTGCCGCTGGCCGACCTGCCCGCGGGCAGCACGCCGGCCTCGGTCGAGGCGACGCTCTACTACCAGGCGACGCCGCCCTTCTACCTGCAGGACCGGTTCTGCACCGGCAAGGGCGCCGACACCGACCGGCTGAAATACCTCGTCGGCCGGCTCGACCTTGCGGGCTCGCGGGCCGAGGACTGGAAGCTGCGGGTGGTGACGACCGGGCCGGTGGCAATCAAGGCGCCCTGACAAAGCGGTCCCGGCACCGTCGCGTCACCGAATGCGGCAGCCGCGAGCTTTGCCGCGCCGGGAAGCGAGGCGAACCGGGCCGGCGCTCAGACCGGCTCGGCCCGCAGCCACACCTTGTTGTCGTGGAACGCCGCGCCGCCGAAGGGCGCGACCGGGTCCGAGCCGGTGAGGACGTTGATCCCCTCCCCGTCGAGGAAATCGGTATTCGCCCACAACCCCTCGTGGACCAGCACGCCCGGCTTGACCGTCTCGCTGACCTTCACCGGCAGCCGCACCTCGCCGCGGCTGTTGCCGATGGTGACCAACTGGCCGTCCCCGAGGCTCTCGCGCAGCGCGTCCTCGGGATGGACGAGCAGTTCCGGCCGGCCTTCCCGGGAGCGCGAGCCGCGCGTCTCGGCGAAGGTCGAGTTGAGGAACTGCCGCGCCGGCGAGGTCGCCAGCCGGTAGGGGTGGTCGTCGTCGGCCGTCTCGATCAGGTCGACGTGGTCGGGGAACTCCGGCAGGCCGGCGACCGGTCCCTGCGCCCCCAGGCTCTCCGGCGGCCGGTTCGGCGCCAGCGAGCCGGTCCAGTCCGGGCGGAAACGGAACCTGCCGTCAGGCCAGTCGAAGCCCGAGAGGAAGTGCGCCGTCTCGAAGGGCGGCTGGCGGTCGATCCAGCGCTCGCGCTGAAGGCCCTCAAAACCTTCCGTGTCGCCGGCGGCCTTCAGCATCGAGTCGATCAGCGTCCGTTCGGAGAGGCCGAAGCCGGGCCGGTCCGCGACGCCGAGGCGCCTGGCCAGTTCCTCGATGACGAAGTGGTTGGTGCGCACCGTCTCCGGCGGCTCGACCAGTTTCGGCCCGAGCACGATGTGGTTCTGGCCGCCGCCGCGATAGATGTCGTCGTGCTCGAGGAACATCGTCGCCGGCAGCACCAGGTCGGCGAGCTTGGCCGTGTCGGTCATGAACTGTTCGTGGACGCAGGTGAACAGGTCGTCGCGCAGGAAGCCCCGGCGCACCAGCCGCTGCTCCGGACAGACATTGGCCGGATTGGTGTTCTGGATCAGCATCGCCGTCACCGGCGGGCCGTTCGACAGCGCCGCCGCGTCGCCGGTCAGCACCGGGCCGATGCGCGACTGGTCGAGATAGCGGATCGACGGATCGCGGTCGGCCGTGCCCATGATCTCGGACTTGTCGAGGCCGAAGATGTCGGAGTTGGAGTGGAAGGCGCCGCCGCCCACGTGCCGCCAGTTGCCATACACCGCCGGCACCGACATCGCCGCGTGCATGGCGACGGCGCCGTTGCGCTGGCGGGTAAAGCCGTAGCCGAGCCGGAAAAAGGTCCGTGGCGTGCGTCCGACGAGGGCCGCGAAGGCCTCGATGTCCTCGGCCGCCAGCCCGGTGATGGCGGCGGCCCACTCGGGCGTGCGGGACGCCAGGTGCGCCTCCAGCCCGGCCGGGTCGTCGGTGTAGCGGGCGAGATAGTCGCGGTCGGCGGTGCCGTCGCGGAACGCCACGTGCATCAGCGCGCAGGCGAGCGCCGCGTCGGTGCCGGGGCGGAGCTTCAGCGCGAGGTCCGCCTGCTGCATCGTGGCGTTGTCGTAGACGTCGATGACGACGATCCTGGCGCCGCGCTCCTTGCGAGCCCGGGCGGCGTGGGTCATCACGTTGACCTGCGTCGCCACCGCGTTGGTGCCCCAGATCACCACGCAGTCCGACTGTGCCATCTCGCGCGGGTCGGCCCCGCGCATTGCGCCGGCGCCAGCGAACCAGCCGGTCCAGGCCATGTTGGTGCAGATCGTGTCGAACTGGCCGGAATAGCGCTTGGCGTGGCGCAGCCGATGGATGCCGTCGCGCTGCACGAGGCCCATCGTACCAGCATAGTGATACGGCCAGACCGCCTCGGAACCGTACCGCGCCTCGGCCGCCATGAACTTTTCGGCGACGAGGTCGAGCGCGTCGTCCCAGCCGATCTCGCGCCAGCCGCCCTCGCCCTTGCCGCCGACCCGCTGCATCGGCTTCAGCAGCCGGTCCGGGTGGTGGATGCGCTCGGCGTAGCGGGCGACCTTGGCGCAGATCACCCCTGCGGTGTAGTCGTTGGCGGCCGCCCCGCGCACCCGGCCGATGGTGCGGTTCTCGAGAATCTCGACGTCCAGCGCGCAGGTGGACGGGCAATCATGCGGACAGGCGGAGTGCCCGATGGCGACGGGGAGCGGCTTGTTCATCGCCGATTGATAGCGCAAGCGACGCCGCGACCCCAATTCAAATTGTCGATCGCTGCCATTCGTCCGGCTGCAGGAAACCACCCGCCTCCACGAAAAAGGGGCCGGACCTTGCGGTCCGACCCCCATCCTAAAGGCGTTGTTGCGGCTCAGGCCGCGTAGCGCGCGCGCTCTTCCTGGCTGAGCGACGGATAGTCGATGTAGCCTTCCTCGCCACCACCGTAGAACGTCTTCTCGTCCCACTCGGCGAGCGGCGCGTTGAGCACGAAGCGCGTCACCAAGTCGGGGTTGGAGATGAACAGCCGGCCGATGCAGGCGAGATCGGTCTCGCCCTTCTCCACCCGCTCGATCGCGAGATCGCGGTCGTAGCGGTTGTTGCCCATGTAGACGCCGTCGAAATGCTCCTTCAGCGTCCACGCCTTGAACTTGTCCGGGTCGCGGTTGCCGCGGGTCTCGCCCTCGATGACGTGCAGATAGACCAGCTTGCGCTTCGAGAGTTCCTCGACATAGCGGGTGAACAGCGGCTCGGGATTGCTGTCGCGCAGGTCGTTGGCCGGGCTCACCGGCGAGATCCGGATGCCGACGCGCTCGGGGCCCCACACGCCGACGACCGCGTCGACGACCTGGAGCGGGAAGCGCATGCGGTTCTCGATCGAGCCGCCATATTCGTCGGTGCGCTGGTTGGCGCCGTCGCGCAGGAACTGGTCCAGCAGGTAGCCATTGGCCGAATGGATCTCGACGCCGTCGAAGCCGGCGGCCTTGGCGTTCTCGGCCGCTTTGACGTAGTCGGCGACGACGCGCGGCAGCTCGTCCTTGTCGAGCGCCCGCGGCACCGGAATGTCCTTCATGCCGTCATTGGTGAAGGCGGTCATTTCCGGCTTCACCGCCGACGGGGCGACCGGCAGCGCGCCGCCCGGCTGCAGGTCGGGATGCGAAACGCGCCCGACGTGCCATAGCTGCATGACGATCTTGCCGCCTTCCTCGTGGACTGCGTCGGTGACGCGCTTCCAGTCGGCGACCTGGCGGTCGGTGAAGATGCCGGGGGTCCAGGCGTAGCCGCGGCCCTCCGGCGAGATGTTCGTCGCCTCGGTGATGATCAGCCCGGCGCCGGCGCGCTGGCGGTAATACTCGACGTGCATGTCCTTGAGGTCGCCGTCGTCGGTGGCGCGGCTGCGGGTCAACGGCGCCATGACGACGCGGTTGGAAAGCTGGATGGGTCCGAGATCGAAGGGTTCGAACAGTTTGGCCTGTGCCATTGCGGGGCTGTCTCCTGAATGCGATGAGGGCGCAAAGCCCCGTTCCCAGCATCATCTGGGCATTTGCCGCACTGCGGTAAGGCCCTGAACACAGCGTTCGCCATAGACGAACGCCCAATCGGCCGGCGGCGGGACGCCGGCGAGAGGTGACGCGTGAACTATCGGCATGCCTATCATGCGGGAAACTTCGCCGACGTGGTCAAGCATGTCCTGCTGACCCGGCTGATCGAATACCTGAAGCGCAAGGACAAGCCGTTCCGCGTCTTCGACACGCATGCCGGCCGCGGCCTCTACGATCTCGCCGCCGACGAGGCGCAGCGCACCGGCGAATCCAGGGACGGCGTCGACCGGCTCGCCCCGGCGGCGGCCGAGCTGGCGGCGGACCCGCTGTTTGCCGCCTATCTCGAGGCGATCGCGCCGGACCTTGCCGGGCATCGCTATCCCGGTTCGCCGCTGATCGCGCGCCGGCTGCTGCGCCGCCAGGACCGGCTGTCGGCCTACGAGTTGCACCCTGCCGACGCCGCGGCCTTGCGGGCGCTGTTCGCCGGCGACGTCCAGGTGAAGGCGATCGAGCTCGACGCCTGGCTGGCGCTCGGCTCGCATCTGCCGCCGAAGGAGAAGCGCGGCCTGGTGCTGATCGACCCACCCTTCGAGAAGAGCAGCGAGATCGAAGACATCGCCGCCGGCCTCGCCCGCGCCTATCGCCGCTGGCCGGGCGGCATCTACGCGGTCTGGTATCCGCTGAAGCGCCAGGCCGCCGTCGCGGCCCTGCACCGGGCCCTCGCCGGCCTCGGCGCCGGAGAGATCGTCGTCGCCGAATTCCTGCGCGAGCCCTACGGCCCGGACGAGCGCTTCGTCGGCACCGGACTCGCCGTCGTCAACCCGCCCTACGTGTTCGCGGCGGAGGCGGAAGCGATCCTGACGCGGCTGGTGCCGCTGCTCGGCCATGGCCCGACGGCAACAGCGCGGGTTTTTGCGCTTCCCGCCGATAAGCCGTAGTCGCCACGCCCGGCATTCGTGATAACGCTCGGGCAACGACCCGCCGCTCCTGCCGCGAAAGGCTCCGCCATGCGTCCTTCCCTCGTCTTCGCCGCCGTGCTCCTGGCCGCCTTCGCCGTAACCGTCCCCTCGAAGGCCGCCGACACGATACGCTCCCGTGCGCCGTCGCAGGCCAGCACGACGCTGCCGGCTTGCGATAACGCCAAGGTCCTCGCCCAGGTCGAGGACCAGTTCGAATACGGTGCGCCGCGCGTGCTCGAAGCGCCGCTGTCGATCCTCGAGTTCAGCGGCATGTTCGAGAAGGCCTATTTCCCGCAGGACGCCGCGGACGTGCTGCCGCAGGCTCCCATCGAGCGGCGCTACTGCCAGGCCACGGCGTTGATCTCGGACGGCATCCAGCGCACGGTCTACTACATGATAGCCTATCCGATGGGTTACGCTGCCGCCGGCGGCTACATGGGCTTCCTGTCGCCGGTGAAGGCATGGCGCGCCGAGGGCTGCGTGCTCGGCCTCGACGCCTGGCACGTTTACGGCGCCAATTGCGAATCGCTCCGCCGCTTCCAGCCGGAAGGCCGCACCTACGCCTATCCCGGCTACGTCACAAAATAGGTTCTGCGTCTCTCATGCGTCTGTACTACGCCGCCGCCTCCCCCTTCGCCGCCAAGGTCCGCATGGCGGCCAGCCATTGCGGTTTCGAGCTCGACGAGGTCACCGTCGACACCTCCGCCGAGCCGACCGACCTCCTGGCCGCCAACCCGCTCGGCAAGATCCCCAGCCTGGTGACCGATGATGGCTGTCCGGTCTTCGACAGCAGCGTCATCTGCGACCTGTTCGACCGGATGAGCGGCAACCAGCTGGTGCCGCAGACGCTCGAGGCCTGGCGGGCGGTGAAGACCTTCGAGGCGACGGTCGACGGCGTCATCGATGCCCTGCTCCTGACCGTCTACGAGGTCCGCTACCGGCCCGAGGAAAAGCGCTATGACGGCTGGGTCGACAAGCAGACCCGCAAGGGCGAGCGCGGGCTGATGGTGCTCGACCAGCGGCTCGACGAGCTCACCCCCGAACTCACCACGGCGCATTTCGCGCTGGCCGGGCTGCTCGGCTGGATGAACATCCGCTTCCCCGGAAAGGCTGCCGGCGAGTTCCCGCGTCTTGCCGCCTGGCTCGACGATTTCTGCGCGGCCCATCCGACCATGGCCGGCCTCGTACCGCACGCCTAGCCGAAGACGCCTCTTCGGGAAGTGCCGGTCAGGGAAGCGTGGATTCGAGTTCCGGCTCCGGTTGGGCGCGCCGGAACGGCAAGAGCCGGTCGTCGAGCCCGTGGTCCCGCCCGTCATCGGCCAGCACCCGGTTGCGGCCGAGGCGCTTTGCCCGGTAGAGCGCCCGATCGGCCGCCGCGAAAAGTTCCGTCGCGGATCCGCCCGAAACCGGCGCCGACGCCACGCCGACGCTGACCGTCAGGTGGAGACACTGTCCGCCAAGCGAAATGCTGTCTCGTGCGAGGGCCTGCCGGATCTCCTCGGCGACGGCCATCGCGGCGGCCTGGGACGTGCCGGGCAGCAGCAGGCAGAACTCTTCCCCGCCATAGCGCGAGACGGTGTCGCCATCGCGCACCGTCGCGCACAGGACCGCCGATATCTGCTGCAGGGCCAGGTCGCCTTCCTTGTGGCCGAACGTGTCGTTCACCTGCTTGAAATGGTCCACGTCGACCATCAGCAGGCTCGGTCCCTCTGTCTCGCCTCGTGCCGGCACCACGGCGCGCTCGAGCAAGCCATCCAGGGCGCGGCGGTTGGCGAGACCGGTCAGCGGGTCGGTCAGCGCCTCCCTTTCGAGTGCCTGTTCGCGCAGGACGAGGTTGTGCTCGCGCTGCATCATCATCCCCATCACGACCGATCCGGCGATGAAGACGGGGGTCATGATGACCCAGGCCCTGAGGAAGTAGCCGAAGGGATCCGGGATCGGCAGTGCGAGCATCAGCAGCAGATGGAAGGAGGAGAGGAGCCCGAAGGCGGCGAAGCTGGCGATCGGGACCGCTCCTACACGTTCGTCCCGACGTCGCCCGCGCCACAACAGACCCATGACGGCAACGACCAGAATGCCGAGGATGCCGATCGGGGTGCCTATGCCGCCGATCCAGGCCCGGCAGATGATGGCGAACGCCGACGCGACGACGGCGGCCGGCAGTCCGCCGAACAGTGCGGCGAAGCCGACGAGGATCGAACGGGCATCCATGATCAGCCCTGTGGCATAGACGATCGGGGACAGCATGCTGAGCACCGCACCACATCCGAAGATGATCCCGAGCACGATGCCGCGCGCGAGCGTATCTTGCATGCGTTGCTGCAGGATACCGAACCCCAGGGCGCAGACCGCCATCACGCCGATGGATTGCCAGATCACGATAAGATGATGAGCTTCCGGCATGCGAATTTCGGCTTCCCCGTCCCGTTCATTGCTTCACAGGACGGGTAGTACCGAGGAAAACTGAAGAAGACGGTAAAGGCGGCCGGCACGCGCACTCGCGGTTGCTCCGGCAGCGCCGTTGCAGCGGTGGCTGGACGAGCGGTCAACTGCGGCACCCCGCCCCGCGATCGGGGTCACCCTTCTCGTGCCGAGGACGCGAATCCTGCAACGCCGGCCACGCCGGCGAGGCTCAGAACTTGAGGGCGATACCGGCCCGGATCGAGTGCTCGTCGAAACCCGACGAGACGGAGGTGTTGCCGAGGTCGTAGGTCTCGCTGCCGTAGTCGGAATAGCGGTACTCGAGCCGCGAGGTGATGCTGTCGGTGACCTGCGCCTCGACGCCCGCGCCGACGGTGTAGCCGACGCTGGTCTGCTCGTCGGAGAAGCCGTTCAGCGACAACTCGTTGCGCGACGCGGCGACACCCGCCGTGGCGAAGACGAGGAACGGATCGACCGCGACGCCGACGCGGCCCCGCAGCGACCCGAAGACGTTGCCGTCCGACGAGATTGCCGAGCCCGTCGCGACATTGAAGCCGTCCGCACCGACGCCTGAGCCGCCGATATCGGCCTCGAGACCGTAGACCAGCCGGTCGGTCTGAAGATTGTAGCCGGCATAAACGCCGCCGACGAAGCCGTCGCCATCGAAGCTGCCGCCGCCGCTCTGGTCGAAATTGGCGCTGTTGTAGCCGACGAAGCCGCCGGCATACGGGCCCGACCAGACATAGATCGGTGTCGCGGCCGCACCGATCGTCACGGGGGACGGCACGCTCTCACCCGTCACGGCATCGGCTGCGAACGCCGGGGTGCCGAGCAGCACCAGCGCCGCACCAGCGGCAAGATGTCGAAGCTTCACCATGTCCAGGCCTTTCAGACGCCCGTTCCGGTTCATTGCCGGAAAGGTGGGAACGATCTCCTATGGGAAAAGTCCGATTGTCGGGCAAAGGCTCCCATCGGACGGAAATAATCCGAAATAGAACGAGAGCGTTGCCGGTCGGCCACAGATGCCGCTGCCGGTCGGCCGGGCACGATCAGGTCATGCTCGCGACCCCGTGCATTCGGCCGATGCGCGAATCATATATGGGAAACCGGGCGGTGAGCCCGCCTAGAATGACCAACCCAACCCGGCGCGGGCCAAGGCGCCGTCAGGACGACATGAACGAGCCAGCCGACATCGACGATCTCGACGACGACGATCTTGCCGAGGAGGCGGACGCGACGGCCGACGCGGTCGCCGTCACCGCCAGCAGCGCCGAGCTCCTCGCCTCGATCGAGTGGGACGATGCCGGCGGCGTCGCGGCCAGCGGCCTGACCGGCGTCGACCTGATCGTGGCGCTGGCCAAGCGCCTGCCCAACCGGCCAGGCGTCTACCGCATGTTCGGCAAGGACGGCGAAGTCCTCTATGTCGGCAAGGCGCGCTCGCTGAAGAAGCGCGTCGTCAGCTACACACGACTCGGTGGTCACACCCAGCGCATCGCCCGGATGATCCGCGATACGCGGCAGATGGAATTCGTGACGACGCGCACCGAGACCGAGGCGCTGCTGCTCGAAGCGAATCTGATCAAGCGGTTGCGCCCGCGCTTTAACGTTCTGATGCGGGACGACAAGTCGTTCCCCTACATCCTGGTCAGCGAGGATCACGAGGCGCCGGCTATCATGAAGCACCGGGGGGCGCGGTCGCGGAAGGGCAGCTATTTCGGCCCGTTCGCCTCGGCCGGCGCGGTGGGCCGCACGATCAACTCGCTGCAGCGGGCCTTCCTGCTGCGGACCTGCACCGATTCCGTCTACGAGACGCGCACCCGGCCCTGCCTGCTGCACCAGATCAAGCGCTGCTCGGCGCCCTGCACCGGCGAGATCTCGATCGCCGACTATCGCGAACTGGTCGGCGAGGCGAAGGCGTTCCTGTCGGGCCGATCGAGCCAGATCAAGAGCGGCTTGGCGACGGCGATGCAGGCCGCCTCGCAGGATCTCGATTTCGAGCGGGCGGCGATCTATCGCGACCGGCTGGCGGCGCTGTCGCATGTCCAGGCGCACCAGGGCATCAACCCGGCGGGTATCGAGGAAGCCGACGTCTTCGCCATCCACCAGGAGGGCGGGCTCACCTGCATCCAGGTATTCTTCTTCCGCACCGGGCAGAACTGGGGCAACCGCGCCTATTTCCCCAAGGCCGATCCCTCGCTGGAGCCGGAAGCCGTGCTCGGGGCGTTCCTCGCGCAGTTCTACGACGACAAGCCGGCGCCGCGCCTGGTGCTGCTGCCGATCGCCGTCGAGGACGAGCCGCTGCTCGCCGACGCGCTGAGCGTGCGGGCCGAGCGGCGGGTCAAGATCGAGGTGCCGGCGCGCGGGCTGAAGAAGGAGCTGGTCGACCACGCATCGAGCAACGCCCGCGAGGCGCTCGGCCGGCGGCTCGCCGAGACGTCGTCGCAGGCGCGCCTGCTGAAAGGCGTGCAGGAGACCTTCGGCCTGGCGCGGACGCCGCGGCGGATCGAGGTCTACGACAACTCCCACATCATGGGCACCGCCGCGGTCGGCGCGATGATCGTCGCCGGGCCAGAGGGCTTCGTGAAGAACCAGTATCGCAAGTTCAACATCAAGGGCGTCGACATCACCCCCGGCGACGACTTCGCGATGATGCAGGAGATGCTGACGCGGCGGTTCTCGCGCCTGTTGAAGGAGGAGGCCGAGGCGCCGATGCCCGAGGCAGCGACGGACGACGGCGGCGACGACGAGGAGGCTCTGTCGGAGGCCGGCCTGCCGGCCTGGCCGGACCTCATCCTCATCGACGGCGGCAAGGGCCAGGTTTCGGCGGTGCGCAGCATCCTGGAAGAACTCGGCATCGCCGACCGGGTGACGATGATCGGCGTCGCCAAGGGCGTCGACCGCGATGCCGGCCGCGAGCGCTTCGTGACCGGCGACCGCGAGCCCTTCACCCTGCCGCCGCGCGACCCGGTGCTCTACTTCCTGCAGCGGCTGCGCGACGAGGCGCACCGATTCGCCATCGGCACCCACCGCGCCCGGCGGAAGAAGGAGCTGGTGAAGAATCCGCTCGACGAGGTCGAGGGCATCGGCCCGTCGCGCAAACGCGCGCTGCTGCACCATTTCGGTACCGCCAAGGCGGTCTCGCGCGCCGGTCTCAGCGACCTGCTCGCCGTCGACGGCATTTCCGCCGCGATGGCGAAGTCGATCTACGACCACTTCCACGAGCGGGGATGAACGCATCTTCGACACATCAGACGATCACCGCGGTTGACGCGACCCACCTGCCCGCGCTTCTAGGGGGCGCATCTGCGATCTGGACCCCATCATGGCATCTCGGGCTCTCAGCCTTCCCAATCTCCTGACCTATGCGCGGATCGTCTGCGTCCCGCTGGTGGTGCTGTGCTTCTTCATGGAAGGCCAGCTTCGCAGTCCGGACTATGCCCGCTGGTCGGCACTGGCGATCTTCGTCGGCGCCAGCGTCACCGATTTCTTCGACGGCTATCTGGCGAGGGCCTGGCAGCAGACCTCGACGATCGGCCGCATGCTCGACCCCATCGCCGACAAGCTCCTGGTCGCCGCGGCGCTGCTGCTGCTGGCCGCCGACGGCACCATTGCCGGCTGGAGCATCTGGGCGGCGATCGTCATCCTGTGCCGCGAGATCCTGGTGTCGGGACTGCGCGAATATCTGGCGGAGCTGAAGGTCTCGGTGCCGGTCACCCGGCTCGCCAAGTGGAAGACGACGATCCAGATGGTGGCGGTCGGATTCCTGCTGGCCGGACCTGCCGGCGACAAGGTCTTCCCCTACATAACCGATCTCGGGATCGGCCTGCTGTGGGTGTCGGCGCTGGTGACCCTCTACACCGGCTACGACTACTTCCGCGCCGGCCTGCGCCACATCGACGACTGAGGCATCGGGCGTTCGTCCCGGGCGGACGGCGCCGGCGCGACGAAGCGGAGACGGAACGTCATGAAGCTCGCCTATTTTGCCTGGGTCCGCGAACGCATCGGGCTGTCGGAAGAGGAAGTCGAGCTGCCGGCCGGCGTAGAGACCGTCAGCGATCTCCTGCACTGGCTGAAGGGCCGCGGCCCCGGCTATGACGCCGCGTTGCAGGCGCCGGAGATCATCCGGGTCGCCATCGACCAGGAACATGTCGACCATTCGGAGCCGCTCGCCGGGGCCTGCGAGGTGGCGCTTTTCCCCCCGATGACCGGCGGTTGAGCATGAGCGAGGCGACCATCCAACCGGTGGTGCGGATCCAGGCCGGCCGTATCGACATCGCCGCCGAGATCGCCGCCGTGTCGGGAACCGGCGAGGTCGGCGCCGTGGTCACCTTCTCCGGCTATTGCCGCGACGAGGGCGGCCGCCTGAAGGCGCTCGAACTCGAACACTATCCCGGCATGGCCGAGCGCGAGATCGGGCGCATCGCGCAGGAGGCGCTGTCGCGCTGGCCGCTGATGGGCTGCACGGCGATCCACCGTTTCGGCCTGGTCGCGCCCGGCGAGGAGATCGTCTTCGTCGCCTGCACCGCCGCGCACCGGCAGGCGGCCTTCGACGCGGCGTCCTTCCTGATGGACTTTCTCAAGACCAGCGCGCCGTTCTGGAAGCGCGAGCACCTGATCGACGGCACCACCGGCGGCTGGGTGGAATCGCGCGACACCGACGACCACGCCGCCGATCGCTGGCACCGGCTGTAGCATCGCCCCGCCCGCTGTCAGGCCCGCAGGTCTCTGCAGCTTCCGCCCCTGTCATGTTTGGTTTACACTTCTCCCGATCTTGTGGGAGGAGGCACCGTCATGAAGATCAGGGATCGGCCGGAATTTCGCGACAAGCCCAAGCCGCTGAGCTTCGGCCCGGACGTGCTGGTGATCGACGCCGCCATGCAGATGGCCAAGCGGAACATCGGGTCGGTCATGGTGATCGACGGCAACCAGAAGCTGCTCGGCGTCGTCACCGAGCGCGACATCCTCAACCGCCTCGTCGCGCGCGAACGAGATCCGACCACCACACGGCTCGACGAGATCATGACCGCCGGCGTGCGCGTCGCCAAGGCCGACGACGACCTGATCGAATGGATGCGGATCATGTCGAACGAGCGCTTCCGCCGCCTGCCGATCGTCGACGACAGCGGCAAGGTAGTCTCGGTCATGACGCAGGGCGACTTCGTCTCGTACACCTGGCCGAACCTGCTGCATCAGGCCCGCGAGGTGACGCGCAACACGGTCGGCCGTAACTACCAGATCCTGCTCGTGGTCGGCAGCGTGCTGCTCTACTCGATCATCCTGATCGTCATCCTCACCTCGTTCGCCGGCAGCCGCTGAGGCTGCCCGGAACGACAAAGGGAGGCTCGAAGGCCTCCCTTTGCATCAGTCCCCGTGAGCCGAAACGCTCAGCCGACGATCTCGGTCTCGGAGAACCAGTAGGCGATTTCCTGGCTGGCGGTCTCCGGCGCGTCGGAGCCGTGCACCGAGTTCTCGCCGATCGACAGCGCGAAGGCCTTGCGGATCGTGCCCTCGGCCGCGTCCGTCGGGTTGGTCGCGCCCATGATCTCGCGGTTGCGCGCGATGGCGTTCTCGCCCTGCAGCACCTGGACGACCGTCGGGCCCGAGCACATCGACTCGACGAGTTCGCCGAAGAACGGCCGCTCCTTGTGGACGGCGTAGAAGCCCTCGGCTTCGCGGCGGCTCATCCAGACGCGCTTGGAGGCGATGACGGAGAAGCCGGCCTCCTCGAACATCTTGGTGATGGCGCCCGTGAGATTGCGGCGCGTGGCATCCGGTTTGATCATCGAGAACGTGCGTTCGACCGCCATGGAATATCCTTTTGGAGAGGTTTGGAAGGTGGCGGACCTATAGCCGTCGCCCCCCGGCCGGGCAAGCCGGGCGGCACGCGCCGGTCAGGCGGCGGCGGGCACCCGCCGCCCCTCGCCCTCGTGCAGGTCGAGGCAGCGCTCGAACCAGGCCGAAATCGGATCTCCCGCCGGCAGGACCGCGAAGGGCGAGCTCACCCGCAGCCACTGGAAGGCACCGAAGACGATGTAGTCGGCGAACAGCGGGCTCTCGCCGCCCAGGAACGGTTGCGCGGCGAGGATCGCCCGCAGCGGCTCGAGCTGCTGCAGGAAGGACGCGAGGCGCTGCTCACGCCCTTCGACGACGGCTTCCAGCGGCTTGCCCATGCGCGTTTCGCGGCTTTCGCGGAAATAGGCCTGGTCGGCAGGGTCGAGTGCGTCGTGGATGTCGAGCAGCGCGAAGCCGCCGAGCACCGGATGGATGGTGCGCTGCGACCAGCTCTCGACGAAGCGCGACAGGCGCCGGCCGCCCTCGCCGCCGAACAGGCTCGGCGCGTCCGGATAGGCGGTTTCCAGATATTCGGCGATGGCGAAGGAGTCCGACACCACGGTGTCGCCGTCGCGCAGCACCGGCACGATGCCCGACCCGCCCTCGATCTTCGGGACGCCGGTGAACGGCACCGGCACCGTGTGGAAGTCGAGGCCCTTGTGCCGGAGCGCCAGCCGGACCTTCCAGCAGTGCGGCGAGAAGGGCCGGGCCGGATCGCTGCCGACGAGTTCATGAAGTAGGATCGCCACGGGTTTTTCCTTCGCAGTGAACAGGACGGCGCGATGTATCACGAGACGATGGCGATGTTCGCCGGCTATAATCGCTGGAGCAACGAACGCCTCTACGCGGCCGCCGGCACGCTCTCGGACGAGGAGTTTCGGGCCGATCGCGGCGTCTTCTTCAGGTCGATGCAGGGCACGCTCAACCATATCCTCGCCGCCGACCGCATCTGGATGCGGCGCTTCACCGGTTCGGGCGATGCCCCGACGCAGCTCGACGCGATCCTCCACGACGACTTCGACGCGCTCGCAGCGGCACGCAGGGCCGAGGATGCCCGGATCGCCGACTGGGTGGGAAGCCTGACCGAGGCCGGGCTGGAGGCGACTTTCAGCTACAGCCCGATTTCGACGCCGCAGGCGATCACCCAGACGCTGGCGCCGGCGCTCCTGCACTTCTTCAATCATCAGACCCATCATCGCGGCCAGGCGCATGCGATCCTCACCGGTTTCGGCCGCGAGGCGCCGAGCTTCGACCTGATAAGCTTCCAGCGCGAGACCGCGGCCGGCTGATCGCACGACGCGTTGCGACCGCCGGATCGCCGCCTAGGGGTCGTTCCGGCGGCGGCCGTCCCGACGACTCACGAAATTTCCCTTCCGCACTGCGGCATGGCGTGGCAAAAGGGCGCCATGCTTCAGATTACCGACCTCTCCGCGCGCGTTGCCGGCCGCCTGCTCATCGACCATGCCAACCTGTCGCTGCCGACGGGCACCAAGGCGGGGCTGGTCGGGCGCAACGGCGCCGGCAAGTCGACGCTGTTCCGCATCATCACCGGCGACCTCGCGGCGGAGACCGGATCGGTCTCCTTCCCGAAGAACACAAGGCTCGGCCAGGTCGCCCAGGAGGCGCCGGGGACCGAAGAGTCGCTGATCGAGATCGTGCTGAAGGCCGACCTCGAACGCGTCGCGCTGCTGGCGGAGGCGGAAACCGCCACCGATCCGAACCGCATCGCCGACATCCACATCCGGCTCGCGGACATCGAGGCGCACTCGGCGGAGTCGCGCGCGTCCTCCATCCTGTCCGGCCTCGGCTTCGACATGGCGGCGCAGGCCCGGCCGGCCTCGTCCTTCTCCGGCGGCTGGCGGATGCGCGTCGCGCTCGCCGCGGTGCTGTTCTCGCAGCCCGACCTGCTGCTGCTCGACGAGCCGACCAACTATCTCGATCTCGAGGGCACGCTGTGGCTCGAGAACTTCGTCGCGCGCTATCCGCATACCGTGCTGGTCATCAGCCATGACCGCGACGTCCTCAACAACGCCGTCAACTCGATCGTCCATCTCGACCAGCAGAAGCTGAACTTCTATCGCGGCGACTACGACCAGTTCGAGCGCCAGCGCGCCGAGAAGCTCGAGCTCCTGCAGAAGGCGATTGGCAAGCAGGAAGCCCACCGCAAGCACATGGAGGCGTTCGTCGAACGCTTCCGCGCCAAGGCCTCGAAGGCGCGCCAGGCCCAGTCGCGCCTCAAGGCGCTGGAGAAGATGCAGCCGCTGCAGGCGATCGTCGAGGACCACGTGACGCCGTTCGTCTTCGAGGCGCCGGAAAAGGCCGCGGCTTCGCCGATCATCCGCATGGAACGGGCGACGGTCGGCTACACGCCGGGCCGGCCGATCCTGTCGCGCCTCGACCTGCGCATCGACACCGACGACCGGATCGCGCTGCTCGGCCAGAACGGCAACGGCAAGTCGACCTTCGCCAAGCTGCTGGCCGGCCGGCTGGCGGAACAGTCGGGCACCATCACCCGCGCGCCGGGGCTGAAGATCGCCTTCTTCGCGCAGCACCAGATCGACGACCTGCGGCCGGCCGAAAGCGCCGTCCAGCACGTGCGGCGGCTGATGCCGGACGCGGCGGAGGCCAAGGTCCGGGCCAAGGTGGCGCGGATGGGCCTGCCGACGCAGAAGATGGACACCGCCGCCGAGAAGCTCTCCGGCGGCGAGAAGGCGCGGCTCCTGATGGGCCTTGCGACGCTCGATGCGCCGAACCTCCTGATCCTCGACGAGCCGACGAACCATCTCGACATCGAGGCCCGCGAGAGCCTGGTGCGGGCGCTCAACGACTTCCCCGGTGCCGTCATCCTGATCAGCCATGACCGCCACATGGTGGAGGCGACGATGGACCGGCTGTGGATCGTCGCCGAGGGCACGGTGTCGCGCTATGACGGCGACCTCGAGGATTACAAGAAGCTGGTCCTCTCCGGCGGCACCAAGGGCAACAGCGTCGGCGCCGATCCGGCCGAGGCTGCGACGGCGGCACCGGTCCAGGTCTCGAAGATCGACCAGCGCCGCATCGCCGCCGAGCGCCGCGAGCAGCTGAAGCCGCTGAAGGCGAAGATCAGCCAGCTGGATATCCAGATCTCGCGCCTGCAGAAGACCATCGAGGGGCTCGACGAGACGCTCGGCGATGCCGCGCTCTACACCCGCGACCCGGCGCGGGCCGCCGCGCTCAACAAGCAGCGTTCGGACGCCGCCAAGACGCTGGCTGCCTGCGAGGAAAACTGGCTGGCGCTGACCGAGGAACACGACGCGGCGATGGCGGTGGAATAGGCTCCCGCGGTCGCCGATGGCCGGCGCCCGCCCAAGCAACCTCTTGCATTCCAAAGCCGAACCGGCTTGATCCGGCGTCGCAAAACTGTCATTTCCGCTGGCACTGAGCCTAAAGGGCCGACTCCCGGTCGCGCCGCCTGCTACGCTGCCCCGCATCGCGCCAGGCAGCGGCGCTGTCGGATCCGGGCTCGCAGCGCAGGTCGATCTCTTCCCATGCCGACATTCCTCACCCGCGCGGCGACCCTGGCAATCGCGATCCCGCGGGCCGCCCTCTCCCGCCGGACCGGACGCGAGCTGTTCTGGTTCGGCGCGCTTGCCCTCGTCTCCCTGGCGGTTGCGTGGGGGTTCTCGCTGATCGTCGAGCCCACCACGGGGCCGACGGAATTTCCGGCCGAGAACGGCCCCAGCGAGATCTTGCAGGCGGTCATGGTCATCCTGGCGGGACTGCTGTTCTTCCTCGCGGCGCTCCGTTTCGGCTTCGAGATCTTCTACGCCAGCGTTGCCCTCGCGGTCGCCTGTGGCCTTGCGGCCGCCAGGGAATTCCCGCGCTGCGGCAGTGCCTACTACGACGTCGGTCCGTGCGTCACCGGGGACGCCAAGACGCTGATCTCGCTGGCTCTCGTGGGGCTGGCGCTCGTCCTGCTCGCCATTCGCCGAGAGGCGGTTTCCCGCCACTTGCGGGAACTCAACTTCTTCTGGGTGGTCCCCTGCGCCGTCAGCGGCGTGGCGCTGGTCGTTGCCGAGATCTATGGCGAGACGCTCTACCAGGTCTGGATCGAGGAGACGCTCGAGCTGGCGAGCTACCTCAACCTGCTCGTCTTCGCGGCCATACTGAACGTCAGGCCGCAATGGTTCCAGGTGCCGAGAGCGCCCTACTGGAAGCCGGCGACCGTCCTGAAGCGCAGGCGTGCCACGAATGGCGGCGGCGTCAGGCCTTCTTCACCCAGCGGCGATCATCGGTCTGCTGCCAGTAGGTGACCGCATGGCCGGCGGCCTTCTCGGCCGCCCAGCGCTCTCTCGCCCGGGCGATCTGCTCGCCGTCGTGCCCGTCGAATAGATAGACGGCGCGGACGTAGCGATCGAGCGGCGGCGGAGTCGCGCCCTCCACCAGGAACCGCACGTGCGGGTCGTTGGATTCCTGGCCGGCCTCGACGGTCAGCAGGATCGGCTGCAGCGCGGCCGAGCCTTCCGCGTCGCTGCCATGCGGCAGGAAGCCGTCATCCTTGTAGACCCAAAGATGGTGGTCCAGCGCGTCGCGGCGTTCCTCGGTGAGGAACTGCACGACGACGCGCCAGCCCCGCGCGAGGCTGCGCTCGAGGAGGTCCGGCAACGCGTCCTCGAGCCGGCTCTCGGTCATGTGGTAGAACAGGACTTCCGCCAACGTGCCCCCCTCCCGATCGCCTGGTCCGCAAGGGCCCGCAGGACCGGTCCGCTCGCGACGGCCCGCTCCCGCAAACCTCGCCGGCGTCAGACGGCCTGGTAATGGTCCTTGACCAGCCGGTCGAGCAGCCGCACGCCGAATCCCGAGGCCCAGGACTGGTTGTACTCGTTGGCCGGCGAGCCCATCGCGGTTCCGGCGATGTCGAGATGCGCCCAGGGCACGTCGTTGACGAAGCGCTGCAGGAACTGCGCGGCGGTGATCGAACCCGCCGCCCGGCCGCCGCCGATATTGCGGATATCGGCGAACTTGCCCTCGATCAGCTTGTCGTATTCCGGGCCTAGCGGGAGCCGCCAGACCTTCTCGCCGCTGGTCTTGCCGGCCGCGGCGAGCCGCTCGGCAAGTTCGTCGTTGTTGGAGAACAGCCCGGCATGGTGATTGCCGAGCGCGACGATGATCGCGCCGGTCAGGGTGGCGAGATTGACCATGAACTTCGGCTTGAAGCGCTGCTGGCAGTACCAGAGCACGTCGGCGAGAACGAGCCGGCCCTCGGCGTCGGTGTTGAGCACCTCGATCGTGGTGCCGGACATCGCGGTGACGATGTCGCCCGGACGCTGGGCGTTGCCGTCGACGCTGTTCTCGACCAGGCCGACGATGCCGATGGCGTTGACCTTCGCCGACCGCCGGGCGAGCGCCCGCATCAGCCCGGTCACGGCGGCGGCGCCGCCCATGTCGCCCTTCATCTCGTCCATCGAGGCGGCCGGCTTGATCGACAGGCCGCCGGTGTCGAACACGACACCCTTGCCGACGAAGGCGACGGGCGCCTGGTCGTCCGGGCCGCCGTTCCAGCGCATGATGACGACGCGCGGCGGACGCGGCGAGCCCTGCGCGACGCCGAGCAGCGCATCCATCTTCAGGTCGCGCAGCTGGCTCTCGCCGAGCACCTCGACATCGACACCCTCGGCCGCCAGCGCCTCGATGCGCTCGGCGAATTCCACCGGTCCAAGCGTGTTCGCCGGCTCGTTGACGAGGTCGCGGGCGAGCATCGTCCCGGCGGCGATCGCCTCCTCGACGGCATAGGCAGCGCGAACCGCTTCCGGATCGGCGACGGCGAAGCGCAGGCGCACCGGCTCCTTCGAATCGTCGGTCTCGTCGTCCTTCTTCTTCGACGCCTTGGTCTTGTAGAGGTCGAAATCGTAACTGCGCAGCACGGCGCCGGCGGCGACGCGGGCGATATCGGCCGGCGCGACGACCTGGCCCTGCGGCAGGTCACAGCGCACCGTGGCGGACCTGGCGCCCTTGAGCTTGGCCGCAACGACGCCGCCGAGCTTCAGCCAGTCCTCTTCCGTCGTGGCCTTGTCCGAATGCGTGCCGACGACCAGCAGGCGGTCGACCGTCATGTCCTGCGGCGCGAGGATGTCGAGCGTGGCGAGCGACTTGCCCTTGAAGCGGGCCGGCTTGCCGGCCTTCTCCACCAGCGACGTCACCGCGCCGCCCAGTTCCGAAGCTACCGCCCCGCCGGCGCCCGCGAGCACGACGAGCACGCCTTCCGGCTCGACGTCGGCGGAAACGAATTCGATCTGTGGTAGGGCGGCCATGCAAACTCCTGTCGCGGTGCGGTCGGTGCCCAGGGCGCCGCGTGAATCGGACGGCGCCGGGCCGAGCGTATGATGGATGCGCAGGCGGGCTTTGCAAGGTCGGTGCCGGCGGTTACACGGCGTTAACCACGTCGCTTCGCCCTTCTTTAGCCAAGCTGTTGCAGTGTACGGGGGGACGTCCGCGCTGCGGACACTCCCGGCGAAGCGATGGCGGCGGGGCGTGCAATCGGAAGACGGTAACGGATGACGCTTCTCGAACGCTACGTCTTCAAGGCCGCCTTCGGGTATGCTGCGGGATCGCTTGCCTCGCTGGTGCTGATCGTCTGGATCGTGCAGGCGCTGTCGCGGATCGACATCATCAAGACGACGGCGTCGGCGGCCGGCAACATCTTCTGGATCGCGCTGATGCTGCTGCCGGGGCTGGTGGCGGGCGTGCTGCCCTTCGCCGTGCTGATCGGCGCCATCCAGGCGCTGAACTCCCTGAATGCCGGGTCAGAGCGGGCCGTCATCTCGGCCGCCGGCGCCTCGCCGAAGGTGGTCACCCGGCCGATCCTGCTGCTCGGGGCGATCGCCGGGCTGATCATCCTGTTTCTCAGCCATGTGGTCGGGCCCTACTCGTCGAGTTCCTTCCAGAACGGCCTGCGCTCGATCAATGCCGACACGCTGACCCTCTTCCTGCAGCCCGGGCGGTTCGAACGCGTCCAGGACGACCTGGTGGTCAGCGTCGGCGACGCCAACGGCGCGGTGATCGAAAGCCTGTTCATCTCCGATACCCGCGATCCGACCGTCGACCTCACCTATTTCGCCCGCGAAGCTCGGGTGGTCGACGACGGCGACCGCTCCAACCTGCTGCTCTACGACGGGCAGCTGCATCGGCGCAGCACCACCGATGGCGGCGTGTCGGTCATCGAATTCCAGACCTATGCGTTCGATCTCGCCGAACTGCGCCCCTCCTCCAACGGCGACTGGACCCGCACATCGGAACGCAGCACCGTCGATCTGCTGTTCCCCGATCCGAACGATCCGATCTTCCAGTCGAAGCCGCTGAACCTCGTCGAAGAGTTCACCGACCGCATGTCGAGCTGGCTGTATGCCATCGCCTTCGCGCTCTGGGCCGTGGTCGTCGCCGGCGATCCGCGCACCAACCGGCAGGGTACCGGGCCGGCGATGTTCCTCGGCCTCGCCGGCGGCCTCGTGCTCAAGGCGCTGGGCTTCGTGGCACTGTCGCTGATCGAGGAAGGCTACGTCTGGGTGTTCGTCAGCTATCTGCTGCCGCTCGGCGCCATAGCGGCCAACATCTTCCTGATCTGGCGCGGTCTCGGTCCCGCCAACTGGCCGCTCAGCGAATGGACGGCGGTGCAGATGGACCGCGTGACGGCGATGCTGACGCGGTTCCGCCCGGCGTCGTACCAGAACGGTGACGGCCGATGAGGAACTGGACGCTCAACCGCTACTTCTTCCGGCTCTACGTCGTCAGCTTCCTGTCGACGCTGATCGCCGTCTTCGCGCTGGTCTACCTGATCGACATGATCGAGGTCAGCCGGCGCGGGCGGATGACCGAGTTCGGCTTCGGCGCCATCGCCCTCTTTTCGGCGCTGCGCGTTCCGTCCTTCATGGAACAGGCCTTTCCCTTCATCATCCTGTTCTCCTCCATCTTCACGCTGCTGACGCTCAACCGGCGCCTCGAACTGGTCGTGGCGCGCGCCGCCGGCGTCTCGATCTGGCAGATCCTGCTGCCGTTCGTCGTCGGCTCGCTGTTTCTCGGGCTCCTCGCAACCTTCGCCTACAATCCGCTGTCGGCCTACGCCAAGGGCAAGGCGGCGGAGTTCGAGGCCCAGACCACCAGTGCCGGCGTCGCGCCGACCTCCGACCAGGTGCCGTGGCTGCGGCAGAACGCCGAGGGGATCACCTCGATCATCGGCGCCAAGACGGTGGCGCAGAACGGCGTGCTGCTCGGTCAGATCACCGCCTTCGTCTTCGGCGAGGACGGGCTGGTGCGCGAGCGCATCGACGCACCCCAGGCGGTGCTCGGCGACGGCGCCTGGACGATGGACACCCCTCGGGTCACGCGGATCGGCAATCCGCCGGAGCATCCGGACACGTTCCGGCTGCCGACGAGCCTGCGGCCGGAATTCGTCGAGCAGCGCCTCGCCGATCCCGAGGCCATCTCGATCTGGGAGCTGGGAGACAAGATCGGCGTTGCCGCCAGTCTCGGCTTTAACTCGATGGCGTTCCTGATGCAGTACAACTCGCTCATTGCGCAGCCGGCGCTGTTCATCGCCATGACTCTGCTGGCGGCGACAGTCGCCACGAGGTTTTCGCGCACTCGCCAGTCTGCTAGGACTCTCGGCGGTGGCGTGTTGGCGGGTTTCGTGTTGTACGTCGTGACGTTTCTGGCGAAGGCACTCGGCAGCAATGCGGTGGTTCCGCCGGTTGCGGCTGCGTGGTTTCCAGTGTTGGCAGCAGGATTGTTTGGGGTAACGATCCTGCTCCATCAAGAGGATGGTTAGTATGATTCCGAGGGGGACCGACGGCCGGCGAAGGGGTATCGCCGGGCCGCGCGTAAAGGGGTTTCTCCTTGCCGGCACGGCGTTTTGCGCGCTCGGGCTGGCAAGCGGCGAATCCCATGCGCAACCCGCGCTGCCCGCCGACATCCAGGCACCGGAGAACGCGCAGCTGTTCCTCGAGGCCGACACCGTCACCTATGACAGCGAATCTTCGGTCGTCACCGCGGGCGGCGGCGTGCAGATCGACTACGGTTCGTACAAGCTGGTCGCCCGGCAGGTCGTCTACGACCAGAACACCCGTCGTTTGATCGCCACCGGCGATGTGGAACTGCAACAGCCGGACGGGAATCGCATCTACGCGGACTCGATCGACATCACCGACGACTTCCGCGACGGCTTCGTTCAGGCGCTGCGCATCGAGACCCCGGAGAACACCCGCTTTGCCGCCGCCGACGCCGTCCGGCGCGACGGCAGCGTCACGACCTTCCAGCAGGGCGTCTACACCGCCTGCGAACCCTGCAAGGAGCACCCGGAGCGGGCGCCGCTCTGGCAGGTGAAGGCCCGCAAGATCGTCTGGGACCAGACGCAGAAGGAAATCCGCTACTACGGCGCGCAGTTCGAGTTCTTCGGCGCGCCGATCGCCTATCTGCCCTACTTCCAGTCGCCGGACCCGACGGTGAAGCGCAAGTCCGGCTTCCTGCCGCCGTCGTTCCGCTCGTCCGAAGAGCTCGGATACGGCCTGCGGGTGCCGTATTTCTTCGCCATCGCCGACGACAAGGACGTCACCGTCGCGGGCACCTACTACACCAAGCAGGGTTTCCTCGGCGAGGTCGAGTACCGCCAGGCCGTCGAGAACGGCTACTTCACCCTCCAGGCCGCCGGCATCGTCCAGCAGGACCCGGACGCGTTCAGCGGCGACAACATCTATGGCACGGACGGCGACATTGTCCGCGCCTCGCCGGACTTCGCCAACACCGAACGCGGCATGATCGGCACGACCGGCAAGTTCGCGCTCAGCGACCGCTGGACGTTCGGCTGGGACGTCCTTGCGCAGTCCGACGAGAACTTCTCCAAGACCTACGAGATCCCCGGCTTCAGCGAGACCCTGCGCACCTCGGAAATCTATCTCACCGGTCTCGGCGACCAGAGCGTCTTCGACCTGCGGGCGCAGAAATTCGACTTCCAGTCGATCGACCCGACCTTCGAGGACCAGCAGCCCTACGTACTGCCCAGCTTCGACTACCAGCGCATCGAGCAGGAGGACGTGCTCGGCGGCGAGGTCCAGATCGACCTCAACGTCGCCTCGCTGCATCGCGAGGAGGACCAGCTCACCGGCCTCTGCGCGACGTCGCTCTCGGACGGGAGCTGCCTGTTCCCGACGACCGGCTACTGGTTCCGCCCCGACCTGACGCGCTACCTCGGCCTCGAGGGCGACTACACGCGTGCCACGGCCGCAGCCAAGTGGGAGGACAGCTACGCGCTCAACTCCGGCCTCGTGCTGAAGCCGATCGCCGCGGTGCGCGGAGACCTCTACACCGCCGACATGAGTTCGGACGGGTTCACCAACTACTATGCCGGCCCGACGCCGGGCTTCGATCCCGCGCAGCCGACCGGGTGGTTCGAGCAGGGCGCCATCGACATCGACGATTCCGGCGCGCGCGGCATGGCCACCGGTGCGCTCGAAGCCCGCTATCCGTATCTGATCGAGACCGCCCACTCGACGCATGTGATCGAGCCGATCGCCCAGCTGATCGTACGTCCGGACGAGACCCGCATCGGACTCGTGCCGAACGAGGACGCCCAGACGCTGGTGTTCAACACCGCCAACCTGTTCGCGCTCGACAAGTTCTCCGGCTACGACCGCATCGAAGGCGGCAGCCGCACCAATTACGGCCTGCGCTACGCCGCGACCCTGGACAGCGGCTATTCGCTCGATGCGGTGATCGGCCAGTCCTACCACCTCGGCGGCGTCAACTCGTTCGCCGAAACCGATCTGGCGCTGGTCGGCTACGATTCGGGACTCGAGACCGACCGGTCCGACTATGTGACGTCGCTCGCCATCGGAACGCCGATCGGCCTCGAATTCGGCACGCAGATGCGGCTCGACGAAGAGGATTACGAGCTCCGCCGGACCGACGTCTACGGCTCCTACGCCTTCGCCAGGGGCAGCGCTCAGCTGACCTACACCGAGATCGCGGCGCAGCCGATCTACGGCGCCATTGAGGACCGGAGCCAGGTGACCGCATCCGGCACGCTGACCTTCGCCCCCAACTGGACGGCGTTCGGCGCGCTCGGCTACGACATCGAGAACGAGACGGTGGTCGAGAAGACCTTCGGCGTGGGCTATGCCGACGAGTGCTTCAGCCTCCTCGTGTCCTATTCCGACACGACGAACCGCTACACGCAGGAAGCCAATTCGACGAAGCTGATGTTCACGGTCGGCCTGCGAACCATCTCGGACTTCTCGCAGTCCTATGATATCGGGGACAGCGGCAGCTGACCGGTTGGGAGCCAGCTGAACGGCCGACGCGCTGCAGCGCTCGATCATGGTGAAATACTGGTCGGGTGATCATTATTTCGCCAGAGCCGACGTCTAGAGGCATCGCAACCTGCCGAAGCCATCGCCCCGGAGGAGGAGTTCCAGAACCATGAGCGTTCACAACGTCGTCAAGCGTGCGGCCCTCGCACTCGTCCTGCTCGGATCGACGGCGGTGACTGCACCCCTGCTCGCGACGTCGGCACAGGCCGCCTCGGAGATCAGCGTCGTCGTCAACCGCCAGCCCATCACCACCTTCCAGATCCGCCAGCGCGCGGCTTTCCTGAAGTTGCGCCGGGTCGGCGGCAACGTCACACAGAAAGCCACCGACGAGCTGATCGACGAGGAACTGAAGAAGCAGGAAATCCGTCGGCGCGGCATCGACGTCCCCGACACCGCCGTCAACGAGGCCTACGGCCGGTTCGCCGCCGAGAACAAGATGAACGAACAACAGCTTGCCGAAGTCCTGTCGAGCGCCGGCTTCTCCGCCGAAGCGTTCAAGGATTACATCCGGGTGCAGATGGGCTGGGGCCAGGCGGTGCAGGCGCATATGCGCAGCGCCGACCGGATGAGCGAACAGGACGTCGTGCAGCGCATGCTGGCGCAGGGCGGCCAGAAGCCCTCCACGACGGAATACACGCTGCAGCAGGTCATCTTCGTCATCCCCGATGGCCAGCGCGGTGCGCTTCTCGCCCAGCGCAAGCGCGAGGCCGACGGCATGCGCGGGCGCTTCCAGTCCTGCGACGCCACCTACACCTTCGCCAAGGGGCTGCGCGACGTCACCGTCCGCGACCTCGGACGCGTCGCCCAGCCGGAACTGCCGCCGCGCTGGAAGGACGACATCATGCGGGCCGGCAACGGCAAGACCACGCCGGTGCAGGAAACCGAACGAGGCGTCGAGTACATCGCCATCTGCGGCAGCCGCAGCATTTCGGACGACAAGGTCGCAGCGATGGTCTTCCAGTCGAACGACATGGAGAAGCTGGGCCAGGAAGGCGGCGGCCCCGACGCAGCCTTCCTGAAGAAGCTACGCGACGAGGCGCAGATCAGCCGCCGATGAGTGCTCCGGAGAGCCGCGGCCGGCTGCCGCCGGTCGCCGTCACGCTCGGCGAACCGTCGGGCGTCGGGCCGGACATCGTCCTTGCCATGCATGCGGGCCAGCACCCCGACCTGCCGGCCTTCTTCGTCCTCGCCGATCCCCGGATGCTCGCGGATCGCGCCACGCGGCTCGCCATCCCGGTTTCGCTGCACCTGATCGCTTCGCCGCAGGAGGCCGCGTCGGCGCCCTCCGGCACGCTTGCGGTGCTGCCGCTCGTCAACCGCCAAGGCGAGACGCCGGGCCGGATCGATCCCGACAACGCCGCCGGAACCGTCGAGGCGATCGACCGCGCCACGGCGCTCGTCCTTGCCGGCGAGGCCTCGGCGCTCGTGACCGGCCCGATCGACAAGAAGGCGCTCTACGATTTCGGCTTCCAGCATCCGGGCCACACCGAGTATCTCGCCGATCTCTGTGCGCGCCGGCTCGGCCGTCCGTTCACCCCGGTCATGCTGCTCACCGGCCCGGAACTCTCCTGCGTTCCCGTGACCATCCATATCCCGATCGCCGAGGTGCCGCGCCAGCTGACCGTCGGGCTGATCGAGACGACCTGCCGCATCGTCGCCGACGACTATCGCGCCCGGCTTGGCATCGCCTCGCCGCGCCTGGCGGTCTCCGGGCTCAACCCGCATGCGGGAGAAAAGGGCGCGATCGGCAGCGAGGAGGAGACGGTGATCCGTCCGGCGATCGAGCGGCTGCGAACCGCCGGCATCGACGCGTTCGGACCGCTGCCCGGCGACACGATGTTCCACGCCGAGGCTCGGCGCGGCTACGACGTAGCGATCTGCATGTATCACGACCAGGCGCTGATCCCCGCCAAGACGCTGGCCTTCGACCAGACGGTCAACGCGACGCTCGGGCTGCCCATCATCCGCACGTCGCCGGATCACGGGACGGCCGCCGACATCGCCGGCACCGGCAGGGCACGCCCGGACAGCTTCCTCGCCGCGCTTCGTCTTGCGGGGCGCATGGCGACTTCGGCCAGCCACGCGGCCGGCGCGTGAGCCCCATCGATCCGCTGCCGCCGCTGCGAACCGTGCTGGCCGAATACGGGCTGGAGCCCCGCCGCAGCCTCGGCCAGAATTTCCTCCTGGACCTCAATCTCACCGCCCGGATCGCGCGACAGGCGCAGCCGCTGGAGAACGCCACGATCGTCGAGGTCGGCCCCGGCCCTGGCGGGCTGACGCGGGCGCTCCTCGCCGAAGGCGCCGGCCGGGTGATCGCAGTCGAGAAGGATCCGCGCTGCCTCCCTGCCCTCCACGCCATCGCCGATCACTATCCCGGGCGGCTGGAGATCATCGAGGCCGACGCGCTGACCCTCGACATCGGCACCATCGCCCATACGGGAACGCTCAAGGTCGTCGCCAACCTGCCCTACAATGTCGGCACGCAGCTGCTGCTGAACTGGATCGCGACGCCCGACTGGCCGCCGGCCTGGGAGAGCCTGACGCTGATGTTCCAGCGCGAGGTGGCCGAGCGCATCGTCGCGGCGCCGGGTTCCGACCACTATGGTCGGCTGGGGGTCCTGGCGGGCTGGCGGACCGTGTCCCGCATCGCATTCGACGTGTCGCGCGAGGCGTTCACGCCGCCGCCCAAGGTGACCTCCTCGGTGGTGCGGATCGTGCCGCGCCCGGCGCCCGAAGACGTTCCGCTGGCGGCGCTCGAGACGGTGACGGCGGCGGCCTTCGGGCAGCGGCGCAAGATGCTGCGCCAGAGCCTCAAGGCACTCGGCGGCGAGGCGCTGCTCGCCCGCGCCGGGATTGATCCGCAGCGCCGGGCGGAGACCCTGTCGGTCTCGGAATTCGTCAGCATCGCCCGATTGTTAGGCTGACCTGACGAGAATCCGATTCAGTCGCTTCAAGCGATCTCTTCGGCCAGCAGCTGGGCGGTGAAGTCGTAGAGCCCCGGCCGGCGGTCGCGGCGCAACCGCTCGGCGTTGATGATCGAGCGGACCGCCGAGAAGGCGCGGTCGAGATCGTCGTTGATCACCACGTAGTCGTAGTCGCGCCAGCGGGCGATCTCCACCTTGGCGTTCTTCAGCCGCACGGCGATCGTCTCGCCGGAATCCTCGGCGCGGCGCAGGAGCCGCGTCTTCAATTCTGCCATCGACGGCGGCAGGATGAAGATCGAGACGATGTCGGCCTTGGCCTGGCGCTGCAGCTGCAGCGCCCCCTGGTAGTCGATGTCGAACAGCATGTCGCGGCCGTCCTGCATGGCCTTCTCGGCGGCCGAACGCGGCGTGCCGTAGAGGTTGCCGTGCACCTCGGCCCATTCCAGCAGGGCGCCGCCCTCGCGCATCTGGTGGAACTCGTCACGCTCGATGAAGTGGTAGTGAACGCCGTCGATCTCGCTGGCCCGGCGCTTGCGCGTCGTCACGCTGATCGACAGCGAGAACAGCGGATCGGAATCGAGCAAGGTCCGGGCGATCGTCGACTTGCCGGCGCCGGAGGGCGAAGAAAGGACGAGCATCAGGCCGCGACGCGCGATCTTGATGGGCGATTCGGTGTCGAAGATCGACGTCATTCTAGATTCTGCACCTGTTCCCGGAACTGATCGACCACGACCTTCAGCTCCAGCCCGATGGCGGTGAGCGAGGTCGCGTTCGACTTGGCGCAGACCGTATTCGATTCGCGGTTGAATTCCTGCGATAAAAAGTCGAGGCGCCGTCCGATCGGCCCGCCTCCGTCGAGCAGTGCCCGCGCGGCGTCGACATGGGCGCGCAGCCGGTCGAGCTCCTCGCGGATGTCGGCCCGTGTCGCCAGCAGGGCCGCTTCCTGGTGCAGGCGGGCCTCGTCGAGCCGGGCGTCGGTGCCAAGGAGGTCGGCAAGCTGCGAGGCGAGGCGCTGGCGTATCACCTGCGGGGAGCGCGCCGGGTCCTGCTCGGCCCTGCCGACGAGCGCGGCGATCTCGTCGATGCGCAGCAGCAGGATCTCGCGGAGCGCATCCCCTTCCGACTGGCGCGCCACGGCCAGTGCCGCCAGCGCCGCCGCGAAGCCCTCGGTGACGGCCGCGTGTCGCCGGGCCTCCACCTCCGGGTCCGGACGGATCTCGGCGACGTCGACGATGCCCTTGATCGCCAGGATACCGTCGGCCGTCGGCGCGGCGGCATGACCGTCGGCGACCAGCCGGGACGACAGCGCCAGCACCCGGTTCAGCATGGCGTCGTTGACGATGAGTTCCGGCAGGGTGGCGTCGCGCTTCAGCTGCAGCCCGGCCTGGATGTTGCCGCGCGACAGGTGCGAGGCGGCGAGGCGGCGAAGCGCCGGCTCGATCGGCTCGAAGCCCGGCGGCAGCCGCAGCCGCATGTCGAGGCCCTTGCCGTTGACGGAGCGAAGCTCCCAGACGAACTCGATCCCCTCGGCGACGGCTTCGTGTCGGGCAAAGCCCGTCATGCTCTGGACGGGCATGGCCTCACCCCTCATGCGCTCAGCCGGAAATCCGGCGCGGCGCGATCACTCCTCGGCGGCTTCCGTCGCCGCACGCTGCTGGCGCTCGAAGGCGCGGTACTCCTGCACATTGCGGTTGTGCTCTTCCAGCGTCTCGGAGAACACGTGCCCACCCGTCCCGTCGGCGACGAAGTAGATGTCGTCGGTCTCCAGCGGATTGGCCACGGCTTCCAGCGCCGCGCGGCCGGGATTGGCGATCGGGCCCGGCGGCAGACCGTTGATCCGGTAGGTGTTGTAGGGCGTGTCGCTCTCGATGTCCGACTGGGTGACCGGCCGGTCAGCCGGCTTTCCGGCACCGCCGTACACCCCGTAGAGGAAGGTCGGGTCGGACTGCAGCCGCATGCCCTTGCGCAGGCGGTTGACGAAGACCGAGGCGACGTGGGGCCGCTCGCTGGCAATGCCCGTCTCCCGCTCGACGATCGACGCGAGCGTCAGGAACTGACCGATGTCGTCGACCGGGATCTCGGGGTTCCGCTTCTCCCAGATCTCGGCGACGAGCCGGTCCTGGGCTTCCTTCATGCGCTGGACCAGGCCCTTGCGGCTGTCGCCCCGCTGGACGAGGTAGGTGTCGGGGCGCAGCGTGCCCTCGGGCAGCAGTTCTGGCATCTCGCCCGACAGGACTTCCGACGCCGCGATGCGGTCGTAGATGCGCTGGACCGTCCAGCCTTCCGGGATCGTGACGGAGTGGACGATCGACTTGCCGGTGCGCAGCTTCTCCATCACGCCGCGCATCGAGATGCCGGGCTCGAACGCGTATTCGCCGGGCTTCAGCTCGCCGCCCGCGCCGGCAATCCGCACGCCATACTCGAAGACCTGAGCGTCGCTGATGATCCCCTCGCGCTCCAGCCCGGCCGCGATGGTCTGCGCGCCCGAGCCGCTCGGCACGACGTAGGTGGCCTCCTGACGGAGCGGGCCCGGGCCCTCGAACTGCCCGGCGCCCCAGTAGATCACGGCGCCGGCGGCCAGCATCAGGAACAGCGCCATCGACAGGCAGAAGTTCAGGAAGATGACGAGCTGGCTGCGCGCATAGCGCGAGCGGCGCGGCGGCAGGGGAGCCGGCGACGGCCGCAATTCGCGGGCCGCCCTGCGGCGCTCGCGTCTCGAATCGGCTCCCGAGTCCTCGCTCACCGGATCATCCCCCGAATGCGTTGCCGTGACCGCCGAAGCATCACTGGAATGTGGCGAAAGCCCGGACGAACCGCGCCCCGGGACCCGACGATGCGCGGGACTATTCGTCCAGCTGCCGCAGGATCAGCGACGCGTTGGTGCCCCCGAACCCGAACGAGTTCGACAACGCGATCTTGATGTCCTTCTCGCGCTTCACGTGCGGCACGAGATCGATCTTCGTCTCGACGGACGGATTGTCGAGATTGAGCGTCGGCGGCGCGACGTTGTCGCGGATCGCCAGGGCCGAGAAGATCGCCTCGACGGCACCCGCGGCGCCGAGAAGATGGCCGATCGCCGACTTCGTCGAGGACATCGAAATCCCCGCCGCCGCATCGCCGAGCAGCCGCTCGATCGCCCGCAGCTCGATCTCGTCGCCGAGCGGCGTCGAGGTGCCGTGGGCGTTGACGTAATCGATGTCGTGCGGGGTGATGCCGGCGCGCTTCATCGCCGCGGACATGCAGCGATAGGCGCCGTCGCCGTCTTCCGCCGGAGCGGTGATGTGGTAGGCGTCGCCCGACATGCCGTAGCCGATCACCTCGGCATAGATGCGCGCGCCGCGTGCGCGGGCGTGGTCGAGCTCCTCGAGCACAACGATGCCGGCGCCCTCGCCCATGACGAAGCCGTCGCGATCACGGTCGTAAGGGCGCGAGCCGCGGGTCGGATCGTCGTTGAAATGCGTCGACAGCGCCCGGCAGGCGGCAAAGCCGGCGACGGCGAGCCGCGAAACCGGCGATTCCGCGCCGCCGGCGACCATCACGTCGGCATCGCCGAGGGCGATGATCCGCGAGGCGTCGCCGATCGCGTGCGCGCCCGTCGAGCAGGCGGTGACCACGGAATGGTTGGGGCCCTTCAGGCCGTTGCGGATCGACACATGGCCGGACGCAAGGTTGATCAGGCTGCCCGGAATGAAGAAGGGGCTGACCCTGCGGGGGCCCTTTTCGGCAAGGATGAGCGCCGTGCGCTCGATACCCTGCAGGCCGCCGATGCCCGAGCCGATCAGAACGCCGCTGGCGATCTGGTCCTCGTAGCTGTCGGGATGCCAGTCGGCATCGTCCAACGCCTCGGATGCCGCGGCCATCGCATAGACGATGAAATCATCGACCTTGCGCTGTTCCTTCGGCTCCATCCACTGGTCGGGATCGAAGGTGCCGTCCTCGCCGGCGCCGCGCGGAATCTGCCCGGCGATCTGGCACGCGAGGTCGGAGACCTCGAAATGCTCGATCCGCTTGAGACCGCTCTCGCCGTTCAGGAGGCGCTTCCATGTGACGCCGGCACCCGCCCCGAGGGGGCTGACCATGCCGACGCCCGTGATAACAACTCGTCTCATCAAATGCTCAATCGCCCAGGCGGACGCTCCGCCTGATGCGTCAGGCCTGATTCTTCTCGATGAACTTCACCGCGTCGCCGACGGTGAGGATGGTCTCGGCGGCATCGTCCGGGATCTCGACACCGAACTCCTCCTCGAAGGCCATGACGAGCTCGACCGTGTCGAGGCTGTCGGCGCCAAGATCGTCGATGAAGCTGGCGTTCTCGGTGACCTTCTCCTGCTCGACGCCCAGATGTTCGACGACGATCTTCTTCACTCGCTCGGCGGTATCGCTCATTGTCAGTCCTCTATTGCGATGGTGCTGCCGCTTTCGTTAGACGCGGGGCGACGCTTTATCAAGCGGCACCGACCGGCATCTCCGTCGGGCATCAGCGTGGGTCGAATGGTTCGGTGGCGCGGCGCTTACCACGCCGCGACGCAGGGGCCAAGGGAAAGGCCCGGCTCAGATCATCACCATGCCGCCGTTGACGTGCAGCGTCTGGCCGGTGACGTACCCGGCCTGGTCGGATGCCAGATAGACCGCGGCGGCGGCGATGTCGCCGCCCTCGCCCATGCGCTTCATGGGGATCGCCCCCATGATCGTGTCCTTCTGCTTGTCGTTCAGCTTGTCGGTCATGGCGCTGGCGATGAAGCCCGGGGCGATGCAGTTCACCGTCACGTTGCGCGAGGCGATTTCCTGGGCGAGCGACTTGGAAAAGCCGATCATGCCCGCCTTGGCGGCGCAATAATTCGCCTGGCCCGGATTGCCCGTGACGCCGACGATCGAGGTGATGTTGATGATTCGCCCGTGCCGGCGGCGCATCATCGGATGGGTGATGCCGCGCGTCAGCCGGAAGGCGGCGGTCAGATCCACCTCGATGACGCTGTCCCAGTCGTCGTCCGACATCCGTACGAACAGGCCGTCGCGGGTGATGCCGGCATTGTTCACGAGGATGTCGACGCCCTGCATCTCCGTCTCGGCGGTCTCGGCCAGCACCTTCTGCGCGTCGCGGTCGGCGAGGTCGGCGGGAAACACCATCGTGCGGTCGCCGAGTTCGGCGGCGAGCGCGTCGAGCTTCTCGCGCCGCGTGCCGTGCAGGCCCACGGTTGCCCCGGCCGCGTGGAACGCGCGGGCGATCGCCTCGCCGATGCCGCCGCTGGCACCGGTGACAAGCGCCTTGCGCCCGGTCAGGTCAAACATCTGGTCTCCTTCCCATTATCGTTGCGCGGCTCCTGGCGCTGCGCCTTCAGCCGCGTTCTCCGGAAAATGCCCGAACCTCGTCAACCGTCCCGACTGCAGACGTAACGAGGTTCTTGTCGATGCGGCGCGCAAGTCCGCTCAGCACCCGGCCGCTGCCGATCTCGACCAGCTTCGTCACGCCCTCCCGCGCCAGGAACTCGACGCTCTCGCGCCAGCGGACCTGCCCGGTCACCTGCCGGACCAGGCGCTCACGAATCTCGTCGGGCTGGCTGGTCGGGGTCGCCGTCACGTTCGATATGACAGGCACCGAAGGCGCCGCGATGGCGGTCTCGGCCAGCGCCGCCTGCATGCGCTCTGCCGCCGGCTGCATCAGCCGGCAGTGAAAGGGCGCGGATACCGAGAGCGGGATGGCCCGCTTGGCGCCCCGCTCCGGCGCCATCGCCACGGCGCGGTCGATCGCGGCCCGGTTGCCGGAGATGACGATCTGCCCGCCGCCATTGTCGTTCGCCGGCTCGCAGACCTCGCCCTCCGCCGCGGCGGCGCAGAGCGCCAGCACCGCCTCCGCATCGAGGCCGAGAATGGCCGCCATGGCGCCCTCGCCCTGCGGCACGGCGGCCTGCATGGCGGTGCCACGGATGCGCAGGAGCCGGGCAGTGTCGGCGACGGTGATCGCTCCGGCCGCGGCCAGGGCCGAATATTCGCCGAGCGAGTGACCGGCGACGAAACGCGCCTCGCTCAGGCTGAACCCCTCGGCCTCGAGCGCCCGCAGCGCGGCGATCGAGACCGCCATCAACGCCGGCTGGGCGTTGGCGGTCAGCGTCAGCTGGTCGTCGGGCCCCTCGAAGATCAGCGTCGAGAGCTTCTCGCCGAGCGCCTCGTCGACCTCCTCGAACACGGCACGGCTTTCGGCGAACGAATCGAAGAGCGTCCGGCCCATGCCGACGCTCTGACTGCCCTGCCCGGGAAAGACCAATGCCATGGCCATGCGCGATCTCCTGTGATTTCATGTCGGCGAGTGCCCGCAATGATTGTCCCCATTGTGTCCTGTCAAGGCTGCGGGGGCGCGGAAGCGGCGCTTTCGCCCTGCGGCGGACCGCCGAGGGGTTGAATTGCCGGCGGAAACCCGGTAGTTGCCACCCGTCAATGCTCGGGCCTCAGCTGGGGGCTGAACGGAAGGCTGCCGCTGTGCCGGCAACAGGGTGCCATAGAAGGCATCGGCTTCCCGTGTCTCCGCTCTCGACCGTTCTCGTACAGGCGCCTTTCCACATCGTCCCGGTTCGCCGGGTTCGCAGGGAAGTCGACGAGGCTTAGCCGCTGTACCCGGGCAGATGCGAACGAAACAATGGAAAGGCGATAGCGCATGGCTCTTTACGAGCACGTATTTCTTTCGCGCCAGGATATCTCGAACCAGCAGGTCGAGGCTCTCGTCGAGCAGTATCGTGGCGTGCTCGAGACCAACGGCGGCAAGGTCGGCAAGGTCGAGAACTGGGGTCTCAAGACCCTCACCTACCGGATCAACAAGAACCGGAAGGCCTACTACACCCTGATGAACATCGACGCCCCGTCGGCGGCGGTGCAGGAGATGGAGCGCCAGATGCGCTTCAACGAGGACATCCTCCGCTACATCACCATCCGCGTCGATGAGCACGAGGATGGCCAGTCGGTGATGATGCAGAAGCGCGACGACCGGCCCCGCCGTGGCGGCCGCGACGATCGAGGCGACCGGGGCGACCGTCCCCGCCGTGACGATGACCGCCCGCGTCGCGATCGCGACGATGATCGCCCGCGCCGCAGCCGTGACGAGTCGGAGTAAGAAACATGGTCGATATCGCTCAGCTTCCCACCCGCCGGCCGTTTCATCGTCGCCGCAAGTCCGACCCGTTCGCCGGCACCGATTCGCCGAAGATCGACTACAAGGACGTCCGTCTCCTGCAGCGCTACATTTCCGAGCGCGGTAAGATCGTCCCGTCGCGGATCACCGCCGTCTCGCAGAAGAACCAGCGGGCCCTCGCCCGTGCGATCAAGCGCGCCCGCTTCCTCGGCCTTCTGCCCTACGTCCTGAAGTAGGACTTCCACTCTGGGAGACGGCGCCCCGGCGCCGCCTCCCGTCCCGCGCGCGTCAGGCCGCCGCGGGATACGACCAAGCCTAGTTGGGGCCACCGCCTCTAACTGCCGCGAGCAGGACAGCGCACCGACATGAAGCCAACCACCATCCTCATCGCCGTGGCCTCGGGCCTTGCCAGCGCGCTGCTGTTTGCCGGCATCGTGCTGGAGTCGGCGTCGGCGGTGAGCCTGGCCCTGGCCGCCCCGATCCCCATCGCCATCGCCAGCCTCGGCTGGGGCTCCGTCGCCGGCTTCATCGCCGCCGCGGTCGCGGGCGCGACGATCTACGCGATCACCCTCTCCGTTCCCAGCGCGCTGACGCTGCTCGTCTCCATGGCGATCCCGACGGCGGTCGCCGGGCACCTGGCCGGCCTCGCGCGCCCCGCCGAGGCGCCGATGCGCGCTGCCAACGGCAATGTCCCCGCGACGCCGCCACTCGACTGGTATCCGCTCGAGCGCGTGCTGATGGCGATCACCGCCATGGCGACGGCGGCCTGCCTGTTTCTCGGCTGGATGCTCGGCTACGACGCGCAATTGTTCGTTCCGGCCGTCGCCCAGGCGCTCGGCGACGGCGGCGTCGCCGGGCCCAATGCACCGGACCAGGAACAGCTGCGCGAACTCGCCAGCCTCGTCGTGTCGCTGGTGCCGTTCGTGCAGCCGGCCATGCTGACCATCGTGCTGGTCATCGGGCTCTATCTCGGCGCCACGGCGACGCGCATCTCCAACCGGCTGCCGCGGCCGCGCGACGACATTCCATCCATCGCCGGTCTGCCGCGGACGACGTTGCTGGTGTTTGCCGCCGGTGTTGGCGCGGTCCTCGCCGGCGGCACGATCGGTCTCGTCGGCGCCGTCATCGTCGGTGCATTCGGCGCCGCCTACACGCTGGTCGGCCTGGCAGCGCTGCACCGGCGCAGCCGCGGACGGCCCGGCCGCGGCCTCGTGCTGTTCACCAGCTACGCCGCCATCCTGCTGCTCTCCTTCCCGCTCCTCGTCTTCATGGGGTTCGGGCTCTTCCAGACCTGGCGGTGGGGCGACGGCACCGCCGCCCCTACCAGCCAGTAACCCCAGACATTCACCCCCTCCGGAAAGGAAACCACCATGGACGTCATTCTTCTCGAACGCATCGCAAGGCTCGGCCAGATGGGCGACACCGTGAAGGTGCGCGACGGCTACGCCCGCAACTACCTGCTGCCGACCGGCCGCGCCCTGCGCGCCAACGAGGCGAACCGCGCCAAGTTCGAGTCGCAGAAGACGCAGCTCGTCCAGCGCAACGAGGAGCGCAAGTCGGAAGCCCAGGAAATCGCCAAGACGCTCGAAGGCCGCAGCTTCGTCGCGGTGCGTTCGGCCGGCGAGACCGGCCAGCTCTACGGCTCGGTGTCGACCCGCGACATCGCCGAGCTGCTGGCGGCCGATGGCTTCAAGGTCGGCCGTAACGAGATCGAGCTGCGCCTGCCGATCAAGGCGATCGGCGTGCACGCGATCTCGATCGCACTGCATCCGGAAGTCTCGGTCTCCATCAACGTCAACGTCGCCCGTTCGCCGGACGAGGCCGAGCGGCAGTCGCGTGGCGAGGATCTGACCTCCGCCGATGCGATCTACGGCATCGACGAGGAAGAGTTCGAGGACGAAGACGAGGGTGCCGAGGAGGAAGCCGGCGAGGAAGAGGGCGTCGAGACGCCTTCGGCCGAGTCCGAGGACGACCAGCGCTAGTCACGCCGAGACCCGCGTTTCCGGCGTTTCGTCGGCGGAAACCACAGCCGGCGACGGAAAGTAAGACCCATAAAGGGGCTCCACAGCGTGGGGCCCCTTTTAATATGTTCAGTGGGAGCATTATCTTCGTCTTCGCAGTGCAACTTGCGAAGCAACTCCCGACTGCTTCGGGGCGGTCGAGGTTCTTCAGGCTACGGCCAGGAGATCAGCATCCATGAACCGCATTCTCTCCGTCTACCTCTCCCATCTCTTCAAGTTCGGCAACCTGACCATCACCGACGCCTCCGGCGCGGTCACGCAATGGGGCGACGGCACCGGCAGGCCGCTCCACATCCGCTTCAACACGGCAGCCGCCGAGCGGGCGGTCGCCCTCCATCCCGGGCTGAAATTCGGCGAGGCCTACATGGACGGCGGCATCGACGTCGTCTCCGGCTCGATCTACGACGTGCTGGCGCTGATATTCGCGAACGCCGAAGACGGCGACGCGGCCCGCGAGCCCTGGATGCGCGCCATCGCCCGCACGCGGCTCCTCTATCGCCGCTACATCCAGAACAACACGCCGCGGCGGGCCCGCGCCAACGTCCAGCATCACTACGACCTCTCGGGAGCGCTCTACGACCTGTTCCTCGACGCGGACCGGCAGTATTCCTGCGCCTATTTCGAGCGACCGGACGCGAGCCTCGAGGAGGCGCAACTCGCCAAGAAGCGGCACATCGCGGCCAAGCTGAATTTCGACAGGCCGGGGCTGCGGACCCTCGACATCGGCTGCGGCTGGGGCGGCATGGGCCTGTATCTCGCCCGCCAGCTGCAGGCCGAGGTCACCGGCATCACCCTGTCGGACGAGCAGCTGGCGATCGCCCGACGGCGCGCCGACGATGCGGGTCTGGCGGACCGGGCAAAGTTCCGCATCGAGGATTATCGCGACGTCCAGGGACGCTTCGACCGGATCGTATCGGTCGGCATGTTCGAACATGTCGGCGTCGACTTCTACGAGGAGTATTTCGGCCGGTGCGCCGAACTGCTGGAGGCGGACGGGGTGATGCTGCTGCACACGATCGGCCGGTTCGATGAGCCTTCAAACACCAACCCCTTCATCGCCAAGTACATCTTCCCCGGCGGCTACCTCCCGTCTTTGTC
Organism: Aurantimonas sp. HBX-1; assembly: GCF_021391535.1. Classification (GTDB taxonomy): domain Bacteria; phylum Pseudomonadota; class Alphaproteobacteria; order Rhizobiales; family Rhizobiaceae; genus Aurantimonas. The sequence goes on from NZ_CP090066.1 coordinate 2,313,785, forward strand.
GCAGGTGACCCAGGCGATCGAGCGGACCGGCCTGATCGTCACCGACGTGGAGGTGCTGCGGCTTCACTATGCCGAGACGCTGCGGCACTGGCGCGAGCGCTTCGCCGCCCGCCGCGACGAAGCAAAGGCGCTCTACGACGAACGGTTCTGCCGCATGTGGGAGTTCTACCTGGCCGCCTCGGAATGCACCTTCCGCTGGCAAGACCTGGTGGTCTTCCAGATCCAGCTGACCAAGTCGCGCGAGGCGCTGCCGCTGACCCGCGACTACATGTTCGAGGCCGAGGCCCGGCTGCGCGAACGCGACGACGCCGACGCCGCTGCGGCGTCCCGCCAGGGCGGCTGGCAGGACCGCTGCGCGGCGGAGTGATTCCCGACGGCAGATGCCGCCCGGCTGCCCCATCCGATACGGGCGGCCGGGCGGATCGCGGTGCGGTTCGGTACCAGCCGCCGGGCGGGCCGACGCGCAGCTGAGGCAACGGCTTTTCCCCGCTGTTATCCACAGGCTTGCGGCGCCGCGGAGCCGGCACAACATGCTTTGAGCGGCGGCCCCGCTGGTGTAGGCAGAGCACCATACGGGATCGGTGGCAGGGGTGACGCGGCATGGCGGATGCAGCGCGGAAATTCGACGAGGACGCCGCGGCGCTCTACCGCGAGGCGCCCAACAATATCGAGGCGGAGCAGGCCCTGCTCGGCGCGATGCTCGTCAACAACGACGCCTATTACGTCGTCCACGACTTCCTGAAGCCGGACCATTTCTTCGAGCCGCTGCACCGGGAGATCTTCTCCAAGACCTCTGAGATGATCCGGATGGGCAAGATCGCCAATCCGGTGACGATCAAGACGTTCCTCGCCGCCAACGACAAGGTCGGCGAGCTGACGGTGGCGCAGTATCTCGCCCGCCTCGCCGCCGAGGCGACGACCATCATCAACGCCACCGACTACGGCCGGGCCATCTACGATCTGGCGATGCGCCGCGCGCTGATCCGGATCGGCGAGGACATGGTGAACATCGCCTTCGACGCGCCCCTCGACATGGAGCCGAAGGGCCAGATCGAGGACGCCGAGCGGCGGCTGTTCGAACTCGCCGAGACCGGCCGCTACGACGGCGGCTTCCAGTCCTTCACCGAGGCGGTGACGCTGGCGGTGCAGATGGCGACGGCGGCCAAGGACCGCGACGGAGGCCTGTCGGGCGTCTCCTCCGGCATCATCGGCCTCGACCGGCGGATGGGCGGACTGCAGTCGTCGGATCTGATCATCCTCGCCGGCCGCCCGGCGATGGGCAAGACGTCGCTGGCCACCAACATCGCCTTCAACATCGCCGCGGCCTACGAGCCGGCCGAGCAGGCCGACGGATCCTTCAAGGCCAAGAACGGCGGCGTCGTCGGCTTCTTCAGCCTGGAAATGTCGGCCGAACAGCTCGCCACCCGCATCATCTCCGAGCAGACGGAGATCTCGTCCTCGAAAATCCGGCGCGGCAACATCAACGACCAGGAGCTGACCAAGCTGATCGCCTGTTCTGAGATGATGCAGAAGCTGCCGCTCTACATCGACCAGACCGGCGGCATCTCGATCGCCCAGCTCGCGGCCCGGGCACGGCGGCTGAAGCGCCAGCGCGGCCTCGACGTCATGGTCATCGACTACGTGCAGCTGATGCAGGGCTCGTCCAAGGCCTCCTCGCAGAACCGCGTGCAGGAGATCACCGAGATCACCACCGGCCTCAAGGCGCTGGCCAAGGAGCTGTCGGTGCCGATCATCGCGCTGTCGCAGCTGTCGCGCCAGGTGGAGAGCCGCGAGGACAAGCGCCCGCAGCTCTCCGATCTGCGCGAATCGGGCTCGATCGAGCAGGACGCCGACGTGGTGATGTTCGTCTACCGCGACGAATACTACCTCTCGAACCGCGAGCCGAAGCCGGGCACCGACGAGCACCTCAAATGGGAGCAGGCGCTGAACGAGGCCCGCGGCAAGGCCGAGGTGATCATCGCCAAACAGCGCCATGGCCCGACCGGCACCGTGCCCCTCGCCTTCCAGGCCGAATACACGCGCTTCACCGACCTGGCGGACGAGACCTACCTGCCCGAGCGCTACGAATAGGCCGCGCCGTGCCGGGCCCTTCCGATCGGAGCGCCGTCGCGTCGCGCATGCCGGTGCTCGAGATCGACCGCGCGGCGCTCCAGGCGAACTGGCGGACGTTGGCGGCGCGCCAGCCGGGCGCGCGCACCGGCGCGGCGGTGAAGGCCGACGGCTATGGGCTCGGCGCCGCGGATGTCGCGACCGCCCTCCACCAAGCCGGCTGCCGGGACTTCTTCGTCGCCTGGGCGTCTGAGGGCGTGGCGGTGCGCGAGGCCCTGGCGCGGGCCGGTCTCGATTCCGGCGGAGCGGCCACGCGGATCTACGTCCTTCAGGGCCTCGAAGCGGCGACGGTGGCCCTGCATCTCGCGCACGACCTCGTTCCGGTGCTTTCCACCCCGGACGACGTCGCCTGCTGGCGAGACGGGACCAGCGCCGCGGCCTCCCGGGTCCCCGCCGCGCTGCAGCTGGAGACCGGCATGAACCGCCTCGGCCTCGGCGAAGCCGACGCGCGCCATGCCGCGGCGCTTCACGCAGCCGGCGACCTGCCGCTCTGCCTGGTGATGAGCCATCTCGCTTCGGCCGACGAGCCCACCGCACAGAGCGACGACCAGCTGCAGCGGTTTCTCGCCCTGTCCGCCCTCTTCCCCGGCGTGCCGCGCTCGCTGGCTAACTCCGCCGGCGTGTTTCTCGGTCCGGGATTCGGCTTCGATCTGACGCGGCCCGGCATCGGGCTCTATGGCGGCAGCGCCGGGCCGCGATCGACGGGAGTGCTGCAGCCGGTCGCGCGGCTGACCGCCGCGATCCTGCAGGTCCGGACCGCCCGCGCCGGCGAGGTCGTCGGCTACGGTGCCGCGGTCCGGCTGGAGCGGAACACCCGCATTGCCACGGTCGGCATCGGCTATGCCGACGGCCTGCCGCGCGCCGCCTCCGGCGCCGGCATCGCATTGCGGCCGTTGTGTCCGGCGGCTGACGCCTTGCTCGCCGGGCAGCGCGTGCCGGTGATCGGCCGCATCTCGATGGACATGACCCTGCTCGACGTTTCCGCACTGCCGGAGGGTGGCGTCCAGCCCGGCGACCGTGTGGAGTTCTTCGGCCCCGGCGTGGCGATCGACGACGTCGCCGCGGCGGCAGGGACGATCGCCTACGAGATCCTCACCGGGATGGGCAGGCGGGTCGCCCGCCATTGGACCTGACGGACGATCCGACGGGCGGCGGCCGGGCCTAGCGCGGAAAGGCCGCGTCCACGATCGTCGTCCCGATCATTGCCAGCGCGTCCGGGCCGACGAACGCCGCGCCGAGGACCAGGACGACATGCAGGCCGACGATCCCCCGCAGCTGCGAACGGAAGGGCTCCTTCCGCGTCTTGTGCCGCAGCACCCGCTGCGCAGCGACCGCCCCGACGCTGCCGCCGATCAGCGCGAGGCCCAGCAGCCGGCGCTCGGGAACGCGGCGCCGGCCCTCGATCGCCATCGCCTTGTCGTAGGCAAAGGCAGCATAGGCCGTCGCATTGACGGCAAGGAGGTAGGCGAGGACGGCAAGGATCATGATGCGGCTCCGGGCGAACCCGCCACCCTGTAGCATCTGCCCCGCCGAACCCTGCGCCCTAATCCGAGCGGCGCCGGGGGCCAGGTCCAGGCCGCCGATAAGCAACCGCCGGTCTTGTTTCTGATTTGTTCTCACTTCATATTGCCGCATCTCCCGCACCCCGAAAGACAGCATGGCCAAGCCGAAACTCTCCTTCATCTGCCAGAACTGCGGCTCAGTGACCGCCCGCTGGCAGGGCAAGTGCGAAGCCTGCGGCGAGTGGAACACCATCGTCGAGGAGAACTCCGCCGGCGGCATCGGCGGCGGCCCGCAGGGTAGCTCCCGGCGCCGCGGCCGCCCGTCCGCGCTGCTGCCGCTCTCCGGCGAGATGGAGGAGGCGCCGCGGATCATCTCGAAGATCGACGAACTCGACCGGGCGCTCGGCGGCGGCATCGTGCGCGGCTCGGCGATCCTGATCGGCGGCGATCCCGGCATCGGCAAGTCGACCCTGCTGATGCAGGCGGCAGCCGCCCTCTCCCGCAACGGCCACAGCGTCGTCTACGTCTCCGGCGAGGAGGCGGTCGCGCAGGTGCGGCTCCGAGCGCAGCGGCTGAAGGCGGCCGACACCGACGTGCAGCTGATGGCCGAGACCAATGTCGAGGACATCCTGGCGACGCTGGCCGAGGCGCGGCGGCCTGACCTCGTCATCATCGATTCGATCCAGACCCTGTGGTCGGACCTCGCCGATTCCGCTCCCGGCACCGTCACGCAGGTGCGGGCGGGCGTGCAGGCGATGGTGCGCTTCGCCAAGGCGAGCGGCGCGGCGGTGATCCTCGTCGGCCACGTCACCAAGGAGGGGCAGATCGCCGGTCCGCGGGTGGTCGAGCACATGGTCGACGCGGTGCTGTATTTCGAGGGCGAAGGCGGCCATCACTACCGCATCCTGCGGACCGTCAAGAACCGCTTCGGCCCCACCGACGAGATCGGCGTGTTCGAAATGGGCGACCTCGGCTTGCGCGAAGTGCAGAACCCGTCCGAGCTGTTCCTCGGCGAGCGCAACGAGAAGGCGCCGGGAGCCGCGGTGTTCGCCGGCATGGAAGGCACGCGGCCGGTGCTGGTGGAGATCCAGGCGCTGGTGGCGCCCTCCGCCCTCGGCACGCCGCGACGGGCGGTGCTCGGCTGGGACCAGCCGCGGCTCGCGATGGTGCTGGCGGTGCTGGAAGCCCATTGCGGCGTACGGCTCGGCCAGCACGACGTCTATCTCAACGTCGCCGGCGGGTTCCGCATCTCCGAGCCCGCCGCCGATCTCGCGGTGGCGGCGGCGCTGGTGTCATCGCTCAGCGGCGCGCCCCTGCCCTCCGACTGCGTGTATTTCGGCGAAATCAGCCTGTCCGGCTCTGTGCGGCCGGTATCGCACGCGGCCCAGCGGCTGAAGGAGGCCGAGAAGCTCGGCTTCCGCCAGGCCGTGCTGCCCTCGGCGCCGGCCGACATGCCGCGCTCGCGCGACATGAGCGGCTTCGAGGTCGAGGCGCTGCCGGACCTCGTGGCACGGGTCGCCTCCGGCGGCGGCGCCACAGATGCTTGATTTTCCGACGCGGGCCTAGTGTAAATTCCGCGTCGAAGCGTTATGCCCCAGCGATGCCGCGCGGACGGGACCGGCAAGGTCCCGGTCTCCCGCGGCTCCGAAGGGCCCAGAGGATCGATCGTTCATGACCCTAACACTTCTCGACGCGATCCTCTTCGCGATCATGCTGGTGTCGGCGCTCCTCGCGATGGTGCGCGGCTTCTCGCGGGAGGTTCTGTCGGTGGTGGCGTGGCTGGTGGCGGCGGCCGCGGCCTTCTTCTTCTACCGGCCGCTGACCCCCTACGTTTCCGAGTACATCGCCTCCGACATGGTGGCCTTGGCGGTATCGGCCGCGCTGATCTTCCTGGTGACGCTGATCGTCGTCTCGTTCATCACGCTGCGGATCGCCGATTTCATCATCGACAGCCGGGTGGGTGCCATCGACCGTGCCCTCGGCTTCGTCTTCGGCGCGGTGCGCGGGCTGCTGCTCGTCGTCGTCGCCATGCTGTTCTTCAACTGGCTGGCCCCGGCGAATCAGCCGCAGTGGATCGCGGAATCGCGCAGCAAGCCCTTCCTCGACGACCTCGGCCAGCGGCTGGTGGCGGCCCTGCCGGAGAATCCCGAGCAGGTCATCATGGACCAGATCCAGGGCACGGAAGGGGAACCCAGCGCCGTACCAGCTCCCGATGGAGAGCCCGGCGCTGTTCCCGCACCGGACGGTGCGGCGGCGCCGGAAGAACCCAGCTCCATCGAGGGCCTGATCGACGAATCCGGCGATGCACCGCCGCCTGCCGCCAATTGAGGTCGTGCGGAATTAGACGCAGCGTGCAGCAAAGACTCGCGCATCGGCGAGCGCGGCCCTATATGGTGCCCTCTACGACGGCAGGCCGGGGCGCACCGGCAAACGGCGGACAAAATCATGGATGAGACGCCTTTTGGCGACGATTCGCTGCATGAGGAATGCGGCGTGTTCGGCATTTTCCAGCGGACCGATGCGGCCGCCGTCGTGACGCTGGGGCTGCACGCCCTGCAGCATCGCGGCCAGGAGGCCGCCGGCATCGTCTCCTTCGACGGCTCGCAGTTCCATGTGGAACGCCATTCCGGGCTGATCGGCGACACCTTCACCAAGCAGTCGGTGCTCGAACGCCTGCCGGGCACCTCGGCGATCGGCCATACTCGCTACGCCACCACCGGCGGCGGCGGCCTGCGCAATGTCCAGCCCTTCTTCGCCGAACTCTCCGCCGGCGGCTTCGCGGTCGCGCACAACGGCAACATCACCAACGCGATGACGGTGCAGCGCGAGCTGCAGCGCCGCGGCTCGATCTTCTCCTCCACCTCCGACACCGAGACGATCCTGCACCTCGTCGCGACCAGCGCCGGGCGGCTGTTCGTCGACAAGCTCATCGATGCGCTGTCGCGGCTCGAGGGCGCCTTCTCGCTGGTCGGGCTGTCGTCGAAGAAGATGGTCGGCGTACGCGATCCGCTCGGCATCCGGCCGCTGGTGCTCGGCGAGTTCGAGGGCTCGCTGATCCTCGCCTCCGAGACCTGCGCGCTGGACATCATGGGCGCGACCTTCGTGCGCGACATCGCGCCGGGCGAACTGGTGATCATCACCGAGGACGGCGTCGAGAGCCTCTTCCCCTTCCAGGCGCGCCGACCGCGCTTCTGCATCTTCGAATATGTCTACTTCGCCCGGCCGGACTCCAATGTCGAAGGCCGCAACGTCTACGACATCCGCAAGAAGATCGGAGCGGAGCTCGCCCGCGAGAGCCATGCCGAAGCCGACATTGTCGTGCCGGTACCGGACTCCGGCGTTCCCGCCGCCATCGGCTACGCGCAGGAAGCCAACCTGCCTTTCGAGCTGGGGATCATCCGCAACCACTATGTCGGCCGGACCTTCATCCAGCCGACCGACGCGATCCGGCACATGGGCGTCAAGCTGAAGCACAACGCCAACCGCAAGATCCTCGAGGGCAAGCGCGTCGTGCTGGTCGACGATTCGATCGTGCGCGGCACCACCAGCCAGAAGATCGTGCAGATGGTCCGCGAGGCCGGCGCGGCCGAGGTGCACATGCGCATCGCCTCGCCGCCGACGCGCGCCAGCTGCTTCTACGGCGTCGACACGCCGGAGAAGGGCAAGCTGCTCGCCTCGCGCATGACGATCGAGGAAATGGCCGACTACATCAAGGTCGATTCCCTCGCTTTCCTCACGATCGACGGGCTCTACCGGGCCTGCGACGAACCGGAGCGCAACCGGATGATGCCGCAGTTCTGCGACGCCTGCTTCACCGGCGACTATCCGACCTCGCTCACCGACCAGGACGGCACGGACAATGTCCGACAGTTGTCGCTGCTCGGCGGCGCGGGCTAGACTTTCCCCAACGCATTCGCTTCGACAGAGATCGCATGACCGGACAGCTCAAGGACAAGGTCGCGCTGGTCACCGGCGCCTCCCGTGGCATCGGCTACCAGATCGCCAAGGGACTGGCCGCCGAAGGCGCCCACGTCATCGCCCTCGCCCGCACCGTCGGCGGGCTCGAGGAACTCGACGACGAGATCAAGTCGGCCGGCGGCTCGGCCACGCTGGTGCCGCTCGACCTCACCGACATGGGCGGCATCGACCGGCTGGGCGGTGCCATCAACGAACGCTGGGGCCGGCTCGACGTGCTGGTCTCCAACGCCGGCCTTCTCGGCGTGCTGGCGCCGATCGGCCATATCGAGGCGAAGACCTTCGAAAAGACCATGACGGTGAACGTCACCGCCACTTGGCGGCTGATCCGCTCCGTGGACCCGCTGCTGCGCAAGGCGCAGGCCGGTCGCGCCATCGTCACATCCTCGGGCGCGGCGCATTCGGCGAAGGCTTTCTGGTCGCTCTATGCCGCCAGCAAGGCCGCGACCGAGGCACTGGTACGATCCTGGGCGAACGAGACGCAGAGCCTCCCGCTGCGCGTGAACTCGGTCAATCCGGGTGCCACGCGCACCGCCATGCGGGCCCAGGCGATGCCGGGCGAGGATCCGAAGTCGCTGCCGACGGCCCGCGAGGTCGCCGCGAAGATCGTGCCGCTGGCGTTTGCCGGCGTCACCGAGACCGGCAAGCTGTTCGACGTGCGGGCCGGCCGGTTCCTGGACTACCGCGACCCGGCCTGATCCTCGTCGCTGGCGAGCGCCGCCCGCCGGCTGAAGGCGCGGACCGAGAAGGCGATCGACACGAAATAGGCGATCGCGGTCAGGGTCAGGGTCTGCCAGAAGAAGCTCAGCAGCACCGCGACATAGGCGACCAGGCCGAGAATGATCGGGATCGCATAGTCGCGCGGCACCCGGATTCCGGCCCCCTTGCCCGACCAGGTCGGCAGGCGGCTCGCCATCAGCAGTCCGATCGCGACGAGATAGACGCTGGCGATGCTGGCGGTCACCGCCGGTACGCCGAGTTCGAAGCCGGAAAAGCTGAGATACACCGGGAACATCGCGAGCGCCGCCCCGGCCGGTGCCGGCACGCCGACGAAGAAGGCCGAATGCCATTTCGGCCGGTGCGGATCGTCGAGCATCGTGTTGAACCGCGCCAGGCGCAGCGCGCAGGCGCTGGAATAGAGCAGCGCTGCGATCCATCCGAGCGAGCCGGCGTCATGCAGCATGTAGGCGTAGAGCACGAGGCCCGGGGCGACGCCGAAATTCACGATGTCGGCGAGCGAATCCATCTCCGCTCCGAAGCGACTCTGGCCCTTGAGATAGCGCGCCACCCTTCCGTCGATCCCGTCGAGCAGCGCGGCGCCCAGAACCAGGCTGACCGCAAGCTCGAAGCGCCCCTCGAAGGCCATGCGGATGCCGGTCATGCCTGCGCAGATCGACAGCAGCGTGATCAGGTTCGGCGCGATGCGCCGGAACGGGATGCGGCGCCGGGCCGGCACGTCGGCCTCGTCCGGCTTGCCGGGCTCGAAGGGCGGAAAGGGCGAACCGATTGCCATCAGTCGCGCCTCGACGGCCAGGTCGGAAGCTGGTTGCCGAATTCGGCGATGATCGTTTCCCCGGCGATCGCCGTCTGGCCTTCCGCGACGCGCGGCCGCGCGCCGTCCGGCAGGTAGACGTCGAGCCGCGAGCCGAAGCGGATCAAACCGATCCGCTCGCCGGCCTCCAGCCGATCCTCAACCTTCGACCAGCAGATGATCCGCCGCGCCACCAGCCCGGCGATCTGCACGACGCCGATCTCGCCCTGTGGCCCGTCGACGACCAGCGAGTTGCGCTCGTTGACCTCGCTGGCCTTGTCGAGCTCGGCATTGCGGAACTCGCCCTCGCGATAGGCGATACGAGTGACGCGGCCGCGCATCGGGGCGCGGTTCACGTGGCAGTCGAAGACGCTCATGAACACCGAGATGCGCAGCATCGGCTCGACGCCGAGGCCGAGCTCGGCGGGCGGCACCACGTGCCCGACCAGCGAGACGCGGCCGTCGGCGGGGCTGACCACCAGATGATCGGCGACCGGCGTCACCCGCTCGGGGTCACGGAAGAAATAGGCGCACCAGGCGGTCAGGATCAGGCCGAGCCAGAACAGCGGCTCCCAGAAGAAGCCGAGCACCACGGCGACGGCGAAGAACGCCGCGATGAACGGGTAGCCAGCCTTGTGGACCGGGGCCATCACGTTGCGGATCGAAGCGAATATGTGCATCTCGGGCGGTCTTTTCCTCAGGCGGGGTGGCGCGACAGGTGTCATGCCGGAAGGGCGCGGGCCGCCCGATCGTTCCGCCGGGTCTAGCCGAACGGCGGCCTCAGCGCAAAAGCCGCCGCATCACGCCGGCGGCATCGCAGGGCGCCCTCGCCGCCTCAGGGCGCCGGCGGCGGGCGGCGCTCGACAACCCCGAGCCGGTCCGCCTCGCGGGCCCGGCGCAGCGTCTCCTCCGCCTCCGTCGCCTCGCGCTGCATCGCCCACATCTCGGCATAGAGGCCGCCGGCGGCCAAGAGGCTCCGATGCGATCCTCGCTCGACGATCTCGCCGGCCTTCAGCACGATGATCTCGTCGGCATTGATGATGGTCGACAGCCGGTGCGCGATGGTCAGCGTGGTTCGCTCCTTCGACACCATGTCGAGCGCCGTCTGGATGTCCTGCTCGGTATGGGTGTCGAGCGCCGAGGTCGCCTCGTCGAGCACCAGGATCGGCGGCGCCTTGAGAATGGTGCGGGCGATCGCCACGCGCTGCTTCTCGCCACCCGACAGTTTCAGGCCCCGCTCGCCGACCATGGCGTCGAAGCCGCCCGGCAGTTCGCGGATGAACGAGGCGATCTGCGCCAGTTCCGCCGCCCGCTCGACATCGGCCTCCGTCGCGTCGATGCGGCCGTAGCGGACATTGTAGGCGATCGTGTCGTTGAACAGCACCGTGTCCTGCGGGACGATGCCGATGGCGGCGCGCACCGACTCCTGGCGGACGGCGGCGATGTCCTGGTCGTCGATCAGGATGCGGCCGGAACTGACGTCGTAGAAGCGGAACAGCAGCCGCGAGATCGTCGACTTGCCGGCGCCGGAAGGACCGACGATTGCCACCGACTTGCCCGGCGGCACCTCGAAGGACACGCCCTTCAGGATCTCCCGCTCCGGATCGTAGCCGAAGCGGACGTTCTCGAAGCGGATCGCGCCCTCGCGCACCACCAGCGCCGGCGCCCCCGCCGGATCCTTCACCTCGGCCTCGACCGCCAGCAGGTCGAACATCTGCTCGATGTCGGTCATACCCTGGCGGATCTCGCGATAGACGAAGCCGATGAAGTTCAGCGGGACCGACAGCTGCATCAGCATGGCGTTGATGAACACGAAGTCGCCGAGCGTCTGGGTGCCGGCCCGCACCTCCAGCGCCGACATCACCATGGTGACGCCCATGCCGACGCCGAAGATCACGCCCTGGCCGAAATTCAGCCAGCCGAGCGAGGTCCAGATCCGGGTCGCGGCGACTTCGTAGCGCGCCATCGAGTGATCGAAGCGTCGCGCCTCCATCGCCTCGTTGCCGAAATACTTCACCGTCTCGAAGTTGAGCAGCGAGTCGATCGCCTTGGTGTTGGCGTCGGTATCGGACTCGTTCATGTCGCGGCGGATGTGGATGCGCCAGTCGCTCGCCTTGATGGTGAACCAGCTGTAGAGCCACACCGTCACGGCGACCACGACGACGTAGGAGAGGCCGTAGGAAACGCCGAAGATCACCGCGACGAGCGCGAATTCCAGCACCGTCGGCACGGTGTTGAGGATGGTGAAGCGGACGATCGCCTCGATCCCCTTGGTGCCGCGCTCGATGATCCGCGACAGGCCGCCGGTGCGCCGCTCGAGATGGAAGCGCAGCGACAGCTGATGCATGTGCACGAAGGTCTGGTAGGCGAGCCGGCGCACCGCATGCTGGCCGACCCGCGCGAACAGCGCGTCCCGAAGCTGGTTGAGCCCGACGGCGATCACCCGCGCGACATTGTACGCGACGACCAGCGTGACGGCGCCGGTGACGATCAGCGGCAGCCATTCGCGGGCGCTGTTGGCGCCGTCCAGCGCGTCCGTCGCCCATTTGAAGAAATACGGGACGGCGACGGTCAGCAGCTTGGCGAGGATCAGGAAGACCGAGGCGTAGACCACCCGCATCCTGAGGTCCGGCCGGTCCGACGGCCACATATACGGCCACAGGTTCACGAGGGTCGAGAACGTCGCCCCGCGGTCGCCCGATACGCGCTTGCTGCCCGGATTTGCCAAGTCTGTCCTTCCCGACGTGAAACGCGCGGCGAATGCGCCGCGCCGCTTCACGTGCTGATGCTGTTTCGCCGCCTGGCCTGCCGGCCCGTCTTCGGGCCAGCGCCGGAGATCAGGAGCGGCCCGCGGCCTAGCCGCTGCCGCCTTGTGGCGGCGCGTCGGTGCGTTCGACGGGAACGCTGAATACCTGCCCCGGATAGATCAGATGCGGGTTCCGGATCTGATCGCCATTGGCGAGATAGATCACCACGTAGCGGCTGCCCAGCCCGTAGGTCTCCCGCGAGATCCGCCAGAGCGAGTCGCCGCGCCTGATGATCACCCGCCCCGGCGCCGTGGTCAGCGCTTCCTGCCGCGTCACCGGCACCAGATCCTCCGGCGATGCAGCGCCCGGCGCGTCCGGCTCCGGAGCGGCCTGTTCGTCCGCTGTCGCCGGCACGGCAGGAGCCAACGTGCCGGCATCGGCACGGGAAGCCTCTCCCGTGCTCCTGTCCGCCACGGCCGCGGCCTCGGCCGTCCGATCGGCGGCGGCGTCGCCGCCGGCGGAAATCGCCGGCGCGTCACGTGGCGTCGCTGCGTCCGCCACCGCCGCTGCGTCCGGTACGTCGGTCGGGGCACGCGGCGTCGTGCCGGCGTCAGGCGGCGATGGCGAGGCGCTCGCGGTGCTATCCGCGCCAGCCCGGCCGGCTGGCGTCCCGTCGTCGCCGGTGCGATCGGCCGCATCGTCTCCGGCAGGCCCGTCGGAGCCGGCCGGGAGCGGCGCCACCATCGCCACGGACGTCCCCTCCGGCCGCTGGAACGGCACTTCCGCGCGCATCTCGACGCCGCCCCTTGGCGCCAGCTGGTCGGCGCGCACCAGGTGATCGCCTGGCGCCACCGGGGCATCCGCACTCACCAGGAAGCGGCCTTCGCGGCTCGCCCGGTCCTCGGCGATCAGCACGTTGTCGATATAGACGCGCACCTGCGCGCCGGGCCTCGCGGCACCGGCGACGTACAATTTGCCGGACTCGATCTCCACCGCCTCGACACGCAGCACCGGCACGGCCGGCGCCGGCTCGGGCTCAGACTGTCCGGTTCGGGACGGCGGCGCCGCCGCTGCCAATTCGGCGGGCGCCGAGGTGTCGGCGCCAGTGCCTGCCAGACCCGGCTCGTTCCCCGCCGCGGCGCCGGGTGCCTGCGTCGTATCGGAAGGCGCCGCCGATCGCGGCGGGACGACGGCCGGCGCGGTCTCCTGCGGCTGTCCGGCGGGAACGCTGATCAGCCGCGACGCCTGGTTCGGCGCCTCCACCATGGCCAGCAATTCGCTTTCGCGGCCGGGCTCCGGCACCGAGACGATGGCCGTTTCCTCTGAGGTCGCGACGGCGCCGTCCTCGGCGGTGGCGACGATCCGGATGGCATGGTCGCCCGGCCCCAGCGGCTTTTCCAGCGCGATCGCGAACTCGCCGGCGGCGCTGGCCGTGTCGGTGCCGACCGTGGCGTCGCCGTCCGTGAGCGATATCCGGCTGCCGGGCGCCGCCCGTCCGGCGATCACCGTCGCGCCGTCCGGCTCGACCCGCAGCAGGTCGAAGCGCGGCAGCGGGCCGGTCGCGTCCGCGCCGGCGTCAGGCTCCGCTGCGGCGGGCGCCGCGGCATCGCCGGCATCGGCCGCGATGTCCTCCGGGCCGGTCGCCGTGGATGTTTCCACCGCCGCCCGGCGCTCCGCATCCGGGACCGTCGGCTGCGGCGCTGATTCCGCTGGCCCCGCGGCGCCCGGCGCCGGTGCCGGCGCCGGTGCCACGGCCGCTGCGCCCTGCCCGGCGCTCTCGGCAAGGTTTCCCGTGTCCGCCGGGCGTTCCTGCGGCGCCTCGACCACCGCCGCCGTCGATTCGCCCGTCGGGCTCGGGGTAGTCGGCGACGCTGATGAGCCCTCGGGCGCGGCCTCGTCGGGCAGCGCCTCGCCGGCGGCACCCGGCGCCTGCCGGTTCGCGTCGGAGCCGGACGGACCGGCGGTCTCGCCCGGCCCGGCAGCCGGGACATCCGCTGCCGGCACCGGCGGCAGGGCCGCGACATCGGTTTCTGCTGCTTCCTGCGGGCGATTGGAAATGCGCAGCCGCTCGCTCTGCAGCATGTCCCAGTAGCCGGCGACGATCGCCACCAGCAGGACCACGCAGACCAGAAGAATTCCGACGACTTTCCGCTGCATCACGACACCATGCCCCGCCGTCACCTCCGGCCATCGCGAGGCGCTTTCTCACGACCTTTATCGAAGCCCCGCCGGCCTCACAAGCAAGCCGCGCCGCGGCAAGGGCGCCAGCATCGCCCGGCGGGCTTGTCGGCGGCTGGATCGACACCCGCCAACGGGATGCCGCACCGCTGCAGCCGTCCCGCCCCCGCCGCCCGCCCCACCGCGCCAGGGCGATCCGCCCGGGCGCGATCCGCGCTTTCCGACAGCTTGGCCGCCGATCGACGGCTACGGCTATAGTTATGGTTATGGTTATGGTTATGGCTACTGCTACGGAAGCGGAAGCGGAAGCGGAAGCGGAAGCATCCGCCCCGACTCCCGGCATAGCCAGCGGCTTTTGCCGCTTGCTCTCTTGCCAGCGGCGGCTGGCGCGCGTATTGCCCGTCCCCGGAGAGGTGGCCGAGTGGTCGAAGGCGCTCCCCTGCTAAGGGAGTATACCAGCGATGGTATCGAGGGTTCGAATCCCTTCCTCTCCGCCATGTTACCAGATCATGTTCCTGATATAATTGATTTTTTTGATCGGTTCGCAGCCGCAGCCCCAGCACCAGCCCCAGCAAGCCGATCCCTACGTAGGACCCGTGTCATAGCATCCTGCTGATTGCACCGGGCGGCCACGCAACTCTTCATCCTGCGCCTTGGCTGATGAAAGGCCGCTGATGGGGCCGCCGCGATTGAGGGGAGAGGGTGAAACGAACGCGCCCCCAACCTAATCTCGGGCGCCGACGACCCAGGCAATCGCCGGCCGGCAGCTCTACGGCCCGCTCGTCGCCAATGCGGAAAGGCTCGCCTATGTGGCGAAGGCGTTCCATTGGCCACTGGAATTCCCGGACGTGATGGCGCCAAAGGGCGAGACGCCCGGCGGGTTCGACGTCGTGCTCGGCAATCCGCCATGGGAGCGGATCAAACTGCAGGAGCAGGAATTCTTCGCTGCCCGCTCGCCGGAGATCGCCGGCGCGCCGAACAAGGCGGCGCGCGAGAAGCTAATCAAGGCGCTGGAAAAGGGGGAATCCGAAACGCCAGAGCGGAAGCTCTTCGAAGCCTTCACCTTCGCCAAGCGGGAGGCGGAAGCAGTCTCGACCTTCGTGCGCGTCCCGGGCGAGGATGGCGGGCGCTTTCCGCTCACCGGGCGAGGTGACGTCAACACCTATGCGCTCTTTGCCGAACTCTTCGCGCGGCTGTCGGAGGGCAAGGGCCGCGCCGGCGTCATCGTGCCGACGGGCACTGCGACGGATGCGACGACCGCGCCGTTTTTTGAAGGTATTGTTTCAAACAACCGACTCGTATCGCTATTTGATTTTAAAATAGACTTGGAATATTCCCGGCAGTTCATCGGACTACGAAATTTTCTTTGCTCACTGTAGGCGTTGGGTCCCCAAGTGCAGAATTTGCATTGTTTATCACCGAGACTGCGGATCTAAGCGATCGAGCAAAGATCTTCGAGATAAGCGCTGCATCAATTGCTCGCATGAACCAAATACAAAAACGGCACCAGTTTCGCTCTAACGTGGACGCCTTAGTCACTGCGAAGATATATTATAATTCAGATGTATTAGTGAACGATGGAATTATAAATGGCGATCCGTGGGGCATCAACTTTCTTCACCACTTCGACATGTCTAACGATTCATCGCTTTTCAAGAAAGCCGCATTTTTGAGATCAGAAGGCTTTCACCTAAGTGGAATTGAGTGGCTTTACGAAGGAAACTCGAAATCTGTGCGGTTTCTTCCATTGTATGAAGCGAAGATGTGCGATTTATACAATCACCGTGCGGCCGGGTACTCGGCCGACCAAATTGAAAGAGGCTACCGTGCTCTGCCCGACACGGATTTGGCCTCCTACGCTGATCGCGAATTTAATCCACTGCCCTTTTACTGGGTCGAGTGGGAGATCGCCGTATCTCGCATGCCCATTTCGACGTCGCCTTATCTCCTTGGTTTTCGGGACATATCTACAAGCATTACGGAGAGGAGCTTCATTCCAACGTTTATTCCATTGTCTGCAGTCGGAAATATTATTCCGCTTATATTTTGCAAAAACGCAAATAAATCTCTGTTATTAGGACTTTACTGCAATTTGTCATCAATGGTATTTGATTATGTTGCGCGGCAGAAAATGGGTAGACTACATTTTAACTACTTCATTGTAAAGCAACCGCCAGTCAAGAATCAGGAATTCTACACCGAATCCCGCCTCGTGTTCGTCACGTCCCGCGTGCTCGAACTCACCTACACCTCCTGGTCAATGCAGCCTTTCGCAATAGACCTCGGCTATGACGGCGAGCCCTTTATCTGGGACGAGGACCGCCGCGCGCTGCTGCGCGCTGAACTCGACGCCTTCTACGCCGCGGCCTACGGCCTGACCCGCGACGAGCTGCGCTACGTGCTCGATCCGGCCGACGTGAAGGGGCCGGACTACCCCTCCGAGACTTTCCGCGTGCTGAAGAATCGCGAGATGCGCGAATATGGCGAATACCGCACCCGCCGCCTCGTGCTCGAAGCCTGGGACCGGTTCACCGAGGACGGCACCTTCGCGAGCCTCGACCTTCACTCCGCCGAGCCCGTGCCCGATCTGACACCGCAAGCGACGCTGCCCGAGCGGGCGGACAACGCGGCGGCCTGATCCATGGCCGTGACCAGCGGACCTGCCGAGGACGCGCCCGAGGCTCTCGCCCCGCCCTACACCCTCGAAACGCCGCCGAGCCCGGCGGTCGAATACGAGTGCGGGGACGTCACCTATCGCAGCGGCTTCCGGCTGCCGGCGGGGCGCGAGGACGCTTGGCTCGCCTATGACAGCGCCGACTTTCCGGGCCGGCTGTGGCTCGCGGCCGAGAACACCCATGGCCGCTTCTACGCCGCTTTGGCCTCGCCTGGCATAACCGCCGAGATCGGCTGGCCGAGCGTCGACATGCCGGGGCCGGGGCTGAAGCGCTACGCCTTCCGCAATCTCACCGCGCTGATGTACGGACTGAAGCGGGTCTACGAGCTCGGCGTCTCGCTGCCCGACACGCCGCTGGACCAGTTCCGCAAGGCGGCGAAAGACCTGCCGCGAACGACCGAGGCCGAGCGCCTCGTCGTCCAGCGCGTTGGCCAGGACGTTTTTCGCGAGGCGCTGATGGCCTACTGGTCGCGCCGCTGCGCAGTGACCGGCGTCGAACACCCGCGGCTTCTGCGCGCCAGCCATATCATCCCCTGGGCGGAATGCGGCGACAAGGAGCGGCTCGACGTCCACAACGGTCTCCTGCTTGCCGCTCATCTCGACGCCGCCTTCGAAGCCCATCTCATTGGCTTCGACGCGGAGGGTACAATCCGCTTCTCGCCGCGCCTGTCCGAGCCCGACCGAACGCGCCTCGGCCTCGACTCAGCGATGCGCCTCCGCCGGACGGAGGCGAAGACGGCCGAACGCCTCGCGCGGCACCTGCAGCGAGTACTGGCGCAAAGTGAAAGCTGTGAGGTGGCGGCAGGCGAGTTTGACGTTATTCGCTAAAAGCTGGCAGTTAACTGGTCTATCAACTGTAAGAAGTGTAATCCGACACTTTATCGGCTGTTAGACCTGCACCTAGATCCCCGATTAGTAGGCGCCGAAGCCGCGTGAGCGTGTTAGCGTTGTGCGCCACGTCGATACTCGCGGTCTCCAGGATTGTGGTGTGTCCGGTGATGGAAAAGCGCCCGTGAACTGCGTCTTCGGCGCCGAGGCCGGGATGATGGGGATAGAGCAGCGTCAACCGCGGGGCGCGATAGAGCTGCGCATAGGCCATCATTTGATAGACATCGGCCTGCGAGACACCTTGCTTGGGATCATCGATCCGCGCGGATATCCGCTTCCACTTGGTGTCGATGACATGGGTGACCCTGCCACCCTGGCGGATCAGGATGTCGGGCTTAGTCTGGAACAGGGCGCGTCCGTTGTCGTGGGCGCTCAGGCAGAACAGCCGGCCGCCTTGCAGCGAAACGGTGAGCCCGGTCCCTGCCAGCGCCCGGACAATCAAGCGCCCGACATATTCCTCAAACAGCGCATTCATCTCAAACAGCAAGGCAGTGCCCTGACCGGCGCCGCCCGTGGTCGTCTGATAGCGGTTCTGCAAGAAAAGCCGGGCCATAGCGAAGAGCTCCTGCCAGGACCGGTTGGTGCGGTCTATCACAACCTGATCCCAGCGCAGCGCGGAAACCGGCACGTCGGTAACATCGGCATAGACGAAGGCAAGCTCGCGCAGACGTTGCTGGTTGGCGGCGCGCCGTGAGAGGCGCGCCAGGCGCATCACTGCCGCTTTCATGATCCGGTTGAGCGGCGTGTCTTCGGACAAAAGATCGAAGCGGCAGGCAAGACGCGTGGGATTGACGGCATGGCGGGTGAACTGACGGATGATGTCGAGCTGGCCACGCAGGGTCGGCAGATCGTCTTCGCGGTTGACATAGCGGCGCGGCATCCCTTTGCGCAGGGCTTCGGTTAGCTTCTCGCAGAAGATGCGGATTAGAATCTCCAGCAGGGTTTCGCGCTGCCAGGCGAGATCAGCGATGACGCCGAGATCAATCTTGAGATCGAGCGCAACGGCCAGCATATGCACAAGGCGCTTGCGGATCACCGCATTCTGCTGATCGGTTGTGTCACCGGGCGCCACATCGATCTTGGGCAGGATCTCCAGGCTCGCCTCGCCCGCTGCCAGGATTCCGACCACGCCGCGGGCGCGCAAGGCGTGCCGGCCATGTTCAAGCACGCCGTTGCCTCCGCGACCGGCAAAAGTCGAGCGGGCTGCCAGTGCGGCCAACCTGTCGGCGTGGCGGGAAGGAATCTGCCCTTCGCCTTCGCCATACGCGAGGTTGTCCCATTCCCGAACCGTGTAAAAGGGCATCAGGCAGAAAAATCCGAAAAGTCGAAATCTGCCTTCACGCTCCAGCTCATCTTGTCGCCGCCCAGTTCATCATCGGCGAAGCCGGCCGGCGCCGCCAATCGTTTGGCCTCGAGGAAATGCGAGCCATTGGTGCCGTTGTCATCGCCCAGTACCGCGGCGACCTTCGACCAATCCTCATGGAAATACTCTGCCAAGAGCGGGATGACCTTGTGACGCATGACGGCCTCGACATCGGCGCGGGAGCGGCAGCTGGTGAAGTAGGCGTGGCCGATCTGGTTTTCGCGATCGAATAGATATTCGATCCGCTCATTGATGATTTGGAGCAGCTTGCACAGATCGATTCCGTCGAGGTTCGCGGCTTCAATCCCCTTGGCCGCCAGGCCCTGGCGCAGTTCTCCGACGTTGGGCATCAGCTCGCGGAAGGTAAAGCGGCGGCGCAAGGCGGTGTCGAGTAGCGCGATCGAGCGGTCCGCCGTGTTCATCGTGCCGATAATATGGAGGTTGGCCGGCACGCCAAATTCATCCCCCGAATACGGCAAATGCACTCTGAGCGCATTGGCCTGACCCAGACGCTTATCGGGTTCCAGGAGCGTGATCAGCTCGCCGAAAACCTTGGAAATATTGGCCCGGTTGATCTCGTCGATGATCAGCACGAAGGCCTCCCGTTCAACCTGGGCATCGGCTTCCTTGATCGCGCTGTTCATGTATCGCTCAAGGGCGGGAATATTGAGCCGCTCCTTTCTCAGCCCGTAGAGCGACCGCATCGTGAAATTGCCGTCATAGATCTCGGTAACGGGAACGCCTGCAGGATCGTGCCAGAGCCAGCGGACGGCACGTCTGTGAGCAAATTTCCCATCCGATCGTGGATAATACTCGTACTGTCCGGTCACCTCGCCTATGGCGCGGATCAACCTGTTCCCTTTCGAGACTACAATAATATCGCCCGCCTTAAGACGATTACGAAACGTTTCCGTGATCGATACTTGACCAGACTGTAGGGTGACAGGCCCTTCGATCTTGCCTTGTGCCTCGCATGCTTTCAGAATCTCCTCAGCGTTTTCGTACTTTGGGTCGCTCCAGTCGATATCCTCCCAGTCAAGGAGAGTGTAACCGCCTTCGATCACTTGCTCGAATAGCTCTTGGTCGCCAGCATGCCTACTGAATCCCACCGACATCTTGTAAATCTGGCGGCCCTCCGTCGTTATTCTATTGCTTATCGCTTTCTTACCGAGTCCGGTTTCGGCCCGCTTCGCGATGCGCCGGAATATCCCGGGCACAGTTTCCAGCCGGAATCCTACAGAGGCGGCTTCCTCATCGTCGTCGGATCCGGTCATAGGCTAACGGCCTTCGACAAAATCCTCATAGGCCATTGACTGGTGGAAGGTAACGAACTCGATCCGGCCTTCGCCGGCAAGACGGTGATACTCGACCATCAGAGCCTCGCGGTCATCGCGCAGCTGCTCGGCCGCGTTCCCCAGGCAGAGCCGCACCGCCTCCCAGGCGGTGGCGTAGGTCTTGCCTGTTCCCGGCGGGCCGTAAACGATGAGATTGGTGGTAGCGGAAATGATGACCGATGGATCTGAAGTCATGGTGAACTGCGCTGCTTTCTCACCGAGATGGAACGTGAAGATCGAATCCCGACTTTCAGGCGGACCACTAAGCTGAGGCCTTAGAACATTTGCGAGCCGCTGCAGGTTTTCGTTGCCTAGGGCTGCACAAATCGTCGGTGTCCGTTCAGACAACTCAGCCCTAAGATCCCCAGCGCGGATTGAGACTCTTGGAGAGCCGGCCTCCTTGGCCGTCGCGATATAATAGTTGGCAGCGCAAAGCTGGACACGAGCCCCTCCGCTAAGCAGATGGCTGTTCTGATCAGGCCGCTCTATCGGTTTGTCATCGCTGTCGACGATGATATATCCGGCGTTGTGCAGCTGGGCGGCGGCGTCGGCCTTCTGCCCCCAGCCGCCATTAAGCTGCGTCTTGCCGCGCAGGAAGCCGACGATCGGCTTTGATGGGTAGACCCGGTTCGGCCTCTCGCGTGTCGAGCGTACCCAATAGTCGCGCGGCTCACCGAAAGCCTCAAAAATGGCGGCGTGCTCCCCCGACAGCCGATAGCTGTCATAGGCGTCCATCGCCGCCTCGATCGCCTCCCGCGAATGTATCGCCACATCCTCTTCCTTGTAATTGTGGACGATCCACAGCGCGCTTTGCACATCGATCATGTCGCGCGGCGCTAGGCCGCGCTCTACAAAAGCGCGGCGCACCGCGTCCATAAAGCGCCATTCGTCGCGATAGGTATCAGCCAGTGACGCATGATCCGGAAAACGGCTGCCAACGGCTTCCAGCCAGAAGTCCTGGCGCACGGAATGGCGTATGTAGATGCCCTCGTCGGGAGCGAGATGGAGGAACAGGAATTCGGCGATCTGACGGGCCGGATCGGGCTTGCCGTTCGGGACAGCCGCGATCCACGCATCAACAAAGGCCTCCAGCGCCGAGGCGTGACCCTCCGCTGCGCTGAGCGCGGCATCAACGAGCGTGCGCAAAGCCGGCCAGAGCTTTTCGCGATCAGCGTCACCCTTGGGCGACATCGGCCAGAAGGCTCGCCATTGCAACAGATTGCTTTTGGCAAGCGCGGTGTTTACGGCATCGGCCAATTCCTGATCGGAGCTTGCCTGCGCGATCGCCGTCTTGAGATCGGCCGCGATCTCCAGCTTGTATGTTCGCTCCGCCTCGTCAAAGTGGGGGTCGGCCCGGTCGAAACGATCGAGGGCGGGAAAGAAGTGGCGGAGCCGCGCGATCCAGCGCATGACCGTCGCCGGATCGAGAACCAACGCGTCGTCGGATTGCGACAAGCCACCGAGCAGCCGGCGCAGGGCCTCGGTGGTCTCGATCCTCACAAGAAAGCAATCAGCATCGCCAAAGGACCAGTGGCGGCTGAGCGCGGAATGCCGCCCCCCATCCTTTATGCCGCTCTGATAGGGTCGTAGCTCGCTGGCAAAGCCGTTCACCTCGACGCGATCGCGCCATTTTACGTGGAGAAAGATGTTAGCGGGGTTCTGGATTTCCCACAGCAGGCGCTCACCTGCGCCAAATTCAAAGGAGACCATCTTTTTGGTTATCCCGCCTCCCGGGCGCAAGCCCGAGCCGCGCAACACGTCGAACAGCGACCGGCGCAGCGGTAGAGGGCGGTCGCGCTCATTTTCATCGAGGCGCGCCTCGAGATTCTCCCACATTCTAAATGTCTCCAAATCAAGCAATGCAAGGCGCATTCACCAGTCCCACCTTCTCGACCGTTTGAATCCGTATTGCGATCCGCGGGGAATGATACACTCGGCCTCTAACTATAAAGGGACCTCGGCCGTGAAGCGCCGGCTCCTGACCATCAAACGTGGGCATAAACCGCCCGATAAATTCGCCCGCCGACGATTTAGAGGCGCAAGAGGCCTCCGGGCGACCAAATGGCTCTGCGGCATCGGATCTCTCCATGAAACCCTGAGATCTCTTGTGCTCATTGTGACGCCCGCAGCTATTCTGTCTCCATTCACCGTATGCCGCTCTGCGCCGACATCCACCCTCCGACATTTCCCGGGAAAGCAAGTTCGTGCTGATGCGCACGGATGCCAATGAGCGTCACCCCGGTGAGGGCGAGAATTTCGATGGGCCTCCCAAGGCCCGGCAGGCCAACATTACCTATCGCTCAGGTGGCCGCGCTTTCATGCTTGCAGTGCGGATCGGCTCCAAGACGTTAGTGTGCGACGAGCGCCTTAACGCCGCGAACAAAGGCTTGCTGACTCTTCTCAGGCAGTTCGAGCCGCTCCAGGCAGACGCGGTGGACCGCACTCATTGCATGGGGGCCCGCCTTGGCGAGCGCCCTTTCGGCCTGGTCGCGCTTATGCGCGATCTCATCGGCTGCGCCGGACGGAGCCGTAGCGCGGCCAACACCAACACCCTCGCTCGGGAGGAACCGGGCGAAAGGGTTGCCCGGCGGGGATTGGGCCTTCGGCATCGCGGCGGAAGCGCGCGATCGTCCGATTGTAATGTTCGATCGCGAATAGCTCGGACTGCGTGATGATGTTCTTGAGGTATAGCCGGCCTTCAATTGTGCTGGCGTGGTGAGATGCAGCTTGCTCGCCGCTCAGGCCGTGGACGCGAGCGCGTACTGCCTGTGTCTTTGCTTGGAGTGCGAAACCGATGCGCTCCTCATGTCGCGCCCTTTCTCGCGCCGCTCCAGACCAGGTCGTAGAGGTCCCGACGGCTAAGCATCTGTGAAGGCGATAATTCTTGAACTCTCCGCAATACAGCGTCGCGCGGAAGCAATATCCCGCAGCGCCGTATTAGCTGTCATCGCCACCCGGGCGAAACCTGGAGAAGGTTGGATCTCAGGCCCATCCCCTCCGCCACTTGCCCTCGCGAAAGCGTTCTCCCAATCCGGCTGCGGCCGGATTTTCTTGTAATACTCGAGGGTTATGCGGGAGGGTCTGAGCACTGGCTATAGCGCCAAGACGCCAGAAAGCAGTCTTTCAGGGCAGATATTCTCCAGACCTCACGACTGGCACATTCCGGTGCTTAGCTTACAACAACCTGATGTGTAAGAACTTTCTAGACGGCGAGCTGAGCATTTCGATGTCTGTGGCATTCGCGAGATGGGACAGACATCGAACTCACGCGTAGCCACCCTCGGCTTGGAAAAGCACGGCAGTTTGAGGCCGAGAGCATTTAGCTTTCGACTGTTGCTCGCCCACATAGCTACCTTCGACGTCTTACGGTGGCAGCAGCGCCCGTTCGTGTGAGGCGAGCGCGTCGAGCCGCGCTCTGCCGAGTTGCCGGCAACCCGAAAGATCGACCAGGAACCGCACCCCTGAAACGCCTGCCGGGAGTGGCGGCTTGATCGCTGGGACCGTGCTCACGTCATAAACTGGCGCGGAGGAGGTTGCACGCGCCAAGTCGAAAGACCAGCCAAGCGCCGTCTGCATGTCGCGTCCTAGTGTATCGGCCACCACCGTGCGAAGCTTAATGATGAGGTCATGAACCTGAATGCGTGCCTCGATATCGGAAACGAGATCTGACAGCGAGAAGCCGCCTCCGGACAGCCGGATGATGAACGAGGCCAGGATCCCCATCGTGCCTGCTGGAGGATTAGCCTACGGCCTCCTTGCGGCTTGGCGAGCCGCTGAAAAAGGTCCACCACCCGGTCGACCATCTCGCCAACAGCAGCCACCGTTGGAGTGGCGCCGAGTGCCGAGGCGAGGAACTCCATAGTGGAGCCGACAGGCAGCTTCCGGCTGATGGTTAGGAGCAGCAGACGCTGGCCTTCTCAGCAAGCTGGCGGCGAGTCCAGGCTTTATCCGACAGTCCGCGCAACTAACAAGAGTCCGTACTTGAGGCCTGACTAGTAAGAGGATGTTCTCGTCGACAATCGTTCCCGCGAGGAAGTCTACGTCGATAGAAAACGGATTGCGGCTTAGACACGTATTCCGTCAGGGCCGCGCAGCACAGCTTCGATGCTCGTTCCTGTCGCACGCTCCTCATTCGAAAAACCGTCGAAGTCACATAGTGAGCCGAAGTTGAGTTCCGTAAGGGCCTCGATGTAGCGTACGCTGCGTTGATATGTCTGGAATGCGCCAAATGCAGCTTCCAGATCTCCTAGCTGCCGCACTTGGTCCACGATATAGGCGGTTGCTGAGGGGCGGCCGGCATCGTTGACGAAAGCGATCACCTTCCAGAACGCGGTCGGAATCCGAACGTGCCGATAGAAGCGGTCGTCGTCGCGGAATACGGGTCCGGTGAAGACGGTGACCCGCTCCCCCCAACGGCGGGTATTCTTTAGGACATAATCTTCCAGGCTCAGCCAGGTCCGCTGGTTGAACGCGCCCATCTGAGGAGCGCAATTCGTGAAGTGGAAGGTGTCGTCGTTCGCGACTTCCGCGTCTGGTCCCCAGTTCGGATCTTCCCGGCGAACGAGATGACCGCGGTCTAGCAGGTTCTCGGCGTAGAGTTCTTCACCGACCTGCGCATCAATCGGGATGCGTCCGTCGAGAAACCACTTGTCACTACCGCGTTCAATGGAACGCGAAGTGCTGCCGTCGATGTTCACGGCGACGAACATCGCGATTCTCCTCGACCGCGACATGACGACTGAGAAGTGGGTGTAGTCGAGGCGGCCTCCATCCGCGCCCTCAACCCCCAGAACGTCTTCGGCCCGAAGGCCCTCGGGCGTGGGAAGGGGAACGACGAGATCTCCGAGGAAGCCCGGATCGTAACCCTTCCGGTCTCCGAGCGTTTCGGCTCGGGTGATCCGCGGCTCTTTCCGGCGCGCCTCTAGGACAGCCTCTGTGCTGGAGAAGGCGCCCGCCACGACCAGTAGACGCATGTCACCGAGACGAGGACGATAATTCAAATCAGTACCCATCTGATCGTCTCCTTGTCGATTCATCCTATCCGCCGCCGAAGCTGCTGGTCGTAGCCGTACCAAATCCTACCCAGCTCGGCGCCCCGCGCATCGACGCCCGCTATTGCCGATACAACCCTGTCCAGTTCGCCCAAGCGGTCCGCACATTCGATGAACGTGGCAAGCCAGCGCTGCCGGTCTCGTTGCAATGCATCGTGGAAGGGGGTGCCACGCAGTTCGGATGGCCAGAATGGATGCAGTTCATCCAGCTCTGCCGCGATCTCGACCGCGCGCCATGGAGCGACATCCAGAACGGCTCGTACGGCTGGATGGATTTCGGTCGTCATCCCACGCAACGCGGGCGGTAGCGCGTGTCCGGGAAGAAGAGCGATATCTACGTCGCTTTCTTCGGACCGGAAGCGGCGAATATCTGCCAGGGTGACCGGCCGTGCGGCGAGGATGCTTCTGAAATAACTGCCGATATGGCTGGGCCACCCGCCGGTTGCAGATATGTCCCGCAGCGCTTCCGGAGAGAGGTAAGCGAGAAGGTCGAGCTTGACGCGGATGCGCGAGCGAGTCCGCGGTCGCTCGGGACCCGACACCTGCAGGAGGCGAAGCTCATCCGCCGAGCGGAGCCGTCCGGCTGCAAGCAGGTCGGTGGGGGGAAGCCAGTCCGGATATGGCCGGCCAACCAAACCAAGCAGCGCCGCAACCGCGGCTGCCCCGCTGAACTTCCGGCCGCGAACCAGGGGGATGTTCCAGCGTCGGGTTTCGAGCGAGTGCAGCGCGGTATCGAGGCGATCGATAAAGGCGGGTTCGCGCAGTGAAATCATCGCCACGCGCCAGAGCGGCAGTTGCGTCAGGTCAGCGGGTAGATTTCTCGGCTTAATCCCCTCCGTCAAAAGCAGCCGAAACTCTTCGAAAGCTGGATGGAACGCGTCGCGAAGCCAAGCGAAATCCGCCTGCGCCAATCGGATTTCGATCAGCGGCGTGAGGCTCTCACCCGGTACCGCCCGCGCGTGAGGCATTCGCAAAGCGTCAGAGGATTGGTAAGCGACTGAGGCCGCCTTATCGTTCGACGCGGTGCCCCTGGTAGCGCGCTGCTTGAGGCGCTCGGCTTCGTGTCGGTCGCGTAGATCGTTATCGAGCGCGCCGACCTCCTCTTCTGTCAGGCTGCGGCCCACCCGCACTTTGAGATTAGCGCGGGCGCCGACGGGAAGATCTTCGAGATCTTGACCGATGCGACGGATAAAAGCCGCCGCGTCTTCTCCCCGAAGCTGCTCGCGGCCTCCCGACATGTAGAAATGGTAAAGGCTTTCGTCGTGCTGCTCACGCTCGTTCAACCACATGTCGCAGCGATCGGCGTAATATTGGTGCGCTCGTCGGTGGATTTCCCGCACTTTTTCGGATTGACTGTCGGTCATCGCCTTGAGCATCAATCCCCGAAGGTCGCGGCGATGTCGCACGGCACGCTGCCCCGGCAGCGGCTCGACCAGCCAAACCTGCTCCGCAAGGGCGTCGAAAAGTCCGGATGCGCGCGAAGAATCGATGTCGCCCAAGCCGCACGGTTCGGCCAGCACAGACCGGATCAAATCCGGAGTGATACGCCGGAGCACCAGCCCGGGATGGGCGAGTTCCTTTACGACGGGATCATCAGACCTGATGCGCTTCAGGATGCGGTCATACAGAAAGGCTTGGCCAAATTCCTTGCCGAACCTGTTGCCTTCGCCCGCGAGCAGTTCGCGGGCTGCCTCCGCTCCCTCGTTCTTGCAGTATCGCGCAAGGATTTTGAGCAGCAGGGGATTGCCGCCAAACCGTTCTGCCAACTCCTGTACGGGAAAACGGTTGGCTGCCGCCCCGAGGCGCTCTAAATCGTCGGCGAGTAGGTCGGCTGCCTCACCCTGGCTAAGGTCGTCAATCGTGATACGTCGAGGCGCTGCGAAACGGGAAGGAAACTCGAGATTTTCGGGTATTGCGCGACCGCTCAGGATCGGACGCAGGTTCCTCAATCCGCCCTCCTCATGGAGGGCCGCAACCCAAAGAAGGACTCGTTCGAGTTCAAGCGGCTCCCGCAGGAGAATCTCCTCGAACGTGTCGAGGATGAGAACGACGGTCTCTTTGATCGGCAGATGGCCTCCTAGCGCGTTTCGCCACATGGACCAAGCCTCGCTCGCCCCACGGGCGCTTGCCTCGAAGCTCATTTCTTGGAGCACTGATTCAAGGCTTAGATCCCGAGCGAAATTCCGATACTCGCTCAGCGCGCCGGCCAAATCGGGCCGCCATCGCGCGAGCTGACGACTGAACTCGGCGGACAGGTCGAGCGGATCGGCGGACGCCAGGCTGGCCCTGTCGAAGTCCAGCCAGATAATCGGTACGCCGGGAGTGCGCCGCTGTCGCCGCACGAACTCTGCAAGTAAAGCAGATTTCCCCGCGCCTCCAATCCCGCTCACCACACCTGTTGGTATTGCTGGAAACCCGATGACTTCTTCCTGCGCTCCTGATTGGACGAAACGCTGCAGTCGGGAAAGGGCGCTGCGCCTGCCTATGAAGCGGCGCGGCAGCAGAAACTCGATCGACTCATCGAAGTCCCGCTGCGCCAAAATTGTTTCGACTTTTTGAGGCCCATCGATCCCCGCGCGGACATCTCTTGCAAATTCGATGGCCGTGTGGAGCGCGTCCAACTCGTTCGGTCGAACCGCACCGGGTAACACAGTATCTCCCCGCAGCATCGCCACCAGGAATCGACCCAACCGATCGTCTGGCGCGGTGCGCGCCTGACCGGCCATCTCCTCGAGTTCGCCACGGTCGGAGAGGTCTCGGAGCAGCTCTCGCCGCGCATCGGCTTGAAGCTGCCAAACCGGCTCCCGGCCGGGCAGTTCCTTGGAAAGGGTTCCGATCGTGCCCAGGAGCAGTCGCTGCCCCTCCGGGTCTTTCACCTCGTCGATGAGCTCAAGCGGATTGAAAGCGCCCATGAGGGCGGCTCGGTCGACCGCTCGTTGCAAAGGCGCGTACAGCCTTTCCGGCACCTCAGGAAAGTACTGTCCCAACTTCGGAATCACCGGTGATCTCCCAAAATCAGCTCCGCCGCGCGCCTCGCTGCCAGTTGCGCCACGTTCTCGACCTGCGGACCCGCCGCGGCTGCCGCGTCGTTGATGATCGATTTCGCCGCCTGCTCGATGGCTCCTAGCAACACCTCCGCTCCCGCATCGACAACGCGTCGGTTCAGGTAATCCGCAATTTCCTCGATGTCTAAAGATCGGGTGGTCTCGTCCGCAACGAGTTCGGGTGGCGCAGCAGGAACGGCGCCAGACAGGCCAATCAAGCAGATGCGCAGGAAAGGCAGCAGACCAATGTCGTGATAGAGCCTCTCGAGCAGAACACGTGCGGATGTTTCAGGCACGAAGTGCTTTTCCAGATCATCGATGATGAGCCACAGGACACGGGAACCGGCTTCGGCGCGGAGCTTCTCGACAAGAGCGGGAACGAGCTTGTCCCTTATCCAGGCGTAGCGGGCGGTATCACTGTCTTCCGGCTTCGGCAGGACGAACGCGGCATCGGAGACTCCTGCGTTCGTTAGGATCAATGCGGCAAGCGCGGACGCGTCTGCCGGAAGTTCAGACGCCGAAAGAGCTACAATCTTGTGCTCAGCGCCCCCGAGCATCTGGTTCATGATCTCAGTGCTAAACGTTTTCCCAGTCTTCTCTGCGCCGCGAACGACGAGGATGCGCTTTTCGCCGGTAATCGTGAGCAATACCTTCCGCTGGAATTCCTCGCGACCAATCACAGGCTGACCCGAAACTGTGCGGAAAATCGGATCGAAACCGACGACAGACATGAACGTGTCGTCATTAGCTGCTGCGATGCACGCAGTGGGTATCGCGCCATTGACGATCGCGGTGCCGTCCTGAGCGGAAATCCCGCATTGGTGCAGAGCGACGGGCTTATGCTCGGCGTCTAGGATTAGCCCGCCCGACGAGCCAACCATCGCGTTTGCATTGTGGTGAAGCCTTGTGCGGCATGTATCTGGCCACAGCCTAGTGCCCTGTCCATGTGCGTACTTGAGGGGGTGCCCTCCCGGGTGCTGCAGCACGAGGACGTAGTTCGTCTCGTTGGCACCCACTCTTGGTAACCGATCCCTTTCCAGCCGGTAATATCCACGGATTCCTCCGACGGTGCTCGCCAGCCGGAGTGCCGCGTAGTCGAGGTGAGCGTCGAACCCCGCCGGGTCCGCCCGCTCGAAATCTAAAATAGAAGCGCCTGGCTGCTCCGACGGATGAACCTTGCTGAAACCGATCAGCCAATCTTCGGCGAGACCGGTCGATGTGCGTTTGGTTGCCCCCGCGAAATGATCGAACGTTACTTCGACCTGTTGAAACACGTCCGGCAACGGCTGGCCAGCGGCGTCGACGAGGTCCGTCACTAGGTGGCCGGCCGTCAGCACTGCCTGAGGGCCGACGAGAAAGCCGGTTCCCATCTTGATATGCCCAGCGCCTGTCGTGACGGTGATCCGGCAAAGGCGACGCACCGCCGTGGCAATCTCCTTATTGAGTGAGGAGGCATCCGGAAGTCCCATGCCGGGATTGAGGATGGCCTGCAGCGTCACCCGCGCCGCCTCCGACGGCCTACGATCCTCCGCGCCGTCTACCACCGCCGCAAGCCGGCCGAGAAATATCTCCAGCCATCCCCTGTCCCGCGCTACCTTCAACACTTTTTCAAAGAGGAGCTCGCCGGGGCTCTTGATGATCTTGAGCACCATGAAGCTGTCGGATAGCGATCCGCCGCCATGAGCCGCGCGTACCTCTTCATAGGCTTCGGCGAATACCGGCTCGGGGGTGCGGATTCCCTCCGCGATGCTGCGCAGCTCGGCGTCAGTGGCCATCGGGCCTGCTCCAGTTCAGCGGACTCTGGCCCAGGAACGTCTGCATGCCCGCCAGCGCGCCGAGTGAATGAGCGAAGTTTGCCTTCAGCCACTGTCCCCCGAAATGCAGCCCGATCACGTCGAGCGGCGCGTCGAAGCCGACGATGCATGATCCGGAATTGCCGCCGAGGGTGCTGGCATCGTGATCGAACGTCCATCCCATCGGATCCTTCGCGGAACCCACGGATTCATCCACTTCACCCGGCGCGACATATTTAACGCCGTAATCGTTGCCGAATAGCTCCCCGAGCCTCTCCACGACCTCGAGATCGAAGGATCCGTTGGTGGTGGG
This sequence comes from Aurantimonas sp. HBX-1, assembly GCF_021391535.1. Taxonomy (GTDB): domain Bacteria; phylum Pseudomonadota; class Alphaproteobacteria; order Rhizobiales; family Rhizobiaceae; genus Aurantimonas. Next base: position 2,344,308 of record NZ_CP090066.1, read on the forward strand.
GAGTGACGATGGCCTGGCCGGATAGCCGATAACGATCAGCTCCTTCCGCCGGTCGGCGGCAGTGACTGCCTTCGTCAGCTGAAGCGGCGCTGGAAGCGGCGCTCCGCCCTCGCTGGTCGCTTCGACTTCGAGCAGCGCGACATCGAGATCGGTGAAGTCGATCAGATCCTCATCGATATGGCTGGGTCCGGTCGCGATAACGGATTTCACCCGGTAACACGTCGACGAGGTTGCTGAATTCGGCCGGTCTCCGACGTCGAACGTCACGTCGTCGCTCGTCATCACCCACTCACGGGCGCGACTGCGGGAAGGAACCGGAGCCGCAAAGGCCTGCACGACGTGCCGGTTCGTCATCACTATACCGTCGCCCGCTACAAAGCCGGTTCCCACATGGCCACCATCGGCATCGATCCGCCCGACGGATCGGATTCGCGAGGGAAGACTTCCATCCTGACTGATGAGGAACAGCTTGTCGCGCCACGCGCCAGCTCTCGGATCATGGAGGTCAATAGCTCCGTCGCGGACGGGAATGACCGGCCGGCCGGTGAGCGAAACCAGAGCCTCGAGACCCACCAGCGCGCGCATAGTCAGCGGCCTCCCCGCGGCGATACTAGACAGCGCCTCGTCCGCGCCCCGCAGCGTCTCATCGATCGCGCCCTGAGGCAGCGCCATCGCGTCTAACTGAGCTTCAACGGCGTCGAGCTGCTGCCGCACGCCTCCCGTCGCCAGATAAACGCGCGCCTGCTCGACCGACTGGACTCCGGTGGACTCAAGCGCGGTACCTTGCCGCTTGAGAGCCTGCCGCAGGCGCCGAACCGGCACCTCGCCCACCGCTCGCGCGAGCGGGCGCTCCACACTCGTGCCGCTCCGCAACTCGCTGAATCGGCGCAGCCGCGCATCGCTCGAGTTCCGCGCCGCCGAGGACAGTTGCGGCGACGGCCGCGTGTTCTGAGACTTCGCCTCCGCCGAGAGGCTCGCTGCGGAGCCGTCGCGCTTTGCCTCGGTGAGGCCGATGGCACCGAGCTCGGCACCATAGCGGTGCAGCGGAAATTCCGGATCCATTGGCGCCTTCCCGACTTCCTCGTCAAGGAAGCTCCGGATCGAAGACTTGGGCTCGGCGGCGACTTCGGGCGCGGAAAGGGCGATTTCGGAGAGCGGCAGGGCCGTCAGCGCGTCGGCATCCACGATGCCGGCGCCGAAATCGTCGGAATCCCACTTTGAGGGCCGGCGGGCCGTCTGCTGAAGGGCGGCCTTGAAGAGGCGCTGAACGCTAACTCCGCGTGCCCGCGCCTGCGCAATCACCGCATCCCGGCCATAATGCTCAAGCCAGAGGGCGGCCACCCCCGCCACCAAGGCTACCGCAAATGACGTGCCTTGGCCGCCGGAAACGCCGAAGGTCGGATCGGCGGAGCGAGCGCGCAGGGCGCGCCAGACGAACTCCGCGGGAGCGGAAATGTCGACCGTTGACCCTCGACAGCTCCCCTTCCACGGTCGATCTTCGATGTTTGTCCCCGCTACCCCGATAACTTCTTCGTAGCGAGCAGGCCAAACCACCGTGCGAACGCAGTTTCCAGCAGCGGCCAGGACGATGATGTCCCGTTCGATCGCGGTGCGGATGGCTGCATGCAAAGCCCGGCTGGGAATGCCGCCGAGGCTCATCGAGATGATGTCGCATCCGGCCGCCATCGCATGCGCGACGGCGCGCGCGATCGGCGCCGCATTGAACACCTTTACGTCCTCGATGCACCGGATCGGAACGACGCACGCCTCCGGGGCCGCCCCGGCAATTGCACCATGCTCCCGGGAGGCGACGACACTGGCCGTGCTGGTGCCGTGGCCGGGATTAGCAGTATGCTCGTGCAACGGATCGGTGGGATCCGCTTTGCCGCGGATGAAGTCGAAACCCCTCTCGACTAGAAGCGCGCCGGCTTCCAGATCGTCGTGGGCGGCCACTCCGGTGTCCGGCTGCCCGACGAGGATTCCGCGGCCTCGGCTTCTTCGCCACGCTTCAGGCGCCCGAATGGTCTTAAGGCTCCAGCGGCGGTCCGAAGGCGCCTCCCCGGCAACCCAGCACAGCGGGCCGAGCAAGTCGGCCGTTTCCACCGTCGGTTCGCGCCCGCCCGGCTCAGGGTCTGAAAAATAGTCCGAACCAAGATCGGGCTCGGCGCTTACCAGATCGGCAACATCGACCAATGCATAGGCGATACCGAAGAGATCTCGCTGCGGAAGGGTCCGCTCTACTCCGGGAATCCGGAGGAGGAGGAAGTGGCGAAGCTGGCCGTCCGGCGCCAGTCTCTCAATTTTTGCAACCCCTTCTCCCAGCAGCCGATCGAATCGCGACTGCTCCAGATCCGGATCGGGCTGATTTCGATACTCGAGTGCGAACCGCAGCTCATCAGGAGGGAGTCCTGTCTCGAGTCCGAGCCGGCGATTGCCAATCCGGCCTAAGTCACGCAACAAATCTACGTAGGTCACCGCCGTCCCCCCCTCGTGCCGGCGAATCAACATGGCACCATCAGTTCGCCAGTGGAAGATCAATTATTCGGTTAGCAGTGTCTTCTTCTGTGTTGCGGGAGAAGGCTGCAGGTCTTCTATGGCTTTGTCGGGGTACACAACAGCGCCAACGTACCTGCCGGGCAGCAACTAAAATCGGCCTCAGTGGCGGGCGGATGACGCAGGCGGCGGATAGCAGACGTACCGTCTTGGAGGTCTGTCCTCTTGTTCGGAATCGCTGAAATGGGCACACAGCTATCTATGATCGCCCGTACGGTCCTTGCTGCCAACCACCCGCTAAACGTAGCTCGCAGATCGCTCTCTGCCGTCCGCTCCTCGCGCCAAGGCGCGTCGCGGAAAGGGCGCGCGCATGCACACGGCTTATCGTGCCGGAGTGGCAGCAGTCGAAGAAGCACGTCAGGGACGCTTGGTCCGCCGAGCCGCTGAAGATAAGTCGCAACTCGTCGTCAATCACCAGTCCGTCGTCCTCCGAGCCGCAGTCGATAGCGCACGGACATTCGTCCTTGATCTCCCGGACCGCAGCCCCCTCCTCGGCTTCATCCCCGCTCAGATCATCAAGTTGGGTGCCATGTCCGGCGAACTGCAGGACCAGATCATCCCCCGCCTGGGCCGTGGCCACGAAGCTGGTGACCCTGGCCCGGATCGCCGCCGCAGTCGCTGCCTCCTGGGGCAGGAGTTCGGATAGCCCAGTGCCTCAAGCGTTTGTGCCCACAGCTTTGCGTCTGCGACACACCCCATGAGTGGGCTGATGTGGCGGTAGTCGTTGATCCCGATGCAGAGCGCCCGCCGCACGCCGACAGCCGGCCTGGCGGAAACCGGGGTCGCCGGCTGCACCGAAGGGCCGGCCGTTCCGGCCTGGGGCGATCCGATCGGGGTGGAGGAGAGTTGGGCCAGCGCCTCCTCGACCTACGCGGAGACGTCGAGTTGGTCACTCCAGGGGTCTTTGCCCGCCCCACGTGCGCCGCCGTCGTCAACGGGCGAGATCGGTTCTGCGTCGCGGCGATCCAGCACACGGCGGACGACGCTGTTCATCGTCGCGGCGTCATTGTCGAACCCGCCATGGGTGCGAGAATCGCTCGCGCTGCCGAAGTCGCTGCCGCGACTCGGCGACCAGACCACCTTGCCCAGCTTGGAGGGCGTGCCCCGTATCCCGAAGATGTCACTGGCCGGCTTGTCGCCGTGCAACGATATCTCGAGGCCGAGAATTTCTGTCTTCCGCCTGTCCTCGAGTGCCTCGTAGATGAGGTAGAGCAGGGACTGCCGATAGGCCGGCGTCACCGTGTCGTCTTCTCGCGCTGCTTCGTCATCGTGTAGATGGTCAGCGGCCCTCGAGCAACGGCGCCACACGCTGGTGAAACAGGTCGTTGCGGATCGCCGGCGCCAGGAAATGCGCCGTCTTAACGGTGGCGCCGGCGCTGGCGAGCGCCGGCAGGTGTCCCAGATGAAGAAGACTGGATAGGCATTGTTCTCACGCCAGAAGCGCAATTGGACGAAGGCGCCGTGCAAGCGTTCTTCTCCGACACGAGGCCGCCATGCGCATAGAACAGAAGCCGCGCCGGCTCCTTGCGTGCCTTCGCGGAAAGATTTCCTCAGGGTAAGTTCCTCAAATAGGCAATCGACATCGGCCTCGGTCGTCCCAATGCGGCCGGAATCCCATAAGTGACCGCTCTCCAGGTTCACGACGTGGTCGGCGAGCGCCTCGATCATCTGCGGGGACGGCTCGGCGCCGCTAGGGCTGCCACCACGTCCGCCTGAATTTTCTGTCTCGAACATCTCGTAGCCGACGACATGCTCGCCCGATGCCATGTCGTCCACGGCCCACGGCAAGGCCAGAAGGTCCTGGATCAGGCTGGCACCACGCCGGAACTGGTCCGCAAAAAGCGCGTCGCTTGAACGCGGGCTGCCGCCGGCCCCGGTCATGGCTGCGACCTCACAGATCCATTTGGTCTTGTCGAAACTCGTGCCCGGACATGTCTTGCTCGACATCTCGCTATGAAACTTCATGTCCTGCGGTGTGAGGTTGAACCGCATCTGGACGGCGCTGATGACACCTAGCGTCGCCTGCTTCTGCCCCGTCGTGATCGTCTCCTGTCCGACATCGAAGTCGCCGATCATCTCGATCATGAACGGGCCAGCGCTGGCGTTGCCGTTGAAGCCGCTGCAACTCACCAGCGCCGCGTTGAAATTGCGGCAGCGCCAGATCTCGCCGCTCGGCGCGATGGTGACGTGCTGCGCGATGTCGCTTCAGCCGTTGTTCTGCATATGATGGCGCCACATGGACTGGATGGTCGACAGACCGCGATAGTCGCTCTGGCGAGGACGCCAGGGGTGATGGAGATGGACTTCCGTGATGCGGCAGGTGAACGGGAACCCGCTTATGACCTTACGGAATTTTACCAAATCAATAAGCCGAAAAGATCGTCCCATCGAAACCAACCGATTTTGATACGCATCTTGATTTTTATAATAATAGTTGTCAACTACCTCTGCGTAATTCTGAAAAAATCTTCTGCCGCATTCATTGAGGCCCTAACGTGGCCCGCTTTACTACGGTTTTTTTTGATTTTTCGATGCCGGGGTGGCTTGTGCCTTTCCGGGTCAGATCGCGGTGGCAGAAATATCCGTTGAACATGCGCTGGCAGAGGGCGTCGATGCCGGCGCCGTTGACGCGCTCCAATGTTAGAATCTGATCGACCTTAAGACTGAAGTCGTGTTCGGCTTCGCCGAAGAATGGCGATGTCTCTCTCGAAAGAGTTGCGGGAGATGGTTGATCAGCGTGGAGCGATCACCGACAAGCCGACCGCGAGCCCGAGGCAGGCTTTGCATCTTGAGATCCTTGTCGCTTCGCAGATCGACGAAGCGCGTCGTCGGACGTGTTGCGGCCTCCGCAATCGCTTTGCCATCCTGATCGCTCCGTGTCACGTCGCGCTGATGCGATCGGGGGGGAGCGCCGGTACCAATGTTTGAAGTTAGTCACAACTCGCGGCATTTACTACATGAAATCGGGCTAACGAGGCCTCAATCTCATACTGAGGCGAATAGTGTGGTCTTCCGGAGATTATTATTTACGCTTGAGGCATGTTGTTCTTCCTCGTAGGTGTGATACCTTACGTAAGATTTCTCGCGGCGGACGTTCAATCGCGAACAGTGATTCCCCGGAAATGCGGAGGAGGTTCATGACCCATATTCTCAAACCTGAACCGGATGATCTCGACCGGGCTAACGAGGCGGAAGCCCGCCGCGTGGCAATGGCTGACCCGAAAAACCTTCGACCGCGGGTCGACAGTCACAACAATGGCGAACTGAACCGTTATCCGTCGCGGCCGACCAATTTCCACAAAGGTCTGCCGCACAACCAGTTCGGTATTCCCGACGCGAAAGCCTTCGCGGAGTTCGTCGCGGCTCTCAACGGCCCGCCAGCAGGAGCCGGTAGCAATCCGGCTTTCGATGTCCCGCTGGGACCTGAGAATGCACCAGGTGCGTGGAAAGCAGGCGGTGGCTATTCCGGTGTCCCGTCATTTCATTGCCTGACACGCGACAAGAAGGGGAAAGCCGTTACGCCGAAAGTGCGCAACTGGGAAAGCCCGCTCGGCGGCCATGCGCATGACCTCGAAGGGCCCGATGCCGGTGCGGTGGGCATGGCGCCCGTGCCGCGCCTGCCCTTTTCCGAACTCTGTGCGGAAATGGCCGAGGTCTATGCCATGGCTTTGTTACGCGACTTGCCCTTTGCCCAACTTGCTGATCCGGCGAGCGCCCCCAGACAGTACAAGGTGCCACCAGAAGAATTGCCCGATGAGGAAGCCAAAAAATCGCCGGAGGAAGATGGACCGGCGCCCTACACAGTGCAGCAAATATTCGATGAACTCGCCGGATTGCACTGGCTCAATCCAGATGCAGACAGGGTATTTTCATCAAACGGCGAAACCACACTTTCCGAATACGAAAAGCGTCGCCGCAAGGCGCGCTTCGACGGCGATAGCGCCTATTCCATCGATGTACTGTTTCGCGGCTCGACCAAGGGAGCCAAGCAAGGCCCCTATCTCTCGCAATTTCTACTGATGGGATCGGCTACGCTGCGCGGCGGCGTTTCTCCGATGGCGCGGGCCGGAGCGGCTGCTGGTGTCGCTGCCGCGGCGGCGCCGGCAGCCGGAACCGTCGCCACGCGCGACGCGCGCAACCGGTCGCCCCTTGCCCTGACGCCGGGTCTCTCGCTTCCAGTCGACGGTGAGAGCGACCAAGGTGGCGCGGCGCGTGGTCTGGCAACCGGAGCAATGGGCGGCGATGCCGCGATGGGCGGCGCGGCGTATGGTTTCATAACCTTTGGCTCACAGAGCATGAACCAACGAGGCGCCCTGCAACTGCCCGGCCGCGATTTCATGACCGACTGGCCGCTATGGCTCGACGTTCAGAACGCGGCCGACACGCGCGATGCGCAGGTCTTCATACCCGACGGGACGGCGCGATTCATTCACACGCCGCGGGCGCTGGCGACATATGTCCACTACGACCAACTCTATCAGGCCTATTTCGGCGCCATGCTGCTTATGCTGGACGCCGGAATTCCCTTCGATCACGGATTTCCCAGCGGCCCCTATCACGCCACACGCGGCTCGTTTGCCACCTTCGGCGGGCCGCACATCCTATCGCTGATGACCGAAGTGGCGACGCGAGGCCTTAAGGCGGTACGCCGGCAGAAATTCCAGCACCACCTGCGCGGCCGCCCAGAACAACTCGCCGCCATGTTGACGCTTGCCGCGTCCGACAAGGCCGAGGAAGCATTTGGCAGGGACAGCGAGGAACTGAAGCACCTCACGCAGATGATCGGCGAGATGAAGGGGCTGCTGGCTCTCGTCGATGCACACAACAAGCGGCAGAACGAGTTGCGGGAGGACGACGAAAACACTCATGTCTATCCCCGCCGGGCGGAGGAGGAGATCAAAGTCGGCGGGAAGCCGGTGGTTGTCCCTTGGGATGACGCCACCTTCGAACCAGCGGAAGGCAGGAACTACCTGTTGCCGATGGCCTTTCCGGAAGGTTCGCCGATGCACGCCTCCTATGGTGCCGGCCATGCCACGGTGGCGGGCGCCTGCGTGACGGTCTTGAAAGCTTATTTCGAAATGTCCGGTGAGGAATTCGATCGGGACAAGGCCCCGGATGTCGGGCCACTTCTCGCGACGCCCGATGCCATTTTAAGATATGGAGCCGAGAAGCTGTTCAAGGCGGTTCCATTCTCCGCAAAGTTCGACTTGAACGGCAAGCTGTTCGTCCCGCCCCGGAGCAACGAAGCCGATGCCCACTCGATGCTGGCGGACACGGACACGGACCCCGGCGTCACGCTGGAGGGCGAACTGGACAAGCTGGCGGCAAACATCGCCATCGGTCGAAACATGGCGGGCGTCCATTTCTACAACGACTATTTTGACAGCCTGCGCCTTGGCGAGCGCGTCGCGGTCGGAATCTTGCAGGAACAGATGGCAACCTATCGCGAGCCGGTGACCATGCGTCTCACCAGCTTCGACAACGACTGGCTGATCATCAGCGGCGACGGCAAGGGTCGCGTCGCGGTCGATATCGTCGACCCGGAGAGCAAGAATCGGCTCGTCGTCGAGGCCGACGTCGAGGAGTGGTGGACGCGGCACGTGCCGCCACCGCCGGCGGCTTGAGGCGAACCGAGGCCGGTTCAAGCGTGGACAGGAGGTGAGCATGGCCGGCTTTGAAAAAATCCACTTCAGCCTGAGCGGAGATTCGGCGTCCGGACAGCAGACCCGCTTGCGCCGCCTGACTCGTGATGCTGGGTTCGGCCGTCTGCAGGGCTTCACGGTCGAATCTGCTGAGAGCACGGACAACCGGCCACCGCCCTCACCAGAAACGGCGAGCCGTCTCTATCTCCAAACCTACCTGACCGACGCGGGCAGCGAGGCACTGGCGCAGATCAGCACACCAGACAGCCCCGCGCTCGCGCCCGACCTGCGTCTGGTCACCAGCAGCCGCACCGAGCAGTTGTTTGCCCAGACGCTGGTCTACGAGCAGACCTGGAAATCGATTCCGGTTTTCGGCGGCCGGGTCGTTGTCGATGTCGACCAGGCAGACCGCAGCCTCGTCAGTATCAACGGGCAGCTCGCCCCGCCGCCGACCAAGTCGCCGGTCGCCAGCCTGTCGGCGCAAGATGCGGCGGGACGTGCCAGCGGATGGGCGGCATCGGGCACTGTTCCTGCCGACGAGGCGCCGCTGCTCACCTGGTACTATCTGGAGCCTGACAACGGCGGCGCGCCGGCGGGTGACTGGCGTCTCGTCTGGCGCTTTCGATCCGTGCCGCTCGTCCCGCCGGCCGAGCCTGCCGCCGCCCCGCCTCCCGACCACGACCATCGCTTCTGTCTCGGTCCCTCGCCACGCTCACGCGCCGCCCTGATCGACGTCTTCGTCGACGCTCAGGACGGCGAGGTCGTCTACCACTTCCCCTCGACACCCGCTCTGGCCATTCCAATCGCGATGACAGGCGACGATGTCGACGGGCTGTCGCGCAACTTCTTCGGCCTGCAGACCCCTACCGGCTTCGCTTTGTCCGACCCGCTGCGCAACATCGTTACCTTCGATTACTCTCTGCAAGATATCGACAGGACGCCGCCGCCGCCGCTCCCCCCCAGTCCGATCAATCACAGCTCGCAGCATCTAGGGTCGGCTCATCGGGCGGCGGTCTCCGCCCATCACAACGCCACGAATGTGTTCAACTTCTTCAACGACGTGCTAAAGCGCGATGGCGTGGATGATAAGGGGATGCAACTCGTCTCGATCGTCAACGTCTGGTCGAGCAGAGGCGGCGACCCCAGCCCTCAGTGGCGCAATGCTGTGTGGTGGAACAAGCGCATGTGGTACGGGCAGAGCGGCGGGCACAGCCTGGCCCGTTATCTCGACGTCATCGGTCACGAACTCACACATGGCGTCACCGAAAGCACCGCAGACCTTGTCTATCGCGACCTGCCGGGCGCGCTCAACGAAAGCTATTCAGATATCTTCGGCGTCATCATCGCCAACTGGTATCCGAACGAGCCCGAGCCGATCGGTAGCTGGAACTGGCAAATCGGCGCTGGACTCGGAGCGGGCGGGGGGCCGCTACGCGATTTCGCCGATCCGTCAGCCACCGGCCAGCCGAACCATTTCAGCAGTTACGTTGCCTGGCCTTATTCCAGGGACTATGGGGGTGTCCACTATTACAGCGGCATCCACAACAAGGCGGTGCACAATTTGCTGACAGGCGCCGACGCGGCAGGAAATCCGACCTTTCCGGTGCGGGAGGCGGCGCTGATGCTTTATCTTACCCTGACGCGTCTTACTCAGACGTCCGATTTCGCTGATAGCCGGCGCACGCTGGAAGCGGTGACCCGCGCCCACTACAGCGGCGATCCAGCAAAACTGGCCATCCGACTGGCCGCCATCGCCTCGGCCTTCGGAACCGTCGGACTATGAGCCTCACACGGCTGGGAAGTGCCGCAGCCCGCCGGCAGCTGGACGGTGCCTCGCGGCGCGACAGCGCGCCGGCGCCGGGTGTGGCACCCTATGATTTCCCGGCTCATGTGCCGCCAACGCCCGCGCTGGCGGCACACACCGAGACCGGGACTGAGACCGAAAAGGCCCTCGAACAGCTTACCCAGTTCATCCCTGCCGAAACGATCACGCTGTTTATCGCCGCGGTCTCGGCCCGTGAGGCGCTGGAGGGCCAGACCTGGGTGGCATGGCTGACATCCCCTGTGCTGATCGCCATTTTCACCTTGCTAACACCGCTCCTGCTGCTGCTGGCCGGCTATGCCACTTTCCGGGAAGGTCGTCGCAAAGGACAAGCTGCGGGTTCGGATGTTTCTTTCGCGATCCCCTGGTTCGACATGTGTGCCTCGGCTGTGGCCTTCGCCATTTGGTCGCTGGCCGTACCCGGCCTTTTCGCCGATGCCTCCACCATGCAGGTCATCGCCGCCTTTGCCGCCTTGTTCGTGTCCTCGCTGCTTTCGCAGATCCGCCGCATCGTGGGCGTTCGCTAAGAACCGATGCATAATTCGTTGCAGGTCGCGGAAGGCTCACCGCGCGACCTAGGTTGGCGTAGTAGCATTCACGCAGAACCCCGGCATCATTTTCAGAATCGCCCCGTGCTGCGTATAGTTATACGTCCTCATAGGACGTGGCGGGTCGGCCAGCTAGTGATAAGTCGATAGGATCGCGACCTCCTTCTACGGCGAGCCGGGCGCAATCCGCCTGCATTGATCGCTTGCGGAGTGCGGTTCCAAACCCTGTTGCTGAGGGTGCACATTGTGGTACGCAGATTTCTGTGATTGGCGGCTGCGATGCCATACCATTCAATGACTTATTGCGTATATCGGTGTAGTCCCTTCCTCTCCGCCATCGGCTGACTTCCGGATAAAATGAATCACTTAGGCGGCTTGCCGAAGCCGAAGTGGATACGCGGATCATCGGCGACGCTGCCGCCTAGCCGCCCCACCTGCTGCATCACGGCCGCGAGTGCCCCCTGCTTCGTCCGTGACGGCCGGCGACGGGCCGGATCGCCACGCGCCGCCATTCGGGCGCTGCCCGATCGGCTCAGGCGTGCACGCGACGGTATTCCTGCTCCGAGCCCTGCCCGGATTCCGCCCAATCGACCAGCGCGGCGAGGAAGGTGTCGCACCGCTCGAGCTGGGCGGTCTCGACATATTCGTCCGGGCGGTGCGCCTCGGCGATGCGGCCGGGGCCGCAGATGATGGTCTCGATGCCGAGGATTTCCTTGAAGCGGCCGGCTTCCGTGCCGTAGGCGACCTTGGCGTGGCCGTTGCTGCCGGCAAAGCGGCGGGCGAGATGCGCGAGGTCGCCGTCCGGCGCGGTCTCTATCCCCGGCACGGCGGCGAAGACGTCGATCGCGATCCCGGCCTCCGGAGCGATCGCCTGCATCTCCGGCTCCAGCACGTCCCGGGCGTAAGCCGCGATCTCAGCGACCAGCGCGTCGGGGTCCTCGCCCGGCATGACACGGAACTCGAACTCGAACTGGCAGGCCTCGGGCACGATGTTCAGCGCGGTGCCGCCGTGGATCTTGCCGGTGTGGGCGGTGGTGAAGGGCACGTCGTAGGCTTCGTCCCGCTTGCCTTCGCGGGCGAGACGGGCGCCGATCTCCCGCAGCCTGGCGATGAACAGGGCCGCATATTCGACCGCGTTGACGCCCTGCGGCGCCAGCGACGAATGGCAGGCGCGGCCGGTCACCGTCACCCTCGCCGAGCGCTTGGCCTTGTGCGCGACGACCACCTCCATCGAGGTCGGTTCGCCGACGACGCAGTATCGCGGCAGTGTGGCACGGCCCTTGAGTGCCTCCAGCAGGCCGACGACGCCGACGCAGCCGACCTCCTCGTCATAGGAGAGCGCGAGGTGGATCGGGCGGGCGAGATCGGCCGCCAGCATGTCCGGCACCGCGGCAAGGGCGCAGGCGATGAACCCCTTCATGTCGCAGGCGCCGCGGCCATACAGCCGTCCGTCCCGTTCCGTCAGCGTGAACGGATCGCTTTGCCATTCCTGCCCGGCGACCGGCACGACGTCGGTGTGGCCCGACAGGACGATGCCCGGCACGTCCGCCGGCCCGATCGTCGCCCAGAGATTGGCCTTCTGGCCGGTCGCATCGTAGACGCGCTCGCTGACGACCCCGAGACCCGCCAGATAGGTCTCGACGAAATCGATCAGCGCGAGGTTGGAGCCGCTGCTCGTCGTGTCGAAGCCGACGAGATGGCGCAGGAATTCGGGGCTCGACTGGGGATGCATTGCGAGGACTCCGGCAGGCACCGTTCGGGAGGCGGTGCGGGAAACGACGATCAGTTGAGGGTCTTGCGCACCAGCGCCATGAAGTCCGCTGCAGCCAGCGACAAGGGCCGGCTGGCGGGCGACAGGAAGCAGGCGCGATAGGGAATGGCCGGCGCGAACGGCCGCACGACGATGCCGCTGCCGAGCTGGTGGACGATCGGGAAGGGATTGAGCAGCGCCACCCCCAGCCCTTCGCGGACGAACTCCGCCGCCGAGACCGCCGTGGCGGTCTCGATGACCATGTGGCGACGCACGCCGACCTTGTCGAAGAAGCGATCGATCTGGCTGCGGCCGGAATGACGGCGGGTCAGCGCGACGAACGGCTCGCCTTCCAGATCCTGCGGCCGGATGATCTCGTTGTCGACCAGCCTGTGCCGGCTCGGCAGCGCGCAGATCGCCTCCGTCGCCACCAGGAGATCGCTGCGCACGCCGTCGTGCACCACGGCGGTGTCGGTCAGGCCGATATCATGGCGGTCTTCGGCGATGCCGGTGACCAGCACGTCGCTCGACAGGACCTCGAAGACGATTTCGAGAGCCGGGTTGGTCTTGGTGAACCGGGCGACGATCGGCGGCAGGAAGCGGTGCGCAATCGTCGGCGGCGCGGCGATGCGCAGCGTTCCGCCGTGCGAACTGGCGGCGCTCGAGCGATCGACGATCCGGCCGAGGGCGGCAAAGATCGGCCCCAGCTCGTCGTTGACCGCCAGCGCGTCGGGATTGGGGACCAGCCGGCCGCCCGATCGATCGAAAAGCTGCCGGCCAAGCGTCGCCTCCAGCTCGGCGAGCGCCCGGCTGACCGCCGATTGCGACAGGCCGAGACGCTGCGCCGCGAGCGTCGTCTTGCCGGTCTCGACCAGCGCGCGCAGCACCTCGAGCTCACGAAGCGTGAACCCGGCGCGGCGCGGCTCCCCGCGTACAGGCGATGATTTTTCAGGCATGTCTATGCAATAAATGTATATCTTTTGCTCTTTCAAATTCACCTATAGCATAATAGCCTCACTGCCAACAGTCGGATTGAGCCGGCGGTGCGGCACTCGGACAGGGGTCCGGCGTGCCGGAGTCCTCGTTGTTCGTGGAGAGACAAGATGAAAACAGGTGCCCTCTTTTCCTGCCTCGTCGCCGGCACGGTCCTGTCCGGCGCGGCCCAGGCGGCTGACCTCGTCGTCGGTCTCAAGTCGGAAGCGACCTCGATGGACCCGCAGTTTCATCAGCTGTCGACCAACACCCAGGTGCTGCTGAACATCTTCGAGGGGCTGACCAACCAGGACCCGCTGCAGAAGGTGACCCCGGCGCTCGCGACCGAGTGGGAGGCGGTCGACGACACGACCTGGCGCTTCACCTTGCGCGACGGCGTCAAGTTCCAGAATGGCAGCACCTTCTCGCCGCGCGACGTGATCTACACCTATTGCCGCGTGCCGCTGGTCGAGAACTCGCCCTCGTCCTTCACGATCTACACGGCGACCATCACCGACGTGAAACCCGACGGCGACAATGCCGTGCTGATCAGCACCGACGGCCCCAACCCGCTGCTGCCGACCGACGTCGCCAACCTGCCGATCCTTTCGGCCGACGCCGCCGGCGCGGAAGACACCGTCACCTACAAGCCGGGCGGCGAATGCGAGGGCATGGGGACAGTGCCGCAATCGGCCGACTTCAATTCCCCCGAGGTCACGGTCGGAACCGGCCCCTATCGGCTGGAGAGCTTCGTGCGCGGCAGCCAGATGGTGCTGACGCGCTATGAGGACTACTGGGGCGAGCAGCCCGACTGGGACAAGGTGACGCTGCGGCCGCTGACCAGCGACGGGCCGCGGGTGGCTGCGCTGCTGTCGGGCGATGTCGACATGATCGAATCGCCGCCGATCCAGGACCTGCCGCGTATCGAGCAGGCCGGCTTCAGCATCGTCGACGCCCTGTCGAACCGCATCATCTACCTGGCGATGGACCAGGACGGCGAGGCCCCGAGCATCGCCGGGACGGACGGCAAGAACCCGCTGCTCGACAAGAAGGTCCGCCAGGCGATCTCGCTCGCGATCAACCGCGAGGCCATCGTCGAGCGCATTATGGGCGGCTACGCTCAGGCCGCCGGCGAATTGCTGCCGCCGCCGATGTTCGGCACCAACGGCCGCGAAGTCGATGTCTACGATCCGGAGAAAGCCAAGCAGCTGCTTGCCGAAGCCGGCTATCCGGACGGTTTCGAGATCACGCTCGGCACGCCGAACGACCGCTACATCAACGACGCGCAGGTCGCGCAGGCGGTCGCGCAGATGCTGGCGCGGATCGGCATCCGGACCAATGTCGACGCGCAGACGGCGAGCCAGTTCTTCTCCCGCCGCAACGCGCTCGACTTCCCGATGTACCTCGCCGGCTGGAGCGCCTCCTCGGGCGAGATGTCCTCACCGCTGAAGTCGCTGGTCGCCACCTACAACAAGGAAGCGGGGACCGGCCCGACCAACGCCGGCCGCTATTCCAACCCGGCGATGGACGAACTCCTGAAGACGGCGATGACGACGATCGACGATCCCGAGCGCGAGAAGATGCTGCAGGAGGCCGAGCAGATGGTGCTCGACGATTTCGGCATCATCCCGCTGCACTACGAACAGACGGTCTGGGCCCTGAAAGAGGGGCTGACCTACGAGCCGCGCGTCGACCAGTACACGATCGCCTCGCAGGTCCACGCCGCGGAATAGCGCGGCCCTGGTCCGCTCCGTCAAACGAAGCAGAGGCGTCGCCGCCAGGTGGTCGGCGCCGCCCTCGCCCGACGACTTCGCCCCCGCCGGCGAGCCGTCGATCGCCAGTTCGGGGCGCACTGAAGCGCACCGGCCGCTGGAAGGCCCTACCCAACCCGGACGCCGACGATGACCGTCTATCTCCTGCGCCGTCTCGGCCAAAGCATCGTCGCCCTCGCGGCGATGGCCATCATGGTCTTCGTCGGGGTCTTCGCCATCGGCAATCCGGTGGACATCCTGATCAACCCGGAGGCCAGCCAGGCCGAGATCGCCGCCACCACGGCGCGGCTTGGGCTCGACAAGCCGCTCTGGGAGCAGTTCGCGCGCTTCGTCGGCAATCTCTTCCAGGGCGACCTCGGTACCTCCTTCGTCTACGGCCGGCCGGCGGCCGAGATCATCCTGGAGCGGCTGCCGGCGACGATGGAACTGGCGGTGACGGCGCTGCTGATCTCGGTGCTGATCGGCGTGCCGCTCGGCGTCTATGCCGGGCTGAAGCCGGACAGTATCGGCGGCCGCTCGGTCATGGCCGGCTCGATCTTCGGCTTCTCCCTGCCGAACTTCTGGCAGGGCATGCTGCTGATCCTGGTCTTCTCCGTGCTGCTCGGCTGGCTGCCGGCCGGCGGGCGCGGCGAGACCGTCACGGTGCTCGGCGTGCGGCTGAGCTTCCTCACCTGGGACGGGCTGCAGCACATGCTGCTGCCGGCGCTGAACCTGGCTCTCTTCAAGATGTCGCTGGTGATCCGCCTCACTCGGGCCAACACGCGGGAGGTCAGCCTGCAGGAATACGTCAAGTTCGCGCGGGCCAAGGGCCTCTCTTCGCGCCGCATCGTCCTCGTCCATATCCTGAAGAACATCATGATCCCGGTCGTGACCATCCTTGGCCTCGAGCTCGGCTCGATGATCGCCTTCGCCATCGTCACCGAGACGGTGTTCGCGTGGCCCGGCATGGGCAAGCTGCTGATCGACTCGATCAACCTGCTCGATCGCCCGGTGATCGTCGCCTACCTGATGCTGACGGTGGTGATCATCGTCACGATCAACCTCGTCGTCGATCTCCTCTATTCGGCGCTCGATCCCCGGATCCGGCTGTCGCAGGTGAAGTCATGAGCGACGACGCCTTCGTCTCGGGCCTGGAGCCCGCCGCGACATCGCCTGTCGCCGTCGACAGCCCGCTGAAGCGCATCGCGCGCGCCTTCTTCGAGGACCGGCTGGCCGTCGCCGGTCTGGTGCTGTTCCTCGTCATCCTGCTGCTGGCGATCTTCGCGCCGCTGATCGCGCCGCAGGACCCCTACGACCTCGCCCAGCTCGACATCATGGACGGCGGCCAGCCGCCGGGCGCGGCGAGTTTTGCGACCGGCGGCACCTATTATCTCGGCACCGACGAGCAGGGCCGCGACATGCTCTCGGCGATCCTCTACGGCCTGCGCATCAGCCTCGTCGTCGCGACGGTATCGCTCGCCTTCGCCATCGCCATCGGCGTCACCGCCGGCATCGCGGCGGCCTATTTCGGCGGCCGGATCGACGCGCTGATCATGCGGGTGGTCGATTTGCAGCTGTCCTTCCCGGCGATCCTGATCGCCCTCATCCTGCTGGCGCTCTGGGGGCGCGGCGTCGACAAGGTGATCATCGCGCTTGTCATCGTCCAGTGGGCCTATTACGCCCGAACCGTCCGCTCCTCGGCGATCGTCGAGGCGCGCAAGGACTATGTCGACGCGGCACGATGCCTGGCGCTGTCGCACGCCCGGATCATGTTCCACCATCTCCTGCCGAACTGCCTGCCGCCGCTGATCGTCGTCGCCACCGTGCAGATCGCCCAGGCCATCGCGCTCGAGGCGACGCTGTCCTTCCTCGGCGTCGGCGTGCCGATCACCGAGCCCTCGCTCGGGCTGCTGATCGCCAACGGCTACGACTATCTGCTCTCGGGCCGCTACTGGGTCAGCTTGTTCCCCGGCATCGCCCTCGTCGTGACCATCCTCGCTATCAACCTCGTCGGCGACCGCCTGCGCGACGTCTTCAATCCGAGGCTGCAGAAATGACCGCGCTGCTCAGCGTCGACGGGCTGCAGACGCATTTCTTCACGCGCGACGGCGTCGCCAAGGCGGTCGACGGCGTCAGCTTCAGCCTCGAGCGCGGCCAGATCCTCGGCCTCGTCGGGGAATCCGGCTCCGGCAAGTCGGTCACCGGCTTCTCGCTGCTCGGCCTCGTCGACCCGCCCGGACGCGTCGTCGGCGGCACCATCACCTTCGACGGCGAGGACCTGGTGAAGGGCGGCGAGCCGATGCTGCGCGGCTTACGCGGCAAGCGCATCGCGATGATCTTCCAGGATCCGATGATGACCCTGAACCCGGTGCTGCGCATCGACACGCAGATGGTCGAGACGGTGCTGGCGCACGAGAAGATGCCGCGCGCCGAAGCGCTCAAGCGCTGCCGCGAGGCGCTGGTGATGGTGGGAATCTCCTCGCCCGACGAGCGCCTGCAGAGCTACCCGCACCAGTTCTCCGGCGGCATGCGCCAGCGCGTCGCCATCGCCATTGCGCTCCTGCACAAGCCGGACCTGATCATCGCCGACGAGCCGACGACGGCGCTCGACGTTACCATCCAGGCGCAGATCCTCGCCGAGGTGCAGAAGCTCTGCGCCGAGACCGGCACGGCGCTGATCTGGATCACCCACGACCTTGCCATCGTCTCCGGCCTCGCCGACCGCCTGGCGGTGATGTATGCCGGCCGCGTCGTCGAGGAGGGCGAGACCGCCCGCGTCATCGAGCGGCCGCTGCATCCCTACACCAAGGGGCTGATCGACTCCGTGCCGCAGGGCAAGACGCGCGGCGCCCGGCTGCAGCAGATCAGCGGCATGACGCCGTCGCTGCTCAACCTGCCGCAGGGCTGCGCCTTCCGGCCGCGCTGCGCGCGCGCCGACGCCGCCTGCCTCGAAGAGCCGGCGCTGGAGGAGAAGCTGCCCGACCGCAAGGTCCGCTGCTTCCATCCCTGGACGCTCGACGCGGCGGCCGATGCGCACATGCCCGCCGCGGCGGAAACCGCCGGCCAACCAAGCGGTGCCGCCGCCCGGACGGGGACACGACCATGAGCGAGGCGATCCTCGACATCGACGGCGTCTCCAAGCGCTTCGTCAAGCAGCTCGACCTGGCCGAACGCACCGCGCGCATGCTCGGCGCCACGGTGCGCGAGCTCACCGTGCATGCGGTCGACGGCGTCGACCTGTCGATCCGCAAGGGCGAGGTGATGGGCCTCGTCGGCGAATCCGGCTGCGGCAAGTCCACGCTCGGTCGCATGGTCGCCGGACTGCACCCACCCAGCGCCGGGCAGATCCGCTTTCGCGGCCGTGACGTGGCAGGCCTGAAGGGCGCGGAGGCCCGGGAAGCCGCGCTGAAGGTGCAGATGGTCTTCCAGGACCCGATGTCGTCGCTCAACCCGAGGATGCGGGTCGACCAGATCGTCGGCGAGGCGCCGCGCGTCCATGGCCTCGCCGGCCGCGGCGAGATCGACGCCTATGTCGAGGCGGCGCTGCAGCGCGTCGGGCTCGATCCGGCGATGCGCAAGCGCTATCCGCACCAGTTCTCCGGCGGCCAGCGGGCCCGCATCGGCATCGCCCGGGCGCTGGCGGTGCAGCCGGACTTCATCGTCTGCGACGAATCCGTCGCCGCGCTCGACGTCTCGATCCAGGCGCAGATCCTCAACCTGTTCATGGACCTGCGCGAGGAACTTGATCTCACCTATCTGTTCATCAGCCACGACCTCGGCGTCGTCGAGCACATCTCCGACCGCATCGCGATCATGTATCTCGGGCGGATGGTCGAGCAGGGCGCCAGCGAGGAGATCTTCGCCGCGCCGAACCACCCCTATACCCAGGCGCTGCTCGCCGAGATCCCCACCTTTGCCACCACCAAGAAGGTCTATTCGGCGATCAAGGGCGAAATCCCCTCCCCGATCGATCCGCCGCCCGGCTGCCATTTCCATCCGCGCTGCCCGCATGCGTTCGAGCGCTGCCGCGTCGAGCGCCCGGCGCTGAAGGAAATCGCCGCGAACCGCTTTTCGGCCTGCCACCTCAACGACATCGGCTGACCGGACACCCTCTCCCGGCGCCGCGGGCGTCGAACCCTTCTGACAAGCCCAAGAGGAAGACCATGAGCCAATCCAACGCCGAGCGCATCTGGAACCTCGTCGACGCCCGGCGCGCCGACTACGAGGCGCTGAGCGATCGCATCTGGGGCATGCCGGAGATCGCCTACACCGAGTTCCGCTCCAGCGCCGAGCACGCGGCGATGCTGCGCGAGGAGGGTTACAATGTGACGGAGGGACCCGCCGGCATCCCCACCGCGGTGATCGGCGAGGCCGGCTCCGGCGGCCCGGTCATCGCCTTCCTCGGTGAGTACGACGCACTGCCCGGCCTCAGCCAGGAGGCCGGCATCGCCGAGCCGAAGCCGCTCGACGGCTATGGATACGGCCATGGCTGCGGCCACAACATGCTGGGCTCGGCGGCGCTCCTCGCCGCCACGGCCTTCAAGAACTACCTCGCCGAGAACAAGCTGCCGGGGACGGTGCGCTATTACGGTTGCCCGGCCGAGGAAGGCGGCGCCGCCAAGGCGTTCATGGTGCGCGACGGCCTGTTCGACGACGTCGACGCCGCCATCACCTGGCATCCGGCCTCGCTCACCCGGGTCGACGACGCCAAGTCGCTTGCCAACACCCGCATCGACTTCACCTTCAAGGGCCGCGCCTCGCATGCGGCCGCAGCGCCGCATCTCGGCCGCTCGGCGCTCGACGCGGTCGAACTGATGAATGTCGGCGTTAACTATCTGCGCGAGCACGTGCCGGCGGATTCGCGCATCCACTACGCCATGATCGACGGCGGCGGCATCGCGCCGAACGTCGTGCAGGCCCATGCCAAGGTTCGCTACGCCGTGCGCTCGCGCGACATTCACGGCATGAAGGCCCTGAACGCCCGGGTAATCGACGTCGCCCGCGGCGCGGCGCTGATGACCGGCACCGAGGTCGAGGTCACCATCCTCAGCGCCGTGTCCAACCTTCTGGCGAACACGCCGATGGAGGAGACGATGCAGGCCAATCTCGAGCGGCTCGGGCCTGTCCCCTTCGACGCCGACGACCGGGCCTTCGCCGCGCAGATCCAGGCGACGCTGAGCGCGGAGGACATCGCCAACGACTATCTCAGCAACGGCGTCGACGAGCGCCCCGAGACGCCGCTCTGCGACTTCATCGTACCGTTCGGCTCGGTCGGCGAGCCGATGATCGGGTCGACCGATGTCGGCGACGTCTCCTGGGCGGTACCGACGGTGCAGGCGCGCGTCGCCACCCACGCCATCGGCTCGCCGGGACATTCCTGGCAGATCACCGCGCAGGGCAAGGCGCCCGCCGCCAAGAAGGGCCTCGTCTACGCCGCCAAGGCAATGGCGGGCACGGCGGTCGATCTGCTGAGCGATCCGGTGCTGCTGGCACGCGCCAAGGCGGACCATCAGCGGCGGCTGGCGCGAAAGCCCTACGACTCGCCGATCCCGGCCGACGTGAACCCGCCCATCCAGCCACGGCCGGACGGCCTCTGAAGCGGTTTGAAGGCAAAGCACGGGCTCTTCGGGCCGCCTCGACGGGCTGCGTTCCGTCGAGGTCGTGCGCTGCGCGGCATCCGGAAGCGAAACAACGCGGCCGTCAGGGGCTCGGCTTCCGTCGCTCCATCCACCCGAAGATCGGCGCGGCGGCCGCCATGACCAGGACGACGCGCACGATGTGGTGGGTGGCGACGAAGGCCACCTCGATCTGCAGGGCGAGCGCGATGACGCTCGTCTCCACCAGTCCGCCCGGCGCGTAGGCGAGCGCCACGGAAACGACGTCGAGCGCCGTCAGCGCAGCCAGAGCGAAGGCGAAGCCGACCGCGCTGGCGATCAGGATGAGGAACGAGCCGAAGGACAGGACCAGCGTCCGCAGCATCTCGCTCGGGGCGGTTCCGACGAAGCGGCAGCCGAGCGTGACGCCGAGCACCAGCTGGGCGAGCCAGACGATCTCGCGCGGCGGCGCGGTGTGCGTCCAGCCGGCGAGATGCACGACGCCGCTGGCGATCATCGGGCCCAGCAGATACGGCGCGGGCAGCTTGAGCCTGCGGCCGAGGATGGCGCCGACGATGCCGGTGCCGATGAGCCAGAGCACCGATTCCAGGCTCGCCCCCCCGATCGGTGCGCCGGTGGCGGCGCCCGTGCCGATATCACCGCCGCCGAGCGCGGGGATCAGGAACGGCAGACACGACACCGTCAGCAGGATGCGGATCGAGTGGACGAGCGCGATGCGCCGCGCGTCGCCGCCGCGGGCCTGGCCGAGCAGCACCATCTCGATGAGGCCGCCCGGCATGCCGGCGAAATAGGCCGTCGGCAGGTCGTAGCCGCCGATCTTGCGGAAATAGACGACGCAGGCCGCGCCGGAGACGAGGAGGAACAGCATCAGTCCGACGAGCGTCGGGATCCAGGCGCCCATCCGGCTCACCATGTCGGCCGAGAAGCTGGCGCCGAGCAGCACGCCGAGCACCACCGACATCGGCGGCCGCACGATCATCGGCGCGCGGACGGGAATGGCGACGAGGGCGGCCAGGGTGCAGGCAAGCATCGCGCCCAGCATCCAGGGTAGCGGCCATCCCATGTAGAGGAATGCTGCCGTGCCGAGCCCGCCGATCCCGAGCGCGAGCGCGAAGCGGGGATAGTCGAACCGGGCCGGATGGAACGCGCTGAGCATGGTCATGCCGACACTTCCGAGGTCTGCATGGCGCTAGCGTGCCGACGCCGCGATCTGCGCGATGATCGCCGCGCCGGTGCGGATGCCCTTGTGGAAGAAGTCGAGCCCGATATTCTCGTCGGGCGCGTGGTTGCGTTCGTCGGCATTGGCGTAGGGGACGAAGAAGGCCGGGATGCCGAGGATGCGGGTGAAGGCGGAATCGGGCCCGCTGGCGCCGATCATCGGATAGAGCAGCGGCGGCTGTTCGTGACCGAGCGTCACCGCGCGGATCAGCGCATCGGCGAACGGGTGGTCCATGTCCGTCTTGGAGGGATGCTTGCCGCCGCCCTGCCGCACGAACTCGACGCCTGGGGCGTGCCGGCGCACGTGGTCCTCGACCAGCGACAGGACCGTCTCCGGTGCCATGCCGTCGACCAGGCGCATGTCGCATTTGGCCCGCGCCTCGCAGGGGATCACCGTCTTGATCCCCTTGCCCGTGTAGCCGCCGATGATGCCGTTGATGGTGAGGGTCGGCTGGAACATGATGCGGTCGAAGAGCGGGCGGTCGCGCGGCGCGTCGAGTTCGCGGATGCCGATCTCCCGCTTCAAGGCATCGAGGTCGACGGGCAGCGCATCGGCCGCGGCGCGCTCGCGCTCGCCGGGCGGCACGATGTCGTCGTAGATCCCGTCGATGGTGATCGTCCCGTCCGGGCTTTTCATCGTCGCCAGCAGTTGCACCAGCGTCCACGCCGCGTTCGGTGCGATGCCGCCAAAATTACCGGAGTGCAGGTCGCGGCTGGCTTCCCGCGCGATCAGGTCGAAGCGGACGGCGCCGCGTGTGCCGAACATGATCACCGGCGCGCCGGAGGCGTCGAGGGGCCCGTCGGCGGTCACCACGAGGTCCGCCTGCAGCAGTTCCCGGTGGGCTTCGACGAACGCCTCGATATGCGGGCTGCCGACCTCCTCCTCGCCCTCGAGCAGGATCTTCAAGTTGCAGGGCAGTTCGCCATGCACGCGAAGCCAGGATTCGATCGCCAGGATCTGCGCGAAGTGCTGGCCCTTGTTGTCGCCCGCGCCCCTGGCATAGACGCGCCCGTCGCGGATGGTCGGCTCGAAGGGCGGGCTGGTCCAGGCCTCCAGCGGCTCCGGCGGCTGCACGTCGTAGTGGCCGTAGAACAGGATCGTCGGCAGGCCCGGCCTGTGCGGCAGCGAGCCGACCACCATCGGATGGCCATCGGTCTCGACCACCGCGACGTCCATGCCCATGCCGACGAGCATCGTCTCCAGCAGCGCGGCGACCTCTCGGATGCCGATGTCCTGGGCGCTGATCGAGGGGTAGCGCAGATAGTCGATCAGCCGCGCGACGAAAGCGTCCTCGTTGGCGGCGATATGCCGGAACACCGGGTCCAGCAGGGGCTCCGTCGCAGCGCCGAGGCCGCTCGCCGTTCCGTCCTGAATGCCCTCGCCGTCAGGCATGGGCCGTGTCGATTTGCGGCACGTCCCAGTTCATGCCCGGCATCGAGGCGAGCAGCGACTTCGTGTAGTCGTTGGTCGAGTGCTCGAAGACGGCGCGGGCCGTGCCGATCTCGACGATCTCGCCGTTCTTCATCACGGCGATCCGGTCGGAGATCTGCGCCGCCACCCGCAGATCGTGGGTGATGAACAGCATGGTCAGGCCCATGCGGTCCCGCACGTCCTTGAGGAGCTGCAGCACCTCCTTCTGCACCGAGACGTCGAGCGCCGAGACGGCCTCGTCGGCGATCAGGATCTTCGGCTCCATCATCAGCGCGCGGGCGATGCAGATGCGCTGGCGCTGTCCGCCGGAGAACTGCGAGGGATAGCGGGCGAGCGCCTCCGGATCGAGGCGGACGATGCGCATCAGCTCGTGCGCCCGCTTCCACGCTTCGTCCTTCCCCATGCCGAAATTGATCGGGGCGCTGACCAGCTGGTCGCCGATGGTGCGGCGCGGATTGAGCGAGCCGTAGGGATCCTGGAAGACGATCTGGATCTGGCTCCGGAAACGCCGCAGCTTTTCCCTCGGAAGGGAAGCGAAATCGGTGCCGCCTATCAGCGTCTCGCCGCCGCCGTCGGGCTCGATCAGCCGGATCAGCGTGCGCACCAGCGTCGTCTTGCCGGAGCCGGACTCGCCGACGATGCCGAGCGTCTCGCCCCGCTTCAGGCTGAACGTGGCGGGCCGCACCGCATGCACGGTGCGCTCCGGCGACAGGAACGTCCGCGCGACGTGGAACGTCTTTGCCAGTCCCTTCACCTCCAGCACGGTCTCGGCGTCGGCGGGCAGCGGCACGGGCTCGGCCGAACGGCGCGGCGGCACCGCGGCGATCAGCTGGCGCGTATAGGGATGCTGCGGGTTCGACAGGACCTGCTCGGCCGGGCCTTCCTCGACGATCCGCCCCTTCTGCATCACCACGACGCGGTCGGCGATCTCGGCCACGACGTCGAAATCATGGGTGACGAAGAGGATGCCGGCGCCGTGCGTGTCCTTCAGCCGCTTCATCAGCAGCAGGATCTGCGCCTGCGTCGTCACGTCCAGCGCGGTCGTCGGCTCGTCGGCGATCAGCAGCGAGGGATTCATCGCCAGGGCGAGCGCGATGACGATGCGCTGGCGCTGCCCGCCGGACAGCTGGTGCGGATAGGACCGGTAGATGCGATCGACGTCCGGAAGATGCACCTCCTCCATCAGCGCCAGCGTCTTCGCCTTGCGTTCGGCCTTGCCGATGCTGCTGTGCGCCTTGAAGACCTCCTCGATCTGGTCGCCGACCGTGAAGCACGGGTTGAGCGAGGTCATCGGCTCCTGGAAGATCATCGCCATGCGATTGCCGCGCAGGCGGGCGTGCTCGCGCTGCCGCATCTTCAGGATGTCGCGTCCCTCGAACATGACGCGACCGGCCGAAGGCTTCAGCGCCTTCGGCAGCAGCCCCATCGTGGTGAAGGCCGTGACGGATTTGCCCGAGCCCGATTCCCCGACGATGCAGACGATCTCGCCGGCGTTGACGCGGAAGGTAAGCGCCTCCACCGCGTGAGGCCGATCGCCGCTTTTCGGCAGGTCGACGGTCAGCCCGTCGACCGCCAGGACGGGTTCGCGCTCGGTCTGGCTCATGCCGCCCGCTCGCCGATGTCGTGGAAGATGCCGGCCATCATCATGGCGGCCTCTTCGGCGACCGAGAGCAGCATGTGCTCGTCCGGGGCGTGCTGGCCGCAGGCGCGGTGCGAATGCGGCACCCAGACGGTCGGCATGCCGAGCGTCTCGACGAAGATCTCGTTCGGCAGCGAGCCGCCGAGATTGGGCAGGATCGCCGGCGCCTTGCCGGTCGTCTGCTCGATCGAGGCGGCGACGAGGCGCACCCATTCGTTGTCCGGATCGGTGCGGGTGGCGGTGAAGAAGCCGCGCTTCATCGGCTCGATCGCGATGTCCAGGAAGCCGTGCGCGTCGAGATGCTCGCGCAGGGCCGGCAGGATGCGATCGGTCTCGACGCCGACGACGTAGCGCAGCTGGCACGTCGCGCGGGCGTTGCCCGGCACGGCATTGACCGGCGCCTCCGGGCGGCCGCAGGTGAAGGCGAGGATCTCGAAGCTCGACCAGCCGAACACCTGGTCGGGGCCGACCAGGCCGGGCTCGCCCCACTCGGGATCGGTCTCGGGATCGCTGGCATCCGGCTCGAGCGAGATGGTCGACAGCGCCTTGCGGACGTTTGCGGGGATCTCGCCTGGCGTCCATTCGCGGATGGCGAGGCGGCCCTTGGCGTCGGTGATCGTCGCCAGCGCATGGGCCAGCCGGATCCCGGGGTTGACCAGCAGGCCGCCCCAGTTGCCGGAATGGTAGGCGCCGGGGCGCTCGTCGGCGATCAGATGGAATCCCATGCCGCCGCGCGCGCCGAGGAACATGGTGGGCGTGGCCGGCGCGGTGCGCGGCCCGTCGGAGGCGATGAGGACGTCCGCCGCGAACAGGTCGCTATGGGCCGCGGCAATCTCGACGAGACCCGGCGAGCCGCTCTCCTCGCCCATCTCGATCATCACCTTGACGTTGAAGCCGAGCTTGCCTTTGGCCTCGAGGACGCAGCGGAGCGCGGCGATGTTGATCGTGTGCTGGCCCTTGTTGTCGACCGTGCCGCGGCCGAACAGGCGGCCGTCCGCCTCGTCGAGCCGGAAGGGATCGCGCCCTTCCTTCCAGTCGCCGCCCATGCCCCACAGCACGTCGCCGTGGCCGTAGGTCAGGATCGTCGGGAGCGCGGCATCCTCGATCCGCTCGGCGAACAGCACCGGCAGGCGCTCGGCGGCGGGGTTCTCCAGGATGCGGGTGGTGAAGCCCATGGCCTCGAGGTCCGGCGCGATCTCATCGGTCAGATAGCGCCGGTGGTCGGGACCGGAATCCTCGCGCGGGCTTTCCGAGGGGACGGCAACGCGCCGGGCGAGTTCCGCCTTGAACGTACCATTCCTCACATAGTCCCGCGCGGCGGAGACGCCGCTTTCGCGCGTGCCAATTCCATTGGACAAGACTGTCACTCCCGTATCGATTTGCATGTCAGTTGCGGTTTTCCGGCGCCATCGCGTCGCGCAGGCCATCGCCGGCCAGGTTGATCGCCATCACCAGCACGAAGATCGCGGCGCCGGGGATCATGATCAGCCAGGGATCGAAGAGCAGGAACTGCCGCCCTTCGGCGACCATCAGGCCCCAGGAGGGCGTCGGCGGCTGGACGCCCAGGCCGAGGAAGGAGAGCGCGGCCTCCAGCAGGATCGCCTGCGCCATCTCGAAGGTCGCGATCACCGCCAGCCGGTCGAAGATGTTCGGCAGGACGTCGCGGAAGATGATCTGGCGCGTCGTGAAGCCGAGCGAGCGCGAGGCCTGGATGTATTCCTGGTTGCGCAGCTGCTGCGTCGCCGACCGCGTCACCACGGCGAAGCGGTCCCACAAGAGGAAGCCCAGCACCAGCACGACGACGGTCAGCGACCCGCCGAACAGGGCGACCACGGCCAGCGCCACCATCACCACCGGCAGCGTCAGCCGGGTCATGATGAAGAAGTTGATCAGGAGGTCGATCTTGCCGCCGAAATAGCCGGCGAGGACGCCGAGCGTCGTGCCGATCAGGCCGGAGGTGATGACCGTGAAGATCGCGATCAGCAGCGAGATCCGAGCGCCGTAGATGATGCGGCTCAGATAGTCGCGGCCGAGCCCGTCGGTGCCGAGGACGTGCTCCCACGATCCGCGGTCCATCCAGACCGGCGGCACGACGCGGTTGCTCATGCTCTGGGAATACGGGTCGTAGGGCGCGAGCAGCGGCGCGAAGATCGCCACCAGCAGGATCAGCACGAACACGGCGGCGCCGAGGACGAATGTCGGGTTGCGGCGCAGCCGCCGCCACACATCGCTCTTGGGTGCGCCCTGCCCGGCCGGCGGGGCGACGAGGACGGGATCGACGGCGCTCATTGGATGCGGATCCTCGGGTCGAGCCAGGAATTGACCATGTCGGACAGGAGAACCAGCGCGATGTAGAACACCGCGACGATCAGCAGGATCGCCTGAACGACCGGCAGATCCATGCGGGAGATCGATTCCCACGCCAGATAGCCGAGCCCCTGGATGCCGAAGACGGTCTCGATGACGACGGACCCGCCGAGCATGTTGCCGAACTGGACGGCGAGCAGCGAAATCACCGGGATGACGGCGTTACGCAAAGCGTGCTTGAAGATGACCTTGCCGGTGCCGATGCCCTTGGCCCTGGCGGTCCGGATGTAGTCGGAGGACAGCGCCTCGATCATGCCGGCGCGGATCAGGCGCATCATCGGCGGGGTCGAGTAGTAGCCGAGCGCGATGGCCGGCAGGATGAAGTGACCGAGGGTCGCCGAGCCCGAGGCCGGCGCCCAGCCGAGCATCAGCGAGAAGACGACGATCAGGATCAGGCCGAACCAGAAGTTCGGCATGGCCTGGCCCATCACCGCGATGGCGAGCGCCGTCCGGTCGACGATGGATCCCGGCCAGAGCGCGGCCAGGACGCCCAGCGGCACCGCCAGGCACAGCATGACCAGCGCCGCGAGCGAGGCCAGCGTCAGCGTGTTCGGCAGGCGGTAGAAGATCAGGTCGGCGACCGGCTGCTTGAAGAACAGCGAATTGCCGAAATCGCCCTGCAGCGCGTTGCCGAGCCATTCCGCGTAGCGGATCAGCCAGAACCGGTCGAGCCCCAGTTCCGTGCGGATGGCCGCCAGCTGGGCCGGCGTCGCCTCCTCCCCGGCGATGGCGGACGCAACGTCGCCGGACGCGTTGAGGAGGAGGAAAGCCAGCAGCGAGACGGCCAGGCAGACGCAGACTGCCAGGCCGATCCGTTGTGCCATGTAGAGAAGCATGGGATTTCCCGTCGTCGATGAACGACCTGCGAGGCGAGCTGGTTACTCGGTGATCCAGCGCGACTGGAAGAAGCGCGGCGTCTCGTCCGGAACCGGCGTGAACTCGAGCTTCGAGTTGTAGGCGTAGTTCAGCGCATAGGTGAACAGCGGCACCTGGTAGGCCTGCTCGGTGATGCGCGTGATCATCTCGCTATAGGCTTTCAGCCGCTTCTCGGGGTCGCTGGTGTTGCCCTCTTCCAGCAGCTCGATGACGCGCTCGTCCTTCGAATAGTCGACTTCGGAGCCGGAGAACCAGTAGCCGGCCGACCCGCTGATGTCGCGGATCGAGTTCGAGCCCCAGGCCTGGAACCACATCGGCAGCTTGCCTTCGTCGCGAGCGGTGGCGATGGCGGATGCCTGGACGAAGTTCAGGCTGCCGTTGATGCCGACCTCGGCGAGGCTTCCGAGCACCGCCTCGATCAGCGGCCGGTCGCGATAGCCCCAGAACTCCAGCGAGAAGCCGTCCGGATAGCCGGCTTCCGCCAGCAGCGCGCGGGCCTTTTCCGGATCGTAGTCGTAGGTGACCGCCGCATCGACGACGCAGCCGAACTGGGCGGGCGAACAGGGCGTGTTGATGACCTGCGATCCCGGGCCCATCAGGGCCTCGCGGATCGCCTCGCGGTCGATCGCGTGGTTGACGGCCTGGCGGACCTTGAGGTTCTGCATCGGGCTGTCGCCGGAACGGCCGAGCGCGTCCATGCCGAGGAAGGCGATGCGCAGCGTTTCGCCGGCATCGACCTTGATCGCGTCGCTCGTCGCCAGCCGGTCGACGGCATCCGGCGGCACCCGCCAGATCCAGTCGAGGCCGCCGCTCATCAGCTCGATGGCCTGCGTGTTGAACTCGCCGATGCGCCGGAAGACCAGGGTCTTGATCGACGGCTGACCCTTCATGCCGCCGAAATAGTCGGGGAAGGCTTCCATGGTGATGCGCTCGCCGGCGACATGCTCGGTGACGCGGTAGGGACCCGTCCCGATGGGGGCCTTCGACATGCCTTCCGGGCCGACCTCGGCGTAGTATTTCGCCGGGTAGATCGGCAGGAGGTTGGCGATGTATTCGAGGATCGGCGGGAAGACGCCGGCGGTCTTGAGCCGGACGGTGTAGTCGTCGACCTTCTCGGCGCCTTCGAGGAAGAAGATCGGCTGCGGCGTCGCGTTCGTCGTGACGTACTCGACCGTCGCGACCACGTCGTCGGCCGTCAGTTCCTCGCCGTTGTGGAACTTGACGCCCTTGCGCAGGACGAACTCGATGGTCGTGTCGTCGATGAAGCGGAAGGACTCGGCGAGATGCGGCTCGAACTTGCCCGTCTCGTCATTGCGATACAGCAGGCCGTCCCAGATGTGGTTCGCCAGGACGATGCCTTCGCGGATCGTGTGCTGGTAGAAGTCGATGTTCGACGGCATCGAGTCCGACGCCCAGTTGAGCGAGTTGTCCTCGGGTCCCGCCACGGCGGGCGTCGCCAGAAGCGCCGCTCCCAGTGCGAGCATCGACATTCGGTTCAGGCGGATGTTCATCAGGACCCTCATTGCTAGGTGGCGGGACATGTCGATCGTCACACCGCGATACGCCCTGCGAACAGGACAGTGATCTGATCTGCTGCATTTTTTGCCCTGCAAACATGCTGGGCATAAAACGTCGCAACAAGTAGAATTAGTGGAGCGCTGCCATGCCGTTTTGGCAACGCAACCGGAGTGCCCATGCAGACCAGCAGCCTGCGATATTTTCTGGCCGTTGCGCGCTGCGGCTCGATCGCCGCGGCATCGGCTCGACTGAACGTCGCCGCCTCGGCCATCAGCCGCCAGATCGCCAATCTCGAGGATGAGCTCGGCTGCGTGCTGTTCGAACGACGGCCGCGCGGCATGGCGCCGAGCCCGGCCGGCGAACTGCTGGCCCGCCATGCCAATCACATCCTGATGCAGGCGGACGTCGCGGTCGCGGATATCCTGGCGCTGCAGGGCACGACTCGCGGCCTCATTCGCCTCGCGACCAGCGAAGGCTTCGCGATGGACGTGCTGCCGAACGCCATGGCGGATTTCCACACCCGCTTCCCGGGCATCCGCTTCGAACTCGCCGTCATGCCGCCCCTGAAGGTGACCCAGTGGGTCGCCTCGGGCGAAGTGGACATCGGGATGACGTTTGCCATCAGCCGGGCGCCCGACACCGCGATCGTCCATCGGACCGACGTGTCGATGGTCGGTCTCTGCGCCAATGGCCACCCGCTCGCCGGCAACACCCCCGTGCCGTTGCGAGTGCTGCAGGAATATCCGACCGTGCTGATGCCGGAAGACACGACCTCTCGGCAGGTGTTCGATGCGGCATGCCGGGATCAGGGGATTTCCATCGAGCCGGTGATGACGACCAATGCCCTCTCGTCGATCCTGTCCTTCGTGAAATCGACGCGGGCGGTCGCCCCGCTGGCCGACCTGTCGGTCCTGGGGCCATTCCTCCGCGGGGAATTCTCGACCTTCCCCCTGGCGGAGGGAGCTCGCACGGCGAGAGCCGTCCATGTCCATGTGATGCGCGACCGACAGCTTCCACGCGCGGTGCAGCTATTCCTGGACGAGCTGGTCGCGACGCTTCCGGCGAGCCTTCCGTCGATGACGGACCACCGCGCGGGCGTCAGGGCGGCGCCGAGATGGGAAGACGACCGGCGCTGACCCCGCCCGAATCGCCGCGTCCGCCGACGGTCCGTCCGGCGGTTGCGAGCCATCACAGCGGGCCTGCGGCGGCAGGAAAGCCGTCCGCCGCGGTCGGCGCGCCGATTCTCTTCCGGCAAGGCCGGAGGGCGGAAGGCGCATTCCCCTCCCGACGATCAGCGGCGCAGGTACTTCACCAGCGCCGCGATCACCAGGACAAGCACGACCAGGACGAGGACGCCCCAGAGCCCCATGCCGAAGGGCATCCAGCCCATGCCACCCGAGTATTCGCCCATCATCGTCGTTCTCCCTTTTGCATGGTGGCCCGGCCGCCCGACAGCGTAGGCGTCAATGCCCGAATGGCCGGCGCTTGCAGCGACGAGCCTCCGGCGGGCCCTGCGGGTCGGGCACCGCCACGCGGGCGCATCGCCGCGATGAGGCCCTATCCGCCCCAGATCATCCGAAGCGGCATCCACAGGCCCATGCCGATCATCACGAGGTTCTCGGTCAGCGACACGAAGCCGAGCGGCACGTTGGACCCGCCGCCGACGCAGGCGCATTTGAGTTCGCGCTTCTGGACGTAGACCGCATAGTAGACCGACACCGCCCCGATCGTCCCGATGACGAGCGCGATCGGCGCCGACAGCCAGGTGAGCGTGCCGGCGATCATCAGGAGGCCCGCGAGCGTCTCGCCGAAGGGATAGAGCTTGCCGTAGGGCACCCATCGCTGGGCGAGCAGGTCGTAGTTCAGGAACATGGTCGAGAAACTCTCCACGTCCTGCAGCTTCTGGATGCCGAGCAGGCACATCGAGATGGCGAAGAACCATTCGATCGCCCGGAGGGTGAACACCGTCTCGTAGACCGCGAAGGAGACGGCGAGCGCCATCAGGAAGGCGACCGCGAAGATCGCGATCACCGGCTGGTAGGTGGTCTCGTCCTTCGACCGCACCGCCTTGCCGAAGTGCTTGCGCAGCTCGGTGTAGCCACCGACGCGATCGCCCCCGATGAATGTCTGCGGCGTCGTCTCGACCCCGTGCTTGGCCTTGAAGGCGTCGGTCTCCTCGCGCGTCGTGAGCCAGTTGTCGTCGACTGCGAAGCCCTGGCGTTCGAGAAGGTCCTTCGACTTCAGCCCGTAGGGGCAGACATGCTTCTCCATGACCATGCGGTAGAGGACGGCCGTCCTTTCCGGGGAATGGGGCGATGTCGCGCTCATGACGATCCTCCTGATCTGAAGCGGCGGCAGGCCATGTCCGCTCGCCGCCCGCGATACGTTTCCGCTAGATCGGGCTTCCACTGACTGGAAGGTCAAGACCGTGCGCGTAAATGGCAGTCGGCACGCAGCAGGCGGTGTTCGCATCCGCCCTTCGTCCGCCACGAACGCCCTGTCGCGCTGGCGGTTCTATGTCAGCCGCCCAGCGCTCACGGCGGCTGCCGCCAGGAGAAAGCGCTCGCCCTGCTTCGTCCTGTTCAGGTAAAGTTCAAGCCGGAGGCGCTAGCCGTCCCCTACGTCTGCGCCGTCAGCCACCGGCGGACGGCCGCGGCGCTTCATCATGACGGGTTTAAATGCACGCAAGCCACGATCCGATCTTCGTCCTCCTGTCCCTGGTGGTCGCCATCCTTGGTTCGTGGACGGCTCTCGATCTCTTTCGACGGGTGCGAAGCAACCTCGGACAGGCCCGGCTCGTGTGGCTTGCCAACGCCGCGCTCGCCATGGGCCTCAGCATCTGGTCGATGCATTTCGTCGCCATGCTGGGCTTCGATCCGGGCTCGGCCGTCGGATACGATCCGCTCCTGACGCTGGTCTCCCTGGTGCTGGCGATCGGCTCGACGGCCGGCGCGTTCTTCTTCGCCACCCGCGAAAACGCCCGCAAGCCTCACATCCTGGTCGCGGGCGCCGCGATGGGCGTCGGCATCTGCCTGATGCACTATGTGGGCATGGCGGCGCTCCGGACCGCCGTCTCGCTCGGCTACGACGCCCGGCTGGTGGTCCTCTCCCTGGTGATCGCGATCGCGGCTTCCACCGCGGCGCTCTTCGCGGCCCGCCGGGAAACGGCGCTCGGCTGGCGCCTGACCGCGGCACTGACCCTTGGGGCGGCCATCGTCGGAATGCACTACACCGCGATGGCGGCGCTGGAGTTGACCCCGTTGGCGGATGCCCGGCTGGTGCCCTTCGGGGCGCCGCCTTACATCCTCGCCGCCTCGGTCGCCGGTGGAACGCTGCTGATCCTGCTGCTCGCGCTGATGGCGTCCCTTTACGATCAGCGGGCCAACGTGTCGTCGGCGCTGGAGGCCGGCGGGGTCGGCTACTGGGAACTCGACCTGCGCTCCAGCACCGTCCATGTCTCGCCGAAGGGCAAGGAGATCTTCGGCCTGAAGCTCGAGGACAGCGTCCGGCACGCGAAGTTTCCCATTGGCGCCTTGTCCGACGAGGAGCGGGCGAGACGTGACCAGGTCTTGCGGGCCGCCCTGCTCGCGGGCACGGACTATGACGACGAATACTGCCTGGCCGACGAGGCTCGATGGGTGAACGTCAGGGGACGCGCGGTTATCGGGGACGGGGGAAAACCCCGCCGCATGATCGGCGTGGTCCTCGACGTGACCGATCGCCACCAGGCCTTCGCGGCGGTGACGCAGAGCGAGCGGCGCCAGCGACTGATGATCAACGAGCTGAACCATCGCGTGAAGAACACGCTGGCCACGATCCAGTCGATCGCCTCGCAGACCGCCCAGCGCGCCCAATCGCCTGAGGACTTCCGGCGGAGCTTCGAAGGCCGGCTGCTCGCGCTGTCCGAGACCCACAACGCGCTGACGCGCGGCGGGTGGGAGGTCGCCTGTCTGCGCGAAATCTTCGAGCACGAACTGAAGCCCTATTCCCGGGAGCAGATTCGGCTGGACGGACTCAGCCTTCCCCTCGGCCCGCGCGAGGCCCTGGCGCTCGGCATGGTCATCCATGAACTCGCCACCAATGCCGCCAAGTATGGGGCGCTATCCGATCCGGCGGGGACACTCGACATACGGTGGACCCTCCGGCAGGAGAAGGCGGAGGAAGACATCCTGGCGATCGAGTGGTCCGAACAGGGCGGCCCTGCCGTTCAGCCACCGTCCCGCAAGGGCTTCGGATCGCGGCTGCTCCATCTGAGCATCGAGAAGGAACTCGGGGGCAAGGCCGAGCTCCTGTACGGGTCGGAAGGCTTCAGCTGCTCGCTGGTGATCCCCCGCGCCCCGGTGACGCGCGCGGGTCCGGATCCTTTCGCATTCTGAGACGACGGGATGCGTCCGGTCGGACGATAAGTTCGGCCGCTCCGTCTAAACGTAAAGCGGCCGCCGCCCCGCAGCGGGACGGCGGCCTCGACACCAGAGCGATGTCCGTGCCCTTACCAGCGGGTCAGCGAACGACGTAGACGACCTGCCGATTGGCCGGATCGACCAGTACCGGCTGACCGTTCACGTGGACGTAGCGGTACTCGTAGTCCGGGATGGTCTGCAGTTCGACCGTCTCCGGGAGCTGCGAGCCGACAACCGCCTCGCCTTCCAGATAGACCGGATCAACCGGGTTGGACCGGACATAGGCAAGCCGCTCGTCCGGCGGATTGACCGCCGCGCCCGCCACGAGACCGGCAGCGCCGCCGATGGCGGCACCGATGGGACCGCCGATGATCGCGCCGGCCACGGCACCGGTCGCAGCGCCGGCAACCTCGCCGGAGCCGCCGCTGTCCTCGTAGGTCACGACCGGGTACTCGGTCCGGCGTTCGGTCACGACGACCGTCTGGCCACCCATGTCGGCGGTCAGGTACTGGCTGTATGCCCAGCCGGTCGTGCCATCGACCGTGACGCGGCACCAGGCGCCGCTCTCGGTGCAGCCTTCGAGCGTGACGGAATCGTCCGGGCTCATCGACCCGACGATCTCGTAGTTCGGGCCGGGTCCGGCGCGAACGTTCAGGTCGGTCGTCGCTGAGACCGTTGTCCCTGTGGTGGCCGTCGTTGTGGTGGCCGTCGTTGTGGTGGCCGTCCCTGTGGCGGCCGTCCCGGAGACAGTGGCCCCGGGGGCAGCCGTCTGCGCGGTTGCGGGAACCGCGGTGGCGGCGATCAGGCCGGCAGCGCCTGCACTCAGCAAAGTCTTCAGTTTCATGATTGGTCTCCCATTATCGGCACGCACTTCGCATCAGGCTGAAGCGCCATCCGAGCCGCTAACAGGGCACGGCGCGGCGAAGTTCCGGGTTTCGGCCGCCCCGTCCGTCCGGCGAAAATGCCGTTTATCTGAGGTTCATCAACATGGCGGCCGCCGGGGCGCCGGGGGGCCTGATTTGCCTGCGACTTCGCCGACCGGGCAGTCGCGGCCGCCGGGCTTTGGACAAGAAATGACCCAGATTCCAAAATGCCGGTAACGCACCCTCCTCTGCCGGGCACCGCCCAGGGCGCGCAGGAGACGTCGCCAGTTGGCGCGCCGCCAGGAGGTCTCGTCCGCCGCTTGTGCGGCGGCGCTGGCGGGGCTAGGCTTTTCGCAACGAAGCGTTCCCAGAAGACGCTCGGGAGGCACCACCATGCTGTTCGAAAGCGGCCTTGCGCTGCCGCTGGCGGGTCTCGCCGCCGGCGCCGCGATGGGCTACGCCGCGCGGCGGCATCACTTCTGCACGCTCTCGGCCCTGGAACGGCGCTGGTACGCCGGCGACGACAACGGCGTGCGGGCCTGGGGCCTGGCGATCCTGGTCGCGATCATCCTCACCCAGTGCCTGGTGCTCGCCGGCCTGTTCGATCCCGCGCAGAGCTTCTACCTTACGCCGAACTTCGGATGGTCCGGGGCAGTGCTCGGCGGCCTCGCCTTCGGCTTCGGCATGGCGCTCGTCGGCACCTGCGGCTTCGGCGCGCTGGTCCGGCTCGGCGGCGGCTCGCTGGGCGGCCTGGTGGTGGTGATCGTACTCGGCCTCGCCGCCCTCGCCACGCAGCGCGGAATCATCGCCTTCGGCCGGATCGCGATCGTGGATTCGCAGGCGCTGGACCTCACGCGGATCGGTTCGCCGGACCAGTCGCTCGGCAGCCTCGCGAGCGCGATCATCGGCCGGGACATCGCGTGGCTGGTCACGCTGGCGGCAGTCGTGGGGCTGGCGGCCTGGGTGTTCCGCGCGCCGGCGTTCCGGCGCGACCGCGGCAAGGTCGCGGCGGGGATCGTGATCGGGGTCGCCGTCGCCTTCGGCTGGCTGGCGACATCGTTCATCGCGGCGCGCTCCTTCGATCCGGTGCAGATCGAGAGCGCGTCCTTCGTCGTGCCGCCCGGCGACGTGATCCTGCAGCTGATCGCGGTGACGGGCGCCCTGCCCGACTACGGCGCCGGACTGGTGCTCGGGGTCGTGCTCGGCGCGGCGGCGGCGGCCGTGCGGCGCCACGACGTCCGATGGGAGGCCTGCGACGACGCGCGCGAACTCTCCCGCCACCTCGTCGGCGCGGTGCTGATGGGCGTCGGCGGCGTGTTCGCCCTCGGCTGTACGATCGGCCAGGGGGTCTCCGCCGCCTCGCTGCTGACGATCTCGGCGCCGGTCGTGCTGATCTCCATCGCTATCGGGGCGCGGCTCGGCCTCGCCTACATCCTCGAAGGCTCGATCCGGCACGCCTTCCTGCCGATCGAACGGGGCCCGGCCGAGTAGTTCAGGCCTCGGGCACGAAGCGGTAGCCTGAGCTGGCGGTCTCCACCCGCCCCAGTCCGCCCCGCGGCAGGTGGAACCCGACGAAGCGCATCTTCTCCGAAGCCAGCCGGTCGAGCAGCGCCGTACGGGTCGTCGCGCCGGCCTGCGGATCCTGGTCGGCGCTCCAGAAGAGGTCCGGGCGGGCGAAGGAGATCGGATCGTTGATGATCGCGTCGCCCACCACCATCACCGGGTCACCCTCCCCGTGCAGCACGAAGGCGCAGTGTCCCGGCGTATGGCCGAACGCAGCCATCGCCTCGATGCCGGGAAGCACTTCCTTGCCGGGCGTGAACAGGGTGCAGCGGTCCTCGATCGCGTCGAAGCGGCTGCGGGCGCCGATGACGAAGCTCTGGCGGTCCTCCGGCATTTCGGCGAGCGCGGCGTCGGAGCGCCAGTAGTCCCACTCCGCCTGGCAGACATGGAACGCCGCGTTGGCGAACGGCACTTCGTCGAAATCGTCGAGCACGCCCCAAATGTGGTCGGGATGGGCGTGCGTGAAGATCACGTCGGTCACCTCGCCCAGGTCGATGCCGGCGGCTTCCAGGCTCTCGGGCAGCTTGCCAGCGCTCGGCATGAAGTTGCTGCCGGCGCCGGCATCGAACAGGACGAGGCGGTCCGGGCCGCGCAGCAGCGTCACGTTGCAGGCCGCGGCATGGGTGGCGCCCAGCGCGGTGCGATCGACGCCGATCTCCGCGAGCGCGGCGTCGGGGATCCCCCGCAGGACGTAATCGGTGGGCAGCACCAGCTGGCCGTCGCTCAGCGTCGCCAGCGCATCCGGCGCCGCCACCGCCCGGGACCGCAGGCCGGACGCGGCCAGTCCGGCAAGGGCGAGCGCGCCGACCGTGAAGTTCCGTCTGGTCAGCATGGTTTCTCCTCCGCAGCTGCCACTGTCGGCGCAGGATATATAGAATATTTGTAATGTATAGTCGGCGTCCCCGGCTCCGCGAGGACGGCGGAATGTGCGTGCCGGGCGGATCGCGTTCAGGCCGCGACCGGGTTCCTCAGGCGCGCCTTCCAGGTCCCGGCATTGACCAGCTTGACGATGACGTCGCCGAGGGCCCGGGCAACGACCTCGCTGCCGCGCGGGTTCATCGTGCGCTGCGAGACCACGACTGAGAGCCGCCATGACGGCGTCGGATCGACGATCGGCACCGCCACCATGTCGTTACGCCGCAGTTCGTCGAGGAAGGCGAAGTTCGGCATCACCGTGCAGTGACCCTCCTCGCTGACCAGCCGGGCAATGGCGGGCAGGCTGTCGCAGTCGAGCGCGCTGGCGGCGACGTCGTGCTTGGCGGCGAGCCGCTCGATGACGCCGCGCAGGATATGCGGCCGGCCGGGCAGCACCAGCGGCAGGTCGAAGATCTTGGCGAACGGCACCGAACCGCGACGCGCCAGGGCGCTGCCCGGCGGCACGAACAGCATCAGATCCTCGGCGATCATCCCGGTATAGGCGACGTGCTCGAAGGCGCGATGGTCGTAGAGCAGCGCCACGTCGAGCCGCCCGGCCTGGATGAAGTCGTCGAGATAGCCCGACATCGCCTCGACCACATGCAGGACGATGTTGGGCTGCGTCGCCGCCAGTTCGCGAAACAGCGGCAGCGACAGGTTCCGCGCCGCGGAGGTCGGCAGTCCCACCGAGATCCGGCCGGTCGGATGCGTCGCCTGCGACTGGATCACGTCGCGCGCCCGCTCCACCCCGCTGAGGATCTTGCGGGCATGCTCGTAGAACTGCTGGCCGAGTTCCGTCAGCTTGGCGCCGCGCGCATGGCGCGACAGCAGTTCGACGCCGAGTTCGTCTTCCAGATTGCGGATCTGCTGGCTCAGCGAGGGCTGCGCGATGCGCAGGATCTCGGCGGCGCGCGAGAAGTTTCCCGCGTCGGCGATCTGGACGAAATAGCGAAGCTGGCGAAGGTCCATGATGCGTCTCCGGCCGGATGACGCACAAGATCTGGGCAAATGTCAAATCGTATAGAAATGAGGCATATGCGCGGGCTATGGACGGCGCCGCCGCTGGTTCCCGTGGCGCCGGGCCCTTCATTGGCACCTGCGTCCAGGGAGAGCGCGCCGGCGCCCCTCTGATAGGCTGGCGCTATGGGGCCGGCCAGGTCGGCCCGTAGCCGGCGATCGAGACGGCTGGCGCCCGCCCGGGCAGGTCGAGCACCGTCTCGCGCGCCGGCGTCTGCGCCAGGACCCGGCCCCGCCGCACCACCGCCAGCCGATCGGCGCGGAGCCGCACCGCCTCGATCGGGTCGCGCGCGTCGAGCAGCACGAAGTCGGCATGACAGCCGGGCGTCAGCCCGTATTCTTCGAGGCCGAAGGCCCGCGCCGCGTTGGTGGTGACCGCCTCGAAGCAGAAGCGGATCTCATCGAGGCTGATCATGTGCGCGGCGTGCGTCGCCATGTGGGCGACGTCGAGCATGTCGGCGTTGCCGAAGACGTACCAGGGATCCATGCAGGAATCCTGGCCGAGCGCGATGTTGACGCCCTTCGCCCGCAGTTCCGGGATGCGCATCAGGCCACGGCGCTTCGGGTAGGTGTCGCTGCGCCCCTGGAGGTTGATGTTGGCGAGCGGGTTGGGGATGCAGTGCATGCCGGATTCGGCGATCAGCGGAATGAGCTTGCTGGCGTAGTAGTTGTCCATCGAATGCATCGAGGTGAGGTGCGACCCGGACACCCGGTCGCGGAGCCCGAGCCGCACCGCTTCGGCGGCGAGCGTCTCGACGTGGCGCGACAACGGGTCGTCGGTCTCGTCGCAGTGGATGTCGACCCTAAGGCCCCGCGCCGCGGCGATCTCGCAGAGCGCGACCACCGAGCGGTTCCCCTCCTCCATCGTGCGCTCGAAATGCGGGATGCCGCCGACGATGTCGACGCCGCGGTCGAGCGCACGCTCCAGATTGGCGGCGGCGATGGGCGAGCAGAAATAGCCGTCCTGCGGGAACGCCACGATCTGCAGGTCGAGATAGTCCTTCACCTTCTCGCGCACCTCGAGCAGCGCCTCGACGCCGACCAGCCGCTTGTCGCAGACGTCGACATGGGTGCGGATTGCCAAAAGCCCCTGCGCGACGGCGAGGTCGCAATAGCGCAGCGCCCGCTCCGCCACCGCCTCGACCGTCCGCAGCGGCCGCTGCTCGCCCCACAGCGCGATGCCTTCGAGCAGCGTCCCCGACCGGTTGAAGCGCGGCTGCCCGACCGACAGCGTCGCATCCAGATGGAAATGGATATCGACGAAGGGCGGCGAGACCAGCCGCCCCGTCGCGTCGATCTCCCGGCCGGCCTCCGCCGCCAGGCGCAGCTCGACCGCCACGATGCGCCCGTCCCGGCAGCCGATGTCGATTCCCGTCCGGCCGTCCGGCAAATTGGCATTCCGCATGATGAGATCGAAGGTCATGGCAGTTCCTTGCTCAGGGAGGATGGGATGTCGGCGGCGGCCGGTCCGGGCGCGCGCCGCAGCTGCGCTTCCCACTGGCCGCCCGCCACCAGCGAACGCGCGACCTCGTCGAGAAGCGCCGCGACCGCCATCGAGGCCCGGCCGTCGGCGGCCTTGCGCGACAATACGATGGACAGCCGCCATGTCGGCGTCGGATCGACCAGCGGGATGGCGACGAGATTGCCGCGATCGATCTCGTCGCGCAGCGCGAAGCTCGGGTAGATCGTTGCGTTGCCGTCCAGCACCAGCGCCACGATCGCCTGCAGGCTGTCGCAGTTGATGGCGACCGTCAGTTCCGCATCGGCCCGCGCCGCGAAGGTTTCCACCACTTCGCGGATCACGTGCGGCCGCTGCGGCAGAACGAGCGGCAGGGCGAGCGCCTGGCGATATGTGACGGCGCGGCTTCCCGCCAGCTGGTGCCCGGCCGGCAGGATGAGCCGAAGCTCCTCGACCATCACATCGTTCGCAACGATGTTCTCGAACGCCTTGCGGTCGTAGAGCAGCGCGACGTCGACCTTTCCCGTCTGCATCCATTCGTCGAGGCTGCCGGTCATCGCTTCCACCAGATGGATGGCGATGCGCGGGTAGCGCGCGGCAGCCGCGCGGATCAGCGGCACCGCGAGGCCCCGGCACGCGGAGGTCGGCAGGCCCAGCACGACGACGCCGGACGGGCTGTCGGCCGCTGCCTGCAGCGCCTCGCGCGAGCGCTCCACCTCCCGCAGGATGAGCCGGACGTGGTCGCAGAGCAGCCGCCCCTGTTCGGTGGCCGTCACGCCGCGCGGATGGCGCGCCAGGAGGTTGACGCCGAGTTCGTCCTCGAGGCTGCGCACGTGCTGGCTCAGCGACGGCTGGGCGACGCTCAGCACCTCGGCGGCACGCGAGAAGCTGCCGCTGTCGGCAATCTGCAGGAAGTAGCGAAGCTGGCGAAGTTCCATCCCGTACTCCGGCTCGGGGATGGGCTGAGTGTCGGCGGCCGGCAGCGACTGTCAAACGCCCAGAACCTATGCAGGATCACGATCGACTGCCCAGAATCGATGCAGGCGATGGAGAATAGTTCAATAGATTCAAGGCAGCAGCTTCCGGGTATTTGCCGATATCTGCATGCCTAGAACTTCTGCCTATGGCTGGCGATTGCTATTTCGTCTTTTGAATCACGAAACCCGTGGTGCAAGCTCCTGATCACACCGAAGCCCGGAAACGGCGCGGATGGCTCGCGAAGGCGGGCCGTCTGTCGATGGCTCGCGCCGTCGAGAAACGCCGTTCGGCCCGCGACCGGTGCGCGTTGAACGGCCACACGGACAGGAGACATTGGATGAGCAAGTTTCAGATCACCGATCCGCGCGGGCTGCTGCTCCGCCCGACGCGCCGGACGGTGCTCCAGGGCGCCGGCGCGCTGGCCGGCGCCGCCGCCTTCACCGGCTTCGGCCCCTTTGAGGCGAGCGCCCAGGACAACGTGCTCAACATCCTCACCTGGCCGGGACACGGCGACCCGGCCTTCGTCAAGCCGTTCGAGGACGAGCACGGCGTGAAGGTGGTGGCCAAGGAATATGTCGGCGGCGAGCCGATGCTGGCGCTGATGAACCAGTCGCCTCCGGGATCCTTCGACGTCGTGCTGGCCGATGCCGAATACATCTACATGCTGCAGGAGGGCGGCTTCATCGACGAGATGGATCCGGCCGATTACCCGCTCGCCGACTACTGGCCCGAGTTCCAGAAGTTCCCGCTGCACTGGAAGGACGACAAGCTCTATTCGGTGATGATCCGCTTCGGCTATCTCGGCCTCGCCTACCGCACCGACGTCCTGAACGAGGAGGACGTGAAGACGTACAAGGCGCTGTGGAGCGAAAAGGTGAAGGGCAAGGTCGGCTTCTTCGACTGGTACCTGCCGACCATGGGCTGCCTCAGCCTCGGCAACGGCAACAAGCCGCCCTTCGACATCGACGAGGCGGCGTTCGAGGCCCTGAAGGAGACGCTGTTCTCGCTGCGGCCGCAGACCAGCGGCTTCTACTCGATGGCCGACCAGTTCGCGATGCTCACCAACGGCACGGCCGGCGTCATTCCCGGCGTCGGCGACTGGGTGGTGCTGCTGCTGCAGAACGAGGGCGTGCCGGTGAACGCCGTCGTGCCCGACGAAGGCGGCATCCAGTGGACCGAGTCGATGTCGGTCGTCTCGAGCTCGTCGAAGAAGGACCTCGCCAAGAAGTTCATCCAGTACGCCAGCTCGCCGGAAGGCCAGTTCCGCTCGGCCCGCCTGCCCGCCTACTGGGCCTCGATCCCCAACCGCAAGGGCTGGGAGAAGATGAACGCCGAGGCGCCCGAGGATGCGGTCAAGCTCCGCCACACCTTCGACGCGCGCAACGTCATGGACGAATACAAGGAAGGCAAGATCTTCATCCGCCAGACGCCGGTGCAGCAGGACATCGAGACCTGGAACGACACCTGGTCCGAATTCAAGGCCATGTGATCCGCCCGCCGGGGCGGCCCCCGGGCTGCTCCGGCGCACGCGGAATCTCGTTCCTGCAATGAAACAGGTAGGTCATGGCTGACAGCTCCCTGTCGCACGCCCGTGCCAGCCGCATCCGCTTCGCGGTGTTCCTCGGCGCCCCGACGCTGATCTGGCAGCTCTGCTTCTTCGTGGTGCCGCTCGGCTTCCTGGTCGCCATGACCTTCTGGTCGGTGCGCAACTTCCGGCTGCAGCCGGACTTCACCTTCGCCAACTGGTCGACGATCCTCTCCGCCGGCTTCTTCCAGAGCGCCTACACCTACACGTTCGGCCTGTCGGCCCTGGTCGCCGTGTTCGTCAGCGTCGCGGCCTTTCCCGTCGCCTATGTCCTCGCCTTCAAGGTGCGGCCGTCGACGCGGATGCTGCTGGCGGGCCTGCTCGTCGTGCCGTTCTTCACCAGCTTCCCGGTCCGCATCTACTCGATGCAGATCTTCTTCAGCCCGAACGGCCTGATCAACACGGCGCTGGATGCCATCGGCATCGCCCCGATCTCCGTCCTCAACAGCCCGACCGGCACCTTCATCGGCTTCCTGA
The DNA here is from genome assembly GCF_021391535.1 of Aurantimonas sp. HBX-1. Taxonomy (GTDB): domain Bacteria; phylum Pseudomonadota; class Alphaproteobacteria; order Rhizobiales; family Rhizobiaceae; genus Aurantimonas. Next base: position 2,387,268 of record NZ_CP090066.1, read on the forward strand.
CGCTGACCGCGCCGCTGGTGGTGCTGCTGCAGACCTTTGCGCTGGTCGCCGTCGACCGGCAGCTGGTCGAGGCGGCGCACAACCTGCGCTGCGGCGCGCTGCGCACCGTGTTCACGATCGTCATTCCGGCGGCCCGCGTCGGGCTCGTCGTCGCCGGCGCCTTCGCCTTCGTGCTGGCCTTCGGCGATTACATCAGCCCGCAATTCCTCGGCGGCTCCAACCCGCCGACCCTGTCGATCCTGATCGCCGACCAGGTGAAGTCCGGCAACCACTGGCCGCGCGCCTCCGTCGTCGCCGTCATCATGATCGCGACGCTGGCACTGGTGCTCGGCGCCCTGCTGAAGCTCGCCTATGGCGGCAGGAAGCCGTCATGACCCGCACCCGCCGCGCCAGCCTCCTGGCCGGCGTCCTGCTGATCGGCTGGACCGTCCTGGTCTTCGCCTTCATCTTCGCGCCGGTCGTCTCGACCGTGGTCTTCTCCTTCAATGCCGACCGCTTCCCGGCGCTGCCCTGGGGCGGGTTCTCGCTGCAGTGGTACGAGGCGATCGCCGCCGACGAGACGATCCGACGCGGCCTGTGGAACAGCCTGGTCGTCGCCTTCGGCGCCTCGCTCATCGCCACCTTCCTCGGCTTCACCGCCGCCTATGTCGACTACCGCTTCCGCTTCTTCGGCAAGGGCATCTACATGGCACTGGCCGCCCTGCCCCCGACCGTGCCGGTGGTGATCATGGGCGTCGCCATGCTGACCTTCCAGGGCCGCATCGGCCTGTCGGGCACCATTCCGGGTCTCATCGCCGCCCATGTCGTCGTCTGCGCCCCCTTCGCCATGGCACTGGTGCGCATGCGGCTCGCCGATCTCGACCGCGATCTGGAACCCGCCGCCTGGAACCTCGGCGCCGACCAGTGGACGACCTTGCGGGAGGTGGTGCTGCCCTTCGTCGCCCCGTCGCTGTTCTCGGCGCTGCTGATCACCGCCTCCGTCTCCTTCGACGAGTTCATGATCGCCTGGTTCATCTCCGGGCTGAACGAGACGCTGCCGGTGCGCGTCCTTGCCATGCTGCAGGGCCAGGTCAGCCCGCGCATCAACGCCGTCGGCGCGCTGGTCTTCGGTGTCAGCATCCTGCTCGTCGTCGTCGCCCAGCTCGTCGCCGCCCGGCGCCTCGCCGCCGCACGCCTCAAGGGAAGCGACCAATGACTCCCACCATGATCGAGCTCGACCAGGTCGCGAAGGCCTATGGCGACCAGATGGCCGTCGCCGACGTGTCGCTGGAGATCCGCAAGGGCGAGTTCATCGCGCTGATGGGCCCGTCCGGCTGCGGCAAGACCACGACGCTGCGCATGCTGGCGGGCCTCGAGACCCCCACCACCGGCGAGATCCGCCTTTGGGGCCGGCGCATCAACGAGGACGCCGCCTGGTCCCGCGACACGCCGCTGGTCTGGCAGAACTATGCGCTGTTCCCGTTCATGACGGTGCGCAGGAACGTCGAGTTCGGGCTGAAGCACCGCGGCACGCCGCCGCGCGAGCGCACCGCCAAGGCGGACGAATGGCTCGCCCGGATGGGCATCGGCGAACTCGCCGAACGGATGCCCGGCCAGCTCTCCGGCGGCCAGCGCCAGCGCGTCGCGCTTGCCCGCGCGCTGGCGACCGAGCCCGAGCTGCTGCTGCTCGACGAGCCGCTGAGCGCCCTCGACCCGCATCTGAAGGTCAAGATGCAGGCCGAACTCGTGCGGCTGCACCAGGAACTCGGCATCACGTTCATCTGCGTCACGCACAGCCCGTCCGAGGCCTTCGCCATGGCCGACCGGGTGGTGATCATGAGCGAGGGCCGCATCCAGCAGGTCGGCGCGCCGCGCGCCATCCACCGGCGGGCGGAGAACCGCTTCGTCGCCGAATTCCTCGGCGGCTCGAACCTGATCGCCGGCACGATCGCGTCCCGGAATGCCGGCCTCATCACCATCGACACCGCGAGCGGCCCGCTGCTCGCCCGCACGTCGGACGACCAGGGGCTGTCTCCCGGCGACGCGGCGACCCTGGTGGTCGGCACCGACCGCGTGGCGATCACGAGCGAGCGCCCCGCCAGCGGCAACGCGCTGGAGGCCCACGTCGCGACGCTCGATTTCGTCGGCGCCTCCGTCACGGTGTTCATGGAGACGCCGGCCGGACTCGAGATCCGGGCGCAGCTCTCCTCACGCGATCTCGACGCAATGCCGCTCGCCCCGGGCGACGCGGTGTTCGTCCACTGGCCCGCAGAGGCCGGCTATTTCCTTGCATGACGACAGGACGGAGCTGACATGACGACATTCATCCGGGGCGCGACGCTGCTGGCAATGGGCGGCGGGACCGGCGCGGAGCCGTTCACCGGCGACCTCCTGATCGAGGGCGACCGGATCGCCGCGATCGGGCCGTCGCTTGCCGTGCCGGAGGGCGCGACGATCATCGAGGGGGCCGGCAAGCTGGTCATGCCCGGCCTCGTCAACGCCCATCTCCATTCCAACGAGGCGCTGTTCAAGGGTCGCTACGACAACATGCCGCTCGAGGTGTGGATGCTCTATGCCTACCCGATCCGGGCCGCGAAGGCGCTCCCCCCGCGCCTGGTCTATCTCCGCTCGATGCTCGTCGCGATGGAATCGCTGCGCACCGGCGTCACCTGCATCACCGACGACCTCTACGAAAGCCCGCGCTCGGAGCTGGAACTGATGGGCGCGGCGATCGACGCCTATGACGACGTCGGCATCCGCGCCACGGTCTCCGCCCATGTCGTAAACCGCAACTTCCTCGACACGATCCCCTTCACCCGCGACTACGTCCCGACGCATCTGCAGGAAGAGATCGACGCCATCCAGCCGGTGACGACGCCGGACTATCTCGCCTTCGTCAGGGAGGCGCATGCCCGCTTCCACGGGCGGTCGGGCCGCATCCGGACGATGCTCGCGCCCTCGGCGCCGCAGCGCTGCACGCCGGAGCTGATGCTGGCGGCCAACGAGCTGGCGAAGGAATGGAACGCGCCGTTCCACACCCACATCGTCGAGACCAAGGTGCAGGCGGTCACGGGGCCGGAATTCTACGGCAAGTCGCTGATCGCCTACATGGACGATCTCGGCCTGCTGAACCCGTGGACGACCATCGCCCATTCGATCTGGGTCAGCGATGCCGACATCGAGCGCATGGGCAGAGCCGGGGTCTCGGTCTGCCACAACGCCATCTCCAACCAGAAGCTCGGCGCCGGCTCCGCGCCGGTGCGCAAGCTGCTCACGGCCGGCGTCAATATCGGCCTCGGCTCCGACGGCATCTGCTCCAACGACACGCCGCGGATCTTCGACGTGATGAAGGCCGCGGCCCTGATGCACAAGGTCAACAATCCCGACTGGTCGCGCTGGCTCAACGCCAGCGAGGTGCTGCACGCGGCCACCCTCGGCGGCGCCCGTACCGCGCTGCTGCACGAGGAGACCGGGTCGCTGGAGGCCGGCAAGAAGGCCGACCTGCTGATCCTCGACGCGCAGACCGCCAGCTTCACGCCGCTCAACGACGTCCGCAACCACCTCGTCTACTGCGAGAACGGCTCCTCGATCGAGAAGGTCTTCGTCAACGGCGAGATGGTGGTCGAGAACGGTCGCCTGACCCGCGTCGACGAGAAGGCGCTGCTCGCCGAATTGCGGGCACTGATGCCGGAGTTCCTCGAATACACCAAGGGGGTCGAGGCGGCGAACGGCGAGCTGGAGCCGGCCTTCACGAAGGTCGTGCAGCGCTGCTACGGCATGGATGTCGGCATGACGCGCTGGGCCTCCGATGCGTGAGGCAGAGCCAAAGGTCCGGCTCGCCGATATGAGCTGGATGGAATTCGCCCGGCGCGTGAAGGAGGACGATCCGATCGTCTTCCTGCCGATCGGCGCTACCGAGCAGCACGGCCCGCATCTGCCGCTGTCCACCGACGTCATCCTGCCGGAAAGCATCGCGCTGAAGGTTGCGGAGCGGCTCGGCGGCATCGTCGCCCCGTCACTCGCCTACGGCTACAAGTCGCAGCCGAAGACCGGCGGCGGCAATCATTTCCCCGGCACGCTCAGCCTCAATGCGGCGACCCTCGTCGCGCTGATACGTGACATCATCAACGAGCTGGCGCGCCACGGCGTGCGCCGGATCGTCCTCTTCGACGGCCACATGGAGAACCAGTGGTTCATCACCGAGGCGGCTGACCTTGCCCTCACCGACCAGCGGCGCGAGGGCGTCACCGACCTGAAGATCGTCAAGCTGGGCTACTGGGAATTCATCACCCCGGCCACGGAAGCGATCCTGTTTCCGGACGGGCTGATCAGCTGGGCGCTGGAGCACGCGGCGGTGATGGAGACGTCGGTGATGCTGCATCTGCGGCCGGACCTCGTCGACGCGGCGGCAATCCCGGACAATCCGCCCGCCGAGTTTCCGCTCTTCGACCCCTACCCGTTCGACCTTGCCCCGATCCCTGCGGACGGCGTCCTCAGTTCGGCCGCCAGCGCCAGTGCCGAGAAGGGCCGCGCGGTCGTCGAGCAGGTGGTGCCGGACATCGCCGCGGCGCTGGCCCGGCACTTCGCGGCCCCGCCCGCGGGCGGGTGATCCCTGTCCGGACGTCGGTCCTCATTTAACTGCAGGCCGCCACGGCGCGGCGAGAAGACGGCCCGGGTTTCGCAGGTCGGGCTCTGGCGAGACCCGTCCCGCACAGACCGGCAGCGTTGGCAGTCATTTGTCTGAACGATGGTGGGCCCGGCAGGAGTCGATCCTCGGCTACACTTATCGAGCAAATTCAATAAATTAACCGTCAGCGCCTCAGCCATGTTATGCAGTTTATGCAGCACCCGCAAGCCGGCAGCGTCGAATCTTAGGACCGCAATTGGCCGCGGCGTCGAAGCGGAACGGGGAGAGAGGCACAAAGTCAGATCCGAGGTCGATTCCTCCGCTTGATGGCACTCCAAAGGTGCGAAGCGCCAAAAAAGAAGATCCGCGGGTGCGTCGCCGTTTTCGCCAGCAGGTTTTTCGCCACGATCGTCAGCGGCCAGCTGATAGGCTTGACGGTGACGGAGACAAACGCGGTATTCACCGTCACCCACACGTCGCCAAAGGTCGCCTGCATTGCTCGCCCGCGATGACGTCGAATGGCGAGCCTAAGTACTAGTATCCGCTCCCGGGCGCGGAAGCGGCGCCTTGGGATTACTCACTCCGGTACGCTTCCCTCGCCGTGGTGTGCGTGCGGCGAAGTTGGGTGGGCGGCGTCACGGTTGATGGCTTTTCCGCTGCATTCTTTTGCAGCGCAGGGTCGCTTCCGTCAACGTGGTGCGCCATATCCGCTATGGGCCGAGCAAGGGTGGCTGATGGCCCGCACGGGAGACATTATTGACCGTCCTGGCGTGGCTCCTCCAACGCAGTTCCAACATCCTCGTCATCCCAGGCATATCGCGTCGAGCTCATCTCCACACGAACGTCGCGGCGTCCTCTCTTCGGCTCTCAACCGATCATACCCGTCGATTGAACGAACTTCCCGACGCGCGCTGACAGAACGCGAGGGCGCTTGCTGTTTGAGCGGTGCCCTCGCCCCCTCGTTCCAAACGAAGCGCGAGTGAGATGCCCGCTTCTCATCCTCGATTGCCCGTCGCACCAGGCGCTCACCGATCTTCCGGCATTCGGTCGCCGGCTTGCTTCACCGCCATTCCTGTCCCGGCATCTCAGCCTGCCTTGGCCGCAGCAGCGCTCGGCGTGATGTTTGCAGCCTCCGGAGCCGTCGCCAGGGCGAGCGCCGCCAGGAAGCGTTCCATCAGCGGGGAGTCTCCGAAGCGCCGATACTGGCGCTCGGACTCCAGCGAGAATTCGGGCTTGACCGCACGCAACCTACCCATCGCCGCCTGCGCTTCGTCCTGACGGCCGAGATCGGCCAGCAAGGCGCTCCAGATCAGCAGGCAATCCGCCTCGTTGGGCGATGTCATGAGGCACTGGCCGAGGACTTCTTCCGCTTCTTCCGTCTTCCCCGCCGCGTAAAGCGCCTGACCGTGCACGTAGACGTAATATTGTGGCGCCAGCGGCTGCAGCCGGCGTGCGCGCTCCGCGTTCTCGACCGCATCGTCGTAGCGATCGAACCGCACTTGCGCCTTGGCCAGCGCCATCAGGCTGTCGGGGTCGTTGGGATTGAGTTCCACGGCACGAAGGCCGGCCTGCATGGCGTCCGCATAGGCGCCCTTCGCGGCAAGGCCAAAGCTCAGGACCTGGTAGGCAGCGGCTAGGTTGGGCTCCAGCTGAATGGCTTGGCGGGCCTCACTCAAACCGGCCTCGATCTCTGGAGCCGACGCTCGACCGGTCAGGCCATTCACGGCATCGACGATGTAGGTCATGCCCAGCCCGGCGCGAGCAGCGGCATAGCCGGGATCGAGTTCCAGGGCCCTGAGGAGCAAGGCGCGCGCGGCCAGCAGCGCGTCGCCGTCCGACGAGCCGTGCTTGTACTGGCTGCGGGCGCGCAGCACGAGATCATAGGCTTGCAGGCTGTCCGTCGGCTGTTGCGCTGCGGCGGCCACCTCCGACTGCCGGACGTAGGAGCCGACGTGCGAGACGATCTCGGCAGCAAGGTCTGCCTGCAGGAGGAAGACGTCGCCGACACGGCGGTCGTAGCTGCTCGACCAGAGATGGGCACCGGTCCTGGTCTCGACCAACTGGGCGACGACGCGAAGCTGGTCTCCGGCGCGCCGTACACTGCCTTCGACTATGTAGTCGGCATTGAGCCGCTTGCCGATCTCCCGCACATAGACCGCCTGGCCGCGCATGGCGAAGGTGGAGTTCCGGGCGATGACCTTAGTCTGTTCCTATAACCTGGTTTTACGGAAGGACGTCGGTCTTCGCTCTGAACATCCGCAAGCCATGGAGGTGCACCGCTTCCGATCGGCCGCGCAGAATATGGGCACCCTCGTCCGTCAGCTTTGCGGCCAATCTCATGCTGCCTTCGGAATGAAGCGCCTCAACAATCGAGGCGGTCACAAGCAGATCAACATCAAGTTCCCGGCAATGGGCCTCGACCCGGCTGGCGACGTTGACGGTATCCCCGACGACGGCAAGCTCGAACCTTCCCACGCCGCCAATCTCCCCTTGCAAGACCTCCCCGTAGTGGATTCCCACCACGATACGTATTGGGGGCTTTCCGGCGGCGGCGCGTCGCATGTTCCACTCGCTAATCCTCGTGACGATCTCGAGCGCCGACAGCACGGCGTTGGTGGCATCACGCGCGCCCGTGTGCGGCACACCAAAGACGGCGAACAGGCCGTCGCCAAGGTATTTGTCGATCATGCCGCCATTAGCAAAGACGCGGTCGCTCAGGATTCGATGCAGATCTCGCAGCAGTTCCATGGTCTCGTCCGCCGACGCATCCGCACAAAAGGCGGTAAACCCGACCATGTCAGCGAAGAGAACCGCAGCCGGCTGGCTCCGGACGAGAGTCGGCATATTTAGGTCGGCCAGTTCATTGACCAGTTGTGGCGGGAAGAAGCGGGCGAGGTTTGCGCGCTGCCGCTGGGTTGCGATCAGATCCTCGGCCGCTGTGATGCTTCGGCAGGCCAGCAGCGTCGTGACCGCTATAGCCGCAACGCTCATGGACATCCGCAATGTTGCCGAATCCGGCAACATCCAGCGGTGAACGAGGAGCCAGCTCGTTACGGTGAGCACTATGCAAACAATGGCTGCAATACATACGAATGTAATATTCCGTGAGGCTGCGACCACCAAAACCACGACAACGTAGAGAACAGCTACCGCAAACTCGACGCGAACTAGCGTGTCTACCGCGAAGATGACTGACGCCAATGCACCGCTGGCGAGCAGCGGATTGAGCCTGCCGGGTGACGACCTACGGCCGAGAACCGAAGCCGGTCCATCGGCCACAACGCCGTCGCCCGCCGCTGGATGAGGGCGCACGCGATTAGATTGGATCAATGCCATGAGATTATTCGCCAGCAGAAGTCTCGAACGAGGGAGTGGAGGATGGTGATCGCTGTAACCCGCACCGCCTTGGAAACTTGTGGGCCATCGCTGCACGGCGACGAGGAAGGCCGTGCAAGAGCCTAGTTACCGATGGCAGGGAACGAGCGGTCAGAGCGTGGTGCTGATCATCCGATTGTCGCGCCGCCGGACGGATATCGACGGGCTTGGCGATGAAGGCGGCGTCACGTGCCGAGCGGCCCTGCGGGCCTAGATCGGTCAGCCTAACCCGGCGCCGTCTCCGCGAGGGCCAAGTCCACGGCAGCCTCGGCGTGGATGGCCGTCGTGTCGAACAGCGGCACGGCGCTGTCCTCCGGGCCGACCAGCAGCATGATCTCCGTGCAGCCCAGGATCACCGCCTCTGCCCCGCGCTCCACCAGGCGGGCGATCACCCCGCGATAGGCCTGGCGCGAGGACGGCTCGACCCGACCCTGCACCAGTTCCTCGTAGATCACCCGGTGCACCAGCGCCCGGTCGTCGTCCTCCGGGACCAGCACCGCCAGCCCGTGCCGGTCGGCGAGCCGTCCCCTGTAGAAGTCCTGTTCCATGGTGAAGGCGGTTCCCAGCAGGCCGACCTTTCCGAAGCCGGCCGCCTTGATCCGCTCCGCCGTCGGGTCGGCGATGTGCAGCAGCGGCAGTTTGATGGCCGCCTCCACCTGGTCGGCCATGCGGTGCATCGTGTTGGTGCAGATCACCACGAAGTCCGCGCCGCCGCGCTCCAGACGTTGCGCCGCGGCGACCATCTCGGCGGCGGCGTCGTCCCAACGCCCGGCGTGCTGCAACGCTTCGATCTCGCCGAAGTCGAACGACCACATGAGGCAGCGCGCCGAACGCAGGCCGCCCAGTCGAGCGCGCACGGTCTGGTTGATGATACGGTAGTACTCGGTCGAACTTTCCCAGCTCATCCCGCCGATGAGGCCGATGACTTTCTGCGACACGTCATTCTCCAATCGGGCACCGCGGACGAACCGCCGCCAGCGTCTTCAGATCCCCGCATACCATTGGTAGCCGCGGTCTTCCCAGAAGCCGCCCCGGCCGCCCCACAGGCCGCTGAAGCTGTCGACGATCTCGATACGCATGACGTATTTGGCATGCTTGTAGCCAAGCTGCCTCTCCACCCGCAGCCGCAGCGGGGCGCCGTGCCCGACCGTGAGGTCCTGGCCGTTCATCGCGTAGGCGAGAATCGTCTGGGGATGGAACGCGTCGACCAGGTCGATGCTCTCGTAGTAGACGCCGCTGCCGTCGAGCGTCTTTTCCAGTTCGTCGGCGCAGTGGAAGACCACGAAGCGGGCATCCGGTTTCATCTCCGCGGCTTGCAGGATGAGGCCGAGTGGGGTGCCGGTCCACTGGCCGATCGCGCTCCAGCCCTCGACGCAGTCGTGGCGGGTGATCTGGGTGCGGGACGGGAGCTTCCTCAGGTCGGCCAGCGAGAATTCCATCGGCCGGTTCACCAGGCCGTCGACCTTCAATCGCCAGTCGGCAAATCCGTTCTCGTGGAGCGCGGCATATTCCTCGCTGTCGGGGCTTTGCGTGCCGTTGACCCGGAACGTCGGCGAGATGTCCGCCGCCGAAAACTCCCGCGCCAGGGTCTCCTGGCCGAGCAGCAGGCGCTGCGCCCCCATCGTCAGCTTCTCGGCCGATCGCAGCACTGCGTCGACGTCTTCGTTCTGCTCCAGGGCGTCGCAGCCGCCGAGCGCGAGCACGCCCGCGCCGAGCGTACCGCCGACGAGAAAGCGACGGCGTGTCAGAAGATCGGTCATGCGTCGTGTCCTTCCTTGCGGATGGCATAGCGGCCCGTGATCATCGAACGCATGTTGTTCCAGGGACCCGAGAGGATGACCATGGCGACATGGACGATGACGAAGAGGACGAGCAGCGATGCGGTGATGAAGTGAAGCGTCCGCGCCGACTGGCGCCCGCCGAAGATGTCGAGAAGGAACGGGAAGGCGGCGTCCATGCCGGGCGACATGGTCAGGCCCGTCAGGAGCATCAGCGGCAGCAATACGGCGATGACGGCGATGTAGGAGAGCTTCTGCAGCGCGTTGTAGTGCCGGGCATCGTCGCCCGACGGGAAGCGCAGGCGGGCATGGTTGACGATTTCCCGCCAGAGATGGCGCGGCGCGAGTTCGTGGCGATCCGGCGCCAGGTCACGGCGGAAATGCCGGCTCAAAAGCCCGTAGGCGAGATAGACGAGGCCGTTGATGAGGAAGGCCCAGGCGAAGAAGAAGTGCCAGCGCCGGCCGGCGGCGAGGTCCTGGTAGGACGGAATCGTCAGCCACCCCGGGAACGCCCGCGGGGTCAATTCGCCGTCCAGCCTCGAGAGGCCGAGGACCCCCGTCGTGGGCAGCGAGACATCGCCGATCTCCACGAAGCCCTCCGGCTCGCCGTTCCGTTCGCGCGCGCCGATCGTGACGAAGGCCGGATCGGCGTCGGCGCCGTACTGGCCCCAGTGAAGCCGCGGATAGGCGTTGAAGATCTGAAGCCCGCTCAGGAGCAGGAAGCTGAGGCACAGAACGTTCAGCCAGTGCGTCAGCCGCGTGACGACGGTGTGGCGCCGGGTGAGCACGGTTCTTGCGCGCGGCGCCGTCTGGGAATGTGGCGTATCCGTAGTCATCGGCATTGTCCCGAATGTTTGATGGATTGATCGACATCGAGGTGACTGCGACGTCCATCAGACGATGGCAGACCGGGCCAACCCGACGGGTTCTTGACTGGCATCGACGTGACGACCTTATCGGTTTCGGAGTGTTTACACCGTGAGGTAAAGTCTTCGCAGGCCCCGGCTCAGCGCCGCGCCCATGATCGATTCGTGGCTTTCTTCCGGATAGACATGTGCTTCGACGGAGAAGCTGCCCCCGACCCACCGACGCAGCAGTTGTTCCATGGCGAACATATCGCCGGGCACGTCGAGGCTTGTCATGGCGGAAGGTAGCAACTGCTTCATTTGATCTGGCAGTCTCGCAACCTGCGCACCGAAGCGCGCTTTGTTCTCGAGTTCCCCCACACACATATAAACGCGCGCGCCGGGTGCAGGCTTCGTGGCCACGGCCCGTTCGGCCGAGTGAAGCAACGCGCCGTCGTCCCACCAAAGCGACGGACTGACGGCCAGATAGCGACGAAACCTGTCCGGACGGCGCAGAAGCGCGTCGAGGACGAACAGACCTCCGAAGGATTGGCCTGTCAGGGTGACATCGTCGGAATCGATGGGAAGCGCATCGGCCAGCGCGGGAATCAGTTCGTCTTCGAGAAAAGCAAGAAACGGCTCGCTTCCGCCCGTCGGCATCCTCTCGCTCAGCCCTGTAAGGGCCGGCGTGGCCGCTTCGAAGGCAGGCCAGGTCGTCGGCGTGAGATCTCGATTGCGCCTCAGAACAAATGGCGGCTTTGCATCGAGGGGATAGCCGATACTGACCGTGAAGAGTGGTGGCAGGTCGAAGCCGATCGAGCAGCTTCGGACCGTACTGAGCAAGGAGCCAGCGCTCAGTTCGGCGTCAGTCGCGATCACCACCCCGAAGCGCTCCGACCCGGACGAGACCCGGGCAGGCGTGACGACGATGCGAAACACGTCGTCTACATGCTCTGGCTGCACCAGCCATACTTCACTGCCGGAGAAGAGCACGTCTTGCTGCTTGGAGATAATCTTCACCTTAAGCTCCAGATGGTTCTTGCACGACGAAGGCATATTCCAGGAATATGCTGGCCAATGCGTCCGGCGACCAAGGACGAGGGCCCGCGCCGCCCTCGCTGTGAATGCGGCGCATCCGTTGTCACCAGGCCGGTCCGAAAGTCTTGCCTGTACGATCGGCAAGTAAGGGGCCTGGCATCCACCGGCCTGGCAATGCAGGGCAAACCCGGCCGGTGGACTTTCGGCTCACATCGGCGGGACGACGCCGTTGGCGCCGACGACGACCTGCTGCGCGGCGATGGCGCCGCCGGCATCCTTGTCGCCGGAGACGAAGACGGCCGCGCCCGGCTTCAGGTCGGCCTGCGTGGCCGGAGCCAGGGTGACGACGGGCGTGCCATCGGGAACCGCGATCTTCTTCTCCTTGCCGTGGTAGGTCACGGTCACGGTCCGGCCGTCGACGCCCTTGACGGCGTCCGCGACGGTGGCGTTGGTCATCGTGCTGTCGGGCTTGAGATCCCACCCGAAGCTGCCCTCCCCGGTGCCCTTCAGCGCCGCCGGGAAGATCAGCACCTCGAGCGCCCCATCGCCGCCGTTCTTGGTCGGCAGCGAAGCGATACCGACGTAGTCGCCGGGCTTGATGTCGCCGACGGCCGCCTGGGCGACGCTCGAGAGCATCCATCCCTTCGCGAGGTCGATGGTGACGGTCTCGCCTTCGCGAGTCTTCACCGTCAAGGCATTGCTGTCCGCATCGACGACGGCGCCGCGCACGCGAACCGCCTCTGCGGCAGCGCTCTGGATGAAGGCTGGCAGACCAAGCGGTAGTGCGAGCGTGGCGATTGCCAGGATCGCGGGCACAGATTTCCGAAACATGACGTCTCCTTAATATCTGTTCGTAGGTGGTTGGTGGGCGCGTAAGGAATGGCTTTCGTGCGCGCCCCGCGCGAAAGCCAATGCGAAGCCGGCGGCGCTGCCTATCCGAGGGCGGTCGCCGGCATTGGCTCGGGAGAAGTGAAGCTCGTGGAGCGCGAGAGCGCATCCCAGGCGGCCATTTCAGCCTTCATGCTCTCCAGCTTCTGCTCGACCAGAAGCAAGGCATCATCCCCGAGGAACAGCCGAACCGGCGGCTCCGGAGCATCGATCAACGCAAGCAGCGCCTGGGCGGCCCTGGCCGGATCGCCCGGTTGACTTCCGCTCTTTGCCTGCCGGGCGGCGCGGATCGGATCGATGACCGCGTCGTAGTCCGGGATGCTGCGGGCAGCACGATCCATGGAACGTCCAGCCCATTCGGTTCGGAACTGGCCCGGAGCAAGGGCCGTCACGCGGATCCCGAAGCCCGCCACCTCCTTGCCGAGGGCTTCGGATATACCTTCCAGAGCGAACTTGCTGCCGCAATAAAAGGTAATGCCGGGCAGCGTGATGAAGCCGCCCATGGACGTGACGTTGACGATGTGGCCGCGGCGCCGCTCGCGCATTCCGGGCAACACCGCCTTCATCATCGCCACCGGGCCGAAGACGTTGGCCGCGAACTGTCGCTGAAGGTCGTCCATGGAGGACTCCTCCAGCGCGCCCTCTTGGCCATAGCCGGCATTGTTCACCAGCACCTCGACCGGACCGGCCATTCGCTCGGCCTCGGCAACGGCCGCAGGAACGGCGTCGAAATCGGTGACGTCCAGCAGAATCGGGTGGGCGCGCTCCGGCGCCAGGGCAGCGAAATCCCCGGCGTCGGTTTGCCGCCGCACCGTGCCGACAACGCTGTGGCCTGCCGCCAGTGCCCCCGCTGCGAAGGCGCGCCCGAGGCCAGAACTGACGCCGGTGATCAGAAAGGTTTTGCGATCGGCATTTGCCATGGTCTAACTCCAGGCTATGACAATAACTATATCATGATATAGATAATTTTATGACCCGTGACAAGACCCGTCCAACCGCTCCCAATGTCAGAGGCGAACCGCTGCGCCAGAACGTGCTCGATGCCGCGGAACGGCTGCTCCACGAGGGCAAGGCCAACTTCTCGATGCGCGACCTGGCGGCCGAGGCCGGCGTCAGCTTCGCGACGCCGTTTAATCAGTTCGGCAACAAGGCCGCGCTCATGCACGCACTCGCAGCCCGGCGGATCGAGACGGTGGTGGAGCGTTTTGCCGAGCGGCAGCCGCCGCCGCTGGCGGCCGACCGCGTGTTGCTGGCCATCGACATTGCCATCGCCGGCATCCTCGAGAAGCCGGAGGTCAACCGCGTGGTGATGGGGTGGATAGGGACCTCCGGGCCCGCCCCCGGAAACATTCTCGCGCAGTCGAAAGCCTTGTGGGTAATGGCGCTGGGCGACGGGGACGGTCTACCCGAAGCCTACAGAGAGCGGACGTTGCGGTTCCTGCCGGGGCAACTCGCGTTCGGCTTCCGAGGCGTGCTGTCCTTCTGGACGGCTGGCGAATTGCCGGACGACGCGCTCGCCATGCAGGCACGAGAGGTTGCCGAGACCTTGCTGCGGGGCCTCACAAACCCCGGCGCCGACTGTCACCCGTGAGCCTATGGCGCTTTCGGGCGCGTGGAGATTTGCGCCGCCCACAACAGGACGTTTCAGACTATCGGATAAGGGCGCCGGAGTTAGAAGCCACGGTTCACCTCGACCCCACGGCCATTCAGCGATCTTCGCTGCCCTCCCGCGCTACCCGCGAAAGAGCGGAATGCCGATCCCCGCACCGGCTCGACCTGCGACCCGGATCGAGCCGTTCTCGTTCGGTCAGGCATCGTATCCTGCCGCTCGCAGGATCAACTTCGCCACCTCGTCGGGATGGGAAATCGGCGAAACGTGGCTTGATGCCAACTCGACCGTCGAAGCGCCCATCCGCTTCGCCATGAAGCGTTGCAGCCCGGGATCGATGACCCGGTCCTCGGCTGACACTGCATAGAAGGAGGGCTTGGACCGCCACGCGGCCTGACTGACTTTACCCAACGTCAACTCTTTGCGAAAGGGCCACTGCGCCGCGTAAAGCACCCTGGCCTTCTCCGGCGGCAGGTCGGGTGCGAAATCATGCAGAAAGGCTTCCTCGGTCAGTCGCCCCTCGTCGCCGTCAAACACGATGCCCGCCGCTGCGGGCGCCGCAGGAAACCGCCTGGCAAGCATGGTGTAGTCCTCGCCGGCATCCGGCGCCCGGGCCGCCACGTAGACCAGCGCGGAGACGTTCGGCGCGCTCCCTGCCTCGGTGACGATCATGCCCGAGAACGAGTGTCCGACGAGGACGGTCGGCCCCTCCTGGCGGGCGAGGACTCGGCGACACGCATCCACCGCCTCGGGTAGCGTCGTGAGCGGGTTCTGGACCGAGGTCACGTTGAGTCCGCGGCCTTGCAAGCGGCCGATCACGTCGGCCCAGGATGAGCCGTCAACGAACAGTCCGTGGACGAGGACGACGTTGCGAGCCTTTCCGGGGCGAGATTGCGCCCCGAGTGCGACCCCGGGCACGAGAGGAGCTGCCAACGCTGCCGCGAGCGTGACCATCACGGTTCGGCGATCGATTTCCATGTTCCAATGCTCCTTCGAAGTGGAAGGGACTTCGTCTGGCGACATTCGCTTGCGGGCGGCCCACGCGACGCGGCAGCCGCCGTGATCAGAGCGGGGTACCGATGCTGCGCGACACCGTGGCGTCGGTGAAGCGGGGGACATCCGCCATCACCGCCTCGGTTTCCGCGGATGCGAGCGCGGCATGGACCGCGGCCTCATCGCGAAACCTGTAGATCCCCACGGAGACATCCTCTGCATCCGCGTCGCGGGGAAAGAAGGCGGCAGCGCTTTCCAGTCCGTGCCGCTGCCAGCACGCGAGCGCCAGCGGTAGATGAACGTCGACATAGTGGTCGCGATCGAAATAAGTGCCGCCGCTGCATGTCACGATCAGTGTTGCGTGTGCCATGGACCAGCATTTGGCCGGTTCAGCGTTGATAGTAAACTTACAGAAACGTACGTTGCTTGTTCATTTATGTCAGTATTGGATGGATGGGGCCGATGGATTGGAGCGATGTCCGCATTTTCCTCGCCGTGGCGCGGACGGGATCACTGGGGGCCGCTGCCCGGGCGCTGCGGTTGAGCCATCCGACGATCGGCAGGCGCGTACGCGCCCTGGAAGAGGCGACCGGCCAGACCTTGTTCCAACGAACCGCCGATGGCTTCATTCTGACGGAGGAGGGGAATGCTATTCTAGCGCTCGCCGAGCAGATGGAGGAAAGCGCGCTGGCCATGGAGAGGCGGCTGGCGGGGCAGGAACAGAACCTGCAGGGGAGCCTGCGCATCTCCTCCGCTGATTGGTTTGGGGCCTACGTCCTGCCTCCGATCCTCGCCGACTATACCCGAGCCTATCCGAACGTAGACATCGAAGTTCTGACGGGAACCCGTCTGTTCAGCCTGGCGCACCGCGAGGCCGACATCGCCTTCCGGATCGTGCCCTTCAACAATGCGGACGTCGTGCAGCGAAAGCTCGTCCACCTCGACTATGGCGTGTACGTCGCTTTGGGCGCCGCGGACCCGATCTACCGGGATGGAGCTGGGTTTCGCCTCATCACCCACGACACCTCGACCGGGCAGTTCCCCGACATCGACTGGCTCATGGAAGCCTTCCCGAACGCCCAGCCGCTGATGCGGTCGAACAATCGCAACGTGCAAGGGCATATGTCCAAGCAAGGCATCGGCATTGCCGTCCTGCCGCAGGTCGTCGGCGATCAGATCATCGGCCTGCGCCGACTTGAACTGCCCGAGAAGCCGCCGGGCCGCGATATCTGGATGGGCTACCATCGGGATCTGAAGCACCTCCAGCGCTTGCGAGCCTTCATCACGACCGTGACGGATCACATCTCTCGTATGCAAGCCTGACTCTGTCTGGGAGACCGCCCTGATCCATTCCCGATCCCTGGCTCGGCGCCTGGTTCCGGGCGCCGGACGTGACAGCTTCCGAGACCACGGCAATGGCAACGGGTTCGTCGACGCTAAAGGCAAGCTGGGTCTGAGGTGATGGCCAATGGATGGAGGACTCCTTCGCCGTCGTGCGCGAAAAGCTCTTCCCAGACGTCGTCGAGCTCCGAACAGATCTGACCGCGTGATGTGCGGAATCGTCAGTACTCGCAACGAAAATGTACGCCTACTTCGCCGTATCGAATGATCCTCGGCGTTCGATCGGAGAAGAAGATGCACATTGGTTTCATCGGGCTAGGCAGCATGGGAAGGGCCTTGGCCCGCAACCTCATCAAGGCCGGCCACGATGTCAGCGCGTGGAACCGCTCGGCGTTGGAGCCGGAGGCAGCACATGGGATTACGATCGTCGACGGGCCCGAAGAAGCCTTTCAGGCGGAAGTGGTCTTCACGATGCTGTCGGACGACGCTGCGATCCGGGGGGTGGTGCTCGAGGGCGCGCTCCTCGATGGCGCACGCGCCGGGCTGATCCATGTGGTCACCTCCACCATCTCTATCGCCTTCGCAGAAGAGCTCGCGGCGCGGCATGACGAGGCCGGCATCGGCTTCGTGTCGGCGCCGGTCCTGGGGCGACCGGATGTCGCCGCCAGGGGTGAGCTGAACGTGCTGGTCGGCGGCAAGGCGGACGCCGTCGCAGCCGTCGAACCGTTGCTCGCCGTGCTCGGCAGGAAGGTCTGGCAGCTCGGCGAGATCCCGGCTCAGGCAAATGCGGCCAAAATCGCGGCCAACATGATGATCGCCATGGCGATCGAGGCCATGGCGGAAGGCGTCGTACTGACCGAGAGCGTCGGCCTTGGACGCGCGCGATTCTTCGAGATGATCCTGGGGACGCTCTTCGCCGGGCGCGCCTATGAAAGCTATAGCGCGCAGATCACCGAAGGGGCGTTCCAGCCAGGCTTCAAGGCCAGGCTCGGGCTCAAGGACCTGCGACTGGCGACCGAGGCAGGCAGCGCGACGGGACGCAGCCTGCCGATGCTCGACGCGGTGCGGGAGCGATTGAGCGAGGCCGTCTCGGCTGGGCTCGGCGAGCGGGACTGGTCGGTCATGGCCGACGTCACAATGAGCGGCGGCGACCCTTCGCCGATACCCGCGGCCACAAAGGAGAAGCACCCATGAAGACCTGGCTCATCACCGGCTGTTCGAGCGGCTTCGGCCAGCGCCTGGCGATCGCCGCCGCGGATCGTGGCGACCAGGTCGTCGCGACGGCACGCGATCCCCGGTCCATCGAGGACATGGCCGCAGCCTATGGCGGCCGCATGATCGCGCTGCCGCTGGACGTGACCGATGCCGCGTCTGCGGCTTCGGCCGTCGCAGGCGCCGAGGCGGCGTTCGGCGGGTTGGACATCCTCGTCAACAACGCCGGCTATGGCCTGTATGGCGCGGTCGAGGAAGGGGCGCCCGACGAGTATCGCCCGATGTTCGACGTGAACGTTTTCGGCCTGATCGAAACGACAAAGGCGGCCCTCCCCGCTCTGCGAAGCCGCGGCGGGACGATCGTCAATTTCTCGTCCGGTGCGGGCATCGCCGGCGGCGGTGGCAGCGGCTATTATAACGCCGCGAAATTCGCGGTCGAAGGCGTGTCGGAAGCCCTTGCGGACGAGCTCCAGCCGTTCGGCATCCGCGTGATCATCGTCGAACCCGGCCCTTTCCGCACCGAATTCCTCGGCCGGTCGATCACCATGGCGGCGAGGCAGATGCCCGAATATGCCGCGAGCTCCGGCAAGCGGCGACGCTACCGCGAAACCAACGACGGCAGCCAGGCCGGCGATCCCGACAAGGCGGTCGCCGTGATCCTGCAAGCGGTCGACGCTGATGAGCCGCCGCTGCATCTGCCGCTCGGCCCCGTGGCTTACGCGATCGCCGAACGAAAGCTTGCGGCGTTCAAGGCAGACATGGACGCGTGGCGCGATATCGCGATCGACACGGATTTTGATCCGGCATGAAGGCCGACCTTCGCCCGCATTCCCCTGTTCCGGAGCAAAATCATGATCGCGGCTTTGAACGGATTCACCCAGCAGATGATCGCGGCGAACGGCGTCAAGATCAACGCTGTCACCGGCGGTGAGGGCCCGCCGATCGTTCTGATCCATGGCTTCCCCCAGACTTGGTGGGAGTGGCACCATGTCATGCCGTTGCTGGCCGCGCGGTTCAGCGTGGTCGCCGTGGACCTTCGCGGTGCGGGCTTTTCGGAATGCCCGCTGGATGGTTACGACAAGGCGACGCTGGCGCATGACGTTCATGCGGTCATGAACGCGCTGGGGCATCAGCGCTACGCGGTATGCGGGCATGACATCGGCGGTATGGTCGCACTGGCGCTGGCGGCAACGCACCGGGACGCGGTTTCCCATTTGGCGATACTCGACGTGCCGCTTCCGGGGTGGAGCGAATGGGAAGTGACCGTCGCCAGGCTGTGGCACTTCGCGTTCCATATGAATCGGGACCTGCCGGAGCGTCTGATCTACGGCCGCGAGTATGATTATGTATCTGCATTCATCGCGGAGCGGATCTACGACCATAACAGCTATGATCCGGCCGACATCGACATCTATGCCAGGGCTCTGGCCCTTCCCGGGCGCACACGCGGCGGCATGGAATGGTATCGCAGCCTCGATGCCGATCATGCGGCCGCGCTCGAATATAAGAAGCAACCACTCGATATGCCGGTTCTGGCGCTGGGCGGCGACCAGCGGTTCGGCTCACGCATGGTACCGATGCTCGAGGAGTTCGCGACCAACGTGACCGGCGGCGCGATAGAACGGTGCAGCCACTATGTCCCGGACGAGCGACCGAACGAGGTCGCCTCCGCCCTGATCGGGTTTCTTTCCGCCCGTTGAGAACGCCCCGCCTGCGGGCGCGCAACGGCGCGATCCGTCCGGAAGCGTCGGACGATGCCCGGTTCAGAGCCGGCCGTCCGCAGCAACAAACCTGTCCAGAAAAAGGAGACTATCATGACCGCATCGACGATACGCGGCGTCAATCATATCGGCATCACCGTGCCCGATATCGAAGCTGCAACGGCATTCTTGATCGAGGCGTTCGGCGGCCAACTGATCTATCAGTCCTTCGGGCCGAACGATCCGCCGCGCCAGGGACCCGAGTTCGAGCGGGCGGTGGGAGCCTTCCCGGGGACGGTCGTGCGGGGACAGGCGATGGTGAAGATCGGGACCGGGCCGGACATCGAGCTCTTTGAGATGCACGGGCCCGAACAGGCGCAACCCGTCCGGGCGAGCGACTTCGGCATCACCCATTTCGGCGTCTACACCGACGATATCGATGCGGCTGTAGAGCGCTTCGAACAAGCCGGCGGCACCGCGCTTACCGGGCCGCGAGCTATCCCCTACAAGACTGAAAAAGGCCACGGGAACAAAGTTTGCTACTGTCGTATGCCGTGGGGAACGACGATCGAATTCATCACGACGCCTGACCAAATGGCGTATCATGACCAGACTGATCTTCGCAGGTGGCAGGACGACGATTAAGCTAAGCTGGAATCTCCTGCTGGTGCCGGGCATCTTGCCACGGCGACAGACTTGCACTCGGCGCTTGCGGTCGAAAGGAAACCGTCCCCTTCTAGGGCCATGGACAGAAAAAGCTGCCGGCTAGCGCTGGAGCCAAGTCGCGGCAACGCCTCCAATACAGGGCAGCCGCAAGCGGGCATTGCATCGGCGCCCCATCGACCACAATCGCATCATTGCCTTAGTCCGCGTGCTGATCAAAGTATGCGGAGACTTTTCGATGGCAGGATGAAACCGTGCCCCGACCGCATGTTCGTTCCGCCACCAACTCAGACGTTCTCGCCATTACAGCCTTAGTGGACGATGCCTACGGCTGTTATGTGGAGCGCATGGGGCGTGAGCCCGCACCGATGACCGAAGACTACGGGCGGCTTGTCGGCAGCGGTTGCGTGTGGGTTCTGGTGATGGACGAGGAGGTCGGAGGTCTTATCGTTCTGCGACGGGAAGCCGACCATGTTCTAGTCAGCAATGTCGCGGTCGGGCGTGCACATCAGGGCCGGAGTTTCGGAAGAAGGCTCCTGGACTATGCTGAAGCGTATGCCCGCCAAGGCGGCTACGACGAGCTGCGCCTCTACACTAACGAGTTGATGCACGAGAACCTTAGGATTTACGAGAGACTGGGATGGGAGGAGTACGATCGCGCAGAACAGGACGGCTTTCGCCGCGTGTTCATGCGCAAGCGGCTCGACCTTAGCTTATCCGGGACAGCGGTCGGTTAATCCCGTCAGGGTTTGCGGATTGTCCGCTTCAGGTCCCCGTAAGGGTCCTGACAAAGCGCACCGTCCTGGGATCCGAAGGATGGCGGAACATCCGGTCGGGCGGCCCCTGCTCGACGATGTCGCCGTCCTCGAGGAATGCGACTTGATGGGCGATCCTGTCGGCGAGACGGAGGTCGTGGGTCGCCAGCTATCTCGCCGGCACCCTCCGCGGGTTGCTCTCGACCTGGGTGACGTTCACGCCTTGCTTCCTGTGGATCTTCCTCGGCGCGCCGTTCATGGAGCGCCTGCGCGGCAACCAGGCGGTCTACGGCGCTCTCGCGGCGATCACGGCGGCGGTGGTCGGGGTGAGCCTGAACCTAGGCGTCTGGTTTGGGATGCACGTCCTCTTCCGAAAGGTTGATGAAGTTCAAACGGGTCCGCTTTCGCTTGATGTTCCAATCCTTTCGAGCGTCGACCCCGTCGCCCTCCTGCTGTTTGTCGCAGCCACTCTCGCCCTGTTCCGACTCCACATCGGTATCCTGCCGACTCTCCTGGGAGCCGCGGGTGCGGGAGCGCTCTGGCATCTCGCAGGGGATTTGATCTGAGACGGCTCAAAAGCTCAACATGCGGTCGCTTGCCGGTCGTCGACGCCAGAAAGCTGCCTGTCCGCAATCCACCCAAATCGGAAATAATTTCTGATTGCCGGAACGGGCCGAAGGGAGACCGTCCGGTCCGGAGCCACGGACGACAAAAGCCGCCGTTCAGTTCTCGACCCAACTGACTTCCAGCCAACATTGATGGCGACCTATCAGCGGAACTTTGGAAAAGTTGCGCACGGATCCGCTCAATAGCGGCAGCGGCCTCATTCGGTCGCGCTGCGAAACCCTCTGTTTCCCGAACTTCTTTCGAGCCGATGTCACAACGCGGGACCGCCGTCTCGTCTCATCTTCGAGCGAGCACGATGAAGCTGACGTCTCGCTGACAGCAAGGAAGCCAACCGCATCCCGTGGCGGGCATTCACCAGCTTTCGGATCGAGATCCCACCATGTTGAAGAAACTACTCCTCATCGCCATTGTGCTGACGGGTGCTCCCGCAGCCTCAGCGCATGATACCACCGGAGGCGGAGCGAAGATCTCCGTCGTGTTCGACCAGCCGCTGCCGAACGTGCCCGGCAAGAGCATGAAGGGCCTTCTGGTCGAGTATGGACCGGGACAGTCGTCTCCCGCCCACACGCATCCGAGCTCCGCGTTCATTTATGCCACAGTGCTGGAAGGCGCCATCCGCAGCCAGGTGAACGATGGTCCGGTCGTGACCTACAAGGCGGGCGATAACTTCTCGGAGATGCCCGGCGACCGCCACGGCGTCAGCGCCAATGCCAGCGACACGCAGCCGATGAAGCTCCTCGCCGTCTTCGTGGTCGATAGCGACGAAACCGAGCTGACGACGATCACTCCGCACTGACCAGGCGAGCGTGACGTCGAGGCGTTCCCCTGCCCGAACTCGCTGCTTTTTCCCACCCCATGTCACAAACGCCGATGCGGCCTCGTCTTGTGAGAGAGCCCGCATCTTCATCAAGGACACCGACAATGACATCTCGCGTCAAAAACCCATTCAAGGTTGCCCCCGAAGCCGTAAAGGCCATGATGGCACTTGAGACGACGCTGCACTCCAGCGGACTCGAGCACTACCTCCTCGAACTTGTGAAGCTCAGGGCCTCGCAGATCAACGGATGCGCGTTCTGCATCCACATGCACACGACCGACCTTCGCTCGCATGGAGAAACGGAGATGCGTCTGTACATGCTGAGCGCATGGCGGGAGTCCTCCCTCTACACGGACCGCGAGCGCGCTGCCTTGGCATGGACGGAGGCGCTGACCCGGATATCCGAGACAGGCGCTCCGGACGCGGACTACGAGTTGTTCAAGGCGCAGTTCACCGAGGTCGAGCAGGTGAACCTGACGTTCGCGATCGGCACGATCAACGTCTGGAACCGCCTCCAGGTCGGCTTCCGTCAGCCGCATCCCGCGGAAGCGTCCCGTGCCGCTGCCTGACGACAGCACCGATGTCTTCGAGGCGCACCGGCCGCGGCTGGTGCGTCTTGCCTATCGGATGCTGGGCTCAAGGGCCGAGGCCGAGGACGTCGTTCAGAATGCCTGGATGCGCTGGCAGGCGAGCGACCGGAGCCGGGTGACCACTCCGGAAGCCTTCCTGTCGCGCATCGTCACGAGGCTCTGCCTCGACGAGATGAAGTCGGCGCGTGCCCGTCGCGAGACCTATGTCGGCTCCTGGCTCCCAGAACCCATCGTCGACGGCGTACAAGACGAGGTAGACGAGGACGACCTGACGCTGACCTTAATGATGGCCCTCGAAAGACTGTCCCCGCTGGAACGGGCCGCGTTCCTCTTGCACGACGTGTTCGGCATGCCGCTGAATGAGGTGGCGACAACCCTCGACCGAGAGTCGGCATCCGTACGCCAGCTCGCGGTTCGGGCCCGGCGCCACGTTCAAACGGCACGTCCCCGCTACCCGGTGGAACGCGAGGAGGGGGACAGGATTGCCCGCGCCTTCTTCGCGGCTTCCACGAGCGGCGATGTCGCGGCTCTTCAGGCCATGCTTGCCGAGACGGTCGTGCTCCGGGCCGATGGCGGCGGGAAGGTCTCCGCCTTCCTCAATCCCATTGTCGGATTGGAAAAGATCCTGCGGCTGTACGAAGGCCTCCGCCGCAAGTTCGGCGTGGATTGGGCAGACATGGTCGAGCCGATCTGGATCGACGGCCTGCCCGGATACGTGAGCCGCGAACGGGGCAAGGTCCTCCAGACCACCGCTCTCGCCATCGAGAACGGCAAGATCACGGGCATCTACATTACCCGCAATCCCGACAAGCTGCGCCACATCGCGCAAGGGTTAGCGGCTGTGCCCGATGACCAAGGGCGCGCCCAATGACATTCGGATGCTGACGCTTGAAACGCCTAGGTCGCAACAAAAGGATTCGCATTCCACGTGCGGGCGTCGTGAGCCAAGAGGTCCTCCCCTCCATCGAGGCTGACGGACCTTCACCGTCTCCAGCAGTGGTCGACACTGGAACGCCGTTCCGGCGTACGACGCGGCTTGCCCCCTTCACCCCGAACTCGGAGTTCCACATGAAGATCGTTGTGATCGGAGGCAGCGGCCTCATCGGAAGCAAGGTCGTCCGACGGCTCGCTGCACGCGGTCATCAGCCGCTCGTCGCGTCGCCGAGCCGCGGCATCGACCCTACGACGGGCGCAGGACTGGCCGATGCGTTGAAGGGCGCGGATGTCGTGGTCGACGTTTCAAACTCGCCCTCCTTCGAGGACGCGGCCGACCGAAATCAGGAATAATTTCCGATTGCCGGAAGGGGCCGTAAGCAGACGTTCAGCTTTCGGGCAAAGCAGTCGAAAAGCTGCCCTTGCGCGGCGTCCGATAGGTCGCCTCGGCGGGAGCGGTGCGGTCGGCATCAGCGCCGCCGCGCACGCCAGCCCGCGAGTGAATCTGCGAACGGGGGCTCGTCGCTGAGATCGTGCGATGGGCCACGCTCATGACCCCGCTCTTATCGCTCTTTGATAGGCATCTGGACACCATTTCGCTCGCGCGGTGATGGCGACAACGTCCGATTATGTCTTTTCGGTTAACTTCCGGCTGCCCGTCAGACAGGGTCCCCGAACGGCGGATCGCCGGCAAGCGCGACCTTGCCGGAGCCGGGCGTTGCAGCAAGGTAGTGCCGGACGCTCGGGTCGTGCTCACCCACCTGGAAGCGTCGGACCTCCGAATGGATGTCGATGTCAGCCAGCGAGGTGCGACGGTGCTGACGCAGATGTTCCGCCCAAGACTCGGTCATGAACCATTCCAGGAACACGCTGGGATCGGCGGCATCCTCGGTGATGCCCCAGTTGAATGCCCCGTCCCGCAACCGCGTCTTGGCGAGTTTCGAGATCGCGGCGAGGAACGGTTCCCGATTGGTCGGATCGATCCGGTATTCGATCTGGATGAGGACGGGTCCCCGGTCCCCGACAACCGGGGCCGCGACGACGGGTTCGGGCCAATGATTGGATGGTGCCAGGTCATCGTCCCCTGAAGGCAGCGGGATGCTACGGGCGAACAAGGCGGCCGCGACGAGGGCGCATGCTGAGATCAGCAGCGTCCACTTGATGCCGACCTCCTGCGCGACCAGGCCCCAGAGGATACTGCCGCCCGCCATCGCGCCGTTGAACACCATGAGGTAGACGGCCAGTCCCCGCCCCCGCACCCAGTTCGGCAGGACCGCCTGGGCCGTCGCGTTGAGCGTGGTGAGGGCTGCGATCCAGGCCCCGCCCATCGCGAGAAGGATGACGACGGCGGACCACCGCGGCGGCGAGAGCGCGAGAGTGGCCGATGCGGCCGCGATCACGAGCGCTGCGCCGAGCATCACCCCGTCGGCGCCCAAACTGGCCCGTATCCGCGGCAACACCGTTGCGCCCAGGATCGCTCCCGCTCCGATGGAGCCGAGCAGTAGCCCGTAGAATGACGCGCCGCCTCCCAGAAGCTGACGCGCGATCAGCGGCAGGAGCGCCCAGATGGCGCTGGCGAAGGCGAAGAAGAACAGGGCGCGCCAGAGCACGACATGCAGTTCCCGGCTGTGGCGGGCATAACGATAGCCCGCACGCATGGCGCCCCCGAAGCTCTCGGCCAGGCCGTCGTCCACGCCGGGCGCGCGCTTCCACCAGACAAGGGCGGCGATGACGAGGGCGTAGCTCACCACGTCGACACCATAGGTCACCGCGGCCCCGACGGTGGCGATGAGGAGCCCGCCGACCGCTGGTCCTATGGCGCGGGCGATGTTGATGCCCAGCGAGTTCAGGGCCACCGCACCTTTCAGTTCCGAGCGAGGAACCAGTTCGGGCACGATGGACTGCCAGGTCGGGCCCATCAGTGCCGCCCCGATCCCGCCGACGAACGTCAGTGAGAGGAGTGCCGGAACCGACATCAGCCCGGTCAGCGCGAGGATGCAAAGCGTGAGGCTGACGGCGCCGAGCATGAGCTGGATCGCGATGAGGAAGCGTCGGCGGTCGAGGATGTCGGACAGGACGCCGGCGGGTATCGAAAGCAGGAAGATCGGCAGCGTGCCGGCCGCCTGGATCGCCGCGACGGCGGCCGGGGAAGCCGAAAGATCGGTGACGAGCCAGCCGCTCGCCACATCGCGCATGAAGGTTCCGGTGTTGCCCATCACGGTCGCCGCCCAAAGGACCGCGAAGACGGTATGGCGCAGCGGCGCGAAGGTGCTCGGGGACGATTCAGAGGCGGCGGGAACGGTCGTCACTGCGGTGCCTCCTGGCGTTCCAGGTCGAACCACGCGACCAGCAGCAGCGCGCCGATCAGTCCGATATGCTCGAAGAAGGCGTTGGTGGCGGCAAAACGCTCGGGCGGCGCCATCTCCCAGAAGCGGTTCGCGAGCAGGGTCGCAACGAGCGTGAAGGCCGACAGCGCCAACGCACCGAGCCAGCGGTAGATCCCGGCCAGCACCATCATCGACGCGACGAGTTCCAGCGCGATCGTGCACGCTGCGAAAAGAGGCGCCGGCTCCAGCCCGAAATGTTGCATTTCGGCCAAGACGCCGGGCCAGTCGAACGCCTTCTGCAAGCCCCCTTGAAGATAGGCGGAGCAGAGCCCGAGCAACGCCAGCCAACGGACGACCGGACGGGACAGGAGGGAATGCACGGCCCGCCCTGCACCATCGGCCGCGCGCGTCAGGATGAACGGCGCGGCCACGTCAGACCGCCCAGCAGGCGCAGCCGAGAGCGCCCCAGAAGCTTCGATTGTCCGCGACCGGGACGGATGCTCCCCAAGCAGCCGCGTGGGCGTGTTCATGCAGGGAGCAGAGGCTCGCGCATCCGCAACCTGTCGCCATCTCGGCGTATTTCGTCCCGAGCGAGGCGCGGCGCTGCTGGTAGCCCCCGAAGGTTGCCACAGGCGACCAGTCGGGCATCGGGGGCGGCAGGTCGGGAGCCAGGTCGGCGAACTCGTCGGCACCATGAACGGGGCGCCCGCCAAGAATGGTCAGGACGGACGCAATGTCCTGGATGCGTTCCTCCGGGACTGCGAAGTAGTCGTCACTCAGCACCGCAAGATCGGCCAACTGCCCGGCGGCGATCTGGCCCTTCTTTCCGACCTCGCCCGAGAACCAGGTGTTCTCGTGCGTCCACAGGCGAAGAGCCGTCTCGCGGTCGAGGCGGTTGGCGGACGGGTAGAGCGTCAGGCTCCCCAACGTCCTGCCGGTTACAAGCCAGGCCAGGGATACCCACGGGTTATAAGAGGCGACGCGGGTCGCGTCGGTGCCCGCGCCGACACGAACCCCCATCTCGAGCATGCGGGCGACGGGCGGCGAGCGTCCGGCGGCCTGCTCTCCGTAGCGCTCGACGAAATATTCCCCCTGGAAAGCCATGCGGTGCTGGACGGCGATGCCGCCGCCGAGCCTTGCCACACGCTCGATGTTCCAGTCGCTGATGGTTTCCGCGTGGTCGAAGAACCAGTTGAGGCCCTCGAACGGCACGTCGCGCGCGACGTTCTCGTAAACGTCCAGCGCACGGGAGATCGTCTCGTCGTAGGTGGCGTGGAGACGCCACGGCCAACGGTTTTCGGCCAGAAGCCGGATGACCGGCTCGAGGTCGGCCTCCATGCTGGGCGGCATCTCCGGCCGCTCGACGCGGAAGTCCTCGAAGTCCGCAGCGGAATAAACCAGCATCTCGCCGGCGCCGTTCGCGCGGTAAAAGTCATCCCCCTGACCCGGCACGACCTGTCTGGACCACTGGGCGAAATCCGCCAGTTCGTCCTTCGGCTTCTGCGTGAACAGGTTGTAGGCGATGCGCACCGTGAGGAGGTTCTCCCGATGCAGTTCATCGATGATGGCGTAGTCGTCCGGGTAGTTCTGGAAGCCGCCCCCGGCGTCGATCACGCCGGTGACCCCGAGACGGTTCACCTCGCGCATGAAGTGCTGCGTTGAATTCTTCTGATACTCCTTCGGCAGCTTGGGTCCCTGCGCCAGCGTCGAGTACAGGATGGTCGCGTTGGGCTGGGCCAGCAGGAGGCCGGTGGGGTTGCCGGCGCCGTCGCGGACGATCTCCCCTCCCGGAGGATTGGGCGTATCGCGGGTGTAGCCGACGACCCGCAGGGCCGCGCCGTTCAGGAGCGCCCGGTCATAAAGGTGCAGGATGAAGACCGGCGTGTCCGGCGCCACCGCGTTGATCTCGTCGAGTGTCGGCAGCCGTTTCTCTGCGAACTGGTGCTCGGTGAAACCACCGACGACGCGAACCCATTGCGGCGGCGGTGTGCTGGCGACCTGGCGTTTCAGCATCTCCATCGCCTGGGCGAGCGAGCGGACGCCGTCCCAACGCAGTTCCATGTTGTAGTTCAGCCCGCCCCGGATGATGTGCATGTGGCTGTCGATCAACCCGGGCACGACGCGGCGGCCGCCGAGGTCGACGGTCGGCGTTCGGGGCCCGGCCAGCGCCATGACCTCGTCGTCCGCGCCGACATGGAGGAACCGGCCCTCTCGTATCGCGATCGCGCTGGCCTGCGGATTCGAACGGTCGAGCGTCGTCACCTTGCCGCCGCGAAGCACGAGGTCCGCATACTGGTCCATGCCCTGCGCTCCTGCCGTGAGGGACGTTAGAGGCCCTGCCGCCGCCGCGGCCATTCCGATCATGACGTCGCGACGCGTGGTCATCCGAGCACCCTCATTCTGCGTCCGGGATTTGGGAGTCCTGCTTGATGGCCGTGCCAGGAAGTTCGCCGAACACGTGACCGCGGCAGCCAGCCTGATCGACCGCTTCGCGAAATCCGCATCCGACGATCATCTGCCGCGCGACCGGCACAATCTGCTCGCCGAGGAGGATGCCGAGCAGTCCGATCAGCGCCACCACCGGCGGCGCGGGAGACCGTACGGCGAGGAGGCTGTAGACGACGCCGACGAGGAGGCCTGCGCCCAGCGATGCGAGGTACAGCTTCATGTCCGGGGTCCCGTGGCTTCGACGTCGTCTGTATGAAATCGCCGTGGCCGCTCCGCCGACACCGCCGCGGAGCGCCTTGGAACGCCTCTGTGAGGACTTAGCCCTTCACGAACGCCAACAGGTCCGGGTTGAGCACCTGAGCGTGAGTGGTGAGCATGCCGTGCGGATAGCCGGCGTAGACCTTGAGGGTGCCGTTCTTGAGCAGCTTGATCGACTTCAGGGCCGCATCAGCGATCGGAACGATCTGGTCGTCGTCACCGTGCATGACCAGCGTGGGGACATCGATCGCCCTGAGGTCCTCCGTCTGGTCGGTTTCGGAGAAGGCTTTGATGCCGTCGTAATGCGCCTTGGCGCTGCCCATCATCCCCTGCCGCCACCAATTCTGCACCACGCCCTGGGAGACCTCGGCGCCCTCCCGGTTGAAGCCGTAGAACGGCCCGGCGGCGACATCGAGGAAGATCTGAGCCCGGTTGTTCGCGGTTCCCTCCCGAAACCCGTCGAACACCTCGATGGGAAGCCCCTCGGGGTTCGCCTCGGTCTTCAGCATCAGCGGCGGCACCGCGCTCACCAGCACCGCCTTGGCGACGCGGCCGCTCGGCTGCCCGTGCCTGGCGACATAACGTGCCACCTCCCCGCCTCCGGTCGAATGTCCGATGTGGACGGCGTTCCGCAGGTCGAGATGCTCTGCGACCGCGAAGGCGTCCGCGGCGTAGTGGTCCATGTCGTGGCCATCGCTGACCTGCGCGGAGCGTCCGTGACCGCGGCGATCGTGGGCGACGACGCGGTAGCCGTTGCTCAGAAAGAACAGCATCTGCGCATCCCAGTCGTCGCTCGAAAGCGGCCACCCGTGATGGAAGACGATCGGCTGGGCATCCTTCGGACCCCAGTCCTTGTAGAAGATTTCCACACCGTCCGAGGTGGTGACATAGGCCATCGTCATGGTTCCTTCTGCGGTCACTGTTTCTGTGGCTCCGGCCAGCCTCGGAAGGGCCAGGGAGGCGGCGAGCGCCGCCGCGCCGAGCTCCATCACGGTCCTGCGGGTGGGCAGGATCAGGCGGTCGTGCTCTCCTTCCCGGTTTGCCATGTCGGGCTCCCTCAGTGGCCTTCGGAGGCGCCGAACATCGTCTTGGCGTAGATGATGCCGAGGCCGTAGGAGCCGCCAAACTTCTTGGCGATGCCGGTGGTGAGGTCGTAGGTTTCAGATCTTGCCCAGTCGCGCTGGAGCTCCAGCAGATACTGGAGAGAGGTCATGGGGACGGCTCCGGCTTCGACCATGCGCGTCACGGCGCGTTCATGGGCCTCGCTGGAGACGTCACCGCAGGCGTCGGAGATGAAGTACACCTCGAAGCCCTGATCGAGGGCGGAAAGCGCCGGGCCGACGATGCACACCCCGGTCCAAAGCCCGGCGAGGACGATGCGGCCACGCCCGATCTCGTTGACCCTGGCGATCACGGGAGCATCCTCCCATGTGTTCATCGACGTGCGATCAAGCATCGCCTGACCGGGATAGGCGTCGACGATTTCCGAGAACATCGGCCCGGAGAAGCTCTTTTCCGCGACCGTGGTGAGGATCGTCGGAACCTTGAACCCGGATGCGCCATGCGCCACCAGGGCGGCGTTGTTGCGCAGCAGAACCGCGTCGATCGACTTGGTCGCGAAAGCCATCTGCGACTGGAAGTCGATCATGATCAGCGTATGGTTGGTCGGGTCCAGAAGCGTCTTGCTCGGGGTCGCGGTCGCGGTCGCCATCTTCCCTCCTTGCGCCCTTGCGGCAGCTCGCGCGGACGTGGCCCAGCGGCCGCGCCAGGGCGGATTGGTTTGATCGAACATGCTTGCCTGCGGACGGCTCGTGCTCGTCCAACCGGCTTCAACGTCGCGCTTGCGGTCCCGTCGAATGCCAAGACGTTAGCGGCCGCTTCCGGTCCGCCGCTATTGTGCGTTCGGATCGCCGAATTGTACCTTCCGGTAACCCGCCCGGTCGTTCCGCGCTTGGACGTTGTCTCTGCGCGAGGTCAGAGATCGGCGGCGCGATCCGCCATCCGGACAAGATCCGCAAAGCTGCGAGCTTGCAGCTTCTGCATGACCTGCGCTCGATGAACCTTGACCGTCACCTCGCTGAGCCCGAGCTGATGGGCGACCTGCTTGTTCATCAGCCCCGTCGCCAGGAGTTCCATGACTTCACGCTCCCGGGGGCTGAGGGCGCCAAGGCGTTCTCGGAATGCCGTAGAGGCCTGCTCCTGGTCGCGGCGTTCCCTCGACCGCTCGAGCCCGGCATTGACGGCATCGAGGATGTCCTGTTCCCGGAACGGCTTGGTCAGGAATTCCATCGCGCCGGCTTTCATGGCGGCGACGGACATCGGCACGTCACCATGTCCCGTGATGAAGATGATCGGCACGTCCGGTGCGCTGCGCGCCAATTCCCGCTGAAGCTCCAGTCCGCTCCGCCCCTTCAGCCGGACGTCTAGGATCAGGCAGGCGACCGAGGCGTCGATGGGAGTCCGCGAGAACGCCTCCACAGACGCGAAGGTACGGACGCTGTAACCCACCGAGGTCAGCAGGCTTTCCAGCGAAGAACGGATACCGGCATCGTCGTCGACCACGTAGATCGTCGCGTCGTCAGTCATCGGCTTGTCTCCCGGAGACCGCGGTGGCGGAGTTGGGGGCGGGAAGCGTCAGATGGAAGATGGCCCCCCGGGGCTTGTTCGACGAGAGCCATAGTCTTCCACCATGGGCCTCGGCGACGCTTCGGCAGAACATCAGCCCCATGCCCATGCCATCTGCCTTTGTGGAGAAAAACGGCTCGAAGACCCTGTCTGCAAGGGCGGCCGGAACGCCCGGGCCGTTGTCGGCGAAAGCGATTTCGACCTCCCCCGGCTCGCGGCGGCGCACGGATATCGTCAGGCGCCTGTCGGCCTCGTGCCCGCCGTCACGACCATCGGCAGCGTTCTCGATGAGGTTGATGCAGACCTGGAGGATTTGCAGGGCGTTGCAGTTCACCTCGATGCCCTCCGCCGGATAGACGCGCCTGATGTCGATCGGGCGGACCGACTCCGACTGGCAGTGCGAAACCGCGTCGTCGATCACGCGCCGAACGTCGACCGCGGCTCGTTCCTGCACTCCTTTCAGGAACATCGTCCGGATGCCGGAGACGACCTTGCCGGCCCGATGCCCATCGTCGACGATACGCGACAGGGCCGCCGCCGCTTGCGCCATGTCCGGGTTGTCGCGCTTGAGCCAGCGAAGCCCCGCATCCGCGTTCGTCACGATGCTGGAAAGCGGCTGGTTTATCTCGTGCGCGATCGAGGCCGAAAGCGCTTCCATCGCGGTCATCCGATTGCGCCGCGAGCGCAGATCGAGAGCCGCCGCTTCCGCGAGGCGAAGGTAGTTCCCGGCGGTCTCTGCCAGCAGCACCACGAGGATGATCGCCGCGGCAACCAGGCCGATGATCCGCCCCGACCACCAGCCGACGCTCAGTCGGACGCCCTCCGCCCAATAGGAAAGCAGGAGTATCTCCCCCAGCAACGAGAACAAGACCACCGCCATCCAGATATCGAGTGCCGAGTGCCGACGGCGAAGCAGCAGGAGGATGCCCAGGACATAGAGAGCGATCGTCATCGGCGGCACGTAATCCCACCCCCCGGCGGGAACCCGTTCGTCGGCCATCAGGGATGGCAGTCCGTCCGCTTTGTGCAACGCGATCCAGAGGCTGGCCGCGAGGCATGCCGTCACCGCCGCGAGGCTCCAGGCCATCCAACGGCGTGGAGAGGCGGCCTTCCGCTCGGGATTGCCGACTGCGAAACCCAAGACGGCCAGGGCAAATCCGATACGCCGGATCGCCGCGATCCATGCGGTCGCCTGAAGGTTATCGCCGGAACCCACGGCGTCGAAGATGCCGGGAAAGGTCAGCGCCCAAGGCGGCAGGAGGGCTCCGGAAAGGAGGTATCCGAAGCTGAGGAAAAGCAAGCCTATCGAACGCTGCACGCGGAAGGTCGCGAGCAGGAGTGTCGCCGTCGTGATCTCGATCACGCAGACGGCTCCCGCATAGGCAGGCAGAAAGCCTTCCGTTCCGGATGTCGGATGATTTGCGAGCGGCGCTGTGGCGCCAAGCACGACGATCAGCACGACGACAATGGCGAACATCAGCGTCAACTGCCCATGGGTGGGCAGGGACGTCGATACCAGGCGTTGCTCGGATCGCACCGACATCGATCGCCTCATACTGTCGTCACGCTAAGCAGCGGCACGGAACGCAAGAAGACCGAGTTCCAACCGCCTTTCCGCCAGTCATGATCGGGAAAACAGCGGGCTGTCTAGTGAATTGGCCACGGCAGGCATCGATCCGGAATGATGCCCCGCGATGAGCAGCGATATGCGACCTCGGAAAGGCTGACGCGGGGATGTTGGCCGCCGGGCTGTCGCAGTTGATGCGCGGACCCGATCGGCAATGAACGCCTGAAGTCTCGGAGATGCTGGACGGTCTGACCGCAGCACGGCGGCAGTTTGGAAAACAGATGCTTGATCCCGCTGCCGGCCACATGGCGAACAGCGATCTCGGCTCAACGCGTCATCAGCTTTCACGCATCCGGTTGGTCGAGGAAGACGTGCAGGGTTCGGATGAGCCCGCCGTCGACATGCGCGACGTCCGTACCCGTGACCGCAATCGGACCTCCAGCCGGGCCGGCCCGCCACTGCAGGCGGCCGACACCGTGGTGGCCGGATGCCGGCCTCAACGCCGTGAACACGAAATCCGGCGGCAGATGCAGCAAAAGGTCCGACACGGCCTGAGAGATCGCTGCGTGCCCCCGCACCGAGCGCTCGGGTTCGTGAAGCTCTGCATCCTCATGGTAGATGTTCCGTATCGCCGAGGTGCGCCGTGCGGGGTCGCGTTCGCCGAACACCAGCTCAAGGTTGGCCTGCATGAGTTTCTCGAAATCCATCCGTCTCTCCTTCGAGTAGCTCCGGGCGGCGCCATGGATGACGAGGCGGGAACCGCTCCGGGTCGCCTCGCCATCCCCTCTCCAATCAGCCCGCCGGGCTCGGAACCGGCGTGTTGAGCAGTTGCTGCTCCCACAGATAGGCGATGGCGCTGCCGCCAATGTGGTACTTGAGGGCGTCGTTCAGTTCGGTCGCGGTCTCGGCCCGGGCCCAATCGCGTTGCCATTCGGAAGCCAGGGCCAGCCAGGTCATCATGTTGATGCCAGCCGCGATCATGCGCTGGATCGCGACCTCGTGGGCCTCGAGCGACGTGCCGCCCGACGCATCGGTGATCACCGTCACGTCCCAGCCCTCCCCCGCTGCCTGGATTGCGGGCATAGCCACGCAGATCTCGGTCCACAGGCCGGCGATGATCAGCTGCTTGCGGCCCGTCGCCTTGACGGCATCGACGACCTTCGGATCCTCCCAGGTGTTGATGAAAGTCCGGTCGATCACCTCATTGTCGGGGAAGACCTCCGTGACATGCGGGAAGATGACGCCGCCGCGGGCGGCGACGACGCTGGTCAGGATCGTCGGAACGCCGAACACCTTTGCGACCTTGGCGAGCGCGGTCGTGTTGTTCACCACCATGTGCGGATCGTGGCTGTTCAGGTTCGCCAGCTGGTAGGGCTGATGGTCTATCAGGACCAGTACGGAATCCTCGGGGCGAAGAAGCGAGGCAAGTCCATTACGAAAAGTCATTCCGGTCTCCTGGATATCATGGGAAGCGCTCGTCGGCTGCGCGAAATTACTGGATGCTCCTGGGCGCTGCGGTGCAGGTCCTGCCCCCCTGGTGCCGTTCTTGCTCCCAATCGGGTTCGTCGCTGAGCGAAGACTTGAGTTCGTTCGGTTTCTTCGAAAGGCTGCGGCGGCAATCGCTGAACGGCCTTCGGAAACGGGTGACCGCCGGCCTGCCCCGGCGGAGTCGGAAACTGACACCTCCATCGGTGATGCGGTAGGACCTGATCCTGCCAAGCTGTGTCGCGAAACGGGGAACGCCGAATGGACACGGAAGACTTGCGGGCCTTCGTGGAAGTCGCCGACGCCGGGGGTGTTTCGGCTGCGGCCCGTCGGCTTGGTGTGTCCAAGTCGATCGTCAGCCGCAGGCTTGTCAGGCTTGAGGCGGAGCTCGGCGTTCAGCTTCTTGCGCGCACCACCCGCGGCGCGGCTCTCACTGAAGCCGGGGCTGCGTTTCGAGACCATGCGGCCAGAGTGAGTAGCGAGATCGATGCGGCCAGGGAAACCTTGCAGCCGGCCGGAGACCTCACGGGGCGCTTGCGGGTCGCGATGCCGCTGACCATCGGTCCAACGCATTTCGCCCCGGTGCTGGCGGAACTGGCGCGCCGTCATCCGAGGCTTCACATCCATTCCTCCTACAGCGACCGCTTCGTCGATCTGATCGCGGAGGGTTTCGACTGCGCAATCCGGGTCGGGTATCTGCAGGACTCCAGCCTCGTGACGAGGCGCGTCGGGGCGATCTACGGGAAGTTTCTCGCCAGCCCCGCCTATATCGAGGCGCATGGCGCACCCGAAGCGCCGGAGGAGATCGCCGGCCACCAGGCCCTGATGCAAGGCACCGAAACCTGGCAGTTCATGGATGGCGACAAGGTGGTCACCATCCACCCACAGGGGCGCTACAAGGCCGACAACGGCGTCGCGCTCGCGGCGGCGGCGGCCGCGGGACTGGGCGTCGCTTGGCTGCCCGATTGCGTCACCGATCCCTATGTCGCCTCGGGCGCGCTTGTGCCGATCATGACACGCTACCCGCCGCCTTCGGCGGGCGCCTATGTCGTCCGGCCGCCGGGGAACCATCCTTCGCGAAAGATACGGGTGCTGACCGAACTGCTGATCGAGTGCCTTGAGGAAGATCCGCGCCTCGCGGCTGTCGGGCGCTAGTCATGGACGGTCGCGCCGCCGTCCCGGTGTTCCGCTTTCTGCGACACAGCTTGGCGGATCGTGGGTCTAGCTGCCAGAGCGGCCGCCGATTAGCACGAGCCTTCGGTGGGATCAGGCGATCCGACAAGAGAGGACGACGCGCATGAGCTGGAACCCTGCAATCGAACCTGGTTGCCCCGACGAGGTCGGGGTCGACGCGATCGAGACCCTCATCGTCCCGCGCTCCCGCGACCTCGGCGGATTCGAGGTCCGGCGTGCCTTGCCAGCGCCGAAGCGCCAGATGGTCGGGCCGTTCATCTTCTTCGACCAGGCCGGACCGGCCGAGCTGCTGACCGGCCAGGGCGTCGACGTCCGACCGCATCCGCATATCGGCCTCGGCACGGTCACCTACCTGTTCAAGGGCGACTTCCATCACCGCGACAGCACCGGCGCTGACCAGATAATCAACCCCGGCGCCCTGAACTGGATGGTCGCCGGTCGCGGCGTCACCCATTCGGAGCGCACCTCGGCGACGGCGCGGACCGGTCCGAACAGCCTCTTCGGCATCCAGACCTGGCTGGCCCTGCCGGAGAGCCACGAGGATGTCGCGCCGAGCTTCGAGCATCACGGCAAGGAGACGCTGCCCGTCATCGAAGACCGCGGCGTCTCGGTTCGGCTCATTCTCGGAAACGCCTTCGGCGAGGTCGCGCCCGCGAAGATGCTCTCCGAGACGTTCTACGCCGACGTAAGACTTGAACCGGCAAGCCGGCTGCCGATGCCGGACAACCACGAAGACCGCGGCATCTACATCGTCGAAGGCTCGATCTCGGTCGCCGGACAGGAATTCGAGGCCGGACAGATGATGGTGTTCCGACCCGGTGACCGCATCACGGTGGCTGCCGGCGACCGGGGCGCCCGGATGATGATCCTCGGCGGCGCGACCTTCGACGGACCGCGCTTCATCTGGTGGAACTTCGTCGCCTCGTCGCAGGAGCGCATCGAACTCGCCAAGGCCGAGTGGCGCGCCGCGAACTGGGGCAAGGGACGCTTCGATCTGCCCGTCGACGACCGGAACGAGCATATCCCCCTTCCGGATTGAAGCTGCAGGGCCCGGCCAGGGCGCATTTCAGCCGTTGCCCGGCCGGAAGCTCGGGCAGGATTGCCTCACCGGCACCTCATCCGATCCGAAAGGAAAGCACTATGCCCGTTCACAAATTTGCTTTCGCCGACGCATCCCTGGAACGCTCGCCCGGACAGGACGGCGACATTTTTGCCGGCAATGTCCTCGATCAGCGGCACGGCGGGCCGGTGACGATCGGGTTCGGGCGCTACGGGCCGAACCAGATCCTGGAGGAGACCATGGCCGTTCACGACACGATGGTGATCCTCTCGGGTAACATCACAGTTTCCGACGCGCACGGAGCGGTGACGGCAGGTCCCGGTGAGATCATCGCCATGCAGAAGGGGGACAAGGTGACGATCCGCTCCCACGACGACGAGGTCGTGACCGCCTACGTCACCTACCCTCATTGGCAGCAGCCTGATGCCTGATTGCAGGACGGCCGTACCCTCGAGCAGACACAGGATGGAGACCGTGAGATGATGAACAAGTGGCCCGACCTCGATTACCTCAGCTGGCGCGAGACGTGTTCAGCGTTGCATCTCTACCTCCAGATCGCCGGCAAATACCGGCTCGCCCACACGCCATGGCTCAACCATTCGTGGAACGCGACCTTCTACGTCACGCCGAACGGTCTCGCCTCATCGCCCATTCCCGACGGCCCGGGCATCGAGATCCTGTTCGACCTGCGCGAGCACAAGGTCGTAGGGACCTGCGGCAACGGCCGCCGGGGAGCATTCGACCTCGGGCCGATGACGGTCGCGACATTCCATACCAGCTTCGTCAGCCTGATCACCGAACTCGGCGGCACGCCGACTTTCCACGGCTCGCCGAACGAGGTGCCGCACCCTGTCCCGTTCGCCGAGGATGATCGCGACCGGCCCTACGACCGCGAAGCCGTGCAGCGCTACCATCAGGCCCTGGTGGCGGCCGACAGGGTGTTCAACAGGTTCCGGACCTCCTTCCTCGGCAAGTCCAGCCCCGTCCACCTGTTCTGGGGCGCTCTCGACCTCGCCCTGACCCGGTTTTCCGGCCGGCGCGCGCCGCTGCATCCGGCCGGCATTCCTGCCCTCCCCGACGACGTGGCGCAGGAGGCCTATGACCGCGAGGTGTCCTCGGCGGGCTTCTGGCCGGGTGGCAACGGCATCGACTATCCGGCCTTCTACGCCTACGCGTATCCGGCGCCGGCCGGCTACCGGGCGGCGGCGGTCCGGCCCGATGCCGCATTCTGGCACGACGGCCTGTCGGAGTTCATGCTGCCCTACGAGGCGGTGCGGACGGCGGCCGATCCCGACGAGGCGCTGATGGCGTTCCTCGTCTCGACCTATGAGGCCGCCGCCGACCTGGGCGGCTGGGACCGCGACCTCCTCGAATGCGCGCACGGAGTGCCGCGGCAGGTCCGCCGGCCCGACGCCGAAACAGTCATGCCTGCGGCATCGACCGGCCACGAGACGGTCGAGCGGGAGGATGGCGCGTCGAAGGGACGCTACCGCCTCGTCGTCGACGGCGTGGAGGCAGAGATGACCTACAGCCGCGCCGGCGAAGGCCTGATCATCATCGACCACACGGAAGTGCCCGCGGCCCTGCGCGGCCGCAAGGTCGGCGAGCGACTGGTGCGCCAGGCGATCGAGGACGCCCGCCGCGACGGGATCACGATCATGCCGCTCTGCCCCTTCGCGAAGGCGCAGATCGGCCGCCACCCGGAATGGCAGGACGTGGTGCGCCGGTGAGGAGGGTGGCGGCGGATCGTGGCGCCGGTCGGCGCCACCTGATCGGCCGGCCCGCGGCTCCCGGGAACGTCGCCGGACGTAAAATCAGGACAACGATGGGCAGGTGCTCTGAAGGAGCCTGCCATCGATCGGATTTGATGAGGTGAGATCGTGACCGACACAATGAAGGCGGTCGTCCTGGAACGTTTCGGTAGCTACGATGCGTTCGCGCTGCGCGAGGTTCCCGTACCGGCTGTCGGACCGCGACAGGTGCGGGTGCGCGTCCACGCCACAGCCATCAATCCCCTGGACTATCAGATCCGCCGTGGCGACTATGTCGACTACGTGCCGCTCCCCGCGATCATCGGTCACGACGTTTCCGGCGTCGTGGAGGAAAAGGGGCCGGACGTGAGCGGGTTCGAGATCGGCGACGAGGTCTACTACACGCCCAAAATCTTCGGCGGCCCCGGCTCTTATGCGGAGCAGCATGTTGCCGATGTCGATCTGATCGCCCGCAAGCCGCGCAATATCAGCCATCTGGAGGCCGCCAGCCTGACGCTGGTCGGGGGCACGATCTGGGAAGCGCTGGTGACCCGCGCCCAGCTTGCCGTCCATGAAACGATCCTGATCCACGGTGGCGCCGGCGGTGTGGGCACCGTGGCGATCCAGCTTGCCAAGGCGATGGGCGCGCGGGTCATCACGACAGCGCGCTCCAGCAACCATGAATTCGTCCGTTCGCTGGGAGCGGACGAGGTCATCGACCACACCGCCGACGACTACGTCTCGTCCGTGGCGGACCTGACGCAGGGGCATGGGGTGGACGTCGTGTTCGATACGATCGGCGGCGACACCCTGACGAAAAGCCCGCTCGCGCTTGCGGATGCCGGACGGGTGGTCAGCATCGTCGACATCGCACAGCCGCAAAACCTGATCGAGGCGTGGGGCAAGAATGCCGCCTACCATTTCGTGTTCACCCGGCAGAACCGCGGCAAGCTCGACGCACTGACCAATCTCGTCGGACGCGGCCTGATCAAGCCGGTGATCGGCGCGGTGCTACCTCTGGCTCGCATCGGCGAAGCGCATGAATTGCTCGAAGCTGGAAGCTCCCGTGGGCTTCGAGGCAAGGTGGCGATCGACGTTGTGGGCCAGACCGTCGAGCTTCCCACGCAGCCGATCCTTGGATGAGATGGACCACCCCGCTTTTGCAATGTGGGAAGTTTTCTTACGAACCGGCCATAAGGAGACGTCGGGCTGAGGCCGGTCAGCCGCTCCGATCTTCGGCGTAGCCGCCGCCTGTCGGCGACGGCTCGCGATGCCGGCCTGCGGTTCAGACAGCTCTCGCTTCTGCCCGCCCCAAGGCGGTGATGAGCGCTTCTGCAGCCTCGGCGGACGAAGCCGGGTTCTGTCCGGTGATGAGTTGGCCGTCCACCACCGTGTGGACGCCCCAGTCCTTCACCTTGGAGTACACCGCGCCGAGGCTCACGAGTTCGTCCTCGACCAGGAACGGCACGACCTTCGACAGGCCGACCGCCTCTTCTTCGCTGTTGGTGAAGCCGGTCACGCGGCGGCCCTCGACGAAGGGCGTGCCGTCGGCATTCCTGACGCGATGAAGAACGCCCGGTGCGTGACAGACCAGCGCGATCGTCTTGCCGGCCGCGACGAAGGATTCGATCAGGCGGATCGAATTCTCGTCCTCTGCCAGATCCCACATCGGTCCGTGCCCGCCGGGATAGAACACCGTGTCGAAATCGGCCTGGTCGACGCCGTCGAGGCGTACGGTCGCAGCCAGCTGGGCATTGGCATCCTTATCGGCGGTGAAGCGCCGCGTCAGCTCGGTCTGGAACATCGGCTCGTCGCTCTTCGGATCGAGCGGCGGCTGGCCGCCCTTCGGCGAGGCAAGCGTGATCTCGGCGCCGGCGTCCTTGAAGACGTAGTAGGGCGCCGCGAGTTCCTCCAGCCAGAAGCCAGTCTTCTTGCCGGTATCACCGAGCCGGTCGTGGGACGTCAGTACCATGAGAATTTTCATCGTCGTCTCCTTTGATGATGCCGCGCCCTGATCGATCGTCGCCGCCCTCGGCAACGGCGATCAGCCCTGCATCGGCCTTTCGATGTCGGGAAGATGGGGCCAGATGAGACATTCAAGAAATTTACTTCTTGGATTTTAGATATTCATGCGAGCTATATCTTGATGAAGTACGATCTCAACCTGCTCCCCGTCTTCGTGGCCCTGATGCAGGAGCGGAGCGTCACGCGCGCCGCCAACCGCCTCGGCATGACCCAACCGGCGCTCTCGAACGCTCTGAACCGCCTGCGGGAGACGCTCCGCGATCCGCTGTTCATCCGCGAAAGATACGGGATTACACCGACGCAGCTTGCCGAGGCGATCTCCCCGGCGATCGAGGCCGCGCTGGCGCAGTTGGATGAGGTGATCGTCCATCAGCAGCAATTCGACCCGGCCAAGGCAGAGCGGTCGTTCCTGATCGCGCCCAACAGCTACGTGGAACTCGTCTTGATGCCGGTGCTCGTTGCACGGCTTCGGGCACAGGCTCCCGGCGTCAAGCTTCGCATGACGCCCTTCGGCAACGATATCGCCGAGACCGGTGTGGTCTCGGGTTCGACGGCGATGGCCTTGGGAAGGATCGTCGATCCGCCCGACAATCTCGTCGTTCAGCACCTGATGGACGACGGGCTTGCCTGCATCCTGCGCGCCGACCACCCGAACGTCGGTGAGAGCCTGACACGTGACCAGTTCGAAAGCCTGAAGCACGTCAACGTGCTGCCGCCCGGTCGCATCCGGGCTGGCCTCTTCCAGGCACTGGAGCAGCAAAAGCTGAAGCGGGAGGTCGCCGTTTCCGTCACGCATTTCCTCGCAGTTCCCGAGATGATCGCCGTCACCGACTACTGCGCGACGCTGCCCATGCTGATCTGCCGAGGCCTCCAACACGATCCACGCTTGAAGGTGCTCGAGCCTCCCGTCGATCTCGGGACCTTTCCCGTCGAGATGGCCTGGCATGTGCGCTATCGTCACGATCCGGCGCACAGTCGGCTCCGTGCCGTCGTCGTCGACGTGGCGCGATCGCTTCCGAAAGGATCCGGGGTTCGACCGTCGTCTCCGCAGCAGGCGACGGGCGGTTAGCCTCATCGCCCGGCCGCCGCAGCCTCGGCCCTCGGAAGGTCCGGGCGCCGCTTCGCCAAGGCGG
Organism: Aurantimonas sp. HBX-1; assembly: GCF_021391535.1. Classification (GTDB taxonomy): domain Bacteria; phylum Pseudomonadota; class Alphaproteobacteria; order Rhizobiales; family Rhizobiaceae; genus Aurantimonas. Next base: position 2,428,911 of record NZ_CP090066.1, read on the forward strand.
AACTGGATGCCGTCAGCTGTCTGCCGATCGAGTATCCGGGCTGGTCGCTGAACGAGTCGCGCGACCGCAGCGCGTAGGCAGCAGGCCGGACCGGCGGCACGGCGAAGGGGCGGATGGATCATTACGACCAAGGCCGTCCTTTCGCGCGGCCGAGGGCGGCCCTGCGCGGAACGCTGTCGACGGACCGTCGGACGCGTGACCGTCTCCTCTGACGGCCGGCGACGGGGTCAGGGCCGCTCCTCCTTGAACTGCCGTCGCAGCAGCGGCGTCGCGTGGTCGATGAAGGCGCGCACGGCACTGCCGTCGGCACGCCGCGGCCGAAACACCAGGTGGACGGGGATCTCTTCCGGCTCGTATGGCTCGAGAAGCGCGACCAGGATCCCGTCGGCGATCTGGCGCTCGACCTGATAGGACAGGGGCCGCACGATGCCCAGACCGCGCTCCGCGGCGTCGATGGCGGCGCCCGCGCCGTTCAGCGCGAGGCGGCAGTTGACCCGCACCGAACGGACGCGGCGCCGGGTGCCGGCTTCGCGATAGCGCCAGAGTGCCTGCGTCCCGGCGTCGTTCAGCCCGATGCAGCGATGGTCCGCCAGATCCGGAGGACGGGCCGGCGAGCCATGTTCTGCCAGATAGGCCGGCGCGGCGCAGGTCAGTCTGCGTACCGCGCCCAGCCGGACCGCCGTCATCGCGGAGTCCGGCAGATGCGCCAGCCGGACCGCCACGTCGACGCCTTCCCCGACGAGGTCCACCACGCGGTTCAGCAGGAGCAGGCGAACCTGCGCTTCCCGATGGGCGGCGAGGAAGCTCTCGACGACCGGCATCACCCGCATCCGGCCGAACAGTTCGGGCCCGGTGATCACCACGCTGCCCCTGACGGCGGCATCCGGCGATGGCGCGTGAAGCTCGGCGAGATCGCCCAGCACCCGCCGGTAGGCCGCGAGATGACGAACTCCGGCCTCGCTCAGGGCAAGGCGGCGCGTCGAACGCTCGATGAGCTGTTCGCCGGCGGTGGCCTCCAAGCTTGCCACGGCCCTCGTCACCGACGCGGGGGAGCGCCCGAGCTTTCGGGCGGCGGCGGCCAGCGAGCCGCCATCCGTCACCGCGACGAAGATCGACATGGCTTCGAAGCGGTCCATCGACGTTTCCAATCCTGCAATCAGCCCTTGCAGGATAAGCGTATTATTCCGCAAAGCGAAACGCATTAGCTCTCCTTCAACCATGGAAGGATTGCGCGATGACCATACGCTACGGGTTCAAGCCGGTCGGCGACGTCGAGGTATTCTACCGCGAGGCGGGGCCGCGCGATGCGCCGGTGATCCTCCTGCTGCACGGCTTCCCGACCGCCAGCCACATGTTCCGCGACCTCATCCCGCTTCTCGCCGATCGCTTCCGGCTCGTCGCGCCGGACCTGCCCGGCTTCGGGCAGACCAAGGCGCCGCCGCGCGGCACCTTCGACTATACGTTCGACCGGTTGGCCGACGTCATCGACGGCTTCACCGAGGCGATGTCGCTCGATCGCTACGCGCTCTACATCTTCGACTACGGCGCGCCGGTTGGCCTGCGCCTGGCGCTGCGTCATCCCGAGCGGGTGGCGGCGATCGTCTCCCAGAACGGCAACGCTTATGTCGAGGGATTCAGCGACGAATGGGGGCCGTGGGAGGCCTATTGGCGCGAGCCGAGCCCCGCCAACCGCGAAGCCTGCCGGCCTTCGCTCGCACCGGACACGATCCGGCACTGGCAGTACGAGACAGGTGCCGACCCCGCGCTCCTGTCGCCCGACGGCTACGAACTCGACATCGCCTACATGGCGCGGCCGGGTGCCGAGGAGATCCAGCTCGACCTGATCCTCGACTATCGCAGCAACGTCGCGCTCTACCCGGCCTTCCAGGCCTATTTCCGCGAGCATCGTCCCCCGCTTCTGGCCGCATGGGGACGGCACGACCCGGCGTTCCTGCCCGCCGGCGCCCTCGCCTACCAGCGCGACCTGCCGGACGCGGAGATCCACCTGCTCGACGCCGGGCATTTCGCGCTCGAAACGCATGCCGAGGCGATCGCGGCGCTGATCGGGCCGTTCCTCGCGCGGGTGTCCGGCTTCCCCGACGGGTCGGCCTGAGAGTCGCGCCGAGGGGATCGGACCGCCCGCGAGCTCCGGCTTACTTTGCGGGCCGCGTCGAATCATATTTCATCCGCGGGAACGCCGGCCGCCGGAATGAGCACGCGGCGGCCGGCCGCTCCGACGTCGAACGCATGAAGCGGCTCGCCGCGATCGGAGCACCGTGAAGCCGACACGGAGGCAGGATGGAAAGGCAGGACCCGTGCGTGTCGTGAAGGTTGCCATCGCGGGCCTCGGCGGCGTCGGTCGCGCCACGGCGATGCTGCTTCTGTCGCGCCGCGAGCGCTATCGGAGCCTTTATGGATCCGATGTCCGCCTGGTCGCCGTCTGCGGCTCGCGGTCAGGACTGAGCGACCCGAAAGGACTCGAGCCGGACCGCCTGGACGCGCTGCAAGTGGGCCTGTCCGGCCCTGACTTCGTGGCGGACAGCGGCGCCGACATCCTGATCGAGGCAGGCCCCAGCGACTTCCGCACGGGAGGTCCGGCCCTTGCCTATATCCGCGCCGCCCTGTCCGACGGCCGGGACGCGATCATCATCTCGAAGGGTGCGCTGGTCCATAGCGGACCGGAACTGCGCGCCCTTGCCGAAGCCTCCGGCGCGCGCCTGAAGATCAGCGGCGCCACGGCCGGGGCGCTGCCGACGATCGACCTCATCGAGCACAGCCTGGCCGGCTGCACTGTGCTGCGGCTGGAAGGCATCCTGAACGCCACGACCAACTATCTGCTCGACGCCATGACGGCGCGCGGAATCGGGTTTGACGAGGCGTTGCGGGAAGCGCAGGCGGGAGGATTCGCCGAAAGCGATCCGCGCAACGACACGGAAGGATGGGATACCGCCAGCAAGCTCCTGATCCTCGCCAATTTCGGGCTCGGCCTCGATCTGGCGATGGACGACCTCGTGGTCGAGGGAATCCAGTCGGTGAAGGGAGAGCAGATTGCGGTGTGGCAGGCGGAGGGCCTCGTGCCCAAGCTTGTCGGCAGTCTCGTCCGCGACAATGGCGGGGTTCGGGCCGGCGTCGGCATCAGGACCTTTCCGCTTGCGGATCCGTTCGCGCAGGTGCGGGGGAAGAACAAGGCGATCCGCATCACCACCGACGCGATGGGCGAGACGATCGCCATCGGCTCCGGGACCGAACCCCTCGCCACCAGCGCGGCGGCACTGAAGGATCTCGAGCACATCCTGGCGGCACGATCCGCCTACCGGCCCTGACGCTTTCGGAGACAGTTCATGCCCCAGCGAACCGTACAGGCCCTTCGCCATGTCGGCTTCGAGGATCTCGGCAGCTTCGATTCGGCCCTGCGGGAGGCGGGCTACGATATCGCCTATGTCGATGTCGCGGAAAGCGACATCGGGCGCCTCGATCCGCTCGGGGCAGACCTCCTCGTCGTCCTCGGCGGCCCGATCGGCGTCTATGACGACGCGGCCTATCCCGTCGTCACCGAGGAGCTGCAGCTCCTGCAGGCGCGCCTTCAAGCCGGCAGACCGACGCTTGGTATCTGCCTCGGCGCGCAGCTGATGGCCGCCGCTCTCGGCGCCCGCGTCTATCCGGGGCCGGCCAAGGAGATCGGCTGGTCGCCGCTCGACCTGACCGATGCCGGCGAGCGCCATCCGCTGGGCGCCCTGCGCGGCATTCCCGTACTTCACTGGCACGGCGATACGTTCGACCTGCCCGATGGCTGCGAACGCCTCGCCGCCACCCCGCTCTGCCGCAACCAGGCCTTCTCGCGGGGCCCGAATGTCCTGGGCCTGCAGTTCCACCCGGAGGTGCTTTCGGCCCGGTTCGAGCACTGGCTTATCGGCCATGCCAGCGAACTGGCGACCGCCGGCATCAGCCCTGTCGCCCTGCGCCGCGACGCGGAGCGATACGGAAAGCAGCTCGAAAAGGCCGCTGCCGGCCTGATCGATCGATGGCTGGCCGGCCTAAACGATCAGCCCGAACAGTAGGCGATTGGCGAGATACGCTTCGAGTACTCGTCCGTCGCCGTCGACGGCCGCTCGCTCCAGACGCCGTTCAAGGCTCTCTATGCCTGGACCATGGCGCATCTCACGGAGGTCGCGGACGCCCGGCAGCGTTACGACGGGCGCGCTGGGGGATCCCCGGCCGCGACGGACCGATCACCAGCGCCGTCCGAAGCCGCGATCGGAGACGTCGCGAACTGATCAAGGGCTGCGCTAGCGGCTCGCCCCGGGGAACGCCTGTCGATCGTGTCCTTGATCGGCCTCGCCGACCGTCAGCCCGGTCCAATGCGCGGCGAAGGCCCACATGTCGGCCAACTCGTCGATCGCCTTGTCCATCGGCTTGCCGCCGCCATGACCGGCCTTGCTGTCGACACGCAGGATGTGCGGCCGCGGGCCGAGGTCTGTGGCCTGCAGGGCGGCGACGTACTTGAACGAATGGCCCGGAACGACCCGATCGTCGGTATCGGCCGTGGTGACGAGGATGGCAGGATAGGTCGCCCCCGCCCGGATGTTATGAAGCGGCGAATAGGCGAGCAGGTTGGAAAAGTCCGCCTCGACCTCGGGACTGCCGAATTCCTGCGCCCAGAGCAGGCCGCCGGTGAAGCGGTCGAAGCGCAGCATGTCCATGACGCCGACGCCGGGGAGCGCTGCCGCGAAAAGATCCGGCCGCTGGTTGACCACGGCGCCGACGAGGAGGCCGCCATTGGACTCGCCGTGGATGGCGAGCCCTTCTTCGGCGGTGATCCCCTCGCCTTTCAGGAACTCGGCCGCGGCGATGAAATCGTCGAAGCTGTTCTGCTTGTTCGGTCCCCGCCCGCCGTCATGCCAGGCCTTGCCGTACTCGCCGCCGCCGCGGATGTTGGCGACGGCGTAGACCCCGCCCTGCTCGACCCAGGCCACCGCGGGCGGCGAGTAGAACGGCACCATCGAAATGCCGAAGCCGCCATAGGCGGTGAGCATGGTCGGTGCGGGACCCGTCACGTCGCGGCGGCGGACGACGAAGATCGGCACGCGCGTGCCGTCCCGCGACGGATAGAAATGCTGCTCGACGACGATCCGGTCGAGATTGGTGGCGACGGCCGGCGCGGCCCAGACGGTGTTGGTGTTGCTCGCCACGTCGTAGCGGTGAATGCTCGTGGGCGCGTCGTGGCTGGTGAAGACGAAGAAGGCCTCGTCGTCGCCCGGACGGCCATGGAAGGCGCCGGCACTGCCGATCCCCGGAAGCTCGACATGCCCGTCAGGCGCTCCGTCGAGCCTGAAGCGCTCGATCTCGGTCTTGGCGTCGATCATGTAGGTGACGATCAGCCTGTCGCCGACAAGGCCCGCAAGCCGCATCACGGCGTCCGGCCGTTCCGCGACGACATCGGTGGAAGCGGCGTCGGGATCGGCGAGATCCACCATCACGAGCTTCCCGCGCTCGGCCCCCTGCTGGGTCAGGAGAAACAGCTTCGTGCCGACATTGCCGGCGAGCGACCAGCCATGGTCGAAGCTTTCCACCACCGGCCGGACCGGCCAGTCGGGGTCCGACAGGTCGACCAGGCTGAGCGCATTGCCGCCCGTCAGCGCGGTGGAATAGATCACCCCGTAACGCCCGTCCGCCGTCACCTCGAACGTATGGATCAACGGCAGCGCGCTTTCCGGCGCATGGACGATCCGGTCCTCGGACTGCGGCGTGCCGAGCCGGTGGAACTGGATCGAATGCCCGAGGACCAGCGCCTCGAAGGGCGCGTCCGTGTCCGGCTCGGGATTGCGGGCATAGAAGAAGCCCGATCCGTCCGTCGCCCAGGCGATGGTGGTGAACCGCGCCCACTTGACCTCGTCCTCAAGAATCTCGCCGCTGTCGACGTCGAGGACGCGGATCGTGCGCCAGTCCGCGCCGGCCTCCTGGATCGCGAAGGCGACACGCGTTCCGTCCTCGGATGGGGCCCATTCGGCGAGTGCCGTGGTGCCGTCGTGCGACCATTTGTTCGGATTGATGACGACGCGGTCGGCGCCGTTCACCCCCTCGCGGACGAAGAGGCCGGACTGGTTGTCGAGACCCGCATTGCGCGTGAAGAAGTAGCGTCCGGCCCGTTTCTCCGGCGTCGTCAGCCGCTCGTGATCGAACAGGGCGGTCAGGCGCTCGTGGAAGATATCCCGCCCCGGGAGGGACGCGAGATAGGGGGCGGAATGCTGGTTCTGCGCATCGACCCACCGGGCGACCGACGGATCGCGGCGAACGTCGCTTTCCAGCCAGCGATAGGGATCGGACACGGGGATGCCGAACCGTTGGTCGGAGACGTCCATGCGTCGGGTCTCGGGGTAGGTCATGGATGTGTTCCCGTCTGCAGATGCCGGGCCGATCGCCCAGAGCATGGTCAGGATGAGAGTGGCCGCCAAGGTAGGCAGCCGCCGAAAGCCGTCTGAAAAGCGGCGCGCGGTGGTTTCGCCAAGGCAGCCGGAAGCGGGCCCGGAAATCCGGGCTGATGCGGTTCTCCGCATGATTTCTCCATCGGGTTCGCTTTACGCGGCCTCGCGAGGAGGCAGGTCCTAAGCGTCGTTCGTACGCATCATTCGACCGGATCGCAGATCGGCAGCGTACTCGCCGCGCGGATGGCGGCGGCGATCCGTTCGGTCACTTCTGTGAGTTCGAAATGCCGGCCGTCGTTGATGGCCGCCGCACTGATCGTTTCGTCGACAATGCGCAGTCCCGCCATTGCCGCGGCGGCGCAGAGCCTGACGTCGAAATCGTCCGGCAAGCGCCGGGCCCGCGAAGCCACGATGCCGACGAACTCCGCCTCGGACTGGCTGCACGCCATCAGCCAGGCCGATCGCAGGGCCGGCTCCTTCGGCAGAAGGGCGACGATGCGCGCGGCGGCGACGCCGTCGCGGACCGCCGCCTCGTCGGCGAGATAGGTCGGCATCGTCGATCGCAGATACGCCTCGATGGACAGTTCGCGGGGCCAGCCCTTCAGCAGTTCGACGAACCGCAATTCGCCCTCCCTGAGCAACGGCTCGACGCATGCCTCCTTGGAGCGGAAATAGCGCCAGATCGTGCGGGTGGAGAGCCCGGCTGCCGCGGCGATCATCTCTCCGCTGGTCCCGTCCACGCCGTGTTTCCAGAACAGATCCGCTGCATGGCGCGAGACGGTGAGCCTTGCCTCTTCTGCTTTCGAGCGTTTGATGGCGACCCCCGGGTGGCTTCGGCGCGGTTCACCTTCTTCTGGCCCTGAAGGCCGGAACTGGCAAGCGCCGGCGCCTAGTCCCGCCGCCTGTCCCGCATCTCCTGGGCATCGCGCGCCATTTGCTGACTGATGCGCGCCTGCTCGAGAAACAGGAGATGCTCCTCATCGCGGCGCTGTTGCTGTTGGAGCATGCACGCTGTGTATTCCGGCGAGCCGTAACGCGCGCCCATGTTCGAGCACGTCCCCTGATCCTCGCCCAGATCGGCCATGCGCTGCTGTTCGGGCGACAGGCAGCCACCAAGCGTGAGCGCAAGCAGGCCGAGCCCGGCCATCAGGAGGGTGGGCCGAGGTACAGCGCCCATATCGGAGTTCTTCATTCGATTGCCTCGTTCTCAGCCGCATCCCGGCTTGTCATGCTGGAGTTTCGCGAACAGGCCGAATGGCCTGACGGTCCAGCTTGCTGTCACTAAGTGACACCACATATGTCACTTAGTGACACAATGCGCAAGGCCTTTCGGCGCGCCTCTCTGGAACGACGCAGGAAGCATCGCGCCGTCGTGGCAGTCCGGGGTCTTGAAACAGGTCGAGCGTAAAGTGCTTCGAGACGCCGAGGCCGAAGGTGAACTGGCTTTCGTCGCCGGCTTCGACGGTCGGCGAGTCCGCGGCATCGCCGACCATCTGGCTGGAGGAGGCTTCGGCGTTGAGAAACCAGTCATGCCGGAACGCGTAGCGGGCCGAGCCGGAGACGCCGACGCTTTTCAGGCCACCCTCCGGGTCATAGGCGTCGAGGCGGAAGCCGGTATTCGCCGACTCCGCCGCGGTCACGCCGAAATAGGTCTCGGTGTAATCCTCGGAGGCGAGCGTCGCGAAAGGTCCGGCCTTCAGAATGAGCTGCGGCGTCAGGCGATAGATGGCGTTGGCGCCCGCTCCGCCGACCACGCCCTCGGCGCCGCCAAAGGCGTAGCGCGCTTCGGGCGCGGCACGGCGTGACGATCCGCGCTCCCGCCGAACGGTCGTCCGACTGCCGTCCGCGAACGAGCAAGCCAGTCGGAGACCGCTAGCGGCTGCGAGACAGCCGCTCTTCCGCACGGTCGTCGAGACTGGCTACGCGCGCAAGCGGGCGGAAGAGGCAGCCCGCGCCAGCGTCCAGCGCTCCCGCGGCATCGCCGGCTTCTGGATCTCCAGCAGCTTTGCGAGCGGCTGGAGCGCTGGAAGGCCGAGGGCGACCTGCCGGCCGATACCGACACCGACAGCCTTGGCCGCTACGTGATCACCGTCGCCGACGGTCTCGTCGTGCAGGCCAATGGCGGCGCCCGGCCCGAGCAGTTCCAGACGGTCGTCCGGCAGTTCATGGAATCCTGGCCGGGCAAGCCGGATGAAGCGACCGGCACCGACGCGGGCAGCTACGCCGCCTGAGTCCAGCCGATCCGGTCGCCCCGACGCGGACGCGAGGTTTCGCGATGTCGACGTTCGAGACGCAGCCTCACGACCTGTCGAGCCCCTCGACGGCGCCGATGTGATCCAGGACATGGTCGGCGAAGGCGCGGACCGCCGGACGCATGAACTTCACCGACGGATAGGCCAGGAACAGTTCGGTGGGACGCACCTCCCAGTCGGGGAGGATTCGGACCAGCCGTCCGGACGCGAGTTCGTCGACGACCAGAAGATGCTGGACCGTTCCCGCCGCATTACCATCGAACAGCGTCCGGGAGATCACGTGCGCGTCGTTGCTCTGCAGGATCGAACGCACCTCCACCTCTGTCGGTGAACCATCGCGAAGGAGCATCAGACGGTTCTTCGTCGTCATCGAGCGGTACGTCGTGACGAGCGGAATCTCGGACAGCCGCTCCAGGGTCTCCACCGGACCGTGCTCCTGAAGGAAGTCCGGACTGGCGACGAGGATACGGCGCGCCAGGCCCAGACGGCGGATGATCAGGTCCTGGGCGCTCGGACGACCATGGATGAACGCCATGTCGAAGTTCTCGAAGACGAGATCGACCGTCCGGTTCTCCAGCATCAGCTCGAACGCGACGTTCGGATGCGCGCGCTGGAACTTCATGAGAAGCGGATGGAGATACTTGCCGCCGATGCATGACGGCGCATGGACGCGGATCGTCCCCTCGATGGTCCCGGCGGTGGCATGCAGCCCCTCGACGGCGGCGTCGATCGAGGCAAGCGCCGACCAGCTCGCGTCGTAGAGCGCCTGGCCCTCCGGCGTCGGGCGGACAAGCCGGGCGGACCGCTCCAGGAGGCGCGCCCGGACCCGCCGCTCGAGATTGGCGATATGCTTCGACACGGCCGGCTGCGAGATCGCAAGATCCTGGGCCGCGGCGGTGATCGAGCCGCGCTCGACCGTGCGGGTGAACGCGCGAAGGGCGGCTGCCAGATCCATCTCGAACTCCACGATTCTCGCATCGCAAGATCACCGTCGCGAAGGCGACGGGCCGCTCGCAAGGCGCAATGCATTCTTTTCGGTTATGGCCTGCATAATCCATAACCGGCTAGCCAGATGCGGGGCAAGATGTAGGCTGAGGTTCACCTTTCGAGCCCGGATAGACGATTTGACCACAGCCTCTATGTCGCGCCGCGCCTTCGTTCTCGGCGCCGTCGCAACGAATGTCCTCGCCGCCGGCTGTGCCGCGACCCGAAGCGGCCAGCCGCTCGCGCAATCGCTGCAACCGGCGCCGGTGCTTCCGCCCGTGGCCCACGAAGCGATCGGCTCCGACGCCCTGCGCACCCCGGAACTCGACGCCCGTTACGCGGCGGTCGTCGACGACGGATACGCGATTCCGGCGGTTCCCTATTGGAAGATCGATCCGAAATTCTACCGGCAGCAGGTGCTCGACCCGACCGGCGAAGCGCCCGGCACGGTGGTCGTCGATACCCCGAACCGCTTCCTCTACCTCGTCGAGGAGGACGGCACCGCCATGCGCTACGGCGTCGGCATCGGGCGGGTCGGCTTCACCTGGGAAGGCCGCGGCATCGTCCATTGGCGCCAACGCTGGCCGCGCTGGAAGCCGCCGGCCGAGATGATCGCACGCAAGCCCGAGCTGGAGACGTACTCGGTGGCGAATGGCGGCATGGAGCCAGGGATCGGCAACCCGCTGGGCGCGCGGGCCCTCTACATTCATCAGAACGGCGAGGACACGCTCTACCGCCTCCACGGCTCACCCGAATGGTGGACCATGGGAACGGCCGCTTCGTCGGGCTGCGTACGGCTGGTGAACCAGGACGTGATCGACCTCTACGAGCGCGTGCCCTATCACGCGCCGATCGTCGTGAAGCAGACGCCGCTGACCGCCTGACCGCCCGCGCGACCGGGGACGCAGACGCCTGGCAGAGCGGACCATGGCGAGACGCAAAGCCGTATCTCCTCCCGGCCGTCTCGCCCTTTGCCTAACGGGACCGCTACTTCGCCGCGATCCGCTCCGGCGAGGACCTGTTGGCTACCGGCCAACTCGGAAATCCGGCAGAATGCTTTCCCTGGACGGAGGCGCGAACGCGAAGCTCGCCCGAGAAATAGCAGGGCCGGCAAAAGCCGCCTTGGCAGAAACACGGCTGACTTCGTCAAGCAAGTGAGACGAGGAACTCGAACCTTTTACGCTTACCCGGTTTGACGCGGGGCCGAGCCAGAGACCGGGTTGGCGGGCCCAAACCGATCTCGTTTCGCGAGAACCACAACGGCGATGACGGGAGCAACCAAAATCCATACCCAGAGTGCGAAGCCTGACATGGTCACCTCCTAGCCTGATCGAGACCTACTGATCATAGCATACCTTCTCCATCCACGTCCGCCTTCGGCGGTCGCGCTTGGTCCTGCCCTACCCGGTCGACCGCCCGCGGCCGTTGGATGCCCTGTGGTTCACCGAAGGGATGACATCGTTGCGAGCGAGCGATCGTCCGGATGAAGCCGGATCCGGAGAACGCTTTCGGGGGGGGCAAGTGGCGGAGGGGATGGGACTGCGGTCGAACCTTCTCCACCACATAACCGTTCAATTTCCGCGATCTCGGTTGAAATTCCCTACCGAGACAAACGCGACCGGTAGGTCAGGGTGCTGCGGGTTGACGAGGCGTCGGGCGCCCCGTCGCTCGATGATCTGTTCGGACATGACCCCGGGGCGCCATCAAGCTTCGTCCCGTCGCTGCACCAGCGGCTGCGGCGCGATGGCGGCGACGATGTCGGTACGGTCTGTCTGCCCGCGCGCGAGGGTCACCTGTTCCTGTAGGCGCATCTCGTCCCGCAGGCGGATGTCCTCGACGACCCTTTGGGACTCCACCTCGGAATAGCCAAGGCTCCGCAGCCCCTCGGCCCCGATCTCGAGCGCCGAGGCGAAGGTCTCGCGGACGATGCCGTCGACGGCCTCGTTCAACAGGCGCACAGCGTGGATGCGATCGAATGCTCGCACGATCAGCCGCGCACCGGGGAACTCTCGTGCCGCGAGGCGCGCGATGGCGAGCGTCGTCTCGGGATCGTCCGTCGCGATGACGATCGCACGAGCCTCTGCCGCGCCCGCCGCCTGCAGGACCTCGCGCCGCCGTCCGTCACCGAAGTGCACCCGCCGTCCGAAGCGCTGCGCCTCGCGCACCCGGTCCGCATCGTGGTCGAGGAAGGTCACGGCGATCCCTTCGGCCACGAGGGGCTGTGCCGCAACCTGTCCAACGCGCCCGAAGCCCACCACGAGGACCGAGCCCCCGGCATCCGAGTAGTCCTCCTCCAGCTCCTCGCGCGGTGCGGCCCCGACGAGGCGGCGGAAGACGCGGTCCGACTGCGAGGACAGCGCCATGGACAGCGTGACGATGGACACGACGACAGAGGAGGTCTCGGGATCGAGGATCAGCGCCGAGGCGGCGGCGGCAAAGAGCACGAAGCCGAACTCGCCGTGCTGCGCCATGGCCATCGAGATGCGGAGCGCGAGCCGGTGCGGCGTGCCAAAGGCGCGCGACACGCCGTAGATCGCCAGGCCCTTCAGCGCCATCAGGACAGGCACGGCGACGAGGATGAGAAGCCAGTTCGCCGCCACCGCCCCGAGGTCGAGGGAGAGGCCCACGGCGATGAAAAAGAGCCCGAGAAAGAGGCCGCGGAACGGTTCGATATCCGCCTCCACCTCGTGCCGGAAAGCGGAATCCGCGAGCATCACGCCCGCGATGAAGGCGCCCATCGCGTAGGAGAGCCCGGCGAGCGCCATCACGAGCGCGGCGAAGATGACCACTCCGAGGCTCGCCGCCGTCATCAGCTCGGGCGTGCGCGTGCGGGCGATGACGCGAAACATCGGGTTCAGCGCATAGCGGCCGACGAGGATGAGGAAGGCGATGGCGGCGATGCCGATGGCCACCGCAACCACGTTGCCGCCGAGCGTCATGTCCTCGCCTGTCGGCGCGATGAGCGTGACGAGGAGGAGAAGGGGCACGATGGCGAGGTCCTCGAAGAGAAGGACGGCGATGGCGGTCTCGCCGAAGGGGGTCCGCCGTTCGCCGTTCTCGTCGATCTCGCGCATGACGAGCGCGGTGGAAGAAAGCGCGAGTCCGAGGCCCACGATGAGCGCGGCGCGCCAGTGGAGCCCGAAGGCGAAGGCCGCACCGCCGATAACTGCGCCGCAGACGAGCACCTGCACCAGGCCGCGCCCGAAGATCGTGCCCCGGAGCTCCCACAGCCGTCGGGGACGGAACTCGAGGCCTATCACGAAGAGAAAGAGGACAACACCGAACTCGGCGAAATGGAGGAGCTCTTCGGGATGGTCGGAGAAGGAGAGGTTGAGCGCGAGGCCCGCCGCGACGCCCGCTACGAGGTAGCCGATGACGGTGCCGAGGTTCAGCCGCTTGGCGAGCGGCACGAAGAGGCAGGCGAGCGCGATGAGGGCGAGCGCCTCGGTGAAGGCCATCTCGAGGCTCGTGAGGCCTGATGGCCCGTCGCCTTCGGCAGCCAGGACCGGCGAGGTTCCCAGGGCGGCGGCGGACCCGATGATCCATCGCGTGACCCGGCGGCTTGACCGCAAATGACTATGCATCGATTCCCCTTCTCTCGGGCTGCGTCGCACCGGATGCGACCGTATGTCATCCGGCGTGCAATTTTGACCCCTAGGAAATCTGGACCCGAAGCGACGAACATGGGGAACTTGGTTGACATCATGAGGCTTAGGATCGTCCGCAATGCGGGCGGCCTGTCTGCGGGTGAGCCGATTGTCGAGTGGCTTCAGTCGCGTTTTCGAGGATCTGCCTAGCCATACGCTGGCGGGCTGACGGTCACCCCGGTCATGCGGACTCAGGACCGGCCCCAAAGGCGAGATCCGGATGCTGACGACGCCGTTCCGCCGCCGGGTTTCCAGGGACCCGCCGCTTGATAGGTCTGGTCCCGGATGGTCGGATTAGTTTGGCCAATTGCCCACCTATTCGGCGATGGCAGCTTTCGAGGCTCCCTTTTCGAAAGCCGCTAGTCCGCTTACCACCCAGACCGGGAATAATTTCTGTTTTCCGGAATGGCCGGGAGCAGAACGTCCGCTTCTGGAGCGATGTCGCAAATAGCTTCCACTCCGCTCTCGACCCAACGCAGACTCTAGCCAGTGGATGCGCCATTCCCAGAAGCAGCCATCCAAGCCGCTGAGCGTCTTTCGTCGTGCCTTTAGTCTGAGCGTGGTCGGGATCGTGCCACCGACCGTAGGTTCGTCGGAGACTAGATGATCGGCTATCTCGCGAGCGCGGGGCGATAGCTGAACCGAAGCACCAGTGGCTTGACATCCTCGACCGCTCTGGCTGAATGCGGGCCTGGGGACTGCGATCTCCCCACGAGGCTCCGGCCGAAGCATCGCGTCCATCGATCCATTCATGGAAAGGACGCGTCATGGCCTCGACGATCACCATCTCATGCGACAAGCTCTCCCGCCTCGTCGGGACTCCGAAATCTCCCCTCGTCGTCGACGTGCGAACCGTGGAAGACTTCGCCGCCGACCCGCGGCTGGTGCCCGGCGCGGTGCGCAGGGATCATGCGACTGTCGCGGCCTGGGCGGCGGACCTTCGCGCCAGGCCGGTCGTCGTCGTCTGCCATACTGGCGCAAAGCTCAGCCACGGCGTCGCCGCCTGGCTGCGCCATGAGGGCGTCGCCGCCGAAGTGCTGGAGGGTGGTCACGAGGCCTGGTCCTCAGCGGGCCTGCCGGCCGTGCCGGAAGCCTTGCTCCCCGGACGGGACGCCCAGGGCAGGACCATCTGGGTCACTAGGGCGCGGCCTAAGGTCGACCGGATCGCCTGTCCCTGGCTGATCCGGCGCTTCGTCGACCCCTTCGCGGTGTTCCTGTTCGTCCAGCCATCCGAGGTCGAGGCGGTCGGCGAGCGCTTCGGGGCTGCGCCCTTCGACGTCGAGAACGTCTTCTGGAGCCACCGCGGCGAGCGCTGCACCTTCGACACGATGGTCGAGGAAATGGGTCTTGCGACGCCGCCGCTGCTTCGGCTGGCGACCCTGGTCCGGGGTGCCGACACCGCCCGGCCGGACCTGGCGCCGGAAGCGGCCGGATTGCTGGCCGCCTCGCTCGGCCTCTCGCGCATGTATGCGGACGACCTCGAGCAACTGGAGGCGGGGCTCCTCCTCTACGACGCCTTCTACCGCTGGTGCCGCGACGCGACCGACGAGACGCACAACTGGCCCGCCCGGAAGGGCGGTTCGTGAGATGACCGACCTGCCGGCATCCCGCCACGACGCGGCCGGACCCGCCCGCGATCATGGCATCGCCTTCGGCGAGGCGGTGCGCGTCTGGGCGAAGATCGCCTGCCTGTCCTTCGGTGGGCCGGCCGGGCAGATCGCGCTGATGCACCGCATCCTCGTCGACGAGAAGCGATGGGTCGGCGAGGAGCGGTTCCTGCATGCCCTGAACTACTGCATGCTCCTGCCCGGCCCCGAGGCCCAGCAGCTCGCCACCTATCTCGGTTGGCTCCTGCATCGTACCAAAGGCGGCCTCGTCGCTGGCGCGCTGTTCGTCCTGCCAGGTCTCATCGCCATCATGGCGCTGTCGTGGGTCTACGTCGCCTTCGGCAATGTCGGCATCGTCGCCGGCCTGTTCTTCGGACTGAAGGCAGCGGTCCTCGCGATCGTGCTGGAGGCGGTCAACCGGATCGGCCGGCGGGCGCTGCGCAACCGCACGATGCTCGCCATCGCCGCGGCGGCCTTCGCCGCGATCTTCCTCTTCGACGTGCCGTTCCCGGCGATCATCCTCGCCGCGGGGCTTATCGGCTATCTGGGCGCGCGCGCGGGGCTTGCGGCCTTCTCGGGCGTCGGCGGACACGGACCATCGAAGGGACCGGCACTGCCCGATGCCGCCTCGGCCCTGGGCGAGGCGGTGCCGGATCATGCCCGCCCGAACGTCGCCTGGGCATTGCGGATCTCGGCGGTGTTCCTGGCGCTCTGGCTGGTGCCCGTCGCGCTGCTGGTGCTGGTCTTCGGGACCGGCAACGTCTTCACCGACATCGCGGTGTTCTTCAGCCAGATGGCCGTGGTCACCTTCGGCGGTGCCTACGCCGTCCTCGCCTATGTCGCGCAGCAGGCCGTCGAGCATTATGGCTGGCTCGGCCCCGGCGAGATGCTGGACGGGCTGGGCCTAGCCGAAACGACGCCGGGGCCGCTGATCATGGTCACCCAGTTCGTCGGGTTCCTTGCCGCTTTCCGCGATCCGGGAAGCATGAACGCATACGTCGCCGGAACCCTCGGCGGACTTCTCACCACCTGGGTGACGTTCACGCCCTGCTTCCTGTGGATCTTCCTCGGCGCCCCCTACATCGAGCGCCTGCGCGGCAACCGCGCGCTCTCCGGCGCCCTCGCCGCGATCACGGCGGCGGTGGTCGGGGTGATCCTGAACCTTGCCGTCTGGTTCGGACTGCACGTCCTGTTCCGGCGGGTCGACGCGGTCGGTGTCGGACCGCTCACGCTCGACATCCCGAGACTGGCGAGCATCGACCCCGCCGCGCTTCTTCTCTTCTGCGGCGCTGCCGTCGCCCTGTTCCGGTTTCGCCTCGGGGCGGTGCCGGTCCTTCTGGGCGCAGCCGTCGCAGGCGCGGCCTGGCAGTACCTGCAAGGCATCCTGTGAGAGGATTGAGGCTCACCGAAGGCAAAGATCGGCGCTTTTGGCTCACCTGGCATCCAGCCGTTCAGACCGAACGATCCGAGAACGAACCGTAGCGACCGTCTGCATAGATGAGGCCAGTCCCTCCGGTTGCCGCGACGGCCCGCACCGCGCCGAGGATTATCGCGTGGCTGTGCCGCGCGATGATCTCCTCTACTTCGCAGTCGATCGAGGCGAGCGCGCCATCGAGCGCCGCGGCGCCCGTTGCGAGCTGGTACCAGTTCGCGCCCTCGTAGCGACTCTCACCCTTCAGTCCGCCGAACCCCGCGAAACGTTCGGCCACCTCGCGCTGGTCAACGCTGAGGATATTGACGCAGAAGTGCCCGTACCGACGAATGGTCTCCGATGTCGAAGAGCCGAGATTGATGCTGACCACCATGGTCTCGGGCTCCATCGACAGCGAATGGGCCGACGTCACCGTCGCTCCCGTTCGGTCACCCTGGGGACCCGCCGTGACGACACTGACGCCACCGGCAAGCCCTCGCATCGCGCGCCGCAGGCCGTGACGTGTCACGACCGCGTCCGCCCGGGAATTAGCGACGAGCATCAATGGAGACCGGGGAAGAGGAGACACCGGATCGCCCTTTCACGCCGGCTCAACGGACGCCGGTCCCGTTGTCGTGACCGCCGGTCAGATGCGGTCGGACCTCGCCCCACCAGCTTCGCGGTCGGGCGTTCGCGGTCGAGGATTGCGTCGCGCGCCCCCGCAGCCCGTCGGCGAGCGTCATGGCGTCGGGCCAAGGGCCGAAGCCACTGGCAATGTTGATGTGGCCTGCCTCGCCAAGATCGTAGAGTGTCGAGCCCCAGTTAGCGGCCTGCCTCTCCGCCTGCTCGAAGCTCATGAAGGGATCATTGCGGCTGGCCACCAGGAGTGAGGTGAAGGGCAGTGCGCCATCCGCCGCGGCCGCGAATGCCCCGACCGTGGGATACCGTTCGGAAAGGGCCCGAGCGTCGGCCGGTGCCACAAGCAGAGCGCCGCCGACATGCGACGCGGCCGGTCGGCTCGCCAGGGCGGCGACGAGCGAGCATCCTAGGCTGTGGGCAACCAGGATGACCCCGGGCGCCGATCCCACAATCCGCGCCTCGAGCGCATGAAGCCAGTCCGTGAACAGCGGCTTCGACCAGTTCTCCTGCTCGATCATCTCCGCCCGCTCATCGCCTTCAGCCCAATGGAATTGCCAGTGACCGGGAGGTGAACCGTTCAGCCCGGGAACAATCAGGGTCTCGATCATGTGAGCACCGCTTCCTCTCGTTGCGATGGCAAACATTACCGCCCGGGCTGGGGGGCGGGAAAACATTATATACTAATTCGGTAGACTAATGAGGAATGATGGACCGCGGTCCTCAGCCCGATGTGGGGGCAAGTGTCTCCCGGCGGTCGCGTAGCGTCCGCGCCAACGCGGCACACTGCGCGCGGATGTCCGGTATCGCGGTTATCTCCCAGAACCGGGCCCGGGTGACGGGACCGACGGCATAGAGCCGCTGCGAGGAAATTCCGTCGGCTCCGACGATCGCACAATGCTTGTCGACATCGATCCCGACCAGGAGCGGATCCAGGCGTGCCGCGCCACGGTCGATCAATCGCCCTACCAGTCGTCCACTGCCATCGGTCGGATCGCGAAGGATCCCGGTGCAGTCGATCAACCGGTCTGCAACAAGTGCCACCGGATCGCCGCCCCGGCGCCGGATCCTGATCACTATGCGACCCGCGTCACGGCGAGCTTCTTCGAGGCGCCCCGCGAGGATCTGCAAATGGTCTTCCGAAAGTGCGACTTGCAAAGAGGCTGCGGCCTGCGGGGCCAGGCGATGGCGGTGCACCTCCCAGAAGGTCCGGGCATGACGCAAGAAGCGGCGCTTCGAATCCGCGGACAGCGATTGCCAGAGCGCCTGCGTGTGCGGGCGAAGCGCGTCGATGACGTCGCGCCAGTCGCTGCCCTCCGCCTCGGCCCATCGCACGGTGCGGCGGAGCCACCGCAGAAGGTACGTTACGCTCGTGCCGAAGGGGATGTCGGCCGGGTCGAGCTTTAGCGGTTCGGAGGGTGCGTGGACCTGCGGCAAGAGCCCGCGGCGCGACACGGCGACGATCCGACCGCGGTGCCCTCCTGCCCGGAGAAGCGCGACATTGTCGACCATCGAGAGGCCGGTCCCGATAATGACCACTGCGTCGTCCCGGCCGATGCCCAGTTCCTCCCGGCTACACCATGGGCCGGAATAGGGTGTGGTGTCATCGTACTCCGGAACGGCATGGCCGGTCGCCAGCACGACAATGCCTGCGATCTCGGTTCGCCCGTCGGCGAGCGTCGCCGAGACTCCGCCCCTGAAGGCGACGAGGTCGACGCATTCTCCCTGAATGACGCGCAGGCGCCCGTCGTCCATCCACGGCGCGACAAGGCTCGTCAAATAATCCCGGTAGACCGGGCGGGGAACGAAGCAGAAGCGATCGGCGCAGCCCAGTCGGGCGGCATGGCCGCTCTCCCTCAGCCACCGCCAGAAATGATCGGGATCGTCCGGAAAGGCGCTCATCCCACCGGCACGGGTGTTGAGGAGGTGGTCCCGCTCCTCAGTGCCATAGGCGACACCTGCCCCGATCGTCGGACGTCTCTCGACAATGCTGACTTCCAGACGAGCGTCACCGTCCCGCAACAGATGCGCCGCGAGGATCACGCCGCTCGCGCCGCCACCGACGATGAGGATCCGTTCAGGGGTCATCGTCCCACCCGAGAGGCCGGATCTTGCCTTAAAGGTTGGCTGTCAGTTCCCGGAATTCCACCTCGATGGAACCGCTTGCATTGGCGACATCGGCAAGGGTCCGTTCGTCGAGCACGGCCGAGATCGCATTCCGGACCTCCAGCATGATGCGGCGCACCGAGCAGACACGCTCGTTCACGCAATCCTCGCAGCGCCGATACGCTGTCCGGCTGGCGCAGGGGATCGGCGCCAAGGGCCCTTCCAACACGCGCAGGACATGACCGACCCGGATCTCGTCCGCGGGCCGCGACAATGCGTACCCGCCCCCGCGCCCCTTCCGAGCATGCACCATCCCTGCGGTGCGCAGTTCGCCCAGGATGGCGTCTAGGAACTTCTTGGAGATGTTGTGGGCCGATGCGATCTCTTCCGACAGCGCGCGTTGGCCCTCGGGCAGTTCCGCCAGATGTAGCATGGCCTTGAGGCCGTACTTGCCCTTCATCGTAAGCATCGCGGGGAGCACTCATCACTCGGGAAGGCATATCGGATCGAACGATCCCGAACCCAATTAGGCCGCCACGATCCCCGACGCCAGCCCCGACCGGAGGGCCGGTCTCGGCAGATCGTCCGGTGCTCCGCCGCAGCCCCGTCAACGCGGGTGTTCCGCCGCGGTGCGTTGCGCCATGATCAACGGGCCGCCATCCCGAACCTTGTCAAGAGACGTCGGCGCAGGATCGAACGGGCCGATACCCATGACGGCAGCGACCACCAGGGAGACGCTAGCGACAATCAGGATGGTATCGCGAGCCCTCTTCATGCGATCGAGGTGCTTTCCACCGTGCCGTCTCACGACGCGCTCGCCACGCGGCGCTCCGGAATGGCGGTGTTGGCGATGACCTCGCCGACCGCGTTGAGGTCGTCCGGCGCGCTCCCATGAGGATCGTCATGGTCCAGCGCGAGCCGCGGCAGCACCCGCTCGCCGAATGCGTAGGCCTCTTCCAGATGCGGGTAACCGGAGAGGATGAACGTGTCGATGCCGACGCGGCGGTACTCGTCGGTCCGTTCGGCTACCGTCTCGGCATCGCCGACCAGCGCGGTGCCGGCGCCGCCGCGCACCAGCCCGACCCCGGCCCAGAGATTGGGGCTGATCTCCAGCTTGGTGCGGTCACCGCCGTGCAAGGCCCGCATGCGGCTCTGCCCCACCGAATCCTGGCGGGCCAGTTGCCTCTGCGCCCGCGCGATCGTTTCGTCGTCGAGCTTGGAGATGAGGTTCTCGGCTGCCTTCCAGGCTTCCGCGTTCGTCTCGCGTACGATGACATGGAGGCGGATCCCGAAGGACATGTCCCGACCGGCTCTTCCGGCCGCCTCGCGCACCCTCGCGACCTTCTCGGCAACCGCCTGGGGCGGCTCGCCCCAAGTCAGGTACTTGTCGATGGTGCCAGCCGCTACCTCGATCCCGGCGTCGGACGAGCCACCGAAATAGAGTGGTGGATAGGGGCGCTGATGCGAGCGGAAGAGGAGTTGCCCATCCTCGATCTTGAGGTGCTTGCCCGCGTAGTTGACCGTCTCTCCCGCGAGCTCCGCCTTGTAGATGTCGAGGAACTCGCGCGTCACCTCGTAGCGCTCGTCATGAGCAAGGAAGATCCCGTCGCCGGCGTTTTCCACCGGGTCGCCGCCCGTCACCACGTTGATGAGCAGGCGTCCGCTCGAGATCCGGTCCAGCGTCGCGGTCATGCGGGCCGCGAGTGTGGGAGAAAGCAGCCCCGGGCGCACGGCGACCAAGAAGCGCAGCCGCTGCGTCTGCGGCGCGAGTGCCGATGCCACCACCCAGGAATCCTCGCAGGAGCGGCCTGTCGGCAGGAGAACGCCATAGTAGCCGAGTTGGTCGGCCGCCTGCGCCACTTGCTTGAGGTAGCCGATGTCGACCACGCGGCCACCTTCGGCCGCGCCGAGATAGCGTCCGTCGCCATGGGTTGGCAGGAACCAGAGCACCTTGATCTTCTCGGGGATTGCGTCGGAACCGGTCATCGTCGTCCTCGCTGGCGAATGGGCATGACAAACGTATCCGCGCTGCCGGTCACCGAACAGGAACAATCAGTCTATTTATACGATAGATTGAGTAGATTATTGCTCGTCGTGCTGATTGGCGCTGGCATAGGCTTCTCCTCATCGCCACCGATGGATCGGGGCACTGGCAATGAGAACCGCCTTGAAACCTTTCCTACGCAGCCTCGTCGCATCCGCTGCACTTCTGACGGCCCCGGTGTCGATGGACCGTGCCTGGGCGGCGGAAACGATCCGCATCGTCGAGCAGTTCGGGACAATCTACCTGCCGCTTCACGTCATCCGCGACCAGAAGCTTCTCGAGAAGCATGCCGCGGCGCTTGGCCTGGAGGATGTCGAGGTCGAGTGGGCGAAACTGTCGGGGGGAGCGGCGATCAACGACGCCCTCCTGTCCGGCAACGTCGATGTCGCCGCGGCGGGCATCGGCCCGTTCCTGACCCTCTGGGACCGGACCGAGGGCGCCGTGAAGATCATCGGCGGGCTGGCCCACCAGCCGAACTACCTGATCACGTCGCGTCCGGATATCCGGAGCCTCGAGGACTTCAAGCCGGAGGACAAGATCGCCCTCCCCGCGGTCGGCGTCTCGGTGCAGTCCCGCATCCTTCAGATGGCCGCCGAAAAGACCTTTGGCGAAGGCCAGCATGCCCGGCTCGACAAAAACACCGTCTCCCTGCCGCATCCGGACGCGACGGCGGCTCTGCTTTCGGGCTCGACCGAAATAGCGGCGCACCTTTCGAACTCGCCGTTCCAGGAGCGTGCGCTGGAGGATCCGAGCATCCATCGGATCTTCTCCTCGTACGACATCCTCGGCGGCCCCGTGACGCCCACCTACGTCTACGCCACCGTCGATTTCCGGGAACAGCATCCGGAGCTGTTCGAAGCCTTCCTTTTGGCTTTCCGGGAAGCCTCCGCCTGGGTCGAGGCGAACAAGGCCGAGGCGGCCGAGACCTATGTCCGCGTCGAGAACTCGAGCCTCGACCCTGTCTTCGTCCAATCCCTGCTGGAGTCGCCCGACTCCCTCTACACGCTGGTGCCGGCGCGCTCCTTCGACTTCGCCGACTTCCTGTACAGGACCGGCGCCATCAAGAATCAGGCGACGAGCTGGAAGGACTACACGTTCGAGGAACTCCACGGCGAGGAGGGAAGCTGATGCTTGCCCGCGCCGAGGCTTTCCCGGCAACGGCTCCGGCATTTGAGGCGCGTGGCCTGACGCTCGATTACACCACGGCCAAGGGCCCGCTGCGCGCCGTCGACGACGTCAGCTTCTCTGCCCGTGAGGGCGAGCGGCTGGTGCTCCTGGGACGCTCCGGTTGCGGCAAGTCCTCGATCCTCAAGGCGGCGGCGGGGTTTATCACCCCGACGTCGGGTGAGATCAACGTAAAGGGCCGCCGCGTCACCGGTGCCGGACCCGACCGCATCGTCGTGTTCCAGGAGTTCGACCAGTTGCTGCCCTGGAAGACGGTCCGAGAGAACGTCGCCTTCCCGCTTCGTGTGGCCGCCGACGTGCCGCGTGCCGAGGCTCGGGAACGGGCCGAAGAAGCCCTTCGCAAGGTCGGACTGGAACGAGCGATCGACGTCTATCCGCACACGCTCTCGGGCGGCATGAAGCAACGCGCCGCCATCGCCCGGGCGTTGGTCACGGACGCCGACGTTCTCCTGATGGACGAGCCGTTCGCGGCGCTCGATGCGTTGACCCGCCGGCGCCTTCAGGCAGATCTGCTGAAGCTCGCCGAGGACGAAGGCTTCACGCTCCTCTTCGTCACGCACTCGATCGAGGAAGCGATCCTGATCGGCACTCGCCTGCATCTCCTGTCGGCGCATCCCGGGCGGACGATCGCCACCTTCGACACGGCCGAATTCGATCTCGGCAACAGCGGCGGCGCCAGGTTCGACCGGGTGGTGAAGGAGGTGAACGGCCTTCTGTTCGAGGAACATGACGACGAGGAACTCGCCCATGTCTGAGATCACCGGAGATCGTCCCGGGCCACTCGCCGCGCCGACCGCGCTGCCCGAATGGGGCGTCGCCTTGCTTCGAAAGCTCGCCATCCTCGCATTCCTTGCTCTGGCCTGGCAGGCGGCAGCCGTCTGGACGGCAAAGCCCATCCTGCTTCCAAGCTTCACTCAGACGATGGCCGCGCTCGCCGAGGGACTCCTGAACGAGGGCCTCATGTCTTCGTCATGGACCTCCCTGTCGGTGCTTTTGAAGGGCTACGTGCTGGCGGTCGCAATCGCGCTCCTACTCGTTTCGCTGGCGGTGGCGAATGGATTCGCGCGCGAGACGCTGCGCACCCTGATCTCGATGTTCAACCCGCTTCCCGCCATAGCGATCCTGCCCCTGGCGATGCTCTGGTTCGGGCTCGGCGAGAAAAGCCTTCTCTTCGTCCTCGTCCATGCGGTCCTGTGGCCGTTCGCGCTGGCAACGCTCGGCGGCTTCGATGCGGTTCCGGAAACACAGCGACTCGTCGGGCGCAACTACGGCCTGAGGGGCACGGCCTATGTCTTCCGCATCCTCATTCCGGCAGCGCTCCCCTCGATCATCTATGGGCTCAAGATCGGCTGGGCCTTCGCTTGGCGTACGCTCATCGCGGCCGAACTCGTCTTCGGGGTCTCGTCCGGCCAGGGCGGACTTGGCTGGTACATTTTCCGCAACCGAAACGAGCTCTTCACCGACAAGGTGTTCGCCGGGCTCGCGCTGGTCATCATCATCGGCCTCCTCGTCGAAGGCGTCGTGTTCCGCGCACTGGAGGCCATGACCGTCCGCAAATGGGGCATGCAGCGCTAGGTCCGCCAGCGTGCCCTGCCACCACCTTGACACTTCATGCCCACCATACCCGCAGCGCTAGCGTGGCGGCGCCCGTGACAGCGATCGTCACGGGCCATCCGACCTTGATGAAGTCGACGAAGCGGTAGCCCGCCAGGCCCATGACGATGGTGTTGTTGTGGTGACCGATCGGGGTGAGGAAGTCGATGGAGGCCCCCAGCGCCACCGCGATCAGCAACGGTTCGGGCGGAATGCCGGCCGCCGCGGCGACGCCGAGGGCGATCGGCCCGAGGATCACCGCCGTCGACGCGTTGTTGACGAAGGGCGTGATGGCGACCGCAATCACCAGGAGGGCCGACGAGAGGACGAGCGCGTCATGCTCTGGCAACAGCGTCATCAGTCCGCCCGCAAGGACCGAGGCGGCGCCGGTGGTCTCCACCGCCAGCCCCAGCGGGAGCATCGCCGCCAGCATGATGAGGATCGGCCAGTCGAGCGCTGCGAGGCCCCTGCGCAGGTCGAGACTGCCCGTCGCGGCCAGGACGAGCACGACGAGCCCGAAGGCCAGTTCGGGCGGCGCGAAGCCGAAGGCCGCGAGAACCACGCCGCCGGCGAAGGCGAGAACCGGCGCCCATTGGCTGTCCCCGGCCTCCGGCTGCGGCGTCGGCCACAGCGGCAGGATGTCGGCCTCCTCGACAGCCTCTGCGATGGCGTCCTGGTCGCCGGACAGATAGAGGACGTCGCCGATCGAGAGTTGGACATCGGCCAGCGAGCCTTCGATGCGCGGCGTGTGCGTCGCAACCGCGACGATGGCAATGCCGCGCGACGTCAGCCCTTCCAGCGCGCCGATCCGCGACCCGACGAGCATGCTTTCCGGCATGATCACGGCCTCGACGCGCTGCGCGGAGGCATTTTGCCCCGTCCCCGGCAGCGCCAGGGAGCCGGAGGCGAGGCCCGCTTCCAGTTCCGGGAGCCCGATCTCGATCAGCAACACATCGCCGGCTTCCGCGATCGTCCCGGGGCGCTGGAACATGACATTCGCCCCGCCGCGGCGCATCGAGTGAATGGTGGCTCCCGCTTCCGAAACCGGTTTTCCGTTCAGGGGCGAGAGTGCGCCGATCTCCACCTCGGTGACGACAGTCCGGAACGAGTGCGGTGGCGGACGTCCAGTCTCCGCCGACGACCCGTTGCCCAGGACGCGGCGAGGCCAGACGACGAGGACCAGAAGACCCGCGAGCGCCGCGGGAACGCCTACCCAGGCGAAGTCGAAGAACGCAAAGCCCGTTCCCGTCGCTGCGGCGAGCTGGTTGCTGACGATCAGGTTCGCCGGCGTGCCGATGACCGAGCACAGCCCGCCCAGCAGCGCGGCAAAGCTGACCGGCATCAGGATGCGCCGGCTGTCCAGCGCGGTGACCCGGCAGACACTCGTCACGACCGGCAGCATCAGCGCCAGGGCGCCGATATTGTTCATGAACACCGACAGCGTGGCCGTCAGCAGGCAGAGGACGGCGAGAACCCGTCTCTGGGTTCGGGCGATCTCCGGAATGCGCCGGGACAGGGAATCGAGAACCCCCGAACGTCCAAGGACGTGGACGATCAGCAGGATCTCCACGACGGTGATGAAGGCGGCGTTGGAAAATCCGGAGAAAGCCTGCGTCGGCGTGACCAGCCCGAGCGCCAGCCCGAAGCCGAGGCCGCCCAGCGCGACGACCTCCATGCGGATGCGATCGAGGGCGAAGACGACGAGCATCGAAACGAGCAGGATGAGGATCGCGGCCTGCTCGAAATTCATCGTCCCTGCCGTTTCCGGTCACACCAGACAACGCGCCGAGGGAGGCCGACGCGAGGTCGAGACCTAACACGGCTGCGATCGCGATCGTAGGGTCACGCCTCAGCGATGCGACGAGATCCGAAGGTACGAAGGGCTTGAGACTCTCAGAAGGTGGTCGCCAGCATCCGTTCGATTTCCTGGTGCTTGGCGTCGCTCGTGTCCTCGAACGGTGCGGGTTCGGGGACCGGCGCTCTGGTGTCCGTAAACACCTTCCATTTCTTCGGCCGGAAAGCGATCCGGCCGTTCGCGCCCGCCGGGTGCGCCACCGGCAGTTCGATCTCGACTCGCTCGCGCGCCCCGCCGACCGCGAGTTCCACCCTGCGCGTGCCGGCGACCCGCCGGCTCGCCGCCACGGTCCCGGCGATGCAGCCGCCGCAGCCGTCCACCAGCTCGATGTCGTGCGGCCTGAAATACAGTGTCGCCCGCCCCTCCGGCAGGCCCTTGGCCTCGATCCCGATCGAGCGGTCCTGAAGCCACAGCTCGCCGTTCTCGACGCGGACCGGCAAGGCGCTGGAGTCGCCGATGAAGCCGTAGACGAACGGGGAGTTCGGGCTGTCATAGACGTCGTCGGCCGAGCCGATCTGTTCGATGCGCCCCTGGCTCATCACCACGACCCGGTCGGCGAGTTCGAGCGCCTCTTCCTGGTCGTGCGTCACGAAGACGGTGGTATGGCCGGTCCGGTCGTGAACCTCGCGCAGCCACCGTCGCAGCTCCCGGCGAACCTGGGCGTCCAGGGCGCCGAACGGCTCGTCGAGCAGCAGGACGCGCGGCTCGATGGCGAGCGCGCGCGCCAGGGCGACGCGCTGACGCTGGCCGCCGGAGAGCTGGCTCGGGTAGCGGTTCTCCAGACCCGAGAGCTGGACGAAATCCAGAAGCTCGCTCGCTTGGCGGCGGATCTCCTGCTTCGTCGGTCGCGTGGCGGCGGGGCGGACCTTGAGGCCGAAGCCGATATTGTCGGCGACGCTCATGTGCCGGAACAGCGCGTAATGCTGGAAGACGAAGCCGACATTGCGCTCCTGCACGGAGCGGTGCGAGGCGTCCTGATCGCCGAAGAAGATCGCGCCACCCGTCGGGCGCTCCAGCCCGGCAATCAGCCGCAGCAGTGTCGTCTTCCCGGATCCGGAGGGGCCGAGCAGCGCGATCAGCTCCCCCGAACGGATGTCGAGCGACACGTCGTGAAGCGCGGGATACCCGTCGAACTCCTTGCGCACGGACCTGATCGAGACGTCCATCCTACGCTCCTAGTGCTTCGCCGCGGCGGCGATCTCGTCGCCGTACCGGTATTCGAGGATTGATTTGAGGACGAGCGTCACCAGCGCCAGACCCGCCAGAAGCGTGGAGACGGCGAAGGCGGCGACGAAATTGTACTCGTTGTAGAGGATCTCGACATGCAGCGGCATGGTGTTGGTCAGGCCCCTGATGTGTCCCGACACGACCGACACCGCGCCGAATTCGCCCATCGCCCGGGCATTGCAGAGGAGCACGCCGTAGAGCAGGCCCCACTTGATGTTGGGCAGGGTCACGAACCGGAAGGTCTGCCAGCCGGAAGCACCCAGCGACAGCGCCGCCTCCTCGTCGCCGGTGCCCTGTTCCTGCATCAGCGGGATCAGCTCGCGGGCAACGAACGGGAACGTCACGAAGATCGTCGCCAGCACGATGCCCGGGACCGCGAACAGGATCTCGATGCCGTAGGATTTGAGCCACGGGCCGAGAACCGACCCCGCGCCGAAGAGCAGCACATAGACGAGGCCCGAGATCACCGGCGAGACCGAGAACGGCAGGTCGATTAGCGTCGTCAGGAACGTCTTGCCCTTGAACTCGAACTTGGCGATGGCCCAGGCCGCCGCGACGCCGAAGACGAGGTTGAGCGGCACCGCGATCGCCGCCACCGTCAGCGTCAGCCGCATCGCGGCCAGCGTGTCGGGTTCGTTAAGCGCCGACAGGAACTCCCCCGCGCCGCGCCGGAACGCCTCGATGAACACGGCGATCAGCGGCAGCACGAGAAACAGCGCAAGGAAGCCGAGGGCCAGGAAGATCAGCGTCGCCTTCGCCAGCGGCGCTTCGCTCGTCGCCCGGCGGTAGCTGCGCTGCCTCGGGCGAGGCGGAGCGGACGCGACAGTGCCGGATCGGTCCGTTAACGGTTCAACTGCCATAGCCATATCTTCTTCGGCTCCAGGCCTGGATGAGATTGATCGCGAACAGCATGGCGAAGGAGATGATCAGCATGATCGCGGCGATGGCCGTGGCACCCGCGTAGTTGAACTCCTCGAGACGGATCACGATCAGCAGCGGCGCGATCTCCGACACGTACGGGATGTTGCCGGCGATGAAGATCACCGAACCGTACTCGCCGACGCCGCGAGCGAAGGCGAGCGCGAAGCCGGTCAACAGGGCGGGCGCCAGGCCCGGCAGGATGACGTCCCGGATCGTCTGGAACCGGTTGGCACCGAGCGTCGCGGCGGCTTCCTCCACTTCGCGGTCAATCTCCTCCATCACCGGCTGCACCGTGCGAACCACGAAGGGCAGCCCGATAAAGACAAGGGCGATGACGATGCCGAGTGGCGTGAACGCCGCCTTGATGCCGAGCGGCGCGAGAAGCTGGCCGATCCAGCCGTTCGGTGCATAGATCGCGGCCAGCGAGATGCCCGCGACGGCGGTTGGGAGCGCGAAGGGCAGGTCGACGACGGCATCGACGATGCGCCGTCCCGGGAACCGGTAACGCACCAGCACCCAGGCAACGATGGTCCCGAAGACCACGTTGACGATTGCCGCGACCAATGCGGTTCCGAACGAGATCTGCAGGGCTGCCAGCGTGCGCTCGTCGGTCGCGATCGCCCAGAACGCGGTCCAGCCCAGTTCCGTCGTGCGCCATGCGACGCCCGAGAGCGGAATGAGGATGATCAGCGTCAGATAGGCGATCGTGAAGCCGAGCGTCAGCCCGAAACCGGGAATGACGCTCGGCCGCCTGAAGTGCCACCCCTGCGCCGAAGTGGCGGAGATCATGCTCGGGCTCAGTTCGTCGTGCCGGGGCGATAGATCTGGTCGAAGATGCCGCCATCACCGAAATGGTATGGCTGCGCCTTCACCCACCCGCCGAAGATCGGATCGTCGATCGAGATCAGGTCGACGTCCGGAAGGGCCTGCAACTCCTCTGCCGGTACGAGGTCGCGTTTCGCCGGACGGTAGAAGTGGCGGGCGGCGATCCGCTGTCCTTCCTCCGAGTACAGAAATTCGAGATAGGCCTGCGCCACCTCGCGCGTTCCCTTGGCATCGACATTGCCGTCGACCAGCGCCACGGGAGGCTCGGCAAGGATCGAGGAAGGCGGCACCACGATGTCGAACTGGTCGTCGCCGAATTCGGCGCCCGCCAGATAGGCCTCGTTCTCCCACGCCAGCAGCACGTCGCCGATCTGGCGCTGCGCGAAGGTCGTCAGCGATCCGCGTGCGCCGGTGTCGAGAACCGGGACGCGCTTGTAGAGATCGGCGATGTAGGCCTTGATCTTCTCCTCGTCGCCGCCGAACGCGTCGTTTGCCCAGGCCCACGCCGCCAGGTAGTTCCAGCGTGCGCCGCCGGAGGTCTTCGGGTTGGGCGTGATGACCTCCACGTTGTCCTTCACCAGATCGCCCCAGTCCTTGATGTCTTTGGGATTACCCTTGCGGACCAGGAAGACGATGGTCGAGGTGTAGGGCGCGTTGTTGTTTTCGAGGCGGCCGCGCCAATCCTTCGGGATCTTGCCGGTCTTTTCCGCGATCGCGTCAATGTCGGCTTCCAGCGCCAGCGTCACGACATCGGCTTCCAGTCCGTCGATCACCGCGCGCGCCTGCTTGCCGGAACCGCCATGGGACTGCTGGATGGTGACCGTTTCGCCGGTCTGTTCCTTCCAGTGGGCGGCGAAGGCTTCGTTGTATTCCTTGTAGAGCTCTCGCGTCGGATCGTACGACACGTTGAGGAGCTGCGTGTCGGCGAAGGCCATCTGCGACCAGCCGAACGGGGTGGAGGCCGCGAGAGCGGCCGCGAGAAGCAGGGATCGTCGATTGAGCAGCATGTGTCACCTCCGGGTTGGGAGACAAACTCTATCGGCATAGTCGTGTATTAGAATGCAGCGACGTTCCAATTTCAAGCCGGCAGGGGAAATGCCGTTCTACTAGGCCGTCAGTGCGTGTGCTTCGCTGTCAGCGGCGCCGCCGATGCAGTCCGCGATGGTCGTGCCGTCGAGAACGTCGCGGGTCGCCGCCGCCACGCGGGCAAAGACGCGTCGCACCTCGCAACTCTTTTCCTCGCGGCAGTCCTCGCAACGGCGGTACGCCATGCGGCTGAGACAGGGGAGCGGGGCGATCGGACCGTCGACGATACGCAGCACAGCGCCGAAGGTGATCGTGTCGGGGCTCTTGAGCAACATGTAGCCCCCCGCCTTGCCCCGTCGGCTGACGACGATGCCATGGTGCTTCAGATCGAGAAGGATCTGCTCCAGGAATTTCTTCGGGATCCGCTGCTGTTCGGCAATTTGCGAGATCATGAGGGTCTCGTCGCTGCCATGCGACTGGGCCAGGGCGATCAGCGCCCGGAGTGCGTATTTCGCCTTCTGTGAAATCATCGTCTCGCTGTCTGCTTACGGTCGGTAAAGCGGCATCCGGCTCGACATCGGCGCTTGCCCGTGGCGCTGCCAACCCCGGCAACTTCCCAGCCGCATTGTCGCTGAAGCTCGTTGTTCATGCCGCCACGTTACCCTACTATCACAACTGGGTAGGTCGTGTAATGTCAGATGCGAGCCTGAAAGCCGCGCCTTTGCGCGGATCGACGATCGAGCTTCCGGAACTGCCAGTTCCGGTCGGCATCCGGTGCTTGGCTTATCTCACAACCGGCCGATGGCGCCCACCCCCCTGCATCTGTCCAAGCGTCACGACGTTTGCCCAAGCGATGGTTCGCGAGGGCTGGATGTTGCGCGGCGCATGGCCTCGGAACTACGTGCTCTGGCGAAATGGCCGTACGATGCGGGAAGCACGCGTGCCTATGCTTGTCCTGCCTCTGGCCTTCGGGCGTCTTTCAGCCTTGCAGATCAACGTCTTCCTCGCCGTCGCGCTGACGGACGCACGTGCAAGGCTGGCAAACGGATCGCAACGCGGATTGTCCGCGGACGGAAAGAACGCTCTCGCGACGATCATGGCCGCGATCGCATCCGATCTTTGGATCACCGTCGCGGATCCTCATCGGCTGCATGGGGAAGCGTCAGCCTATCTGGAATCTCATGGGGGGATGATGAGGTAAAACCTGCAATCATCACCCTGCCCCAGCCGCAATGTGACCGATCCGCCAGGTCTCGAAACCCGGGCCTTGCTGGAAACCCCTGGTTGCCACCACGCCACGCGTCCTCCATCCCGATGAAAAGTCCTGACGAGATCGGCGGCGCGACAGCATGGCTACACCACGTCGGGGAACACGACACCGGAACGCGTCCCGCGGTCTCCGGCCGACATCCGGCGTCCGAGGAACTGCGCTGGGCGTCTGCGCAGCCTTCTCGTAGACGCACTGAGATTACTCCGCGAGCGTCCGGCCCGGCGGTCGTTTCTCACAATCGCTGCTTCGAAGCGGACCGTCCGCAAACCACCCGGCCAAGCCATAGGAACGGCTGCGACAGGATCCTCGAAGCGGCCGTTCCCAATGAGGGTATCTGAGCCTGCCGGCGCTACACTTCGGTGCCCTCAGCGAGCGTCAGTGCGTCCTCGACATCGACCCCGAGTAACGCACCGTGCTCTCGATCTTCGTGTGGCCGAGCAAAATCTGAACCGCCCGCAGGTTGCCCGTCGCCTTGTAGATGATGGACGCTTTCGTCCGTCTGAGCGAATGCGTCCCGTAGTCTTCCTTCCGCAGGCCGATCGCTGTCACCCACTCGTCCACCAGACGGGCGTACTGCCGCGTACTCAGATGGGTCGTATGATCGATGCGGCTTGGGAAGGCATAGTCGTCAATGGTTCCGCAACGTCGCTCCAGCCATGCCAGAAGGCTTGACCGTGCCGCCTCCAGAAGCTCGAACTGCACGGGCCGCTTCGTCTTTCGCTGCACGACGATCGCCCGCGCCCGGATGCGTCCGCCCGAGACAAGGTCGCCGATCTTGACCTTCAAAACGTCGCAGCCGCGCAGCTTGCTGTCGATCGCCAGATCAAAGAGGGCTCGGTCCCGCAGCCTACCCTCGTGGTCGAGCCAGAAGCGGATAGCCCGAACCTGCTGCGGCTTCAGTGCCCGTTTGGCACCAACGGTGCGTCCGGCGTTCCATGCCCTGCGCACGCTGGCGACCGGATCGAATGGCGAATGTCCCATTGTCGTTCTCCTACGGCCAGGATGGCCGATAGGGAGTGTGCTGCTGTTCGAGCGCCACAGAACTTGGGGCCGAAAGCGGACTGGCTGCTTCGGGGCACGGCGTTGAGAAAGCCGCCGTTCTGGTCCCGATACTCACAAGCCAATCAAGTCTGCCTGCTTCCGATAAAGCGTCATCACTTCCAGCGGGAAGCGGAAGGCGGTGAAGAAGTCGTCGATCCGGTAACCCGGAGCGTTTCGGTGGACGATGGCAGCATAGGATCGCGCCAGTTCGAGCCGATTGGCGGCGGCAAGGCACAAGGCGGCGATAACCTGGATATGGACGTGGGCGTTTGGACGCGAGGCGGCGCTGACGGCGGCGTCCGCTGCCCCTTCGAATGCGCCGAGTCGGAACAGCGCCATCGCGCGAGCTCCGAGCATGCCAAAGAGCAGCGGGTCGAACGGGCTCAGCTCTCGTGCGTGGTCGGAGGCGGTAACCGCGGCCTCCGCGTCACCCGACTGGCAGGTGACGAAGGCAAGCGCGTAGTGACCCATGGAAAAGCTCGGGCTGAGGTCCACTGAGGTCCGCAGCTCCGAAACGGCTCCGCCGTCACTGCCGGCAAGCCAGAGCGCACGGCCCATCGCCCAGTGCGCCGTAGGGTCACGTTCGTCCGCCGCAAGGCTGAGCCCGGCCGTCTTGAGCGCGCGCTCCGCTTCCTGCTGCCGGTCCTGAGGTCGGAGCAGGAATGCATTCTGAAAATGCGTGAAAGAAAGGCCGGCATGGGCACGCGCATAGGTCGGATCCATATCGGCAGCCTCGCGAAACAGCGCCTGCGCGCGATCGTTGTCCTCTCGGGTGAAGCGGTACATGTGCCAGAGCCCACGGTGGAAGCTCGCCCAAGCACCCAGCGACTCCGGATGGTTCAGGAGCGCCCGATTGCGCTCGGAAATCTCGATCTCGCTAGCCAGCGCTCCGACGATCTTCAGCCCGATCTGGTCCAAGGCCTCGAAGAGCTCGGGCCCGCCGAAGTTGAACCGCTCCGCCCAGAGGATATCTCCCGAGCGCGTCTCGACGAGCTGAACTGCGATCGAGACCCGGTCCTTTGTGCCCGTGACCGAGCCCGTCGCCAGGTAGTCGACACCAAGCAGGCGTCCCGCCTCGTGGTCGGCGATCCCGCGTTCTGCCAGAGTGAAGACCGAGCCGCGCGCCGTCACGCGCACCGCACGCAGCTTCGCCAGTCCGGCAATGATATCCTGTACTAGCCCCTGCGCCAGCGCGCCGCGCTGCGCACAGGCGCCCTGGAACGGCATGATGGCGATCGACGCCCTCCGGCCGGGGACGGCCCGCACTTCTTCGACCGCAAGAGTAGCAGCAGTGCCCGCATGCTCCAGCGTTCGAAGGAGGGCGATCTTGGAGGACACCCCGAGCTTTCGGTAGATCGTACCGATATGGGTACGCACCGTCGCTGGTGCGATGAAGAGCCGCGTGCCGATGTCACGGTAGCTGGCGCCGCCCGCATAGGCGGCGGCGATCTCGCGCTCGCGGCGAGTCAGCTCCTTTGCGTCGGATGGCTGCATCGCACGCCCGCCACTCCCTCGGCACGGGCAGTGTCGATAATAGCAAAATACAGCATATGCATCACGCGAAATACGGCAGACGTCCGATACCCGTTGCGACCTCCCGCGCGCATCTTCAGGCCTTCTCATTTGGGAAGGAGAAGATCATGTCCTCCATCGAATCCGTTTTGACCGAAACGACGTCCCCGCCCGACCTTGTAGCTCTCAAGGCGCGCCAGCAGGCGATGTGGGCAGCGGGCGATTATACTGTGGTAGGAACCACGCTCCAGATCGTCGGCGAGCGCCTCTGCGAGGCGGTCGACCTGCGTGCCGGCGAGCGCGTCCTCGACGTCGCCGCCGGCAATGGCAACGCGTCGCTTGCGGCCGCCCGGCGTTTCGCCGACGTGACCTCTACCGACTACGTAGCAGCGCTGCTCGACGCGGCCGGCCGGCGGGCTGCCGCGGACGGGCTGGCGCTGGACCTACGGGTGGCAGACGCCGAGGAGCTACCCTTCGCCGACGCTGCGTTCGACGTGGTGCTCTCGACCTTTGGCGTCATGTTCACGGCCGATCATCACGCTGCCGCGCGAGAACTCCTGCGCGTGGTGCGTCCGGGGGGGCGCGTCGGGCTCGCGAACTGGACGCCCGAAGGCTTCATCGGCCGGCTCTTTGCCACCATCGGCAAGCACGTCTCACCGCCGCCAGGAGCGAAGTCGCCAGCCGTCTGGGGCACGCAAGGCTGGATCGACCAGGAATTTGCGACGCGAGCCCTCAGGATCACGGTGACGCGGCAGACTTTTGTCTTCCGCTACCGCTCACCCGAGCACTGGCTCGAGGTCTTCCGGACTTGGTACGGTCCTCTCCTCAAGGCCTTCGCGGCGCTGGATGAGGCGGGGAAGGTAGCACTGTCACGCGACATCCTCGCCCTCATCGACGCTTACAACACTTCCGGGGACGGGACCGTGGTGGTTCCGGCTGAGTATCTTGAGATAGTCATCCAGCGCGCCTGATCCCGAACAGCCGAAGACGCGCGCGATCGGGGCAGAAGCGATGGGCCGTAAGCTGACATTCTGCCTATAGGGTATATACGCAAGAACCAGCGGCCGGCGAACACCACCGGCGGCGTGCGCCTCGGACAGAGATCCACTCTTAGGTGCTGCGTCCGCGGTGGGGGCTACGGGAAGGCTACTTCAGTTTGTACGCCGCCGACTCAGAATGGAAGCGACCTCGGTAGCGCAGCATCGTCTCCTTGATCCAGTGGCCATACTGCGTCGGCGTCTCCCAGTCCGGCTCGATGAGGGCCGGGGTCCATTCCGGGTGCCAGCACCAGGCTGTCCAATGCAGCCCGCGCGCTTCGATGAACTGCCGCAGGAACGTTTCGCCGAAGCCTGCGGCATCGCCGCGGAGATGGGTTTCTCGGCCTCCGAAACCCCATTCCGTGACGATCACTGGGCGGTTTTCCGGGAGGCCGGCGAGAAGCCGATCGAGTTCTGAGAAGCCTCCGGCGACCGTCGACGGGTAGACGTGCCAGGAATAGGCCGTATTGCCATCGTCCAGCGGGTCTTCGGCTATGCCGGTGAGGTCGCTGGCGAAGTTGCCGCCCGTCGCGAGGACCAGGTTCGCAGCATATTTGCGCACCCGCGCGACCAGCGAGCCGAATATCGGCCGCAGTTCCGCCCAATCACGTCCCCACGGCGAGGGAACCCGGCTGTTCTCGAGGCGCACCGGTTCGTTCCACAACTCGAACATCACGCCTTGGTCGGCGCCGAAGCGGATCGCCATGATCTCCCAGAAGGATCCCGCGAGCGCGAGATCGCAGTCATAGGCATCGGCGGGCAGACCCCAGCCCGGTTCCGGTTCGAACCGCTTCCCGTCCGGCCAGCCGATGGCGTGCCAGTCGATGATCACGAACTGTCCTTCGGAGCGGGCGCCCACCACCTCCTGTTCGAGTGCATCCATCATTCGCCGCGGCTCCCGTCGCCACAGGCCTGGGTGGACGCTGAGGCGGACAGTATTCGATCCCCAGTCGCGCCGCAGCAGTGCATAGTCGTTGACCGGTCGCGCGGCCCGGACAAGGAGGGGATCGCCGACTGCGACCCCACGTAACGCGACATCCTCGCCACCGAGAGTCAACCGTGCCCCGCCCACCGCCAGACCTTCTGGAGTGGCTCCGGTCAACCCCGAGGTCTCCCCTGGTGCCGACAAGGCCGGCGCCGCCAGGGCAGCGACGCCCAGCGCGAGAAGACGCCGGCGCGACAGGGGGGGCTGCCGTGAAAGCCGGTCATCGCGGTTGGCCGAAGGACACAAAGGACGCTCACATGATCTCGCTTCTGACGGTCGACAGACTAGATTGGTGAGTTCTCAGGCCCTGGAAAGACAATCGTTAAAAATTGAATCTTAAGCCGAATTGGCAGTCAAAGAAGATCAATCTGGGAAGAAATGAAGATACGGCACATCCTACTGCTCCCCGCGCTGGCACTTGGTCTGATGTTGCTCCTCGTGGTCCTGACCCGGATCTCTGTCGAGGTGAGGCACCTCCGGGACGAACGCCAGCTGACGGCTTCCAACGCCGTACGTCAGGAACTCCTGCTGGTTGCCGCCGCTCTCGCATCCGAACGAACGGCAACGTATCTCTCGCTCCGGGATCCGGAGATCGTCAGCGATCTGGAGGGAGAACGCGAGGCGGTGGATATTACCAGCACCGCCTTAACGAGAACGCTGCGGGCGGTGGAGGACGTTCTTCCCCAGGCCCGCGCAGCGATCGACGAAGCGGCGCGGTTGCTGGATGTGCTGCAGGCGGCTCGGAAACAAGTGGCGACCTCGCGGCTTTCAGCCGACGAGGGCGAGCGGCTGCGCGCGTCGCGCGTCTGGTTCGAAACCATCAGCGGGATCGTGGAGCAGACGCAAGCGCTGCGCCTTTCGCTCCTGCGGCAGGACATCAGGCAGGACCCGATCATTCGGACGGAAGGTCGGCTGCGCTATTTCGGCAGCATATTGTCGGAAACGATATCGCAAAGCGAAGCGCTCATAGCCGCCTCTCTGAAAGAGACACAGACTACGCCGCCGTGGGTGATCGAGCGCGTGGAGCGGAACTTCGGACGCAGCGGGCTGGCCAACGATCTGATTGCCGCCGAGCAGGCAATGCTGCTGGAAGACGGTCAGCGACGGCCGATCGAGCCTTTGGCGCAGGATTACCTGGAAGCGCTGTCTGCGGTGGTCGCCGATCTCCGGCAACCGGCGAGGGATCGACGGGTCGCGATGTCGGGAGAAGACTGGGTCCGGACCAGCGAGCGCGCGCTGGCGCAGATCAACGGGTTTCAACAATTCTTCCTCGCTTCCTCTCGTGACCGGCTTGCGAGCCAGTTGAGATATGTTCGCGCCTCGCTTCTCTTCTGGCTTGCGGTCATGGGAATCGGTCTGCTTGCCGTCGCTCTGACCGTCGTGGCCGTTCGGAATCGGGTGGCGGCGCCTCTGGAAAAAATGATCGCCGCCATGGAGCGTTTGGCCCACAACGACCTGCGGACGCCGTTGCCGCAGTTGCGCCATCAGGACGAGTTCGCGGCCATGAGCGACGCGCTTCAGGTTTTCAAAAAGAATGCCATACGCAGGGAGACGCTGCAGCATAACCGTAACCGTATGCTGGCGCGGCTGAAGGAGACCTATCGCACCCTGAGGGAAGACCTGCGGGCTGCCGCCGCCATACAGACAACCCTCCTGCCCCGAGCTGCGACGATCGGCGACGTCGGATACAGCGGGCTCTACCTGCCCGCGAGCGTCGTAGCAGGCGACACGTTCAACGTGCTGGACCAGGAACAGGGCCGCGTGGGCTTCTTCCAGGTCGACGTGGCCGGCCACGGTGCGCCGGCGGCATTGGGGTCGGTGGTCTCCCACCACACGCTGTCGCAGTTCTTGCTGAAGAAGAAGCAGCCCGGCAGGCTGGCCCAGATCGCGGCAGAGATCCATCGCGACTGGCCGCAGGATCTTCCCTACTTCACCATGATCCTGGGAGAGGTCGACATGGGCTGCGACACGATCAGCCTGGTCCAGGCGGGCCATCCTTCCCCCATCCTCGTCAGGGCGGGCGAGGCGTCTCCTTCGGCGCTCGGCGACGGCGGCTTCCCGGTCGGCCTCGTGCCGGAAGCGGACTACGACGTGCTGACGGTGCCTTTCGGCCGGGGAGATCGATTGCTGATCTATTCCGACGGCGTCATCGAAGCGACCGATCCGGCAGGACACGCATTCGGCGGCGAGTCGCTCGAGGAGATCGTCAGGCAGAACACTACGGC
Source organism: Aurantimonas sp. HBX-1 (assembly GCF_021391535.1). Classification (GTDB taxonomy): domain Bacteria; phylum Pseudomonadota; class Alphaproteobacteria; order Rhizobiales; family Rhizobiaceae; genus Aurantimonas. The sequence continues at coordinate 2,466,722 of NZ_CP090066.1, forward strand.
CCCTGCCGATCAACTCCTCGCGGCCATCATGTCGAGACTGCGTGCATGGCGACATGGAGCGGGTTTCGAGGACGACGTCAGCATGCTGATCGTCGAGCGCACGAGAATTGAAGGGAGACTCAATCATGCTCAAGTCTGAAATTCAGCACGGGGTCCGGGTCGTAAGGGTGGCGGGCAAGCGCATCGATGCGGCACGCGCCCCTGAATTCAGGTCGGAGATGAACGCGCTGATCGATGAAGGCCCCCATCAGATCGTGCTGGATCTCGAAGGCGTCGATTTCGTCGACAGCTCCGGTCTGGGTGCGATCGTTTCCGGCCTCAAGCGTCTCGGGCCCCGCGGCGATCTCGCGATCGCCGCTGCCAGCGGTTCAGTCGCGCGGCTGTTCGCCCTGACCCGGATGGACAAGGTGTTCCCGCTCCATCAGGATGTGGACACGGCAGTCAAAAGACTGGCGGAATGAGCGGCCGCTCATCGCCAGTGGGAGCCCGTCAGATGCCCGGGGCCGTGCAACTTGTCATCGACAGCGACCTCGACACCGTCGCTATGGTGGCTCGTGCGGTCCGCGCGATCTGCGACGACGGCTTGGGTGCCGCGGATCTGGATGCGGTGGAACTTGCTCTCGTGGAGGCGATGACCAACGTCATCAAGCACGGCTACGCGGGGCGCAAGGACGGGCGTCTCGAGGTGGGAATCGCGCTTTACAGCGACCGGGTGGTCATCGAGATCAAAGACAACGCGCCGCCGATTCCGCCTTCTCATGTCCAAAGGGCTCCTGAGGCTGTGTTCGCCTTCGACCCGGCTGACATTGAGAACCTGCCGGAGGGTGGGATGGGGCTGGCGCTCATCCGGATGAACATGGATGAAGTCCAGTACATCCCGCATGGGGACCGGAACCTACTTCGCATGACGAAGAGGCTGGATAAGAGACCCTCTCTCAGCCGTCCGGGCGCATCTTGATCGTCGCGATCTCGGGAAAGGCGACGGAAGCAAGCGACAACGCGGACGTTGCAAGTGGCGTGTCAGCCGCCTCGAGAAGCGGCAGGAGCGGCATGACCTGCTGGCGCACAACCGACTGATCGAGGGCGGAAGCGAAGCTTGCGGCAGACAAGGCGGTGACGAGCGCCGCGGTCGCTTCCAGGCTGTCCGGGGCGTCCTGCACGGCCAGTTCCGCACGCCGGACCGCAAGCAGGATTTCCCGAGAGGCATAAACGCCCGGGGCGACCACCCCGGACGTCGCCTGCTGTCGCACCTCGTCCTGACGGCGGGTGTCGAGTCTTTCCAGCCACACGATGACCCCGGTGGACAGGCCGAGGGCCAGGACGAACACGATCTGACCGCGCGCACGCAGGAATCCGTCGCGAAAGGTCATTTGCCCGCTCCCTCGATGACTGGCAGTTCATAGACCGGGTCCGGTTGCCAGAAGGCTGCGCGGATCATCGGCAACATGGAAAGCATGTTGCTTCCCCCCCACAGCGTGTTGGCGATCATCGCGCCGAGCGTGTAGCCGGCCGCGCCCAGGCCGTAGGCCGCCCAACCCCAGATCAACCCCGCGCTCGTGGCGATCACGACGGCGATCTGCCATCGCACCAGTTGCGGAAAATTCCCCGATTGCCTCTCTTTGGGCGTGACGGGAAACGAGATCTGGCTTCCCCGCACGACGGTCCAGAGCGCCTTCAGGTTCAGGGGGAACATCGCAAGATGCCAGGCGCGCCCCTTGGCGTTCGACAGACCCCACATTCCCACAAGCTGGGATATTTCGTTCAAGAACAGGAACGGAATGATGTGCAGGAAGAATTCCAGCGAGTAGCTTGAGACAGGCGGTACCCCGGTGAAAAGGAAAATAACGGGTGCTGCGAGGAATACGACGTTCCAGAGCGGCGAGAGATAGGAGTAGAAGGTCATGGCGTACATAGCCTTCTGAGCGAGCGTCAATCCGGGCCGGAAGAGCGGGTTGTCGTGGAGGAGGATGTCGAGCGTGCCTCCGGCATACTTGAACCGCTGGACTGTCCAGCTCAGCAGGTCGTTCGGCGAGAGCATCCGGGACTGCACCTTCGGATGCAGCACCGACTTCCATCCGCGCTCGCGGTCGGAATGGAGGATGATCGACGTGTAGAGGTCCTCCGACACGTGGAACTTGTAGGGAGTCAATTCCTCTTCGACCGCCCCCTGCCAGAGCAGGGCATCGCGTATGGAGGCATCGAGCACCGCCTCGCCCGTAAGGCGACGAGCCGCTCGTTCGTCCGTGCCGGCAGCCGCCTCAACGCGATCAGCCCACTGCCTCAACGCCGCCTCCATGACGGCTTCACGCCGATGCACGGAGCCTGCGCCGCAGCAGAAGCTGGCATTGGCCCAATTCCGGCGTCTCTGGATGACGTCGAAGAACATCTGGGGATCGTTAGCGAAAGGGTCCTCGCCAATGCGGATGGGACCCGCCAGCCATTCGATGCCGCGCCCGATCCGCTCGCCGACGCCGCGCCCCCACCGTCGCATGACCGCGTGGAGCGGCACGCCCGGGGGCACATCGCAGAACCATTGCGGCGTCTGCACCCATGCGACCCGGGGGTCTCGAAAATAGCCGAGCGTCTCCGTCAGGAACGTCGGGAACGGGCGCGTATCGGCGTCGCAGATAACCACGAAGTCGCCTGAAGACATTTCCAGCGCGTTCCGCAGGTTCCCGGCCTTGAAGCCGATATTGTCGCTCCGGGTCAGATACCCGACGCCTTCCTGCTCGGCGACCATTCGCATTGCGTCCCGGCGCCCGTCGTCTAGGACGTATATCCGGATGTCGATTTCATGCGGGTACTCAAGCCGCTTGGCATCTTTCAGCCCCATCCGCACGAGTTCTGGATCTTCGCTATAGGTCGTGAAGAACACGTCGACTGATAACGGTCGATCCGGATGGATATCACTCTCAAGGCAGTCGCCGATCTGCTTGGGAGGGGATTGCGGCGGGGGACCCTCTGCGCTCCAGAGGTTGACCATGAACAGAACCAGCCCGAGGAAGGCGCCTGTTTCCGCCACCAGCAGAGGTACCGAGAACCACAGCGCATGGTAGTTTAGCGATTCGCTCCATCGCCACACGATGTACCAAGCCCCGAAAGCCACGCTCATCGTCGCAAAGAATTGCCACGTGGACTCCTGCAGGCTCGACGCGGATAGCGGTTCCCAAGGGGTCTGCGTCTGGAAGCGCAAATTTTCTGACACCGTTGGCCCCCCCGGCGTTGCTCGATTGCACCAACCCCGTCCGGCAATCAGGCGGGCATGCCATTTAGCATTGGCGTACCTTCTGGTTGGGTTATTCATTGATATGGAGCTGCACGCAATGCTGCCGCAGCGGTCGCTCACATTTTTATATTAAACTTTGGAATAACTCGGCAGACCATTAAGTAGAGATTTGATTTGTTCGTGCGCTGTAAAGAGGCTACTATCATTTTTATCCAGAAAATTCAGCCTGTTGTCGCGGTCGTTGCCTCCATTTGGCTGTTGACCAGTGTCGCTTGTGCACAGAGCGCAGAAGAACTGCTCACTGGCGCACGCAACGCGGCAGACCAAGAGGATCACGAGCGGGCGGTCGACCTGTTTCGTCAGGCGATCGACGAAGCGCCGGAGCGCCGGCCCGAGTGGCTGCGCGAACTGGCTGACCAGATTGTCTATGCGGGCCGTCCGGCTGATGCCGTATCTCTCTATCGGGAACTGTTGGACACAGCCGGCATACAAGATGAGCAAAGGGCGACGATCCGCCGCAATCTCGCCTTCGCCCTGCTCTGGAGCGGCCAGTCCGAGGCCGCCGTCGAGGCATTGTCCGAGATCGTGTCCGAACGTCCGGAAGACGAGGAAGCACGGCGGGCGCTCGCGGAAGCGAAAGTCGCGGTGCTGGAGTCCGGTGCGGAGGACGAGCCTGAGAGCACCGCCGACCTGCTGGAAGAAGAAGATGCCGCCTCCGTTGCTCAGCCCCCGAACGAAATCCCGGCGGAGGAACCTCCGGCAGCGCCTTCTCGCGCCGAGACGGCCATCGCAGATGCGCGGGCTGCCGCGGGCCGCGGCGACAACGCCGAAGCTGCCCGATTGTTCGCCGAGGCCCTGAGGCTGGACGAGTCCGTCGATCCCCGGATCGCGATCGAACTCGCCGATCAGGTCACCTACAGCGGGGATCCCGCGCGCGGGGCCGAGATCTATCGCCAATCCCTGAACCGCCTCCAGATGGAGCCCGTGGAGCGGGTCGAAGTCGAACGCAAGCTCGCCTTCGCCCTGCTCTGGAGCGGCCAGTTCAGCGAAGCGGTGCGGAATTGGCAGGTCATCCTCGGGCGGGATGAACGCGACGAGGAGGCGCGGGCAGCGCTTACGGATGCATGGGTCGGAGCCGCCCGACAGGCAGCAGGTGACGCTCGCAATGCAGAGGGTGCCCGAGCGTTTGAGCGCGCCTTCTCCGTCGACCCCGCCCGGCGCCGCGAACTTTTGCGGGAGTACGCGGATCAGGTCCTGTATTCCGGACGGCCCGCCGCATCCATCCCGCTGTACCGGGAACATCTGGCACAGCCGCGCCTGGATCCCGACGAGCGGCGCCGCGGGCTTCTCGGGCTGGCAAGGGGGCTGGCCTGGAGCGGCGATCACGAACGCAGCCTGCCGGCTTACGGGGAACTGCTCGAGACGTGGCCGCGCGACGTCGATGCCCGTATCGGTCGCGGCCAGTCGCTCAATGCCTCGCGCAATCACCAGGCAGCCTTCGCCGACTTCCAGATCGCCCTCTCGGTGGAACCGCAAAACGCCGAGGCGATTCGCGGTGCCGCGCAGGCCGAGACCTCGATGGGGCGGCATCTCTCTGCGATCGAACGCCTTCGCCCGCTGATCGAGGGCGAGGCGCACGATCCGCGGACGCTGATGATCGCCGCGAACGCTCAGCGGCACCTCGGACGCACGGATCTCGCGGAAGCGCTGGCGGTCGAGGCGCTGCAAGCTGGCGCGGACGATGCGGGCGCACAAGCGCTTCTCGAGACGTTGCGGTTCGAGCGCCGGCCCCTGAGCTATCTCGACGCACAGTATGTTGCCCGATCCGACGACCTCACTATCGCTACCGCGACCGCCAGCCACGAGATCTTCGTCAATCAGGGCCTGACCAGCTTCGGGCCCCAGCTCAAATACGCGACCTATGACGGCGGCGATTTCCCCAGCGTCGACGTCGGCTCGCTCGGGTTCTTCTTCCGTCACCGCTTCGACGAACGTCTCGAGGCGCGAACGTCGCTGTTCCTGAACCACGAGATGAAAGAGGGGGACGGCGACGTCAGTTTCACCCATGACAGCGTCGTCTCGCTCTTGCTGAACGATAGCTGGCGCACGGAAGTCCTGGCCTCGCGGCGCTACGCCGACGAGAACCCGCGCGTCTTCGTCAACGACATCCTGGCCAACGACTACGGCGGCGCCGTCCACTTCACGCCGGGCCGGGATTGGCGGGGGAGCGTTCGGGGTCTCTACAGCACCTATTCAGACGACAACGAGCGCTTCTGGGCTCAGGCCGATGGCGCCTACAATCTGCACGAAACGCAGAACATCTGGCTGGGTGTACGTGCCACGGCATTTGATTTCGAGCGATCGGTGGACAACAACTACTGGAACCCCGGAGCGTACCAGTCGCTGCATGCCACGCTGCACGCTTACGGATCGCCTGCGCCGCACTGGTGGGTGGATGTGCAGGGGGCGCTCGGCTACGCCTGGAGCGAAGAAGACGGTGACGGGATCACCTGGTCGGCGGAAACCCGCATCTCCAGGGATCTCGGCGAAGCTGCCGCGCTGGAATTCCGCGGGCTCTTCCAGTACTCGGACGCCCGTCAAAGCGAAGCGACCGAGATCTATGCGACGGAGCAGGAGCCTTTCTGGCGCAGCTCTCTCGGGCTGCGCCTCCGCGTGCGCTGGTGACGACCGTCATCGTTGTTTCGCACGAAGCGCGGATCCGGCACCCTGTCCAATCTTCGAAAGCTCGCGGTACGCACCCTCGTAGCGAGGACATAACGCTTATCTCGGCTGCCGACCGGCGGCGATGGTGAAATCCATAGCCGTGGCTTCGCACCCGCAGGATCTCTGACGAAAAGGGCGAACGACTGTTTTGGGGATGATGACCTGCTGCCGCCAACGACCGGAAAGGGCGCAGAGCCGCCGTCAGATCTAAGCGCCAGCGGCATCGCGGCATCGCGGCATCGCGGCATCGCGGCATCGCGGCATCGCGGCATCGCGGCATCGCGGCATCGCGGCATCGCGGCATCGCGGCATCGCGGCATCGCGGCATCGCGGCATCGCGGCATCGCGGCATCGCGGCATCGCGGCATCGCGGCATCGCGGCATCGCGGCATCGCGGCATCGCGGCATCGCGGCATCGCGGCATCGCGGCATCGCGGCATCGCGGCATCGCGGCATCGCGGCATCGCGGCATCGCGGCATCGCGGCATCGCGGCATCGCGGCATCGCGGCATCGCGGCATCGCGGCATCGCGGCATCGCGGCATCGCGGCATCGCGGCATCGCGGCATCGCGGCATCGCGGCATCGCGGCATCGCGGCATCGCGGCATCGCGGCATCGCGGCATCGCGGCATCGCGGCATCGCGGCATCGCGGCATCGCGGCATCGCGGCATCGCGGCATCGCGGCATCGAAAGGGGCTACTAAGTCGAGACCCTGGTCAAGTGCTCGTTGTGATGTCGATGGACGAAGATGAGCCTAGCTGCCATCGCCCCGGTGGCAGCTGCCTGTCGCCAAGGATCAACCCTGACGCGAGCGCGAACTCTTGTCCCCGGCGGACTGATCGCGGGGCGGCTTGGGGTCAACTGCGGGTTCGGCGGTCCTACCCTCTTCCGCAGTCGACCCTCTCCAAATCTTGACGAAATGGGGGTCGATCTCCTCGATGCCAGGCTCGCCCTGTTCACAAAGCCAACGGTCAACCGAAAGGACGAGGAAATCGTTCAGGCTGAGATCGCGCGTAGCCAGGGTATTGATGAGGCGAGTCTTTACCGCAGGCGAAATCCGCCATGTGGAAGCCGGATAGTCCACTAGACGGCGAGGCTCCTTGTGTTGCTCCTTCTTCCGCCTCCGGCCTGCAATAAGGTCCGTGCGCAGGTTCAGATCTGCCATCAGCTCTTCACTTTTCCCGTATGAGAAACGCCCTACTTCATGCGGCTGGTTAGAGCAAAAACCTGGGACAAAGCGGCAAGATTCTGATACAGGTTTGATTAAGTCGATCAGTTTTCTGATTATCGACATCCTGCGTCGAAGTTTCGCCTGCTAGCTAGCTATCCTGTACTTCCCCGTCCACTCGCCGCAACTCGCCGGTGAGACTCGTCGTCGTTGGCACTGGCTATGTCACTTTTTGAGATCATATGCCCATGCCGTATCCGATCGCCGCTAACGAGGAAATGCGACTTCGCGTCCTCGCTGACCTGAATATTCTTGATACCCCTCGCGAGCGTGATTTCGACGTGGTGGTCGAGATCGGCCGGGAGATGCTCGGGGCGGCGAGCTGCCAGATTTCCGTGATCGATCGAGATCGTCAGTGGTTCAAAGCGTCCAGTGGTCTCGATGTGCCTCAAACGGATCGAGACCTAGCGTTCTGCAATCACACGATCTGCGGTGTCGAACCCTTCGTCGTAGAAGACACGTTGCAGGATCAACGTTTCGCCGACAATCTTCTGGTCACCGGCGCGCCCTTCATCCGCTCCTATGCCGGCGTGCCCTTGTTTGTCGATGGCTTCGCCATTGGCAGCCTCTGCACTGTCCATTCGCAGCCGAAGCGTTTCACCGAGCGGGACCTTGCGCGGCTGCGGGACCTCGGTGAAATCGCGATGTCGCTGTTGCGGCGACATCAGGGCGCTGCGCGTCTCGCGCAGCTCGCTTCCGAACTGACCGCGCAGCACGATGCCGTGGCCAACCAGGCGGCCGTGCTGGATGTCCAGAAGCGGATCTTCGACGAAGTGTCAGCGCGCTCCAAGCTCGGGGCCTGGACTCGCGACCTGCGGACCGACCGATATGAATGGAGCGCCGAGATGTATGCGCTTCACGAGGTCGAAGCTGACTTCATGGTGACCAGGGCGAGCATCGACGCGTTCTACCACCCCGATGAATTGCAAAGACTGGAAGCTGTGGTCGAGGAGGCCAGCCGCACCAACCGGCCTTACACGTTCGAAGGCGAGATGGTCACAGCCAAGGGAAACCGCCGCCATGTCCGGGTGACTGCCCAGTTCCAGGTCGAGGATGGCGTGGCGATCCGTCGTTACGGCACCAAGCAGGACATCACGGAAGAGCGCACGAGAACCGAGGAGATCACGCGCCTCGCCAATCTGGATAGTCTGACGGGCCTCTACAACCGACGGTTCTTCCAGGACCACCTGCGAGGGGCTTCCGCCAACCTTGTCGCAACGGACAGCTACCTCGACCTGCTGCTTCTCGATCTCGACGGGTTCAAGGACATCAACGACAGCCATGGGCACGCGGTCGGCGACCACTGTCTGCAGGTCATCGCCGAACGACTGAATTCCCTGGACGCCGAAAAAGCTCTCGTGGCTCGTATCGGCGGGGACGAATTTGCGATGCTCCTGGCGGGGCATCCCTCGTCCGAAGTTTCGCGCCAACTGGCCGAGCAGGTGATCGTCACGGTTGCGAAGCCGATCGAATGGCTGGGCCACACCCTGGAACTGACGACGTCCATCGGCATCACGCGCGGATCTGACGGCGCCAATGCCGGGACCGACGGACTGCTCCTGGAAGCCGATCTCGCCCTCTATGCGGCGAAGGACGCCGGGCGCAACCAGATTGTGATGTTCGACAACTCGCTCAAGGTCGCCGCGTATCAGCGCTTCCTGGTGCTGCAGCATGTCCGAAGCGCCCTGAATGACGGGCAGCTCGAGCTCTACTACCAGCCGAAAGTGCGGCTGAGCGATGGCGGACACTACGGTTTTGAAGCGCTCATCAGGTGGAATAGCGCCGACGGGCGCGTGCTCGCTCCAGCCGCGTTCGCCGAGGCACTGGTCGATCCGAAGCTCGGTGTCGAGCTCGGCAACTTCGTGATCCGGGCCGCTCTCGACCAGGCGAAGCGCTGGAAGGCCGACGGCTTGCCGTTCGGAAGCATCGCGATCAATCTCAGCGCGGCGCAGTTCCGCGACATTTCGACGGCCGACTTCATCCTGCGGGAGATCGCGGCCCGTGGCCTTTCTCCGCACATGCTTGAGGTCGAGGTGACCGAAGGCGTCTTCCTCTCGCGTTCATCGGAGACCGTTCTGGAGGTCTGCCGGAAACTGAAGCAGCACGGGGTGAAGATTGCCTTCGATGATTTCGGCACCGGTTTCGCATCGCTGACGCACCTTCTCGAATTCCCAATCGACATCATCAAGATCGACCGCAGTTTCGTTTCGACGCTCGGTGAGCAGACGAACTCCGCGGCCATCGTCTCGGCGATCATCGGCATGTGTCGTGCGATGGGCCTTGAGGTCATTGCCGAAGGCGTGGAAACAAGCGCGCAGGCCGATTTTCTACGCGCCAGCGGGTGCGAACTGGCCCAGGGGTATCTGTACGCCCGTCCCCTCCCTGCAAAGCACGTCGCAGAGTGGATTAATCATCCGGAGCAGCTCAGGGCGTGATACTGTCGGCAGTCGGCGGATTTGGTAGCGTCTACCCAGCACGATCACGTCCCTTGCAAGCCGGATAAAGGCTCACGTCCGCGCAGGGCGGGAGCGCCCATAGCAGGCAACGGGATCCCGCATCATCCGTGAGATTGATGCACCTTGCTGCCGGATGGCTCTGGGCAGCGTCTGCGTCAGTTCGACCCGGTAAGTCCCATCGGCACGGCTTGCATCCTGCAGAAAATGGCCCTCGCCGCGGGCGTCTGGGCCGATCTGCTACCGCCCAACAAGGAAGAGCACGATGCCCGTCGAAAGCGGTAAGGCTCAGCACCAGAGACTGGCGGAAGCCGAAGTGGACCAGTTTCGGCAGGAACTCGGGCCCTTCGTGGTGGCCACCGAACGAACGCGCATGCCCATGGTCTTCACGGACGCTCGAGAACCGAACAGGCTCATATCCTTTGCAAACGACGCCTTCCTCGCGCTGACCGGCTACTCGCGGGACGAAGTTCTCGGAAAGAGCATCAATTTCCTGATGGCGCAGGGAGCCGAACCCGCATGCGTCGCCGAGATCGAGGCCGCGTTTGACGGCACCTCCGATACCGACCCGGACGTTCGTTTTCAGCGGCGCGACGGCAGCATCTCCTGGGCTTCCGTGTTCGTTTCGCCGGTGACGGACGACGACGGCAGGGTCGTCCAGCATTTCGCGTCCTTCGTCGACCTCACCCGGCATCATCTCGAACAAGACCGACTTCGGCTCCTGCTGAGCGAACTCAATCATCGCACGCAGAACACGCTGGCGACGGTCATGGCGATCATCGGTCAAACCTTGAAGGGCATGGCCGAACCCGAAGCGATCGACAAGCTGGAGGGCCGCATCCTCGCGCTATCGAAGACCCAAAGTCTGCTAGGAGCGGAGAATTGGGACCGGATCGGGATACGAGAGATCTTGGAGCAGGTCCTGGCGCCATTCGAGAAGAACGGTGCTTCGGCGCAGCGTTTCTCAATAGCGGGCGAGAATGTCGGGCTGGAGCCGAAGACAGCCTTGTCGCTTGCAATCGCGTTCCACGAACTGGCGACCAATGCGCTGCTGCATGGCGCCTTCGCCGATGGCGCTTCCGGCGAAGTTGCCATCGTCTGGAGCATCGTCAGCGAGGCGGGAGACGACCGGCTGGAACTGCAATGGCAGGAAAGCGGCGGACGACCGGTAAAACCGCCGAGCCACAAGGGTTTCGGTTTCCGTCTCATGCAGGGATTGTCGCAGGAGCTCGGCGGCGAGGTCACGCTGTCGATCGAGCCGTCCGGCGTCGCCTGCCGGATCGTGATGCCGCTGTCGCGCGAGGCAAATTGACCGGGTCGAGCGCCCTCGCGGGGCGTCGCATCCTGCTGGTCGAAGACGAGATCATGGTCGCGTGGGCGCTGGAAGACATGCTCGACAAGCTGGGATGCACGGTCGTCGGTCCTGCAGCCCGAGTGGATCAGGCGCTGGCACTCGTCGGTACGGACGGCCTGGATGCTGCCGTTCTCGACATCAATCTGAACGGCGAGGAGAGCTACCCGGTCGCAGATGCCCTTGCCGCGCGTGGCGTCCCTTTCCTGTTCTCCACCGGCTATCACAAGAGCAATCTCCGGGAAGCCTATCGGACCCTGCCGCTGCTTCAGAAGCCCTACGAGCGATCCGCCTTGGGCAACCAGCTTGCCAGCCTGCTGTCTCCGGGACAGACAGACACGGTGGAGCCCGATCCCGCGAGTCTGATCTGGGACGCCAATCGTCTCCGGTCCGCGACGAATGCAGCCGGTGTGGGATTATGGTCGTGGAACATCGATGATGACGAGTTCACGATGGACGAGCGCTCACACGCGCTCTGGGGAGTGGGCCCCGGGCCCATTACATTCGAGGACCTGTCGTCCCGCATCCATCCCGACGACATTTCCAAGGTCCGGGCCGCGTTCATGAAGGCGCGGGAGGTTCTCGGTCCCTATGAGGCCGACTTCCGCATCCAGCGTTCGCAGGAGATCCGTTGGGTATCTGCCCACGGCATGGGCAGCAATCTCAACGCCGCTGGCCGGATCATGTTTGGGGTCTTCCTCGACATCTCCAAGCGGATGCAGGCGGAGGAGGCGCGGGAGATGCTGGCGACGGAGATGGGGCACAGGGTCAAGAACCTGTTCGCCATCGCGAAGGCGTTGACTAAGATGTCTGCGCGCTCGACCACCACGTCGGCCGAGATGTCCGCCGATCTGTCGCGCCGCCTGGAAGCGCTGCATCAGGCGCACGAGTTGGTCCAGCCCGATCCATCGCGTCCGGGAACCGCGGTAGCGCTGGGCGATCTGCTGAGGGTCCTTCTCTCGCCCTACGTCGAGGATGCCAGCAATACCGGTCGCATAACCGTGGCGGCATGCGACCACGTGGTCGGCGAGGCATCCACGATGACCATGGCGCTGATCCTTCATGAACTGGCGACAAATTCCCTGAAGTACGGCGCTCTCTCCGCGGAGACGGGCACCGTCGAGATCGGATGCACGGCGGAGAATGGCGAAGTGACGTTGACCTGGACCGAAAACGGCGGCCCTCCGGTGGCGACGTCGAGAGGCAATGCCGGGTTCGGCAGCCAGCTGGTGGAAAAGAGCATTTCAGGCCAGCTCGGCGGAAGCGTCGCTTACGACTGGTCCCCCAGCGGCCTCACCGCAACGTTGCGAATGCGTCAGACCAGACTGGAAACCTGAGTTCCCAGCGGAAATGACTGAGCTGCGTCGCCAAAGGCGCTCATAGCCTGGCGGCAGCGGCGTTGCGGGCGCCAGCACGGTACAGAGGGTAGCGCCGGCGCCGATTTCGGTCGCTTAGGAGTTTGGTGGCCCCGAGGCTGCCATATCAAATCGAAACTGTTTATTTCTTCATTTCGAACTTCGAGATACTACCAACGATACCCCCGATTCAATGAATCCAGTTCAGTTAATCAAATTTCTGGCCACTGCTTGCGTCCCAAATATGATTCATGAGTATTTGACGCTAACGCAACGCGATTAAATAGGTCGCGGAGTGGTTCGCCGAACAAGGCATTCCATTGCTCACCGCAGATAAATTCGAAATAAACTTCAAGCGTCTCGATGATCAGTGTGCAGAAGGCAAATAGAACCTGCGGTCTAGGATACTGCCATTCGAGATTTGGAGTATAGCCCCCCTTCTCGTCCCACTCGAGATGGTTGGAGTAAATCTCATGCCAGTTTCCGTGCACACTATGTGAGGGCCCGGCAAACGCTCCTAGGTAGGCCTCGCCGAGGCCTACGGCTTCCGCCTTGTCGAACAGGCTTTTTCCGCCCCAAGGAGCCTTCTGGCTAAGATCGACCTCATCCAAGGATGACTTGTGCTGCGGTAGCGGATCTGTCGATTGACTTGAGTATCCGGTCTTCGATCGGGAGGACGATGCCGTTGCGGGCGGCTACGTTGCTCAATACCCGGTCGCGGAGTTTGCGCTCGTGGCGGAGCGAGTATTTGACGTATTCGTCAATAAGTTTCGGATGGAAATTCTGAACCATGTATCGGATATTGACCAGCGTTTCGAAAACGAGACGTGCAAAAATGAATGCCGACTCCTGACGCTTTTGCGTAGTTTGATCGAGCACCGTGTGGATCAGCTTGTAGAGTCGAACCATGTTGCCGCACACCGCGGCTCGGTCCCGATCCCACGTCTGGTTCTCGCCGAGCGTTGACGCGGCCAAACAAGTCCAACAACCGGTTTCGATCATCAGATCGACGGCTAAGCCCGTGAAATCGTCTTCATGCTCGAATGCCGCCATCTCGTCGGCATCGACCCTGGTCCTCTCAATTTCAGGAAGATTTTCGACCGTTAGCGGTTGCATGACTTCCTTATGCAGTTAGGACGCGACGGAGCAGAATCTCAATGAGACATAGCACATCTTATTGTCGCGCTTGTTGGCCTCGCACTTGCGACGTCGTGGACACAAATTCCACTACCATCAAATGGCAATACATGCTCCCGACATGATTCTCATAACACTAGATTTTTTATCTAATTATATGAGAAAGTTGATAAATTCCGCTTAGGTGTCAGGCAAGACTTTACTTCTCGAGTTTGCCCCGAGGGAGTAGCGCAGGACACTTACGCGGGGGCCATCCTGCGCTCTCGATACCCAAACCTCCGAAAAGATTCGGTCTGTGGTTCGTAAATCAGTGATTTCATTGAGGCATAATAGTTTGGTGGGCCCGGCAGGACTCGAACCTGCAACCAAGCGGTTATGAGCCGCCGGCTCTAACCAATTGAGCTACAGGCCCCACGCCCGACGCCGTAGCGCAATCGCGCCGGCGCCTCAAGCGTGGTGTGACGACGGGCGCCGGGAGCCGCCTGATTTCGCGCGGGCGGCCGGTCTGGAGCGCATTGGCAGGCGCGGGGCCAATGCCCCGGGCAGGCGCGGGGCCCTGTCCCGGGCATTGGCGCGCCGAGATGTTACTGCCGCCGTCGCGGGCGCGGACGGTTTGCCGCCGCATTGCCTGCCTAGAAACGACGCCTCGACCCGAATCGGAGATCCCGTACCATGCGCCCGACGACTGCCCTCGCCCTCGTGCTCACTCTGGCCGCGCCGCTCCCGGCGCTGGCGCAGGAGCCCGGCACCCCTGCCCCCGCGACGATCACCGTGACCGGCACGGGCGAAGCCAGTGCCCGCCCCGACCAGGCGCTGGCGACCTTCACGGTGCTGCGGACCGGCGAGACGGCCCGCGCCGCCCTCGACGACGCCAACGCGGCGATGCGCGCAGTCAGCGACGGCATGCGCAAACTCGGCGCCGAGGACCGCGACCTGCAGACCTCCGGCTTCTCGATCAATCCGCAGTATCGCTACGACAATACCGAGGGCAGCCAGCAGCCGCCGGCGATCGTCGGCTACGAGGTCCGCAACACGCTGACGGTGCGGGTGCGCGATCTTGCCCGCCTCGGCGAGGTGCTGGACCAGGCGGTGACGCTCGGCGTCAACCAGGGCGGCGAGATCCGTTTCGACCTCGCCGAGCCGGGCGCGGTCGAGGACGCGGCCCTGAAGGAGGCGGTCGCCGACGCCACGGCGACGGCCCGGCTGATCGCCGAGGCGGCCGGCGTGACGCTCGGCCCGGTGCGCGAAATCCGCGAGAATGTCGGCATGGCGCCGCCGCCGATGCCGTTCGCCGCCATGGAGATGCGGACCGCCGACGCCAAGAGCGTGCCCGTCGAGGCCGGCGAGAACAGCTTCAACGCCAGCGTCAGCATGGTCTTCGCGATCGCCGACTGATCGGCCGTTCGGGCCTGCGCAAACAAAAGGGGACGCGGGCCACCGGCCTGCGTCCCCTTTTTCGTGGAGCGATTGGCTCAGCGGCGGAAGCTGATCACCGGGCAGCCCGGGGCCCGGGCGAAGCGGACCACCGTGCGGTCACCGCGCGAGCGGCCGGCGACCACCACGGCGCGGCGGTTGACGTTGCGGACATGGGCGCGGCGCACGCCCATCCGCTCGGCCTTGCGCAGTGCCTGGCCGGGCTCGCAGAGCGCCGGCCGGTGCGGGCGGTAGTCGCGGACATGGTGGACCGGGGCGCCGCCGATCGTGACGCCGAGGCGGAAGCTGTCGGCGGCAGCGGGTGCCGCGGTGGCCATGGCGCCGACGGCCAGCGTTGCGGCGACGGCGAGCGAGCGGGCAAGGGTCGAGGACATCGGTGCATCTCCTGGCGGGGCGCCGCGTGGCGCGGCGGGTTCGACAGGAATGACCATAGCGGCGCGGCGCTGAACCGGTGCCGAAGCCGCCATTCATGCGCCGTTCAGCCCGTCGCCCACCGCCCACGTGGTCCGCACGCACGCCCGCCACGCCCGGCTCAGCCGAGCATGTGGCTGACCTTGCTGCCCACCTTCTCGAACACCCAGTCCGGCACGAAGAAGTCCGCCACCGGCTCGCCGCCGCCCTGCGGGCCGTAGACGGAGAAGTCGCTGACGCCTTCCTCCATCAGCACCAGCTCGTCGATGTAGAAGTTTCCCGTGGCCTCGCGCGACGGCCGGGTGAGGATGGCATGGGCCGCATCGGCGACGATTTTCGGCGAGCGGCTCATCTTCGCCATGGCGTCGCCGCCCAGGACGTTGCGCACCGCCGCCGTGTCGATCGCCGTCAGCGGCCAGAGCGAGTTCACCGCGATGCCGTCCCTGCGGAATTCCTCGGCCATGCCGAGCGTGCACATCGACATGCCGAACTTCGCCATCGTGTAGGCGACGTGGTTGCGGAACCACTTGGCGCTCATGTCGAGCGGCGGCGAGAGATTGAGGATATGCGGGTTGGCCGCCTGCTTCAGATGCGGGATGCAGGTCTTGGAGACCAGGAAGGTGCCGCGCGCATTGACGCCGTTCATCAGGTCGTAGCGCTTCATCTCGGTCTGGAGCGTGCCGGTCAGGGCGATGGCGGAGGCATTGTTGATGCAGATGTCGATGCCGCCGAAGCGTTCCACGGCCGCCGCGACGGCCGCCTCGACCTGCGCCTCGTCGCGGATGTCGCAGACGACGCCGAGCCCTTGGCCGCCCGCCGCCTCGATCTCGGCGACGGCCGAGTGGATCGTGCCCGGCAGCTTCGGGTTCGGGCTGTCGGTCTTGGCCGCCACGACGACATTCGCGCCGTCGCGCGCCGCCCTGAGCGCGATCGCGAGGCCGATGCCGCGCGAGCCGCCCGACATGAAGATGGTCTTGCCTGAAAGTGTCACGGTGCCTCTCCCCATTCTGGTGGGGGAAGACCTAGCCGAGGCGGGCCGCCGGGGAAAGCGCCGGATGCCCGATGCCGGCTTCAGCCGAACATCGCCTCGCCCTGCTCGTCGACGACCTGGCGCGCCTTGCGCAGGCCCGCCTGCGCCGCCTCGTGCTCGGAGGCGAAGAGGTCGGCGCGGATCAGCCGGTGAGTCTTTTCCTCGCCGGCGACCGTCTTGGTGATGGTGGCGGCCAGGCGGAACTGGCCGCCTTCCGGCATCGGCGTCGCGGCGAGCGCGAAACCCTCGTAGGTCTCGGTCGCCGCGATGCGCGGGGCGGCGGGCTCGCTGGAGCCGCCGCCACCGCCGAAGAGCTTCCTGAAGAACGACATCAGCTGTCGAGGAACGAGCGCAGCTTGCGCGACCGCGACGGGTGCTTGAGCTTGCGCAGCGCCTTCGCCTCGATCTGGCGGATGCGCTCTCTGGTCACCGAGAACTGCTGGCCGACCTCTTCGAGCGTGTGGTCGGTGTTCATGCCAATGCCGAAGCGCATGCGCAGCACCCGCTCCTCGCGCGGCGTCAGTGATGCCAGCACCCGCGTCGTCGTCTCGCGCAGATTGCCCTGGATCGCCGCGTCGATCGGCAGGATGGCGTTCTTGTCCTCGATGAAGTCGCCGAGATGCGAATCCTCCTCGTCGCCCACGGGGGTCTCGAGCGAAATCGGCTCCTTGGCGATCTTCAGGACCTTGCGGACCTTCTCCAGCGGCATCGCCAGCTTCTCGGCCAGCTCCTCCGGGGTCGGCTCGCGGCCGATCTCGTGCAGCATCTGGCGCGAGGTGCGGACGATCTTGTTGATCGTCTCGATCATGTGCACCGGAATGCGGATGGTGCGGGCCTGGTCGGCGATCGAACGGGTGATCGCCTGCCGGATCCACCACGTGGCGTAGGTCGAGAACTTGTAGCCGCGGCGGTACTCGAACTTGTCCACCGCCTTCATCAGGCCGATGTTGCCCTCCTGGATCAGGTCCAGGAACTGCAGGCCGCGGTTGGTGTACTTCTTGGCGATGGAGATCACGAGGCGCAGATTCGCCTCGACCATTTCCTTCTTCGCCTGCCGCGCCTCGCGCTCGCCCTTCTGCACCATGTGAACGATGCGGCGGAACTCGGTGATCTCCAGGCCCGTCTCGGTGGCGAGGTTCTGGATCTCCT
Organism: Aurantimonas sp. HBX-1; assembly: GCF_021391535.1. Lineage (GTDB taxonomy): Bacteria > Pseudomonadota > Alphaproteobacteria > Rhizobiales > Rhizobiaceae > Aurantimonas. The sequence goes on from NZ_CP090066.1 coordinate 2,484,221, forward strand.
GGCGCAGCGCCTTGATGTTCTCCTTCTCGGCCTGGACGAATTTCAGCCAGCCCTTGCCGGAGAGATTGGCGATGTGCCGCGTCCAGTTCGGGTCGAGCTCGGAGCCCTGGTACTCCTGCAGGAACTCGTCGCGCTTGACGCTGTGCGATTCGGCCAGGCGCAGCAGCCGGCCCTCGTTGCCGACCAGGCGCTTGTTGATGTCGTAGAGCTGGGTGACCAGCGCGTCGATGCGGTTCTGGTTCAGCGACAGGCTCTTCACCGCCGCGATCAGGTCTTCCTTCAGCTTGCGGTAGGAGCGCTCCTGGCTGGGCGACAGGGTGCCCTGGGCCGCCAGGCGGTTCTCGACCTGCTGGTCCTGCAGCTTGCGCAGCCGGCGGTAGCCGTCGGCGATCTGGTCGAAGGTCTCCATGACCTGCGGCCGGATCTCGGCTTCCATCGCCGCGAGCGACAGGGAGTTCTCCATGTCGTCTTCGTCGTCGTCGTCGTCGCTGCCCGGCGCGGCCGCGGCGGGAGCCTCGGCGGCGGGGGCCGCCTCGCCCGGCGTCGGCGCGGTCGGCTGCTTGGCCTCGGGCCCGGCATAGGTCGCCTCGAGATCGACGATCTCGCGGAGCATGATGTTGCCCTCGTTGAGCTCGTCACGCCAGATGATGATCGCCTGGAAGGTCAGCGGGCTCTCGCAGAGGCCCGCGATCATCGTCTCGCGGCCGGCCTCGATGCGCTTGGCGATGGCGATCTCGCCCTCGCGGCTGAGCAGCTCGACCGAACCCATCTCGCGCAGATACATGCGCACCGGGTCGTCGGTGCGGTCGCCGGCTTCCTTCTTGGGCGTGGTGGCGACCTGAGTCGGGCCGGTCTCGGCGACCTCGGTGGTCTCCGCCGCCTCGGCGGTCTCCTCGCTCTCGGCCTCCTCGTCGTCCTCGACGACGTTGATGCCCATGTCGTTGAGCATGGCCATCATGTCCTCGATCTGCTCGGACGTGACATCGTCCGCCGACAGCATCGAGTTGAGCTTGTCCATGGTCACGAAGCCGCGTTTTTTCGCGGCCTTGATCATCTTCTTGACGGCATCATCGGACAGGTCGAGCAGGGGACCGTCAGGTGTCGCGTCGGCGCGCTCCTCGATCGGGGCCTCGCTCTCTTTGGCCTTTGTCGCCATGTATTCTATTCTCCAGTTCGCGCGCCGTGAACGTTCCGCCGTCCCGGACCGCTCATCCAGCGGCGCACCGTGGGGGAGAGTCTACGGCGGCAGCCGTTAACACTCGCCTAACCATGATGCGCTCGCCTCCCGGGACGGGTCCCGATGCGGCAGCGCCCTCAAGAAGGGGCGGATAGGCAATAAATCAAGGTCAGGCCGGATCGAACCACCCTGTCGACCGGTCACATATGATGTGTCAACGGCTTGAAGGCAATGGACGGCCGGTGGCGAAGTCCCGCGCGGGGCTTCGTTTTCCCTATATCGAGGTGGCAGGGCGTCCCGACAAGAGGCCGAAGCCCTCGATCAGCGCTTCCGTGCCGTCAACCTGGTCGAGCTCGCGCTTGACCTCCATCAGATGGGCAAAGGCGGCCTCGGTCGGCTCGCGGCCCAGCGCCGCCTCTGCGTCGCGCAGTTCCTGCCGCAGCGCCAGCGAACGATGCGAGAGGTAGAGCGCCTGGCGCACCGCCTCCATCGCGTCCTCGGGCGCCGCGTCGGCAAGGAACGGCCAGAGCCGCAGATCCCGCAGCCGCTGCAGCAGCCGGTCGTAGACCGGCCGCAGGCCCCGCGCGTCGATGGCGACGAGCAGCGTCTCGCGCGATGTCGTCTGCGCCTCGGCATAGGCGTCGAGCACCGCCGTGCGCAGCCGCGCGAGTTCGCCGTCGGGCAGCGCCAGATCGGCGAAATAGTCGAAGGCCTCGTTGATCAGCACCGGGTGATTGACGAAGCCGAGCACGATGGCGACCTCGCGCAGCGCCGCCTCCGGGGCCTTGCCCGGGCGGGTCAGGCTGGATCGGGCGAGGCGCTCGGAGATCGCCGAGCGCCTGGCGCCCTGGGCGCCTGCCGCGCCGCGTCCCCCGGCACGCCCGCCCCGCTCGCGCTCGCGATCGCCGCCCTGCCGCCTTCCGCCGCCGCGCGCCTCGCGCGCCGCCCCGAAGAAGCCGCGCAGCCGCTCGTCGGCGTCGGCGAGATAATGCCGGCGCACGCTCTCGTCGCCGATCTGCCGCAGCGTCGCCTTCAACCGGTGTTCGAGATCGGCCCGCCGCTCCGGCGTGTCGTAGTCGCCGCCGGCGGTCTCGCGCGACCAGAGCATGTCAGCAAGCGGCCGCGCCGCCGAAAGGACGCCCTGCATCGCCTCGGCGCCGCCTTCGCGGATCAGGTCGTCGGGATCCTTGCCCTCGGGCAGCAGCGCGAAGCGCAGGGAACGGCCGGGCTTCAGCGCCGGCAGCGCGGTCTCGGCCGCCCGGTGCGCCGCCTTGACGCCGGCCGCATCGCCGTCGAAGCACAGGATCGGCTCGCTGGTGACGCGCCAGAGCAGGTCGATCTGGCGGTCGGTGAGCGCCGTGCCGAGCGGCGCCACGGCGTGCTCGATCCCGGCCTGGGCGAGCATGATCGTGTCCATGTAGCCCTCGACCACCACCAGCGTGCCGGCCGCCTTGGCGGCGCGCCGGGCGCGGGAGAGGTTGAACAGCACCTGGCCCTTGTGAAATACCTCCGATTCCGGGGAGTTGAGATATTTCGCCGACACGTCGGGCGACAGCGCCCGGCCGCCGAAGGCGATCGGGCGTTCGCGCAGGTCGAGAATCGGGAACATGATGCGGTCGCGGAACCGGTCGTAGGAGACGGCGATGCCCTCGCCATGGACGACGAGGCCGGCCGCCTCGATCTCCGCCCTGCCGACATTCTTCTGCGCCAGATACTCCTTCAGGCGGTTGCGCGAATCGGGGGCGTAGCCGAGGCCGAAGGCCTTCTGGGTCTGCGGGTGGAGGCCGCGGTCGCGCAGATAGGCGCGCGCCCTGGCGCCGTCCGCCTCCTGCAGCATCGCCTGGAAGAAGCGCGCCGCGTGCTCCAGCGCGTCGACCAGCGTGGCGCGGGCCTCCTCGCGCCGCTCGGCCTCGGGGTCGCGCGCCGGCATGGCGAGCCCCGCCTCGCCGGCCAGCCGCTCGACCGCTTCCGGAAAGGACAGGCCCTCGAGTTCGGTCAGGAAGCGGAAATGGTCGCCCGAGACGCCGCAGCCGAAGCAGTGGTAGCGGCCCTTGGAATCCTCGCAGTGGAAGGACGGGGTCTTCTCGCCGTGGAACGGGCAGCAGGCCCAGTAGTCGCCCCGGCCCGGCTGCGACTTGCGCCGGTCCCACGCGACGCGCCGGCCGATCACGTCCGAGATCGGAACGCGGGCGCGGATGTCGTCGAGAAAGGCGGGCGGGAAGCGCATGGCGCGGTGATAGCGCGTTCGGACGGGGAATGGGATGGGGTCACGTGGCGCTTTGCGAACGCGGCGAATGCCTGAGCGGCGACGCCGCGGGAAGACCCATTCCGCCCAGCCTTCCGGTGGGCTAGGTCTTTGCCATCCTCGTCGAATCCGGAAATGCCGATGCTCCAGGCCCTCACCGCCATCTTCGCGTGCCAGCTCGCCGGCGAGGCGATCACCGTCGCGCTCGGCCTGCCGTTGCCCGGCCCGGTGATCGGCATGGCGCTGCTGTTCTCATTCCTCATGCTGCGCAGGAGCGTGCCGGCCAGCCTCGGCAGGGTCGGCGACGGGCTGCTCGCCAATCTGTCGCTGCTGTTCGTGCCGGCGGGCGCCGGCATCATGATGCATGCCGGCCGGCTCGAGGGCGAGGCGCTGTCGATCGGCCTGACGCTGGTGGTCTCGACGCTGGCGACCATCGCGGCGACGGCGCTGGTGATGAACCGGCTCGGCCCCGGCCGGAAGGAGCGCACCGATGGGTGAGACGCTGGTCGATGTCTGGGTGTATCTCGCCGCCAGCCCGCTGCTGGCGCTGACCATGACGCTCGTCGCCTATCAGGGCGCGGTCTGGCTCTACCACAAGGCCGGCTCGACGGCGCTGCTCAACCCGGTGCTCGTCACCGTGGCGCTGGTCGTCGCGGTGCTGACGGCGACGGGGACGAGCTACCAGACCTATTTCGAGGGGGCGCAGTTCATCCACTTCCTGCTCGGCCCGGCGACGGTGGCGCTGGCGATCCCGCTCTACCGGCAGTTCGACCGGGTGCGGCGGAGCGCCCTCGCCATCGCCGCGAGCCTCCTCACCGGCTCGCTCACGGCCATCGCCTCGGCGCTCGCCGTCGGCGCGCTGACGCGGCTCGACGCGGTCAGCCTCGCCTCGCTGGCGCCGAAATCGGCGACCGCGCCGGTGGCGATGGGCATCGCCGAGAAGCTCGGCGGCCTGCCGTCGCTGACGGCGGTGTTCGTGATCCTGACGGGAATTCTGGGGGCGGCCCTGGGGCCGGTGGTGCTCAACCTGCTCGGCATCCGCGACGAGGCGGCGCGCGGTCTCGCGATGGGCACCGCGTCGCATGGCATCGGCACCGCGCGGGCATTGCAGGAGAGCGAGGTGGCAGGCGCCTTCTCGGGCCTCGCCATGGGGCTCAATGCCCTGGCGACGGCGCTGCTGCTGCCGCTGGTCTGGTTGCTGTTCTTCTGACGGCCCCGGGGCATCGCCTCGCCGGGGCCCGATCCCCGCTTTAGCGGAGCATGCCCTTCACCAGGGTCGAGGCCTGGTTGAAGTCCATCTGGCCCGGATAGCGCTCCTTCAGCGCATTCATGCAGCGGCCGACATCCCGCAGGCCCTTGGCGTCGGTTTCCTCGACCACCTGCTTGCAGGCCTGCTCGATCTCGCCGGTGCCGAGCTGCGGCGGCAGGAACTCCCTGATGACGCAGATCTCCTCGCGCTCCTGCGCGGCGAGGTCGGGCTGGCCGCTCTCGTCGTAGGCCTTCGCCGATTCGATGCGCTGCTTGATCATCTTGGCGAGGATCAGCTGGATGTCGTCGTCGCCCACCGGGTCCCGGCCCGCCGAACGCTGGGCGACGTCGCGATCCTTGATCGCGGCGTTGATCAGCCGCAGCGTACAGATGCGGCGGCGCTCCTGGTTCCTGGTGGCGACGGTAAGGGCTTCCGCGAGTTGCTCGCGCATGGTCAGGCTTTCGTTTTTATCGCACCGGCGACCGCGTCCCACGAGTGGGACCCGAGTCAGCGTAATGCATACTTGTTGCAGAAGAAGGTAAAGCCGAACTGGGCGCAATGCCGCAGCTTCGGCAGAATGTGACTCTGTCGTGTCTCTCGATTGCATCGGCGTTGCCGCTCGGGCCAACAGGGCCGCGGGACGCGCGAGGGGGCGACACTGCCTCTTGCAGTGCAACCGGAGGCGGATGTAGAGATTTCCGCACCGGTCCACAAGTCCCTTGTCTCATGGCTGCCCTGCGCCGATATCGGGGCTGCGGCAACGCGACCCGCGACGGCTGGACCCTGCGGAAGAAAGAGCGTGGAGACATCATGACCGAAGGCTGGACGAAGCGGAAGGCGACCGGATTGCTGGTTCTGGCCGACGGGACGGTGATCGAGGGATTCGGCCTCGGCGCCGCCGGCGCCATCGAGGGCGAAGTGTGCTTCAACACCGCGCTCACCGGCTACCAGGAGATCCTCACCGATCCGTCCTATGCCCGCCAGATCGTCACCTTCACCTTCCCGCACATCGGCAATGTCGGCGCCAACGAGGAGGACCAGGAGGATCTCCCGGTCAAGGGCGCCGGGGCCGTCGGCGCGATCTTCCGCGCCGAGATCTCCGAGCCTTCGAACTACCGTTCGTCCGGCCATCTCGACGCCTGGCTGAAGGCGCGCGGCGTCGTCGCGCTCTCCGGCATCGACACAAGGGCGCTGACCGCGCTGATCCGCGAGAAGGGCATGCCCAATGCGGTGATCGCGCACGATCCGGACGGCAATTTCGACATCCCTGCCCTGAAGCAGCGCGCCGCCGCCTGGAGCGGCCTGGTCGGCCTCGACCTCGCCAAGGACGTCGCCACCACCGAGACGCTGGTCTGGGACGAGCGGCCCTGGGTCTGGGGCAGCGGCTATGCCAAGGGCGGCGAGCCGCGCTACACGATTGTCGCCGTCGATTACGGCACCAAGCGCAACATCCTGCGGCTGATGGCCGGCGAAGGCGCCCGCGTGGTGCTGGTTCCGCCGACGGCGACCGCCGACGAGATCATGGCGCATCAGCCGGACGGGGTGTTCCTGTCGAACGGCCCGGGCGACCCGGCCGCCACCGGCGAATATGCCGTGCCGACCATCCGGGCGCTGATCGAGAAGGACGTGCCGGTATTCGGCATCTGCCTCGGCCACCAGCTGATGGCGCTGGCGCTCGGCGGCAAGACCGAGAAGATGCACCAGGGCCATCACGGCGCTAACCATCCGGTCAAGGACTTCACCACCGGCAAGGTCGAGATCGTCTCGATGAACCACGGCTTCGCCGTGTCCGCCGGGTCGCTGCCGCAGGGCGTGGAGGAAACCCACCGCTCGCTGTTCGACGGCAGCAATTGCGGCCTGCGCCTGTCCGACCGGCCGGTGTTCTCGGTGCAGCACCACCCGGAAGCCTCGCCCGGCCCGCAGGATTCGCACTATCTGTTCCAGCGCTTCTTCCGGATGATCGATGCGCACCGGGCGGATTCCGCCGCCGCCTGATCGCGCGGAACACCTCCTACCCGAAACGACAACGGCGCCGGATGATCTCCGGCGCCGTTGTCGTTTTCAGTCATTTCCGCAGGCGTGTTACGCCCAGCCCATCCGGGCTCGAAGGCGCTTGAACCAGGCCCGCACGCCACAGTTGAACGTGGCGTGGCGGTGAAGGTCGTCCCGGTCGCGGTCGCCGCCGTAGGAAGAGCGACCGACGATGATATCTGCAAGCATTCTACCGCTCCTCTCGTGCTTAAGATCCAGAAGCAGCGTGCCTTCCCGCCGCAGGGGAACCCTGTGGGTTCCGCCTGGAAGCCGGCCGGCAAGCCGCGTGTCGTACCGATAAAGATGTGCACTTCGTGCGCCAAGTCAACGGATTTTAGCGCACTCGGTGCATATTTTTCCATTGCAGGCCCACCGGGGCCGGCCTAGAAAGCCGCGCGTCGCCGACGCCCGCGCAACGATTGTGCAGGATGAAAGCTTTCCCCAGACTGAATCCCGCTGTGTCGCTGGCGCATGGAGAGAAAATGACCCCTGAGACCTTCAAGACCTGGCGCAAGACGCTCGGCCTCAAGCAGAAGGACGCGGCCGACAAGCTCGGGCTGAAGAAGCGCGTCATCCAGTATTACGAAAAGGGCCATCGCGACGGCAAGAAGGTCGAGATCCCGAAGAGCGTCGAGCTGGCGTGCATGGCGCTATCGCTCGGCTACGAGGAATATGACGGCCGCCCCCTGCCGCGCTCGGCCACCGAGGCGCTGGGCGAGACCGCCGAAGACGTTTAGAGCTGAGGCCGCGATCGAGGGTCAGCGTCCGTCGATCAGCCGGCGGGCACGTTCGGCGACGATCTCGGTCGAAGCCTCGCTCGGCAGAACCTCCCACTCCACCGGTGCCCTGCTGCGGGCCAGCTGGCCCCGCACCACGTCGGGCGTCGCGTCCGACGGATCCCCGGTCCGTCCGGCGACCCGCTCCAGCAGCCGCTCCGCCGGCGCTTCCAGCCAGAGGCCGGTGAAGGGCACGCCGGCCGCTTCGGCGGCGGCCGCGATGCGCGCCCGCTCGGTGGGCCGGTCGAACACGCCGTCGGCCACCACGCCATGGCCGAGCCGGGCGACCCGCTCCGCCGTCGCGATCAGTTCGTCATAGACCTGGTCCGACACCTCCGGCGCATAGCATTCGGCCGGCAGCCGCGTTTCCGCGGGCACGGCGAAGTGGCGCTTGCGGATGCGGTCGCTGGCCAGGATCCGCGCCCCCGGCACGGGGCCGATCCCGGGCGCGATCGCCGCGGCGACGGTCGATTTGCCGGAGCCTGAAAGGCCGCCCACGGCGACCATCCGCGGCGCGCGCGGCGCGAGCAGGTCGAGGGCGAGATCGAAATAGGTGTGCGCCTCGCCGGCCGCGCCCGCAGCGCCCCCGTCGGCAGCCCGCGTTGCCGCGACATGCGCCCTGACGGCCGCGCGCACCGCCATCAGGAAGGGCAGCAGCGGCAGGCCGTCGCTCTCGTCGAGCGCGTCGAGATAGCGGTTCAGCACCAAATTGGCGGCTTCCTCGAGGCCGCGGTGCCAGAGATCCATCAGCAGGAAGGCGAGGTCGTAGAGGATGTCGGTGGTCGCCATCGCCTCGTCGAATTCGAGACAGTCGAACAGCGTCGGCTCGCCGGCCACCAGGCAGATGTTTCGAAGATGCAGGTCGCCATGGCAGCGGCGGATCTTGCCGGCCGCGCCGCGGCGATCGAGCAGGTCGGCGTGGGTGGCGAGGGCTTCCCGGAAGCGCCGGTTGAAGGCCGCTACCTCGTCCGGCGGGAACACGCTGGTGGTCGCAAGGGCCCGCTCGTTGATGGCGAGGACGGCCGCCATCACGGCCGCCCCGCCGCTTCCCTCCTCGGCCGGAAGGCCGGCGTGGAAGCCGGCGATGTGGCCGGTGAGCCGCGTCATCAGCGGCGCGGTCAGCGTGCCGTCGATCGCCATCTGGTCGAACAGGCCGTCGGCATCGAACCGGGCCATCTCGACGACCGCGTCGACCAGTTCGCCATCCGCGTCCAGCGCCAGTCCGCCATCCGGACGGCGCACGATCCGGCGGACGCCGCGATACAGCATCGGCGCCGTTCGCCGGTTGAGCTCGAGCTCACGCTGGCAGGCGGCCAGCCGGCGCTCGGGCGTCGAGAAATCGACATAGCCGAGCCTCACCGCCCGCTTGAGCTTGATCGCCGTTCCGCCGCCGATGAGGACGAGGGAGATATGCGTCTGAACGGTCTCGATCCCGGTCGGAGCGACATCTCCGAACGCCGTGCGGCGAAGGAAGTCGATCGTCTCGTCCTGGCCGTCGCCGCCCATGGCACTTCCCTGCTGTGGCGCATCCCCGTCCGGCATCATCATGCCGGCGGCCCGCCCCGGCAAGGCGCCACCGCGTCAGCGCGACGGGCCATCCTGCTCGAGGAAGAAGCGCAGCATCTCGCGGCTGGCATCCGGGCCGCCCGGATCGGTATAGCTGCCGGCGCTGCTGCCGCCGGCCCAGGCGTGGCCGGCCCCGTGCAGCAGCCAGTGCTCGTGCAGCGCCCTGCCGCGTCCGTCGCGGTAGCGCGTGCGGGTATAGGAGACGCCGCCCGGCGAGCGGCCCTTTTCCCGCTCGGCGATGAAATCGTCGCCGGCCTTGGCCTGGGCGATGACGTGCTCGCCATTGACCTTGTTGACCGTCGCGTCGCCGTCGCCGTGAAAGGCGATGGTCGGAATGCCGGTGCCGCGCCCCGTCGAGGGGGCGCCGCCCTTGCTCATCGCCGCAAACGCCGAGGCGACGTCGCGGGCGGCCCCGCAGGCGAGGCCCGAATGCACCCCGACGGCGGCGAACAGATCCGGATAGGTGGCGCCCATGATTGCCGCCTGGGCGCCGCCCGCCGACAGGCCGGCGACATAGACGCGCTTCGGGTCGACGCCGAATTCGGCGATGACCTCGCGGGTGATGCCGGCGATCAGCGACGGCTCGCCGCGCTCGCGCTCCTGGTCGGCGGCAGAGAACCAGTTCCAGCACTTGGAGCTGTTGGCGGCCTTCGACTGTGCTGGATAGACGACGAGAAAGCCGAATTCCTCCGCCAGTTCGTTCATGCGGGTGCCGGCGGCAAAGTCGTCCGGCGACTGGGTGCAGCCGTGCAGCATGACGACCAGCGGCAGCGCCCGCCCGGCGGGCTTGCTGGGGACGTAGAGCTTGTAGTCGCGCGTGCCGGCGGTATTGGCGAAGAGCCGGGTCTCGAACCGTGCGCCCGCCGGCACCGGAACGTCGTGTGGCGACGCCGGCTCGGCGCCTGTGCGCCTGACGGCGCCGGCATCCGCCATGCGGCGCCAGCGTTCCGCGAGGCCGGCCGGGAATGCAGAGGGGGCTGCTCGCGGGCGCGGGGTGGCGGCACGGTCCTCGGCTGCCGCCCCGGATCCGCTCTTGCGGCCGGTGCCGCCGAGCATGGCCATCGCCTCGTTCAGGCGACCCCGGCGGGTCAGCCGCATGACTTCCATCATGTCGATTCCGGATAGTGGCTTCATGGAATTCCCCTTCCTGGGGTGAATCTGCTGCGGCCTATCGGGTCAGCCGATGCGGCCGCGAAGAGCTGCCTTGACGGCGGGACTGGCTTGCAGCGAGCCGAGCACGTGCAGCGAGGCGATGGTGTCGAGCGCGAGTTCGGCGGAAACGTCCGGATCGATGATCGCGAGGCCGAGGACGTTGAGCGCAAGGGTCTCCCCCCTAGCCCGGAAATCCTCGAGGTCCGATCGCGTCACCCGCCGCAGCCCGAGGTCCAAGGAGCGGCGCGCCGCGGACTGGCGGACCGCATGCTCGTGGCGTTCCAGCTGGTTGCGGATGGCAGTGCGGATGAAGTCGGTGCGGTTCGAGTAGAACCCCTCCTTCACCAGCAGCTCGATCTGGCCGAGATCGACGAAGCCGAGATTGATGGTGATTTTCTCGCTGTCGGCGACGGCTTTCGCCGTCTGGATCTCGTTTGCCATCGAAATGTCTCTCCATCCGTGTGGATGGTAGATGGATGGGCTGGCCGAGCGCCGCAAGGCCCCGTCGCCGAATTCGCTCCGCACCAGCCGTCCGCCCGGAATTATATACCGTGATCGCGAGAATATTTGTGGATCGGGGTGACAGTACCTAAGTGTTTCAGACTTCTTATCGTTCCCGATTGCCGCATCGCCCTGTAAGCATGGGTGACGCTCCCGATTCGGACAGTCTGCCGACGGAGCCGGATGCCGCCATGCCGAAGACCAAACGCCGCAAGCAGTTCGCCGCCCTGCCCTTCCAGGCTGGCGCCGAAGGCGTCGAGGTACTGCTGGTAACCTCCCGCGACACCGGGCGATGGGTCATCCCGAAAGGCTGGCCGATGAAGAACCGGCGTCCGCACCGGGCCGCGGCCATCGAGGCCTACGAGGAAGCGGGCGTCGTCGGCAAGGCCGACAAGACCGCGCTCGGCACCTACGATTACGACAAGCGGATCGAAACGGGCGCGATCCCGTGCCGCGTCACGGTATTCCCGATGAAGGTGGCGCAGCTCCTCGACGAGTGGCCGGAAAGCGCCGAGCGCCGGCGCGCCTGGCACCCGGTCGAGCAGGCGAGCGAACTGGTCGAGGAGCCGGAGCTGCAGGCGATCCTGCGCGCCTTCGGTTCGCGCGCGGCCAAGCAGCGCGGCGGGTCCGCCAAGGCCGCCTCCGCCAAGACCCTCAAGGAAGAGGACGGGGTGTCTCGCGCGGGGTGACCCGTCAGGGTCGGCAGCTGCACCCGGGCCGGCGCGCGAAGGCTTATTCCGAGAGGCTCGCCGCCAGGGCCTGCAGCTTGTGGGTCAGGTGCTCGCGCAGCAGCCGCCCGAGATGCTCGCCTTCACGCGCCTCGAGCGCCGCCGCGATGGCCTCGTGCTCGGCGGTCGCGGCCAGCCAGCGTTCCGGCGTCAGGTTCGCCTGGTAGCGCGCCCGGTAGACCCGGCGCGCCAGGATCGAATGGTGCTGCACCAGCGTCGGGCTGCGCGCCGCCGACAGGATCGCCGAATGGATCGCCTGGTTGATGGCGAAATAGGCGGGACGGTCCTGGTTCTCGTAGGCGCCGCGGAGCCGCACCGTATCGGCGCCGATGGCGGCGATCTCGGCGTCGGTGGCCCGCGTCGCCGCCAGTTCGCCCGCCAGCCCCTCCAGCACGGCGACCAGCGGAAACAGCTCGGCGAGTTCCGACAGACTCTGCGACGCGACCACCGCCCCGCGATTGGGCAGCAACGTCACGAAGCCCTCGTGGGCCAGCACCTTGATCGCCTCGCGGATCGGCGTCCGGGAGACGCCGAACCGCTCCGTCAGCAGCCTTTCCGGGACCTTCTCGCCGGGCGTCAACTCGCCCTCCATGATCATCCGGCGTAGCCGGTCCGTCAGTTCCACGGCAAGGGCCGGCCGCGCGAGCGGGCCGTCACGGCGCGGATTGGCAAGGCTCATCGGCTCACTCCCCCTTCGCGGGCTTGCGCTGCGGACACCGCGGCCGGCTCGAGCGCCGCCGCCAGAACCTGCGCGACATGCAGCGCCTGGCGCTTCGCACCGTCGTCGATCTGGTGGCGGCAGGACGTGCCGTCGGCGACGATCACCGCGTCGGCGGGCGCCGCGCGCACCGCCGGCAGCAGCGACAGCTCGCCCATCGCCATGGAGATGTCGATCGTCGCCGCATCGTAGCCGAACGCCCCCGCCATGCCGCAGCAGGATGATTCCACCACCGACAGGTCGATCTCCGGGATCAGCCGCAGCGCTCCCTCGACCGACGACATGGCGCCGAAGGCCTTCTGGTGGCAGTGGCCGTGCAGCAGCGCCGGCCGGCCGAGCGGGCGAAGCGGCAGGCTGAGCCGCCCGGCCTTCTGCTCGCGCATCAGGAATTCCTCGAAGAGCAGCGAATGCTCGGCGACGCGTGCCGCCGCTGCGCCCGGCACCAGCGCCAGGAACTCGTCCCGCAGCGTGAAGATGCAGGAGGGCTCCAGCCCGACGACGCTCCAGCCGCGATCGATCTCCGGCAGCAGCGCGGCGATGGTGCGCTCGGCCTCGGCTTTCGCCCGGTCGAGCATGCCCGCGGCGAGATAGGTGCGGCCGCAGCAGAGCGGCCGCCCGCCCTGCGGCACCGCGGCGGTCTTCACGGCATAGCCGGCGGCTTCCAGCACGCGCACGGCGGCCCGCAGCGTCTCCGGATCGAACCAGCGCCCGAACGTGTCGGCAAACAGCACCACGCCTTTAGTCTCTTGCTGCCGCCCGGCCACAGCGCCCTCGCCGTCGCGGAACCAGTCGCGCCGGAAGCGCGGCAGCGAGCGGCGACGGGACAGTCCGACCAGCCGTTCCGACAGCGCTGCCAGCGCCGGGACGCGATCGCGCAGGCCGACCAGGCCGGACAGCCGGGCCGCCACCGGCGCGTAACGCGGCAGGGCGGCGATCAGCCGGTCCTTCAGCGAGTAGCCTTTCACCCGACCGCGCTGGTAGAGCACCTCGCTCTTCATCTTCGCCATGTCGACGCCGGTGGGACATTCCCGCCGGCAGGCCTTGCACGACACACACAGCTGCAGCGTCTCGGCCATCTCGTCGGAGAACAGCGCGTCGCGGCCGAGCTGGCCGGACAGCGCCAGCCGCAGCGTATTGGCGCGGCCGCGCGTGACGTCCCGCTCGTTGCTTGTGACGCGGTAGCTCGGGCACATCACGGCGCCGGCGGATTTGCGGCAGGCGCCGTTGTTGTTGCACATCTCGACGGCGCCCTGCAGGCCGCCCGCCGATCCCGGCCAGGCCGACCAGTCGAAGCCGGTGGCGAGGTCCTCGACCGCATAGCCGGGCGGATAGCGCATCAGGCTGCGGTCATCCATCTTGGGCGCGGCGACGATCTTGCCGGGATTGAGCCGGTTGCCCGGGTCGAAGGCGGTCTTGACCTCTTCGAAAGCGGCGACGATCCGGCTCCCGAACATCTGCTCGTGGAATTCCGAGCGGACGATGCCGTCGCCATGCTCGCCGGAATGCGAGCCCTTGTACTCGCGGACCATGGCGAACGCCTCCTCGGCGATCGCCCGCATCGCCTTGACGTCCTTGTCGAGCTTGATGTTGAGCACCGGGCGCACGTGCAGGCAGCCTTCCGAGGCGTGCGCGTACCAGGTGCCGCGGGTGCCGTGCTTCTCGAAGATCGCCGTCAGCCGGTCTGTGTAGTCCGCGAGGTGCTCCAGCGGCACGGCGCAGTCCTCGACGAAGGAGACCGGCTTTCCCTCCTCCTTCATCGACATCATGATGTTGAGCCCGGCGGCGCGCAATTCGGCGATGGCGGTCTGCAGCTTCAGGTCTGCCACCGCGACGACGCCGCCCTCGTGCAGCCCGCCGCGCCCGAAGCCGTAGCCGAGCCCGGCCATGACGTCCTCGAGCGCCGCCATGCTGGCGGCGTTCTCGTCCGGCTCGTCGGCGAACTCGACCAGCAGCAGCGCCGCCGGATCGCCCTCGACGAAGGCCTCCAGCGTCGGCACGAACATGTCGATCCTGCGGGCAAGGCCGATCATCGTCGCGTCGACGAGTTCGACCGAGGTGGGTTTCAGCGCCACGAGATGCTGGGCAGCCTCCATCGCGGCACGGAAGGTCGGGAAATGGCAGGCGCCGAGCAGCCTCGTCGGCTTCGGCAGCGGCGACAGGGCGATCTCGATCGCCGTCGAGATGGCGAGCGTGCCTTCCGACCCGACGAGGAGATGCGCCAGGTTCACCGGCTCGGCCGCCGGAGTCAGCGCGTCGATATTGTAGCCGCCGACCCGCCGCTGCACCGTCGGGAAGCGCCGGGCGATCTCGTCTGCCTCCCGCCGGCCGAGCGCCAGCATGGCGGCGACGAGGTCGCGCGGTGGCTCGCCCGCGGCATTCTGGTCGAGCCGGCCGAAATGGCCCGCCGTTCCGTCGGAAAGGATCGCGTCGATGGCGATGACGTTGTCGCGGGTCGTGCCGTAGCGCAGCGACCGCGCCCCGCAGGAATTGTTGCCGACCATGCCGCCGATCGTCGCCCGCGAGGCGGTCGAGACGTCGACGGGAAACCACAGGCCGTGCGGCCTTAGCAGCCGGTTGAGGTCGTCGAGCACGATGCCCGGCTCGACCAGCGCGCGCCGCCCGGCGACGTCGAGCTCCAGCAGGCGGTTCAGATATTTCGACGTGTCGACGATCAGCCCGGAATTCACCGTCTGGCCGCATTGCGAGGTGCCGCCGCCCCGCATGGTCAGCGGAACACCCTCTTCGCGGGCCGCGTCGAGCGCCGCCGCCACGTCGGCGGCGGTCTTCGCCACGACGACGCCGGCCGGCATGATCTGGTAGATCGAGGCGTCCGTCGCGTAGCGGCCGCGGGTGAAGCGGTCGAGATGCACCTCGCCCGCGATGTCGCGGGACAGTCGGCGCGCCAAGCCCGGCCGGATCATCTCCCCCATTCTGCCCGGCTCCCCCTGCGGCGATTATCACGTTGGCCGCTTGACACGCATAATGAATTCATAATCCAATTGGATTGCAAAATTCCATGGCGCCGGCAAGAGCGCGGGAGAGAGATGGATCGGGTGCGACAGCGCGTGCGATCCCGGGGAGACGCCATCGTGACCTACCGAGCCGGCCGGCATTTTCTGCAGATTCCCGGCCCCACCAACGTTCCGGACCGCGTGCTGCGCGCGATGGACATGCCGACGATCGACCATCGCGGACCGGACTTCCAGGCGATGGCGAAGCGGGTGCTGACCGGCATCCGCAGCGTCTTCAGGACGACCAATCCGGTGGTGATCTATCCGGGTTCCGGCACCGGCGCCTGGGAAGCGGCGCTGGTCAACACGCTCTCGCCGGGCGATCTCGTGCTGATGTACGAGAGCGGCCACTTCGCCTCCCTGTGGAAGAAGCTGGCCGAGCGGCTGGGGCTGCGGACCGAGTTCATCGCCGGCGACTGGTGCCATGGGGCCGATGCCGCGGCGATCGGCGAGCGGCTGAAGGCCGACACCGGGCACGAGATCAAGGCGGTCTGCGTCGTCCACAACGAGACCTCGACGGGCTGCGTCTCGCCCATCGCCGACATCCGCAAGGCGATCGACGCGGCCGGTCATCCCGCCCTGTTCCTCGTCGACACGATCTCCTCGCTCGCCTCGATCGACTACCGCCACGACGAATGGGGCGTCGACGTCACCATCAGCGGCTCGCAGAAGGGCCTGATGCTGCCGCCGGGCCTTTCCTTCAACGCCCTCTCCGACAAGGCGATCGCCGCCCAGGCGGGCGCGAAGCTGCCGCGCTCCTACTGGGCGTGGGACGAGATGCTGGCGATGAATCCCAACGGCTTTTTCCCTTCGACCCCGGCGACCAACCTGCTCTACGGCCTCGACGCGGCGCTGGAGATGCTGGACGAGGAAGGCCTCGAGAACGTCTTCGCCCGCCACCAGCGCCACGCCGCGGCGACGCGCGCCGCCGTCGGCGCCTGGGGGCTGGAAGTGCTGTGCGCCAACCCGGCGCAGCACTCCGGCGCGCTGACCGCCGTCATGATGCCGGACGGCAAGGGCGCCGACGCGCTGCGCAGGACAATTCTCGAGCATTTCGACATGTCGCTCGGCGCCGGCCTGTCGAAGCTCGCCGACCGGATCTTCCGCATCGGCCATCTCGGCGACTTCAACGATCTCACCCTCGTCGGAACGCTGGGAGGCGTCGAGATGGGGCTGAAGCTGGCCGGTGTGAAGCACCGATCCGGCGGCGTCGACGCGGCGATGAAGGTACTCGCCGCGGCAGCACCGGCGGAGGCACGACAGGCGGCGGAGTAGGCAGGGCGGAGAAGACGAACAGGCGGTTGAGGAGTCGCCTGCCAACGAAAAGATAACGGGAGGAAGACCAATGACGATACGCAGATTGATGCTCGGCGTCGCCGCGGCGGCGCTGCTTGCCCCCACCGCCGGCGCCGGGGCGCAGGAATCCCTCGACCTCGGCCATGTCGGCGACCCCGGCTCGCTCTACGAGGCGACGGCGGAGAATTTCGCCGAATGCGTCGGCGCCAGCGGCAAGGCCACCGTGGATGTCTACGGTTCCTCGCAGCTCGGCAATGACGAGGAAATGCTGCAGAAGCTGAAGCTCGGGCAGATCGACTTTTCCATCCCCTCGTCCGTGATGAGCTCCGTGTCGCCGACCTTCGGCGTCTTCGAGATGCCGTATCTGATCAAGAGCCGCGACCACATGAAGAAGGTTCGCGACGGCATGCGCGACACCTTCGTCGACGCCGCCGCCGAGCGCGGCTACCAGATCCTCGGCTTCTGGGAGAACGGCTTCCGGCACGTCACCAACAACGTCAAGCCGGTCAACGTCCCCGCCGACCTCCAGGGCATCAAGCTGCGCGTGCCGAAGGGCGAATGGCGGGTGAAGATGTTCCAGAGCTACGGCGCCAACCCGACGCCGATGGCCTTCTCGGAAGTGTTCACCGCGCTGCAGACCGGCGTCATCGACGGCCAGGAGAACCCGCTCGCGCAGATCTACTCGGGGCGGTTCCAGGAAGTGCAGAAGTTCATGTCGATGACCGGGCACGTCTATTCGCCCGCCTTCCTCACGACGTCGACGCGCAACTGGGAGGGCTGGGACGACGAGCTGAAGACGGTCATCCAGGATTGCGCCACCAAGTCGAGCGACTTCGCCTATGAGCGTTCGCAGCAGATGGACGACGAGCTCGTCGGCAAGATCGAGGAGGCGGGCGTCGCGGTCAACGAGGCCGACAAGGACGCGTTCATCGCCGCGTCCAAGCCGATCTACGAGGAATTCGGCACGCAGGTCGAAGGCGGCCAGAAACTGGTCGAGGACATTCAGGCGCTCGCCGGCTCCTGAGCCCCGACGGCGCCTTCGTCCTTTCTCCGGGAGCCGGCCATGCCGGCTCCCCTCTCCCTGCATGAACGATGAAACGGCGTCCGGCGGACGCGGGAGGCGATATTGCGCCAGTTGGCGAGAATCCTCGGTGAATTCCTGACCTGGGTGGTCATCGCCCTGATGATCGGTCTGACCGTCGTCGTCGTCTCGGCCGTCATCTACCGGAAGATGGGTGCCTCGCTCTCCTGGTATGACGAGATCGCCGGCGTGCTGCTCGCCTGGATCACCTATTACGGGGCGGCGCTGGCGGCGCTGAAACGCAGCCATATCGGCTTCGACGACGTGCTGCTGTCGCTGCCGTTGCAGGCGCGGAAGTTCGCCGTCCTCGTGGCCGAGGCGCTGGTGATCCTGTTCTTCGTGCTGCTGGCCTGGTCCGGGCTCGAGGTCCTCAGCATCCTCGAGGGCGAAAGCCTCGTCAGCCTGACATGGGTGCCGGTCGCCCTCACCCAGTCGATCATCCCGATCGGCGCCATCCTGTTCATCGTCGCCGAACTGCTCAGCTTTCCGGACTACTGGCGCGACGTGATGGCCGGGCGGTCGCTGGTTCACCCGCCGCTGGCCCACGAGACCGCCGAGGAGGGAACCCGGCCATGATGATCCTGGCGATGTTCGTCGCGCTGGTCGCGATGGTCTGCATCAACGTGCCGATCGCCGTCGCGCTGGCGCTGTCGGCGGTGCTGGCGATCTTCCTGACCGACGGCGCCGGCGCCCTCGTGACCATCGCGCTCGACATGTACAACGGCGCGCGCTCGTTCTCGCTGATCGCCATCCCGATGTTCGTGCTGGCCGGCGCCATCATGAACGCCACCGGCATCACGCGGCGGCTGATCGCCTTCGTCTCGGCGCTGATCGGCTTCGTGCGCGGCGGGCTGGCGATGGTCAATGTCGGCGTGTCGCTGTTCTTCGCCGAAATCTCGGGCTCGGCGGTCGCCGACGTCGCGGCCATGGGCTCGATCATCATTCCGGAGATGAAGAAGCGCGGCTACTCGGCGCCGTTCGCGGCGGCGATCACCTCCTCGTCGGCCTCGCTCGCCATCATCATCCCGCCGTCGATACCGATGATCCTCTATGCCGTCGCGTCGGGCACCAGCATCGAGCAGCTCTTCGTCGCCGGCGTCGTGCCGGGCCTGATCGGCGCCGCCGGCCTGATGGGCGTCGCCTACTACTACGCGGTGAAGTACAACCTGCCGATCGAGGAAGCCTTCAACCTGCGGCACCTGCGCGCCACGTTCCTCGACGCGCTGCCGACCTTCGCCCTGCCGGTGATCATCCTCGGCGGCATCTTCGGCGGCTACGTCACCGCCACCGAAGGCGCCGGCGTCGCCGTCGTCGCCTCCATCCTGGTCGGCATCTGGTACCGCGAGGTCGACTGGAAGCAGCTGAAGCAGGCGATGCTGGAGGGCGGCATCCAGACCGCCGTCGTCATGCTCCTCGTCGCCGCCTCGATCCTGATGGGCAGCTACCTGACGCAGGCCCGCGTGCCGCAGGAACTGGCCGCCGGCATCCTCGACATCACCACCAACCAGTACCTGATCCTGCTGATCCTCAACGTCTTCTTCCTGATCATCGGGTTCTTCCTGCACTCGGCCGCAGCGATCATCCTGGTCGTGCCGGTGATCGTGCCGCTGATCCAGCAGGCCGGCATCGACCCGGTGCATTTCGGGCTGGTGGTGACGCTGAACCTTGCCATCGGCCAGCAGACGCCGCCGGTGGCTTCGGTGCTGATCGTCGCCTGCTCGATCGCCAAGGCGAATATCTGGGACGTCTCGAAAGCCAACCTGCCGTTCATCGGCGTGCTGCTCTTCGTGCTCTTCCTGTGTACCTATGTGCCGGCGGTCCCGATGTTCCTCGTCGAATATTTCTACAGGTAGCCCCATGAGCCATGACGAACTCCTCTACGAGGTCCGGGGCACGACGGGCTGGATCACGCTGAACCGGCCGCAGGCCCGCAACGCGCTGACCTTCGCCATGTACGAGGGCCTGGCGGAGATCTGCCGGACGGTGCCGACCGACGGATCGGTGAAATGCCTCGTCGTCACCGGCGCCGGCGAGAAGGCGTTCGCCGCCGGCACCGACATGACGCAGTTCCGCGGCTTCTCCACCGACCAGGACGCGCTCGACTACGAGCACAAGATGGACGTGGTGCTGGGCGCGGTGGAGGCCTGCAGGCTGCCGATTATCGCGGCGATCTCGGGCGCCTGTACCGGCGGCGGCGCCGGCATCGCAGCAGCCTGCGACATCCGCATCGCCACCGCGGACCTGCGCTTCGGCTTTCCGATCGCGCGCACTCTCGGCAACTGCCTGTCGATCGCCAATCTCTCGCGCCTGTCCGGCCTGATGGGCCCCGGCCGCACCAAGGAGATCATCTTCACCGCCCGGCTCATCGGCGCGGAGGAGGCAGCGTCCTGCGGCCTCGTCTCGGAGATCGTCCCCGACCACGCGGCGCTGATCGCCCGCGCGGAGGAACTCGCCACGCTGCTTGCCGGGCACGCCCCGATCACGCTCGCCACCACAAAGGAGGCGATGCGGCGCCTGCGCGTCGAGGGCGCCGGCGCCAACGACCGCGATCTCGTCGTCCAGGCCTATATGAGCGCCGACTTCAAGGAGGGTATCGAAGCTTTCCTCGGCAAGCGCAAACCCGAATGGAAGAACCGCTGATGGCTGCCGCCAAGGGCCCGCTCGAGGGCATGAAGGTCGTCGAGCTGGCGCATATCATGGCCGGCCCGGTGTGCGGCATGATGCTCGCCGACATGGGCGCCGACGTCGTCAAGGTCGAGAAGCCGGAAGGCGACGACACCCGCCGCTTCCTGCCGCCGGACATCAACGGCGAATCCGCCGCCTACATGATGATGAACCGCAACAAGCGCGGCATCGTCCTCGACCTCAAGAGCGACGACGGCAAGGCGGTGCTCCGGCGCATGCTGGAGACCGCCGACGTCGTCATCGAGAACTACCGCATGGGCACGATGGAGAAGCTCGGCCTCGGCTACGAGACGCTGCGCGAGGCCAATGCCGGGCTGATCTACTGCGAAATCTCCGGCTTCGGCCGCACCGGGCCCTATGCCGGCCGCGGCGGCTTCGACCTGATCGCTCAAGGGATGAGCGGGCTGATGTCGATCACCGGCGAGGGCGCCGGTCGCCCGCCGGTGAAGTCCGGCGCGCCGGTCACCGACATCACCGCCGGCATCCTCGGCGCCCTCGGCTGCGCCGCCGCCTATGCCCGCAAGCTGCAGACCGGCGAAGGACAGAAGATCGACACCTCGCTGTTCGAGGCCGGCATCACCCATACCTACTGGCAGTCGGCCATCGCCTTCGCCACCGGCGTGGCGCCGGGACCGCTCGGCTCCGCCCACCCGCTGAACGCCCCCTACCAGGCCTTCCGCACGGAAGACGGCTGGATCAATCTCGGCGCGGCCAACCAGAAGAATTGGGAGCGCATGCTGGCGGTGATCGGCGCCGGGGAACTCGCCTCCGACCCGCGCTTTGCCGACAATCACGGCCGCATGCAGAACCTTGCCGCCCTCGCCGAGATCCTCGACGGGCATTTCTCCACCCGGACGTCGGCCGAATGGCTGGAACGGCTGGAGGCGGCCGGCGTCCCGGCGGGGCCGGTGCTCGACGTCGGCGAGATGCATCGCGACCCGCAGACCCTTTATCGCGAGATGGTGGTCGAAACGACGCACCCGACGGCCGGGCCGGTCAAGGCGATCGGCCTGCCGATAAAGTTTTCCGAGACGCCCGGCGGCGTCACCCGCCCGGCGCCGCTGCTCGGCCAGCACAGCCGCGAGGTGCTGGCGGAATACGGCTGGGACGACGCTTCCGTCGATGCGCTGCTGGCATCCGGCGCGGTGCGCGAGAGCGCGGCCCGCTGATGGCGGGACGCGCATGACCCGCACCGACCGCTTCGACGACCTTGCCGGTGCAGGGGCGGACGAGGTTCAGGCCGGGCTCGCCGAACGGGTGCGCGGCGAGGCGCAGCGTCTCAGGCACGAACGGCTGAACCTCTATGCCGGCGCCAACATCCTGACGCCGGCGCTCGCCGCCGGCTTCGACCCGACGCTGAGCCTGATGCCCTTCATGGGCCCGCCGCACGACAAGGAGCAGCCGGGCAGCGACTTCGCCGCCTCGCTGGAAGTTCTCACCAGCCGGCTGGCCTGCGAGGTCTTCGAGGCGGCATGGGGCGACTGCCGCCTGCCGAGCTGCACCATCGCCAATCTCGCCGTCTTTGCCTGCTTCACCGCCCCCGGGGACACGATCCTCGCCCCGGCGGCGAGCGATGGCGGCCATCTCAGCCAGCGCCGCGGCGGCACGCCGTCGCTGTTCGGCCTCGACATCGTCGAGCTGCCCTTCGACGCCGCGCGGCAGTGCCTCGACGCGCTGGCGACCGCCGCGCTGATCCGCGCCCACCGGCCGCGCCTGGTGATGCTCGGTCGCAGCGTGATGCTCGGTCCGGACACGCTCGAACCCGTCGTCGCCGCGGCCCGGGAAACCGGCGCACTGACGGTCTACGACCTGTCGCATGTCGCCGGCCTCGCCGCCGGCAGAGTCTTTCCCAATCCGCTTCGCGCCGGCGTCGATCTCCTGACCATGTCGACCTACAAGACGCTGGCCGGTCCGACCGGCGCCATCGTCGCCGGCGCCGACCGGGAGACCGGCGAGCGCTTCGCCCGCTTCGTCGACGGCGCCCTCCTCGCCAACCAGGACCTGGCGCGCCTGCCGGCCCTCGCCGGCGTCCTTGCCGAGTTCCGTGACGGCGGGTCCTATGCGCGCCGGACGATCGAGCTGGCGACCGCGCTCAAGGCGGCGCTGGCCGCGGCGGGCCTGCCGGTGCTCCTGCCAGGCGTGCCAGCGCAAAGCCATCAGGTTGTCGTGCCGATCGGCGATCTCGATGCTACCAAGGCGGCGATGGCGGCGCTGGAGCGCGGCCATCTGCTGGTCGGGCGCTGCCCCGTGCCCGGCACGCGCGGCGCCCACGGCCTGCGCTTCGGCAGCCAACTCGCCGCCCGCATCGGCATCGCCCCGGACAGGCTGACGGATGTCGCCGCGGCCGTCGCGGCGCTGCTCGGCGCGGCGCGGGCGGCCGGCGAAGCTCCGGCAGAGGACGATGCGGCGGTGCTCGCCTGCCGGTGCGCGGTGGCGGCAGCGCTCGCATCGGCGCCGCCGGGGTAGACGCGCCGCCCGACTGGGACTAACCACCACCCGGCCTATCGTCCGCACGGACGAATCGCGACTTTCACAAGGAGCTGGCGCGCATGACGGACCTCAAGCGGACCCCGCTTTACGACCTCCACGTCTCGCTGGGTGCGCGGCTGGTGCCATTCGCCGGCTACGAGATGCCGGTGCAGTACCCCGCCGGGATCATGAAGGAACACCTTCACACCCGCAGCGCCGCCGGGCTGTTCGACGTCTCCCATATGGGGCAGATCGCGATCCGCCCGCGCTCCGGCAAGCTGCGCGACGCGGCGCTGGCGCTGGAGACGCTGGTCCCGGTCGACGTCGCCGGCCTTCCCGAAGGCCGCCAGCGCTACGGCCTCTTCACCGACGAGTCGGGCGGCATTCTCGACGATCTGATGATCGCCAACCGCGGCGACCATCTGTTCCTCGTCGTCAACGCCGCCTGCAAGGAGCAGGACCTGGCGCATCTGGAGGCCGGCCTCGCCGCCACCTGCACCGTCGAGAACCTGCCGCATCGGGCATTGCTCGCCCTGCAGGGACCGACGGCGGAAGCGGCGCTGGCGACGCTCGCTCCCGACGTTGCCGGCATGCGCTTCATGGACGTCCGGGCGGTCGAGCTCGTCGGCGCCGGCTGCGTCGTCTCGCGCTCCGGCTATACCGGCGAGGACGGGTTCGAGATCTCGGTGCCGGCAGCCGATGCGGCGCGGCTTGCACAAGCGCTGCTCGCCATCGACGGCGTGGCGCCGGTCGGGCTCGGGGCCCGCGACTCCCTGCGCCTGGAAGCCGGCCTCTGCCTGCACGGCAACGACATCGACACCACCACGACCCCGGTGGAAGCGTCCCTCGAATGGGCGATCCAGAAGATCCGGCGCGCCGGCGGCGAACGCGCCGGCGGCTTTCCCGGCGCCGACACGATCCTAAAGCAGCTGTGCGCGGGCGCCGCGCGCCGGCGCGTCGGGCTGCGGCCCGAGACCAAGGCGCCGATCCGCGCCGGCACGCCGCTCTATGCCGAGGAGGAAGGCGGCGAGCCGATCGGCGCCGTCACCTCCGGCGGCTTCGCGCCCTCTCTGGAGGCGCCCGTCGCCATGGGCTACGTTCCGACGAAACAGGCGGGAGTGGGCACCCGTCTCTTTGCGGAGGTGCGCGGCAAGCGGCTTCCCGTCGTCGTCACCTCCCTGCCCTTCGTCACGCCCGGCTACAAGCGCCGGTAGACACTGAAGGAATATTCCGATGCTGAAATACACCAAGGAGCACGAGTGGCTGCGGATCGAGGGCGACGTGGCGACGGTGGGCATCACCCCGCACGCCTCGGTGCAGCTCGGCGACCTGGTCTTCGTCGAACTGCCGGCCGTCGGCGCGAATTTCGCCAAGGGTGACGACGCGGCCGTGGTGGAATCGGTGAAGGCCGCCTCGGAGATCTACGCGCCGCTCGACGGCGAGATCATCGAGGTCAACCAGGCGATCGTCGACGACCCGTCGATCGTCAACAGCGATCCGGCCGAAGCCGGCTGGTTCTTCAAGATGAAGCTCGCCGATGCCAGCGCCGCGGCGGAGTTGATGGACGAGGACGCCTACAACGCGATGGTCGGGCAGGCCTGATCCGATGAGCTTCGAATACACCGACTACGAGCCCTACGACTTCGCCAACCGCCGCCATATCGGCCCCTCGCCGGCCGAGATGGAGGCGATGCTGAAGGTCGTCGGCGCCGAAAGCCTCGACGCCTTCATCGATGCCACCGTGCCGGCCTCGATCCGCCAGAAGGCGCCGCTCGAATGGGGTCCGGCAATGACCGAGCGCCAGGCGCTCGACGCGCTGCGCGAGACGGCCGACATGAACCGCAACCTCGTGTCGCTGATCGGCCAGGGCTACCACGGCACGATCACCCCGCCGGTCATCCAGCGCAACATCCTCGAGAACCCTGCCTGGTACACGGCCTACACGCCCTATCAGCCGGAGATCAGCCAGGGCCGGCTCGAGGCGCTGCTCAACTTCCAGACGATGATCGCCGATCTGACCGGCCTCGACGTCGCCAGCGCCTCGCTGCTCGACGAGGCGACGGCCGCCGCCGAGGCGATGGCCATGGCGCATCGCGTCGCCAAGGCGAAGCGCGACGTGTTCTTCGTCGACGAGAACTGCCATCCCCAGACCATCGCGGTGATCCGCACCCGCGCCGAGCCGCTCGGCTGGTCGGTCGTCGTCGGCGATCCCTTCACCGATCTCGACGCAACCGCCGTCTTCGGCGCCATCGTCCAGTATCCCGGCACATACGGGCACGTACGCGACTTCGGCGACATCATCGCCGCACTGCATGGCGAGCAGGCGATCGCCATCATGGCGGCCGATCCGCTGGCGCTGGCGCTGCTGCGCACGCCCGGCGAGATGGGCGCCGACATCGCCATCGGCTCGGCCCAGCGCTTCGGCGTGCCGATGGGCTATGGCGGACCGCACGCGGCCTTCATGGCGGTCAAGGACGCCCACAAGCGCGCGATGCCCGGCCGCCTCGTCGGCGTCTCGGTGGATTCGCGCGGCAACCGCGCCTACCGGCTGGCGCTGCAGACCCGCGAACAGCACATCCGCCGCGAGAAGGCGACCTCCAACATCTGCACCGCGCAGGTGCTGCTGGCGGTCATGGCGGCGATGTACGGCGTGTTCCACGGCCCGTCCGGCATCAAGGCGATCGCCCAGCGCGTCCACCAGCGCGCCGTCCTGCTCGCCGCCGGCCTCGAGAAGCTCGGCTACAAAGTCGAGCCCGACGCGTTCTTCGACACGGTGACGGTGGAGGTCGGGCGGCTGCAGCGGGTGATCCTCGACGCCGCCGTCGCAGGCGGGGTGAACCTGCGCAAGATCGGCACCGACCGGATCGGCATCAGCGTCGACGAGCGCACCCGACCCGGCAACATCGAGACGGTGTGGCGGGCCTTCGGCGGCGACATGAAGGTCGCCGACTTCCCGCTGACCTACCGGCTGCCGGAGAAGCTGCTGCGGAGCAGCGCCTACATGACCCACCCGGTCTTCCACATGAACCGGGCGGAGAGCGAGATGACGCGCTACATGCGCCGGCTCTCGGACCGCGACCTCGCGCTCGACCGCTCGATGATCCCGCTCGGCTCCTGCACGATGAAGCTGAACGCCACGGCCGAGATGCTGCCGATCACCTGGCCGGAATTCGCCGAGCTGCACCCGTTCGTGCCGGCCGACCAGGCGCTCGGCTACAAGGCGCTGATCGACGATCTCTGCGCCAAGCTCTGCCAGATCACCGGGTTCGACGCTGTGTCGATGCAGCCCAATTCGGGCGCGCAGGGCGAATATGCCGGGCTCCTCACCATCCGGGCCTATCACCGCGAGAATGGCGGCGCCGAGCGCGACGTCTGCCTGATTCCGACGTCGGCCCACGGCACCAACCCCGCCTCGGCGCAGATGGCCGGCATGAAGGTGGTGCCGGTCCGCACCGCGGCGAACGGCGACATCGACGTCGACGATTTCCGCGCCAAGGCCGAGCAGTACGGCGAGCGCCTTGCCGCCTGCATGATCACCTATCCCTCGACGCACGGCGTGTTCGAGACGCGGGTGGCCGAGCTCTGCGACATCGTCCACCAGCACGGCGGCCAGGTCTATCTCGACGGCGCCAACATGAACGCCTTGGTCGGGCTGGCGCGGCCGGGCGATTTCGGCGCCGACGTCTGCCATCTCAACCTGCACAAGACCTTCTGCATCCCGCATGGCGGCGGCGGGCCGGGCATGGGGCCGATCGCCGTCAAGGCGCATCTCGTGCCGCATCTGCCGGGGCACCCCGTGACCGGCGGCGAGGCCGGGCCGGTGTCGGCGGCGCCCTACGGTTCGCCGTCGATCCTGCCGATCTCCTGGAGCTACTGCCTGATGATGGGCGGCGCCGGCCTCACCCAGGCCACCAAGGTCGCGATCCTCAACGCCAACTACATCGCCCGCCGCCTCCGCGACGCCTATCCGGTGCTCTACGCGGCGGAGAACGGCCGGGTGGCGCACGAGTGCATCCTCGACACGCGCATCCTGCAGGAGAAGGCCGGCGTCAGCGTCGACGACATCGCCAAGCGACTGATCGACTGCGGCTTCCACGCGCCGACCATGAGCTTCCCGGTGCCGGGCACGCTGATGATCGAGCCGACCGAGAGCGAGACCAAGGCCGAGCTCGACCGGTTCTGCGACGCCATGCTGGCGATCCGCGAGGAGGCCCGCGCCATCGAGGAGGGCCGCTCCGACCCGCTCGACAACCCGCTGAAGAACGCGCCGCACACGGTGGAAGATCTCGTCGGCGAGTGGAACCGCAGCTACAGCCGCGAGCAGGCCTGCTTCCCGCCCGGCGCCTTCCGCGTCGACAAGTACTGGGCGCCGGTCAACCGGGTCGACAACGTCTATGGCGACCGCAACCTCGTCTGCTCCTGCCCGCCGATGGAAGACTACCAGGAAGCGGCGGAATAGCCGCCCCCTGCCACCGCGCCGGCATTCGGCATGGGTGATCCGGGGCTTTACGGCGGGCTGATGCTCGCCTCGTTCCTGGCGGCGACGCTGCTGCCGGGATCCTCCGAGGCGCTGCTCTCCGGGCTGCTCGCCAATGGCTACGGCGAGCCCCTCCTGCTCGTCGCCGCCGCCTCCTTCGGCAACGTCACCGGGTCGCTCGCCAACTTTCTCTGCGGGCGCTTCCTCGCCCGCTTCATGGGGCGGCGCTGGTTTCCGGTGTCGGAAGCGGCCTATGGACAGGCAGCGTCCTGGTTCGAGCGCTTCGGGCTCTGGACGCTGCTGTTCGCCTGGGTGCCGATCGTCGGCGATCCGCTGACCGTGGTCGCCGGCGCGCTGCGGACGCCGCTCGTGCCGTTCGTCGTGCTGGTCAGCGTCGGCAAGGTGCTGCGCTATTCCGGCGTCGCCGCCGCGACGCTGTGGTGGACCGGCGGCTGAGAAGGTCCTGCCGCGCCGCGATCGCAGGGCAGCGGCGATGCCCAAGTTGGCGCCAGTCAAGCGGCGCCCCGCCGGCCGTCGCCTCGGTCACAGCGAGTTGGCGGCATCCACCAGATGCGGGACGATGGCGGCCTCGATGCGGGCGCGGTCCCATTTGAGGCCCGAGACCGAGCACTGGATCGCCGCCGTGCGGCGTTTGCCGCGCACCGGTGCGGCGATGCCGACCTCGTTCATCAGCAGCTCGTCATAGCCGATCGCGTAGCCGGTCTCGGCGGCCTCGTCGATGAGGCGCAGCACCGCCATGCGGTCCATCACCGTGTTCTGCGTGTAGCGCTTCATCGGCCATTCCTCGGCGCAGCGGCGGCGCTCCTCCGGCGGCCGAAGCGATAGCATCGCCCGACCGCTGGAGGTGTTCAGCGCCGGCGCGCGCCGGCCGACGATGGTCGCGGCGTAGCTGGTGCGGGCATTCGGCATGCGGGCGGCATAGACGATGCTGTCGCCGTCGAGCAAAGCGAGATTCACCGTCTCGCCCAGCGCCTGCCGCAGGTCGATCAGCCGCGGCATCGCCGCCCGCACCGTCTCGTCCGCGAAAAGGAAGGCGTTGGCGAGTTCGAGGAACTTGATCGCCGGCCGATACCGCCGGGTCTGCGGATCCTTTTCCAGATAGCCGAGCCGATGGAACGTGTTGGCGAAGCGCTGCGTCGCACTCTTGTCGAGCCCGGTCGCCGCCGCGAGATCGCGCAGCCCCATCTCGCTATGGGTCTCGTCGAAGGCGGCGAGGACGCGCATGCCCTTCTCGAGAGAAGAAACAAACAACGTGTCCTGCCTGGGAGCAATCGAATCCATCTGCCGTTCCGTCATGATGCACTGCACAAATTATGCGCAGCGGCGGGTGTTGACTAGTTCGTGACCTGATGCGTAGCTTAGCATATTACAGTCGCGGATATCACATTATGATACTTGCCGAAATCGCTACCTCGCCGAAATCGCCGCCCGGGGCTCCCGGGGGGACGAGCGTGGCGCCGCGCCGACAGCCCGCGCGATGAACGCGTTCTCCCGCTCGCAGACGGTCCGCAAACCCGCGATCCGCTCCGCCGGCGGGATCGTCGCGGCGCAGAGCCGGCTGGCGGCGGAAACCGGCGCCGCGGTGCTCGCCGAGGGCGGCGACGCGATCGACGCCGCCGTCGCCACCTCCTTCGCCCTGGGCGTGCTCGAGCCGTGGATGAGCGGGCCGGCCGGAGGCGGCGCGATGATGATCTGGCGGCAGGCCGAGCAGAAGGCCTACTGCGTCCACTACGGCATGCGGTCCCCGGCGGCGCTCGATCCCGCCGACTATCCGCTCTCCGGCGAAGGCGTCGCGTCGGACCTGTTTGCGTGGAAGGCGGTTGTGGGCGACCGCAATGTCGAGGGTGCCAAGGCCGTCGCGGTGCCGGGCGTCGTCGACGGGATCGGCCAGGCGCATCAGCGCTTCGGCAGGCGGGACTGGCAGGACCTGCTGCAGCCAGCGATCGCGCTTGCCCGGGAAGGGCTGCAGATCGACTGGTACGCGGCGCTGATCCTGGCCTCGAACACCCGGTCGCTGGCCCGGGACGCCGACGCGGCAGCGCTCTTCCTCGAGGACGGCATGTGGCCGCCGGTGCCCGGTTGGACCGCGCTGGTCGACCGGCGCATCGCCAACCCGGCGATGGCCGAGACCCTGGCGGCGCTCGCCGAGCGCGGCTACCGCGAATTCTACGACGGCGATATCGCCCGCACGCTCGCCGCCGACGTCCAGGCCAAGGGCGGCTCGCTCTCCGCCGAGGACCTGGCGGCCTATCGCGCCACGATCACCGAGGTCGCCCGCACCCCCTATCGCGACGGCGGCTTCTATCTGCCGGGCGACCTGACGGCCGGCCCGACGATCGCCGATGTCTTTTCGCGGCTCGGCGCCGGCGAGATGACGGGCGCGCATCGTCCGGACGGGGGAAGCTTCGGCGCCTACGCCGACGCCTTCGCGGGCGCCTATCGCGACCGCCTCGCCAGCATGGGCGACAACGAGGCGCCGCACAGCCCGGCCTGCACGACGCATTTCTCGGTCGTCGACCGCGACGGCAACATGGTGGCGATGACCCAGACGCTGCTGTCGGTGTTCGGCTCGCGCGTCGTGTCGCCGTCCACCGGCCTGCTGCTCAACAACGGCATCATGTGGTTCGACCCGGAGCCCGGCCGGCCCAACTCGCTCGCGCCCGGCAAGCGCTGCCTGATGAATGTCTGCCCGGTGATCGGCGAGACCGCCGACGCACGCTTCGCCATCGGCGCCTCGGGCGGGCGCAAGATCATGCCGGCGGTGGCGCAGCTGTCCTCGTTCATGATCGATTTCGGCATGGACCTCGACGCCGCCTTCCATCATCCGCGCATCGACGCCAGCGGCGGGCCGGCGGTGATCGCCGATGAGGCGCTGTCGCCCGAGATCATCGCCACGCTCGCCGAGAGCCGCCGGGTCGTGACCGCACCGCGCACCGTCTACCCCAATTCCTTTGCCTTCCCCGCCGGCGTGATGCGCCGCGGCGCCGAGAATTCCGGCGCCAGCGAGATCATGTCGCCGTGGGGAGACGCGGTTGCCGAGCCCACCGTCGCCGGTGATCGTCCATGACCCTCAGATCCGCCCCCGGCGGCCGCCGATGCCCATCCCACCGCAACAAGGAGCAGCGCACATGAAGCATCTTCGATCCCTCGGAAAGGTCTTCCCGCAAGGTCGCCTGCGCCGGCATCTGCTGGCCTCGGCGATCGCGCTGGCAAGCGTGGCCGCTATGCCGGCGACCTCCGTCCTGGCGCAGGAGATCCGCGCGGTGATGCATTCGGGCCTGCGGGTGCTCGATCCGATCATCACCACGGCGCACATCACCCGCAACCACGGCTACATGATCTACGACACGCTGCTGGCGGTGGACGAGAACCAGACGCCGCAGCCGCAGATGGCCGACTGGACGGTCTCCGACGACGGCATGGTCTACACGTTCACGCTGCGCGACGGGCTGAAGTTCCACGACGGCGCCGACGTCAAGGCCGCCGACGTGGTAGCCTCGCTGAAGCGCTGGGCCGAGCGCGACGGCGGCGGCCAGATGCTGATGGGCTACACCAAGAGCATCGAGGCGAGCGACGACAAGACGGTCGTGCTCACCCTTTCGGAGCCGTTCTCCTACGTCATCGAGCTGATCGCCAAGCCGTCCGCGGTGCCGGCCTTCATCATGCCGGAGCGCATGGCCTCGACACCCGGGACGGAAGCCGTCACCGAGCACATCGGCTCGGGTCCGTTCCGCTTCGTCGAATCCGAATACGAGCCCGGCGTGCGCGTCGTCTACGAGAAGTTCGAGGACTACGTCCCGCGTTCTGAGCCCGCGAGCTGGACCGCCGGCGGCAAGGAAGTGAAGGTCGACCGCGTCGTCTGGGTCAACATGCCCGACGCCCAGACTGCGCTCAACGCCCTCACCTCCGGCGAGATCGACTATATCGAGCAGCCGCCGATCGACCTCCTGCCGCTGCTCGAGGGCAACGAGGAGATCAGCGTCGATGTCCTCAACACGCTCGGCTACCAGACGATGGGCCGGCTCAACTGGCTGCATGCGCCCTTCGACGACGTGCGCGTGCGCCGGGCGGCGATGCTGGCGCTGAACCAGACCGACGTGCTCGGGGCGCTGATCGGCAACCCGGAATACTACCGCGTCTGCGCCTCGATGTACGGCTGCGACACCCCGCTGGCGACGGACGCCGGCGGCGAAAAGATGCTGGAAGGCTCGGATGTCGAGGGCGCCAAGGCGCTGCTCGAGGAAGCCGGCTACGACGGCACGCCGATCGTCCTGATGCAGCCGACCGACGTTTCCTCGGTCAGCCCGCAGCCGGTGGTCGCCGCGCAGCTGCTGCGCGCGGCGGGCTTCACCGTCGACCTGCAGCCGATGGACTGGCAGACGCTGGTCACCCGCCGCGCCAGCCAGGCCGCTCCGGCCGACGGCGGCTGGAACATGTTCTTCACCAACTGGGTCATCCCGGAAGTGTGGAACCCGATCATCAATCCGATGCTCAACGGCGGCGGCACCGAGAAGGCCTGGTTCGGCTGGCCGGACGATCCGGAACTCGAGGCGATGCGCAAGGAGTTCGTGCAGGCGACGAGCGATGAGCAGCGCAAGGAGATCGCGGCGCGGATCCATCAGCACGCCTACGACGTCGTGAACTACATCCCGCTCGGCCAGTATCTCAGCCCCACGGCGTGGCGCAACGAGCTGTCGGGCGTGATGAAGGCGCCGGTCCCGCTGTTCTGGGACATCACCAAGGCCGAATAGGCCGCCTCCGGGCAGGCGGCGCGAACCCGCCCGCCTGCCCGGCCTGCCTCTCTCCCACCCGTGGAGCCCTGACGCCATGCTCGCCTATTTCGTGCGCCGTGTGCTCGCCGCCATCCCGGTGATGATCGTCGTCGCCCTGTTCGTCTTCCTGCTGCTGCGCCTGACGCCGGGCGATCCTGCCGCGATCATCGCCGGCGACATGGCGACGCCGCAGCAGCTGGCGGACATCCGCGAGGCGCTCGGCCTCAACGAGCCGCTCTACACCCAGTTCGTCACCTGGAGCACGCAGCTGCTGACCGGCGATTTCGGCACCTCGCTGATCTCGCGCACGCCGGTGACGACGCTGATCGGCCAGCGCCTCGAGCCGACGGTGAGCCTGGCGCTGCTGACCATGGCGCTGACGATCCTGATCTCGGTGCCGCTCGGCGTGCTGGCGGCCTGGAAGCATGGCAGCTGGATCGACAACCTGGTCACCACCGCCTCGGTCGTCGGCTTCTCCATCCCGGTCTTCGTCATCGGCTACATCCTGATCCAGATTTTCGCGCTGGAGCTCAAGCTCCTCCCGGTCCAGGGTTTCCGCAGCATTTCCGAAGGCGTCGGGCCGTTCCTCGAACGGGCGATCCTCCCCGCCCTGACGCTCGCCTCGATCTACATCGCGCTGATCACCCGGATGACGCGCGCCGCGATGCTCGACGTGCTCGGCGAGGACTATGTGCGCACCGCCCGCGCCAAGGGCCTCGACGAGAACGCGGTGCTGTTCAGCCACGCGCTGCGCAACGCCGCAGTGCCGATCCTGACCGTCATCGGCACCGGCTTCGCGCTGATGATCTCCGGCGTCGTCGTCACCGAGAGCGTCTTCAACATTCCCGGCCTCGGCCGCCTCACCGTCGATGCGATCCTGGCGCGCGACTATCCGGTGATCCAGGGGCTGATCCTGCTGACCAGCGGCATCTACGTGCTGGTGAACCTCGCGATCGACCTCTCCTACGCCTTCCTGGACCCGAGGATCCGCTATTGATGACCCAAGTCGAGGCTCGGGCGGAGCCGCTGGTGCGCCGGCGTTTCCCCTCCCTGATGCGCGGCGGCGGCTTCGGCATCGCCGCGATGCTCGCCGCGGCGGCGCTGCTCCTGATCGTGCTGATGGCGGTGTTCGCGCCACTGATCGCGCCCTTTGATCCGATACAGATGGATCCGTCGAAGCGGCTGCAGCCGGCCGGCGAGATGTTCCTGCTCGGCACCGACGCCTATGGCCGCGACCTGTTCTCGCGGATCGTCTACGGCGCCCGCATCTCGTTGATCGTCGGCATCGGCGCGGCGGTGGTCAGCGTCGCGATCGGCCTGCCGCTCGGCTTATTGTCGGGCTTCTTCCGCCCGCTCGACGCGATCCTGATGCGGATCATGGACGGGCTGATGGCGATCCCCGGCATCCTGCTCGCCATCGCCGTCGTGTCGCTGGCCGGCGCCAGCCTCTGGACCGTGCTCATCGCGATCACCATTCCGGAGATCCCGCGCGTCGTGCGGCTCGTGCGCTCGGTCGTCCTCACCGCCCGCGAAGAGCCCTATGTCGAGGCGGCGATCGCCGTCGGCTCCAGCCTGCCGAAGATCATGTGGCGGCACCTGATGCCCAACACGCTGGCGCCGCTGATCGTCCAGGGCACCTATATCTGCGCCTCGGCGATCCTCACCGAGGCGATCCTGTCCTTCCTCGGCGCCGGCATCGGCACCGAGACGCCGTCCTGGGGCAACATCATGTCCGAGGGACGGGTCTACTTCCAGCTGAAGCCGTCGCTGATCTTCTGGCCCGGCCTGCTGCTGTCCGCCTGCATCCTCTCGATCAACCTGCTCGGCGACACCGCCCGGGACATGCTCGATCCCCGCATGAAGCAGCGCGGAGCCGCACGATGAGCGCCAATGCCCCGATCCTGCGCATCGAGGACCTCGTCGTCGAGACCGGCGGCCACTATCCGGTGCCGATCCTCAACGGCATCTCGCTCGAGATCGGCAGCGGCGAGACCGTCTGCCTCGTCGGCGAAAGCGGCTCCGGCAAGTCGGTGACCTCGCTGACCACCATGGGCCTGTTGCCGAAGGGCGCCCTGGTGGCGCGAAGCGGGCACATCTGGCTGGAGGGCGAGGACGTCCTCGCCGCCAGCCCGCGGCGCCTGAAGCAGCTGCGCGCCACCCGCATGTCGATGATCTTCCAGGAGCCGATGACCGCCCTCAACCCGGTGCTGACCGTCGGGCGGCAGATCGAGGAAGTGCTGAAGGCGCACGCCAGCCTGAGCGCCGGCGAGCAGCGCCGGCGGGTGCTGGAGATGCTCGAGCAGGTGCACCTGCCCGACGTCGAGCGGATCTACGGCTCCTATCCGCACCAGCTGTCGGGCGGCCAGCGCCAGCGCATCATGATCGCCATGGCGCTGATCCTGCGGCCCAAGCTGCTGATCGCCGACGAGCCGACGACGGCGCTCGACGTCACCACCCAGAAGCAGATCCTCAAGCTGGTGCGCGAACTGCAGGAAGAGCTCGGCACCTCGGTGCTGTTCATCACCCACGACATGGGCGTCGTCGCCGACATCGCCGACCGGGTCTGCGTCATGCACCATGGCGACATCGTCGAGACCGCCGCGACGCGGACCATCCTCGCCGAGCCGAAAGAGGCCTATACCCGCGCGCTGCTGGCCGCGGTGCCGGCGCTGCTGCCGCGCTCGCCGCGCGCCGACATGGGCCACGAGACGGTGCTCGAAACCATCGAACTCGGCATGACCTACCAGCGGAAATCCTTCCTGCGGGCAAGCCCCGGCACCGTCGCCGCCGCGGACGTCAACCTGGTGCTGCGACGGGGCCGCACGCTCGGCATCGTCGGCGAGAGCGGCTCGGGCAAATCCACCGTGGCGCGCTGCGTGATGCGGCTGATCGACCCGACGGCGGGCAGCGTGCGGGTCGGCGGCAAGGACATTTCCGGCCTGTCGCGCAACGCCCTGCGGCCGCACCGCAAGCGCATCCAGATGATCTTCCAGGACCCCAACCGCTCGCTCAACCCGCGCATCACCGTCGGTGACAGCATCACCGAGGGCCCGATCAACTACGGCGCCACGCGCGCCGACGCCCGCCAGCGCGCCGGCGAACTGCTGGAACTGGTTGGCATGCCCGCCGACGTGCTCGACCGGCACCCGCACCAGTTCTCCGGCGGCCAGCGCCAGCGCATCGCCATCGCCCGGGCCCTCGCCATGGACCCGGACGTGCTCGTCGCCGACGAGGCGGTGTCGGCGCTCGACGTGTCGGTGCAGGCGCAGGTGCTGGACCTGCTCGACGACATCCAGGCCCGGCTCGGCGTCGCCATCCTCTTCATCACCCACGACCTGCGCGTTGCCGCGCAGATCTGCGACGACGTCGCGGTCATGCAGAAGGGCCGTGTCGTCGAATACGGCCCGGCCGAAGCCGTCCTCAGGCACCCGCGACAGGACTACACCCGCGAACTGATCGAGGCGGCGCCCGGCCGGGACTGGGACTTCCCGAATTTCCGCCCGCTCGCCGCCACGCTAGCCGCCGAATCCAGACCATAGGACCCGCCCTGATGACAACACCGCGCATCGCCGTCGGCGGCTTCATGCATGAGACCAACACGTTCGGCCCCAGCAAGGCCGGGATCGACGCCTTCATCGAGGGCGGCGGCTGGCCGCCGCTGAGCGAGGGCGACGCGCTGATCCCGGCGACGCGCAACGTCAACATGGGCATCTGCGGCTTCGTGGAAGTGGCCGAGGCAGCAGGCTGGGAACTGGTGCCGACGCTCTGGTGCGCCGCCAGCCCCTCGGCCCACGTCACGGAAGCGGCGTTCGAAGACATTGCCGGGCGGATCGTCGCCGGCTTCGCGGCGGCCGGCCGGCTCGACGGCGTCTATCTCGACCTGCACGGCGCGATGGTCGCCGAGCATCTCGACGACGGCGAGGGCGAGCTGCTGGCGCGGGTGCGCGCCGTCGTCGGCCCGAACGTGCCGATCGTCGCCAGCCTCGACCTGCACGGCAACGTGACGCGGACGATGGTCGATGCCGCCGACGCGCTGATCGCCTACCGCACCTATCCGCATGTCGACATGGCCGAGACCGGTCGCCGCTCGGCTGCCTATCTCGGCCGCCTGCTGGGCGGCCAACGTGACGCGAAAGCCTTCCGCCAGCTGCCGTTCCTGATCCCGATCGCCTGGCAGTCGACGGTGATGGAGCCCAGCCGCAGCCTCTACGCGTCCCTGCCCGGCTTCGAGGCGGACGGCGTCGGCTCGATCTCGCTGCTCACCGGCTTTCCGGCCGCCGACTTCGCCGATTGCGGCCCGAGCATCGTCGCCTACGCGCCGACGCAGGACGCCGCCGACCGCGCCGCCGATGCGCTCTTCGACAGCATCAGCCGCCGCGAGTCCGACTTCGCCGGCAAGGTGTTCTCGCCGGATGCCGGGGTGGCCGAGGCCATCGCGCTCGGCGCCACCGCGCGTCGCCCGATCGTCATCGCCGACACGCAGGACAATCCCGGCGCGGGCGGTGATTCCGACACGACCGGCATGCTCCGCGCGCTGGTCGCGGCCGATGCAAAGCGGGCGGCGATCGGCGTCATCGTCGACCCGCAGGCGGCGGCCGCGGCGCAC
Source organism: Aurantimonas sp. HBX-1 (assembly GCF_021391535.1). Classification (GTDB taxonomy): domain Bacteria; phylum Pseudomonadota; class Alphaproteobacteria; order Rhizobiales; family Rhizobiaceae; genus Aurantimonas. Next base: position 2,520,782 of record NZ_CP090066.1, read on the forward strand.
CGTGCCGGCGTCGGCGCCACGGTCAGTCTCGGCCTCGGCGGCAAGTCCGGCATCGCCGGCGACGCTCCCTTCGAGGCCGACTATGTCGTGGAATCCCTCTCCGACGGGCAGCTGACCGCCGCGGGTCCCTTCTATGGCGGCGCGCGCATGCAGCTCGGCCCCTCCACCTGCCTTCGCATCGGCGACGTGCGGATCGTCGTCGGCTCGCGCAAGGCGCAGATGGCCGACCAAGAGATGTACCGCTTCGTCGGCATCGAGCCGACCGAGCAGGCGATCCTCGTTAACAAGAGCTCGGTGCATTTCCGCGCCGATTTCGAGCCGATCGCCGAGACCATCCTCGTCTGCGCCGCACCGGGGCCGATGCCGGTCGACCCCGCGGCGCTCCCCTTCACCCGCCTGCGATCCGGCATGCGCCTTTCCCCCGGCGGCCCTGCCTTCGGCTGAAACGCCGCCCCCTTTTCCATTCTTGCCAAGGAAGCCTGCCATGTCCGTCCTGCCGCTGATCGACGCCTTCAAGGGCGACCTCGTCGCCATCCGCCACGACCTGCATGCCCATCCGGAAATCGGCTTCGAGGAGAAGCGCACCTCGGGCGTCGTCGCCGCGAAGCTGGAGGAATGGGGCGTCACCGTGCATCGCGGCATTGGCGGCACCGGCGTCGTCGGCATCATCGAGGGCAAGCGGCCCGGCCGCCGCATCGGCCTGCGCGCCGACATGGACGCGCTGCCGATGGACGAGCTCTCCAACCTGCCCTTCCGTTCGACCATCCCCGGCCGCTTCCACGGCTGCGGCCATGACGGCCACACCACGATGCTGCTCGGCGCCGCACGCTACCTCGCCGAGACCCGCGACTTCGCCGGCACCGCCGTGCTGATCTTCCAGCCGGCGGAGGAAGGCCTCGGCGGCGCCCGCGCCATGCTCGCCGACGGGCTGTTCGAGCGCTTCCCCTGCGACGAGATCTACGGCCTGCACAACTCGCCCGACCTCGAGGCCGGCCAGATCTCGATCTTCCCGGGCAAGGGCATGGCCGGCGCCAGCTTCTTCGACATCAAGATCACCGGCGCCGGCAGCCACGGCGCCATGCCGCACAAGTCGCGCGACCCGATCGTCGTCGCGACGCATCTCGCCGCGGCGCTGCAGAGCATCGTCAGCCGCAACACCGACCCGACGAAGTCGGCGGTGCTGTCGATCACCCAGATCCATTCGGGCTCGGCCTACAACGTCGTGCCGGAGGAAGCCGCGCTCGCCGGAACGATCCGCTTCTTCGACGACGCGGTTGGCGAGATGGTCCGCACCCGGCTGCGCAAGATCGCGGCCGGCGCGGCGCTGTCCTTCGAGGTCGAGATCGACGTCGACATCCGCGACATCTTCTCGGTGCTCGACAACCACCCGGCCGAGACCGGCTATTTCACCGAGGCCGCGACCGACATCGTCGGCGCCGGGAACGTCCTCACCGAGCCCCGACCGACGATGGGCAGCGAGGACTTCGCCGACATGCTGCAGGCGGTGCCCGGCGCCTATTGCTGGGTCGGCCATGCCGGCACCGTGCCGCTGCACAATCCGAGCTTCGTCCTCGACGACGGCATCCTGCCGATCGGCGCGAGCCTCCTGGCGCGGATCGTCGAGCGGCGGCTGGGCGCGGCCTGAGCCGGCGCGCCTCGGACAGGAAACAGGGGGAAACGACATGACGCCATTGCCCGAACTCGATCTCGACGCCGACCGCATGCTGGAAGGGCTGCGGCGCTGGGTCGAGTGCGAGAGCCCGACCTTCGACGTCGCCGCGGTCAACCGGATGATGTCGCTGGCGGCCGAGGACCTCGCCGCCATGGGCGCCACGGTCGAGCGCATCGACGGCCCGGCCGGCCTCGGCGACTGCCTGCGGGCCGCCTTCCCGCATCCGCGCAAGGGCGAGCCCGGCATCCTGATCATGGCGCATCTGGACACGGTGCATCCGGTAGGCACGCTGGAGAAGCTGCCGTTCCGGCGCGACGGCGATCGCTGCTACGGCCCCGGCATCCTCGACATGAAGGGCGGCACCTTCGCCGCTTTGCAGGCGGTGCGGGCGCTGATCGAGGCCGGCGTCGAGACGACGCTGCCGGTGTCGGTGCTGCTCACCTGCGACGAGGAGATCGGCAGCCCCGGCACCCGCCCGCTGATCGAGGCGGAGGCCGCCAGGCACAAGGTGATCCTTGTCCCGGAGCCGGCGATCAACGGCGACGGCGTCGTCACCGGCCGCTACGCCATCGCCCGCTTCAACCTGGCCGCCACGGGCCGTCCCAGCCACGCCGGCGCGTCGCTCAAGGAGGGCCGCTCGGCGATCCGCGAGATGGCCGGCCGGATCCTCGCGATCGAGGACATGACCGACGACGACTGCACCTTCAGCGTCGGCGTCGTGCATGGCGGCCAATGGGTCAACTGCGTCTCGACCACCTGCCAGGCCGAGGCGCTGTCGATGGCCAAGCGCCAGGAGGACCTCGACCGCGGCACCGACCGGATGCTGGCGCTCAACGAGACCCGGGAGGACGGCACCGGCTTTGCCGTCACGCTCGGCGTCGTCCGGCCGGTCTGGGAGCCCGGCCCTGGCACGATGCGGCTCTACGCGCTCGCCGAGGAAGTTTCCGCGACGCTCGGCACGACCATCTCGCACGGCAGTTCCGGCGGCGGTTCGGACGGCAACTTCACCGGCGCGATGCGCCTGCCGACGCTCGACGGGCTCGGCCTCGTCGGCGGCGGCTACCATACGCTGGGCGAATACGTCACCGTCGAGAGCCTCGTCCAGCGTGCGCGGCTGATGGCCGGGCTGCTGGCCGGCATCACCGGCGAGGAGGCGGAACGCTGACCGCGCCGGTCACGCCGCCCTTCGACGCGGCGGGCGAACTCGTCGCGCCGCCCGGGCTGGCGATCCCCGAACTCTGCCGGCTCGGCGCCACGGAGCTGGCGGCGCTGCTGGCCAAAGGCGCGGTTTCCTCGCGCGAGATCGTCACGGCGTTCCTCGATCACATCGACCGGGTCAATCCGGCCCACAACGCCATCGTCTCGCTGCGGGAGCGGTCCGATATCCTCGCCGAGGCCGATGCGGCGGATGGGCGGCTGCGCGCGAAAGGGCCGGACGGGCTGCTGCACGGCCTGCCGATCGCCATCAAGGATCTCGCCCCCACCAAAGGCCTTCGCACCACCTTCGGCTCGCCGATCCACGCCGACTTCGTGCCGGATGCCGACAGCCTGACCGTCGCGCGCATCCGCGCCGCCGGCGCCATCGTCATCGGCAAGACCAACACGCCGGAATTCGGGCTCGGCTCGCACACCTACAACCCGGTCTTCGGCACCACCCGCAACGCCTACGATCCCGGCCTCAGCGCCGGCGGCTCGAGCGGCGGCGCGGCGGTCGCGCTGGCGCTGCGGATGCTCCCCGTCGCCGATGGCGGCGACATGGGCGGCTCGCTGCGCAACCCGGCCGGCTACAACAATGTCTACGGCATGCGGCCGTCGCAGGGACGCGTGCCGAATGCCGGGTCGGAGGATCTGTTCTATTCGCAGCTCGCGACCGATGGGCCGATGGCGCGCAGCGTCGCCGATCTCGCCGGGCTGCTAGCGATCCAGGCCGGTCCCGACGCACGGGCGCCGCTCTCGCTGCAGGATCCCTTCCGCTGGGAGCCCGGCACCCGTGCCCGGCCCGGGCGGATCGCCTGGCTCGGCGATCTCGGTTGCCACCTGGCGATGGAAGCGGGCGTCTTGGACGTTTGCGAATGGGCGCTGGCGCGTCTCGCCGCTGCCGGCTGCGCGGCCGAACCGGTGCTGCCGAAGTTCGACTGGGAGCGCCTCTGGTCGGCCTTCGTCGTGCTGCGGCAATTCTCGATCGCCGGCAAACACGGCCCGCTCTTCGATGACCCCGCGACGCGCGGCCTGCTGAAACCCGAGATGCAGTGGGAGATCGAGAGCGGCCGGCGCCTTAGCGCCGATGCCCTCTATGCCGCCGCGCGGACCCGCACCGATTGGTACCTCGAGTGCCTGCGCCTGTTCGAGGACTTCGACGCCCTGGCGCTGCCCTCGGCGCAGCTGTTCGCCTTCGATGCCGACTGGCACTGGCCGCGCGAGATCGCCGGCCGACCAATGGACAGCTATCACCGCTGGATGGAGGTGGTCGCGCCGGGAACCCTATCGGGCTGCCCGGTCATCAGCCTGCCCGCCGGCTTCGACGGCGCTGGCCGGTCGATGGGCCTGCAGCTGATCGGCCGGCCGGGAGACGATGCCGGGCTGCTGGGACTGGCCGAACTCCACGAGTGATCGCCCCGATATCTGCGGCCGATTCTCTCCCGCGCAACCGTGAGCTGGCCGGCGTTCCGCGCACCGAAAGCGCGGCTCTCGCTTGGAAGCACCGCGCGTCGTGGCTACGCCCGGCCGCGTGTCCCGGCATCGGTCGCAGACGGCCACCCGGCCGCGGCCGGGTGACGCGGTGCCGCCGGCGCTTCAGTCCGGCAGGACGAATTTCGGCGCGCGCGTCGCCCGGACCATCTCGAAGGTGACCGCGGTATCCTTCCAGGTGTCGTAGGGCTCGGCGGGCGGGCGCAGTGGCAGGCATCGCCGGATCGCCCTCACCGCGGCATCACGCAGCGTCCGTTCGACGGCATTCGCCGGCACGTACTCGGTGCTGGCCTCGAGCAGGTTGCCCTCGGGGTCGAGATGCAGGGTGAAGGTGATCGGCCGGACCGATGCGGCCGGGTCTGCCGAGGGCGACGTCCAGCACCGCATGACCTGCGCCTCGATGCCGGCGACCGGCGGCTGGCCCTGGGACACCGTCGCAGCCAGGCACAGGAGGGCGGCGAGGACGAGGGACTTCCGGCTCGTGGATGACGTCAATCGGGCTTCCTCTTGCGCTGGCGCGGTAGCGGCTTCCTAGCACGTCGCCGCGGCAGGTCGCGAGCGACGAACTGGCGCGCCGCGTAGCGCCCCTGGCCGGTCGCTGGCCGTCAGCTGCCGGAGGGGCGCGGGGCGGCGGCGGCAGGGCCGCAGAAGACGTCGTAGAGGGTGGTCATGATCGCCCGCGTCTCGGCACCGGCAAGCGAATAGAAGATCGTCTGGGCGGCCCGGCGCGTTGTCACGAGGCCGCCGGCGCGCAGGCGCGCCAGATGCTGCGACAGGGCCGACTGGCTGAGCCCAACCTCCTCCACCAGCATGCCGACGGACGCCTCGCCCTCGGCCAGCCGGCACAGGATGCGCAGGCGATGGGCGTTGGCCATCAGCGACAGCATCTCCGCCACCTGCGCCGCCCTTGCGTCGAGCGCCCGCGCATCCAGCGCCAGGGCGCCGGGGGTCAGGTCCGAACCATTCATAATATTAGACTTGTCTAATTTAGCCATGGCACATATATAGGCCGGGAACGCAGCCAAGCCAAGGGCTGCCATTGTCGTGCACCGGCTACCAGCGGGCGACGGTCCGGCCATACCGGTCGGACGCGCATCCGCACCGGCCGAACAGAGGAGAGTTGTCTCATGCTGACGCGCCATAGCCCGTCCCGCGGCGCGGGATCGCCCGATGTCTGGGGCTTCTACGAGGAAGCTTCCGGCTCGATCCAGTATGTCTGCGCCGACCCGGCCACCCGCAAGGCGGCCCTGATCGACGTCGTCCTGAACTTCAATCCCGCCGCGGCCCGGACGTCGACCGAAAGCGCCGACGAAATTCTCGCCCATGTCGAACGCGAGGGCCTGACCGTCGAGTGGATCCTCGACACGCATCCGCACGCCGATCACATGATGGCTGCCGCCTATCTGAAGGACAGGCTCGGCGCCCCGATGGCGATCGGCCGCAAGACGGTGGAGATCGCCGAGCTCTGGCGCGGCCTCTACAACCTGCCCGACGCTTTTGATCCAGAACGCGATTTCGACGTGCTGTGGGACGATGGCTCCAGCTTCCGGATCGGCGATCTCGATGTCCGCGTGATGCTGTCGCCGGGCCACACGCTCGGTTCCATCACCTATGTCGTCGGCGACGCGGCCTTCGTCCACGACACGCTGATGTATCCCGACATGGGCTCGAGCCGGGCCGACTTCCCCGGCGGCTCCTCGAAGGTGCTCTGGGCGACGATCCAGGAGATCCTGTCGCTGCCGCGCGAGACCCGGCTCTTCGTCGGCCACGATTACGGCGCCGAGGGTCGCGACGACGTCCGGTGGGAAGCCACCGTCGCCGAACACCGCAGCCGCAACGTCCATGTCAAGGACGGCACGGCCGAGGCCGACTTCACCCGTATCCGGGACGCCCGCGACAGGACGCTCGAGCTTCCGGATCGCATGCTGCACGCCCTGCAGGTCAATCTGCGCGGCGGCCGGCTGCCGGCACCCGAAGCCGACGGTAACCGCTACCTGAAGATACCCGTCAACCGGTTCTGAGGAGACAACGATGAGCAAGACCCTGAACGACTTCGTCTCGGAGGCCCGGTCGGCCACCGGCGTGGTGCAGCCGGCCGAGGCGCATGCGTCGGACGCCGTCATCCTCGACGTGCGCGAGGCTCACGAGCTGGACGAAGCCGGCCGCGTCGACCGCGCCGTCCACGTGCCGCGCGGCTTCCTGGAGGCCCGCGCCGACCCCTCCGCTGGCAGCGCCCATCCGGATCTCGTGGCGGCGCATGGCGGCGACACGCCCGTCTATGTCCTGTGTGCCTCGGGCGCCCGCGCCGCGCTGGCGGCGAAGACGCTGACCGAAATGGGCTACGACGCGCGGCCGATCGATGGCGGCATCAAGGCCTGGCGGGATTGCGGCCTGCCCGTCGCCGACTGACCCGATGTCCATGCGGCGCGGCCGCCCCCGGCCGCCGCGCCGCTCCCTGTCTGCAACCCGCCGCCCCGGGGCGGCCGAGTAACCGATGATGACCCTCAGCCTTGCACAATATCTCCTCGGCGCCCTGTCGGGCTCGCTGGTGGGCCTGTCGCTCGGCCTGTTCGGCGGCGGCGGCTCGATTCTGGCCGTGCCGCTGATGGTCTATCTCGTCGGCGTCCCCAGTCCGCACATGGCGATCGGCACCAGCGCCTTCGCCGTCGCCGCGAACGCGGCCGGCAATCTGGTCACCCACGCCCGGCTCGGCAACGTGAAGTGGCGCTGCGCCCTGATGTTCAGCGGCACCGGCATCCTCGGCGCGGTCCTCGGCTCCACCATCGGGAAGGCAGTCGACGGCCAGCAGCTGCTTTTCCTCTTCGCCATCCTGATGATCGGCGTCGCCGGCCTGATGTTCCGCGACCGCAGCCGCGTCGGCGACGCGAGCGCCCAGTGCACCCGCACGAACGCGCCGAAGGTCATCGGCTTCGGCGGCGCCACCGGCATGTTCTCCGGCTTCTTCGGCATCGGCGGCGGCTTTCTGGTCGTGCCGGGCCTCGTCGCCTCGACCGGCATGCCGATGTTGACCGCGATCGGGTCGTCGCTCGTCGCCATCACCGCCTTCGGCCTGACCACCGCCCTCAACTACGCGCGGTCCGGCCTCGTCGACTGGCCGCTCGCCCTGGTCTTCGTGGCGGGCGGACTCGCCGGCGGCGTCGCCGGCGCCTTCATCGCCCGCTGGCTGTCGGGCCGCAAGAGCGCCCTCAACGTCGCCTTCGCCGGCCTGATCGTCGTCGTCGCGCTCTACATGCTGTTCCGCAGCGGCCAGGCCTTCCTCGCCTGACCGCCGGTCGCCCATTCCGTCAACGGGGAGTTTCCCGATGCCACTCGACACGATCACCAGTTTCACGCCGCTCGCCTCGCTGGCCGGCGGCATCCTCCTCGGCCTGGCGGCGGTGATGGTCATGGCGCTGTTCGGGCGCATCGCCGGCATATCCGGCATCACCACCGGCGCCGTCCCGGGGCGCCGGGACGACTGGTCGTGGCGGCTCGCCTTCCTGGCCGGCCTCGTCGCCGCACCGCTGCTCGTCCTCGCCGTCACCGGCAGCCCCGTGCAGCAGACGGTGCCGGGCAATCTCGCCGCGATGGCGATCGCCGGCCTGCTGGTCGGCTTCGGGACGATCACCGGCTCGGGCTGCACCAGCGGCCACGGCGTCTGCGGTCTCGCCCGCCTTTCGGCCCGCTCGCTGGTCGCCGTCGTGACCTTCATGGCCACCGCCGCCGCCACCGTCTTCGTCCTGCGTCACCTCGTCTGAAGGAGAACCCGATGCGTCCCCTCTTCGGCTTTCTCGCCGGCCTGCTGTTCGGGCTCGGCCTGGTCGTCGCCGGCATGGCCGATCCGGCCAAGGTCCTCAACTTCCTCGACATCTTCGGAAGCTGGGACCCCAGCCTCGCCTTCGTCATGGGCGGCGCGGCGCTGACCACCTTCCTCGGCTACCGCCTGGTGCTGTCGCGGCTGCGGCGTCCCCTGCTGCTCCCCGGCTTCCAGCTCCCGACGCGCCAGGACATCGACCGCGACCTCCTGCTCGGCGCCGCGACCTTCGGCGTCGGCTGGGGCATCGGCGGCTATTGCCCTGGCCCGGCCTGGACCGCCCTCAGCCTGGCGGCGCCCGGCACGCTGGTGTTCCTGCCGGCGATGCTGGCCGGCATGGCGCTGGCTACGCTGCTGCGCGACCGGCGGACCGCCATCGCCTGAGCGACGGAATGGTGCCTGGCCGGCACGCCTGCCGCGCCGAGGGGCCCGCCCGGCCGGGTCCGGGTGGCGCCTGCCGGGCGAAACGCCGCAAGTCGCTTCTCCCCCGTTGCCCGCCGGATGGACCGTCCGTGCCTTGAATCCGGCGCGCCGATGCGTCACCAGACGGATCAGCGCCGGCCCCTCGCCTTGCGATCGGCGCCGTAACGCGGAAGCTGCGGCTTGCGAGGAGAATCACATGCCACGATCCGCCAGCCCGCACGCTTCCGAGGAGTTCGAGCCGACCTCGGACCAGCGGCCGTTCGCCGACGACGACGCCGCGCCCGCTTCCGTTTCCGCTTCCCCGGCGCGCGTGGCGTTCGCCGATCCGCGCGAGGCGCTGAAGACCGTGTTCGGCCACGCGGAATTTCGCGGCAAGCAGCGGGCGGTCGTCGACCAGCTCGTCGCTGGCGGCGATGCGCTGGTGCTGTTTCCAACCGGCGAGGGCAAGTCGGTCTGCTACCAGGTGCCGGCGCTCTGCCGCCCCGGCACCGCGATCGTCGTCTCGCCGCTGATCGCGCTGATGCGCGACCAGGTCGAGGCGCTGCGGCAGGCGGGCGTCAGCGCCGCCGCGATCAATTCGTCGATGAGCGAGGAGGAGCGCAGCGAGGTTCGCCGTGCGCTGCTCGCGGGCGAACTGCAGCTGCTCTACGTCACGCCCGAGCGGATGGTGATGGGCGGCTTCAAGAACACGCTGTCGCGGGTGAAGCTGTCGCTGATCGCCATCGACGAGGCGCATTGCGTCAGTTCCTGGGGCCACGACTTCCGGCCCGAATATCGCGAGCTCGAGACCCTCGCGGACGACTACCCGGGCGTGCCGCGCATCGCGCTCACGGCGACGGCGGATCCGACCACCCGCGCCGACATTGCCGAGCGGCTGCGGCTGCGCGAGGCGCCGGTCTTCATGACCTCGTTCGACCGTCCGAATATCCGCTATTCGATCGTCGAGCGCGACAACCCGAAGAAGCAGCTGCTCGCCTTCCTTTCCGGCCACAAGGACGACAGCGGCATCGTTTACTGCCTGTCGCGCCGCAAGGTCGAGGAAACGGCGTCCTGGCTCAACGAGCAGGGCATCCGCGCCCTGCCCTACCACGCCGGCATGCCGCACCACGTGAAGGCGGCCAACCAGGACGCCTTCCTCAAGGAGGAGAACCTCGTCCTCGTCGCCACCGTCGCCTTCGGCATGGGCATCGACAAGCCGGACGTGCGCTTCGTGGCGCACATGGACCTGCCCTCCTCCGTCGAGGCCTACTACCAGGAGACCGGCCGCGCCGGCCGCGACCGCGAGCCCGCCGAGGCCTGGATGGCCTACGGCATGCAGGACGTCGTGCAGCGGCGCCGGATGATCGACGAGGGCGAGGCGGACGACGCGGTCAAGCGCAACGGCCATGCCAAGCTGAGCGCCCTCCTGGCGATCTGCGAGACGGCGGACTGCCGCCGCTCGGCGATCCTGGCGCATTTCGGCGAGGCGCATCCTGGCGGCTGCGGCAACTGCGACACCTGCCTGTCGCCGGTCGAGACCTATGACGCCACCGAGGCCGCGATCAAGCTGCTAGCGGCGGTCTACCGCACCGACCAGCGCTACGGCGCCGGCCACGTCATCGACGTGCTGACCGGCAAGGCGACCGACAAGGTGAAGCGGGCCGGCCACCACGAGATCGCCGCCTTCGGCCAGGGCAAGGACGTCGACGCCCGCGTCTGGCAGTCGATCACCCGCCAGCTCACCGCGATCGGGCTGCTCGCCGTCGATGCCGACAGCTACGGCGTGCTGAAGCTCCAGGAGGGCGCCCGCGCGGTGTTCCGGGGCGAGCGGCGGCTGACCTTCCGCAAGGACCGCGACAGCAAGGCGACGCGCTTCCGCGGCACCTCCGGCGCGGTGGAGGGCCTGTCCGAGGCGGACGGCGCGTTGTTCGAGCTGTTGCGGCGCGAGCGCCTGCGCCTCGCCAAGGAACAGGGCCTGCCGCCCTACATGATCTTCAACGACGCGACGCTGCGGGCCATGGCGGTCTCCCGGCCGAGCGACCCGACGGCGATGGCGGCGATCTCCGGCGTCGGCGAGGCCAAGCTCGGCAAGTATGGCGACGTGTTCATCGCCGTCGTCCGGCAGGCGATGGCCGACGCGCGGTTCTAGCCGGGAACCCGGACTGCTGCCGCACCGGCGGTCGCGGCATCGCGGCCGTCTGGCGACGTTCCCGGGGTCCAAGCTTCCGGCAGCCGCTACGGGGAACCCGTCGCTCCCTTCACGTCCGCCTCGCGGTCCTTCTCGGCCGCAAGCAGCCGGGCGCCCAGCACCGCCGCGGCGGCCCGGTTCCTCACGCCGAGATTGCGGAACAGCGCCGCGAGGTGGATCTTGACGGTGCCTTCGCCGAGGTCGAGCATCCGGGCGACCTCCTTGTTCGACCAGCCCTTGACCAGCAGTTCCAGGACGTCGCGCTGGCGCGGGGTCAGCGGCGGCAAACGCTCGGGCTGCGGCGCCGGGACCTCGTCAGGCACGGCCATTGCGGGCCTCTGGCTGACCAGCCCCGAGACGTCGGCCAGCGAGGGCGGTACATAGATGGAGCCGCCCAGCACCGACTTCAGCGCCTGGGTGAGATCGTCCACGCCGAGGCCCTTGGGCACGTAGCCGTGGACGCCCGCCTCGAGGGCGGCGAGGATGTCCTCGCGGCGCCGCGAACTCGAGACGATGATCACCCGGATGTCGGGAAAGAGCTCCCGGATGACCCGCAGGTTGGCGGGGTTTCCCATCCCCGGCATGGAAAGATCGAAGAGCGCGACGGTGATGCCGGGCTTCTGCTCCAGCTGCTCCACCGCCTCATCGAACGAACCGGTCTCGATCACCTCCGACAGGCCAAGCCGTCCCGACAGGATCGAACTCAGCGCCATCCGGAAGAACTCGTCGTCATCGGCGATGAGGGCGGTGTTGTCGTGTTCCGGCATGCCGCGTTGAGGCCTCTTGCGTCATCTACAGGCGACCCGCGCCCCCTAGTGCCGCGCCGTCGACTAGGTGGCTGCCTCAAGTCCGGCCGGGTGACGGGCTTGCCGGAAATCGGAGCCGATCGGCCGAGCTCTGATGCAGAGGATGACGGGCGGATTCTCAGGATGGCGGCGATCCGCGCCGGCAGCCGACGTCACGTCTCGCATCCGCGGCGATCCTCCCTCTTTTCCGCGATGTCGGCAAGCGCCGCGACCAGCGCTGGTTGAGACGCCACGAAGAAAGCAACCGCCGCGGCCTAATCCGGGCCGCCTGTTCCCAGGTGGCGTTCTAGGCCATGAGGGGGAATATCGCTGGCCGCTCAGATGGTTAAATTCCGGTTAACACAGGGCACGAAGACTTCGGATTTCGGACCCACCCTGTGGAGAAGCTGCATCAGCAGCGCCCGAGTTTTCCAGCAAATCAGGATCAGACCATGAAGACGCTTATCGCCCGCTTCAAGAACGACGAATCCGGCGCCACCGCCATCGAGTACGGCCTGATTGCCGGCCTGGTATCGGTCGTCATCATCGGCGCCATCACCCTTGTCGGAACGGATCTCGACACAGTGTTCCGTTCCATCGTCACGGCTCTCCCAGGCGGCGCTGCTGCATAAGCGCCACGGGTTCGTCAGGTAGAGCGGGGGGCACTAGCCCCTCCGTCCAACCACAGGGCGGCGAGCGGACATTCGATCATCTGAGCCGAAATACCATGTCCCTGCTCGCCGCCAGTCTCATCTTCCCCTCCACCATGGCGTGGGCGGGTCTGATGGATCTCATGACGATGAAGATCCGCAACAGCCTCGTTCTCTTCCTTCTCGTCGCCTACGCCGTCATGGCGCCGATGGCGGGTTTCGGCATTGCCCTTATCGCCTCCAGCGCCCTGGTGGCCCTGCTGGTCCTTGTCTGCGCGTTCACGTTGTTCGCGCTCGGCTGGATGGGCGGCGGCGATGCCAAGCTGGCGGCGGCGGCAGCACTCTGGATTGGCGCCGACCAGGCCTTCGCCTTTGCCGTCTGGACCATGCTGCTCGGGGGCGTGCTGACGCTCGCCCTGCTTCTGTTCCGGAGCTACGCCCTGCCCCTCTCCTGGTATGGCAGAGCGTGGATCGAACGCCTGCACGCCCGTGAAACCGGCGTTCCCTACGGCGTCGCGATCGCGGCGGCCGCCCTCGTCGTGTTCCCGGCGACGGCCTGGATGACGGTCCTGGCCTGAGATCTGTCCCGCGTCAGCGGGATCGGCGACACCCCGCCGGCCTCCAGCAAGAAACCCATGTCCATGTTGCGCATCCTCATCCTCCTCGTCGCCCTCTCCGCCGCCGGCGCCGCCGCTTGGCTGACCATCGGGGCGAGCCCGGAAGAGCAGAGCGCCGAGGTGCAGACGGCGCCGGCGATCGCCAGCGAAGAGGTGCTGGTCGTATCGGCCGACCTGGCGCAGGGGCAGATCCTCGATGCGACCAATGTCCAGTGGCAGCCCTGGCCGACCGAGGGCATCAATCCCGGCTTCATCACCCGATCGGCCCGTCCCGAGGCGGTCACGGAACTGACCCGTTCCGTGGTCCGCAGCCGTTTCGTCACCGGCGAGCCGATCCGGCAGGAGAAGCTGGCAGATCCCGGTTCCGGTTTCCTTTCCGCGATCCTGCCCTCCGGCATGCGCGCCGTGGGGATCAGGATTTCAGCCGAGAGCACCGCCGGCGGTTTCATCCTGCCCAACGACCGAGTTGACGTGGTCCATACCGCCACCCGAACCGGCGAGAACGACACGCTGCTCGCGACCGCCAGCAAGACGATCCTGACCAACATCCGCATCATTGCGATCGACCAGCAGACCGACGAAAGCAGCGACGAGGCGGTGGCGGTGGGCAAGACCGCGACGCTGGAAGTGGCCCCCGGACAGGTGGAGATCATCTCCGCCGCCCAGGCGTCGGGCCTCCTGTCGCTGAGCCTGCGCTCGGCGGCCGACGGCCAGGACATCCCGATTGCCGAGGTCATCGCGGCGAAGCCGACGAACCGGATGGTTCGCGTCTTCAGTGGCGGCAGCATCCAGTCGGTGGAGGTCCCGGAGGGGGCCACGCCTGCCCCGGACGTGACGCAGTCGACGGGGCAACCGGCCTTGTCGGCTGACGCCATCCAGGCTCCGGAGGCACCGCGGTCATGACCAACCTCGCCAGCATCGTCCGCCCCGACGTCAATGCGACGGCCCATGGCGAACCCGCCGCCCCGGCCGGTGTACCGGCCGCGGCTGGCCCCTCGCAGGGACCGGCGGCGCCCGGCAACGAGCCTCGGCTTCTCGGACTGGTCGAGCGCACGGACCAGGTGGCGGAACTGCCGCGGCAAGCCATGCCTGCCCGTCATGTCGCCCCGGTTCCCCGGATCTCGGTCCAGGCCTTCCACGACACCCCCGGCATGGCCGAAACGATCGGCGCGGCAGCGCAGGACCGGCTGATGTCCCGCGTGCAGATGGACGTGCGGGCCGGCGGCATCGCGGCGGCGATCGAGCTTTACGGCCACGCCCCCTCGCCGAACCTGATCCTGGTCGAGACCCGGGCCGAGCCCCAGGCGTTGCTGGCGGCGCTCGACCGGCTTGCCGACGTCTGCGACTCCCGGACCAAGGTGCTGGTGATCGGCTCCTGCAACGACATCGACCTTTATCGCGAGGTGCTGAAACGGGGCATCAGCGAATATGTCGTCGGGCCGCTGGACGCGGGCGCGGTGATCGCCGCGGTTTCCGCGATCTTCCGCGGCTCCACGGCGGAAAAGCTCGGGCAGATCTATGCCTTCGTCGGTGCCAAGGGCGGCGTCGGCTCGTCCACCATCGCCCATAACGTCGCCTGGGAGATCACCCAGGGCAACAGTTCCGGTGTGATCCTCGCCGATCTGGACCTGCCCTTCGGCACCGCCGGGCTGGATTTCGACCTTGACCCCGGCCAGGGGATCACCGACGCGATCCAGGATGCCGGCCGGCTCGACGACATGCTGCTGGAACGGCTGCTGGTGAAGTACCGCGACCAGCTGAGCCTCCTTGCCGCATCCAGCCGGCTCGACCGGCCCTTCGATCTCGACGAGAACGCCTTCGTGCCGCTGCTGGAGCTGGCCCGGTCGAACGTGCCGTTCCTGGTGCTCGATGTGCCGCATGTCTGGACCTCCTGGGCGCGGAAGACGCTGGCGGCGGCGGACAAGATCGTGATCACCGCGGCCCCCGACCTCGCCAATCTGCGCAATGCCAAGAGCATCGTGGACTTCCTGCGGGAGTCGCGTCCAAACGATGCGCCGCCACAGCTCGTCCTGAACCAGGTCGGAGTGCCGAAGCGGCCCGAGATCAAGCCGAAGGACTTCGCCGCGGCGCTGCAGATCGAACTCATCGCAACGATCCCCTTCGAGCCGCTGCTGTTCGGCACTGCCGCCAGCAAGGGCCAGATGATCGGCCAGGTCTCTTCCAAGGCGGCCGCCGCCCTGACGCTGGTCGAGGTGGCGCAGCTGATCACCGACTGCCGGCGGACCCGGGTTCGCAAGAGCATCTTCGGCTCGTTCTCCGGCCTGCTGCGCAAGGCTCCGGCCCCGGCCCCCGGCGGGAAAACCCCCAAATGACCACGCGACGTCCGGACGGAAGCATGGCCACGCCCGCCGCGCCACGCGGCGGGCGCCGGCGCTTCGGTGCAGCCACGCGGACGCTCCGCGCCTGGATGGCTGCGGCGAGGCGCGCCGAGAGCGGGGTCGCGGCGCTGGAATTCGCGCTGTTCGCGCCGGTGCTGTTCTTCGGGCTGGTCGCCACGGCCGATGTCGGGCTGGCGCTCTACGAGCGCATGACCCTCGACCATGCGCTTCGCGCCGGCGCGCAGAGCGCCATGGGCGATCCGGGCAAGGACGCGGTGCTGAGCGTCCTTTCGGCCACGGCGGCGAAGAACTTCCCGCCCGCCAGCCCGGATGCGGCCGTCCTGCCCTCGCAGCTGGTGCTGTCGGTGGATCGCTACTGCACCTGTTCCGGCGACACCGCGACCGCCGTCGCCTGCTCGACGACATGCCCGGGCACGGCCTCGACCTACATCTACTACCGGCTGGCCGCGGCGATCACCCGCGACAGCATGATCCTGCCCGACATATCCTTCAGTCCCTCCCTGCAGGTGCAGGTCCAGTGAGGCCGCCCCGATGAGCGGCGCGCTCGGCCGTCTGCGCCGCCTGCGCCGCTGCGAGCGGGGCTCGGTCGCGGTGGAATTCGCCATCATCAGCTGGGTGTTCATCCTGGTGTCGCTCGGGATCATCGAGTTCGGCCGGGGCCTGCTGATGCGCAACGAGCTGTCCTATGTCGCGGATCTGGCGGCCCGCCAGATCCTCATCGACGGGGCGGTGTCGGACAGCACCCTGGATGCGACGCTCCGCGCGGCGCTCACCAGCGGCGACCCGGATCTCCTCACGGTGGCGATCGGCACCGAGACCGTCGGCACGACGGATTACCGCACCGTCACGATCACCTATCCCTTCACGCTGCTCGTCCCCGGGCTGACCACCGACGCGATCAGCCTGTCGGTCGACCGGCGGGTGCCGATCCTCTAGGCCTCCTAGACGTGAGCGGAGCGTCCTACTGGGGTGCGGCGGCCGGGGCCGGCGCTTCCCGGGCCCGGATCTGCGCCTGCGCGCCCTCGAAGGACGCGCCCTCGTCGCCGACCGACAGGACCGGCGAGCAGGTCTCGTCGCACGAGTAGGTCTGCCGCCGAGAGCCGACATAGAGGGTCGTGAGGTCGCTCGGCGGCACGATGTGAAGCGTGTAGTCGCCGATCCGGTCGCCGTTCTCGCCGAGCACGATCAGGTTGGTCTTCCCCGCCGACTTGCCGCTCAGCACCAGCGTGCGGCTGTCGGAGAAGGTGGCCTCGACCAGCGACGGGTTGCCGATGATGATCGTGCTGGCGGATCCCGCGAGGGCGATGACTTCGGCGATGTCCAGCGTGACGTCGACCGTTTCCTGCGCCCGTGCCGTCGACGGCGCGACCATGGCGGCGCACAGCGCGAGAGCGGCCAGCACGGGTGGGAACGGGTTCGGCACTGGGGCAATCCTCGGTGACCCGGCGCGTCCCGACGAGGGCGCGGCGGAGGGATCCTCTGCGGCGACAATAGCGCGCCGGCGCCCCGATCACCTAGGCGTTTCGCCATCCCCCCGGCCGGCATCCGGCCGAACCGCGCGATCGCAGGAGGGTGGCCATCCGTTCTAGGCCGTCCGGCGGAATAGCGTGGCGCCCGCGAAGGATTAGGTTGGCAGCCAACCCACGGGGCTCGACGCGCCCCCGTACGAGCCGCCCATCCGGCCAGTTCTCCGGGCCGCCGCAAGCCGGCCGGAGACGGGCGCGCCCGGTTCCGCCACGGCGCGAGCGCAAGAGGCAACGCGATGTTCGGCAAGAAGAACGCATTCGACGACCCGGGCATCGAGCCGGCAGGCCTGGTCTTTGCCGAGCTGCGCCCGTCGGGGGTCGCCCCGGCCGCCGCGCCCGCCCCCGCCCCTGTCCCGGTCCGCGCCCCTGCCGTAGCCGTCGCGCGCGCGACGCCGGACGCCCGGTCGGAAGACTACTACGCGCTCAAGCGGCAGGCTTTCGCCGCCCTGGTCGAGACGATCGACGTGGCGCAGCTCTCCAACATGGGGACCGAGCAGGCCCAGAAGGAGATCGGGGAAGTCCTCCACGACATCCTGCGCGCCAAGAAGATCGTGATGTCCAAGACCGAGCAGCGCGACCTGTTCAAGGACATCTGCAACGACGTCCTCGGCTACGGCCCGCTGGAGCCTCTGCTGGCCCGCGACGACATCTCGGACATCATGGTGAACGGCGCCGACACGGTCTACATCGAGGTCGGCGGCAAGATCGTGCGCACCGACGTCCGCTTCCGCGACAACCAGCAGCTCCTCAATGTCTGCCAGCGCATCGTCAGCCAGGTCGGGCGGCGCGTCGACGAAAGTTCGCCGATCTGCGACGCGCGCCTCGCCGACGGCTCGCGCGTCAACGTCATCGCGCCACCGCTGGCCATCGACGGCCCGACACTCACCATCCGCAAGTTCAAGAAGGACAAGCTGACGCTCGACCAGCTGGTGCGCTTCGGCACGATCACCCCGGAGGGCGCCCGCATCCTCGAGATCATCGGCCGGGTCCGCTGCAACGTCATCGTTTCCGGCGGCACCGGCTCCGGCAAGACGACGCTGCTGAACTGCCTGACCGCCTATATCGAACCCGACGAACGCGTCATCACCTGCGAGGACGCGGCGGAGCTGCAGCTGCAGCAGCCCCACGTCGTGCGTCTCGAGACCCGGCCGGCCAATCTCGAGGGCGAAGGCGCCGTGACGATGCGCGACCTCGTCAAGAACTGCCTGCGCATGCGGCCCGAGCGGATCATCGTCGGCGAGGTCCGCGGCCCGGAAGCCTTCGATCTCCTGCAGGCGATGAACACCGGCCATGACGGCTCGATGGGCACGCTGCACGCCAACACGCCGCGCGAGGCGATCAGCCGTATCGAGAGCATGATCACCATGGGCGGCTACACGCTGCCCTCCAAGACCATCCGCGACATGATCGTCTCGTCGGTCGACGTCATCGTCCAGGCCGCACGCCTGCGCGACGGCTCCCGCCGCATCACCCATATCACCGAGGTCCTCGGCCTCGAGGGCGACGTCGTCATCACCCAGGACCTGTTCGTCTACGAGATGCTCGGGGAGGACGCGTCCGGCAAGATCATCGGCCGGCATCGCTCCACCGGCATTGGCCGCCCGGCCTTCTGGGACCGGGCGCGCTACTATGGCGAGGAGAAGCGCCTGGCCGCCGCGCTCGACGCCGCCGACACGGCGATCGCGGCCTGATGATCGCGCCTCGAACCGATCTCCGTCATGATCACGCCTGAGCTCCTGCCCTTCGCGCTGGCCCTTTTGTTCGGGTTGAGCACCACCGGCGTCCTGGTGACCATGTTCTATCCGCGGCTGGCCGGACGATCGGACTTCGACCGGCGCGTGCGCGCCGTCGTCGGAACCGCCACGGCGATCGGCGAGCGCGGCGCGGCGGCCGAGGACGGCCGGCGCAAGCGCTCGGTCGACGCGATCCTGCGCGACATGGAGGAGACGCAGAAATCCAAGAAGCGGGCGAAGCCCTCGCTGGTCAGCCGGATGCGCCAGGCCGACCTGAACTGGACCAGGAACGGCTACTATCTCGTCTGCGTCGTCGCGGCCGGCGTCGCGCTGGCCGCCGCTCTCTTCGGCCTGCGGTTTAGCCTTGCTCCGTCGATCGGATTTGCCATCGCCGGCGGGCTCATGATCCCGCATTTCTACGTCAATCTCCGGCGCAGGCGCCGCTTCAAGCGGTTTGCCGCGGAATTCCCGAATGCGGTCGACGTGATCGTCCGCGGCGTCAAGGCCGGGCTGCCGCTCGTCGACTGCCTGAAGATCATCGCCACCGAGGCGCAGGACCCGGTACGCAGCGAGTTCAAGACCATCGTGGCCGACCAGACCCTCGGCATGCCGATGCACGAAGCCGTCGAGCGCCTGCCCGAGCGGATCCCGCTGTCGGAGGCGAACTTCTTCGCCATCGTCATCGCGATCCAGAGCCGGACCGGCGGCAGCCTTTCCGAAGCCCTCGGCAATCTCTCGAGGGTGCTGCGCGAGCGCAAGAAGATGCAGGCCAAGATCAAGGCGATGGCCTCGGAGGCGAAGGCATCCGGCGGCATCATCGGCTCGCTGCCGGTGATCGTCGGCCTGCTCGTCTACTTCACCAGCCCGGATTACATCTCGCTGCTGTTCACCGAGCAGACCGGCAACTTCGTGCTGGCCGGCTGCGCCGTGTGGATGGGCATCGGCATCATGGTGATGCGCAAGATGATCAACTTCGACTTCTGAGAGCGCCATGAACCTCGCCTCGCTTACCGGAAATCCCGAGCTGCTTCCCGGCCTGATGGCGGCGCTGGCGGCGTTTGCCGCCATCCTCGTCGTCGGCTGGCCTTATCTGGCGCGCGACCACCTCGGCCAGCGCATGCAGAAGATCGCCAGCGAGCGGGAATTCGTGCGGGTGCGCGAGCGCGAGCGGCTGAATGCCGTCAAGAAGCCGGCATCGCTCCGCCAGGAGCCGAAGAAGATCTTCACCGAGATCGTCGGCCGCTTCCGGCTAGCCCGGCAGAGTGGTGGCGGGGAGCTGGTGCCGATGCTGCGCATGGCCGGCTATCGCGGCCAGGGCCCGGTGACGACCTATCTCGCCGCCCGCGTGATCGCCCCCGCGGTGATGTTCGCGGGGACGCTATTCTACGTCTTCGTGGTCCTGCAGCTGGAGCATCCGCCGATCGCCAAGCTGGGCATGGCGGTGGCGGCTGCCGGCCTCGGCTACTACGCGCCGGCGCTCTACGTGAAGAACAAGATATCCAAGCGCCAGAAGGCGATCCGCCGGGCCTGGCCGGACGCGCTCGATCTGCTGCTGATCTGCGTGGAATCGGGGATGGCGATCGAGAGCGCGTTCCGCAAGGTGTCCGAAGAGATCGGAAGCCAGTCGAACGAGCTCGCCGAGGAGCTGAGCCTGACCACGGCCGAGCTCGCCTATCTGCAGGACCGCCGCCAGGCCTACGAGAATCTCGGGCGGCGCACCGCGCTCGAGGCCGTGCGGGGTGTCGTCACCAGCCTGATCCAGGCGGAAAAATACGGCACGCCGCTCGGCCAGTCGCTGCGCGTCATGGCGCAGGAGAGCCGCGACATGCGGATGAGCGAGGCCGAGAAGAAGGCTGCAGCCCTGCCGCCGAAGCTCACCGTCCCGATGATCCTGTTCTTCCTGCCGGTGCTCTTCGCCATCATCATCACGCCTGCCGCCATCCAGATGTCCGGCATCAACTAGCCACCGGAGCAGACAGCCATGAACGTCCCCCACGCCCTGCGACGCGGCCAGCCGAACGGAGCGGCCAGGCTCGCCGCCCGCGTCGCGACGGCTCTGGGGAGACTGCGGGTCGAGGAAAGCGGGGCCGCCGCGGTGCTCGCGGCCATCCTGTTTCCGATCGTCATCGGCGGCATGGGGCTCGGTGCCGAGGCCGGCTACTGGTACCTGACCCAGCGCAAGCTGCAGCACGCCGCCGATCTGTCGGTCTATGCGGCGGCAGTGCGCAAGCGGTCCGGAGACACCCCGAGCAGCGTCCAGGCCGCGGCCCTGAACATCGCGACGCAGGACGGGTTCAAGATCCTGGCCGGCACGATCGCCGTCAACGCCCCGCCGGTCAGCGGCGCCAGCGCCGGCTCGGGCAACAGCATCGAGGTGATCCTCACCGAAACCCAGCAGCGGCTGTTCTCGTCGCTGTTCACCAAGGAACCCGTGGTCCTCACCGGGCGGGCGGTTGCCAGCATCACCGGGGGATCGAGCGCCTGCGTCCTGGCGCTTTCTCCCACCGCGGCCGGGGCGGTGACGGTCGCCGGCTCCACCATCGTCACGCTGAACGGCTGCGACGTCGCTTCGAATTCCAACGCCGCCGATGCCCTGAAGATGCAGGGGAGCGCGCAGCTGACGACCGATTGCGCCTACACGGTCGGCGAGGCGGTCACCACGGCGAGCCTTACCCTGACCACCTGCGACTCCGTCCGCCAGCAGGCGCCGGTGATCGCCGATCCCTACGCGGACGTGGTGGAGCCGGCCCTCGCCGGGACCTGCCGGTCCGGAAACGTCAACGGCACCACGCTCACCCCGACCGAGACACACCCGAGCGGCGTCAGCGTCATGCGGTTCTGCAACGGCCTCAGTGTCCAGGGCACCGTCACGTTCAAGCCCGGGCTCTACATCATCGAGGGCGGCAACTTCACGGTGAACGCCGGCGCCGTCCTCGCCGGCTCGGGCGTGACCTTCTACTTCGCCGCCAATGCCGGGCTCCGGCTGAATGGCGGTGCGACGGTCAACTTCGCGGCGCCGGGAACCGGCCCCTATTCGGGCATGCTGTTCTTCGGCGCACGCGCCAGCACGGTCGTCACCAACCAGGTGAACGGCGCCTCCAATTCCACCTTCGACGGCGCGGTCTACTTTCCGTCCTCCGGCGTCGAGTATTCCGGACGGGCCGGATCGACGGGCGGCTGCACGCAGATCGTCGGCCGGACCGTGACCTTCATCGGCAATTCCCAGGTGAAGTCCGACTGCCAGGCCGCCGGGACCCGGGCCATCGCCACGCGGCAGACGGTCGCGATCGTCGAATGACCGGCTGACGGCGGCCCAACGTTACTGGGCGGGAACGCCGCCCGGCTGTCCGATCGCGACCGCCGCGCCAGCTGCCGGCGGCGCCGCCGGCACCGCGGGGGGCGTCACCACCGCCGCGATGCCGCCCGCAGCATCCGTCACCGCCGCGCAGGCATTGCCGTCGCAGACATAGTCGAGCGGCGCGTTCCTGCCCTGGAAGACGCGGACCATCGGCGCCGCCGCCGCCGCGGGAACGACATTGACGACGGCGGCGAGCAGCACGGTCTTGTTCGCGTCGAGCAGGTAGAGGTTGGTCGAGCCGAGCGTCTTGCCGGTCAGGATCAGCATCTCCCCGACCGGTGCCACGTCGACGACCTCCTCGCTGCCGAGGACGATGCTCGTCGGCACCACCTCGGTCTTCAAGAGCGTCGCGTAACCCAGCTTCACGTCGATCACGTCCCGCGTCGCGATCGTCAGGGGTCCGCCGGCGCCGCCCGACGTCCGGCCGGCAGCGCCGCGGTCCGGCATTGGCGCCCTGCCCGCCGGCCCGTCGGACAGATCGGCTGCCGAGGCCACCGACGCCGTCAGGGCCAGCACGGCCAGAGCCGATCGGATCGTCGCCCCGCGATATCGCATGATCGTCATCCTGTCAGGTGGTCCTCTGTGATGTGCCGCCAAGTCGGAAGAACCCTCTCTCCAAGCTCGGAAGGCGAAGCGGACGCCACTGCGGATCATAGCCCCCGATGCCCGCTCTTTCCGTCACGAGACAGTGACCCGGGCGCCGACGCTCACCCGGTCGAAGAGATCGATCACGTCGGTATTGGTCATCCGGAAGCAGCCCGCCGAGCCGGCGGTCCCGATCGTCGAGGGATCGTTCGTCCCGTGGATCCGGTAGAGCGTGTCGCGGCCGTCGCGGTGCAGATAGAGGGCCCTCGCGCCCAGCGGGTTGAGCGGGCCCGGCGGCACATAGGCCGGCAGGCCGGGATCGCGCCGGCGCATCTCCGCCGGCGGACGCCACTCCGGCCACTCGGACTTGGCCCCGACACGCACGGTGCCGGACCAGCCGAAGCCGTCCCGCCCGACGCCGATCCGGTATCCGAGGGCCCTGCCCGGTGCGACCACCAGGAAGAGCTGCCTCGTCCGGGTGTCCACCGCGATGCTGCCGACCGGCCCGGAGCCGGCCATCGCGACCTCGGTGCGCGTGCTAGGGCCGAGACTGTTGGGAACCAGCGCGCGCCGGTTGTCCGGTGTCCGGTTGCCCAGGAACCAGGCGAACCGCTGCTCCTCGGCAGCCGCCGCGGACGCGGCAAGAGGCGCGAGTGCCAGCATCAGAAAGGCGCGCCGGCTGGGGCCGCCGAGACGACGCGCCGCGCGCGGCTCGTTCGCGGCTCCTGGCATTGCGGTCGGCGGCGGCCGCGTCATCGGATCATGGTCCTTCTCTCCGCCGTCAGGGGACAGCCACCGGCTGGACCGCCGGCTCCGCGGTCGCACCGGCCGTCGAGTAGCGGCGCATCACCACCGCGGTGCGCTGGCCGTCGCCGTCGATGTCGGTTCGCTTGGAGGCGCGCGGCCACGGATCGATGGTGTGGACGACGCTGTTCCAGTCCTGCGCGTCGCCCGCCGCCAGCGTGATGGAATCGCGATGGTTCAGGTAGTCGGCGCATCCGGCGAGCATCGTCACCGATGCGAGGCAGGCGAGGACCGGCAGCCGGCGCTTACTTCTTCTTGAAAGCATAGCCCGCTTCCGGCGGCAGATCGATGATATGCCCGTAGGGGCCGATGACCCCCTCCCCGGTGGCGAAGCCCTTCAGCATGCTGTCGTCCACCTCGAGAACGCCGAGAAGGAAGAACTCGACGTCGTTGCTGGGCCGCGAGGAGTCGAGCGGCGTGCGCAAGGCGACGCCGGGTTCGCTCGGACGAGCAAGGTGCGGCGTGACGATGATGACCAGATCCGTCTCCTGCTTCTGGAACGAGGACGACCGGAACAGCACGCCGAGGATGGGCAGCTGGCCGAGCCACGGGATCTGGTTCTGGGATTTCGTGTGCACCGTCTGCAGCAGGCCGGCGATGGCGAAACTCTGGCCGTCGCGAAGCTGGATCGTCGTCTTGGCGCGGCGGGTCGTGAAGGCCGGGATCTCGATCGTTCCGGTCCGGATGGTGGTCGTGGGATCGACCTGGCTCACCTCCGGCTCCAGCGTCATGCTGATCAGCCCGTCATCCAGGACCACCGGCGTGAAGTTGAGCCGTACGCCATACTCCTTGTAGATCACGGTGATCTGGCCGTTTTCCTCGGAAACCGGGACGGGAACCTCGCCGCCCGCCAGGAAGCTGGCGGTCTCGCCGGAGAGCGCGACGAGATTCGGTTCGGCCAGGCGCCGTGCCAGGCCCTTGCGTTCCAGGGCCTCGACCAGAATGTCGGCGCTGATGCCGGTGTCCAGTATCTGGGCGAGCAGGGCGCCGAAGGGGGCGTTGCCGCTGGGCAGGCTTCCGTCGGTCGTCAGCCCTCGCCCGCTGGTGCTGCCGACACCGCTTGCGAACAGGCTGACGCCGAGCTCGCGCCCGGCGTTGCGGCTCGCCTCGATGAACCGGACCTCCAGCTTGACCTGCTGGGCATCCGACACGGTGAGGGAATTGATGATCTCGTCGGAGCCGTACTGCTCGGCGATCTCGAGGACCGAACGCAGCGCCACCCCGTCCGGCACGGAGCCGCTCAGGCGGATCCTGCCGTTGACCGTCTGAACCTGCACCCGGGCGTTCGGTACCGCCTGCCGGATCGCCAGCTGCAGATCGGGCGTGTCGACGCCCACCTCGACGTCGAAGCTGCCGAGCAGCCTGCCCGTCTCGTCGTACAGCGCGACATTCGTCGTGCCCTGTGCGTTGCCCATGACGGAGAGGGACTGATCGTCCATCAGAGCGACGGAGGTAATGTCCGGATCGCCCACCACGACCCGCCCCACCGGCGCCGCCGTCCCCACGGTCATGAACTGCCCGACCGCTACGTCAACCTCGTTGCCGCTACGTCCGTTTCCGAAGGAGATCAGGCCCGACTGCGCATGCGACGCGGGTACACCGATGAAGAGAACGGCCGTGAGGACGAGTGCCGCGACGGCGGCGGGAGGCCAGGTCATACCATGCGCCGGACGTGGTGGCCGATAACCCCGAAACCGCATGGGCCGCATTCCTCGTTGAGGAGCTCTAACGTTCCGAACTCTAAACAGAATTTCGGCGCGAACCTAGCGTCGTCCCGGAATTTGGACCTGCCGTGGTAAAATGATCACGTGCGCGACATTGGGTGAGGCGGAAGCGTTAAAAGCTACAACCTTCCCGTGAAGCGTGCTTAATCAATCGGCTTGCCGCGGGACCCGCTGCCGCCTGGCGGGGCCGGCCCGGCCATGGGGCGCCCGGCAGTTCGAGATCCAGTCCTTCTGGACTTCGGCGCATGGCGGGAAACAGAAGGGACGTTGAGATCCACAGCATGAGCAAGTCGATCGTCGCTCTGCTTGCCGGTATCCTCGGTCTCGGCCTGTTTCTTCCAGGCTGTACCAGCATCGACAAGATGGAATTTACCAGCTTCGGAGACACTG
This sequence comes from Aurantimonas sp. HBX-1, assembly GCF_021391535.1. Lineage (GTDB taxonomy): Bacteria > Pseudomonadota > Alphaproteobacteria > Rhizobiales > Rhizobiaceae > Aurantimonas. Next base: position 2,546,078 of record NZ_CP090066.1, read on the forward strand.
CCGCCGGTATGCAGATGCCCGATACGGTGGATTACTATCCCGACGATCAGCTCTTGCAGGTTGCCAAGACGCAGTTCTCCCAAGGCAATTACGGCCATGCCGCACGCTATTTCGAAAAGGCGGTGGAAGTCATGCCGAACGATGCCGAAGCCTGGCTCGGTCTCGCCGCCTCTTATGACAGGATCCGCCGGTTCGACCTTGCCGATCGCGCCTACCGGCAACTGGCGAAGCTGATCGGCGGGCGGCCCGAATACTTCAACAATGTCGGCTATTCCTACCTGCTCCGCGGTGACCTGCTGAAGGCGCGGAGCAACTTCTTGAAGGCCTACGAGCTGGACCCGTCGAACCTGACGACGGCCAACAATCTCGCCTTGCTGCAGAACAGCGCACAGCGGCCGCAACGCTAGCGCCTCGCCGGGCGGGCGCGGCTGACGGGCACCGCAGGAGCGGCATCCGGCCCGCGCATCCGGTTCGCCAGCGTCGGCGTCCATGAGTTCGGGAATGCCAGGTCGCAACACCGGCAGTTCATGGTGGGACCCGGGGGCTGCGCAACGTCAGCAAGGGGCTGGTCGGTGTCGGCTTCTGGCGACGGCCCGCATTGGGCGGTCTCGCAGAGCCGCCCCGCATAGACAGCGTCAAGGAGGCGCCCGTGACAACATCGGATCCGGACCTGGAGCGCAAGCGCCAGCGCGCGCTGGCGTCCTTCGGGGAGTTCGCCCTGCAGACCGAGGACCTGGTCGCGGCGCTGACGGAAGCCTGCCGCCTGGTGAGCGATGCGCTCGGCACCAAGCGGGCCAAGGTGCTGGAGATCGAGGCCGGCGGCGACAGCCTGATCATGCGGGCCGGCGTCGGCTGGGCGCCGGACACGGTCGGACGCCTCCGCCTGCCGATGAGCGAGCATTCGTCCGAGACCTTCTCGATCCGCGAGCGCGTCCCGGTGATCGTGCAGGACATTCGCGAGGAGACCCGCTTCGAGCTCGCCGACTTCCTGAAGAAAGCCAGCGTGATGGCGCTCGCCAACGTGCCGATCATCCTGCCCGGCGGGCGGGCCTACGGGCTCCTCGAAGTCGATGCGATCACGCCGCGCGAATTCGGCCCGGACGACACCGAGTTCCTGCGGACCTATGCCGCCCTTTTGGGCGGCGCGATCGACCGCCTGCTCCGGACCCAGGTGCTGCGCGAGAGCGAGGCGCTGAAGACCGCGATGCTCGACGCGGCGCTCGACTGCATCGTCACGATCGACGAACAGAGCCTGGTCCTCGACTGGAACCCCGCCGCGGAACGGACCTTCGGCTATCAGCGGGCGGATGTCCTCGGCGAGGACATAAGCCGGCTGATCGTGCCGCCCGAACAGCGGGAGGGGCATTGCCGCGGCATGGCCCACTATCTGACGACCGGGGAAGGCCCCATGCTGGGGCGGCGGTTCGAGGTGGAGGCGCTGCGGGCCGACGGTTCGCGGATCCCGGTCGAGCTGACGGTCCACCCGATCACCATCGGCAACCGGACCCGCTTCACCGCCAGCCTGCGGGACATCACCTATCGCAAGGAGGCCGAGGCGGCCCTGCGCGAAAGCGAGCAGCGCCTGCGCTCGACCTACGAGCACGCCTTCGTCAGCATGGCGGAAGTCGATACCGCGGGCCGGTTCCTGCTCGTCAACGAGCAGTTCTCGCGGCTCACCGGCTACAGCGGCGACGAACTTCTCAAGCTGACCTTCGGGGAAATCACGCATCCGGACGACAGGCCGGCCGACCAGGAGCAGTTCCGCCGACAGATGGCGGGGGAGCTCGACGTCTACACGCTCGAAATGCGCTGCCTGCACAAGGACGGGCACGTCGTCTCGGTCGAGCTCGCCGCGTCCCGCGTGGACGACATGGAGGGACAGCCGCTCTACGGCGTGCGCGTCGTGCGCGACATCACCGAGCGGCGGCGCGTCGAGGAACACCAGCTGGCCAGGGGCCGCGCCGAAACCGCGAGCCAGGCGACGACGGAGTTCCTTGCCTCGATGAGCCACGAGATCCGCACGCCGCTGAACGGCATCATCGGCTACACGGATCTGCTCCTCGACATGGACCTGACGGCGGAGCAGCGCCGCCTGGCCGGGCGCATCGAGTTCGCCGGCGACGCCCTCTTGACCGTGGTCAACGACATCCTCGACTTCTCCAAGATCGAGGCCGGGCGGATCCGGCTTCATCCGCAGCCGTTCTCGCTGCGGGACCTCATCGACAACACCGTTTCCATCGTGGCCGATTTCGCCGAGCGGAAGGGCCTGACGATGCTGGTCGACCTGGATTCGGACCTGCCCAACGCGATGGTGGGCGACGAGTCACGCATCCGGCAGGTCCTGCTCAACCTCCTGAACAACGCCGTGAAGTTCACCCGGCAGGGCCATGTGCGGCTGCATGTCGGCTACGATGGAGCGCCGACGGAGCGCGAGGAGATCTGCTTTTCGATCAGCGACACCGGCATCGGCATCGCCGGCGACGAGCGCGAACAGCTCTTCCAGCGCTTCTCCCAGCTGAACCCGTCGGACACGCGCAAGGACGGCGGAACCGGCCTCGGCCTGGCGATCTCCAAGCGTCTGGTGGAGCTGATGGGCGGCAAGATCGGGGTCGACAGCCACGAGAGCCTGGGCTCGACCTTCTGGTTCACGCTCCCGCAGCGCCGCGCCGCCGACAAGGTCATCGCCCGCAAGCACCCAGCCTCGCTGGCGGTGCCGACCCGCCCGGGCCTGATCCTGCTGGTGGAGGATCTCGAGCACAACCGCGACCTCGCGCGGATGATCCTCACCAAGGCGGGGCACGAGGTGGACACTGCGCTCAACGGCGCGCAGGCCGTGGAGGCCGTCCAGGCCAGGCCCTACGATCTGGTGCTGATGGATGTCCAGATGCCGGTGATGGACGGGATCGCGGCAACCCGGGCGATCCGCGCGCTGCCGGACCCGGCGAGCACGGTCCCGATCATCGCCATGACGGCGAACGTGATGCCGCAACAGGTGACGGCCTTCGAGGAAGCCGGGATGAACGACCACGTCGGCAAGCCCTTCCGCCGCCTCGAACTGTTCGAGAAGGTGAACGGCTGGCTGGCGAAGGGCCGGGCCGCGCGCGCCGGGACCGAAGCCGACGGCGCCGCCATGGCGGCGCTGATCGACCTGATGGGGCGGGAGTGGGTCGAAAACGGCCTGCGGACGCTGCGGCAGATGACCGGCGAGGCGTTTCCGGCCGGGACCCTTGCTCTCGCGGACACCGAGGCGCTTGCCCGGCAGGCTCACCAGCTCGTCTCGCACGCCGCTCTCCTCGGCTTCACGAAGCTCTCCGGATTGTGCAGCGAACTCGAGGAGGCATGCCCCCGCGGGGCGGAACTGCCGGCGATCTACGCCAGGGCCGCTGCCGAAGCGCGCCTGGCCGACCGCTCGATCGACCACATGCTCGCCGGCTGAAGCAGCGGCGACGCCGGGACGGTTCGGGAATGCCCGGGAACAGCCGGCTGACCGCGATGCGGCGCAGCCGGGTCACGGGCGTCCGCACATCCGGCCCGAGCGAGACGAACAGGAGCCCGGTCCTTGCGGCCGATGCCCGGCGGGTTGCCATGGAAGCGGAACCGTTTCCGTGTTGCGAACCGCCTCGCACACGTAAACTCCGGATGTTCAAGGGTGCAGATTGCCTCCTTCGGCCTTCGTCGCGATCGAGACCTCGGGGGCACTGGGCAGAAGCTGACCATACGGGGTTCAGTATGGGTACTGATCGACCAGTTGAAGGCGGGCGACCTTGGTGCCGGGCGGGATCAAGGCGCCTGGGGCCACGACCGCGTTGGCGCCGATCCGCACATCGTCGCCGATCAACGCACCGAATTTCGACACGCGCGTGTCGATCACCTCCGACCCGAGCTTGATGCGAATCGTCTTGTCGGCCAGTTCGTTGCGATAGTTCGCGACAATCGCCCCGGCTTCAATGTTGACGCTCGACCCGATGATCGAATCGCCGATGAAATTGAGATGGGCAATCTTTGATCCGGAGAACATGAAGCTGGTTTTCAGTTCGGAGCCAGGCCCAACGACACAATCCTCGGCCAGATAAGTGCCACCCCTGAGATATGATCCGGCAGCGATAAAGCAGCGCGGGCCGATGATGCCGGGCCCCTGGAGAACAACTCCCGCCTCGACCGCAGCAGACCGATGAACGGCGAATTCGCCTTCCACGCGATAACCGCCATTTGTCGTCGAAAGAGCATCCCGGACAAGCGACGCTGCTTCCTGCACGATCAGCCATGCTGGCAGATCATTGTTGCAGAAGGGCGATGTCGCCCACTCGGCGACGTACTCGGATATCAAGCCACCCTCCACGATACTGGGTTCCTTCTCTATCATTGTCACCCATTGATGAACGTGAGCCACCGGCAGATGTCGGGCAAGGCGCTTCACGCTCTTACGGCAATGTGGGGTCGGAAGAAGACCGGCTGCTCACGGCTCGCTTCAACCGGAAGCGGACACGCTTCCGGATGCCGGTGGGGTCAGCGGTTTCTCCAGCCCGACCTTTTCCAACTCGGTCTCCAGAACCGCGTCGAGAGCGACTTTCCGCCAGACTTCGCGATAGCCAAGGTGCTGGTAGAGCCCGAGGGCTCGTGCATTCGCTGCAGCCACCTGTATCCGGACGGTCGCAAAGCCAGCCGCCTGGATACGAGCCTCGAGGAATGTCACGAGTCCGCTGCCTGCCCCCCGCCCCTCGAAAGCCGGATCAACCCACACGTCGCTGATCTCGTCATCCTGCCGCTCGCAAGCGCCGATGCCGGCAGGGTGGCCATCGATTTCGGCCACCAGCACATTCGTACCGAGTGCTTTCAGGAACGGCACAAAGGGATTTGTCTGGCTCAGCTTCGCTGCGACATGTGCCGGCACGAGAGGCGCGATGCCCTTCCGCCATGCCGCCAGACCTACGGCGGCCAGAGCCTCCAGCTCGCTGGATCGAGCATTGCGTATGATCACCGTGCCCTCCCAGGGATTCGTCGACCCGGCAGCATCGCACTCTCCGCTTCAGCTCGATGCAGGGGTCTGACCGTCTGATCGGGGTGGGAAGCGGTTGCCGTCAACCTTGCAGTTCAGCCGGAAGCACGCGCACGGCAACCGAAATCGCAATCCCGGCGGCGGGCGTACCGCCCGACCAGCCTGTCCGGCGTCTCTCTTTGCAGTCTCTGCGGAAAATTTGGTGGGTGATGTAGGGTTCGAACCTACGACCCGCTGATTAAGAGTCAGCTGCTCTACCAACTGAGCTAATCACCCACGGCGCCGAAGCGCTCGGTAGCGGCGATATAGTCGGTGGGGGCGGGCCTGTCCACCCCCTTGTCGCCGTATTCGGGCGGTCGCCGTCCCGCCCAGGCCCGCTGCGGTCAGCGGCGCGTCCAGGGCATCAGCCGGATGAGCGCATAGGGCAGGTTTTCCGGCTCGACGCGCCGGATGCCGCGCTCGACCGAATCGCCGGCGTCGTGACGCACGAGCGGGCTGCGCTCCTCGTCCTCCTCGGCGGCGATGTCGAGGAAGCGGATGCCGGCGAACATGCCGCGGCGATAGACCAGCTTGGCGGGCCGCTCGTCGCGTTCCTCGCCGATGCGGATCTGGAATTCCTTGGGCAGGTGCGCCGCCTCGTCGATGGTCAGCAGCGCGCCGGTCGCCGAGATGTTGCGCAGGATGCAGTCGAAGGTCGAGAAACCGCCGTTGAAGATGATCTTGGCCCGTTTCAGCGTCCGCATGCGCGGCGCGACGCGGCGTTCCGATCCGTCCGGCTCGAGCTCGGGAAGCGCTCCCATGGTGGCCTCCGTGAGGTTTCGCACGCGCGATGATCGCAACGAAACCTTTGCAAAAGCTGAACGGGGCGGGAAAACTTCGATAGGCCGGAAAGCGACGGCCGGTCGGGCCAGCCGTCGCTTCTCGTTGGGCGCCGCTGGGGCGCCGATGCGTCAGGGACGCGCCGGGTCCACGCCGGCGTTGGCTTGATCCCTGCCCGCCTCCGGCGGCGAAGCGCTGGGACGGGCCAGGATCGGCGCTGGGTCAGATCGCGGGCGCGACCGATGCGGTCAGTTGCGCGCCTTGTCGACCAGGGCGTTGGACTTGATCCACGGCATCATGCCGCGGAGCTTCTCGCCGACCTCCTCGATCTGGTGGCTGTCGTTCATCCGGCGGATGCCCTTGAAGCGCGACTGGCCGGCCTTGTTCTCCATCATCCAGTCGGAGGTGAACTTGCCGGTCTGGATGTCCTTCAGCACCCGCTTCATCTCGGCCTTGGTCTCGGCGGTGATGATGCGCGGGCCGGTAACGTACTCGCCCCATTCGGCGGTGTTGGAGATCGAGTAGTTCATGTTGGCGATGCCGCCCTCATAGATCAGGTCGACGATCAGCTTCACCTCGTGCAGGCACTCGAAATAGGCCATCTCCGGCGCGTAGCCGGCCTCGACCAGGGTCTCGAAACCGGCACGGATGAGCTCGACCAGGCCGCCGCAGAGCACCACCTGCTCGCCGAACAGATCGGTCTCGCACTCTTCCTTGAAGGTCGTCTCGATGATGCCCGAACGGCCGCCGCCGACGCCACAGGCGTAGGACAGCGCGAGGTCGAGGGCGTTGCCGGAGGCGTCGTGGTCGATGGCGACGAGGCACGGCACGCCGCCGCCGCGCTGGAACTCGCTGCGCACCGTGTGGCCCGGGCCCTTCGGCGCGATCATCACGACGTCGATGGTCTTCTTCGGCTCGATCAGGTTGAAGTGGACGTTGAGGCCGTGGGCGAAGGCGATGGCGGCGCCGTCGCGGATGTTGGCCTCGATCTCGTTCTTCCAGATCTCGGCCTGGAGCTCGTCCGGGGTCGCCATCATCATCAGGTCGGCCCATTTGGCCGCCTCGGCGACCGACATGACCGTCAGGCCGTCGGCCTCGACCTTCTTGGCGGTGGCCGAGCCCGGACGCAGCGCGACGACGAGGTCGGTGACGCCGGAATCCTTGAGGTTCAGCGCATGGGCGCGGCCCTGGCTGCCATAGCCGATGATCGCGACCTTGCGGGACTTGATGAGGTTGAGATCGGCGTCGCGATCGTAATAGACACGCATGCTGCTATCCTTCCGTTTCGTGAAGTCAGGTGTGTGGGGTGTCATCTCCCGCCCCGTAGAGCGCGAAGAACTGCTTGGTGGCGCGCGCTGCCTCATGCGTGCGCTCCGCCTCGGTCAGCTCGACGCGATCGCCCAGGAGAAGGCGGATCTGCAGGTCGCGGCCGACCAGGCCGAAATAGGTGCGGAAGGCCTCTTCCGCGTCGTCGAAGGCCAGCAGCCCGGCCTCCCTGCCCGCCTCGAGAAGCGGCTTGAGCCGTTCCCCGATGGCGAAGCGGCCGTTGGCCAGCACGATCGCGCCGAGATTGCTCCTGGCCGTCCCGGCATGAATCACCGCCACCCGGTTGAGCGCAATGGACGTTCGGCTGGCGATGACGCTCAGCCAGTTGGCCCAGAACGCACAGAGGCTCTCCTCCAGCGACGAGGCATCGAGCTTCTGGCGGTCCCAGTTGCCGGCCCGCACCTTCGATGCCTGCCACCGGACGGTCGCCGCCAGCAGCCCGTCGCGGTCACCGAACCATTTGTACAGCGTCTCCTTCGAGCAGCTCGCCCGTCGCGCCACCGCCGACATGGTCAGCGCCTCGCGGCCCTCGACCAGAAGCGACAGCACGGCGTCGAGGACCTCGCCCTGGCGGGTGGTGAACCCCTGTTCCTGCTGCTCGGCGATGATCATGCGTGCTGGCCGGTCCGTACCGTACGTTACGGTTCGGCTTCTAGTCGATCCGCGACTCCCCCGCAAGGGGCCTGCGAAGCGCTAGAATGAAAATGCCTAGAGGCGGCAGCCCTGCAGCTGCTGGTCGTAGCTGCGGGCCATGTCGGCGGCGCGCCGCGCGGCCGCCTGCATGCCGGGGTTGTTGCGCCAGACGCCGCGCCGATAGCCGGCGTGGCCGGCATAATAGGAGAGATAGAGATTGTAGGCATCGTTCAGCGCGATGCCGTTCTGATCGTGGCTGCGGCGGTGATACCAGCCGACGAACTCCACCGCGTCGGCGAAACTCGTGCGCCGTGCCAAAGCGCTGCCCGTGGCGTCGCGGTATTCGTCCCAGGTCCCGTCCAACGCCTGCGAATAGCCATAGGCCGTCGAGGGCCGCTTCCACGGGATGAAGCCCAGCAGCTTGCGGCGCGGCGGGCGGGCCTTCTGCTCGAAACCCGATTCGATGCGGATCGTCGCCATCAATACCGGCACCGGCACGCCGTATTTGCGCTCGGCGCTCTGCGCCGCGCTGTGCCAATTGCCGATCCAGCCATCCTTCTGGGCGAAGACGGCGCAGACATTGTTGATCTGGCTGGGCTTGGTCGCACAGCCGGCGAGCGCGAGGAACACGGCGCACAAGGCGATGACAGGCACAGGACGAAAAACGGACCGCATGTCCGCTGGGTACCGTAAAAATCCTAATGATTTCTGTGCCGGTCCTTTAACGCCGCAGCTTCCGGCGGCGGATGACGGCGAGGAGCGGCAGCGAACCCGCATGCGGGCAAGGACGAGTCGCCTACCGTGGGCGAGACCGTCGCGCCGCCGCCAAGGCGTTCTGCCGAGCGGGCCGCCCGGGAAACCGCGGCGATGGTCGCGACAGCCGCGCGCTACTGCCCGAGCGCGGCGCGGAACCGCCGCACCGTCTCGGCCATGCCATATTCCAGTGCGTCCGCAGTGAGGCCGTGGCCGATCGAGACCTCGGCGAGGTCGGGGATGCGGGCGACCAGCGCCGGCAGATTGGCGACGGTGAGGTCGTGCCCGGCATTGACGCCGAGCCCCGCCGCGCGGGCGGCATCGGCGGTGCGGCCGAGCCGCTCGATTTCGGCGACGGCGGCGGCCGGGTCGTCGAAGGTCGCCCCGTAGGGACCCGTATAGAGCTCGATGCGCTCGGCGCCGGTGGCCGCCGCCGCCGCCATCGCATCCGGATCGGCATCGGCGAACAGCGACACCCGGGCGCCCTGCTCCTTCAGCTGCGCGACGATCGGCGCCAGCATGTCGCCGTCGGCGGCGAAATCCCAGCCATGGTCGGAGGTCGGTTGCGACGGATCGTCCGGCACCAGCGTCACCTGCTCGGGGCGGGACGCCGCGACCAGCCGGAGGAACGCCTCGCTCGGGTAGCCCTCGATGTTGAACTCGGCCTGCGGGAACTCCTCGTCGATCAGCTGGCGCAGCGCCGGCAGGTCGGAGAAGCGGATATGCCGCTGGTCCGGCCGCGGATGCACGGTAAGGCCGTGGGCGCCGGCGCGGAGCGCGATACGCCCCAGGTCGACGACGCTCGGCCAGGGCAGGTCGCGGCGGTTGCGCAGCATCGCGACGGCATTCAGATTGACGGAGAGTTCGGCAGGCATGGCAGTCCCCAGCGACGGCGGATGGTGGCGCGCAGTTAACACACATTCGCCGGGCCGTCCCACGGTCCGCAACCGCCGCGCCAGGCTGGCCGCCGGGGAACGCCGGGCAGGACTGAGGCGATCGCCAAGCCGCCTTCGGGAGGTTTTCCGGTTGACAGCGGCGCCGGCTGGCTAGTCACTACAGGCAACCACGCAAGGAGGACGCCATGGGCGGTACACGTTTCATCCCGATCGTCATTGCAGGATTAGTCGGCCTCCTGATCGGCTGGCTGGCAGGGCCGGACATCGACGACGTCAACGAGCGGTTGTCGGAGCGCATCGGCGAGTTGCAGGCGCCGATCGCTCAGCTGCAGACCAACGTCGCCGAGCTCAGCCAGCGCGTGCCGCAGGACGCCGCGGCGGCCGGCAACAATGTCGGGGAGGCGATCAACGCATTGCAGGCCCGTGTCGACCAGCTGGGGGCCGAGGTTGTGACCCGCACCGACGCCCTGTCGCAGAGCCTGCAGCAGCAGGCCAGCCAGGCGGGCGGCGGCGTCGCCGAAGCGGTGAACGCCCTGCAGGCGCGCGTCGACCAGCTGGCAGCCGACCTCGCGGCCCGCACCGACGCGATATCGCAGGCCGTACAGGGCCATGCGTCCGCCCCTGCGGCCGGAGCGGGCGACGCCGCCACTCTCGCTGCGCAGATCGGCAATACCGGAGCGATCCTGCTTCCCGGCCAGTCGGCGCTCTATGGCGGCAGCCCCGTTGTGCTGTCGGCCATCTCGGCCGAAGCCGGCACCGCGACGCTGGCCGTTGCCGGCGGCGAGCCGCAGGACGTGGCGGCCGGCGAGGCGATCGACATCAGCGACGGTTGCTCGGTGACTCTGGCGGGTGTCGCAGCTGGCGCCGCCTATCTGTCGTCGGAAGGCTGCGGCACCGCCGCGACCGATGCACCGGCTGCCGCGGCAGAAGCGCCCGTCGCCGACGTACCTGCTGCGGTCGCCCAGGCGCCAGCGGCGGAACCCGCAGCTGTCGGGGCTCCAGCCGCCGGAACCGCGAACACCGCTACCCTGCCGATCGGCGACACGGCGATCTTTGGCGATACGCGCATCTTCGTCTCTGGACTCACCGAGAACGAAGCGACGCTCTTCCCGGTGGGCGGCGAGCGCCAGCGGGTTGCCGTCGGCAGTTCCCTCGACGCCGGCGACGGCTGCACCGTGACCGTCGACAGCATCGCGGACGGCACGGTCACGCTGAGTTCGGAAGGCTGCGATGCCGGCGCCGCCCCGGCGGCGGAAGAGGCGGCTCCCGCCGAGGCTGCGGCTCCGGCAGCAGCGCCGGCCGAACCGGCTGCAGCCCCGGCCGCGGCACCCCCGGCAGCAGCGCCGGCTCCCGCTGCTCCTGCAGCGCCCGCCGAAGAAGCGGCAACACCGGCTCCTGCCGCAGCGGCCGGCGAGCCGTCCGGCATCACCACCGGCCAGACGGCCAGCTTCGGCGAGCATCGGGTGTTCCTGTCGGGCGTCACCGACACCGAGGCGACGATCTACGTCGTCGGTTCGGGCCGCCAGCTCCTCGCGACTGGCGCCGCTGCCGACGTCGGCGACGGCTGCTCGATCACCCTCGACCGCATCGAGGCGGGCACCGCCTATCTGTCGGCCACCGGCTGCTGACACGGCAAGCCGCCCGTCCGGCCGGAACCGGCTGCTCGAACGGGAATGACCAAAGCGGCGGCGCCTCAGAGCGCCGCCGCTTTGGTCATTTGACGATGGTCAGCGTCTCGGCGGCGCGGGTGATGGCGGTATAGAGCCAGCGCTCGCGGGTGTCCCGGAAGGCCCAACTCTCGTCGAACAGCATGACGTCGTTCCACTGCGAGCCCTGCGCCTTGTGGACGGTCAGCGCGTAGCCGTAGTCGAAATCGTCGAAGCGCTTCTTGGTCGACCACGGCACTTCCGCGTCCGGCTCCTCGAAGGCGGCCTTCAGCAGCCGGATCTTCGCCGCCCCCTGGTCGATGTCGTCGTCGTCCGGCTTGACGATCAGGTTGATGCCCGGCTTCGTCGTCTCGCGCGAGGCGGTCAGCACCTGCCAGAGCGAGCCGTTGAGCAGGCCCTTGGGCGGGTCGTTGCGCAGGCAGACCAGCTTGTCGCCGGCCATCGGCAGCATGCCTTCGAAGCCCTTCAGCTCGCGCAGCCGGGCATTGTAGCGCCGGCGCGTGCGGTTGGTGCCGACCAGCACCTGGTCGGCCGCCAGCACCTTCTCCGTCTCGACGTCGCGCTTGGAGATGATCTTGGCGGTACCCCAGTCGCCATACATCAGCTCCTTGCCCTCACGCACGTGCAGCGCCAGCTCGATGATCGGGTTGTCGCGGGCCTGGCGGTGGATCTCGCTGAGCAGAAAGTCGGGCTCGGCCTCGGTGAAGAAGCCGCCGCCCGAGACCGGCGGCAGCTGACCGGGATCGCCGAGCACCAGGATTGGCGTGCCGAAGGACATGAGATCGCGGCCGAGCGCCTCGTCGACCATCGAGCATTCGTCGACGATGACGAGCTTGGCCTTGGCGACGGGGCTCTGGCGGTTCAGCGAGAAGGTTGGCGAGACTCGCGAGACGCCGCTCGCCTCGTCCGCCACGGTTTCCTCGCCGCGCGGCCGGTAGATCAGCGAGTGCAGCGTCCGGGCGCTGCGGGCGCCCTTGGAGCGCAGCACCTGCGCCGCCTTGCCGGTGAAGGCAGCGAACTGCACGGCGCCGTCGATGCCCTCGGCGAAATGCTTCGCCAGTGTCGTCTTGCCGGTGCCGGCGTAGCCGAACAGGCGGAAGATCGGCGTCTCGCCGGCTTCCAGCCAGCGGGCCACCGCCATCAGCGCGTCGTCCTGCTGGGGGGAAAGCTTCAAGCGGTTCTCCGTCGTGGACCCGGCACCGGACGCGCGAATCCTCCGCCGTGATGTCTATACGGAGCGGACGGCCATTTCACCCCACGCCCGCCGCCGTATCGCCACGACCAGCGGCCGTCAGCGATCCCGGCCCGCGGCTTCCTCCTCGGCGGGCCGGCGGATGCGCGCCGGCGCTCGCGTCGCTCCCGCCATCGCCTCGCAGACCGCCGCCTCCAGCTCGCGCATGCCGAAAGGCTTGGCGAGCTTCTGCAGCGACCGGTCGCCGCCCGGCGGCAGTTCCGCATAGCCGGTGGCGAGGACGATCGGGATTTCCGGCCACTCCGCCCGGATCACCTCGGCGAGCTGGCTGCCGGTCATGCGCGGCATGGCGTGGTCGGTGATGACCAGGTCGATGCGGTGGCCGGCGCGCAGGTGCTCCAGCGCCTCGTCCGCCGAGAAGGCTTCCAGCGCCGTGTGTCCGAGATCCTCCAGCATCGCGGTGGTGTTCATCAGAACGAGGCCGTCGTCGTCGACGGCGAGGATGACCAGCGGCCCGGTCGCCGCAGCCGAGGGCTCCGCCTCCGCGGCCTCGAGGGGTGCCGCCGGCGCATCCGGCGACTGCGGCAGCCACAGCTCGACCGTCGAGCCCGCGCCCTTGCTGCTGCGGATCGCCAGCCGGCCGCCCGACTGGCGCACCAGCCCGTGCACCATGGAGAGACCAAGCCCGGTACCCTTGCCGATGCCCTTGGTGGTGAAGAACGGCTCGGCGGCGCGCGCCAGCGTCGCCTCGTCCATGCCCTCGCCGCTGTCGATCACCGCAAGGCGCACGTAGCGGCCCGGGACGAGCTCGCCGCCACCGTCCGTCACCCGCTCCTCGCTTGCCTCGACCAGGATCTCGCCGGTGCCGTCCATGGCGTCGCGGGCATTGACGAAGAGATTGAGCAGGGCCGTCTCCAGCTGCACGGGATCGACCTGGACAGGAGCGAGCCGATCCGGGAACTGCGTCCTGATCGTCACCTGCGGGCCGAGCGAGCGCTGCAGGAAGGCGTTCATCCCATCCACAAGGTCGCGCAAGTCGACCGGCCGCGGTTCGAGGTCTTGGCGGCGGGCGAAGGCCAGCATGCGCTGCGTCAGCGAGGCGCCCCGTTCCACGCCCTTCAGCGCGTTGTCGATCAGCGCCAGCACCGCCGGGTCGTCGGCGACGCGCTTGCGGGCCAGTTCCAGACTGCCGAGCACCGCCGTCAGCAGATTGTTGAAGTCATGCGCGATGCCGCCGGTCAGCTGGCCGATCGCCTCCATCTTCTGGGACTGCGCCAGCGCCTCGTTCGCCTGGTTCAGGGCGCGCTGCGCCTCGTCCCGCTCGGTGACGTCCCGGGTAATCTTGGCGAAGCCGAGGACAGCGCCCGCGTCGTCGTCGATCCGGTCGATCACCACGTTGGCCCGGAAGCGGGTGCCGTCTTTGCGGACGCGCCAGCCCTCCGTCTCGAAGCGCCCCTCGACCAGCGCGGTCCGAAGCCCCCGCTCCGGCTCACCGCGGGCCCGGTCCTCGGGCGTGTAGAAGCGGGAGAAGTGCTCGCCGACGATCTCGTCCGGCCGGTAGCCCTTGATCCGCTGCGCCCCGAGGTTCCAGTTGGTCACCCGTCCCGACGGGTCGAGCATGAAGATGGCGTAGTCGGTGACGCCGTTGACCAGCAGGCGGAACTGTTCCTCGCTCTGCCGCAGGGCTTCCTCGGCGGTCCGGCGCTCGCTGAGGTCGCGGGTGATCTTGGCGTAGCCGACCAGCTCGCCCGTCGGGAGCCGGATCGGGTCGATCACCACGTGCGCCCAGAAGCGGGTGCCGTCCTTGCGGATCCGCCAGCCTTCGGTCTCGAACCGGCCTTCCGCGGCGGCGGTCCGCAGCGCCCGTTCCGGCAGGCCAGCCTGCCGGTCGGCCTCGGTGAAGAAGCGGGAGAAATGCTGGCCGAGAATCTCGGCCTCGCTGTAGCCCTTGAAGCGCTGCGCGCCGGCGTTCCAGCTGACGATGATGCCGCCGGGGTCGAGCATGTAGATCGCGTAATCGGTCATGGCATCGACCAGCAGGCGATAGCGTCCCTCCTCGCTCGACGACGCCGTGGACCGCTCGGTACCTTCCATCATGTTCCTCACGGGATCGTTATTGCGACAGGAGATAGTCCTGCCCGGCCAGGAACCAAGCCGCCCCCGGCACCCGGCTACAGAAGCAGCGGCACGAGACTCAGCGCCAGCAGCACGCCCATGGCGACATTGAACCATTTCAGCCGCACGGGATCGGCGAGGAACTGCCGCAGCAACACACCGAACGCCGCCCAGATCGAGACGCTCGGCCAGTTGATCAGGCCGAAGACCAGCGTGACGACCAGCACGGTGAGGAACGGCCGGGCCGGATCGGTGTAGATCGCCATCGCGGTAACGGCGAGCACCCAGGCCTTCGGGTTGACCCACTGGAACGCCGCCGCTTCCAGGAAGGTCATCGGCGCCTGGCGGCCGCCGCCGTCCTTGACGCTGCGCGCCGTGGCGATCCGCCAGGCGAGGTAGAGAAGATAGGCGCCGCCGGCGATCTTGAGCGCCAGATGCAGCGGCGGATAGGCGGTCAGCAGCGCCCCCAGCCCGAAGCCGACGGAGAGCAGCAGCAGGCAGAAGCCGAAAGCGATGCCGCACATATGCGGGATCGTCCGGAGGAAGCCGAAATTCACCCCGGAAGCCAGCAGCATGAAATTGTTCGGCCCGGGTGTCACCGAGGACACAAAGGCGAAGGCCGCAAGCGCAAGGAGGACGTCGGTGCTCATGGTCGGATCGATCGGCGCTCGGCGACGCAGCTCAAGGGAAGAGGCGCGCGCCTACATCCCTTCCTTGCCACGCGACAGCGCCGCGACGCCGGTGCGGCAGACCTCGACGAGGCCGAGCGGCGCCATGATCGCCACGAACTTGTCGAGCTTCGACGGCCTGCCGGTGATCTCGAAGACGAAATGCTCGATCGAGGAGTCGATCACCTTGGCGCGGAACACGTCGGCGAGCCGCAGCGCCTCGACCCGCTTCTCCCCCTGCCCGGCGACCTTGACGATGGCGAGCTCGCGCTCGACCGGGCCGCTCTCGCCGTCCTCGCCGGCCGCGCGAGTGAGATCCACCACGCGGTGCACCGGCACGATACGGTCGAGCTGGCTCTTCAGCTGCTCGATCACGTGCGGCGCGCCCTTGGTCACCACGGTGATGCGCGACAGGTGCTTCTCGTGCTCGGTCTCGGAGACCGTCAGGCTCTCGATATTGTAGCCGCGCCCCGAGAACAGGCCGATGACCCGCGCCAGGACGCCCGGCTCGTTGTCGACGATGATCGCGAGGATGCGCGACTCGATAGCCTCCTTCTCCGGCGTGATGAAATAGGCGGAGGCAGGCGGTTGAACGGGGCTGTTCATGGTCGAACTCGGCACTTTCGGGTTGCGCGGCACGGCGCGGTGAAGTGAAAGGCGGCGGCATCCGAAGGCTGGACGCCGCACGCCGTCATGGCATTCCTCTGAGCCGGTGCGGCGCGGGTCAGACCAGCGCCCGGCCCTTGGCGTCGATGGCGCGGCCGACCACCTCGTCCGTCGCCTCGTCGGGCAGCAGGATCTCGTTATGCGCCTTGCCCGACGGGATCATCGGGAAGCAGTTGGCGAGATTGGCCACCCGGCAGTCGAACAGCACCGGCTTGTCGACCGCCAGCATCTCCTCGATCGCGCCGTCGAGGTCGCCCGGCTTCTCGCAGCGTATGCCATGGCCGCCATAGGCTTCCGCCAGCTTGACGAAGTCCGGCAGCGCCTCGGTGTAGGAGTGCGACAGCCGGTTGCCGTGCAGGAGCTGCTGCCACTGCCGCACCATGCCCATGTATTGGTTGTTGAGGATGAAGATCTTGACGTTGGCGCCGTGCTGAACCGCCGTCGACATCTCCTGCATGTTCATCAGCACCGAGGCGTCGCCCGCGATGCAGACCGACAGCGCG
Source organism: Aurantimonas sp. HBX-1 (assembly GCF_021391535.1). Lineage (GTDB taxonomy): Bacteria > Pseudomonadota > Alphaproteobacteria > Rhizobiales > Rhizobiaceae > Aurantimonas. The sequence goes on from NZ_CP090066.1 coordinate 2,562,312, forward strand.
TCCGGATGGGCGATCTGCGCCCCGATCGAGGCCGGCAGGCCGTAGCCCATCGTGCCGAGACCGCCGGAGGTCATCCAACGGTTGGGCGCCTCGAAGCCGTAGAACTGCGCCGCCCACATCTGGTGCTGCCCGACCTCGGTCGAGACATAGGTCTCGCGGTCCCTGGTCGCCTCGTAGAGGCGCTGCACCGCGTATTGCGGCATGATGACGTCGTCGTTCGGCCGGTAGGCGAGGCAGTTGCGGTCGCGCCAGCCGTCGATCTGCTGCCACCAGGCGTCGAGCGACGGCGCGTCGACCGCCGCGCCCTGCCCGTTCCAGCAGGCGATCAGGTCGCGCAGGACATGCGCGACGTCGCCGACGACGGGCACCTCGACGCGCACCACCTTGTTGATCGACGACGGGTCGATGTCGACATGGATCTTCCGCGAGTTCGGCGAGAAGGCGTCGAGCCGCCCGGTGATACGGTCGTCGAAGCGCGCGCCGATGCACAGCATGACGTCGCAGCCGTGCATCGCGAGATTGGCCTCGTAGGTGCCGTGCATGCCGAGCATGCCGAGCCAGTTCTTGCCGGATGCCGGATAGGCACCAAGCCCCATCAGCGTCGAGGTGATCGGAAAGCCGGTGAGGTCGACGAACTCGCGCAGCAGCTGCGAGGCCTCGGGCCCGGAATTGATGACGCCGCCGCCGGTATAGATGATCGGCCGGCGCGCGCCGGCCAAAAGCGCGACCGCCGCCTCGATGCGCGCGCGGTCGGGATCGAGCCGCGGCCGGTAGCTTTCGTGCCGCGGCTGCGCCGGGGGCGGCGTGTAGGTGCCGGTGGCGAACTGCACGTCCTTCGGGATGTCGACGACGACCGGGCCCGGCCGGCCGGTGGTTGCGACGTGGAACGCTTCGTGCAGGATGCGCGCCAGGTCGTTGACGTCCTTCACCAGCCAGTTGTGCTTGGTGCAGGGCCGGGTGATGCCGACCGTGTCGCATTCCTGGAAGGCGTCGGAACCGATCAGCGTCGTCGGCACCTGACCGGTGATGCAGACCAGCGGGATCGAATCCATCAGCGCGTCCTGCAGCGCGGTGACGGCATTCGTGGCGCCCGGGCCCGAGGTCACAAGCATGACGCCCGGCTTGCCGGTCGAGCGGGCATAGCCCTCGGCCGCGTGGCCGGCGCCCTGCTCGTGACGGACGAGGATGTGGCGGACGTCCTCCTGCTGGAAGATCTCGTCGTAGATCGGCAGCACCGCGCCGCCCGGATAGCCGAAGAGGTCGGTGACGCCGTTCTCCTTCAGCGCGCGGACCACCATCTCGGCTCCGGTCATCTCGAATGTCTGGCCAGTCGCGTTCATCGTCGTGATCTTCCCGTGTCGTGTTCCGGACCGCAGTTCCCTTCCGGCTCGGTATCGGGCCGGATTTCGGGCAATAAAAAAGGGCCCGTCTGGGGCCCTTGTTCGCGCACACGTGGCTTTCGCCGGGCGGCCTCAGGCCGCCTCGCGTGTGCGCACTCCTACTACGAGAATGGTGGTCGTCGTGATCATGGCCGGAAGCTATGCCGCTGCGGGCCCGGCGTCAATGCCTGTTTTTCCGGCGCGGCTGCCCGCGGCTTCGGCATCCTCATGCCGCCGCCTCGACATTGATCCGCCGGTAGGCGGCTTCAGCCAGCGCGTACACACCAAAGGCAATGAGACCCAGCCCGGTCGCCGACAGCAGCACCCAGCCGAAGGACCATCCCGCCATCGCGCTCAGCGCCGTGTCGATCCCCGGCGTGTCGCCACTGCGATAGGAGGCCGCGCCGGTGGCGAGCAGGCCCGCCAGGATGAAGAAGGTGATGCCCCGGGCGATCAGGCCGAACTGGCAGACCGGCTTGAGCCAGCTCTTTCCGGCGGGAATGCTCATGTACTTCTCGAAACCGGCCTTGGTGCCCTTGAAGACGTGCGCGGCACCGGCGGCGGCCATGCCGGCGGCAATCGCATAGGTCAGCCATACGCCGATTCCGGCCTCGTACGCCGCCGCGACGACGCCATTCCCGCCCCCGCCGCCGCTGCCCAGCCCGGTCAGCAGCGTCGCCGCATAGAAGGCGAGCGCGCCATAGGCGAAGGCGCTGATCGTCAGCCCGGTGCGCACGAACAGCCCCTTGGCACCGGTGCCGTGGCGGTCGATGTCGAAGATCACCTGGAACAGCCGCCAGGCCGAGAACGACGTCAGCGCCAGCAGCAGGGCGACCAGCAGCACGGTGCCGAAGCCCGAGCCGGCCATCTCGTCGACCGCGTCCTTCTCGCCCATCGCCTCGCCGCTCGCGAAGGCCGCGCTGAAGGCGAAGTAGCCAATGATCAGGAAGACGACGCCGCGCGCGATGTAGCCGGCGCGCGCCGCGTGCCGCATGCGGTCGCCGTGATCCCTGATGATGGCCTGTGTCGTGGTGGTCATGGCTGCTCCCGATGCGCTCTTGGCGATACGCGCGGGCACCCCGGCGAGTTCCGCCGGGGATGGCGGAAATGTGGCAGGCTCAGCCGCAGACGCGGTTGCGGCCGGCCTGCTTGGCCGCATAGAGATTGACGTCGGCGCGCTTGTAGAAGCCGGCGCAGTCGTCCGACGGAGTCGAGACCGCAAGGCCGATCGAGACCGTCACCCGGATCCTCACCGTGCCGAGACCGAACGGCAGCGCCTGGATGGCGGCGCGGATGCGCTCGGCCAGATGCGCCAGTTCCGCGGCCTCGAGATTGGGCGCGACGATGGCGAACTCCTCGCCGCCGAGCCGCGCCACCACGTCGTGATAGCGGGTGAATTCGAACAGGCAGGCGGCGATCGCCTTCAGCACCTCGTCGCCGACGTCGTGGCCGTAGGTGTCGTTGATCGCCTTGAAGTGGTCGAGGTCGAGGATCATCAGCCCGATCGGCCGGTTGATCCGGGCAAATTCCACCAGGAAATGCTCGAGCGCGGCGTCGAAGAAGCGGCGGTTGTTCATCCCGGTCAGGGGGTCGGTCAGCGCCGCCGTCTCGAGATCCTGCGAGCGCTGGGTGAGGACGCCGGTGAGCGACTGCAGCTTGTCCTGCTCGCGAAACTGGCGGCGCATCGTCGGCAGCAGCCAGAACAGGCCGATCGCCAGCGCCACCAGCATCGCGGCCATCGTGCCGCCGAAGAGGATGGTGCCGGTGCGCTGCGCGTCGTCGAGGCCGGCCGCGCCGAGCGCCGAATGGGCGACGGAGTAGAACGCGGCGATGCCCGCGGACGCCGTGACGATCGCTCCCAGGAAGAGAAGGACCGTCAGTTCGGCTTTGCTCGTGGTCATGGTTGGTTCCGGAAGCACGTTCCGGAAAAGCTAGCGCGACGGCATGAAGTTCTGCTTAAGCCGGTCGGTCAAATACCCTCTATGCGGGTGGGATCGGGGGCGTCCAGCCGCTGCCAGTCCGGCCCGAACTGGTGCCGGAACCAGGTTTCCTGGCGCTTGGCGTATTGCCGCGTGCGGGTGATCGCCCGTTCGCGCGCGGCGGCGAGATCCAGCGTGCCGTCGATGACGGCACCAAGCTCGTCGACCCCGATCGCCCGCGCCGCCGATCCGTCCAGGGCACCCGGCATGCGCCTGAACGCTTCAACTTCGGCGAGTGCGCCATCCGCCAGCATCGCGTCGAAGCGCCGGGCGATCCGCTCGCGCAGTTCGCTCCGATCCGGGGCGAGCACGACCCGGACGGTCCGCGCCCCTTCCAGCGGGCCCTCGCCGCGTCCGGCCTGCAGCGCCGACAGGGTCCGGCCGCTCGCCTCGCCGACCTCCAGCGCCCGCACGATGCGCTGGCCGTCGGCCAGCGCGATGCGGGACGCGGCGACCGGATCGCGCTCGGCCAAGAGCCGGTGCAGCGCCGGCGCGCCTTCCGCGGCTAGCTGGCCGCGCCAGTGCTCGCGGATCGCCGCCGGCACCGGGGGCATTTCATCGAGCAGTCCGAGCAGCGCCTTGAAGTAGAGGCCGGTGCCGCCGCAGAAGATCGGCAGCCGGCCCGCCGCCTTGGCGGCGGCGAGGCTCGCCGCGGCGTCGCGCAGATAGGTGCCCGCCGAGTATGGATCGCCCGGCCGGACGTGGCCGTAGAGCGCGTGCGGCAGCGTCGCCATGTCCGCCGCGGACGGCCGCGCCGTCAGGATCGACAGCCCGTCATAGACCTGCATCGAATCGGCGTTGACGATCACCCCGTCCAGCCGGCCGGCAAGCTCCATCGCCAGGCGCGACTTGCCGCTCGCCGTCGGCCCGGCTATCAAAACCGCCTCCACCGCCGCCATGTCCGGACCGTTTCTCCATGTTCGTTGCCACGCTCATCGCCGCCCCCTCAGGGCCGGGACTTCCCGCGGGTGCCGTCGCCGACGTGGCAGGCCGCCTCGGCGTGCCGGCGCGCGATGCGACATGGCTCGACGACGGGTTCGCGGCAGACATCGGTTTCGAGAACCCGGTGACCGCCGACCTCCGCGCCGAAATCGCCGGACTGGCGTCCGCCGCGGGGTTCGATCTGGTGGTGCAGGAGCGGGCAGGACGGCGCAAGCGCTTTCTCATCGCCGACATGGACTCCACCATGATCGACCAGGAGTGCATCGACGAACTGGCCGCCGAGGTCGGCATCAAGGACCGCGTCGCCGCCATCACCGCCCGCGCGATGAACGGCGAGATCGCCTTCGAGCCGGCGCTGCGCGAGCGCGTCGCCCTTCTGGCGGGCCTGCCGGAGGCCACGATCGGCAAGGTGATCGCCGAGCGCATCACTTTGGCGTCCGGCGGCGGCACGCTGGTCGCGACGATGCGTGCCCACGGCGCCCACACCGCCCTCGTCTCGGGCGGCTTCACGGTGTTCACCGGCCCGATCGCCGAACGTCTCGGCTTTCACGAGGACCGCGCCAACCGGCTGCTCGCCACGGGCGGGAAACTGACCGGCGCGGTCGCCGAGCCGATCCTCGGCGCCGCGGCGAAGGTCGAAGCGCTGCGCCAGATCGGCGGACGGCTGGGCATCGCGCCGGCAGATGTCCTGGCCGTGGGCGACGGCGCCAACGACCTGCCGATGCTGGAACTCGCCGGCTCGGGCGTCGCGCTGCACGCCAAGCCGTCGGTCGCGGGGCGCGCCCGCCACCGCATCGACCACGGCGACCTCACCGCGCTGCTCTTCCTGCAGGGCTACCGGCGCGACGAATTCCGCAGTTGACTGCGCCGGAAAATCCGGCGCTCAGTCGATCGGCACGACCACGAAGCGCAAATCGCCGCTCGCCGTCGCCAGCAGCAGCAAGGCGTTGCGCCGTCCGTCCGCCTTCAGCTTGGCGATCTTGTCCGCCACCTGCTGCGGCTCGGAGACCTCCTCCTGCGCAACCTCGCGGATCACCACGCCCGGCTCTATGCCCTTTTCCGCGGCGCTCGAATTCGGCTCCACCTGGGCGATCACCACGCCCTCGGCGTCGTCGGAGAGCCCGTACTGGGCCCGCAGCGGCGCGTCGATGTCGGCCAGCGTCATCCCGAGCGTCACCACGCTCGCCGACGGCGCGGAATCGTCGTCCGCCGCATCGGGATCGGCGTTGGCGGAGGGATCGGCCGCCGCCTCGCCCTCGGCCATCAGCTTCTCGCCGTCCTCGAGCCGCCCGAGCGTCACCTCGACGGAAAGCGGCTTCGCCGGGGCGGCGGTGTCTTCCTTGCGCAGGACCTCGACCGTGACGGTCTCGCCCACCGGCGTCTCGGCGACGATGCGCGGCAGGTCGCGCGAGCTCTCGATCTCCTGCCCGTCGAAGCGGACGATGACGTCGCCCACCTTCAGCAGGCCGTTGTCGGACGGGCCGCCCGGCACGATGCCCATGACCACCGCACCCTTGGCCTCGGCGATGCCGAGCCCTTCGGCAATATCGTCGGTGACCGCCTGCAGGCGGATGCCGAGCCAGCCGCGCCGGGTCTCGCCGAACTCGCGGAGCTGGTCGACGACATTGACCGCCAGCTGGGCGGGGATCGAGAAGCCGATGCCGATCGATCCGCCGGTCGGCGAGATGATCGCGGTGTTGATGCCGACCACCCGGCCGTTCATGTCGAACAGCGGCCCACCGGAATTGCCGCGATTGATCGCGGCGTCGGTCTGGATGAAATTGTCGTAGGGGCCGGCATTGATGTTGCGCCCGCGCGCCGAGACGATGCCGACCGAGACCGAGCCGCCGAGGCCGAACGGGTTGCCGATCGCCATCACCCAGTCGCCGATGCGCAGCGCCTCGGAATCCCCGAACTCCACCGACGGCAGCGGCTTCGGCGACTCGACCTTGAGCACCGCCAGATCGGTCTTCGGGTCGCGGCCGAGCAGCTTGGCGTCGAGCCGCGTGCCGTCGGCGAAATTGACGGTGATCGTGTCGGCGTCGGCGATGACGTGATTGTTGGTGATGACGATGCCGGACGGGTCGACAACGAAGCCCGAGCCGAGCGACTGGACGCGCCGGTCGCCGACGCCGTCGTCGCCGCGCAGCAGGTCGTCGAAGAAGTCCTGCAGCGGCGATCCCTCGGGGGCCTCGAGCTCCGGGATGCCGCCGCCGGGCCGGTCGACGGTCTGCGACGTCGAGATGTTGACCACCGCGTCGAGCAGCGATTCCGCCAGATCGGCGACCGAGGCCGGACCGCGGATCGCGGGCTGCGCGGCCGCGGTGGGTGCCGCCGGAGCGACGGTCGGCGCGGCCGGGGCGTCCTCCTGCACGGGCGGTGCGGGCAGAGCCGGCACCGACGGCTCCGGCGCCGGCAGCGGTTCGACCGCCTGGGCGGCGACGGGCAGCGGCTGCATCAGCACGGTCGCGGCCAGCCACGCGGTCGCAAGGGACATGATCGGCAGGCGGCGCAGACTGGCGTTCATCGCGGGTCCTTTCGGATCGGGAAGGCGGCGGCCGACATGTCGTACGCCTGCTGGCAGGTCATCTGGATGACGTCGAACGAATCCGCCCGCGCCTACCAGCCCGCCGGGCCCGCTCATCCCTCCGCCATGGCGTAGGGCGCAAGCCCGGATCGGGAGCGGAGCGGAAAAAAGCGACCGAATCAAGTTGTTTGGGAGCCGTTGACGCGGGCGTGACTGTAGCGGTGCCTCCCTGCCCGATGCCGGACGCCGGTCCGATCAATGCCGGACGAGCCAGACGACGAGAACACCGGCGACGGCGGCGGCGAGGCCGGCCGCCCGCATCGTCGCGTCGGGCATCGCCTGCATACGCAGGGCCATGTCGCGGACCGGGCCGGGAAACAGGCAATAGGCGACGCCCTCGATCACCAGGAGGAGACCGAGGGCGACCGCGAAGTCACTCACTGCGCGGTGGCAGCGGGCGCCGTTCCGGGCTCGATCTCGGAAACGTCGGCCCCTTGCGCACTGCCGGCAGCCTCGGCCGCCGCGGGTGCGTCGGCAGCTTCCGGTGCCTCCGCACCGTCGGTCGCCGGCGTGCCGGCCGCTGCCGGCGGAACCGGCGCCGTTGCGGCGTCGGCCGCCTGCGGCGCTGCTGACGGCGCGGGCGCCGCGGCTTCCGGTCCGGCCGGCGAAGCCACGGGCCGTCCGGTCGACGCGGCTGCGCCCTCCATCGTGCCACCGTCGTTCTGGAAGTAGCGGAAGAACTCCGAGTCCGGCGACAGCACCAGCGTCGTGCCGGAATCCGCCAGCGAGTCGCGATAGGCCTGCATCGACCGATAGAATTCGAAGAATTCGGGGTTCTCCCCAAAGGCCTCGGCGAAGATGCCGTTGCGCGCGGCGTCGCCCTCACCCTGGAGGATTTCCGCATCGCGCTGCGCGGCTGCCACCGTTTCGACGACCTCGCGATCCGCACCGGCACGGATCTCCCGCGCTGCCACCTGGCCGCGGGCCCGCAGCCGCTCCGCTTCCGCGAGCCGCTCGGCCTGCATCCGCTCGTAGGTCTGCTGCGAGACCTCCTGCGTCAGGTCGGTGCGAAGGATCCTGACGTCGGTCAGTTCGAGCCCCAGCGACGCGGCGTCCGGCCGGATCTGGTCGCGCACCTGGCGCATCATGTCGCCGCGCTCGGCCGACAGCGCCGCCTCGAAGCCGCGCAGGCCGTAGACCCGGCGCAGCGCCGCATCGAGACGGGTGCGCAGCCGCTGCTCGGCCTGCGGGATGGAGCCCGAGACCGACTGCAGGAAGCGGGCCGCGTCCGAGATGTTGTAGACCAGGAACGCATCGACTTCGTAGAACTTGCCGCCCGAGACCTGGACGCGGATGTCGTCGAGATCGAAGCGCAGCAGCCGGTCCGGCAGCTTGCGGACATTGTCGGCGCCAGCGAAGGAGAACGGCATCTTGAAATAGAGCCCGGGCTCCGACACCACTCGCTGAATCTCACCGAAGCGCAGGACCGCGGCCTGCTCCTTCTCGTTGACGATGAAGATCGAGTTCCACACCAGGAGCACGACGACCGCGACCGCGATGAGAATGCCATAGAAACGGTTGGCCATCAGTTTGCTCCCGGCTGCTGGGCGGCGGTGCTGCCCGGGGTCGTCGCAGGGGCCCTATTGGCGCCCTGCGTCTGGGCGGCGCCGGGTGCCTGGCGCTGCAGTTCGTTCAGCGGCAGGAACGGAAGCACGCCCTGCTCGCCGGTCGCGCTACGCTCCATGATCACCTTGCTGGAGCCGCGCATCACGCCCTCCATCGTCTCCAGGAACAGCCGCTTGCGGGTCACCTCCGGTGCCTTCTCGAACTCGGTAAGGATGGAGGAGAAACGCTGGGCCTCACCCTCGGCCTCCTGCACGACGCGGTCCTTGTAGGCGGCGGCGTCTTCGCGGATCTGCACCGCCTCGCCGCGGGCCGAGCCGATCTGCTGGTTGCGGTAGCGGTTCGCCTCCTCGATAAAGCGGTCCTCGTCCTGCTCGGCGCGCTGCACCTCGTCGAACGCGTCGGCCACCTCGGTGGGCGGTGCCGCGTCCTCGATGGAGATGGCGTTGATGCGCAGCCCGGCGCCGTACTCGTTCAGCGTGTCCTGGGTGATCGCACGGACTTCCTCGGCAATCCCGGCGCGATCGTCACGAAAGACGTCCTGGACCGGGCGACGGCCGACGACTTCGCGCATGGCGCTCTCGGAAACCTGCCGCAGCATGGCGGCCGGATCGTCGACGTTGAAGAGGAAGTTCTGCGGATCGTCGATCTCGTAGAGTACGGCAAACTGCACGTCGACGATGTTCTGGTCGCCGGAGAGCATCAGACCGGACGTGTCGCCCTGGTCGCCGCTGCCGATAGTGATCTGACTTTCGACCACTGGGACGGTCTCGACCGTTTCGAGCGGCCAGAACATGAAGTGCAGGCCCGGCTCGGAAAGCTGCTGCTTCGGCTCGCCGAACAGCATCTCGACGCCGACCTCGTCGGCCTGGACCGTGTAGACCGACTTGAACAGCCAGAGCACCGCGAGACCCGCGACGATCAGCAACGCCCAGCCGGCCATGCCCGCCGTGCTGCCGCCACCGCCACCGCCGCCCGGAATGGCGCGGCGCAGCCGGTCCTGGCCCCGCCGCAGGATATCCTCCAAGTCGGGAGAGCCGCCGCTGCCCGGACGGGGCTGCTGCGGCCGCTGGCCCCAAGGCCCGCCTCCGCCAGCGTTACCCTTCCAGCCGCCATTGCCGGTCTGATTGCTCCAGGGCATCGATATCCTTCCAGATTTCGAGAGAGGGACGCGGGGGACGGTCCTCCCCTCCCCGCGCCGGATCCAGTACAGCCCTTATAAGAACTGACAAAACTGCTTTCAACGCGACCGCGACCATTTCGCTCCGCCAACGCCGGCAGATGGTGAACGCGGGACGCTGGCCGAGGCACGGGACGATTCAGGCGGGCGGCGATCCCGCGCCGGCCGCCCGGCGCTCGTAAATCCTGAAGCGGCTCGCCGCGCTGTCCCTTTCGCCGCGCTCGGCGGGTGCTTCGAACACCTTTTCCCAAAGGGCCGGGTCGATCGGCGGAAACACCGCGTCGCCCTCGGGCGCGGCGGCGATCTCGGTGACCAGCAGCCGGTCGAGCCGGTCCATGAAGGCGCGGTAGATTTCGCCGCCGCCGGCGATCACGATCTCGTCGGCGCCGCGTGTTTTCGCCCGTTCGGTGGCCAGCGCCAGCGCCGCTTCCGGCGAATCGGCGACGATCGCGCCGTCGAACGGCACGCTGGCGGACCGCGTCAGGACGATCGTGTCGCGACCGTCGAGGACGCGGCCGATCGATTCCAGCGTCTTGCGGCCCATGATCATCGGCTTGCCCATGGTGAGGCTGCGGTAGCGCTTGAGGTCGCTGGGCACCGACCACGGCATCGCGCCGTCGCGACCGATGACGCCGTTCTCGGCCATCGCGACGACGGCGACGAGGGCCGGCCTGCCGCGACTGTCCGCATCGTGGCTCACACCGCCACCTTCGCCTTGATGTGGGCGTGCGCCTCGTAGCCCTCCAGCGCGATGTCGTCGAAGGTGAAGGCGAAGAGGTCGGTGACGGCCGGGTCGAGCTTCAGCGTCGGCAGCGCTAGCGGCTCGCGCGTCAGCTGCAGCCGCGCCTGCTCGAAATGGTCGGCATAGAGATGCGCGTCGCCCAGCGTGTGGACGAAGTCGCCGGGCTCGAGCCCGGTCGCCTGCGCCACCATCGCGGTCAGCAGCGCATAGGAGGCGATATTGAAGGGCACGCCGAGGAAGATGTCGGCCGAGCGCTGGTAGAGCTGGCAGGACAGGCGGCCGTCGGCGACGTAGAACTGGAACAGGCAGTGGCACGGCGGCAGCGCCATCTCGTCCACGAGGGCCGGGTTCCACGCCGAGACGATCAGCCGCCGCGAGTGCGGATTGGTGCGGATATCGTTCACCACCTTGGCGATCTGGTCGATGTGCCCGCCCTGGTAGTCCGGCCAGGAGCGCCACTGCGCCCCGTAGACCGGGCCGAGCTCGCCGTCGGCATCGGCCCATTCGTCCCAGATCCGCACGCCGTTGGCGTTGAGATAGGCGATGTTGGTGTCGCCCTTCAGGAACCACAGCAGTTCGTGGACGATCGACTTCCAGTGCAGCCGCTTGGTGGTGAGCATCGGGAAGCCGGCGGCGAGGTCGAAGCGCATCTGGTGGCCGAACACCGAGCGGGTGCCGGTGCCGGTCCGGTCGGGCCGGTCGGTCCCGGTCTCCATGACGCGGCCGAGGAGTTCCAGGTACTGGCGCATGCGGATGGTTCCTTCCGGCGACGGGCCGGTCGTTCAGGGCAAAACCCACCGGAGATTGCGCGACGATCCGGGTGCGTCGCCGCCTTCGGCAGGCAGATCGTCCCGCGGTCAATGGCAGCGTGCGTCACGCCCGACGCCATTGATGCCCGGACGCCACGGGTCGAAGGTATCAAGAGAACATTGACCGATTCCCCGAAGCTTCGGAAGTCCTGCCCTTTTCACGGCCGGTCGAGCACCTTATATTCCCGATTGCCGGCTTCGGTCGGCTATGGCGATAAACGGCCGATGTAATAAGCCTTTCGGACCCGGGGGCGGTACCCGGCGCCTCCACCTGGCTTCATCGTAGTGTGACGATGGGGCCAGGCGGGGGCGAAATAGGATCGACGAGGGTGTAAAAATCGGACTTTCGCTCGGAATGGTACCGCCGTTATCGGGCCGTTTTATAGTTGCAAACGACAACTATGCGGAAGCACGTCTCGCTGCGTAAGCAGCGCGAACGCTTCAATTCAAGTCCTGGGGGTTCGCACTTCTAGGCGGGGCTCGGAGGCGCCTGGCAACAGAAGCCTCCACTTTTTTATGATGCGTACGGTTCGACCGGCGGATCTGCACAGGTAAGTTCAGGACACCGCAATGGGCCAGGATCTCATCCGTTACGATGTTCTAGCGCAGGACGCTCTGCGGGGCGTGATCCGCAAGGTCATCGGCGAAGTCGTCAAGACCGGCCTGCCCGGCGACCATCATTTCTTCATCACCTTCCTGACCTCGGCTCCCGGCGTGCGGATCTCCTCGCGGCTGCGCGAGAAGTACCCCGAGCTGATGACAATCGTGATTCAGCACCAGTACTGGGACCTGCAGGTCAACGACACGGCCTTCGAGGTCGGCCTCTCCTTCTCCGACATTCCCGAGCGCCTGCTGGTGCCGTTCAGCGCCATTCGCGGCTTCTACGACCCGGCCGTCAATTTCGAGCTGGAGTTCGACGTTCGCGGCATGGATGCGGCCAACGAGCAGCCGGAACTCGTCGGCGAGGAAGCGGGCGAGCCGGCCAAGCCGCAGTCCATCGCCCCGGCCCGCGCCGCCAAGCCGACCAAGCTGCCCGGCAAGGGCAAGGCCGTCGCAGCCACCGCCGAGAGCAAGGCCGACGCTGCCGGCGAGGCCGACGGCAAGGCCGGCAACAAGAAGGAAGCCGAAGTGGTTTCCCTCGACGCCTTCCGCAAGAAGCCCTGAGTCCACCAATGGCCGATATCGTCAACCTCCGGCGCGCCCGCAAGGATCGCCAGAGGCTGGCTGCCGAGCGCCAGGCCGAGGACAACCGCGTGCGCCACGGCATGCCGAAGGCGCTGCGCGAGACGGCCCGCATCGAGGCGGCGCGTCGGGAACGCGCCCTCGACGGCGCGGCGTTCGCCCCCGGCCGCGACGCCGAGGCGGGGTCGCCGCCACGTCAGGCCAGCCCCGCCGGTCCGGCGGCAGAAGACCCGCCGAAACGATGATCACCAAGCGGTCCGTGTCGATTCGCGGTCATGCGACCTCGATCAGCGTCGAGGACCGGTTCTGGGAACGGCTGCGGATCATTGCCGGCGAGCGCGGCCTGTCGCTGGCGGCGCAGATTGCCGAGATCGACGCGGCCCGGGCGCCCGGCACCAACCTCTCCTCCGCCATCCGGCTGTTCATCCTCGACGACGCGCTGTCCCGGATCGGCTGACCCTCAGAATCGCAGCGGATCCTGCACCCCGGGCAGGAAATTGTCGTCGACCGCCGGTGGCGGCGTTCCCGGCAGCGGCCGGTCGAAATCGAGGGGCTGGCCCTGGCTGGCAGCTGCCGGCGGACGCGGCGCCGGCTCCGGCGCCTGGCGAGGCCGCTCCTCGGCGGCCTGGCGCTCGCGCCGCGCCGCCGCAGCGGACTCCGCCTCGCGCTGCCGGGCAGCTTCCGCCGCTGCCGCGCGCTGACGTTCGGCTTCCGCCGCTGCCGCGGCTTCCGCTTCACGCCGTTCCGCCGCGGCCGCCTCGGCGGCGCGGCGTTCGGCTTCCGCGGCCGCTTCGGCGCGCCGGCGCTCGGCTTCCTCGGCCACCAGCCGGCGCTCCTCGGTGATGCGGGCCGCCTCGGCTTCCTGCCAGCGATAGAACCGCGCCTCGCGGCGCAGGCGCAGCCGCTCCTGCAGGCTCTCCTGCATCGCCTCGACGCGGGCCTGCTCGCGCTCCAGCGCCCGCACCGAAAGATAGTTGGTCAGCGCCGCGACATCGCGCGACAGGGTCGGCGCCGCCAGCGGGCCCTCGAGCGTGTAGGCCACCGCCGGCTCGGCGCCGGCCACCCGATCGTCGCCGGGATCGATCAGCAGCGAGAAATCGCCGGCCGCCGTCATCGCGGCGAGGTCGACACTGCCCGCCAGGGTCAGGGTCGCATCGTCCCGGCGCAGCGTGACCGGCGCAAAACGCACCGTTCCGGCAGCCACCGAAAACTCGGTCGCGAGTTCCTCCACGCCGAAACGTTGGTCGGCGGAAAGCGCCGCGAGCGCTTCGGCCGTGTCCGCCTCAGGTGCGAAGCCCTCGGCGTCTGCCGCCGCGAGCAACGGCGGCAGCACGGTCTCGGGAATGCCCGGCAGCACGATGTCGCGGACGGTGACCCGCCCTGCCCCGGTAAGGCCGGCGACCATCGCCGCGTAGGATTGCCCGGCGCCCTCGATCCGGACTTCGCCGCCGAGGCGCCCGGCGCCCTCCCCGGCGACGAGGGCGGGCCAGAGCGCCCCGATCTCGAGATCGTCCGACCGTGCCTCCAGCGACAGCCCGCCGATGCCGGCGGCATTGCGCAGTTCGAGCCGGCCCGAAAGGTTCCCCCCCAGGCCCGCGCCGCGCGCCGCCTCGAAGGCGAGCCTGTCGCCTGATCCCGAGACGGTGGCGGAGAAATCCTTCAGCAGCGGCCCGCCGAGGTCGAGAAAATCGCTCTGCAGCGAGACCTCGAACGGAATTTCCGGCAGGCGCGGGGGCCCGAAGGCCGCGTCCGGCCAGCCGGTGCCGGCGCCACCTTCGTCGATCGCGCGTCCGTAGACCAGCTCCGCCAGCCATGGCAGCGACAGGCTGCCGACCCTTACGGTGCCGGTGAAGGCCTCGCCCGCCGCCTTGACCAGATCGGCGCCGACATCGGTGTCGCCGATGGCCCCTGAAATGGCGTTCAGCGCCCAGTCGCCCTCCCCGTAGACGACGCTGCCGCTGACATCGACGGGGATGGCGGCAAGGCCCTGGGCGAGATCGATGCCGGTGGTCAGCATCCATGGCGAGGCGTCCTCGCTGTCGAGATACACCGAGGCCTCGACGCCCTCGACGCCGGACGGGGTCACCTCGACGACGCCGTCGAAGCTCGCCTCGCTGCCCGGCGCGCGTAGCGTCGCAGTTGTCACCACCGGTCCGGTCGCCGCTGCCGAGAGCGACAGTTCGGCCTCCAGCGGCGCCGGCGCGCCGACGTCGATCGCCTCGATGCCGAGTTGCTCCAGCAAAACGGCCGGCCGGTCGTTCTCGAGCCGCAGGTCGAGCCCGAAGCGCCCGCTCTCGCGCCGCGCGTAGAGCCCGTTCTCGACCGCCGACGTCAGGTCGATCTTGGTGCCGTCGGCGGTTCCGTCGAGGCGCACGTGCAGCGTGGGCCGCCCGGCGCCATCGGCCTCGATGGTGCGCACCTCCCCGGCCAGGCGCAGCGGTGCGAGCCGGTCGGCCCGATGGCCGAGCGCCTCGAGCAGCGGCACGCCCGGAAACCGCGTCTGCAAGAGCGCGATGAAGCGGTCCGGCGCGTCGGACTCCAGCGACACCGCCAGTTCGCCCGCCGCCGCGCCGGAGAGATCGGTCAGGCGGCCGGCGGCGGTGAGCGACGCCCCCGCGAGCCCCGTCACCTCCAGCGTGTCGATGGCGAGCGTCTCGCCGTCATAGACGACGTCGGCCTCGATCCGATCGGCAGCGGTGCCCGCGTAGCTCACCGGCCCGGCCCGGAGCGACACGTCGAACCGGTCGGCGGTGGCGAGCGAATCGGCGCTGCCGGTGAGCAGCCGCGACAGGGCCTGCAGGGCGTCGAGATCCACCGCCTTGCCGGCGAGGTCGGCCACGATCGTCGTCGTCTCGCCGTCCTTGGTGCGCTCCAGGCGCCCGGCCAGCTGGTCGCCGCCGATGTCGATCTCCAGATCCTCGAAGACCTGCCTCTCGCTCGTGAGTTCGGCGCTGGCGGACAGGCCGGCGCGGCCGAGCGTGCGGATCGCCGGGTCGACCGCGCCGCTCAGCCAGTCGGAGAAGCCCGACGGCTGCTGCGAGGCGAGGAGCAGGTTGCCGCGGAAGCTGAAGGCCTCGTCGAGACCGACGATGCCGTCCGCCTCGAGCCGCGTTCGGCCGGGCAGTTCGGCGGTGAAGCGCGGCAGCGCCCAACCGTTGCCCGTCGGGCTGGCGGCGAAGGCGACATCGCGGATCGTCGTGTCGCCGGCCACCACCACCGGCAGGGTAATCTCGACTGTCCCGGCCATGCCCGGCCTGGGAATCTCGGCGAGCACCTGGCGCATCGCCTCCACGCGCTGGGCAAGATCGAGCGGCGCTGCGTCCGGCGCCGCCGGATCGGCCCCGCCGGCCACCTGGTCGACATCGACCTGCTCGCCCTCCAGCGACAGCGAGAATCGCGGCACGCCGGCAAAGTTCAGCCGGCCCTTGCCGGTCAGAAGATAGGGCTGCTCGCTGGCTCCCGCCTCCAGCCTGATGTCGGTGAACTCGGCGACCCGCGGCGACAACTCGATCGCGCCGGTCGCGCGCAAGGGCAGCGCCGCGACGGCCGCAGCCTCGGCTTGAGAGGTCTCCGCCGGGCGGAACGGATCGACCGAACCCTCGACCGGCGCCTGCGGCGGCTGCCAGGGCCGGACGAGCCGCGCCGTGCCGGCAAAGTGCGGCAGCCCGGCCTGCATGGTGGCAGCCCCGTCGAGCAGCAGCTGCGCCGCGAGCGAGGCGTTCGCGACCTCCACGTGCAGCGGCAGGCCGCCGTCCGCCTGCAGCGTCCCGGTGGAAACCGAGAAGGCGACCGTCTCGCCACCCGTCTCGAACGTGCCGCGTCCGGCGACGGGGCCGGCAAGGGAATCGGCCGACAGCGTCGCGTTCAGGTCGGAAAGCTCGTGCCGCCGGCCGGTCGAGCCCTGCTCGATCACCACCGTCCCGTCATTCACCGAGACGTTGTCGAGCACCACCGTCGCGCCGTTCGGGATCGCCGGCTTCACGACCACCAGGTCGACGCCGCCATCCGGGCGGATCGGCAGGCGCAGCTGCGGCCGATCGAGGGTCATGGCGTAGATGAAGATCTCGCCGGAGAGGTAGGGGGCGAGTTCTGCGTCCATCCGGAAGCGGTCGACCGTCAGCAGCGGCGCGCCGCCCTCGCCCATCACCTCGACATCCTCGAAGGTCACCGACGGGAAGGGCAGCAGTCGCGCCGACGCGGCGCCGCGCACCACCACGTCGCGGCCGAGGATCGACGACGCCTCGCGTTCGAAATGCGCGCGATAGGCCGTCCAGTCGATGAAGAACGGCGCCACCAGCGCCGCCACCAGCGCAAGCACCAGGAGACCGCCGAAGAAGACGAAGACTCTGACCAGGTTCCGGCTCCCTTCTTCTGCTGCGATGCCACGGAGGGCGGCCTACGAGGTGCCGGCGCCATCATCGCCGCCGCCGCTTGCCCCTTCCTGACCGTCCGGCGCGGCGGCCATGCTGCCTTGCAACCATGACCGCAATCGGCGCGTCCTGTCGAGGCCACCGCCCTGGTTAGCTCAGGGTAAGATCTTGCCGGGGTTGAGAATATCCTTCGGATCGAGGGCCAGCTTGATGGCCCGCATCACGTCCACCGCATCGCCGAGCTCGCCCCGCAGATAGCCGCGCTTGCCCTGGCCGACGCCGTGCTCGCCGGTGCAGGTGCCGTCCATGGCGACGGCGCGTTCCGCGAGCCGGGCCATGAACCCCTCCGCCGCCGCGATCTCGCGCGGATCGTCGACGTCGAGTAGCAGCGTCGTGTGGAAATTGCCGTCGCCGACATGGCCGACGATCGGCGCCAGCAGGCCGGAAGCCGCGATGTCCGCCTGCGTCTCGGCGATGCATTCGGCGAGCCGCGAGATCGGCACGCAGACGTCGGTGGCAATCGCCTTCGCCCCCGGCCGCAGACCCTGCGCCGCCCAGTAGAGGTCGTGCCGGGCCTTCCACAGCTTCGCCCGGTCCTCGGCCCGCTCGGCGCTGCGGAACGGCCCGCCGCCGTGCTCGTCGGCGATCGCGGCGAACAGCTCGGCCTGCTCGGCGACGCCGGCCGGCGAGCCGTGGAACTCCAGGAACAGCGACGGCCGCGCCTCGAGGTCGAGCTGCGCATAGGCGATCGTCGCTTGCATCGACTGAGTGTCGAGCAGTTCGATCCGCGCCACCGGCAGGCCGAGCTGGATGGTCTGGATCACCGCGTTGCAGGCGCTGTCGACGTCCGGAAACGGGCAGACGCCGGCGAGGATCGTCTCGGGAATGCCGTAGAGCTTCAGGTTGAGGCTGGTGATGATGCCGAGCGTGCCTTCCGAGCCGACCAGGAGCCGCGTCAGGTCGTAGCCGGCGGAGGTCTTCTTGGCGCGCCGTGCGGTGCGGATCACCCGGCCGTCGGCCATCACCGCCGTCAGCCCGATGACGTTGTCGCGCATCGTGCCGTAGCGCACCGCGTTGGTGCCCGAAGCCCGGGTCGCCGCCATGCCGCCGAGACTGGCATTGGCGCCGGGGTCGATCGGGAAGAACAGGCCGGTGTCGCGCAGATAGGCGTTCAGCGCCTCGCGCGTGACGCCCGGCTCGACGACGCAGTCGAGATCCTCGGGATGGACCGCGAGCACCCTGTCCATGCGCGACAGGTCGAGCGAGATGCCGCCCTGCGGCGCGTTGATGTGCCCCTCGAGCGACGAGCCGGTGCCGAAGGCGACGATCGGGGTCTCGTGGTCGCCGCAGATCCGGACGATCTCCTGCACCTCCGCCTCGGACTCGGCGAACACCACCGCGTCGGGCATCTGGTTCGGCAGGTAGGTGGTCGAATGCGCATGCGCCCGGCGCACGTCCTCGCCGGTCACCAGCCGCTCGCCGAACCGCTGCCGCAGGATGGCGACGGCGTTGCCGATGCCTTCCCGCCGCACCGGGCGTTCGGCCAGTATGTCCTGAAGCGCCATGATTCCTCCCTCGTCCCTGCTCCGCCGCATCGCCGCGCGGCGTCGGCGGCTTGCCGTGCGGCCCCGCCTCTGGCTTCTAGCCGTAGCCAAGCCACCCCGACAATGCGAGACCGCGATGACCGCCAGCCCCCCGGCCCCCTTCCGATCCGCCCTGATGGCCCTCGAGCCGGCATGGATCGACTATAACGGCCATCTCAACCTCGCCTACTACCACGTCCTTTTCGACCGCGGCATCGACGGCCTGTTCGACGCCGTCGGGCTGGGCGAGGCCTATCGGACGGCCCGCGGCATGACCACCTTCTCGGTGGAAACGCATGTCTGCTACCTGCGCGAGGTGCCGCCGGGCTCGCGCGTCTCGGTCACCTCGCAGATCGTCGGCCTCGACGCCAAGCGCCTGCACGTCTTCCAGGAGATGCTGCACGAGGACGGCTGGCGGGCTGCCACCCTCGAGAGCCTCAGCCTGTCCATCGACCAGAGCGGCGAGGCGCCGAAGGCGGCACCGTTTCCGCCCGACGTCCATGCGCGCATAGCAGCGATGGCGGCCGACCACGCGCTGCTGCCCCGGCCGGACCGCCTCGGCCGCCGGATTTCGATGGTGCGGGAGTAGCCGCGCCATTTCGACGTGGCGCTGCGGTCAGCGTCCGCGGTCGGCCTGGCGCGCGCCGGTCGCCGGGTCCGCCGGCGCCACTTCCTCCGGCTCCGGCCGCAGGGCCTCGTGGCCTAGTTCCCCGGCGGGCTTCGGGCGGGCGAACAGGTAACCCTGCACATGGGTGCAGCCGAGCGCCTGCAGGCAGGCATATTGCGCCTCGGTCTCGACGCCCTCGGCGGTGGTCTCCATGCCGAGGCTGGTTCCCAGGCTGATGATCAGCTGCACCACCGACAGGGCTTCCGGCCCGGAGGTCAGGTCGCGGACGAAGGACTGGTCGATCTTGATCGTGTCGAAGGGAAAGCTGCGCAGGTTGCTGAGCGAGGAGTAGCCGGTGCCGAAATCGTCCATGGCGATGCGCACGCCGAGATCCTTGAACTGGTGCAGCGTCGCCAGGGTCTGCTCGCTGGCCGCCAGCAGCACCGATTCGGTGATCTCCAGATGCAGCCGCTCGGGCGCGATGCCGGCGGCGGCCAGCGCCGAGATCACCATCCGCGCCAGGGCGCCGCTGCGGAACTGCACGGCGGAAAGGTTCACCGAGATGGTGAAGTGGGCCGGCCAGCGCGCCGCCTCCTTCAGGGCCTCGCGCATCACCCATTCGCCCAGAAGGTCGATCAGGCCGATATCCTCGGCGACGGGGATGAACGCGGCGGGCGAGACCCATCCGCGGTCCGGGTGGTGCCAGCGCATCAGCGCCTCGTAGCCGCAGACGCTGCGCGTCGCGGTGTCGAGCAGCGGCTGGTAGTGGACCGACATCTCGCCGCGCTGCAGCGCGCCGCGAAGGTCCGCCTCGAACGCCTTGCGCACCAGCAGGTGGGCGTCCATTTCCGGCTCGAACAGGCGCGCCCGCCCCTTGCCGTCCGCCTTGGCCTGGTACAGCGCCAGATCCGCCCGCTTCAGGATGTCCTCGGGGTGCGGCGCGTCCTCGGCATGTTCGGCGATCCCGATGCTGACGCCGATGTCGACCTGCTTGCCGTCGAAGGCATAGGGGCAGGACAGGAAGGCAATCAGCCGCCGGGCGAGTTCGAGGCTCGCCTCGGCGTCGCCGGCCGACTCGTCGAGCACCGCGAACTCGTCGCCGCCGAGCCGCGCCGCCATCCGCCCGGCCCCGGCGGCGGACCGCAGCCGCCGCGCGACGGCCCTCAGCAGCTCGTCGCCGGCATGGTGGCCGAGCGTGTCGTTGACGTCCTTGAAGCCGTCGAGGTCGAGCAGGAACACCGTCGTGCGCCTGCCGTCGTCCCGCGAGCGCGCCACCGCGAACTCCAGGCGCTCCTGGAACAGCGTGCGATTCGGCAGGTCGGTCAGCGGGTCGTGATGCGCCATGTGGGCGATCCGGGCCTCGGCACGGCGCCGCTCGCTGATGTCCTCGTAGGTGGCGAGCCAGCCCCCGTCGGGCAGCGCCTCGTGAGACACCGAAAAGGCCCTGCTATCCTGCAGTTCCTGGGTGAACAGCGCCCCGCGCTTCTGCTTCACCAGGCTGCGCTGGCGCGTGCTGATCTGCCGGAAGGCGCTGACCGGGCCTTCCGCACTGCTGCGCTCGATGATCTCCTCGACCGTCGCGCCCGCCAGCTCGTGCTCCGGCAGGCCGGTGAGCGCCGCAAAGCGCTCGTTGAAGACCGCGAGCCGACCCTTGCCGTCGAAGGTGCACAGCGCCTGGGACATGTTTTCCAGCGCCGCGTCGAAGCGCTGGTTCTGCGCCTGCAGGCTGCGCGTCGTCGCCTGCAGCCGGTCCGCGAGGTTCCTGAGGTGCTGCTGGGCGCGCGTCAGCAGCCGGTTGTGGTGGAGCAGCAGCACGATGAGCGCGATGCCGCAGAGGATCAGTCCGATGGCCAACGCCGTGAACAGCGTGTGCAGCCGCTGCAGCGCCGTCTGGTCCTCGCGGGCAAGCGAAGCGCCGTGCGTCGCTGCGGCAGCGGCCAGCGAGGTCAGCTGCGCATCGAGCGGCTCGAGGGCCGCCAGGGCCGCCAGGGCATCCGGGATGCTGATCGGCGGATTGGCCAGCAGGCTTTCAACCGTCCGCAGGGCCTGGCGCAGATTGTCGATGGTCGCGAGATGGGACCGGTCGCTCTCGATGAAATGGCGCAGGCTGCGCTCGTGGGGGACCGTCTCCGACTCGCTCTCGAACAGGCCGAGCCGGCTGAACATGATGTCGAGCCGGAGCTGGATCTCGTCGTGGCTGACGTTCCGGCCCGGCAGCGCGTAGGCCGCCAGCCGGTGTTCGAGCCGCATGAACTCCGAGACGCCCTGGCTGACGTTCCAGGCGGCGTTGTAGCGGGAGACGCCGTGCAGGGCATTCTGCCGCTCGACGATGACGTAGGAGAGGTAGAATGTCGCCGCGGCGAAGCAGCATACGGTGGCGGCCAGCAGCCATTTCAGCGTCTTGAGGGACATCGCCTGCCCGCCGGCCTATTCGACGACCAACTGCCGGA
Organism: Aurantimonas sp. HBX-1; assembly: GCF_021391535.1. Classification (GTDB taxonomy): domain Bacteria; phylum Pseudomonadota; class Alphaproteobacteria; order Rhizobiales; family Rhizobiaceae; genus Aurantimonas. The sequence goes on from NZ_CP090066.1 coordinate 2,583,685, forward strand.
GCTGCCAGGCCGACCGACCGAAATAGGTCTGGTTCTGCAGTTCGGGGTCGCTGTCGTAGGGATAGACGATGAAGAGCGGGCCGTGGTCGCGCACCGTCATGTATTCGCCGTCCCACTTCAGCGCCAGGATGGTGCCGAAGCGGGCGAAGTCGCTGATCGGGATGCTGGTCACATAGTCGTTGAGGGCGATGGCGGTGACGGTCTCGCCGCGCGCGCCGACCGCCGTCATCAGCGCCTCGAGCGGCACGCCCTCGAAGGTGCTGATGCCTTCCCGCCAGGGCGTCCGCGTCTCGAAGCTGACCGTGCCCAGCGCCTCGAGCATGGCGCGGTCGAACTGCGCGGTGTCGCCGACATTGGTGGAGGCGATCTTGCCGGAAACGATCAGGATGGGCTCGCCGGCCGGCGCCGCGAGCGGGTCGGCCTGCGCAGTCGTGAGCATCGCGAGCACGCATGCCGCGGTCAGCGCCCGGAGCGGGCTCGTCTGCACAGGCGATCTCCCTGGATTGCCGAGCAAGGTCTCGTGCCTCCCGACGCTATAGCATTCCGCGGCTAAGAGCACGTGAACAGACGCTGCGGCATTTTCGGTATCCGGCAGTCCCGGCCCGCCGTCGTGGCGTCGCCTCTTGGGGGCAGCGGCCCCGGAGCAGGCTCACTCGGAGGCCGGCACCAGGACCCTGGCCGGCCCCTCCTTCTCGCCCGCCGCGCCCGCATGCCGTTCGGCGGCGGCGACGCGATGGCCGGCATTGTCCTCTTCCCTGCGCAGCGCCGTCTTCTCGATCTCTTCCCTGATCTTGGGGAAGGCCTTGAGGAAGCGCGCGAAATCCTCCGCCGCCAGCACCAGCACGTTGCAATAGGTGAGCGCCACGACGTCGGCGCCGCGCGGCCGGCCGGTCAGCAGCGCGATCTCCCCGAAGAATTCCCCCTGCCCGAGCGTCACCGCCTGGTCCTCGCGCCGCACCTCGACGACGCCCGAGGCGATGAAGAAGAGGCCCGTCGGCAGTTCGCCCCGCCGCGCCAGATAGCCGCCCGGCAGCACGATGCGTGGCTTCAGGCGCCGCGCCAGCCGCTTCACCTGCCTGTCGTCAAGGTGCCGGAAGATCTGCATCGACCGGATCATGTCGAACGTGTTCAGCTTCAGGTCGAGCGGCTTCTTCTCGCGCAGCGGACCCCGCACGAGCACGGCGCGGCGCAGATCCTGGTGGATCTCCAGCGCCAGGATGCCCTCCTCGAACAGGTCGTCGAAATGGCTGAGTTCCTGCTGTTCGCCGAGCTGCGACAGGAATTCCTCCTCCACCGCGGTGGCGTATTCGGGATATTGCAGCCGCAGCGCCTGCAGGCCGTTGTTCGCCGCCTCGTGCCGGCTGGAGACGATCTCCGTCAGGATCGCGCCGATGCGCCCGCCGAGCAGCGGGGTGATGCGTTGCGGGATGTACTCCAGCAGCTCGGTGGTCAGGAGGCTGAGCACCAGCAGCGTCTCGAACCGGCGGATCAGCCGCCGCGTGAGGAACTGGTCGATCGAGAATCGGATATGCAGCTCGTAGGCGATGCGGAAGCCGCGGCCGTATTCGAGGCTCTCGCGGGCCGCCCGGTTGTAGCCGACGCGCCCGTCGCTCCGGGCGCCTTCCACCAGCCGCTCGGCATGGCTCAGCATGGCGCCGACCGAATCCAGCGCGATCGTGCCGCGGCCGTGATGCTGCAGGATCAGCTCCTTCTCCCGCGTGGCGAGGGCGATGAGGCCGAGCGTCACCCGCTGCCGGTCGGTCAGCACCTCCTCGATGTCGAGCGTCGAGGCTTCCTCGATCCGGGTGCGGTAGGTGCCGATCACCGCCCCGCTCGCCGCCGCGTTGAGGCCGTAGCGCCGCGCCGTCTGCTCCAGCGTGTCCTTCACCTCGGCGAGGGTCAGCGCGAAGACCTGGTTGCGCACCGCGCTGTCGACGGGCGAAAGCCGGTCGAGCTTCAGCCAGTGGATGACCCGGTGCAGGGTCAGGCCGTTGACGAAGAGCGTGAACAGCACGAAGCCGGTCGCGGTGACCGCGATGAAGCGCTTGAGCTCGGGCTCGACGTAGCCGTTCTCGGTGACCACCAGCGCCAGCGCCAGGGTCACGGCGCCGCGAAGCCCGCCCCAGAAGATCGTCACGCTGTAGGGCAGGCTGACCGGCCGCGCCGCGCCGATGGCGCTCAGCGCCGGCAGCACGAGGAAGATCACCACGGCGCGGGCGGCGAGCGCCGCGGCGACGGCCGTCAGCACGATGAGCAGGTCCTGGAAGCGCACCTCCGACAGGATGCGCGGCACCAGGATGGCGGCCAGCAGGAAGACCAGCGAGCCGGCCCAGAAGCCGATCTGCTCCCACACGTCGCGCAGATAGCGCCAGTTGCTGGGCGCGATCCGCGCCGGCACCATCGCCGAGACCGCCAGCCCGGCGACCACCACCGCCACCACGCCCGAGACCCCGAAGAGCTGGTCGGAGAGGATGTAGATCGCATAGACCGCGCCGAGCGTCAGCGTGACCTCGGCCGAGCGGATGCCGCCGATCATCGGCAGCGCGAGGCTGAGCGCATAGCCGCCGACGAAGCCGGCCAGCGCGCCGCCGAGAAACGTCGTGCCGAAGCGCATGAGCGCGTCGGTGGCCTCCAGCGGCTGGTTCGAGACGATCACCGTCAAGAGCAGCGAGAACAGCGCGATGGCCGCCGCATCGTTGAGGAGGCTCTCGCCTTCCACCAGCCGGGTGAGCCGCGCCGGCGCCCCGAGTTCGCGAAAGATCGCCACGACCGCGGCGGGGTCCGTGGTCGCGACGATCGAGCCGAGCAGCAGCGCACCCAGCAGCGGCACGCCAAACAGGGCGCTGAGGCTGAAGCCGATCACCGCCGCCGCCAACACCACGGCGAGCACCGCCAGCACCAGGATCGGCACGGCGTCGTCCACCACCCGGCGCACGTCGATCATGATCGAGGCCTGGAACAGCAGCAGCGGCAGGAACACGTAGAGAAAGAGCGACGAGCGGACCGGCAGGTTCACGATCGGCGAGACGATGACGTTGAACGCGTCGGTCAGCGGCGTCGCCAAGAGGAACGCCGCCAGGAAGCCGAGCGCCACGCCGACCGCCGCGAGCAGGATGGTCGACGGGAGCTGGAAGCGCGCCGCCACCGGCTGCAGGGCGGCGACGATCAGCAGAAGGCCGGCAACTACGAGAATGATCGCCGCGACGTCGAACAAGCGGATGCCCTGGGTTGAGATGGTACCGGTGGCGCGACGGATCGCTGCGCTGGAGATTCGGAAGCACTCGACCATACCAGCAGGGCGGTTCCATGGCGCAACCGCCGCGCTGCAGCGCGAGCAGCGGAGCCCGCCTGCCGCAGGAGGGCAAGCGAGGCGATTCGACAACCGGTGAATCTTCCGTTAATCGCCCGCCACTCTTCGCAACGCATGAGGATCGCGTGAGCAGATCGAGGGCGCAAGCGCCGGCCCGGCTGGGGCTTCTGATCGACCGGTACTACTGGCTGCATGAATGCCGGCGGCAGACGGCCCGGCGCGACGGCCAGGTTCTGGCGGTCACGCTGGCGGGGACCGTGCTGTACCTGGGGGGGCCATGGCTCGGGCTCGACGCGGCGAACCTCCTTTGGTTCGAGCTCGTGCTGCTCGGCTGCGCCGCGGCCTACGTGTTGGCGACCCTCGACCGGCGCCTGCGCACGCTCGACTGCGCGGCGCGGGCGGAACGCGAGCTCGAGGAAGCCGGATACGCGGTGGCCGCCGGCGTGGTGCACGACCGCCGCGGCCGTGCCGTCGAGCGGCCGGCCGGCCTTGCCCTCGCCTTCGAGACGCCCGTTCCCCGCGCCGCCATGCCGTCTCGCGGCACCGGCGTCTGAAGCACCGTCGGCCGGCTCAGGGCGGGCCCGCGACTCTGACCTATCGACGATCGGCGACCGACCGCGGCGCGGCTATACCGCGGCGACGGCGAGGCGCCCCGCCGGGTTCGCCACCGCGCTTCCCACCATCCGGTGCCGCAGCCCGAACTCGATCAGCACCTGGGGCAACTCGTTGGCGGGCCGCGGCTTGCTGAAATGGAAGCCCTGCATCTCGGAGCAGCCTTCCAGGATCAGCGCGTCGCGCTGCTCGCGCGTCTCGACGCCCTCCGCCAGCACCGCCATGCCCAGCGCCCGGCTGAGGCCGATCACCGCCCGGATGATGGCGCGGCTTTCCTTCGCCTCGATGGTGCGCACGAAGGACTGGTCGATCTTGATCTTGTCGAACGGGAAGCGGTTAAGGTAGCCGAGCGAGGAATAGCCGGTGCCGAAATCGTCCATCGAGATGCCGATGCCGCGGTCGCGGAAGCCGTTCAGCGTCGCGATCACCGACTCGGTATCCTGGAGCAGCAGCGATTCCGTCACCTCCAGCTGCAGGCGCTGCGGGGCGAGCCCGGACGCCGCAAGCGCCCGCTCGACGTCGTCGGCGAGCCCCGGCTTCTTGAACTGCACCGGCGAGAGGTTCACCGAGACGACCAGGTCCTCGGGCCAGCCCGCCGCCTGCGCACAGGCCGTCTCCAGCGCCCAGGCGCCCATCGCGTGGATCAGGCCGCAATCCTCGGCGACCGGGATGAACTCCGCCGGCGAGACGAAGCCCCGCACCGGATGCCGCCAGCGCATCAGCGCCTCGAAGCCCGATATGCGCTGGCGGGCGACATCGACGAAGGGCTGGTAGAACAGCTCGAGTTCGCCGCGTTCCAGCGCCACCCGCAGGTCGATCTCCATCGTCCGGCGCGCCTGCCGCTCGGTGTCCATCGCTCGCTCGAAGAAGCGCCAGGTGCTGCGTCCCTCCGCCTTGGCGCGATACAGGGCGATGTCGGCGTTCTTGATCAGCACGTCGACATTGCGTTCCGGGCCGGCTTCGCTGCGGAAACCCGGCAGCACGATGCCGATGCTGACGCCGACGACCATCTCGTGGCCGTCGATGACGAAGGGCCGGCTGAGCACCTCGATGATCTGCCGCGCGAGGGTCGCCGCGGCGACCTCCGGATGGGTGGCGATCTGCACGATGACGAACTCGTCGCCGCCGAAGCGCGCCAGCAGGTCGTCCTTGCCGACGCAAAGGCGCAGCCGCTCGGCGGCGGCCTTGAGGAGCTTGTCGCCGGTCGGATGGCCGAGCGTGTCGTTGACCGTCTTGAACCCGTCGAGGTCGAGCGAGAGGACGGCGACGCGGCGGGCGCCGCGCGGCTTTCGCACCACCGATTCCAGCCGTTCGCGGAACCGCACTCGGTTGGGCAGGCCGGTGAGCGCGTCGTGGGTCGCCATGTGGCTGAGCTTGAGCTGGGCGTGATGCCGGTCGGTGACGTCCTCGAAGGTGGCGACCCAGCCGCCGCGCTCGATCGGCTGGTGGGAGATAGCGATCATCCGCCCGTCGGGCAGCTCCTGGTTGTAGGATGCCTGGGTCTGCGACGCGAGGACATGGCTGAGCTCGGGATCGATCAGCACGTCCTTCGCCTCGACGCCCAGCTGGATGCCGCCGAACATCTGGGCGAAGCGACGGTTGAAGACGACCAGTCGCTGCTGGTCGTCGAACATGCAGAGCCCCTGCGACATGTTGTTGAGGGCGGCGTCGAAGCGGGCGTGCTGCTGCTGCATGCGATCGTTGTAGCTGTCGGCCTGCGCCGCCATCAGGTCGCGGATGCGCTGCATCTTCTCGGAGATGCTCTCCTGCATGGTGGCGAGCGCCGTCAGCAGCCGCGCCGTCTCGCTGACGCCCTGCGGTCGGATCTCGTTGTCCAGCCGGCCTGCGGCGATGGCGCGGGCAACGGTGACGGCCTGGTTCAGCGGCGGGACGATGGCCCGCGTCAGCATCAGCGAGATCGCCAGGGCGATGGCGATCGCCCCCGCCATGGCGAAGCCGGCATTGTCCAGCGACCGTTCGATGCGATCACGCACCTCGCGGCGGAAGCGGAAGCCGTCGCCGGCGAAGATCTCGACCGCGACGTCGAGTTCGGCGTCGATGGCGCGGAGCTCGGCCAGCACCTGCGAAGGCAGCGTGGTGGCGGGGGCCGTCGCCAGCGCGATCAGCCGCCGATGGATGTCGCTCGTCTGCTTCTTGCCCGCCGCGGAAATCGCCCGTTCGGACGCGACCTGGAGATCCTGCAGGATCGCCGCGAGTGGCTGGGCCTGCACGAGCGGGCTGAGGGCGGTGCCGTCGGGGACGGACTCGCCCATGGCGAAGGCGCGATACGCCGCCTCCTGCTTCAGCAGCCGGTTCTGCGCCGAGCGCAGGTAGCTCATCGAGACCAGCGCCTCGTCGTAGATGCGCTCGGCCAGCGTTCCCACGTCGCGTTGCGATTTCAGCGCGTAGGCGCCGAGCCCGAGCGTGAGCAGGGTCAGGCACAGGCAGCCGAGGAGCAGCTTCAGCTTGATCGGCATGGACGGCCCGGGGCACGAGGATGCGGGAGGAAGGCGGCGGTCAGGTCACTCAACGACGTCCACCCGAACGCTCATCAGCGGATGGATGCCACACAGCACCTCGTAGGACCCGGGACGGTCGAAGGTCACGTCGATGGCCTCGCCCTGAAACTGCTCGTTGGAGTCGAAGCTGAACTGCCGCGACTCGACATAGACCTGGTGCAGGAACGGATCGTCGTTGCTGAAGCGCACCATCTCGCCCGTCCGGACGGTCAGCTCCCGCCGGTCGAACTGGCGATCATGCTGGCGCACCCGCAGGGGATCGGTCGCCAGGGCGGCAACCGTCGTCGCGCAGAAGCCGACGCATCCGGCGGCAAGAACGACCTTCATCATGGCGCTCCCTCCCTCAGTTCGCTGCCGCGCCTTCCGCATGGCGTGGGCTCCGGCGGTCGTGTGACATCCGGTAGGCGCGCGTGCGGGAGACGAGCATCGGGTCGTCGGATGGCAGGATGCCGTCGACGAGGTTGAGCGGCGTGAACAGGAGGCCTTGGCCGCGTTCGGGATGGGCGGCCGTGCGCAGGACCAGCGTGCCGAGCTCCCGGACCTCCCGGCCTTCCGGCCAGGACATGGCGGCATCGTCGAGGGCGTCACCTTCGGCGGCGAGCTGCACCGCGAGACGGAAGCGCACCGGCGCGCCGGCAAGCCGGTCCCGCAGATCCGTCGCCAGGAAGTCCGGCGCCATCTGCGCCGCCGCCTCAGCGGACAGGAACCGCGTGCCGGCCTCGGGCTCGATGCGGTAGCGCCCGAAGCGGGTCGTTCCGGCGGCGTTGGTGAAGCGGAAGGCGTTGACCCCGTAAAAGCGCTGCCGGGCATAGCTCGCCGGCGTCGGCTTCGGCGTCTCGACGAACCGGCGGGCGGCCGGATGGGCGGCAAGGTGACGGTCCAGCCGAGCGGCATCGGCCGATCCGATCGCTTCGAGAAAGGCCAGGAACTCCTGCGGCGTCGAGGCCGGAAAGCCGTCGAACGAGTGCGCCACGATGTCGGTGGACCCGCCATCCGGCAGCAGGAACTTGATCGCCATGCCGTTGGGCGTCGCCGACGCATCGCCGTCCGGGACGGTCGGCACGCCGGAGAAGTTGGAGAAGCGTACGATCACCGGGACGGGGCCGTGGCTCATGTGCGTCGCCCGGGTGAGCGCGCCGGCGTCCGGATGCGGCTCGAAGCTTCCCTCCACCAGCACGCCCTTGGCATGGGCGGCGGGATGGCCCCGGTGCGGGCCGCCGGACATCGTGTCCAGCGCGCCGACGATGTTGCGTGCCGTGGCGGTGGGATTGCCGGTTGCGGGCCGCTCCCCGGCGACGGCCGGCGCCACGGCGAGCACGCCCGCCGCGAGGGCGATGCACGCCCTAGCGAAGGGGCGTCTGCCTCGGCCGTCTTTCCGCTTCGCTGTCTCGGCGCGCATGGATTTCCCGTCAGATACTAAGCCTGCCGGGTCATCTGTGCGCGCGGGCCCTTAAGTGCGCGTTACCGGGCCGCCAGAAACCCGGGCGACCGGACAACATCATGAATTTTCTGGAAGGATCCCCTGCCCCGGTCACCGGGCCGAGGGCCGCACGACGACCGGCGGCTGGCAGCCGGCCGGGGGCCAGGGCGGCGGCGGGGCGAAAGGTCAGCCGGCGGAGAGGCGCTCCCGGAGAAAGGCGACCGTGCGCTGGAAGGCGAGGTCGGCGGCCGGCTTGTCGTAGCGGGCAGCCGAAGTGTCGTTGTTGAAGGCGTGGTTGACCCCTGGCCTGCCCCCTGAAAAGTGGTCCTCCCTGAGGTAGGCTTTTAAGCCTTTGGAGGATGTCAGGAATGCCGAGGAAGAAGCACCAGCCTGAAGAGATTGTCGCGAAGCTGAGGCAGGTCGACGTATTGTTGTCGCAGGGGCGTCCGGTGGCGGAAGCGATCCGCACGATTTCCGTAACGCCGTTCACCTACTACCGCTGGCGCAAGGAGTTCGGCGGGCTGAAGAGCAACCAGGTGAAGCGGCTGAAGGACCTGGAGAAGGAGAACGAGCGGTTGCGCAAGGCCGTGTCGGACCTGACGCTGGAGAAGCTGATCCTCAGGGAGGCCGCCTCGGGAAACTGGTGAGCCCCGCCCGCCGTCGCTGCTGCATCGACCACACCATTGCGAAGTTTGGCGTGTCGGAGCGGCTGGCGTGCCGGGTTCTGGGGCAGCATCGATCTACCCAACGCAAGGCGCCGAAGGGACGAGCTGACGATGCCGCACTGACCGCTGCCATTGTCGCGCTCGCGACCCGGTATGGTCGTTACGGCTACCGCCGCATCGCGGCCATGCTGGAGAGCGCCGGCTGGGTGGTAAATGCCAAGCGCGTCGAGCGCATTTGGCGCCGGGAAGGTTTGAAGGTGCCGGCGCGGCAATCGAAGAAGGGCCGCCTTTGGCTGAACGACGGCTCCTGCCTTCGGCTTCGACCAGAACACCCCAACCACGTCTGGTCCTACGACTTCGTCGAGGATCGCACCCACAACGGCCGGAAGTTCCGCATGCTGAACGTGATCGACGAGTTCACCCGGGAATGCATCGCGATCAGGATCGATCGGAAGCTCAAATCCACCGACGTCATCGACGTCCTGTCCGATCTCTTCATTCTAAGGGGCGTGCCTGGACATGTTCGTTCGGACAACGGCCCGGAGTTCGTCGCCAAGGCGGTGCGGGAGTGGATCACGGCGGTTGGCGCGAAGACGGCGTTCATCGAGCCGGGCAGCCCGTGGGAGAACGGCTATTGCGAAAGCTTCAACTCCAAGCTCCGCGACGAGCTCTTGAACGGTGAGCTGTTCTACAGCCTGGCGGAGGCACGGATCGTCATCGAATGTTGGCGTCAGCACTACAACACTCGGCGCCCGCACTCTGCCCTCGGATACCGCCCGCCAGCACCAGCCGCTGTGGTGTGGCCGGCTGCGCCAACCCAACCGGCTTCGCCGGCCACCTCAACCGTGGCCGTCAAGCCCACAATGCATTAGATTCAAACCGGATCACCTAACGGGGGCAGGCCAGTGCGCGCGGGCCCTTAAGTGCGCGTTACCGGGCCGCCAGAAACCCGGGCGACCGGACAACATCATGAATTTTCTGGAAGGATCCCCTGCCCCGGTCACCGGGCCGAGGGCCGCACGACGACCGGCGGCTGGCAGCCGGCCGGGGGCCAGGGCGGCGGCGGGGCGAAAGGTCAGCCGGCGGAGAGGCGCTCCCGGAGAAAGGCGACCGTGCGCTGGAAGGCGAGGTCGGCGGCCGGCTTGTCGTAGCGGGCAGCCGAAGTGTCGTTGTTGAAGGCGTGGTTGACCCCCTCGTAAACATATATCTCGTGCGGAACGCCCGCCGCCTCGAGCGCCGCGCGATAAGCGTCGATCCCGGCATTGATCCGCTCGTCCAGCCCAGCATAGTGCAGCAGCAGCGCGGCCTTGATCTTCGGCGCGTCCTCAGCGTCGGGCTGGCGGCCGTAATAGGCGACGCCTGCCGCCAGATCCGGATCGGCGACCGCCAGGCTGTTCACCAGGCCGCCGCCCCAGCAGAAGCCGACCGCGCCGACCCTGCCGTTCGACCCCGGCAGCGCGGCCAGCCATTCCCGCGACCCCACGGCTTCGGCGATGGTGTGCTCCGCGTCGAGCGCGCCGATCAACTCGCGCGCCGCGTCATCGTCCGGCGGGGTGCCGCCCTCCGACGACAGGAAGTCCGGCGCTGCGGCGATGAAGCCCTCCAGCGCGAGTCGCCGGGCGACGTCCTGGATATGCCCGTTGAGGCCGCGATTCTCGTGGATGACGAGGACGCCGGGAAACGGTCCCTCGCCTTCCGCCGGCTTGGCGACATAGGCGCGCATCTCGGTGTCGCCGACGGGAAATTTCGCCCATAGCGTCGACAGACGCGGGTCCTGCGGATCGACGAGCGCGGCGCGTGCCGGCGACGCCGCGATCAGCGGCAGGATCGCCGAGGCCGCCGCCGCCGACCCGGCGAGGCCGGTGAGCCGCGCCATGAAGCCGCGTCGGTCGAGCGTCAGATGCGTATATTCGTCGTAGGCGTCGATCATCGCCTGGGTGATCTTCGGCGTCACGCTCATGCGCATCCCTCCCGTCGCCTCGCCGGTGCGGCGAGCCCCGTCCACGATAGCGGCGCCTCCCGGGGTCGCCAAGTCCGGCCGCCGCGGCGTATCGACCGGGCCGTTCCCCTAGTGTTCCCGGCGCCATCCATTACATAAAGAACGATGACCGATTTCGACGAATCAGGCGCGGCCGCGCCGGCGCGCACCGGCGGCATCGCCGCGCGGGCGATGGCGGCCCGCGGCACGCGGGCCCCGGACTATCTCGCCGGGCTCAATCCGGAACAGCGGGCCGCGGTGGAAACCACCGAAGGGCCGGTGCTGGTGCTGGCCGGCGCCGGGACCGGCAAGACGCGGGTGCTGACCACCCGCATCGCCCATATCCTCAATCTCGGCCTCGCCTTCCCGTCGCAGATCCTCGCCGTCACCTTCACCAACAAGGCGGCGCGCGAGATGAAGAACCGCGTCGGCCTCCTGGTCGGCGGCGCCGTCGAGGGCATGCCCTGGCTGGGCACGTTCCATTCGATCGGCGTCAAGATCCTGCGCCGCCACGCCGAGCTGGTGGGGCTCAAGTCGAACTTCACCATCCTCGACACCGACGACCAGATCCGGCTGATCAAGCAGCTGATCCAGGCCGAGAATCTCGACGACAAACGCTGGCCGGCCCGCACCTTCGCCAACATGATGGACGGCTGGAAGAACAAGGGCCTGACGCCGAAGGACATCCCCGAAGGCGACGCCCGCGCCTTCGCCAACGGCAAGGGACGTGAACTCTACGCCGCCTACCAGGCCCGGCTGATGGCACTCAACGCCTGCGATTTCGGCGACCTGCTGATGCACCCGATCGCCCTGTTCCGGGCGCATCCCGACGTGCTCGCCGAGTACCACCGGCGCTTCAAGTACATTCTCGTCGACGAGTACCAGGACACCAACGTCGCCCAGTATCTCTGGCTGCGCCTGCTCGCCCAGCGCCCGAAGGACGTTCCGCAGAACGTCTGCTGCGTCGGCGACGACGACCAGTCGATCTATGGCTGGCGCGGCGCCGAGGTCGACAACATCCTTCGCTTCGACAAGGATTTCCCGGGCGCCACGGTAATCCGACTGGAGCGCAACTACCGCTCCACCGCCCACATCCTCGGCGCCGCCTCGCACCTGATCGCCCATAACGAGGACCGGCTCGGCAAGACGCTGTTCACCGACGCGGCCGACCCGGAGGATCCCAAGGTCGAGGTCAATGCCGGCTGGGATTCGGAGGAAGAGGCCCGCGCCATCGGCGAGGCGATCGAGGACCTGCAGCGCCGCGAGAACCACAATCTCAACGACATGGCGATCCTGGTGCGCGCCTCGTTCCAGATGCGCGAGTTCGAGGACCGCTTCGTCACCATGGGCCTCAATTACCGCGTCATCGGCGGCCCGCGCTTCTACGAGCGCATGGAGGTGCGCGACGCGCTGGCCTATTTCCGCTGCGTCTGCCAGCCGGCCGACGACCTCGCCTTCGAGCGCATCGTCAACACGCCGAAGCGCGGCCTCGGCGACGCCACCATCCGCCTCGTCCACGACTATGCGCGCGCCAAGGCCATCCCGCTGATCGCCGCGGCCGGCGAGATGGCCGAGACCGAGGAGCTGAAGCCCAAGCCCCGCGCCACGCTGCGCCGGGTCGTCTCGGATTTCCGCCGCTGGTCGGAGTTGCTCGCCACCGTCAAGCACACCGAGCTCGCCGAGCAGATCCTCGAAGAATCCGGCTACACCGAGATGTGGCAGAACGACCGTTCGGCCGAGGCGCCGGGGCGGCTGGAGAACCTCAAGGAACTCGTCCGCTCGATGGAGCAGTACGAGTCGCTGCCCTCCTTCCTCGAGCATGTCGCGCTGGTCATGGACACCGAGCAGAACGCCGAGATGGATGCCGTCTCGATCATGACGCTGCATTCGGCCAAGGGGCTGGAATTCGAGACGGTATTCCTGCCCGGCTGGGAGGAAGGCCTGTTCCCGCACCAGCGCTCGCTCGACGAGGGCGGCCGCTCCGGCCTCGAGGAGGAGCGGCGCCTCGCCTATGTCGGCCTCACCCGCGGCAAGCGCCGGGTGAAGATATGGTTCGTCTCGAACCGGCGCATCCACGGCATGTGGCAGTCGACCATCCCCTCGCGCTTCCTCGACGAGCTGCCGGAGGCGCATGTCGAGGTGATGGAGGCCAACACCTCCTATGGCGGCTATGGCGGCTACGGCGCGTCGCGCTGGGACGGCGCCTCGGCCTTCAAGGAAGCCGCCTACACCACCCCCGGCTGGCGCCGGGCGCAGGCGGCCAATGCCGGCTTCACCAACACCGGCAAGAGCGGCGGCGACGGCTGGTCCGGCGGACGCAGCCGCGAGATCAGCTATGGCGAGGCGGGCCCCGGCGCCCGCGCCGGCCGCGGCCACAACCAGCCGCCGCGCCAGGGCTTCGGCCTCTACTCGGCGGCCAGCAAGGGCGGCCCGCGCGAGATCGAGGGCGAGCTGGTGGCCAAGTCCGTCGCCACCGAACCCAGCCGCTTCGCCGAGGGCGACCGGGTCTTCCACCTCAAGTTCGGCAACGGCACGGTCGCCAATGTCGAGGGCAACAAGCTCACCGTCGACTTCGACAAGGCCGGCCAGAAGCGCGTACTGGAGGGGTTCGTCGAGGCGGTGTGATGAGGGGCGCACCGGCGCCCACTTGCGGGGAAAAGCGATTTCACGGCTCGGTGCCGCAGAAGCCGCGCCTGGCATTGACGCCCCGCACCCCTCTCTTGCCTTTTCTGCGACTTGGGCCTTCGGCCCAAGACCGCAAAAAGGCTTTCTCTCCCTCAAGGGGAGAGAGGGCGGCTCACCTCGGACGCTCGCTCAAATTTACAACGCCGCCCTGACTCCCCTGGCTCCCTCTCCCCCCTTGAGGGGGAGAAAGCGATTTCATCGGCTTAGCGCCGCAGGCGCTAAACGATAGAAATCGCAAGAGAGGGTTCACCAGCCGCCGCCTATGCCTCCGCGTGCCTCCCGATCCGCTCCCGCGCCACCGCCAGCACCCTCACCGCCACCGCCACCGCATCGAGATCGGCGAGCACATCCTCGTTGTCGAACCGCAGGACCAGATAGCCGGCCTCCGCCAGGGCCGCGTCGCGGCTTGCGTCCCTGGCCGCCCCGTCACGCGTGCCCCGGTGCTGCCAGCCGTCGAGTTCCACCACCAGCAGCGCTTCCGCACAGACGAAGTCGGCGATGATGCCGAGCATCGGCACCTGGCGCCGGAACTTCAGCCCACCCAGCCTTCCCGCCCGGACGCGATGCCAGAACCGCCGTTCGGCTGCCGTCGGATCGGCCCGCATGGCTCTGGCGAAACGCCGGTATGGGGATGGCACGAGACGATGCGGCGACATGGTGCGCGGTACCGAATGGTGGGGTCGGCGATTTCTACGATGCAACTCGCGGTGGGTTCAACTGCCGGATGTGCATCCTCCCGGCTCCGGCAGGTCCGCAACAAGTCGGACGCAGCGGTCGCGCTCGTACCCCTCTCTTGCCTTTTCTGCGACTTGGGCCTTTGGCCCAAAACAGCGAAAAGGCTTTCTCTCCCTCAAGGGGAGAGAGGGCGGCTCACCTCGGACGCCCGCTCAATTTCCACCGCGCCCTGGCTCCCCTGGCTCCCCTCTCCCCCCTTGAGGGGGAGAAAGCGATTTCATCCGCTTAGCGCCGCAGGCGCTAAACAATAGAAATCGCAAGAGAGGGGTGGCGCGCCGACGTACCTCACGCTTGCGCCTACCGGCATACCCACGCTCGCGCCGCGCCCGCCCTCACCCATCCGCCAGCTGGTGCTCCAGCCACATGCCGATGCGCGCGAGGACCGCCTGCGGGTCCTGGTAGCCGACGGTGACCGGCAGGAAGCTGCCGTCGTGCTGCGGGCCGGCGAGCAGCGTCGGGAAGCCGGTGACGCCGGACTGCTGCGCGATTGCGAAATCCTGCAGCGTCTCGGCCTTCGTCGCCTCGTCCTCGAAGGCGGCGAGAAACGCGTCCCGGTCGAAGCCGGTCGCCTCGGCGAGGTCGGCGAGCGTCGCGGCCTCCGTGACGTCGCGGTTCTCGGCGTAGAAGCCATGGGCGATCGCCCGCATAAGCGCGAAGGTGCGGCCCGGCTGCAGCCGCCGCGCCGCGACCACGGCCCGCGCCGCCGGCTCGGTGTCGTAGACGAAGCCGGTGCGGTCGAAGAAGCCGAAGTCGAACGGCTGCCCGGACGCCGCGGCGACATGTTCCCAGTGGCGGCGCGTGCTCTGCCTTGCCGCCGCGTCCATCGCGGTCCGGGTGAACGGCCGCAGGCCGCCGAGCACCAGGCGGATCGGCAGGTCCGGGTGGTCCGCGGCGATCGCGTCCAGCACCGGCGCGAAGCCCCAGCACCACGAGCACATCGGGTCGGCGAAATAGACGAGGTGCGGGGTCGGCGGCTGCATGATCGGCGCTTCCTAAGGAGTGGACGGCCCGCGATCGGCCGGGAGGACGGGGCGGGCACGCCTCAACTGTCGCGCACCGCCGGACCGGCAAGCCCGCCGGAAATCTGGCGCGGCCCACGGTTTCGTGAGAATCCAGCCGTTCAGGAGCCATTCATCTGCCCGCGCGTTATTTGGACACACAAATCCTTCCTGCAGGAGGCCGGCATGCTGTTTCCGAAATCTCTGGCATTCAAGTCCCTGGCGCTGGCGCTCGCTTTGTCCTTCGCGCCGGTCACGACGTCGCTGCCGCTGTCGCCGCTGGTCGGCGTGAGTTCGGCCAAGGCCGATCCGGGCTGGAGCAAGCGGCAGTACTATCGCGGCGGCCGTCACTACCGCGGTCACCGCGGCTACTATCGCGGCGGCCGCGGCTACTATGGCGATCGGCGCTACTATGGCGGCCGGCGGTACTGGCGCGGCCATCGCCATCACGGCGACGCGGGCGCGGCGGCGATCATCGGCGGCATCGTCGGGCTCGGCATCGGCGCGGCCATCGCCAGCCAGCCGCGCTACTACGAGCCGGCGCCGCGCTACTACCGCGCCGCACCGGTCTACGGCTCGCCGCGCCCGTGGACCCGCGAGTGGTACCGCTACTGCTCGGCGCGCTACCGGTCGTTCGATCCCGGCTCGGGCACGTTCCAGCCCTATCACGGGCCGCGCCAGCTCTGCCGCTGAGCTGGCAGCGCGACCATCCGAAAAAGGCCGGGGCGACCCGGCCTTTTTTGCGTCAGGACGTTGCCGCCAGCGGCCGCGTCGCCGCCTCGAGCCAGGCCGCGTCGTCGCCGGACAAGAGCGGCGCCAGCGCCGCCGCAACACGGGCGTGATAGGCGTCGAGCCAGGCGATCTCCTCCGGGCTCATCCGCTCCGGCGCGATCAGCCGCCGGTCGATCGGTGCCAGCGTCAGCGTCTCGAAGCCGTGCATCGGCAGATCGCCGCCCTCGATCGGCGCCGCCTTCTCGACCAGCACCAGGTTCTCGATGCGGATGCCGTACGCGCCCTCGCGATAGTAGCCGGGCTCGTTGGAGAGGATCATCCCGGCCTCCAGCACCGCCATGCCGCGCTTGGAGATCGACTGCGGCCCCTCGTGGACGGCGAGGAACGAGCCGACGCCGTGGCCGGTGCCGTGCGCATAGTCGCAGCCGGCCTTCCACAGCGCGATGCGCGCCAACGGATCGAGATCGACGCCGCGCGTACCATTCGGAAAGCGCGCCGTCGAGATCGCGATCATCCCCTTGAGCACCAGCGTGAACTTCTCCCGCATCTCGTCGGTCGGCTCGCCGATCGGCATGGTGCGGGTGATGTCGGTGGTGCCGTCCTGGTACTGCGCGCCGGAATCCAGCAGGAACAGATTGCCCGCCTCCAGTAGGCGATCGCTGTCGCGGTTGACGCGGTAGTGGACGATGGCGCCGTTCGGCCCGGCCCCGGCGATGGTGTCGAAGGAGATGTCGCGAAGCGGCTGGCCGTCGCGCTCGCCCTGTTCGGCCCGCAGCGCCTCGAGCTTCTCCGCAGCGCCGATCTCGGTGACGCTGCCCGGCGCCTGACGGTCAAGCCAGGCGAGGAAGCGCGTCACCGCCGCGCCGTCGCGGCGCTGCGCCGCCCGTGCGCCCTCGATCTCGCCGTCGTTCTTGACGGCGCGTGGCAGCCGGGCGGGATCGGCCATCTCGACCACCGTGCCGCCGGCTTCCTCGACGAGGCTCGCCAGCCGCGCCGCGGCGAGCTGCGGGTCGATGCCGATGCTCCGCCCCGCCGCCTCGCGCCGCACCGCCGCCTCGAACTGCTCCGGGGCGGCGATGTCGGCGAGCGGCGCGAGATGGTCGCGCACGGCGGCGTCGAGCTTGGCCGCGTCGACGAACAGCGTCGGCCGCCCGTCGCGCCGCAGGATCGCGAAGGCGAGCATCAGCGGCGTGTGCGGCACGTCGGAGCCGCGAATGTTGAAACTCCAGGCGATCGACGCCGGGTCGGTGAGCAGCGTCGCGTCGGCCTTGGCTTCGGCGAGCTTCTCCGCCATCGACGCCAGCTTGTCCGCCGCGGCCCGGCCGGCGAAACGCTCCGGATGCACCATCGCCGCGCCCTTCGGCGGCGCCGGGCGGTCGTTCCAGATCCGGTCGATCGGATTGGCGCGCATCGGCACGAGCGTCCCACCGGCCTTCTCCATCGCCTTCGCCAGGGTGCGGATCTCGCCCTGGGTGTGCAGCCAGGGATCGTAGCCGATACGCTTGCCGGCAGCCGCCACCGGCAGGTACTCGGAGAGCGGCGTTTCGACCGAGGACACCGGCTCGAACAGCGACGTGTCGACCTGGGCGCGGACCTGCAGCGTGTAGCGCCCGTCGGTGACAATCATCGCCCGGTCGGCGAGGACGAGCGCCGTGCCGGCCGAGCCCGAGAAGCCGGTCAGCCACTGGAGCCGGGCGGCGGCATCGGGGATGTATTCGCCCTGGTGCTCGTCGGCCCGCGGTACGATGAAGCCGTCCAGCTCGGCCTCGGCAAGACCCGCCCGCAGCCGGCGCAGCCGCTCCGCCGATCCGCTGCCATCGCTCGTCGCATCGAAGTCCTGGAACATTCCGTCTCGCTTTCTCGGCTGCCGCTGGATGCCGCGGCGGGACCCCGCAGCGGCAGCGCACCATAGGCGCGGACGCCATCGCGTAAAAGGTTAATGGCGTCCTAACATCCCGCCATGCTGCATTGCAGCAGGCGGGACGGACCTATGCAGGAACGACTCTACCGGAGCGTCTCGCCAGACCGCATATTCAGTCTCGACGGGAGGCACTCGTATCCCCAAGGAGACCACCCATGGCCACCACCAGTTTCACCCAGTTGTCGCTTCGCCAGTCCGGCAATTCCAAGGGCTTCATGCGCAACATGCTCGACCGCGTCATCGAGGCGCGCGAGCGCCAGGCGCGCCGCTACATCGCCCAGCACCACTCGATCCACGGCTTCGACGATTTCGGCGCCAGCGCCCACGAATCGCTGTTCGACGGCCAGGCGCCCGAGCGCCGCTAAGGCGTCGGGCTTTCGTCCGTAAAAGCCTTCGATGACTATCTGAAACGCCGGCGGCTCCCGCCGGCGTTTTGCGTTGGTGCTCAGCGCGTCAGGTGCAGCGTCACCCATTCGCCGCGCACCAGCGTCTGGCGATGGTAGAGCCCCTGGATCCGGAAGCTGGCCAGCACCCGGTCGCGCTGGCTGACCAGGATCCCCGACAGGATGACGTCGCCGCCCCGCGCCAGGTGCCGGGCGAATTCCGGCGCGAGGCGCATCAGCGGCCCGGCCAGGATGTTCGCCACGATCAGGTCGTAGGGTGCCCGGTCGGCGATGGCGCGGGCCCGGAAGCCGGTGGCCACCGCCGTCGTCACGAAGGGGGCGACATGGTTGCCGGCGACGTTCGCCGCCGCCACCCGGACGGCGACGGGATCGATGTCGGTCGCCAGCACCGGAATGCGCGCCAGCTTGGCGATGCCGATCGCCAGCACGGCGCTGCCGGTGCCGAGGTCGAGCGCGTTGCGGGGCCGGCGGCGGGCGACGATCCGGCCGATGGCGGACAGGCAGCCGGCGGTGGTGCCGTGGTGGCCGGTGCCGAAGGCCATGCCGGCCTCGATCTCGATGGAAAGGTCGTTGGCCGCCACCTTGTCGCGGTCGTGCGCGCCGTGGACGATGAAGCGGCCGGCCCGGACGGGCTTCAGCGCGGCGAGCACGTCGGCCATCCAGTCGCGGTCCGGCAGTTCCTCCCGGCCGATTCCCTCGGCGGAATCGCGGCCGAGGGCGGCGGCGACCTCCGATGCCCTGTCCTCGCCGTCGGCGACCTCGAGATAGGCCGAGACCTCGAAGCGCTCGGCGGCCTCGTCGACCTCGGACATCGCCACCGGCGCGCCCTCGTCCTCGAAGGCGGCGTCCAGCGCAGAGTAGAGCCGCTCGGCCTCGGCCTTGCCGGCGACAAGATGGTAGCGGACCTGCGCCATCAGCCGGCGACCTCCCCGGGTTTCACCGCCTCTTCGGTCTGGCGGGCCTTGTCGGCCCGCGTCTGGCGATCCGTCGTCGTCGCCTTGACGATCTTTTCCTGCTCGCGATCGGCGCGCCGCGGGCCGAAGGAGATGATCGTGTCGCCCTCGCCGGGCGTGCCCGAGCCCTCGCCGGCGGCAAACACCAATACGCCCGATGCCCGGATCCACAGCATCACATGGGTGCCCTCGGCGCGGGTCTCGACGAAGCGCTCATATCCGAACTCGTCGGTCAGCCGCGTCGCCTGGAAGTTCCAGCCATCCACCATGAGGTCGCGCAGCTCGGCGAAATCCTTGGCCGGCTTGAACAGCGGCTGGCCGCCGATGGTGAAGTTCATCGCCCGTCGGTCGGACTCGGCGAGCTTGCCGATCTGGAACACGTCGGAGCGGCCCATCTCCGGCCCGAAGTCGGTGCAGACCAGCGCGTTGTAGGCGTCGTTGTCGGTCGCCGCGAGCAGGTAGTCGAAGCGCGAGAGATTGAGGTTGTGGTGCGCCGCTTCCGACAGCACTTCGCCGTACCAGGCCTCGATCTCGGCGAGCCGCGCCTGCGAGATGCGCGACCAGTTGGCGTCGGCGATCAGCACCGGCACGTCCTGCGCCTTCAGGCGGCGGGCCAGCGCGATGGTGAAGCGCGACGCGCCGACGATCAGCACGCCCGGCCGGTCCGCCGAGCGCAGGTCCAGGAGGCGCGACAACGGCCCGAGCGTGAAGCCGTGCAGCAGGATGGTCACCGCGACGACGGCGAAGACATAGGCGATCATCCGGTCGCCATCGACGACGCCGAGATCGGCGAGGGTCGAGCCGAACAGGCCGGCCACCGCCGTCGCCACGATGCCGCGCGGCGCGATCCAGCCCACCAGCACCCGCTCGCGCCAGGAAAGTCCGGCGCCGATCGTCGCCACGAAGACCGCCAGCGGGCGGATCACGAACAGCACCGCGGCCAGGAATCCGAGCACGCGCCATTCGAGGCTGGCGATGATCTCCGGCTGCAGCGACGCGGTGAGGATGATGAACAGGCCGGAGACGAGCAGGATGGTGATCGTCTCCTTGAACCGGCGCAGTTCGGAGAGGCTGGCGATCCGGGCATTCGCCATGGTGATGCCCATCACCGTCACCGTCAGCAGGCCGCCCTCCTCCAGCACCAGGTTGGTCAGCGAGTTCATGCCCACCACGGCGGCGAGCAGGATCGGCGCCTTGAGATATTCCGGCGCCTCGCCGCGCGCGAACATCCAGGCGAGGAAGCGGCCGGCAGCGATGCCCCCCGGGATCGCGATCACCAGGGCGAACAGGACGGTGAAGACCAGGTTCTCGGCCTGGTGGCCGGTGTGGAGGACCAGATAGACCTCGAAGGCGATCACCGCGAACAGCGCGCCGATCGGGTCGTTGACGATCGCCTCCCAGCGCAGGATCGAGGCCGGCCGGTTCTTCAGCTTGGCGTGCCGCAGCAGCGGCATGATCACCGTCGGTCCGGTGATCACCAGCAGGCCGCCGAGGATGATCGCCGTCGGCCAGCTCAGCTCGCCGATGAAATGCGCCGCCAGCGCGGTCAGCAGCCAGATCGTCGGCCCCGCCAGCGTGACGATGCGGCGTACCGCCGTCGACGTCTCGCGAATCTCGCGGAAGTTCAGCGTCAGCCCGCCCTCGAACAGGATGATCGCCACCGCCGTCGAGACCAGCGGGGTGTAGAGCTCGCCGAAGTCGGCGCGCGGATTCATGAAGCCGGTCAGCGGTCCGAATACCAGCCCGACCGCCAGCAGCAGCACGATGGCCGGAATCTGCAGGCGCCAGGCGATCCATTGCGCGGTGATTCCGGCAACGCCGATGATCGCGAGCTGTAGGGCTAGATCGTGCATGAAAAGTGGTTCCGGGAGCCGAAGCAAGGCGGCGGTGCCGACCCGGCACCCCGCATTCCATCCAGCTCGAATTCAGATGACGCGTCGAAACTAGCTCGGCCGGTCCGCGTGGGAAGGGGCCCGCCGGGATCCGGCGCCCAGGGCTCAGACGCCGGTGAGCCGTTCCAGCTTGGCCTTCGCCGTTTCCGGGTCTTCGCCATAGGCGAGCGTGCCGGCCAGCGCGCCGTCGGCATCGAGCAGGAAGGTCGTCGCGGTGTGGTCCATCGTGTAGTCCGCCCCCTCGCCCACCTTGCGCGAATAGACCCCCCAGCCCTTCAGCATCGCCGCGACATTCTCGGGAGAGCCGGTGAGCGCGGTGATGTCCGGCGAGACCGCCGCGACGTAGTCCTTCATGACCGGCGGCGTGTCGCGCTCCGGATCGACGGTGACGAACACCACCTTCAGCTCACCGCCTTCGGCGGCGATCTGCTTCTGGTAGCCGGAGAGCTCGTAGAGCGTCGTGGGGCAGACATCCGGACAGTGGGTGAAGCCGAAGAACACCGCGGCCGGCGTGCCGCGGAGGTCCGCCTCGGTGACCGGCGCGCCGTTCTGGTCGACGAGCTGGAAGGACGAGCCGTAGGGACCCTCGCCGGCTGTCGGAGACCCCGAGCCGGTCGAGGCGATGAAGAAGACCGCGGCCATGACGCCGGCGATCAGCGCCGCCATCGCCCAGAGGCCGGTGCGGATCATGGTGGTCGTGTTCATGCTGTCGCCGGACCCCGCCGCTGCGGCACCCGCTCCCTGTCTGTCGATGGCTGCGGGTGGGCGATATCACAGCCCGCGGCGGAAACGCGATGGCCGATCGCCGCGCGCCGCTCACGAATGCGCGCGCGGCCTCAGAAGCAGGTCATCCAGCCGGCCTGCAGCAGCCCGACGAAGATCTGCTCGCCATGGCGCGCCCAGCCGAGCGTCGCGACCGCCGAAAGAAGCGCAAGCCCCGCGGCGAGGCCGCCGAGCGCGAGCGTCATGGTCCTGGGGCGGGCGGACGGTGTCATGCGCCGAATATAGCGGCTGCGGGCGGCGGTTGCCAGCATGCCGGCGGCGCCCGTCAGCTCGGGCGGTCGACGAGAAGGAAATACACCAGCGCCGCCGCCGGCATGGCGATGCCGATCAGGCAGACGCCCTGCCAGCCGAAGGTCTCCAGCACCGGGCTGGTCAGCGCCGAGCCGAGCGCCCCGCCGAGGAAGAACGTCGTCATGTAGACGGCGTTGAGCCGGCTGCGGATCGTGTCGTCGAGCTGGTAGATCTCCCGCTGGCCGAGAACCAGGTTGGCCTGCACGCCGAGGTCGATCAGGATGCCGGCGGCGACCAGGGCGGCGAGCGAGGTCTCGCCGAACAGCGCCAGCACGAAGGCCAGCACCGCGATGCCGATGGCAACCGCGGTGCCGACGCGGGTATGCCCGCGATCGGCGAGCCGGCCGGCGACCGGTGCGGCGAACACGCCGAGCACCCCGGCGAGGGCGAACAGCGCCACCCCGCCCGGGCTGAAGCCGTAGGGCTCGCGCAGCAGCAGGATCGGCGTCGCCGTCCAGAACAGCGAGAAGGCCGCGAACATCGCGGCGTGATAGAGCGCCCGGCGCCGCAGCACCGGCTGGCTGACGAAGAGCCGGCCGAGCGAGGCGATCAGCGCGCCGTAACCGCGCGTCCCCTCCGGCCGGCGCTCGGGCAGGAGCAGCAGCGCGGCGAGGCCGAGCGCCGCGATCACGCCGGCCGACAGGCCGAAGACGCCGCGCCAGCCGACGAATTCAGCGAGGAAGCTCGACAGTGGCCGGGCGAGCAGGATGCCGAGCAGGAGCCCGCTCATCACGTTGCCGACGACGGCGCCGCGCTCTTCGGCCGGCGCCAGGTTGGCGGCGAGCGGCACGATCATCTGCGCCGCGGTCGAGGTGACGCCGACGGCCAGCATCGCGGTGAACAGCAGCGCCAGGTTCGGCGCGAAGGCGAGGCCCGCCAGCGCCACGACATTGGCCGCCATGGTGGCGAGGATCAGCCGGCGGTTCTCGAGCACGTCGCCGAGCGGCACCAGCAGCACCAGCCCGACCGCGTAGCCGATCTGCGCCAGCGTCACGAGGGAACTCTCGGCGCTGATCGGAAGACCGGTATCGGCGCCGATCAGCGCGACCAGCGGCTGGGCATAATAGAGATTGGCCGCAAGCGCGCCGGAGGCGGCGGCGAACAGGATGGTCAGCACCGTGCCGAGGCCGCGCCGGCCGGCGGCATCCTCGGCAGCCATCGTCGCAACGGCGGCATCGGCAGGGCGGGTCTGGCGCATTTCGGGATCCCAACAGCGCGGCCGGCCCGCGCAACGCCTCGCCAGATAGCGTCAAGCCCGCCGCCGACCAAGTGCTGCAGTGCAAACAGCGCGTCCACCGACCGGCTTGCATCGCCCGGCGCGACACCTATGGTTGCCGCGATGCCCGAAGGAACCACACGCATGCGCTTCACCGGAACCGAGAGCTACGTCGCCGGCAAGGATTTGATGGTGGCGGTCAACGCCGCGATCACGCTGGAGCGCCCGCTCCTCGTCAAGGGCGAGCCCGGCACCGGCAAGACCGAGCTTGCCTTCCAGATCGCCGCGGCGCTGGGGCTGCGGCTGATCCAGTGGACGGTGAAGTCGACCACCAAGGCGGCGCAGGGCCTCTACGAATACGACGCGGTGTCGCGGCTGCGCGACAGCCAGCTGGGCGACGCGCGGGTCAACGACATCCGCAACTACATCCGCCCCGGCAAGCTCTGGGAGGCCTTCGCCTCGGAGGAGCGCGTGGTCCTGTTGATCGACGAGATCGACAAGGCCGACATCGAGTTCCCCAACGACCTCCTGCAGGAGCTCGACCGCATGGAGTTCGACGTCTACGAGACCGACGAGACGATCCGCGCGAAGCACCGGCCGATCGTCGTGATCACCTCGAACAACGAGAAGGAGCTGCCGGACGCGTTCCTGCGCCGCTGCTTCTTCCACTACATCCAGTTTCCCGATCCCGAGACGCTGGCGCGCATCGTCGACGTCCACCATCCCGGCATCAAGCAGGACCTCGTCCGCGCCGCCCTCACCCAGTTCTACGAGATCCGCGAGCAGCCGGGCGTCAAGAAGAAGCCGTCGACCTCCGAGGCGCTGGACTGGATCCGGCTGCTGGTCGCCGAGGACATCGACGCCAAGGATCTGCGCGAGAGCCCGACCAAGGCCCTGCCGAAGCTCGCCGGGGCGCTGCTGAAAAACGAGCAGGACGTGCATCTCTTCGAGCGCCTGGCGTTCCTGGCAAGGGGTCGGGGATGAGTGCCGGCGTGGTGATCCGCCCCCTAGCCGCCACCGACGAAGCCGAATGGCGCCGGCTGTGGACGGCCTATCTCGACTTCTACGAGGCGAGCGTCCCCGAGGAAGTCTACGCCACCAGCTTCGCGCGGATGCTGTCGGACGAGCCGAACGAATTTCGCGGCCTGATCGCCGAGGTCGACGGCCGGGCGGTGGGGCTTGCCCACTACCTCTTCCACCGCCACGGCTGGCGGATCGAGAACGTCTGCTACCTGCAGGACCTCTACGCCGACCCGGACGTGCGCGGCACCGGCGTCGGCCGGGCGCTGATCGAGGCGGTCTATGCCGCGGCCGATGAAGCGGGCTGCCCCAGCGTCTACTGGATGACGCAGGACTTCAATCATACGGCGCGCCAGCTCTACGACCGGATCGGCGAGAAGACGCCGTTCATCAAGTACCAGCGCCAGCGCTGATCCGGGCCGCGCGGCTTCTGCCGCCCGCGCCCATCAGCGGCCATGATCGCGGCCATCACGAGAATTCGCTGGTCGCGCCGGCCGCGCGTGGTCACAAGCCATGCCTGTCCGAGACTGCGAGATCGCCCATGCCGACGCTTCCGCTCTACCAGGTCGACGCCTTCACCGACCGGCTGTTTGCCGGCAACCCCGCTGCCGTGGTGCCGCTCGGTGCGTGGCTTCCCGACGCCACGATGCTGGCGATCGCGGCCGAGAACAATCTCGCCGAGACGGCCTTCCTGGTGCCCGCCGGCGCGGCGCGTTGGGAGCTGCGCTGGTTCACCCCGACCGTCGAAGTGCCGCTCTGCGGCCACGCGACGCTGGCCTCC
The DNA here is from genome assembly GCF_021391535.1 of Aurantimonas sp. HBX-1. Lineage (GTDB taxonomy): Bacteria > Pseudomonadota > Alphaproteobacteria > Rhizobiales > Rhizobiaceae > Aurantimonas. The sequence continues at coordinate 2,608,600 of NZ_CP090066.1, forward strand.
GCCTTCGTCCTCACCCAGTGCCTCGGCGAAACCGCCGGAACGCTGACCTTCGCGACGCGCCAGTCGGGCGAGCTGACGGTGACGCGGGACGCTGACGGCTGGTACGTCATGCGGCTGCCGCGCCGCCACGCCGTCGGCACGGTCGACGCCGCCGGCATCGACGCGCTGGCCGCCGCGCTCGGCGCCCGGCCGACCGAGGCGGTGATCTTCGCGGTGCCGAACGACACGTCATGGCTGGCGGTGTTCGCCAGCGCCGCCGAGATTACCGCGCTGGCGCCGGACATCCGCGCCCTCGCCGGCCTGCCGCCGCGCAACGTCATCGCCACCGCGCCGGGCGAGCCCGGCTCCGGCGTCGACTTCGTCTCGCGCATGTTCGCGCCGAAGGCCGGCATCGACGAGGACCCGGTCACCGGCTCGGCGCATTGCGCGCTGGCTCCCTACTGGGCCGAGCGGCTCGGCAAGACCGGCTTCCTCGCCCGCCAGGTCTCGCGCCGCGGCGGCACGCTGCGCTGCGAGCTGGACGGCGACACGGTGGTCGTCGCCGGCGAGGCGGCGCTGTATCTCACCGGCGAGATCGCCGTCCCGGCGTGACGGCGAAGCGCCGTGTGGCCCCGGGTCAGGCCCGGGGACGATGCCGGGAGAACGCCTAGCGCTTGACTTCCCAGGTGGTGATGCGCTCGCCGGTCTCCGGGTCCTTGCCATCCTTCAGCTGAATCCCCTGCGCAAGCAGCTCGTCGCGGATGCGGTCCGCCTCGGCGAAGTTTCTGGCGCGCAGGAGCTCGAGGCGTTCGGCGATGATCGCCCGCACGTCGTCCGACACGGCGTTGGACACGATAAGATCGATGCCGACGAGGGTCAGGCAGGCGAGCGCGGCGGATGCGCCGATCCGCCTCTGGTCGTCGGTGGGGTCACCCGAGCCAGACCCTGATACTTCGGCATTCTGCTCCGCCGCCGCGCCTGCCTCCGCCCATCGTCCCTGGTTGAACAGCGCGTGGACGACCTGCAGGGCGCCGCCGAAATCGAGGTCGTCCGTCAGCGCCCGCAGGAACGCCGGATCGGCCGCCGTCGCGGCGGCGTTCTCGACGGCGGCGATGCGCCGCCAGCGGGTCAGGATCGCCTCCGCCTCCTCCAGCCGCTTCACCGAAAAGTCGATCGGCTCGCGGTAATGCGTCATCAGCATCGCCAGGCGCAGCACCTCGCCCGGCCATTTCCGCCCGCCGAAATTCTCCGTGTGCAGCAGATCGTCGATGGTGACGAAGTTGCCGTCGGACTTGGCCATCTTGCGGCCCTCGACCTGCAGATAGCCGTTGTGCATCCAGATCTGCGCCATCGTGTCGGTGCCGTGGGCGCAGCGCGACTGGGCGATCTCGTTCTCGTGGTGCGGGAAGATCAGGTCGAGCCCGCCGCCATGGATGTCGAAGACCTCGCCGAGCAGCGCGCCGCTCATCACCGAGCATTCGATGTGCCAGCCCGGCCGGCCGCGGCCCCAGGGCGAGTCCCAGCCCGGCTCGTTCTCGGCCGAGAGCTTCCACAGGACGAAATCGCCGGGATTGCGCTTGTGGCTGTCGACGGCGACGCGCGCGCCGGCGCGCTGCTCGTCGAGCTTGCGGTTGGAGAGCCGGCCGTAGTCCGGCATCGAGGTGACGTCGAACAGCACCTCGCCGCCGGCCTGGTAGGCGTGGCCCTTGTCGATCAGCGTGGCGATCATCGCCACCATGTCCTGCCCGTCGGTGCGGCCGGCGACGTAGTCGGTGGCGCGCGGCTCATGCGTCGGCGGCAGGCAGCCGAGCGCCGCGACGTCCTTGTGGAACTGCTCGGCGGTCAGCGACGTCACCCGGGCGATCGCCTCATTCAGCGGCAGGCCCGGATAGTCGCGCCCCGCCCGCGCGTTGATCTTGTCGTCGACGTCGGTGATGTTGCGCACATAGGTGACGGCCTCGGCGCCGTAGAGATGGCGCAGCAGCCGGAACAGCACGTCGAAGACGATGACCGGGCGGGCGTTGCCGATATGGGCGAAGTCGTAGACGGTTGGCCCGCAGACATACATGCGCACCCGCCGCTCGGCTTCGGGAACGCCCGGCACCTGCCAGGCGAGCGGGCGGAACTCCTCCTTGCGCCGCGTCAGCGTGTTCCAGAGCGTCAGGCCGCGAAACCCGTCATCCATCGGTCTGCCTCGATTCCTTCGCGGGGATTGGCGCATCTGCCGGACGCGCCTTCCCTCGTTCGATCGCCGCGTCGCCGGCGCCCGCCGCAGGGCGCCGCCTTGGGTCGGCGGGCTCTGGCTAGCCGCAAACGCGCCGCCTGACAAATCCGCGGCCGGGCTCGCGCAAGCGTGATTCCGGCGGCGCGCGGCGTGCCGGCCGCGGCGCTTGGCACGAAACCTCCGCCCGACGGCGCCTCGGCAAAAATTCGTGCCCCTGGCGACTCCGCCGGTTGTGACAGGAATGCAACGGCGAACCGCATAGCGTCACAACGGCTTAGCGGCGTCAGTTCCAGAATCGCTTCTGCCCATAATCTGGCGCAATCGCAGTGCCGGATCGCCCTCCCAGCAGCCCACGGACCCATGGCCATGATCACCAAGAGTGTTGAGTTCAAATCGAAGCGCGAACGCGAGCAGGAGGTCGATCTTGCCAAGAACTATCGCGCCATCGGCATTCCGGCCATCGCCGCCGCCAGCCAGTCCTGGCTGAAGGCCAAGGCGCCGAAGCGGCCGCGCGACGAGACCTTTCCGGCCCTGATCCCGGCGGAATGATCCGCCGCCAGCGTCCTTAGAACAGGCTGCCCTGCGCCTCGCCGTTCGGCGGGGTTGCCGCGACGGGCGTGGCCTCGGCGTTTTCCTCGATCGGTGCCTGCACGTCCGGGCCGGTGTTGGCGACCTTGTTCACCCGGTCCGACACCCGCACGATCTCGAAGAAATCGTCGTCGGGCGGCGACAGGATATCCGCCACCGCCTGCGGGTCATGGTCCCGGCAGTCCAGCCACCGAGCGTAATCGGCTTCGGCCACCACGATCGGTGTCCGGTCATGAATCGCCGCGATCGGACCCGAAGCCGCCGTCGTCAGGATCGCCGCGGTGTCGATCTGGCCGCCGTCAGGCCCCTGAAAGGTCTCCATCAGGCCGGCAAAGGCGAAGGGACGCCCATCGGCAGGTTTGAGGAAATGCGGCTCGGACTTCGCCTTGCCCTGCCGGCGCCACTCGTAGAAGCCGGAGGCCGGCACCAGGCAGCGGCGGTAGCGCATGGCGCCGCGGAAGGCGTTCTTCTCCGCCGCCGTCTCCGCCCGCGCATTGATCAGCAGCGGAAAACTCTTCACGTCCTTGACCCACCCGGGGATCAGCCCCCATCTCGCCAGCAGCGCCCGGCGGTTCGGCCGGTTGGCGCCGGGCCGCTCCGCCTCGCCGCCGATCGCGATCAGGATCGGCTGGGTCGGGGCGATGTTGTAGCGCGGCGGGAACGGGTCGAGGTCGATCAGGGCCAGCAGTTCGGCGACCGCGTCGGGTGGCGCCGTCAGGGTGAAGCGTCCGCACATGGCGATGTTTGAGCCGCAGCCGGCGCCTGAAGTCAATCTCGGAAGGTACAGCATGCCCGATCGTTCCGCCCGCCCGCTGCTCGGCGTGTCGCTGTGCCTGTCCGGCGAAGGCCGCGTCCTTCTCGTCGAGCGCGGCCGCGACCCCTATGCGGGCCGGCTCAGCCTGCCGGGCGGCGGCGTCGATTTCGGCGAGCGGCTGGAGGAGGCGGCACGGCGCGAATTGGCCGAGGAGACCGGGCTCGTCGCCGACGCATTGCGGTTCGTCACGCTGCACGAGGCGATCGGAGGGCAGTTCCACGCGGTGATCGCGGTCTTCGCCGGTTCGCTACCCGCCGCGGCCGTGCCCCAGGCGGCCGACGACGCGGCGAGCCTGCACCTTCTGACGCTCGACGAGATCGAGGACGCCGAGCGGCTCGGACGGACCACGCCGGGGCTCGCCGACATGGCCCGCAAGGCCGTCAACGCCACGCTCGTCCACTGATTCCCCGGCTGTTGCGGGAAGGGCGCAGCGTGCCCCATATCGCTGCCGCGCCCGGCCCGGCGCTTGCATAAATGTTAACGACGACGGAAAGCTTTGGCATGCGTGTTCGGCCCCTCATCCCGGTGATCGTCCTGGCGGCTGTGGCCTTGGGTCCGGTCGCTACGGCGACGGCGCAGACCGCGGCGCCGGCCGAGACGCCGGCCGCGGGCGCCGAGGCGCCAGCCAGCGAGGAGACGGCGGCGGTGATGCCGAGCGATGCGCCCTACATGCGGCCGATGGGCCGCCTCGCGGCGATCCTCGGCTCGATGCACTTCCTGCGCCGGCTGTGCGGGGACGCCGAGGCGGACCTCTGGCGGGACAAGATGCAGGAGCTGATAACCGCCCAGGCCCCCAACGAGGCCGACCGGCGGCGACTGGTGGCGAGCTTCAACAGCGGCTTCCGGTCGTTCGAATCGACCTACCGGCACTGCACGCCGGCGGCGCAGCTGGCCGTCAGCCGCTACCAGAGCGAGGGCGCCGCGCTGGCACGCGAGATCGGCGTCAGGTACGGGAATTAACGTGGGGTTAACGATTTCGGAAGAGTGCGACGATTTTCGCACCCGGATCGTGCTAGGGACCTTAACGGGACGTGAAGCCGAAAGGCTGCAATTGAGGGGTTCAGATGATCGATTTGCACGGGGCCGAGCTGGAAGAGCTGATCCAGGCCGAAAAGAAGCAGGTCGCCTTCGAATACCATAACGAAGCCTGGGCCGACGGGATCTCCGACGGTATCGAGGCGGAGATCCTCGCCGAGACGGCGATCACCACCGCGCTCACCGAACTGATCCGCCTGCACGGGGAAGACGACGTCCTGACCATGGTCGAATCGCTGCGCCAGCGAATCGAGTTCGGCGAGTTCCGGGCCGACCGTACCGTCCAGTAGTCGCCCCGCCCCGTTCCTGTCCCACGCTGGCCATGCCGGCCGCCGCCATGCGGAGGTGCTGACGCCTTGCGCCATACGAGCCTCTTCCTGACTGCCGCCCTCGCCGCGACCATCGTCGTCGGTGCACATCCGGCTGGCGCCTTCTCGCGAATCGACCCCGGCGAAGGCCGGTCGGATTCCCGCGAGGGGATCATCGCGGTGCCGTTGCCGCCGCTGCCCGGCGCCCAGCCCGCGGCTCCGTCCCTGCCCGAGCCGTCGACCCCCGCCCCCGAGGGCACCGACGCCGGCGAGGTGCCGCTGACGCCGGCGGATGAGCTGGACGACGCGGTCCCCGCCTCGGAGACCGACGAGGCGCCGGCGGAGCCTTCCCCCGCGGGCGAAGACGCGTCTCGCGTCACGCCGACGCCCTTGCGGGGCGGCGACGAGGCCGGCGCCGGGAGTGCCGAGCCGCTGGCCGCCGAGATCGCCTATGGCGACGATTCCCTGCCTCGCCCCGTCCGCGACCTGCGCGCCCGGCTGATGGAGATCGCCCGCAGCGGCGAGATCGAGCGCCTGCGGCCGTATATCGAGAAGGGCGAGGACGGCACGGTGCTGTCCTTCGGCCCCGCCATCGACGACCCGATCGCGTTCCTCAAGGCCAGCTCCGGCGACGGCGAGGGCATCGAGACGCTGGCGATCATGCTGGAGCTGCTCGAGGCCGGCCACGCCCGCACCGAGGCCGGCTCGCCGAACGAGATCTATGTCTGGCCGTATTTCACCCAGGTGCATCTCGAGGACCTGACGCCGCCGCAGAAGGTCGAGCTGTTCGAGCTGGTGACCGCCGGCGACTACCAGGGCATGCTGGATTTCGGCGGCTACAATTTCTACCGGATCGGCATCACGCCCGACGGCCGCCTGGCGTTCTTCGTCGCCGGCGACTGACCGTCCTAGCGCGGCGCCGCCAACCGTGCGTCGAGCAGCGCAACCGCCTCCGCCGCGCCCATCACCGCCGCCGCATCCCGCGCCGTGGCGCCCTCCGGGGTGCGGGCAACGATGTCGGCCCCGCGCTCCAGCAGGCAGTCGATGAGTTCGGTGCGGTTGAACATCGCCGCCATCATCAGCGGCGTGCGCCCGTCCGGCCCCGCCCCGTCGACCCTGGCGCCGTGATCGAGCAGCAGCCTTGCGATCGCGAGTTCGCCCTTGAAGGCGGCGCCGGCGAGCGGCGTCTGGCCGCGATCGTTGACGAGCTCGGGGTCGGCGCCGCGGGTCAGCAGCAGTCCGGTCAGCGCCGCATGGCCGTGATAGCTCGCCAGCATCAGCAGGCTGTCGCCCTTGGCGTTGCGGAAATTCACCGGCAGGCCCTGGTCGAGAAACGCCGCGATCGCGTCGGTGTCGCCATTGCGGGCGGCGTCGAACACCCGCGCCGCCAGGGCCTGCGTGGCTTCCTCGACGGCGGCGGGATCCATGGCTTCGTCGGTCATCGTATGCTCTCCGGCAGAAGGCTCAACGCAGCGGCGCCAGCGTCTCGACGAACTCCGCCGGCTGGCCCTGTGAGCCCTCGACGATCTCGCCCTCCCACATGACGCGGTTGCCGCGCACGAAGGTGCCGACCGGCCAGCCGGTGACCCGCCTTCCGTCATAGGGCGTCCACTGCGCGCGCGAACCGATCCAGTTGTTGGTGATCGTGACGTCCCGCTTCAGGTCGACGACGGTGAGGTCGGCGTCGTAGCCGAGCGCGATGCGGCCCTTGCCGGCGAGGCCGAAGATGCGCTGCGGGCCGGCCGAGGTGAGATCGACGAAGCGGGCGAGGCTCAGCCGGCCATTGGCGACATGGTCGAGCATGATCGGCACCAGCGTCTGCACGCCGGTCATCCCCGACGGCGACTGCGGATAGGGCCTGGCCTTCTCCTCCAGCGTGTGCGGGGCGTGGTCGGAGCCGAGCACGTCGACGACGCCCGCCGCGATGCCGCGCCAGACGCCGTCGCGATGGCGGGACTCGCGCACCGGCGGGTTCATCTGCAGCTTGGTGCCGAGGCTCGCATAGTCGTCGGCGGTCAGCGTCAGGTGATGCGGCGTCGCCTCGCAGGTGGCGTTGCGTTTGTGGGCGGCGAGGAAGTCGATCTCTTCCGCGGTCGAAATGTGCAGCACGTGGATGCGCGCGCCGGTCTCCTCGGCGATGGCGACCAGCCGCTCGGTGCAGCGGAGCGCGGCGATCTCGTCGCGCCACACCGGGTGCGAGGCCGCGTCGCCCGCGACCTTGAGCCCGGCGCGCTCGCGCAGGCGGAACTCGTCCTCCGAGTGGAAGGCGGCGCGGCGGCGGGTCTGCGACAGGATCTCGCGCACGCCGCCATCGTCCTCGACCAGCAGCGATCCGGTGGACGAGCCCATGAACACCTTGATGCCGGCGGCGCCCGGCAGCCGCTCCAGCTCGCGGATGTCGCCGACGTTGTCGCGCGTGCCGCCGACCCAGAAGGCGAAGTCGCAGTGCATGCGCTTGCTGCCGCGCCGCACCTTGTCGGCGAGCGCCGCCTCGCTGGTGGTCAGCGGATCGGTGTTCGGCATCTCGAAGACGCAGGTGACGCCGCCCAGCACCGCGGCACGCGACCCGGTCTCCAGGTCCTCCTTGTGCTCGGCCCCCGGCTCGCGGAAATGCACCTGGCTGTCGATCACGCCCGGCAGGATATGAAGGCCCGTACAGTCGACGACCGCCCCTGCTGCCGTCCGGTCCAACAACCCGATCGCGACGATGCGCCCGCCGCTGATGCCGATGTCGCGGACGCCCGCGCCATCCTGGTTCACCACCGTCCCGCCGCTCAGCAGCGTGTCGTAGGTTCTCGCCATCTCGGTCTCTCCGCTTGTTCCGCCGGCGCGCCCGGCTTACGTAAATGCGCCTGGTCACACAAGCGAGCTGCCCCATGCCCGTCGCCCGCCTCGCGGATCGCGCCACCCTCCTCGTCACCGGCGAGCCCGCCGAACATTTCCTGCAGACGCTGGTCACCGCCGACCTCGACAGCCTGGCCGAAGGCGAGATGCGCCCCTCCGCGCTGCTCACCCCGCAGGGCAAGATCCTGTTCGATTTCCTGATCGGCCGGGTGCCGGGCGGCTTCCGGCTGGACATCGCGAAACCCGCGGCCGAGGCCTTCGCCAAGCGCCTCGCGCTCTACCGGCTGCGCACCAAGGTGGCGATCGAGCCCAGCGACGAGCCGGTCCATGCCCTGTGGGACGAGGATGCCCCCGGCGCGCTGCGCGACCAGCGCTTCCCGGACCCGGTCTGGCGCGTCTACGGCGCCGCGCCGGAAGGCGTCGAGCACTGCGAGCCGGCCGATTTCGAGCGGCTGCGGATCCGCGCCGGCGTCGCCGAGGCGGAGACCGACTACTCGGCCTCGGAGGTCTTCCCGCACGACGTGCTGCTCGACCAGAATGGCGGCGTCTCGTTCAAAAAGGGCTGCTTCGTCGGCCAGGAAGTCGTCTCGCGCATGCAGCACCGCGGCACCGCGCGGCGCCGGCTGATGCTGGTCGAGGCCGACGGGCATCTGACTCCCGGCGTGAACATCGAAGCCGGCGGCCGGACGATCGGCACGGTGCTCTCGGCGGCAGGCTGCGACGGCTTCGCGCTGATCCGCATCGACAAGCTCGCCGACGCGCTGGTGGCGGACGCGGAACTGACGGCGGACGGCGTCACTGTCACCGCGACCGTCCCGCCCTGGGCCGGCTTCGCGCTGCCCGAGCCGGCGGCGGCCGGCGCGGCCACCGACGCCGGAGACGCCGAATGAGCCGCACGGCGGGGAGCAAGCCGGCGCGGGTCTGGCAGCGCATGCTGTCGGGGCGCCGGCTCGACCTGCTCGACCCCTCGCCGCTCGACGTCGAGATCGAGGACATCGCCCACGGCCTCGCCCGGGTCGCCCGCTGGAATGGCCAGACGCGCGGCGACCACGCCTTCTCGGTCGCGCAGCATTCGCTGATCGTCGAGACGCTGGTGGCTTCGGGCGGCGCGGAGCCGCGCTGGTGCCTCGCCGCCCTCCTCCACGACGCGCCGGAATACGTCATCGGCGACATGATCTCGCCCTTCAAGAGCGTCATGGGCGGCGACTACAAGCTGGTGGAGCAGCGCCTGCAGGCGGCGGTGAACCTGCGCTTCGGCCTGCCGTCCTCGCTGCCCGCCGCCGTCGAGAAGGCGATCAAGGCGGCCGACCGGATCTCGGCCTATCACGAGGCGGTGCTGCTGGCGGGCTTCGCCGAACGGGAGGCCGCGACCTTCTTCGGCCGGCCGGCCGCCGAGCTGGTCGAGCCCGACGCCTTCACGCCGGTGCCGATCGCCGCCACCGAACAGGCCTTCCTCGCCCGCTTTGCCGCCCTCGACGCCGCGTGCCAGGCGGGCGCACACGATGTCGCACGCGCCGCCGGGCGGGGATGACATCGGCCCGTCGCGACCCATAGTGTCAGCCCATGACCTATCTCGTCGTCTCCTCCCTCGCCGATCTCCACGCTACCGTCGCCGACCACGGCGCGCTCGATCTGGTGACGCTGATCAACGCCGACACGCCGGTGCCGCGCCCGCCCTCGATCACGGCGGACCGGCATCTCTTCCTCGGCTTCAACGACATCGTCGAGGAGATCGACGGCATGACCGCCCCGGCGGTCCACCATATCGACCAGCTGCTGGCATTCGGCGCCCGCTGGAACCGCGAAAAGCCGCTGGCGATCCACTGCTACGCCGGGATCAGCCGCTCCACCGCCGCGGCCTACATCACCGCGATGGCGATCAACCCCGACCTCGACGAACAGGCCCTCGCCGAGGAACTGCGCCGCCGCGCGCCCTCCGCCACCCCCAACGCCCGCCTCGTCGCCTTCGCCGACGACCGCCTCGGCCGCGGCGGCCGCATGGTCGACGCCATCCGCTCGATCGGCCGGGGGGAAGAGGCGTATGCGGGCACGCCCTTCGTGCTGCCGCTGGTGTTGTGAGGGGCGCGCGATAGCGGGCTGGAGCGGAGCGACTTCCATCGGCGCGTTGTCGGCGGATACTGAAAGACGTATAATACGTCCTCAGATCAGGAGGCTCGCATGCAGGCTTTCACTTCGATCGATCTACAGAAACAGACCGGCGACGTTCAGCGCGCAGCCTCCCGCGAGGGCGCCGTGATCACCTCGCATGGCAAGCCGCGGAACGTCATGCTGTCGGTGGAGGAATTCTGTCGGCTGAAGCGCATCGCACAGGAAGCCGTGCCGCCGTCATTGCTCGCCCGCGGCGGGGTGACAGTAAGGCATGTCCCGGACCCGCTCGGCTACGATGTCACGGACTTCCGGACCGCCGCCCGGCAGATGGCCGACGATGCCCTGGCCGGGACCAACGAGGCCGCGGTGGACGCCGAACTGGCTGCAGTCCGTAGGAAGTTCGGGCGCCGGGTGCCGTGATCGACCACCCTGACGCTGCGGATATAAGGTCGCCGCGTTTCCTGATCATGGACAACACGCCGCTGTCCTTGCTCGGATGCATCGAGGCGCTGGACTGGCTGTTCGAGCCGGGTTGCCCGGTGACGATCACGGACATGATTCTGGCTGAAGCCACCCGCGATCCCGGCGAAGACAGAGACCAGCGACGCGGAACGCGTGCCTATATCAACGCCTGGCTGACGAAGAACCGCGCGAGGATCACCATCCTGGAAACGGCGGAAGGCGCCCGATACGACCGCGAGATGCAGCTCTGGGAGCGGGCCGGGAAGCCCGAGGACCTGCGTCCGTCCTGGAGCGACCGCGGCGAACGCAGCCTCCTCGCGGCTATCCAGGTCTTGAAGCAGGCGCTCCTGCTCGACGAGGAGATCATCGTCATCGTCGATGACCGAGACGCACGCGATGCGGTCCGGGCGGTTCGTGCAGACCTGACAATGATGGGAACCAGAACCTTCATCCGCTGGATGGACGAGGATTTTGGGGTAAGCGGTGCCGACACCGCGTGGCAGGCCATCAGGCTGGCGACTGACGGCACCGCCGACGAGGGCGAGGATGACGACCCGGTCTTCGTCAGGAGCGGTTCCTGACGTTCAATCCTCATGCTGGGCCGCGCGGTCGCCCTCCATGGAACACCCCTCCTGCCCTCTCGTTGGTCCCGAGAACCACAGGAGCCATCCATGACCAACGACAACAAGAACACGCCGCTCACCGAGACCGACATCGCGTCCGACCGCATGGGGCGGAACGCGCTGCAGGGCAACGACCAGGAGAGCGTGCACAACGAGCGCAAGGCAGTGCCCGACGTCAAGCAGGAGAGCGACGGCGTGATCGAGAGCTTCGAGAAGCTCGACAAGGACAAGCGCGCCCGAGAGGATCTCGGCAAGGGCAATCGGACCGACAAGGCCGACTAGTCACCGCCGGAACGCCTCCGGCAGCACCGGCCAGGTCTCAGCCCGATCCGTTCGCTGCGGGCCGCTGGACCTGCCGGCAGGGGGCCTGCACCGTGCGGTCAGCCTAGTACGTTCAGCCCCTCACCCCCGCGGCTTGTACACATGCTCCGGCCCTGGAAACGCCCGGCGCCGCACCTCCTCCGCATAATCCCCCACCGCCTTTTCCACCGCGCCGCCCAACTCGGCGTAGCGCTTGACGAAGCGGGGCGGGCGCTGGGTGAGGCCGAGCATGTCTTCCAAGACGAGGATCTGGCCGTCGCAGGCGGCCGCGGCGCCGATGCCGATCGTCGGCGCGGCGATGGCGGCGGTGATCTGGGCGGCCAGCGGCTCGACGATGCCTTCCAGCACCACGGCGAAGGCGCCGGCGTCGCTGACGGCGCGGGCGTCGGCGAGGATCGCCGCGCGGCCCGCCTCGTCGTGGCCCTGCGTCCGGAAGCCGCCCAGCGCGTTCATCGCCTGCGGCGTCAGCCCGACATGCGCCATCACCGGGATACCGCGCGCGGCGAGAAACGCGATGGTCTCGGCCATGTGCGCGCCGCCCTCGAGCTTCACCGCGCCGCAGCCGGTCTCGGCCATCACCCTTGCCGCCGTGCGGAAGGCCTCGGCGGGGCCGGCCTCGTAGCTGCCGAAGGGCAGGTCGACGACGACCAGCGCCGTGGGCGCGGCGGCCCCCACCGCGCGGCCATGGGCGATCATCAGTTCCAGCGAGACGCCGAGCGTCGATTCCATGCCGTGCTCGACCATCGCGAGGCTGTCGCCGACCAGGATGATCTCGACATGCGGATCGACCAGCCGCGCCATCACGGCGTTGTAGGCGGTGACGGCCACCACTGGCGTCGTGCCCTTGCGGGCACGGATGTCCGGCGCGGTCAGCCGCTTCTTGCGGATCTCGGCACTCATGGCGTCACTCCCTTGTCATTTCCCTCGGCGATGCGCTGGTCGATCAGCAGCACGTCGCCGAAATTCGCCGTCACCAGCATCACCACCGGCCGCGCGCCGATGCGGGCGACCGGTTCCAGCGTCGCGGCGTCGCGCAGGTCGAGCGAGCGCAGCGTCGCCCGCGGCTCGGCCGCGATCGTCGTCCGCATCGCCGCCAGCACCGTCTCCGGGTCGCCCTCCCCGTCGGCGATCATCGCCGCGCCCTCCTCCAGCGCCCGCGCCAGCACGGTGGCGGCGGCGCGATCTTCCGGCGAGAGCCGCACGTTGCGCGACGACAGCGCCAGCCCGTCCGCCTCGCGCACCGTCGGCACCGCGACGATCGCCACCGGCATCGCGAGGTCCGCTACCATGCGGTGGATCACCGCCAGCTGCTGGAAATCCTTCTCGCCGAAATAGGCCCGGTCCGGCTGGACGATGTTGAACAGCTTGGCGACCACGGTCGCGACGCCGCGGAAATGCCCCGGCCGCTGCGCGCCGATCAGGATGTCGCCGAGCCGCTCGACCGCGACGAAGGCCTGCATCGGCTCGGGATACATCTCGACGACGGTCGGCGCGAAGACGAAGTCGACAGGATAGGCGGCAAGCTGCTCGAGGTCGCCGGCGAGATCGCGGGGATAGGAATCGAGGTCCTCGCCGGGGGCGAACTGCGTCGGGTTGACGAAGATCGTCACCACCACGCGGTCGCACTCGGCGGCGGCGCGTTTCACCAGCGCCAGGTGGCCGTCGTGCAGATAGCCCATGGTCGGCACCAGGCCGATCGTCTCGCCGGCCCGCCGCATGGGCGCAAGCGCCGCGCGAAGCGCGGCGATCTGGTCGATTCGTTGCAAGGCGTCCTCCCGTTCGGCCTGGCGCTGTCTAGACCATCCGCCGGCCATCGGGGAACGGTTTTCCGCCCGAACGCCCCTGCCGATCCATTCCCGGCGGTGATCGCAGCGATCAGCACAAGGCGTTGTCGCACCGCACGCGGCGGCGATAGGATGACATCAACGCAGCGCGGAGAATCATCATGGACGGGGCAACGCGATCGACGGGCAGTGTCTCGGCGCCATGGCTGGCGATCGCCGCCGGCTGCGTCATCGCCCTGCTCACCTTCGGGCCGCGCTCGGCGATCGGTTTCTTCCAGATCCCGATGCTCGCCGACAACGGCTGGAGCCGCGAGGACTTCGCCCTCGCCATCGCCCTGCAGAACCTGTTCTGGGGCGTCGGCCAGCCGCTGTTCGGGGCGATCGCCGACCGCTTCGGCACCGCCCGCGTGCTGGTGCTCTCCGGCGTCCTCTACGCCGCGGGCCTTGCCATCACCGCCGTCGCGCCAACGCCATTCTGGCTGGTGGTCGGCTCCGGCGTGCTGGTCGGGCTGGGCGTTGCCGCCGGCTCCTTCGGCATCGTGCTCGCGGCCTTCGCCCGCCGGGTGTCGGCCGAGCAGCGCTCCTTCGTCTTCGGCCTCGGCACGGCGGCGGGGTCGGCCGGCATGTTCGTCTTCGCGCCGCTCAGCCAGGCGCTGATCGACAGCTACGGCTGGTCGGATTCGCTGATGATCCTGTCGGCGACGATGCTGCTGGTGCCGCTTCTGGCCTATCTGCTGCGCGGCAATGCCGCGAGCGCCGGCGCCGCGCGGGCCGAGATGGCGCAGACCATGGGCGACGCGCTGCGCGAGGCGCTCGCCACCAAGGGCTATCTGCTGCTGACCACCGGCTTCTTCGTCTGCGGCTTCCAGGTGGCGTTCATCACCGCGCATTTCCCGGCCTTCATCGCCGATGTCGGCATCGCCCCGGTCTGGGCGGTGACGGCGCTGGCGCTGATCGGCTTCTTCAACATCATCGGCTCGATCAGTTCCGGCCTGATCGGCCAGCGCTATTCCAAGCCGCATTTCCTGGCTCTGATCTATATCGGCCGCTCGATCGCGGTGACGGCCTTCCTGCTGACGCCGATCACGCCGACCACCATCGTCGTGTTCTCGATCGTCATGGGCCTGTTGTGGCTGTCGACGGTACCGCCGACCAACGCGCTCGTCGCGGTCATGTTCGGCACCCGCTATCTCGGCATGCTGGGCGGTCTGGTCTTCCTGTCGCACCAGATCGGCTCGTTCCTCGGCGTCTGGCTCGGCGGCTATCTCTACGAGGTCTACGGCTCCTACGACGTGGTCTGGTGGCTCGGCGTGGCGCTCGGCCTGTTCGCCGCCATCGTCCACTGGCCGATCCGCGAGGCGCCGGTGGAGCGCGGCGTGCTGGCGCCCGCCTGAGCTTCGGAGAGGCTTACGGAAGCAGCTTCGCCCGGCTCTTGTCGACGGCGGCGAGAAAGCTGCCGCGCGAGGTGGGTTCGGCGATGCCGCGCGGCTCGAAGACGTGGCGGGCGAGAAAATAGCCGGTCATCCGGTAGGCCTCGGCAAGACTCGCCGCGTCGGCCCCGGTGTCCTGGCTGGAAAGAAATGCCGGCAGCGGCAGCAGCTTGTCGTGCCAGGGCGCGCCGGCCTCGCGGCTGACCGCTCGTCCCGTCTTCGGCGAAACATAGGCGAGGTCGTCGCGCCGGCCGGTGGCGGCGCAGCGCTCGAGGTCCAGCCCGAAGCCGAGTTCCTCCAGGAGCGCGATCTCGAAGCGCAGCATCAGCTCGGCCGCCTTGTCCGGCGTGTCGAGATGGTCGACGATCACCATCAGCCCGTCATAGAGCCGCGGATGCGGGTCGCGTTCGGCGAGGAGGCGCAGATGTGCGGCGACCAGCTGGATGCCGTTCAGCCCGACGCCGTCCTCCATCAGCCGGGCGGCGCGCAGTTCCACCGGCTCGAGGACGAAGGTGCCCATGTGCTCGTCGAGCCGCGCCCGCCAGTGCACCTCGACGGAATTGCCCGGCTGCAGCACCGGCTGCTGCTTGCGCGAGCGCCCGCCGCGCACCAGGCCGAGATGGCGGCCGCGCTCGCGCGTCATCACCTCGGCGATGACGCTGGTCTCGCCGTGGCGCTTGACGCCGAGCACGATCGCTTCCTCACGCCATTCCATGCCGGGTCAATTCTCTCGCGCCGCCCAAAGACGCCTCTCCTGGCTCAGCTGGAGAAGTCCAGGCCGATCTCGCGGTAGCGTTCCGGATCGTCGCCCCAGTTCTCGCGCACCTTCACGAACAGGAACAGGTGCACGGTCTGGTCGGCCGCCTCCATGATCTCCTTGCGGGCCGCCTGGCCGATCGCCTTGATGGTCTCGCCGTTGTGGCCGATGACGATGCGCTTCTGGCTGTCGCGCTCGACATAGATCGTCTGCTCGATCCGCACCGAGCCGTCCTTGCGGGTCTCCCACAATTCCGTCTCGACATGCGAGGAATAGGGCAGTTCCTGGTGCAGCCGCAGATACAGCTTCTCGCGGGTGATCTCGGCGGCGAGCTGGCGCAGCGGCAGGTCGGTGATCTGGTCCTCGGGATAGTACCAGGGACCCTCGGGCAGCGTCTTGGCGATCCAGTCGATCAGGTCGTCGCAGCCCGAGCCGGTGAGCGCCGAGATCATGAACACCTTGGCGAAGTCGACGCGGCTGGTGATCTGCTCGGTGAGGCCGAGCAGCTTCTCGCGCTTGATCCGGTCGACCTTGTTGAGCAGCAGCACCTTGGTCTGCGGCACGTGCTGCACCCGGTCGAGGATCGTCTCGACGTCCTCGCTGAGGCCGCGCTCGGCATCGACGATGGCGAGCACGATATCGGCGTCCTTGGCGCCGGTCCAGGCGGTCTTGACCATGGCGCGGTCGAGCCGGCGCTTCGGCGCGAAGACGCCGGGCGTGTCGACGAAGACGATCTGGGTACGGTCGCGCATGGCAATGCCGCGCACGATCGCCCGCGTCGTCTGCACCTTGTGGGTGACGATCGACACCTTGGTGCCGACCAGCTGGTTGACCAGCGTCGACTTGCCGGCGTTCGGCGCGCCAAGCAGCGCGACGAAGCCGGAGCGCGTCGGCGCCAGTTCCGCCGCCGGGGCCGGCGCGGCCTCGCCCTCGGGGCGGTCTGCTTCGTTGGTCACTTCGTGTCCTTCCAGACAGATTCGCGGATCAGCACCGCCGTGGCGGCTTCCTGTTCGGCAAGCCGCTTCGACCGGCCGCGTCCGTCCGCCGGTTCGACGCCTTCCACGTTCACCCGCACGGTGAACAGCGGATCATGATCCGGGCCGGTCTGCTCGATCACGTCGTAGCGCGGCGGCACCGGGCCGCGCGTGTGCGCCCATTCCTGCAGCGCCGTCTTCGGATCGCGCCGGGCTTCCACCGCCTCGTCCAGGCGGTGCGCCCAGTGGCGGACGATGAAGTCGCGGGCAGCGTCGAGCCCTTCCCCCAGATAGATGGCGGCGATCAGCGATTCAACGAGGTCCGCGCGGATGCTCTTGGTACGCGAACCCTTCAGCTTCTTCAGGTCGCCGCCATGCCGGACGAAATCGTACAGGCCGATCTCGTCCGCCACCTTGGCGCAGGTGTCGGCGCTGACCAGCGCGTTCAGCCGCAGCGACAGCTCGCCCTCGTCGGCCTGCGGAAACATCGCGAACAACGTCTCGGCTATCACCAGCCCGAGCACCCGGTCGCCCAGGAACTCCAGCCGCTCGTAGCTGCGCTCGTTGCCGCCGCTCGACGGGCGCAGGCTCGAATGGGTCAGCGCCCGCTCGAGCCGGGTCCGGTCCGAAAAGCGTATGCCGATGCGGGCTTCGAGCTCGTCGAGCGGGCGGTCGGCCGTCAGCTTAGCCATGTCGTGATGCGGCTGGGCCGCAGATCCGTCGGCCACTGCCAGATCTCCAGCGGCGAAACGTCGTCCTCGATCGAGAAGAAGATCATCTGCGCCTTGCCGACGAGGTTCTCGAACGGCACGTAGCCGACGTCGAAGCGGCTATCCAGCGAGTTGTCGCGATTGTCGCCCATCATGAAATAGTGACCGTCCGGCACCACGAATTCGCGGGTGTTGTCGCCGGCCGAGTTCGGGCTGAGGTCGAGCGTCATGTAGGAGACGCCGTTCGGCAGCGTCTCGCGATATTGCGGCACGCGCGTGCCGTCCTCGGCGACGAAGTCCTCGACCTGCTCGCGCGGCACGGCCTGGCCGTTGATGTAGAGGATGCCCTCGCGCACCTGCAGCCGGTCGCCCGGCAGGCCGACGAGACGCTTGATGTAGTCGGTGTCCTCCTCGCGCGGCTTGCGGAACACGACGACATCGCCGCGCTCGGGGGCCGAGCCGAGGATGCGGCCGTCGAACAGGTCCGGCGACAGCGGCATGGAATAGCGCGAGTAGCCGTAGCTCCATTTGGAGACGAACAGGTAGTCGCCGACCAGCAGCGTCGGCATCATCGAGCCGGACGGAATCGAGAACGGCTGGAACAGGAAGGTCCGGATCACCAGGGCGAGGATCAGCGCCTGGACGATGACCTTCACGGTCTCGCCGAAGCCGCCCTGTTCCCGCCGTTCGGCCTGCTCGACCATTTTTCGCCCTTCGTCGCCACTGCTCGCGGCCCCGCCGCATCGCGCCTTCTATCGGCTCGCCCCCATGGGGGCAATCCGCGCGCCGTTAAACTTCCCCGGCGCTCCGGCCGGCCGCCGCCGCAGCGCCCAGCCGGGTGACCGATGGGGGCTGGCGGCGGGCGAGGATGCGTCGGGCGCGATGCTTCTGGAAGCTGCGCGCCGCCGAATAGACGAGCCCGTAGCCGAGCGCCGCGCTGACAAGGCCGACCGGCAGCGATCCGACCAGCATCGGCTTCACGAAGGGCGCCCAGATCGAGGCGAAGTCCACGTGCACGAGGGCGGAGCCGATACCGCGCGGCGCCTCCCCGGTGATCGGCTCGGCGCGCAGGATGAACTGGCCGACCTCGTAGGTCAGCCCCCAGATGAACGGGAAGGTGACCGGGTTGCCGACCACCGTCCCGAGCGCGGCCGCCGCCATGTTGCCGGCAACGAGATAGGCGAGCGCGAAGGCCAGCAGGAAGTGGAAGCCGATGAACGGAGTGAAGGACGCGAAGACGCCGGCGGCGAAGCCTGCGGCGATGGCGTGCGGCGTCGCGTTGAGCCGCAGCACGCGCTTGCGGAAATATTCGAACGAGCGCGCGTAGGAGCGCCGCGGCCACACAAGCGTGCGGATCCTCGATGCGAGGTTCTGCGGCTGGCGACGCCTGAACAACATGGTGCTCACATTCCTCGTCTGTACGGCTGGCGGCCGGCAGGGACCCTACACCGGATGGCGCGAAGGGCAAGGCAAAGCGGCCGGTCTCGGGGGTCGTCGGCACCCGTACGTGTCGGCCTTGCCGCTATACGCCCCGGCCGGCGGAATTGCGGCGGTCGGAACGCGCCCGCGGCCGGCGACTCAGCCGTTGACGCGCACCACCTCGGAGACGCAGGGCTTGCCGCGCAGCTGCTTCAGCGTCCGGTTGAGGTGCTGGACGTCCCAGACTTCGAGCTCGAGCACCATCTTGGTGAAGTCGGTCGCCGTGGCGACCATCGACAGGTTGTGGATGTTGGCGTCGTTGGCGGCGATGGTCTCGGCG
The DNA here is from genome assembly GCF_021391535.1 of Aurantimonas sp. HBX-1. GTDB lineage: Bacteria > Pseudomonadota > Alphaproteobacteria > Rhizobiales > Rhizobiaceae > Aurantimonas. The sequence goes on from NZ_CP090066.1 coordinate 2,627,321, forward strand.
ATCTCGGCGAGCGAGCCCGGCTCGTTCAGGGCGGAGATGGTGATCCGGGCTGGGAAGCGCGTCTTCAGCTCGGCGTCGATGTCCCAGCGCACGTCCACCCAGCGGTCCGGCTCCTCGTCGTAGGCGGTCAGCGCGGGCGACTGGATCGGATAGATGGTGATCCCCTGCCCCGGCTCGATGATGCCGACGATGCGGTCGCCCGGCACCGCCCCGTCCGGCCCGAAGCGGACAGGCATGTCGTCGCCGACGCCGCGGATCGGAATCGCCCCCGCCTCCTCCTTGCGGGCCTTCGACTTGGCCCGCCCGGGCACCCGGAAGATCATGCCGGCGGCGGTGCGCAGGTTGAACCAGCCTTCCTCCTCGCGGCGCGGCCGGCGGCGCGTGACGCGGCTGTCCTGGAAGTCGGGATAGGCGGCCTTGAGAACGTCCGAGGAATTCAGCTCGCCGCGCCCCACCGCCGCGAGCGCGTCCTCGACCTCGCGATGGCCGAGCTTGCCGAGCAGCGGCTTCAGCGTGTCGCGGGAGAAATGCTTGCCCTGCCGCGAGAAGGTGCGCTCCAGGATCTGCTGGCCGAGGCCGGAATACTGCCGGCGGATCGAGGCTCTGGCGGAGCGCCGGATCGCCGAGCGCGCCTTGCCGGTGACCGCGATGCTCTCCCAGGCCTGCGGCGGCGTCGCGCCCTTGGCCCTGATGATCTCCACCTCGTCGCCATTGGCGAGTTCGGTCACCACCGGCATGATCCGGCCGTCGATCTTGCAGCCGACGCAGGTGTCGCCGACGTCGGTGTGGACGGCATAGGCGAAGTCGATCGGCGTCGCGCCGCGCGGCAGCGCGATCAGCCGCCCCTTCGGGGTGAAGCAGAACACCTGGTCCTGGAACAGCTCGAGCTTGGTGTGCTCGAGGAATTCCTCGGAAGTGTCGCCCTCGGCTAGCAGCTGGATGGTGCGCCGCAGCCAGGCATAGGCGTTGGAGTCCTTAGACAGGTGCACCCGCGCCTCGGCCTCGCCACGATCCTTGTACAGCGAGTGCGCCGCGACGCCAAATTCGGCGATGTCGTGCATCAGGTGGGTGCGGATCTGCAGCTCGACGCGCTGCCGGGACGGCCCGACGATGGTGGTGTGGATCGAGCGGTAGTCGTTCTGCTTCGGCGTCGAGATGTAGTCCTTGAAGCGCCCGGGCACCATCGGCCACGTCCGGTGGACGATGCCGAGCGTGCGGTAGCACTCCTCCTCGGTATCGACGAGCACGCGGAAGCCGAAGATGTCGGATAGCTGCTCCAGCGACAGCGCCTTGCGCTGCATCTTCGAGAACACCGAATAGGGCTTCTTCTGCCGGCCGGTCACCTTCGCCTTGATGCCGCTTTCCGCCAGCAAGGCGGCGAGGTCCTGCTCGATGCTGGCGATGCGGTCGGCGTGGTGGGCGTTGAGCTCGGCCAGCCGCGCGGTGATCGTCTCGTAGGCCTCGATGTTGATGTAGCGGAAGGCGAGGTCTTCCAGCTCCTCGCGCATGTCCTGCATGCCCATGCGCCCGGCGAGCGGGGCGTAGATGTCCATGGTCTCCTGGGCGATGCGGGCGCGCTTCTCCGGCGCCATGTGGCCGAGCGTGCGCATGTTGTGCAGACGGTCGGCCAGCTTGACCAGCAGCACCCGCACGTCGTCGGCGATCGCCAGCAGCAGCTTGCGCAGGTTCTCGGCCTGCGCGGCGCGCTTGGAGACGAGGTCGAGCCGCTTAAGCTTGGTCAGACCCTCGACCAGGTGGCCGATGGTCGGCCCGAAGAGCTGGTCGATCTCCTTGCGGGTGGCGTCGGTGTCCTCGATCGTGTCGTGCAGCAGCGCGACGGCCACCGTCGCCTCGTCGAGATGCATCTCCGTCAGGATCGCCGCGACTTCCAGCGGATGCGAGAAATACGGGTCGCCGCTCGCACGCTTCTGCGTGCCATGCTTCTGCATGGCGTAGACATAGGCGCGATTGAGGAGCGCTTCGTCGAGGTCGGGCTTGTAGGCGGCGACCTTCTCGACGAGTTCGTATTGCCGCATCATTGACTTATGGAGACAATCTGCAAACGGAGAGGGGCGCCCCGCTGGATGCGGCGACGCCCCTCAATATAGGGTTGCCCGGGCCCGCACCGGAAGGGCCGGGCGGACAATCGGATCAAAAATCGTCGGTCTTCTCGGGCGGCACGAGGCCCTCGATGCCGGCGAGCAGTTCGTCTTCCGACATGTGGTCGAAGGTGACCGCGTCGTCGTCGCCCGCAGCACTCGCCGGGCTCGGCAGTTCGCCGGCGATGCCGCGCGGCTCGGACGACGGCGGCGCCGGCTCCGGCTCGTCGACCTCGACATGCTTCTGCAGCGAGTGGATCAGATCCTCCTTCAGATCGCCGGGCGACAGCGTCTCGTCGGCGATCTCGCGCAAGGCGACGACGGGGTTCTTGTCGTTGTCGCGATCGATCGTGATCTGCTGTCCCTGGGCGATCTGGCGCGCACGGTGGCTGGCCAGGAGAACCAGTTCGAAGCGGTTCTCGACCTTGTCGACGCAATCTTCTACGGTGACGCGGGCCATGCCTGTCTCCTGACTGAACGAAAAATCTCACAGATGAAGCTGCCGACATAGACTTTTCGGCGCTGCGGTACAAGCGTCCTCTGTCGCTTCCTGCGCGCCGGCTTCCGGTTGGCAAGCATTGGCGCCCGGACTATGGTCGCGCCGGTTGCGGCATCACGGGCGGCGGCACCCGCGCCCGGCGCCTCGATCGACAAATTTCACGCCTTCTGAAGAAAGCCTGCTGCGATGTTCGACGAGAGGGAAAAGATCGCGCTGTTCATCGACGGCGCGAATCTCTACGCGACGTCGCGGGGCCTCGGCTTCGACATCGACTATCGCCGCATGCTGGCGCATTTCCAGTCCCAGGGCTACGTCCTGCGCGCCTACTACTATACCGCCCTGGTCGAAGACAGCGAGTACTCCTCGATCCGGCCGCTGATCGACTGGCTCGACTACAACGGCTACCGGGTGGTCACCAAACCGGCGAAAGAGTTCACCGACTCGGCCGGCCGCCGCCGGATCAAGGGCAACATGGACATCGAGCTCGCGGTCGACGCGATGGAGCTCGCCGACACGGTCGACCATTTCGTGCTGTTCTCCGGCGACGGCGACTTCCGTTCGCTGGTCGAGGCGCTGCAGCGGCGCGGGCGCAAGGTCTCGGTGGTCTCGACCCTGCAGACCAACCCGCCGATGATCGCCGACGACCTGCGCCGCCAGGCCGACCATTTCGTCGAGCTGAGCACGCTGCGAACGGAGATCGGCCGCACCCCAGCCGAGCGCGAGGCGCGGCTGGCGCGCCGGGCCGAGGCCGTCGAGGCCGCCGAGACCGACGACGACTATTGAGCCCTCGCCTCGTACTCCCCGCGTCCATGCCCGGTCAGGCCGAGCCCGGCCGCGACTGCCCGCTCTGCCCGCGGCTGGTTGGCTTTCGCGAGGAGTGGCGGGCTCGCGAGCCGCTCTGGCACAACGCGCCGGTGCCGACGCTCCTGCCGGCCGGCGGCCACGACGCGGTGGAACTGCTGGTGGTGGGCCTCGCCCCGGGGCTGCGCGGCGCCAACCGCACCGGCCGGCCGTTCACCGGCGACTATGCGGGCGACCTGCTCTACGCGACGCTCGCGCGCTTCGGCTTCGCCAACGACCGCTTCGCCGCCCGCACCGACGACGGGCTGGAGCTGATGCGCACCGCGATCACCAATTCGGTGCGCTGCGTGCCGCCCGAGAACAAGCCGGTCGGCGCCGAGATCGCCACCTGCCGGCGGTTTCTCGATGCGACGCTCGCCGAACTGCCGAAGCTGCGCTGCATCGTGACGCTCGGCCGGATCGCCCATGACTCGACCGTCCGGACGCTGGGCGCGCGGCTCGCCAGCGCGCCTTTCGGCCACGCCGCCGCGCACGAGGTCGGCGGCCTCCAGCTGATATCGAGCTATCACTGCTCGCGCTACAACACCAATACCGGCCGCCTCACCGAGGCGATGTTCGTCGACGTGTTCGACAAGGTCGCGAGGTTTCTCGGGCCGCAGCCGACCTGAGGCTATTCGTCGCTCAGAGAGCGGCGGAGAGGAAGGCGACGACGTCCGCCGCGCTCCGGTCGGGCGGGAACACCGGGTAGAACACCTTGACGATCCGGCCGTCCTCGACGATCAGCGCCATACGCTTCAGATACAGCGTGCCGGCAAGATTGAACCACGGCAGGTCGAGCGCCTTGCGCAGGTCGCCGGCCTCGTCCGACAGCAGCGCAAACGGCAGGTGCAGGCGCGCTGCCGCCTCGGTCTGGTCGGCGAGCGGCTGCGCCGAGATGCCGTAGACGGCGTCCACACCCAGCGCTCGCAGTTCGGCATGGTGATCGCGAAAGCTGCAGCTCTGCGGGGTGCAGCCGCGGGCGCCGGGCAGCGCGTCCCAGCCATCCGGCAGCTTCACGCCGGGCTTGCCGGTCGCCGGATAGATGTAGAGGACGACACGGCCTTCGAGGCGGGACATATCCACCGTGCCGCCATTGCTGGCCGGCAGCACGAGGCTCGGCAACGGCATGCCGGCGAGATGGCCGGCCGCGCCGTCGTCGGCGGGCGGGGCAAGCCCGTCGGGCAACCTCAGATAGTCGGCCACCGTCGCCTCACCCCTCCTTCATGATCCGCTGCTTCTGGCGCGCCCAGTCGCGTTCCTTGATGGTCTGGCGCTTGTCCGGCGCGTTCTTACCCTTGGCTAGCGCCAGCAGGAGCTTGGCCCGGCCCTTGTCGTTGAAGTAGATCCGCAGCGGCACCAGCGTCATGCCGTCGCGCTGCACGGCGCCGGCGAGGCGGTTGAGCTGGGTGCGGTGCACCAGCAGCTTCCGCCGGCGCTTCGGCTCGTGGTTGAAGCGGTTCGCCTGCAGATATTCCGGCAGGTTGGAGTTGATCAGCCAGAGCTCGCCGCCCTCTTCCGTGGCGTAGGCCTCGGCGATCGAGGCCTTGCCGGCGCGCAGCGCCTTGACCTCGGTGCCGGAGAGCATGATGCCCGCCTCGAGCGTGTCGATGATCTCGTAATTGTAGCGGGCCTTGCGGTTCTCCGCCGCGACGTTCGAGCCCTCCGCCTTCTTCTTCGCCATCGATTTCCCCCGGGCGTGATGCCGCCCGTGCCTTTACCGCCCGCCGACCTGTCGTGATCGTCCTAAGATGCGATCGAACCGCCGGATTTCAATTGACCAGGCCGGCATGGCGCATGGCCGAGTCGATCGCCTGCTCGGTCTCCCGGTCGATCGGCACCAGCGGCGAGCGCAGACGGTTGGGGATCTTGCCGAGCTGCGACAGGGCGTACTTCACCCCGGTCGGGTTCGGCTCGATGAACAGCGCCTTGTGCAGCGGCATCAGCCGGTCCTGGACGGCGAGCGCCGCGGCGTAGTCGCCGGCTGCGCAGGCCGCCTGCAGGTCGGCGCAGAGCCGCGGCGCGACGTTCGCTGTGACCGAGATGCAGCCATGGCCGCCATGGGCGTTGAAGCCGAGCGCGGTGGAATCCTCGCCGGACAGCTGGACGAAGTCCTTGCCGCAGGTGGTGCGCTGCTCGGAAACCCGGTCGACCTTGGCGGTCGCGTCCTTGACGCCGACGATGTTGGAAAAGTCCGCGGCGAGCCGGCCCATCGTCTCCGGCGTCATGTCGATCACCGAGCGGCCGGGGATGTTGTAGATCAGGATCGGCAGCGACACCGCCTTCGCCACGGCGGCGTAGTGGGCGTAGAGCCCCTTCTGGTTCGGCTTGTTGTAATAGGGCGTGACGACCAGCAGCCCATCGGCGCCGGCCTTCTCGGCAAAGCGCGCGAGATCGATCGATTCGGCGGTGTTGTTGGAGCCGGCCCCGGCGATCACCGGCACGCGGCCCGCGGTCGTCTCGACGCAGAGCTCGACGACGCGCTTGTGCTCGTCATGGGTCAGAGTCGGGCTCTCGCCGGTGGTGCCGACCGGCACCACGCCCGAGGACCCCTCGGCGATCTGCCATTCGACAAAGGCCCGAAACGCCGCCTCGTCGAGCGAGCCGTCTTCGGCGAAGGGCGTGACCAGCGCCGGAATCGAACCCTTGAACATGCCCTGCCCCACTCCCACACTTGCTCGAAGGCGCCGCCCGTCAGGCTGGCGTCCGCTGCCGGCCGCGACGCGGCCCGATGACGCTCCCGGCATCCGTCCGGCAGCGCGGCACCTTAGAGAAGCGGCGATAGCGAAACAAGAACAGTCGGCTGCGCGTCGTCGGGCACCTCTCGACGGCACCCGGTAACGGGGCTTTAATCGCGCTCGTGAGAGATTTGCAAACCATTCCCGCCGGCGAGCGGGCCGGTTTTCTTGCCGGACGCCCCATGACGAGATTGTCCGAAAGGTTTGCCATGACCGCCAGACTTCATGCCCGCCGCCTGCTGCTCGGCGCGCTCGCGATCACCATGCTGCCCGGGCAAGCCATCGCCGAGAGTCTGTCGCTGCCGCTGCTCGGCCCGACGCCGATGGCGCGTCCCGGCGTCGCCGGCGGCGTGCCGCTGGCCGCCGCAGCTCCCGCCGCCGGCGCCGTCGACGTCGATCCCTGGCGCTTCGGCCGCACGGTGACGGCACCGACGCCCAATCCGGCCTTGCGCCCGGCGGCCAGCGCCGCGCTGCCGGCCAGTACCAGCGCCTACACCGCGTCGATCGCCGCCATGGCGCCCCGCGTCGGGGCGGTCAGCCCGATCCGCGGCGAGCTGAAGGACGGGCTGCAGGCGCTGTCCGACGGCAACCCGGCGAAGGCGCGCGGCATCCGCGAAGGCATGATGCCGGGCTCGCTCGACCGCGACATCCTGACCTGGGCGATCGCGCTGCGCGGCGGCAAGGGCGTGCCGGCCGCCGAGATCGCGCTCGCCGCCCGCCAGCTGCAGGGCTGGCCGGGCATGAAGACGCTGCGGGTCAACAGCGAGGAAGCGCTCTATCGCGAGGAACCGCCGGCAGGCGAGGTCATCGCCGCCTTCCAGGCGAGCCAGCCGGAGAGTCCGGAGGGCGCCATGGCGCTGGCGCGCGCCTATATCGCCGTCGGCGAGGTCGGCCGCGCCAGGCAGCTGATCGCCAAGGTCTGGCGCGAGGAACGGCTCGACGCCTCGACCGAGCGCATGGTGCTGAAGACCTTCGGGACGCTGCTCACCCGCGCCGATCACAAGTTCCGCATGGACAAGCTGCTCTATGCCCGCCGCGTCGGCGATGCCGGGCGCGTCGCCGAGCTCGCCGGCGCCAAGCAGCTCTATGCCGCCCGCGCCGCGGTCATCCGCGAGGAAGGCAATGCCGGCAAGCTGCTGGCCGCCGTGCCGCAGGCGCAGCGCGCCGATCCCGGCTACCAGCACGCGCTGGTCGAGCGCTACCGCAAGTCGTACAAGATCGACGAGGCCGCCGAGATCCTGATGCGCGCGCCGCGCGACGCGGCGGCGCTGGTCGATCCGGACGCCTGGTGGAACGACCGGCGCATCGTCGCCCGCGATCTCCTCGACCTCGGCAAGAACCAGCTCGCCTACCGGGTCGCCGCCACCCATTCGGCCGAAAGCGCGGTCGAGGCGGCGGAAGCCGAGTTCCACGCCGGCTGGATCGCGCTGCGCTTCCTGAACGACCCGCGCACCGCGTCGGCGCATTTCGCCCGGATCCTCGACTCCTCGAACCGGCCGCTGTCGGTGTCGCGCGGCTATTATTGGCTCGGCCGCGCCGCCGAGGCCGGCGGGCCGGGCAACGCCGGCACCTACTACGCAAGGGCCGCGCAGTTCGGCGCCACCTATTACGGCCAGCTCGCCGCGGCGCGGCTCGGCCGCCGGCCCGGCGCCATCGAGTTCCCGCGCGCCAGCGAAGCCGACCGGCAGCGCTTCGAGCAGCGCGAGGCGGTGCGGGCGATCCGGCGGCTCGAGCAGATCGGCTCGAACTGGCGCGCCGACGGCCTCTACCGTTCGCTGGCCGACGAGCTGACCAGCCCGGGCGAGCTGGCGCTGCTCTCGGTGATGGCCGAGCGGCGCGGCGACCATCATCTCGTCCTGCAGGTCGGCAAGCAGGCCTACTGGCGCGGCATCGACGCGCCGGCCCTCGCCTTCCCGGTCGGCGTCATCCCGGCAAGCGCCAACATCTCCGCCTCCGGCAAGGCGCTGGCTTACGCCATCGCCCGCCAGGAGAGCGCCTTCAACCCGGCGGCGAAGTCCCCGGCCGGCGCGCTCGGCCTGCTGCAGCTGATGCCCGGCACCGCCAAGGCGGTCGCGGCCCGGACCGGCGTCGGCTATTCGCCGGCGCGGCTCACCAGCGATCCCGGCTACAACGCCGCGCTTGGCGCGCATTTCCTCGGCGAGCAGATCGCCGCCTTCGACGGCTCCTACGTGCTGACCTTCGTCGCCTACAATGCCGGTCCGCGCCGGGCGCGGGAATGGATCGAGCGCTTCGGCGACCCGCGCGGCAAGTCGCTGGACCAGGTCATCGACTGGGTCGAGCGCATCCCGTTCAGCGAGACCCGCGGCTACGTGCAGCGGGTGATGGAGAACTACCAGGTCTACAAGATGCGGCTCGGCGCCGGCTTCGACATCGAAAAGGACCTCCGCCTCGGCCGCACCGGCTGAGGCTGGGCGGACGCGGCACCTGCGCACCGACACCGCCGCTTCGTGGGAGGAATATCCCCATCAGCCGGCGGGGCGGACCGCACTGGATCCTCGGGACGGGGCCCGAGGATGACGGCCGCGGGTGGAACCAGGCATATTCTCGTCGAAGATCGGACCAGGCGCGTCCTGCGAGTGTCGTCGTCGACGACCGCCCACGACGCGTCGCTCGCCGCCTCCGCCCGTGTGAACGTCACGCCCAGGCACCGTCGGCGGCTGGCCGGCTCACCCACCCGGCGTCATCCTCGGGCCCCGTCCCGAGGATCCAGTCCCGCCGGTCGACGCCCATCCTGCAAGAGGCGACCTTCCCATCTCCCCGACCACCAAGCCGGCCACGGGGGGTCCCGGGTCAAGCCCGGGGATGACGCAGGGAGAGAGGGAGCCGCGAACCTGCTTCGCTTCGCGGGCGGCCACCGTCGCACGGTCGGCCAAGTCACGACATCGGCAATGGACCCGTCCACCAACAGTGGCGTCATCCCCGGGCGTGACCCGGGGACCCATTCCTCCGCGCCAAAACTGCCGCTTCGTGGGAGGAAGATCCCATCATACGGTGGGGGGCGGACCGCGCTGGATCCTCGGGACGGGGCCCGAGGATGACGGCCGCGGGTGGAAGCAGGCATATTCTCGTCGAAGATTGGACCAGGCGCGTCGTGCGCGTTCTCGTCGAAGTTTGGACCGGGCGCGTCCTGCGGCTCGTCGTCGACGACCGCCCATAGCGCCCGCCGCCACCGCCCGTGTGAGCGTAACGCCCTAGCACCGTCGCTGACTCGCCGGCTCACCCACCCGGCGTCATCCTCGGGCCCCGTCCCGAGCCCATTCATCCGCCTCGACGCAGCCGCTTCGTGGGAGGAATATCCCCCATCAGCCGGTGCGGGCGGACCGTACTGGATCCTCGGGACGGGGCCCGAGGATGACGGCCGCGGGTGGAACCAGGCATGTTCTCGTCGAAGTTCGGACCGGGCGCGTCCTGCGGCTCGTCGTCGACGATCGCCCATAGCGCGCGTCGCCCGCCGCCACCGCCCGTGTGAGCGTCACGCCCAGGCACCGTCGCCGACGGCCGCCCCTCTCCCGGCGTCATCCTCGGGCTCCGTCCCGAGGATCCAGTCCCGCCGGCTGGCGCCGCTTCCTGCAAAAAGCGACCTTCCCCTCCGCCGCCTCAACCGCAGCGCCCCTACACCGGCGTGCGCGGCGTGGCGCGGTCGTCGACCAGGGCCTGCGCCTGCTCGACCCAGCGCTCGCGCGCCACGCGGCCGGGGAAGCCGCTCCTCGCCTCGAACCAGTGGGCTTCGCCGGCGCTCCAGCGGGCGATCTGGTCGTAATGATAGATACCGTTCTCGAACAGCAGGCGCTCGAGGCTCGGGCCGATGCCGTCGATGCGGGTGAGGTCGTCCGGCGTGCCGGCGCGCGGCGCCTCGAGCCGGGCGGGCTCGCGCGCCACGATCTCCTCGGCGAGCCGCGCCTCGCCGGAGCCGCCGGGCTGGGACCCACCGGCCCCGCCGGCGACGGGCGGCTCCTCGGTATCCACGACCGGGACCGTGGCGGCGGCGCCAGCGATCCGGAAGACCGCCCGCCCGGCAACTGCGTCACCGGCGGCTCCCGCCCCCTCGCCTGCCGGACCGGCGCCGTTCGAAACGGGGCTCGGCGCGGGCCGCGGCGGCGAGCCGAGCCGGCGGTAGTCGAGCGTGCGGAAATCCCTGTCGAAGGGTGCCGCCCGGTGCTTGGCCACCAGCGGGTCCTCGGGCAGATGCGTGCGCTGCTCGCGCTTCGGCGTCGGGCCGCTCGGGTCCGGCCCGGCCAGCCGGCGGCGTGGCGCGGCGGGCGCCGGCGCCGGCGGGACGCTTTCGCCCGGCAGGCTCGGCATCAGGTCGGGCACGCGCTCGCTGCTGCGGCCGCGGATGACCTCCGCCGACACGAAGCTGCCGCCGAAATGCGAGAACTGCGCGTTCTGCAGCGGCGGTGACGGCTTCTGCGCCTCGGGATCGCGGGCCTGCCAGCTCGAATGCCGGCGCGCGCGCCGCTCCTTCTCGCGCACCGCCTCGTCCTTGGACAGGGAGCGGTAGTCGAGCGTCCGGAAGTCGCGGTCGAAGGCGGCGGCCCGGTGCTTGGCCGCCAGCGGGTCTTCGCGCGGGGCGGCGGAAGGCTTCCGCGGCGCCGCATCGCCGGCGACGGGCGCCGGCTTGCCGGGCTCGGGCGCTTCGGGGGACGCCGCGGCAGCGGGCAGTACGGTCGAAGTGGGCAGCGTCGCCTCCACCGGCGCCGGGGCGGCGACAGTCGTCGCAGGGGGCGTCGCCGGCGTCGGCGAGGCGGGCGGCAGCTGCGGCTTCATCCGAGGCTCGGGTGACGCGGCGGGCGTCTTCGGCGCAGCCGCGTCGCCGCGCGCGCGCCGTCCCGCGAAGGCGCCGAGGCCGAAGGCCGCGCCCAGCAGCAGGAAGACCTTTCCGAAGAACGACAGCATGAAAACCCTCCGCTGGGCCGATCCGATATGCCGAAGCTAGTGATCGGCAACGCGGAGGCAACCGCTGCCGGCCGCCGACGGCGGTCATGCGAAGCGGCCGAACAGATATCCGGCCGCGAAGGCAGCCAGGACGAATGGGAAAAGATCGATCAAGAGGCCGGGCATCAGCCATCCGGGCCCGAAAACAGTCGGCCGTCAAGAGCCCCGGCGGCCAACGCCGCGGCAGGGCCGGAACCGTCCGCCCAAACGAAAGAAGCCCGGCGCGAGCGCCGGGCTTCCCTAGACTGGAGGCTCGTTCGATTAGAAGGAGCGAACGAACTGGATGAAGCCAGCCGTCTGGTTGACGGAGTCGTCGCCCAGGTAGAGATCGGCCTGATCCGCATCGTCGAAGTCGACATTGGCGTAGGAGATTTCCGCCAGCACGTCGAAGTTGTTGGTGATCTCGTAGCCAACGTTGCCGACGAGCTTGTAGTAGTCGCCGCTGCCGCCGAGCGAGAGGTACGGCGGGGTCGTGAGCGAGCCGGTGTCGAGGTCGAAGGTCCGGCCGTAGATACCGGAAACCGCGATGCCGAGCTTGCCGAACGCCTGGGCGTAGCCGGCGCCAACCTGCCATTCCGAAGGAACGGTGAAGGCGAACGGGCCGGTGTCGATCAGGTCGATCGTGGAGTACTGGCTCGGGTCGAAGGCGTAGCTACCCTCGAACTTCAGCTCGGAGTCGGTGGCGATGAGGTCCTTGAGCGAAAGACCGGCCTTGAGGGCGAAGCCGCCATCGGTCGTGAACTCGCTGCCGTCGAGGAACTCGGTGAACGTGCCGTTGATGATCAGCGGGCCGTAGACGCTACCCGAGAGGAGCAGTTCCTCGTCGTACGAACCAGCGAGGTAGACCGAACCCCAGCCACCTTCGTAGGCCAGACGACCCACGACGTTCGGAGCGAAGTCGCCCGTTGCGTCGTCTTCGAGCGACAGAGCCGCCGAGAAGCCGTCAGCTGCGTAGGTGTAGGAAATGCGGTTGACCTGGATGTCGCCGACCGGGAGGTCGGTGTCGGTCAGCAGGCCGTCGCCTTCGGTCCAGAGCGTGTCGAGGTAACCCATGGTCAGGCCGCCGAGCTGGATGTAGCCCTGGTCCATCGCGTAGGCTGCGTCGCCGAACTGGCCGGTGGTGTTTTCGGCCTGCACACGAGCGAAGGCGCGCAGGGTGCCGAGCTCGGTCTCTTCACGCACGTCGAAGTTCAGACGGACGCGGACGCGGCTGTATGCCGCGTAGTCGTCGCCCGCAGCGTTCAGGGCGTCTTCGTCACCGAACGGGCCGCCGATGGTGTCGAGGTCCTGCATGATGTACTTGAAGCGGACGTAGCCGCCGATCTTCATGCAGGTTTCGGTGCCGGGGATGTAGAAGAAGCCGCTGCCGTACACGTCGCAGACGCGCACATAGTCGGTGGGCTCCGGCGCAACCGGAACGATGACGTCCGCAGCGCGGGCGCCGGTGACTGCGACGAGGGCCGCAGCGGAGCCGAGAAGAAGGCTCTTAATGTTCATGTCCTGACCTCCAGTCAATTTATAGGTTAGGGTTGGGCCTTGTATGAAGGACAGCCTTCCCTGCCCCATCCCCTGTTCGAAAGTCCGAAGCGCATCGCCCTGCGTTCTTTCTGACGCGACATTACCCGGCAGCGGATTTGGTGCAATCTCCTAAATGCCACAATGGCGCCGGTGGTGGCCTTTGGACACACCCCTGTTGCACCGATGCCACTTTTCCCTTCACACCCCGTTAACCATTCGGGAATCCGGGGGTCGCAGCGGGTGCCGCGGCGACCGGCAGAACGGAGAAAGCGCCCGGAAGAGGCCGATTGCGGCCGAAAACCGGCGATTCGTGGGGCATTGGCGGCTTTCGCCGCGTCGGGCTAGAGCCGCTGGATCGGCGCGCCGAGATCGCGAAAGTCCCGCTCGCGGCAGGTCAGCACGATGATCTGCAGCGTCTCGGCGGCCATCCGCAGCACCAGATGCATCCGCTCCAGCCGCTTCTCGTCGGTATTGACCAGCGCGTCGTCGAGGATGACGGCGGTCGGGTGCCCGCCCTTCTTCAGCACCTGGGCGAGTGCCAGCCGCGTCACCACGGCCACCTGCTCGCGCGCGCCGGCCGAGAGGCGCTTGAAGTCTTCCTCGACGCCGGCGCGGTGCAGGCTGCGAATCTCCAGCGTCGAATCGTCGAGTTCGATCACCGCGCCCGGATGGATCAGCTTCAGATACGGCGTGACCTGCGTCATGATCGGTCCCAGCCAGTGCTCGCGGGCCTCGCGCTGGGCGGCGAGCAGCGTCGCGTGCAGCATGGCGGCCGCCGCTGCCTCGGTCTTCAGGCGGGCGAGTCGCGCCTCGGCGGCGCCGATCTCGCCTTCCAGCCGCGCCACGTCCTCGCCGAGCGCCGTCGCGCCGGTGGCCTCGAGCTCGCCTTCGAGCCGCAGCGTCTCTTCCTTCAGCGCCGCGACGGTGCGCCGGATCTCGGCCAGTGCGCCGCGCCGCGCCGCGAGCGTCAGCTGCACCGTCTGCGGCTCGGCGGCGGCGAGGTTGCGCTGCCGGCGCTCCAGCACGGCGGCCTTCGCCGCGCGGTCGAGCTCGGCCGCCGCCAGGTCCTCGGCGAGCGCCGTGCGCGGCCGGATGGCCTCCGCCTCGGCGAGTTCGCGGCGCAGCCGTTCGGCCTCGCCGCGCCGGTGCGCGTCGTCGGCTTCGGCGCGGGCGAGCGTCGCCAGCCCGCCGCTCGCCGCGCGGCGCAGCCGCTCGAGCGTCGCGGTCGCCGTTTCCAGCCTGGTGCGCGCGGCATTGCGCGCCGCCCGCGCCGCCGCCTGGTCGTCGGGGCCCGGCGCCGGCCCGTCCGGTGCCGATGACGGCGACGCGGCGGAAAGCTCGGCCAGCGCCCTCTCGGCCGCAGCCCGGCCCTCCGGCAGCAGCGCCGCGAGCTGCTTGCCGAGCGTCGCGGTCTCGATCCGCCGGTTTTCCGCAGAGGCCGCGCGCGCGCGCGATGCTTCTATAGAGGCGACGCCCAGGCGCGCGAGCAGCGCGGCGAGCTCGGCATCGGCCGCCTCGCATTCGCGCCGCAGGGTCGCCGCGTCGCCGCCGGGCTCGACCGTCAGGGCGCCGAAGCCCTGCAGCTCGAAGCGCTCGCGGGCCGTGACGCGGTGCGGCTCGCCGGCTGCGACGACCGCGCCGCCGGCATCGCGCACCGTGTTCGCGCCGGAAGGCTCGAAGGTCAGCACCGGCGCGGTTACCGACAGCCGGACGGCGGCGTCACGGCATTTGCGCTCGGCCGTCTCCAGCGCCTTGATCGCCGCCGCGTCGATGGCGGGCCCCGCCGATTCGGCCCGCAGGGCGGCAAGCCGTGCTTCGACCGCGCCGGCCTCGCGCAGCCGGCGGCCGAGCGTTTCCGCCTCGGCCGCAAGCCGTGCCCGCTCGATCCCCGCCCGCAGCGCGTCGTCGGCGGCTTCCGCCGCCTCGGCCGCGCGCTTGGCCGCTTCGGCCTCCGCCTCGGCCGCAGCGAGCGCGGCCCGCTCGCCGTCCTGCGCCGCGCGCAGTTCCACCAGGGCGGAGGCAGCCGCTTCCGCCGCCGCCTGCGCCGCCGCGGCGGACGCGGCCAGCTGGTCGCGCTGCTTCAGCCGTTCGCCGGCGCCGTCGCGGCGGGCCAGCGAGTGCTGCAGCTCACGCGCCGCCTCGTGCGCCGCGCCTTCCAGACCTGCCGCCTGGCGCGCCTGTTCCTCGGCGGCCTCCAGCCCGGCCTCGGCCCGGGCCACCGCGTCGTCCCGCTCGTAGGAACGCAGCGTCGCGCGGCGGGCATCGAGCCGCTGCAGCTTCTCCTCGAAATCAGCGTGCGCCGCCCGCTTCGTCGCGAGCTCCGCCCGCAGCTCGTCCAGATGCTGCTCGGCCTGGCGCACCGGCGAGGCCTGCGCCACCCGGCCGGTGTCGGTGAAGAAGCGGTCGTGCAGCGTCTTGGCGGCGCCGATCATCGCCCGGCCGCGTTCGCCGCCGAGGATCTGGCCGACCTCGCCCTCCAGCGAGGCGGTCACCGCGTCCTTGCCGACGCCGATGTCGAGCCCGCCGGTATTGGAGCGCCCCTGCTCCACCCAGAGCAGGCCGAAGGCGCCCTGGTGCGAATCCAGCTTTGACTCGCCGCGGCCGGGATGGGCAAAGCGGAAGAGTTCGGCGAGGCGCTCCTCGACCGCGTCGCCGGTCAGGCCGCCGCCCGGCCAGGTCAGCTCCGCCTCCGGCTTCTGCAGGAAGGCCTTGCGCAGCGAATAGACGGTGCCACCGAGGCTGAAGTCGACATGGATCTCCGGCCGGGCCTGGCGCTGGTAGGGCGCCAGCGCCTTCACCGCCTCGCCGGTGGCGCGGTGGCGCTGGAAGAACGCCGCCCGAAGCGCCGTCAGCAGCGTCGACTTGCCGGCCTCGTTGTCGCCGACGATGACGTTCAGCCCCGGCTCGAACAGCTGGAGTTCGGCCGAGCTGATGCCGGCGAAATCGGTGAGTTTAAGAGAGCGCAGATACATCTCAGCGCTCTCCCTGGCGGCGATGCTCGACATAGGCGAGCCGCAGCGCCAGCGCCGCGGCCTCCCGCTCGGGATCGGCGGGATCGGCCGCCCGCGCCCGCAGCCGCTCGATGGCGACGCGCACGAAGCCGCCGACGTCGATGCGGTCGAGGTCCTCGTCGTCCGGCGCGTCGATCAGCGCCGCATCGACCAGCTTCAGGTCGAACAGCCGTGCCCGCCAGAGCGTCAGTGTCTCCTCCAGCCGCACGCGTTCGCGCAGCGACAGGCTGCCCGAGAGCACCAGCTCCAGCACCGTCTCGCCGGGCCGGGCGAGCGCCGCCAGCGCCTCGTCCACCACTTCCACCCCGCCGTCGAGCCGCAGCGCCAGCGACTGCCAGTCGAAGCGCGCCGTGCGCAGCTTCTCGATGCGCGGGGCGGCGCCCGGCGTGTCGATCTCGACGATGGCAACGTGGCCCGGCGCGTTGGCGGGGTAGCGGTCCGGCTCGGGCGTGCCGGCATAGACCGTCTTCGGGGCGATCTCGACGAAGCCGTGCCAGTCGCCGAGCGCCAAGTAGTCGAGCCGGGCGCGCGCCGCCCGGTCGTCGGCGATCGGGTTGCCGGATTCGGCGGCCTCCGGCAGGCGGTTCTGCACCGAGCCATGGGCGAGGCCGATGCGCACCAGCCCGGCCGGCGTCTCGGCATGGTTGAACCAGGCAGTCAGGTCGGCGCCCTCGTGCCGGCGGGTCAGCGGCGCCGGCAGGATGGCGATGCCCCGGTCTTCCAGGAGGATCGGCTCCGGCCGGTCGGCGACGATCACCCGCGCCGCGTCGGCGCGCTGCCTGAGGCGGGTCCACAGGCTGACGCCGAGCGCCGCGTCGTGATTGCCGGGCAGCATCACCCACGGACCCCGGAACGCCGCCATCGCGTCGAGCGTGCGCTGGATTTCGCGGTCGCTGACCATGGTGTCGTCGAAGGCGTCGCCCGCGACGAGCACGGCGTCGCAGCCGCGCGCCGTCGCCAGCGCCGCGATCCGGCCGACCACGGCAAAGCGCTCGGCGCGCAGCTCGCCGCGCCGGTCGGGCTCGAAGCCGCCGAACGGCTTGCCGATCTGCCAGTCGGCGGTATGGAGAATCCTGATCACGATGGGGTCGTCGGTCCTGATCCACTGGTTGCGCCGCGCGGGCCCTGCCCGTGCTGGGCGCTCCCCCATCAAATCGCAAGCGTGGGGGCGTACGCCCGAGTCTTATCAACCGGTTTCGGGGGCTCTTTACCAAGCCTCTTCGGGCCCGTCACGCAACCGGAACGAGTCCGCGACGAGGCCGTTGAGTCACGTTGCGGCAGTCACTGTGTCTGGAGTTCAAGAATGGCGCCCCGTCCCGTCTGGAAAGGCCAGATCCGCCTTTCCCTCGTGTCCATCCCCGTCGAGATGTATTCGGCCACCACCTCCGGGGCTTCGATCGCCTTCCGGCAGATCCACGAGAAGTCCGGCAAGCGCATCCAGTACGAGAAGGTCGTCGAGGGCATCGGCCCGGTCGACAAGGACGAGATCGTCAAGGGCTACGAAGTCAGCAAGGACGAATACGTGCTCCTCACCGACGAGGAGATCGAGAACGTCAAGCTGGAGACCAAGAAGACCCTCGAACTGGTGCAGTTCGTCGATTCCAACTCGATCCCGCCGCTGTATTTCGACAAGCCCTATTACGTCGTGCCGCAGGACGAGCTGGCGGAGGACGCCTTCCGGGTGATCCGCGACGCGCTGCGCCAGTCGCACAAGACCGGGCTCGGGCAGCTGGCGTTGCGCGGCAAGGAATATCTGGTGGCGCTGCGCCCCTGCGGCTCGGGTCTCCTGCTCGAGACGCTCCATTACGAGGACGAGATCCGCAAGTCGGCGCCGCTGTTCGCCGAGATCTCCGACGACGGCGCCGAGGAGGATTTGCTCGCCGTCGCCACCCAGCTGATCGAGAAGAAGACCGCGAAGTTCGACGCCAAGACCTACAAGAACCACTACACCGAGGCGCTGAAGGCGCTGATCGCCGAGAAGCGCAAGAAGGGCGGCAAGGCGACGCTGTCGATCGAGGACGACGAGCCGGCGCCGCGCAGCAAGGGCAATGTCGTCGACCTGATGGCGGCCCTGAAGCAGAGCCTCGAGGGCGGCAGCGGCGGTGACGCGGGCGGCAAGGCCGCCGGCGGCGCCCGCCGCAAGCCGGCCGCGTCGGCCGCCAAGGCGAAAGCGGCCGAGCCCGCCAAGCCCAAGAAGGCGCCCGCCGGCAGCGCCGCACCGCGCCGCAAGAGCGCCTGAGGCGGGCGATGGCGGCCCGCGGCGACGCGCTTCTCGAGACCTACCGAAAGAAGCGGGACTTCTCGAAGACGCAGGAACCCTCCGGCTCGGAGGCCCCCAGCAAGGCGGCCGACGGACTGTTCTTCTGCGTCCAGAAACATGACGCGACGCGGCTGCATTACGACTTCCGCATCGAGTGGGAGGGCGTGCTGAAGAGCTGGGCGGTCACCCGCGGCCCCAGCCTCGATCCTGCCGACAAGCGCCTGGCGGTCCGCACCGAAGACCATCCGATGGACTACGGCACGTTCGAGGGCACGATCCCCAAGGGCGAGTACGGCGGCGGCACGGTGATGCTCTGGGACCAGGGCACGTGGGAGCCGCTGGAGGATGCCGAGGAGGGCCTCGCCAAGGGCAATCTCAAGATGCGCATCCTCGGCGAGCGCATGAACGGCAACTGGGCCCTGATCCGGATGAAGCCCCGGCCGGGCGAGAAGCGCGAGAACTGGCTGCTGATCAAGGAGAAGGACGACGCGGTGGACCGCCGCCGCAACCTGCTCAGCGCCGACACCAGCATCAAGACCGGCCGCACCATGGCGGCGATCGCCAAGGGCGACGACGTCTGGGACAACTCGCGCGACGACGACCAAGCGGCGGAATCCGCGCCCAAGCCTGCCGCGAAGGGGCGCAAGAACGCCGCTGCCGCGAAGCCCGCAACGGCCGCGAAGCCGGCGAAATCCGCCGCCGCACCAAAGAAGAAGCCCGCGGGCAAGACGCTGCCGCTGCCGCGCTTCGTCGCGCCGCAGCTGGCGACGCTGGTCGACGAGGCCCCGGACGGCCGCGACTGGCTGCACGAGATGAAATATGACGGCTACCGGGTGATGATCGCCGTCGGCGGCGGCGAGGTCCGCTGCTTCACCCGCAACGAGAAGGACTGGACCGACCGCTTCGCGCCGATCGCGGAGGCCGCACGGGCGCTCGACTGCCGCAACGCGCTGATCGACGGCGAGATCGTCGCCTTCGACGCGAACGGCGGCACGGATTTCTCGACGCTGCAGGCGCATCTCTCCGACGGCGGATCCCTCTCCTGCTTCTGCTTCGACCTGCTGACGCTCGACGGCGCGGATCTGACCAAGCGCCCGCTCACCGAGCGCAAGGCGATGCTGCGCGACCTCATCGAGCGCACCGGCTCAGACGTCCTGCTCTACAGCGACCACGTCACCGGCAACGGCCCGGCGGTGCACGACAATATCTGCCGCGCCGGCCACGAGGGCATCGTCGCCAAGCGCGCCGACGCGCCCTATCGCTCGGGCCGCACCCGCAGTTGGCTGAAGGTCAAGTGCTCGCGCCGCCAGGAATTCGTCATCGGCGGCTGGCGGACGTCGGACAAGCGCGGCCGGCCCTTCGCCTCGATCCTGCTCGGCGTCATGGAGGACGGCAAGCTCGCCTATCGCGGCCGCGTCGGGTCGGGCTTCGACGAGGCCAACATGGCCGACCTTGCCGAGCGCTTCGCCGCCCACAAGCGCATGACCTCGCCGTTCATCGCGCTGCCGACCGACGCCAGGCGCGGCTCCCGCTTCGTCGAGCCGGTGCTGGTCGCCGAGATCGAGTTCGCCGAGATCACCGCCGACGGCTCGATCCGCCACGGCGTGTTCAAGGGCTTGCGCGAGGACAAGGAGGCCGGTGACGTGGTGGACGAGCATCCGCAGCGCGAGGGCAAGGCGGCGTCGGCGAAACGGCGCGCCGGCAAGGCCGCGGCAAAGGCCGATACGCCGGAGCTGGGCCAGGCGCCCGACAGCGTCGCCGGCGTCCGCCTCACCCATCCCGAGCGCGTCGTCTTCGCCGGCCAGGGCGTCACCAAGGGCGACCTCGCGCTCTACTACGAGAAGGTCGCGGACCGCATGCTCGCCCATGCCGGCGGCCGGCCGCTATCGCTGGTGCGCTGCCCGCAGGGCGGCCAGAAGCGCTGCTTCTTCCAGAAGCACGACACCGGCGGCTTCCCGGAGGCGGTGAAGACCGTGCCGATCCCGGAAAAGGACGGCGGGATCGAGCACTATTTGACGGTCTCCGACGCCGCCGGCCTCGTCGGGGCGGTGCAGATGAACACGCTGGAGTTCCACATCTGGGGCTCGCGCAACGACCGGCTGGAAAAGCCCGACCGGCTGATCTTCGATCTTGACCCGGACGAGAGCCTCGGCTTCGAGGACGTCAAGGCGGCGTCCTTCGACCTGCGCGACCGGCTTGCCGAACTCGGCCTGAAGAGCTTTCCGATGGTAACCGGCGGCAAGGGCGTCCATGTCGTCGTGCCGCTCGACCGGCGCCAGGGCTGGGAAGAGGTCAAGGCCTTCGCCAAGGCCTTCGCCGTCCGCCAGGCGGAGGACGAGCCGGACCGCTTCGTCGCCACCATGTCGAAGGCCAAGCGCAAGGGCCGGATCTTCATCGACTGGCTGCGCAACGAACGCGGCTCGACGGCGATCGCGCCCTATTCCAGCCGCTCCCGCGAGGGTGCGCCGGTGGCGACGCCGGTCAGCTGGAACGAGCTGGCGACGCTTTCCGCCGCCAACGGCTTCGACATCAATACCGTCGTCGCGCGGCTGGACGAGCCCGATCCGTGGGCCGACTACGCCGACGTTCGCCAGTCGCTGACCAAGAAGATCCGAGACAAGTTCGGCGCCTGACCGGCACCGACCTTTCGCCGTGACCGCAAACAGCCCTCCCCGCACGGGAACACCTCCCGTGCCGGCCGACTTCCCTTGGCAACCGTCAACGGAACGAAGGGAGTTCTTCCATGGTCACCACCGTCGGCAAAGAAGGCGACATCAAGGGCCTCGTCCGCGACCTGATCCTGCTCGAGCGCGACGCGATCGCGGCGTATGATTCCACCATCGAGAAGCTCTCCGACCCGGCGCTCAGCCAGCAGGTCGCGAGCTTCCGGCAGGACCACCTGCAGCATCTCGACGTGCTCAACGAGATTGCCGCGGAGACCGGCGCCGAGGCGCCGCTCGAAGGCGACATGAAGGAGTGGCTGACGACCGGCAAGATCGCCCTCGCCGACCTGATGGGCGACGGCGCGATCCTCAAGGCGATGAAGACCAACGAGGACGACACCGTCACCGCCTACGAGCGCGCCTCCACCCATGGCGACGCGATCGAGAAGTCGCGGGCCTTCTTCGCCAAGGCGCTGGCCGACGAGCGGCGCCACCGCGCGTGGATGGAAGAGACCGCCGCCGCCCTCTAGGCGCGCTGCGCTCTCTGCGATGCACGAACCAGCCGCCGGTGACGCCCGTCGCCGGCGGCTTCGTCTTGCCTGCGGTTCGCCGCGCTTGATTCCCGCCGGGAGCTGTCGCAGGGTCCGCGGCAAAAAGCGGGAGGACACCATGGCGATCTACGCCCTCGACGGCGACAGGCCGGAACTGCCGGAAGACGGCTCGGCCTTCGTGGCGCCCGGCGCGCACGTGATCGGCCGCGTCCGGGTGGGCGTCGATGTCGGCATCTGGTTCGGCGCCGTGCTGCGCGGCGACAACGAGTGGATGACCATCGGCGAAGGCACCAACATCCAGGACAATTGCGCCCTGCACAGCGACGCCGGCTTTCCCCTCACCATCGGCGCCGGCTGCACGATCGGCCACGCCGCCATCGTCCACGGCTGCACCATCGGCGACAATTCGCTGGTCGGCATGGGCGCGACGATCCTCAACGGCGCGCGCATCGGCAAGAACTCGATCGTCGGGGCGAACGCGCTGGTCACCGAGGGCAAGGAGTTTCCCGACAATTCGCTGATCGTCGGATCGCCCGCCAAGCTGGCGCGCATGCTCGACGACGCGGCGGCCGAAATGCTCCGGGCCTCCGCCGCCCACTACGTCCACAACGCCAAGCGGTTCGCCGAGGGGCTGGTGCGGCTCGACGAGGCGCCCGGCGCCGACGCGGCGCCGCACGCCATGACCGCCCGGGCCTGACGCCCCCCGCACAATCGCCATCGCCGGATCAGACCATGACGCTCTTCACCGAACTCGCCCGCTCGCTGCCCGCCACCGTGCCCTTCGTCGGTCCGGAGACGATCGAACGGCGCACCGGCGTGCGCTTCAAGGCGCGGCTCGGCGCCAACGAGAGCGTCTTCGGCCCCTCGCCGCTCGTGCTCGAGGCGATGGCCGCCGCGGCGCGCGGCAGCTGGGCCTATGGCGATCCCGAGCAGCACGAGCTCAAGCAGGCGATCGCCGCCCATCTCGGCGTCGGCATCGAGAACATCACCGTCGGCGAGGGCATCGACGGGCTGCTCGGCCACCTGGTGCATCTCGCCTGCGATCCGGGGGACACGGTCGTCACCTCGCGCGGCGCCTATCCGACCTTCAACTACCATGTCGCCGGCCACGGCGCGGTGCTCGCCTTCGTCCCCTACCGGGGCGACGACCACGAGGACATCGACGCGCTGCTGGAACGGGCGAAGGCGGTGCGGCCGAAGCTCCTCTACTTCGCCAACCCCGACAATCCGACCGGCTCCTGGCACGAGGCGCCGGCGGTGGAGCGGCTGATCGCCGGGACGCCGGACGAGACGATCCTGGTGCTGGACGAGGCCTATTGCGACCTCGCGCCGGCCTCGGCGCTGCCGCCGATCACACTGATGCGGCCGAACCTGCTGCGCTTCCGCACCTTCTCCAAGGCCTACGGCATGGCCGGGGTGCGCGTCGCCTACGCGGTGGGCGAGCCCGCGACGGTCGCGCAGTTCGACAAGGTGCGCAATCATTTCGGCGTGTCGCGCATGGCGCAGGCAGGCGCCGTCGCGGCGCTGGCCGACCAGGCCTATCTGGACGCCACGGTGGGCAAGATCGTCGCCGCCCGCACCCGGCTCGGCGGCATCGCGACGCGGCTGGGGCTCACGCCGCTGCCCTCGGCGACCAATTTCGTCGCCATCGACTGCGGCGGCGACGGGGCGCGCGCCCGGGCGATCCTCGATGCGGTGCTGCGCCGCGGCGTGTTCATCCGCATGCCGGGCGTCGCCCCGCTGGACCGGATGATCCGCGTCACCGTCGGCACCGAGGCCGACCTGGCGCTGCTGGAGACGGCGCTGGCGGGTGCGCTCGACGAGGTCGGCGAGCCACGGGCGGCATGAGGCCGGACAACCGCCGCCACTGCAGATCCTGATTCAGGATCTGCCGGCAAGTGCCTGATGTCAGTGGCGCGTCAGCCACTCGCGGGCGGCGCGCTGCGCCGCGGCGATCTCCCTCCGGCTCATCTGCTCGGCGAGGTCCTGGCGGTGGAAGGCGGCGCGCTCGCAGCCCTTGCGGTCGGCGAGGTTGAAGTACATGTGCGCCGCCACCCGGTCGACCGTGCCGCCGCGGCCGAGCGCCGCCTGCATGCCGAGGTCGAAGAGAAGGTCGGCGTCGACGAACAGCGCGCCGTTGGCGGCGGCGTCGGCGTAGTTCTGGAAATCGATGCGGGCCATGTTTCGTCGCGTCCCTGTCGCTCTTGATCGTTGGCTTCCGATGTCCCGAGAATGACTGGCGCGGCTGAAGGCCTACTTAAGGTTTGAGCTTAATTGGACCTGAACGACGGCTGCCGCGGCAACTGGAGGATGCGCCGCCAAGCCTCTGGATCTGTTCGGCTATTTCCGCCCGATCGGCGACCCTGGTCGCCGTCTCTGTTCACCCGGCGATAACCCTGCCGCGCGATCGGCGCGCTGGCGATGCCGTTGCGCGACCCGCCGCAATCCATGTTGCGATTTGTCGCGGGTGGGTTACTCTTACGTTTAGGGAAGCCAAGGCTCCGGGAGCGGCCGGCGTCCCGTCAACGGGAGGAACCATTCGATGAAGCGACTGATGTTTGCCACTGCCGCGCTCGGCCTTGCCCTCGCCGGCGCCGCCCACGCCGATCCGATCGAGGGCAAGTGGAAGATGCCGTCGGGCTACGACGCGCAGATCGCCCCCTGCTCCGGCGGCTTCTGCCTGACCTATACGACGGGTCCCTACAAGGGAAAGACCTTCGGCCAGATGAAGCCGTCCGGCGGCGGCCAGTATGCCGGCACGGTCACCGACTACACCAAGGGCGGCAAGCAGTATTCCGGCAAGGGCCAGCTGTCGGGCTCGACCCTGTCGATCTCCGGCTGCGTCCTCGGCGGCCTCATCTGCCGCTCGCAGACGCTCAACCGGATCTGAGCGACCGGCCGGACGGGCGTGCGCAGCTCGGCTGACTTGACCCGTCCTGCCGGGGGTCTGCTGCAACCCCCCCTCTGCCTGCCGGCATCTCCCCCACAAGGGGGGAGATCGGGGGCATCTTCTGTCGCACGTCGTCCCCGATCGGCAGCCGATGGCCGACGCATGATGGGAGCGGACCCGACATCGGCGACCGTCACGAGGCTCCAGTATTCGCGGAGACGTTGAAGCGTCGATCTCCCCCCTTGTGGGGGAGATGGGCGGCAGCCCAGAGGGGGGTGGCTTTTCCGCTACGCCGCCCAGCGGAAGTTCGTGCTCCCGCTAAGCGCGACCCACCACGGTGACAGGAGCGCCGAGCCAAACCGACACAACCCGAAACCGCAGCCTATGCGCCGAAGGCGCCGTCGATCGTGTGCATGGCGCCGGTCACGAAGCCGGCCTCCGGCCCGGCGAGCCACGCCACCATCCCGGCGACCTCCTCGGGCCGCCCGTGGCGCTTGATCGCCATGAAACTGTGCATCAGGTCCTTCATTGGCCCGTCCGACGGGTTCGCGTCCGTATCGATCGGCCCCGGCTGCACGATGTTGATCGTGATGCCGCGCGGCCCGAAATCGCGCGCCAGGCCGCGCGCCATTCCCTGCAGGGCGGACTTGCTGACGGCGTAGGAGGCCATGCCCGGGACGGGCATCCGGTCGCCGTTGACCGACCCGATGACGATGATCCTGCCGCCCTCCGGCATCCGTCGCGCCGCCTCGACCGAGGCGTGGTAAGGCGCGTGGACGTTGACCCGGAACAGCCGGTCGATCGCGTCCGCGTCCTGTTCCAGCGCGTCGCCGAACACGGCGAAACCGGAGTTCACCACCAGCACGTCCAGCGGGCCGCTGTCGCGAACGCGCGCGATCACCGCGTCGCGGTCGGCGCTGTCCGTCTGGACCGCAGTGCTGCCGGTCTCCGCCGCCAGCTGCTCGGCTGCCTCGCGCGAGCCGGCATAGGTGAAGGTCACCGCCGCGCCCTCCGCCGCAAGCCGCCGCACGATGGCGGCGCCGATCCCCCGGCTGCCGCCGAGAACCAATGCGGACTTTCCTTCGAATGCGGCCATCGCGCCCTCCTTGCGATTAACTTAAGAGCCGCTACATAAATCCCGAGATCACACCCGTCAAGGTATTTTGTAATGGATCATACAAATATCCCGCGCCGACGCGGTCGCCCCCGCAGCTTCGATCCGGAACAGGCCGTCGCCACCGCCCAGCAGCTCTTCCACGCGCGTGGCTACGATGCCGTCAGCGTCGCGGATCTGACCGAGGCGCTCGGCATCAACCCGCCGAGCTTCTATGCCGCGTTCGGCAATAAGGCAGGGCTCTACGCCCGCGTCCTCGAGCGCTATGCCGACACCGGCGCCATTCCGTTCGCCGAGCTGCTGCGGCCCGATCGTCCCGTCGCCGCCTGTCTCCTGGCCGTATTGGAGGAGGCTGCCCGCCGCTACGCCGCCGATCCCGCCGCAGCGGGCTGCGTGGTGGTGGAAGGCACCCGCTGCGACGATCGGGAGGCGCGCGAAGCCGCCCTCGTCTACAACCGCGCGGCGGAGGCGGCGATCCGGCAGTACGTCGCCGCCCGCTATCCGGCGGACGCCGAGCGGATGACCGACTTCGTCAGCACCACCATGTTCGGCCTCTCCGCCAAGGCCCGCAACGGCCACAGCCTCGACCAGCTGCTGGCGACCGCCCGCCTCGCCGGCCTGTCCCTCGCGCAGGCGCTTCCCGACTGACGAAGTGCGCCGGCCGGCATCGTCAGGTGAGCCAGCGCGAGCTGCGTCAAGCGAACCTGCCGGGCTGACGGCCTTGGTCGCCCGTCTCGACGATTGCGCCCAGAAAGGGTGACGAGCCGCAGCCCGCGCGACATCTCGCCACGCCCGCTGCCGAACTCGTCCGGCCGTCGCAATTTCAGCCGATTGTCGCGGGAGAGCCTCCGGCACCCGCGCCCGAAGGCGCCCCGCCAGGAGCCCAGCCCATGACCCTCGCCCGTCTCGCCCTCGTCGCCGTTTTTTCGGCCGGCCTTGCCGGCGCCGCATCGGCCGAGGCCATTACCGGCGACTGGCTGACCGAGAACGGCGAGCGCGTCACGGTGGCGCCCTGCGGCAACGGCTACTGCTCGACCGTCGCCACCGGCACCTACAAGGGCCAGCGCATCGCCGAAGTATCGGGGGCGGGACCGGAATATCCGGGCACCATCACCGATCCGCGCGCCGGCAAGACCTACAAGGGCTCGATGACCGTGCGCGGCGACGCGCTCGACCTCAAGGGCTGCCTGATGGAGATGTTCTGCAAGACGGTCCAGAGCTGGCGGCGGCCCTGAGCGGCCGCGGCACTCTCGCCTCCGTGTAGCGGGCCGGGGCAACCTGCCCCCGCGCGGAGCGTTGTGGTGACAGAGAGATTCAACAACAGACGGAAACGATGATGAAAAGGCTCATTCTTGCCGCGGTGGCGGCGCTGAGTTTCGTGACGGCGCCGCTCGCGGCGGAGCCGATCCTCGGCAAATGGCGGGCGCCGGGCGGCGGAATCGTCGAGGTCACTTCCTGCGGCGGTGCCTTCTGCGCCGAGGTGATCTCGGGCGAGCACGCCGGCAAGTCGGCCGGCCAGATGAGCAGCAACGGCGAGGGCTACGCCGGAACGGTCACCGATCCGCGCGACGACCGCACCTATCAGGGCACGGCGGTGATCGAGGGCAACCAGCTCAAGCTCACCGGCTGCGCCCTGCGCATCTTCTGCAAGACGCAGGTCTGGACGCGCGCCTGACGCCGGTCGTCGGTCCCACCATATGCCAAACGGGCACCCCCGGCTCAACGCGCCGCGGGTGCCCGTTTCGTTTAGCGGCGGGCCCGCTGGCCGAACAACATCGCCTGCGCGTCCTTGTTGGCGGCGAGGTTGAGCTTCTCGCGCTCCGCCTTGCCGACCTCGAGCCCGCGGATCACCGCCGGCCGCGCCATGATCTCCTCGAACCAGCGTTTGAGCTGGGGGAATTCCTCGAGGTCCTGGCCCTGGTCCCGGTAGGGCTTCACCCAGCCGATCGACGCCATGTCGGCGATCGAGTACTCGGCGCCGCCGAGATAGCGGTTGTTCTCGAGCCGCCGGTCCATCACGCCGTAGAGCCGGTTCACCTCGTTGGTGTAGCGGTCGATGCCGTAGGCGATCTTCTCCGGCGCGTAGTTGCGGAAGTGGTGCGCCTGGCCGGCCATCGGCCCGAGCCCGCCGACCTGCCAGAACAGCCATTCCTCGACCGCCACCCGCGCCCGCTCCTCGCTCGGGTAGAACTTGCCGAACTTGCGGCCGAGATACTGCAGGATGGCGCCGGATTCGAACACCGAGATCGACCCGCCCGGCCCTTCCGGATCGACGATCGCCGGCATGCGGTTGTTCGGCGCGATCGCCAGGAACTCCGGCTTGAACTGGTCGCCGGCGCCGATGTTGACGTAATGGACCTCGTAGGGAACCCCGAGTTCCTCCAGCATGATGGAGATCTTCCAGCCGTTCGGCGTCGGCCAGTAGTGGAGCTGGATCGGTTCGTTCTGCGTCTGCATTCGCTCGGCCCTTTGCAATGATCCCGCGACGATTCCGTCACATCTGTAACATTCAGTTAGGGTCGAGCGGGCGTGGGCAAGGGCGCAGAACCGCCAACACAGCGTTCACCGGGTCGCCTGGGTGCGGGCCCGTTCAGCCTCGGTTCAGTCAGGGGGTGCATTTGTGGCGGAAATGCACTAGGAGTGTGGCTCATGGTGACCCGACTAACTGTCACGACCGTGCTGATCGCCCTTTTCGGGATCGCTTTCAGTGCGCTCGCCCAGAACGCGACGATCCGGCCCGGCAGCGCCTTCGCTTCGATTGCCGGCGCGGATTGCAAGTACAGCACCGGCATCGTCTGCCCGATCGAGCGGGACGTCCCGCCGACGCCGTCCCGGGCAAATTTCTAGCCGTCGTCGTCTTCTCCGCGCCATGGCTCGCGGCTAAACAAATGTCATGACCCAGCTTTTTCCCGCCCCGGGCGACCCCGGTTTCGAGACGCCCCCCGCTGCGCCGCGAAACCACTATGACGATGCGGCCGAGGCGGTCGCCGAGCTGAAGCGGCTCTATGCCCGCTCGGTCGCCTTCCTGTCGGACTCCTTCACCAAGGTCCTCGAGTCCGGATCGGCGGGCACCCGCTACCGGGCCTATTACCCCGAGGTCGCCATCGCCACGGCGACGCATGCCCGGGTCGATTCCCGCCTCGCCTTCGGCCATCTGCCGCGCCCGGGGCGCTATTCCGCCACGATCACCCGGCCGGACCTGTTCGAGCGCTATCTCACCGAACAGATCGCCCTTTTGATCCGCAACCACGGCCAGTCGATCACCATCGGCGATTCCACCACGCCGATCCCGCTGCACTTCGCCTTCCCCGAGGGCTCCTATGTCGACGGGTCGCTGGCCGAACGGCTCGACCGGCCGTTGCGCGACATCTTCGACGTGCCCGACCTCGAGGCGACCGACGACCGCATCGTCAACGGCAATTTCGAGCCGCGCCCCGGCGAGCCGATGCCGCTGGCGCCGTTCACCGCGCAGCGCGTCGACTATTCGCTGCATCGCCTCGCCCACTACACCGCGACGCAGCCGGTGCATTTCCAGAACTACGTGCTGTTCACCAACTACGGCTTCTATGTCGACGAGTTCTGCATGATGGCGCGCGAGATGATGGCGCGCGGCGGCATGGGCTATTCGGGCTTCGTCGAGCCCGGCGACCTGGAGACGCTGCCCGGCGCGCAGGAGCCGCCCGAGGGCGTCGCGCCGCTGCGGTTGCCGCAGATGCCGGCCTATCACCTCAAGCGCGAGGACGGCCACGGCATCACCATGGTCAATATCGGCGTCGGCCCCTCCAACGCCAAGACGATCACCGACCATATCGCGGTGCTGCGCCCGCATGCCTGGATCATGCTCGGCCACTGCGCCGGCCTGCGGAATTCGCAGGAGCTCGGCGACTACGTGCTCGCCCACGCCTATGTCCGCGAGGACCACGTGCTCGACGCTGACCTGCCGATCTGGGTGCCGATCCCGGCGCTGGCCGAGGTGCAGGTGGCGCTCGAGAAGGCCGTCGAGGAGATCACCGGGCTCGAAGGCTACGAGCTGAAGAAGATCATGCGCACCGGCACGGTCGCCACGATCGACAACCGCAACTGGGAGCTGCGCGACCAGAAGGAGCCGGTGGAGCGGCTGTCGCAGTCGCGCGCCATCGCGCTCGACATGGAATCGGCGACCATCGCCGCCAACGGCTTCCGCTTCCGCGTGCCCTACGGCACGCTGCTCTGCGTCTCCGACAAGCCGCTGCACGGCGAGCTGAAGCTGCCGGGCATGGCGACGGCGTTCTACAAACGCCAGGTCTCGCAGCATCTGCGGATCGGCATGCGGGCGCTGGAGCTGATGTCGGAAATGCCGAGCGAGCGGGTGCATTCGCGCAAGCTGCGGTCGTTCTTCGAAACCGCGTTCCAGTAGTGGCGGCAGCTCCCCGCATCCCGGCGGCGCGCGGCCGCATCGTCCGCGCGCTTCTGTCCGCCCTCACGCTGGTGGCCGCGCTCGCGCTTCTTGCCGGGTTCTTCGGCGACGTCGTGCCGTTCTTCGATTCGCTGGCGCATTTCCGTGCCCACCTGGCGGTGCTGCTGCTTCTGACGGGAATGCTGCTGATGGCGACCCGGGTGGTGGCAACCGGGCTCGCCGCCGGCATTCTCGGCGGCCTCGGCCTCCTCACCGTCGCGCCGTTCATGTTCCCGGCGCCGCTGCCGCCGACGGGCGGGCCGGCGGCGACCTACACGCTCCTGCAGATGAACCTGCGCTGGGACACCGACGACCGGGCGGAAGCGCTGCGCCTCGTCGGGCGCCTCTCGCCGGATATCATCACGCTGGAGGAGACCAGCGACGGCTGGCGGCCGCTGCTCGCCTCTCTCGCGGGCCGCTACCCGTACCGCTTCGACTGCGGCGGGCCTTCAACCTTCGGCAATCTGACGCTGCTGTCACGGCGCAACTTCGTGCCCGGCGATGCCGGCATCTGCGACGCCAGGGACGGCTTCCTCAGCCGGACGGTGGATTTCAACGGCACGCCGGTGACCATCGCCGTCCAGCACCTGCGCTGGCCCTGGCCGGGCCGGCAGTGGCGGCAGATGGAGCGGCTGCGGGACCGGCTGGCGGCGATCGCCGCGCCGACGCTGATCGCCGGCGACTTCAACGCCGCGCCCTGGAGCGCGGCGCTCGGCCACTACGCCGCGCTGTCCGGCACGCGCATCGTCCCGCATGTCGGCCCGACCTGGCTGCCGCTGCCGCTGACGCCCTGGCTCGCCGCCTATGCCGGCCTGCCGATCGACAATGTCCTCGTCACCGACGGCATCGACATCGTCGGCGTCGAGCGCGCCGAGGCCACCGGGTCGGACCATCTGCCGGTGCTGGTGACCTTCGCCGTGCCCGCTGCCGAAGCGGTGGAGCCGGCGGTGGACACGGCGGCGCGCTAGTAGCGCTACCGCCGGCGGCGGCGGCGACGCGCTCCCGTGGTCGTGGAAACCGGCGCCGTGCCGTTTCGCTGGCACGGCAGGCTGCCCTATGCTCGGTGCCGGGCCGCGACGGGCGCCCGGACGCATCGAGAGACCGGACGATGGGCACTTCGGGAATCCTGGCCTTCACGCTGGCGACGTTCCTGCTGGTCTCCTCGCCCGGGCCGAACGGCGCGCTGATCGCCCGGACCGTCCCGACATCGGGGGTCCCCGCCGCCTTCGCCAACGTCGCCGGCTTCTTCACCGCGTTCTGGATCCACGGCACGCTGTCGGTGCTCGGCCTGTCGGTCATCATCATGCAGTCGGCGACGGCCTTCGCGATCGTCAAATATGTCGGCGCCGCCTATCTCTGCTGGATCGGCCTGAAATCCCTCCACGAGGCGATCGCCCGCAAGCGGACGCTGCCCGGTGCGCCGCCGGCGCGCCGCGCCCGCTCGCTCCGCGGCGCCTATCTCGACGGGCTCCTGACCAACGGGCTGAACCCCAAGGTCTCGATGTTCTACCTGGCGGTGTTCCCGCAGTTCATCCCGGCCGGCGGCCACCCGGTGGTCGCGGCCTACACGCTGGTGGCGATCCATTCGCTGATCAACATCGCCTGGTTCACCCTGGTGATCCTGCTCTTCGCCCGCCTCGCCAGCTTCACCCGCTCGGGCGGCTTCCAGCGCTGGATCAAGGGCGCGACGGGCGCGGTCTTCCTCGGCTTCGGGCTCAGCCTGGCGCGGTTCAGGCCGGCGGGGTGAAGCGGAGCGGCGGCGGTAGGCGAGACCGCCGCACGCCGCGCGGCCGGGCGGCAACATCGGTCCGGGATCGACCCCAGGTTGCCGTCGAACGAGCCGCTTTCAATTTTGAAACCGGACATTCCAAATCGTGCGCCAGCCACAATAGACTGCTGGCCAAGCGCGATGGGGGATCGGGATGTCATTCGCAGAAAGCTATCTGGGAAGGCTGCGAGCGGTTGTTGGAAGCCGGTGCCTCCTCGTTCCGGGCGCGCGCGTCATCATCACGCGACAGGACGGCTCGATCCTCCTTCAGCACCGAAGTGACTTCTCGCTCTGGGGATTACCTGGCGGCAATGCCGAGGAGGGAGAGGGTCTTGAAGAAGTAGCCGTCCGAGAGGTGTTCGAGGAAACTGGCCTCCGCGTCCGGAATCTTGTGCCGTTCGGCTTTGGCAACGATCCCAAGTCCGAGACCGTCCACTTCCCGAACGGCGATGTCTGCCAGTTCTTCGTCATGATGTTTGTGACGTCGGACTACGACGGCCTTGTCCAGATCAACGACGACGAGACGCTTTCCCTCGATTGGTTCCGCCCGGACGACCTGCCGCCAATGCTGACCAGCATGCGCCGAAGCGTTGAGGCATATGTTGCTTTCGAGCAGACTGGGCGTTTCCAGCTCATCTGACGCCTCGCCCGGTCGGCCTTCACTTGATGACTCTGGGACATGTCCGCTTTCGCCCAGGCGTGCCTGAAACCAGACAGACCGTAATCCACTCAAGTCGACAGTCCGGCACCTGTCCGCAAACGACCCCGTTTCAGTCGTATGGCGACGGCGTTGCCTCTGCTCCACAAGCCGCCGTCCCCTTACCGCCCGCTCAAGCCGGTCGGGCCGAGGAAGTGGAAGCCCGCGACCGGGCCGACGGTTTTCGACCCAAGACTGCCGCTTCTGATTGGAGGCGGCAGTCTCATAAGCGGACACGATCTCGAGTGTTCTCGATGGCTTATGCAGCCAGGGCCAAGCCATCCCTATCGGGGCGCCGTACCAGCATTGTCTTTATGGCTGCGTCTGCACAGCCTGAACGTCCAACACCCATGTGATGCCGAACCGGTCCCGGACCATGCCGTAGAGGGGAGAGAAGCCTGCCGGACCCAGCGGCTGGATCACCGTCGCGCCCTCGCCGAGCCTCGCCCAATAGCCTGTGACCTCATCGGCGTCGTCGCCGCGCACCGAGACGAACACCGGGATCGTCCCCTTGTCCCACGGACGGCTGGCCGGCACGTCGAAGGCCATGACGTGGAAGCCGTCCTCCGACGCGACCTCACCCCAGATCACCTGGTCGGCTTCGGCAGGATCGGTAACGGCGTGAGCGTCGGCGTAGGTGAACAGCAACTGTCGCCCGCCGAACACGGACTGGTAGAAGGCGAGCGCCTCTCGGGCCTGCCCGCGGAAGTTCAGGTGGGTGGTGGTCTTGATGGTCATGGCGGGTTCCCTTCGCGTTTGACGACGAACAAGGTAGACCCGCCCAACTGACAGTTTGCGGCAGTTGGCGAGAGGGAGATGGATGGCACGCTCGGATCGCCTGTTCCGCCTGCTCCAGGCGATGCGCACCATGTCCGCCCCGATCACCGGGGCGCGTCTGGCGGAAGCGACCGAGGTCTCGCTGCGCTCGCTCTACCGCGACATCGACGCGCTTCGCGCGGCGGGAGCCCGGATCGAGGGCGAGCGGGGCTATGGCTACAGGCTGATCGAGGACTACGCGCTTCCGCCACAGACCTTCGAGCGTGCCGAGATCGAGGCGATCGCGCTCGGAATGGCGGAGGTCGCCAGCATGGGCGACCCGGTGCTTGCCGAGGCAGCGGCGTCGGTCCTCGCCAAGGTCGCCGCCACGCTGCCGGACGACCGCGAGCAGTACCTCCTGCACGCGATCTCCCAAGTCTTCCGGCCGACGCCGCGCTACGAGGCGACGCCTCACACGGAGATCGTGCGCGACGCGTGCTGGCGGGAGGAGGCGCTCCGGATCGGCTATGCCGACAAGGACGACGCGGACACCGAACGCGTGATCCTGCCGCTCTCGATTGTCTACACGGAAAAGGTCCAGACCGTGCTCGCCTGGTGCTGCCTGCGCGAAGACTTCCGCATGTTCCGTACCGACCGCCTCCGGAGCGCCGCCTTTACCGGGTCGAGCTTTCGGCCGCGTCGCGCTACGCTCCTTCGGAACTATCTGGCGGAACTGAAGCGGCGCCCTTCGCGACCGGACGTGAGCGCCTAAGGAGAGACACGAATGAACGTCGACACCGTCAGGCCGCCCGCGGGGTGCTAAGCAGCCATCATCGAGAACGGGAAGGTCCTTCTCGTGCGAAGACGGCGCGAGCCCGAAGCGGGGTGTTAGGGGTTGCCCGGCGGCAAGGTCGCCTCCTTCGACCCCGTAGCGGACGCTGTCGCGCGCAGATCCGCGAGGAACTCGGCATCCTCATCGAGCCGATCGATCTCCTCTGTGCCGTCGATCAGATCGACCGTGGGCAGGGCCAGCACTGGGTCGCCCCGGCGTTTCGCATAGACCGCTATGACGGAACGCCGGCCATCCAGGAGCCATACGCGCTTTCGGACCTCGGCTGGTTCGATCTGGATGCCTTGCCCACGGCCATCACCGCGCGACCAGGCACGCAGTGGCCGCGCTGAAGCGATAGACGGCCTGAACTTCCCATCATCGCGCTGATTGGTTTTGGCAAGATGCGTCCGGTGCGCAGCTTGCCGGCATCCCCCTCGCACTGATGAAGGAGCCTCTGGACTCGGTCCCCATGGATCGTCCGATCAAAGCCGTGGACGGGCGACAACTCACGGTCGGTTGGCGGGGCGAGATCGCACGCCGCCTGAAGAGCCTGATGCAGCTTCGGCACCAGGTGGATCGCCGCATCGGCTGCGCTTGCTTGTCGCTCGCTGACTGCCCTTTGCGGAACCCGGAGGACCGCTTGGCTGCCGAAGGGCCAGGCCTCGCCTGCTCGTCGGAAACGATAACCCCGCGACGGAATTCCGTGTTGGCTGCTTGAGCCCGAACCCGCCCGGAAGCATACCGACCGCCAGATCGGAATTATTTCCGATCGGCGGAACGGGCCGAAAGCGGACCGGCAGGTTTCAGGCGAAGACGCCCGGAAGCAGCCGTTCCGCTCACGACCCTAAAGAGACGTTCGAGCGTAACGAGTAGAACGTCCGCTTCGAGCCCAGAATGACCGATGCTGCGTTTCGCCCCATTTACAAACTATGCGCAGGTAGCGGACGCTCGCGCTGGCAGCCCCTTTCATACCCACTGATTTTCATAGATGGTCCGACGCAGCGTGCGTTGCGCCAGCTTGGCCCATTCTTCTAGTTGCTCTTCATATGACTCTAATTTCTGTATAATTTCTTCATCGTCTTCCGGCGTTGCAACATGAACCCATGTGTTGCGATACTTTCGTAGCTTATGAATGTCGTCTCGAAGTCCCTGTTGGATAGGCGAGCTATCAATCAAATCAGCAAGGCCAATACGCTTCCCGCCTGCATACTCGGCGCGAAGATACGTTTCGACTGCGGCGGTAGCGGATATTACGGTTGCTAGGTTCGCGCCACCGACGAAGGCATAATCACAATCGCGAACGATGAAGGCGCACCATTCCGACATGGTCGCGCCGCCCTTCAACAGTTCGTCGTCAAGCGCGGTGATGAATGCCCATCTGGCGTTGTCATCCAAATCCGTTCCCTCAAGCGAAGACACGTTCAAGCCGAATTATAGCATTGGTCAGTGTGTGCTTTAAGCAGTCAATGCTTCGATTAAGTCGAACGGCAGGCTTGTCCGCGTAGCTGCCGTTTGTCCGCCGCTACGCGAATGGCCGCTTCCCACCCAAAGCCGCCGATGCCGCGGTCAGTCTAAGTCGGAGCTCTTCCCCCTAGATCGGCGCCACCGACTTCCTGATCTCCTCCAGCGCTGCCGTCCGCTGGGCGATGACGAAGGCCCGGCAGGAGGGATAGGACAGGTATCGGCCGACCTGGCCGTATTCGACCGCGTCCAGGTAGAACAGGCAGCTGGCGTCGCGATAGGCGAGCCAGGCGCGCTGCTCGTCGCGCAGCTTCGGATGGCTGTCCTCCGGAAGCTCCGCCAGCAGCGCCTGCCAGGCCTTGTTGAGCCGGGCATCCTCACGGCGCCTATCTCGACGGGCTGCTGACCAACGGGCTCAACCCCAAGGTCTCGATGTTCTATCTCGCGGTGTTCCCGCAGTTCATTCCGGCCGGCGACCACCCGGTGGTCGCGGCACTCGGCACGATCAAGCGAACCCGTTCCATGGCGCCTGACAAAGTCTCGCGCAAGGTCGATCCCGACCCGGAACTGAGCCAGAATTCCAACGCGGTGTGCGCCGTCGCCAGAACAAGCGCTGCGGTCAGGCCTGGCATGATATCCGAGGCCACGGTGCTGCCGATTCGCTCCGCGATTGCTTCGGCCAACCTCGCCTGCACGGTCAGGTCCGCCTTGTATTCTTCGGCGGCGAGAGTCGGTTCGTTCCGGAGGAGCCGCATGCGCTCGATCGAATTGCGATCGGGCTCCTCGGGATAGAGGGCAAGAAGCGCTTCCGACAGCGAGGACCACAATTCTTCATTGGCCGGTCGGGCCTTGAAGGCCGCGACAAAGGTATCGGCCCGGTTGTGGGCAATGTCGACGATAGCAGCAGCCTTGGTCGGAAAGTAATTTCTGAAGGTCCGCAGCGAGACATTGGCCTCGCTGGCGATCTCCTCCACCGTCACCTGGTCGATCCCACGTTCCAGTGCCAGACGCAGGGCGACCGCGCTCAGTGTCGCGCGTGTCGCCTGCTTCTTGCGTTCCCGCAAGCCAAGAGCTTTAGCGGTCTGAGTGGGCGTGGTCGACATCTGGCCTGTTAGTCCAATTGCTTGAGTATCGAGAGCTTCGGCGGCCCCTTGAGCGTCCGCGTGGCATGATCGAGCCCGCCTTTCTGCTCATCGGCGTCGCTCATATGCTGCTGAAAGGCTGCTTCGCTTTCCCATTCCTGCATGCTGTGAAACACGCCTGGCCGCTGTGTATCCTCAAACACGACGGCGCTGAGCATGCCGGGCTTATGGGATGTCTTGATGGTGTTGTGGAACATTTCCCGGGTCTCGTCGACGTGCCCGGGGGCAGCTTCAATCTCGATCCAGACGAACACTTTGGACATAGCGGTCTGCGATTCTGCGAAAACACTCGGCGTCGCCATCAGCGATACCGCGAGCGCGGCCGAGGCGATGAGGTTTCGGCGATTCCAGTCCATCATTTGGGTACTCCATGGCTCAGACAGGAAGAGCCCCGCCGGCAGGCGATACCCATATGGAATTATTGCATGAAACGCAATATTGCCTTCTAGGCAATATTGCGTTGGGACGAAGCCGCCTTGCCAGCCGCGCGATTTGCAGAAGACCCGGCGGCCGAAGGCGGCCAGTCATCAATCTACCCAAAGGCGCAGTTGCCGGATGCGACGAGCGCGCCTCATCATGATCAGAACGCCATCCGCCCGAATCTCGCCGGTCGCCACCGCCCCACTCGGCGACAAAGGCGACGCAGAAGGCTAGCTGATCCCATGACCAACGCGCTCGTCCCGGAGTTCGCCGTCACCGACTACGGCCGGTCGAGGAAATTCTACTGCGACGTCCTCGGTTTCTCATGCGCGTACGAGCGCCCGGAGGAAGGATTCGGCTATCTCAGATTGGGTTCGGCCGAGCTGATGATCGACCAGATCGGTCTGGGACGGACCTTCGGGGGAGCCCACCTGCCCGGCGCACCTCCCTTCGGAAAGGGACTCAACGTCCAGATCCGCGTTGCCGCTGTCGGGCCCCTGATCGAAGCCCTGGAGCGCCATCGGATCACCCTCTACCTTCCGCTCGAAGAGAGGTGGTACCGCACCGGCGAGAGGGAGGCGGGGCAGCGGCAGTTCGTGGTGGCCGACCCGGACGGTTACCTGCTGCGGTTCTGCGAGGAGATGGGATCGAGACCCGCAGCATGAGTGGTCGGCGGTCGGCGTCAGCGAGCGTTCATTTCGATACCGCCCGGCGGCCTCTCTACCCCCGACGCTTCGCAGGTGAGAAATCGTCGTCCTCGCTCTCAGATCGGCGCCACGGACTTCCTGATCTCGTCCAGCGCCGCCGTCCGCTGCGCGATGACGAAGGCCCGGCAGGAGGGGTAGGAGAGGTACCGGCCGACCTGGCCGTATTCGACCGCGTCCAGGTAGAACAGGCAGCTGGCGTCGCGATAGGCGAGCCAGGCACGCTGCTCGTCGCGCAGCTTCGGATGGCTGTCCTCGGGAAGCTCGGCCAGCAGCGCCTGCCAGGCCTCGTTGAGGCGGGCGTCCTCGCGGTCGATCCATTCGGCGCCGCAGGCGCCCATGTCCGGCATGACGGCGCCGGCGTCGCCGACGCAGGCATCGTATTCGTCGTCGGCGCGGGCCGGCGACGCCAGCACCAGCAGCAGGCAACCGAGCGGCAGAAGCAGGCGCATGGTGGTCTCCCTTTCGCGTCCCTGAGGCCGCGCCGCCCTGGCGGCGCCGCGTTCACATCACCTGGTAGACCGGCCCCTCGCCGCCCTGCGGCGGCACCCAGTTGATGTTCTGGTTCGGGTCCTTGATGTCGCAGGTCTTGCAGTGGACGCAGTTCTGGCCGTTGATGACGTAGGCCTCCTTGCCGTCCTCCCCGACCACCCACTCGTAGACGCCGGCCGGGCAGTAGCGCTGCGACGGGCCGGCATAGACGGTGTACTCAGAGGAATGCTGCAGCGCCGGGTCCTTCACCTGGAGATGAACCGGCTGGTCCTCCTCGTGGTTGGTGTTGGAGAGATACACCGAGGAGACCTTGTCGAAGGTCAGCACCCCGTCGGGCTTGGCGTAGGTGATCGGCGTGTGCCTGGCCGCCGGCTCGAGGCAGGCATGATCCGGCTTGCCGTGCTTCCTTGTGCCGAAGAACGAGAAGCCGAACAGCGAATTCGTCCACATGTCGAGCCCGCCCAGCGCGATGCCGAGGAGCGTGCCGTACTTCGACCAGAGCGGCTTGACGTTGCGCACCGGCTTCAGGTCGCGGCCGATCGCCGAGCCGCGCCAGGCCTCGTCATAGGCGGCGAGCCGGTCGTGCGCGCGGCCGGCTGCGATGGCCTCGGCGGCGGCTTCCGCCGCCAGCATGCCGGAGGTCATGGCGTTGTGCGCGCCCTTGATGCGCGGCACGTTGACGAAGCCGGCCGAGCAGCCGATCAGCGCGCCGCCGGGGAACACCAGCTTCGGCACCGACTGCCAGCCGCCCTCGGTGATGGCGCGCGCGCCATAGGCGACGCGCTTGCCGCCGGCGAGGAGCTCGGCGACGTCCGGATGCGTCTTGAAGCGCTGGAACTCCTCGAAAGGCGACAGATACGGGTTCTTGTAGTTGAGGTGAACGACGAACCCGACATACACCTGGTTGTTCTCCAGGTGATACAGGAACGAGCCGCCGCCGGTGCCGCGGTCGAGCGGCCAGCCGAAGGAATGCTCGACGCGGCCGGGCTTGGACTTCTCCGGCGCGATCTCCCAGAGTTCCTTGATGCCGAGGCCGAATTTCTGCGGCTCGCGCCCCTCGTCGAGGCCATAGGCGGCGATCAGCTGCTTGGCCAGCGAGCCGCGTACGCCCTCGCCGATCATCACGTATTTGCCTAGCAGCGCCATGCCGCGGGCGAAGGCGGCGCCCGGCTCGCCCTCGCGGGTGATGCCCATGTCGCCGGTGGCGACGCCGATTACCGTGTTGGCCTCGTCATAGAGGATCTCGGTGGCGGCAAAGCCCGGATAGATCTCGACGCCGAGCGCCTCGGCCTTCTCCGCCAGCCATTTGCAGACGAGGCCGAGCGAGACGATGTAGTTGCCGTGATTGCCCATCAGCTTCGGCATCAGCGCGTTCGGCAGGCGGACCGAGCCCTGCGGCCCGTAGAAATAGAACCGGTCGTCGGTGACTTTCGTCTTGATCGGCGTTTCCTCGCTGCGCCATTCGGGCAGGAGGATGTCGAGCGCCGAAGGGTCGAGGACGTTGCCGGAGAGGATGTGCGCGCCCACCTCGCCGCCCTTCTCGAGGACCACGACGGTCAGCTCAGGGTCCAGCTGCTTCAGGCGGATCGCAGCGGCGAGCCCGGCCGGGCCCGCGCCGACGATCACCACGTCGAACTCCATCGATTCGCGTTCCGGCAGCGTCTCGGCGTGGCTCATCTCGTCTCCCATCCTGGCATGGCCGGCCGGATCGCCCGCCCGTCTCAGGAGCCAAGAGACTAGCGCGATCCGATGTCGGGACGAGTTCTAACTTGATTGACGTGAACGTCAATCGCGCCGAATGCCTGCCGGTGTAACTGGCGAGCCGCTTGACCGGGCAAAGCGCGCCGGGGGAAGAGAGGCCTTCCGCT
The DNA here is from genome assembly GCF_021391535.1 of Aurantimonas sp. HBX-1. Classification (GTDB taxonomy): domain Bacteria; phylum Pseudomonadota; class Alphaproteobacteria; order Rhizobiales; family Rhizobiaceae; genus Aurantimonas. The sequence continues at coordinate 2,667,032 of NZ_CP090066.1, forward strand.
TGCTGCGAGGCTCCCCGTGAACGCTGTCTTCCTGGCCGTCGCCATTCTCTGCGAGATCGTCGGCACCACCGCGCTGAAATCGACCCACGGCTTCACCCGGCTGCTGCCGTCGCTGGTCACCGTCGCGGCCTATGCGCTGGCGTTCTATTTCCTGTCGCTGCCGCTGCGCACCCTGCCGGTCGGCATCGTCTACGCGATCTGGTCGGGCGCCGGCATCGTCATCCTGGCGTTGGTCGACCTGTTCTGGTTCCGCACCTCGATCGATGCGGCCGGCTTTCTCGGCCTCGCGCTGATCCTCGCCGGCGTGTTGGTGATCAATTTGTTCTCGCAGACGGTCAGCCATTGAGCGATGGCGGCGCCGATCCCTCCCTGCGGGGCGTCGCCTGCCGCGCCGAAATCGGCTAGGACGGGGGCATGAACGCCGCACAGCCAGAGCCCGGCCGCGACGCCGCCATCGCGCTGCTCGAATGGTACCGCGACGCCGGCATCGACGTGTTCGTCGGCGAGACACCGCGCGACCGCTTCGCCGAGACGCGGGCCGAGCTCGCCGCGCGCGACGGCAGGCGGGCCCAGCCGGCAGCACCCGCCGCCCCGGCGCCGGCGCCGCCGGTCCGGGCCCCCGCCGCGGCCTTTCCCGTCGAGCCGGCCGGCACCTTCGCCACCAGCCGCGCCGCCGTGCCGGACGACGTCGCCATCGCCGACGCCCGCGAGCGGGCCCGCTCGGCCGCGAGCCTTGCCGAGCTGCAGGCGGCGCTCCACGCGTTCGAGAGCTGCAACCTGCGGATCACCGCCAAGTCCACCGTGTTCGGCGACGGCGCCGAGAACGCCGAGGTGATGTTCGTCGGCGAGGCGCCGGGCCGCGAGGAGGACATCGCGGGCGTTCCCTTCGTCGGCCGCTCCGGCCAGCTGCTCGACCGGATGCTCGCCGCGATCGGGCTGGAGCGGCAGAACGTCCGGGTCACCAACACCGTGCCGTGGCGCCCGCCGGGCAACCGGCCGCCGACCCCGGCCGAGACGCAGATCTGCCTGCCCTTCGTGCAGCGCCACATCGAGCTCGTGCGCCCGAAGATCCTGGTCTGCCTCGGCTCGCCCGCCGCCAAGGCGATCCTCGCTTCCGAGGAGGGCATCCTGCGGATCAGGGGCCGCTGGACGACCTACAGCTTCGGCCTCGGCGAGGCCGACACGATCGCCGCGACGGCGATGCTGCACCCGGCCTATCTGCTCCGCCAGCCGGCGCAGAAGAAGCTCGCCTGGCGCGATCTCCTGGCGCTGAAGGCCCGATTGGCGGAAAAGTCGCCGTCCGACTGATTTTCGTCCGATCCTCGTCATGATCGGCAGGCACAAGGCTCTCGCCAACGCCGCCGTTAATGCCTAGAGCGGGCGGCAGCAGCGCCGATTCGCCGGTCGTCAGGACCGGGGCCAGCCGCAGATCGTCGGGCTGTCCCGCCATCCACTCCGTTTCGCCAAGGCCGTCATGCCCCTTCCCGTGCAGATCCTGCCGATCGTCTCCCTGCTCATCTCCACCTTCTTCCTGATGGCGGGCGCCGGGCTGATGGGCATCCTCCTGCCGGTGCGCGGCTCGATCGAGGGCTGGTCGAGCTACCAGATCGGCGCCTTCGGCACCTCCTACGCCATCGCCTTCACGGCCGGCTGCGTGATCATCCCGAAGATCGTCCAGCGCGCCGGCCATGTTCGGACCTTCTCCAGCCTCGCGTCGCTGATGGCGATCTCGGTGCTGCTCTGCGCCATCGTCGTCGATCCCTATGCCTGGATCATCTTCCGCGGCCTCGCCGGCTTCGCGCTGGCCGGCTGCTACATGATCATCGAGAGCTGGCTGAACGAGCGCGTCACCAACGAGACGCGCGGGCGGATCTTCTCGATCTACATGGTGGTCACGATGGGCGCGATGATGGGCGGGCAGTACGTCATGCCGCTCAGCCAGCCGCAGCTCACCGTGCCGTTCATGCTCTGCGCCATCCTGTTCGCCATGGCGGTGATCCCGAACGCGCTGTCGAAGGCGCAGTCGCCGAAGCCGCTGACGACGATCCGCATCAACCTGGTGCCGATCTTCCGCAATTCGCCGGTCGCCGCCGTCGGCGTGCTGCTCGCCGGCGTGCTCTCGGGCATCTGGAACAACATGGCGCCGGTGTTCGGCGAGAAGGCAGGGCTCTCGACTGCCGAGATCGCCACGCTGGTGGTCGCCGCCATGGCCGGCGGCATCGTCTTCCAGGTGCCGCTCGGCCGGATCTCCGACAAGGTCGACCGTCGCTACGTGATGACCGCCGCGGGCCTTATCGGCGTCGGCGCCGGCACGGCGGGCGTCTATCTCGCCGGCAGCGGCCCGGCGGTGCTGTTCACCCTCGCCTTCCTGATCGGCGGCGTCGTCTATCCGGCCTATTCGCTCGCGGTGGCGCACGCCAACGACTACGCGGCCGATTCCGACTTCGTGAAGATCGCCAGCGGCATGCTGATCCTCTACGGCGTCGGCACGATGATCGGCCCGATCTACGCGGCGTTCCTGATGGAGACCTTCGGGCCGCGCGGCATCTTCCAGGCGGTCGGCAGCGCCGCGGCCTTCTACGCCGCCTATTCCTTCTACCGGACCTACCGCCGCGAGGCGATGCCGGTCGACGAGCGGCCTGACTTCCAGACCGTGCCGCTGGCAAGAACCCAGACCCCCGCCAGCTTCGCCCTCGACCCGCGTGCGGAACCGGCGGAGCCAGGCGAACCGGAAGAGGCGCCCAGCAAGGCCGCGTGATCGGGGCCGGTGGAGCACGCGGATGGGCCGCGTCGCCAGGTAACGCGGGAGCAACCGGCCGGTCAGTCGCCCATTGCCGCCGCCTGTCGCTCGAAGCTCGCCAGATCGAAATAGTCGCGCCATTCCGTAATCGCCCCATCGACTACCGTCATGCTCCCCATGGTCGGGAGTTCGATCCGGGCGCCGTTGTCGGCGAGGAAGAGGTCAAGGCGTTCGGTCAGCACGTTGTCGCCGTCTTGTGCGATGCGCCGAAGCTGCCAATCGACCCGGATGCGGGTCCCGACGCCAAATCTCTTATGGAACTGCCGGACGTTCTCCCGTCCCCGGATCTCCGGCAGGGGGATGTTGTGGTAGAAGACGTCCTCGGCAAGCAGATCGATGGCCGCGTCGAAGTCGCCCTCGTTGATCCGGCCAAAAAATCGTCGGACGAGTTCAATCGCTGCTGATTCCTGATTGGGCGTCGTCATGGCGTGTCTCTGTGGTTGCGGCGGGGGATGCGGGTGGGCTCGATGGCGTTCAGTCAGGCGAAGCGGACGAGGTTGTGGCTCGGCAGCGGGCCGCCGGGAAACTGCACCAGGCGCCCGCCTATCGCGAGCGAGCCCAGATCGATGCCGAAGAAGCCGAGGCGCTTGATGAGTGCTCCGACCTCCGCCTTCGCGGTCTCGTCGTCACCGGAGAGGAAGAGAACGCGACGCCCGCCCTCGGCCTGAGGGTCACCAGCCACGAGATGCGTCGCCAGATGGTTGAACGCCTTGACCAGGCGCGCACCCGGAACGAGATCCTTCACGATCTCGCTCGACAGCCGTCCGCCGAGGTCGGCCGGTTCGAAGCGCGGCGCCTCGATCGGGTTGTTGGCGTCGACGACGATGCGGCCGCCGAAGTCCGGAAGTCCGGCCAGCGCTGCGGGCAGTTTTGACCAGTTCACCGCGACGAAGACGATATCCTTCGATGCCGCGCCCTCGCGCGTGCCGGCGGTGACCGGCGCGCCGATCCCGGCGACGGTCTCCCTCAGGCTCTCCGGACCGCGGCTGTTTGCATGCGTGACAGGAATGTCCTTGCCGGCGAGGGCCGTGGCGATGGCGCGGCCGTTCTGGCCGGCGCCGATGATGCCGATGCTGGGCATGACGGAATCCTTGATGTGGTGACGCTGCTCAGTCGGATAGGTCGCCAGCGATGTTGGCAGCTTCGGAGGCGGCAGCGTGTAGGTCTGCGCGTTTGCGGGTCGGTCGCCGCGACGGCAACCGCAGTGGTGGAGCGAAGATGGCCCGGCGACTTCCGCGCGAATAGCCGGTAATCTTTTGCGACAGTTTCAAGCGAACGTGGAAGATGGATCTGTCGTGGAAACGCTGGCGAATCTTGAGAGCTTCGTGCGCAGCGCGGAAGCCGGAAGCTTTTCCGAGGCGGCGCGCCGCCTGTCGCTGACGCCTGCCGCCGTCAGCCGCAATGTCTCGATTCTCGAGCGCAACCTCGGGATCCGGCTGTTCCATCGCACCACCCGCCGCCTCACACTCACCGAAAGCGGTGCAAGATTCCTGTCCGCCGTGTCCGGGGGGCTGGACGTAGTGCAAGCGGCGATTGCCGAAGCCGCCGGAGGGACGGAGGAGCCGAGTGGCATCCTGAAGGTCAGCCTGCCACCCACGCTCGGGATGAGTTACGTCCTGCCTCTGCTTCCCGACTTCCTGGCCCGCTATCCGCGCGTCCGGCCGGAATGGCACTTCGAGAACCGCCCTGTCAGTCTCGTCGCCGAAGGCTACGATGAGGCGATCGGCGGCGGCTTCGATCTTTCGCCAGGCGTCGTCGCCCGCACTTTGGCCCCGGCGCATCTCGTCGTCGTCGCAGCACCGCAATACATGTCAGACCGCGTTCCGCCCGCCGACCCAGGCGGACTTGCAGCCTTCGACAGCATCGTCATGCGCTCGCAGCGGACCGGACGGACGATGCACTGGGCCATGCGTGACGCCGTCGGCACGAAGGCGATCGCAGCACTCGACGAGCGGATCGTCCTCAACGACTTCATCGCCATCCGGGAAGCGGCCATTCTCGGCCTCGGCGTCGCCCTGCTCTCCGTCCCGGACGTCTTGGCTGAACTTCAGGACGGACGGCTCATTCAGCTGTTGCCGCAGTGGTATGTCGACGCTGGCGCCATCTCCATCTACTATGCCAACCGGGAACATCTCCCGATCAAAACCCGCGCCTTCGTCGACTTCATCGCTGAGGCCTTCAAGGCCAAGGGGTTGGCGCGATCCTTCGCCGGCAGTCTTGGATGACACCTGGCTGAACGTCGGCTCCCGGCGTGCCTGAAACCCGAAGAGACACGCGTTCGACGTCGCGGGCCGGAGCTACGTGCCGGCCTCCCGCTACCTGGCCCGAGGAAGCGACCTGCTTCGTGCTGGCGGATCGGACGAAGGACGCCATATCCGCGACGAACGGCGATCGGTTGGTCGGTCCGCCGCGGGTTTCGAAGAAGGGCTTCAGCCTTGCATGACCTCGAGGACGGCGTCTGGCTGAACCAGCCGGATGAGGCCGCACTGTCGCGGGACGGCCTGCATGTCGTCACCGACGGGGGGACCGACTTCTGGCGCGAGACGCATTACGGCTTCACCCGGGACAGCGGTCATTTCCTCGGCGTGGAGACGCAAGACGGCTTCACGGCGCAACTGCGCGTGCGGGCAGAATTCGAGCACCTCTACGACCAGGCCGGGATCATGGTCCGGCTGGACGAACGCCGGTGGATCAAGGCAGGGCTGGAGTTCTCCGACGGGAACCCTCAGCTGGGCAGCGTCCTGACGAACGAGCGGTCGGACTGGGCGACGGGGCCGTTCACCGACAATCCGCGCGACTTCTGGATGCGCGTCTCGCTGGCCGGCGGCGTCCTGCGCCTGCAGGCGTCGCAGGACGGCGAGCGATGGCCCCTTGTCCGCCTCTGCCCTTTTCCGACGAGCACGCATTACCGCGTCGGGCCGATGTGCTGCACGCCGGAGCGGGCCGGTCTCGCTGTCCACTTCTCCGACTGGCGGCTGACCCGTCACCTCGGCAAGCCGCTTCACGATCTGGCGTGAAGACATGAGGGCCGGGCGCCGCCGCCACCCGCGACGCAAAAGGGGCGGCCCTTCCGGACCGCCCTTTTTCCATTCACTGTAGCGACGAGCGTCAGGCGATGCGGCCGCCGCCCTGCTTGGTGATGACCACCACCGACGGGCGCACCGGCAGGGCGTCGTCGAAGTCGGGCCAGCGGGTCGACGGGTCCTCGTAGTAGGAGGGCCGGCCGAAGCCTTCCCAGTCCTCGCCGCCGTCGCCCGGATGCTGGACCGCGACGAAGGCGGTCTGCATGTCCGGCAGCATCAGCGGGCCGCACATCTCGGCGCCGACCGGCACGCGGAAGAACAGCTTGGAGGTGCCGCGGGCCTCGCCGTCCGTGTCGACCGCCCAGAGGCCGTCAGTACGCCCGGTGGCCTTCGGCGAATTGCCGTCGGTGGAGACCCAGAGCCGGCCGTCGGCGTCGACCGCGCAGTTGTCGGGCATGCCGAACCAGCCGTTCTTCGTGGTCTCGGTCGAAAACGTCGCGCCGACCTCGGCGATCGACGGGTCGCCGCACTGCAGCAGCACCTCCCAGGTGCCGGTGGTGGCGGCGAAGTCGCCATCCGCCTCGGCGATCTCGATGATGTGGCCGAACTTGTTGTCGACACGCGGGTTGGCCGCGTTGGCCTCCTCGCGCTTGGTGTTGTTGGTCAGCATGACGTAGACGCGGCCGTTGGTGGCGTTCGGCTGGATGTCCTCCGGCCGGTCCATCTTGGTCGGCTCGAGCAGGTCGGCGGCCCGGCGCGTCTCGATCAGGACGTCGGCCTGGCTCTCGAAGCCGTTCTCGGCGGTCAGCGGTCCTTCGCCGTGGACGAGCGGCAGCCAGGCCACCGTGCCGTCCTCTTCGAAGCGCGCGACATAGAGCGTGCCCTCGTCGAGCAGGTCCATGTTCGCCGCCCGGTCGCTCTCGTCGTAAGTGCCGGCGGTGACGAACTTGTAGACGTAGTCGAAGCGCTCGTCGTCGCCGAGATAGAAGACGACCCGGCCGTCCTTGTTGACGATCGATTCGGCGCCCTCGTGCTTGAAGCGGCCGAGCGCGGTGCGCTTCTTCGGGGTGGAGTTCGGGTCCATCGCGTCGACCTCGACGATCCAGCCGAAGCGGTTCGGCTCGTTCGGCTCCTTCGAGACGTCGAAGCGGTCGTGGAAGTTGCCCCAGGCATAGCTGCCCTCCGGCACGCCGTAGCGCTCGTAATTGGCGGCCTCGGCGTGGCCGTCCGGCAGTTCGCCCATGAAGTAGCCGTGGAAGTTCTCCTCGGCCATGATGTAGGTGCCCCAGGGCGTCACGCCGCCGGCGCAGTTGTTGATCGTGCCGAGCACCTTGGTGCCGGTGGCATCCGCACTGGTCTTCAGGCGGTCGTGGCCGGCGGCCGGGCCGGTCAGCTCCATCTCGGTGGTGGCGGTGATGCGGCGGTTGTTGGCGCCGTCGGTGACCACCTGCCACTTACCGTCCACCTTGCGGATCTCGACGATCGTGCCGCCATGCGCGGCCATCTCGATGTCGACCCGCGCCTGGTCGGCGTCGGCAACTTTCAGCTCGTCGCCTTCGACCGTGACGATGCCCGGGAACATCAGATGTTCGTTGGTGTATTCGTGATTGACCACCAGCAGGCCGTGCTCGGAGGAGCCCTCCTCCAGCGGGATGAAGCCGACATAGTCGTTGTTGTAGCCGAACTGGCGGGCCTGGCCTTCGGCGGTCTGCGCGGTCGGATCGAATTCCGGCGAGTCAGGGAAGATCGCGTCGCCCCAGCGCAGCAGCACGTCGGCGTCATAGCCTTCGGCCACGTGGTGCGTCGCGTCGACGCCCGCCTCGACCTCGGTGAAGTCGAAGCGCGTGCCGGCGCCCTGCGCCTTCGCCTCGCCGGCCGCCATCAGCGCCATCGGGCTGACCGTCGCGGCGATCGCCGTCGCTGCCATCGAGCCGCGCAGGAAATCGCGGCGCGAGAAGCGCGCGGCGATGATCTCGCCCATCGTGCGGTTGTCGGTCTTGTTGGTGCCTTCCCCGTCCGCCTGCTCGAGCTGGCTGGTCCGGAAGACTTTGCGGTCCGTCGTGTGTTCGTTCATCGGTGACCCCTGTCGCAGCGGAATTTTTGCGAACCCTCGCGGCGCGCCGGGCGCCGGACTGGAACGGTTCCAGAGTGAGGTAACGGGGGAACGTCACAGACGGATGACGGTGGGGCTCGGGACAGTGAGGGTCACAGCTAGCGTCTGCTCACGACCGTCCGGACACCCGTCCAGGCCACAAAAGCCGTCCGCGGACGGAGATCGGCGGACCGGGTCCGCTCGCAAGCTCGCTTCCTAGCGTCGTCGCAGGACAGACAGACCGGGATTCAGACCATGGTCTGGCCTGCTAGCTCATAGGTCCGGGGCCCGTTCCCCATTGAACGCGACCGGCCTCTACTGAGTACAGGACGAGCCGACCGGCTCTCCGAAACGTCTCCTGAGACGTATCATGGAGGAACACATGCGTACCAATCAGAGCCTTCCCCTGGGTCTCGCTGCTGTGCTTCTTGCAGGCACCACAATGGCGTCCAGCGCCACTCGCCTCGTCGATTTCGCAGCACCCGTCGCATCGCGATCGGATGCCGAAGCGCCCGTCCTCCAGGCCCGGAATGGCGCCGACGATGCGCCCGGCCACATCCGCCGCGCCCGAGGGGCCGATGATGCGCTGGGAGACGACAACGGCGGTGAACGCAGCAGCGACAACGACCGAGGCGACGACAACGGTGGTGATGACCATGGTGGTCATAGTCGCGGTGGCGATGACGCCAGCGGCGATGACCATGGCGGCGGACGCGGAGGTGACGACGGCGGTCGTGGCCGCGGTGGCGACGATGGCGGCCGTGGCCGCGGTGGCGACGATGGCGGTCGTGGCCGCGGTGGCGACGATGGCGGTCGTGGCCGCGGTGGCGACGATGGCGGTCGTGGCCGCGGTGGCGACGATGGCGGTCGTGGCCGCGGTGGCGACGATGGCGGTCGAAGCTAATCGAATGGTCGCTTCGGCCCTCCGCCTTGGAACATGACGCGCAAATGAAGGGGGCTGGCGACTGTTGTCTGCCAGCCCCGAAGCTCTTAGATCCAAAGTGACGTTACGTTCAGATCAAAGAAGGCCACATGATGACCCGCTGGCAGATCTCGGCACTTGTCGTCCTCCTGACTGTCGGCGCGGCGGGAATGGCAGTGCCCGCATGGGCGGACAACAATTCCGGCGGCAGCGGCAATTCGGGCAGCGGCAACTCGGGCAGTGGCAATTCGGGCAGCGGCCGGTCGGGGGGGAGCGACGATCGCGGCTCAGACCCATCCGGCTCGGATAATTCCGGCGGTACCGGCCATTCGGGCAGATCTGGCAGGGATAGCCGTTCAGGATCGGATGACGGTCCGAACGCCGGCGGCGGCCGCGGATCCGGACGTTCTCCGTCTGCCGAAAGCAGTGGCCGCGATACGGACACACGCGTCTACCGCGGCGGGTGGCGGGAGCGCATCAGCAGTGGCCGCTACCAGATATTCGATCCGGCCGGGCGCACGGTGACCAACCGCAAAGCCACCGCGAAGGATTTAGCCCGCTTCGCCAAATGACCCTAGGGCATCACATCTGCCCATGACCCGAAGATGGGTTCATCAGTGCTTATGTCCGTCGGAAAACAGCATGGCGGCCTCGGTCCGGTTGCGAACATGCAGCTTGTGTAGAATTCGGGTCATATGGTGCTTGACCGTCTTCTCCTGAAGCGCGAGCAGGCGCGCCACCTCCTTATTGCTGTTCCCGGCGGCCACCATACGCAGGACCTGTTCTTCGCGGTGGGTCAGTGTCGAAAGGGCATCCTCGGACTCGCGGGCGCCTGCGGGACCGTTCCGCCCACTCTGGATCTCGACCAGGATCCGAGCGGCCAACGCCGGTGACACATAGCTTTCTCCGGCGGCGACTCCCTTGATCACCTCGACCAAGGTGCTGGCCCCGACGCCTTTCAAAACATAGCCGCGCGCACCGGCGGGCAGCGCCGCGAGAACGTCGTCGTCACTCTCGGATGCCGTGAGCACGATGATCTTGGCCTCCGACCATCGATCCAGGATGGCTGACAGCGCATTCAGTCCGCCGCCCGGCATGGAAAGGTCGAGCATCACGACATCCGGTCGGAGTTCGTCGACGAGTGCGATTGCATCGGCAGTACTGCCGCCTTTACCGACCACCGAAAGACCGGGAATGCTCGCGAGCGTCAGCGACACACCTTCCCTGAACAGGGGGTGATCGTCGACGACGATGATCCGTATAAGTCCCCCGGCTTCGCTCATGCCCCAACTCCTCTCGCCGATAGCATCATCTTGACAGTGGTGCCGCGTCCGAGCGTGCTGTCGAGATCGAAGCGACCCCCGATCTGGACGACACGCTCCTCGAGTCCCGCAAGGCCCAGCCCAGTTACGGCAGCATGGCGATCAAATCCGGGGCCGTCATCGCGCACGGCGATCGTAAGCCCGTCGTCGGACGTGATGGCCTCAACAACTTGGGAAGCGCCCGCAGCATGGCGGGTCGCATTGTTCAACGTTTCCTGGACGAAGCGGTAGACACAGATCTTCTCGGCCTGCGACAATGTCGCCGTCGGTCCGTCGATGCTCAACGAGACGACAGTGCCGGTGCGGGACACGTGAGACGACACGGCACGGCGCAACACGGCATCGAGGTCGAGTGCGTCCAGTTCCGGCAACGTCAACCCGCGGCAGATATCACGGATTTCCTGCATCGCCTCGTCAAGTGACGTCTGGACGACCCGCAGATCGACGCGTTCCGGCATCATGTCGAGACGCAATAAGGCGTAGGCCAGAAGCTGCGCCGGGCCGTCGTGCAGGTCCGCGGAGATACGACGCAGGTAACGCTCGTTCAGCCCGGCGGCCCGCTGCGATGCCTGCTCGACACGAAGACGCAGCATCCGGTTCTGCGAAAGCAGTTGCGACAACTCCTCGACCTTGTCCTTCAGCGCCGTGCGCTGGCGGATGATCATGCGGCTGCCGCGGGCGACGATCAGGAAGAGTGAGCCGAGCATGCCGGCCGTAACGACACCGACCACCAGCCAGCTTCGGACCCTCGCCTGCGCTATGTCGGCACTCAGGCCTTCCGCCGTCTCGTAGAACTCGGCGACCCCGATCACCCGTCCCGACCAAGGCTCGCGGATCGGGCTGTAGATTTCGAGCAACGCTATGTTCGCGCGCCGCTCGATCGCGCTTTCAGGATCGTCGAGGCTGTCGAATTCCCCGTGCACCCGACCTGCGAGTGCCGCACTGAGCCCTTCCTCGGGCTCGAAATGTTGACCGACGAGCGTGTCCTCGTTGGCGTAGATTATCGTGCCGTCGGGCGCCCATATCTTGAAGGAAACCAGCCGATCGCCGAGTACACCGGCGCCCAGCGTCTCACGCAGCGCAAGTTGCGCTCCCTCGCCGAGGCTGTCGCGGTTGGCGAGTTCTTGAGTCAGCGGCGCGATGATGCTGTCGACATAGAGCGCCGTTGCCACTGCGGCGTTGCGCGTCGCGGCCTCTTCGATGCGATCAGTTACCCAAAGGCCAATGATGGTCATGCCGAGAAACAGAACCAGCATCCCGGCCAGAAGAAACTGCCAGGCGAGGCTCATTTCCCTCAGGGCAATCGCGCGTATGGCGCCCGAGGATGTCGTGGAAGCGGACCTCATGCTTCGGTATATCGGATGTCGGCCGGGCGACGAAAGTCCGCAAAGGTCCCTGGACCTGCGACCAAGGGCGGGCGCAGGCCGTCCGTTGAGCCGGATTCTCAGCCATCCCATGCATGGTGTCCACCGGCCGCTTCATGAGCCGTCTGCTCGAAGCCGGATAGTAGCCGCCTCACCCCCCCGGCGGCGACACCCCGCGCGCCCGGTTGCGCTCGATGCCCAGCCGGTGTTCGCGCCAGATGATGAAGATGCCGGCCGAGACGACGATGCCGCCGCCGATCAGCGTCGCCAGGCTCACCGACTCGCCGAACAGGAAATAGCCGATGGCGATGGCGAGGATCATCGAGGTGTATTCGAAGGGCGCGACGGTCGAGGCGTCGGCATAGCGATAGGCCGAGGTCAGCAGCAGCTGGCCGACACCGCCGCAGAGGCCCGCAACGACGAGGTACGCCGCCTGTTCCGGGCTCGGCACCACCCAGCCGAAGAAGATCGACGACAGCGCCGCGATCACCGAGCAGGTCAGCGAGAAATACACGACGATCGTCGCCGTCGCCTCGGTGCGCACCAGCCGGCGGATCTGGATCATCGCGATGGCGGCGACGGTCGCCGAGATCAGCGCCGCGGCGATGCCGAGCAGCTGCCCGTCGTCCAGCGGCTCGGCCGTGACGGAGAGGCTCGGCAAGGTGACGACGACGATGCCGAGGAGGCCGACGATCGCCGCGCTCCAGCGATAGAGCCGCACCACCTCCTTCAGGAACACCGCGGCGAACACCACCGTCAGCAGCGGCGCCGCGTAGGAGATGGTGATCCACTCCGGATAGGGCAGCCGCGTCAGCGCGAAGAAGCCGAAGCTCATCGAGGTCACCCCGACGAGGCCGCGCACGACATGGCCCGGCAGATCGTCGGTCTTCAGCGCCGTGCCGAGGTCGCCGAGCCAGGCGAGATAGATCGCCACCGGGACCAGCGCGAAGAACGAGCGGAAGAACACGATCTCGCCGGCCGGGATCGCCTCGCCGCCCGACTTGATCGCCGTCTGCATGCCGACGAAGATCACCACCGAAATGCATTTCAGCAAGATGCCGAGCATCGGGCGGGAGACCCGCCCGTCCTGCGTCGCACTCTTCATGCCCTGCCATCCCCCTCGCGGCGGCCGATGCCGCCGGGCCGCGCGATCCCCGCGCCGGCCGTCAGCGCGCTGCCTGCAGCGCCTCCCAGACCCTGAGCGGCGTCGCCGGCATGTCGATATGCGCGACCCCCGCCGGCCGCAGCGCATCGGCGACGGCGTTCATCACCGCCGGCGCCGCGCCGATCGTGCCGGCCTCGCCGGCGCCCTTGATGCCCAGCGCATTGGTGGTCGAGGGAACGTTGCGGGTGCGGAAGTCGAAATTCGGCAGGTCCTCCGCCCGCGGCATGGCGTAGTCCATGAAGCTTGCGGTGACCAGCTGTCCCTCGCCGTCATAGACGGCGTTCTCGATCAGCGCCTGGCCGATGCCCTGCGCGACGCCGCCATGGATCTGGCCGGCGAGCAGGACCGGGTTCACCGTCACGCCGAAATCGTCGACGATCGTGTAGGCGACGATGTGCGTCGCGCCGGTCTCCGGGTCGATCTCGACCTCGCAGACATGCGTGCCGTTGGGATAGGTCGCCTCCTCCTGCTTGAACTCGCCGGTGGCCTTGCGGTCGGCGTCGCTCCTGGCGGCGGCCGCCAGCGCCGCGAAGTCGATCGAGCGGTCGGTGCCGACGATGCGGGCGGTGCCCGCGTCGAGCTCGATGTCGGCCACCGCGGCTTCCAGCTCGTCGGCGGCGAGCTTCTTCAGCTTGTCGGCCAGCGCCTGGCTCGCCCGGCGAACCGAGACCGCGCCCAGCGGGATCGAGCGCGAGCCGCCGGTGCCGCCGCCGGTCGGCGTCTCGTCGGTGTCGCCCTGGCGCACGTCGATCATGGCGTAGTCGAGCTTCAGCTCCTCGGCGACGAACTGCGCATAGGCGGTCGCGTGGCCCTGGCCGTTCGACTGGGTGCCGATCTTCAGCTCGACCCGGCCTTCCGGCGTCAGCTCGACATAGGCCGGCTCGGAGCCCGGAAATGCGCAGGCCTCGACATAGGCGGCCAGCCCGATGCCGCGCAGCCTGCCGGCTGCCTTGGCAGCGGCGCGCCGGGTCTCGAAATCCGCCCAGCCGGCGCGGCGCAGCGCCTCCTCCAGATGGCCGGTAAAGTCGCCGGTGTCGTAGAGCCGGCCGAACGCCGTGCGATAGGGCAGCTGGTCGCCGCGGATGAAGTTGCGGCGGCGCAGCTCCACCCGGTCGATGCCGAGATCGAGGGCGCACTGGTCGACCAGCCGCTCGATCAGATAGGCCGCCTCGGGCCTGCCGGCGCCGCGATAGGCGTCCACCGGCACGGTGTTGGTGTAGTAGATGCGGCAATCGACGTCGATCGCCGGGATGTCGTAGAGGCCGGTCGCCATTGACATGCCGAACCACGGGATCATCGGCCCGTATTGCGAGGCGTAGGCGCCGAGATTGGCGGCGAGGTCGATCGACAGGCCGGTGAAGCGGCCGTCCGCATCCATCGCCATCTTGCCGGTGACGACGTTGTCGCGGCCATGCGTGTCGCTGACGAAATGGTCGGTGCGGTCGGCGGTCCACTTGACCGGCCGGCCGAGGCGGCGCGCCGCGACCAGCACCAGCGCATGCTCGCGATAGACGAAGGCCTTGGTGCCGAAGCCGCCGCCGACGTCGCGGGTGAGGACGCGCAGCTCGTCATTGCCGATCTTCAGCACCTTGCCGGCGATGATGTTGCGCATGCCGTGCACGCCCTGGCTGCCGGTCGTCAGCGTGTAGCGCGGCTCGGCATACTCGCCGATCGCCGAACGCGTCTCCATGTAGTTGCAGACGAGACGGTTCTGCACCAGCGTGATCTCGCTGACATGCGCGGCGGCGGCGAAGGCGGCCTCAGCCGCCGCCTTGTCGCCCTCGTGGAGGCGAGTGGCGAGGTGGCCGTCGGAGTCCTGGGCCGCGCCCTCGGCGCCGGCGATGTCGGCGACGGCCGGCAGCGGCTCGTAGTCGACCTCGACCAGCTCGGCGGCGTCGCGGGCCTCGGTGGCGCTGTCGGCGACGACGAAGGCGACCGCGTCGCCGACATGGCGGACGACGTCGCGGCACAGCACCGGCGCGTTGCGCGGCTCGAAGGGCGCCCCGTCGGCGGGCTTGATCGGCGCCATGCAGGGGATGTCGCCGAGTTCGGCGACGTCCTCGTGGGTCAGGATCAGCCGCACGCCGGGGGCCGCGCGGGCGGCCTCCAGATCGGCAATGCGGAACTTGGCATGGGCATGCGGTGAGCGCACGACGACGGCGTGCAGCAGCCCTTCGCGCGTCTCGTCGTCGGTGTAGTGGCCGGCGCCGCGGATGAAGGCGTCGTCTTCCTTGCGCAGCACGGAGGCGCCGAGGCCGAATTTGGGAGTCATGACGTTCATGCCGAAGCTTCCTCGCACGCGGGTCCGCAGCGGCGCGCCGGGAACGGTATCGTCGTCCCGGATTCTGGCCGCTCGTCCCATCTATTGCGCCAGCGCGCCGGCGTCGAGGGCGGCGGTGGCACGGCGGCGACGCGAAACGGTTGGCATTCGGCGCGGGCAGGATTAACTCCGGGGTGACCAGAGAGGATATCCCGCATGCTGCGCACCGATGACGGCCCGACGATCAAGCTCGAGGACTACCGCCCGACCGACTTCGTCCTGCATTCCGTGGCGATGACGATCCGGCTGTTCGAGGGAAGCGCCGAGATCGACACGCAGCTGGTGCTGGAGCGCCGCGAGGGGGCGGCCGCCGACGCGCCGCTGGTGCTTGACGGCGACGAGCTGACGCTCGTCGGGGTTTCGCTCGACGGCGCGGCGCTGGCGCCCGAGGCCTTCACCGCTACGCCGCAGCGCCTGGAGATCGCCGCCCCGCCCGCCGCCGGCCGCTTCATGCTCGACGTCGGAACGCGCATCGTGCCGGAGGAGAACACCAAGCTGATGGGGCTCTATCGCTCCAACGGCGTCTGGTGCACCCAGTGCGAGGCCGAGGGCTTCCGCCGCATCACCTATTTCCTCGACCGGCCGGACGTGCTGGCGCCCTACCGCGTCCGCATCGAGGCCGACCGCGCCGCAGCGCCCGTGCTCCTGTCCAACGGCAACCCGGCCGGGCACGGCGACCTGCCGGACGGAAGGCACTTCGCCGTGTGGGACGACCCGTTCAACAAGCCGTCCTATCTCTTCGCCGTCGTCGCCGGCGACCTCGACTCGATCCACGAGGACTTCCGGACCGCCAGCGGCAAGCCGGTCCAACTCGGCATCTACACCGAGAAGGGGCGCGTCGGGCAGGCCGGCTACGCCATGGACGCGCTGAAGCGCTCGATGTGGTGGGACGAGCGGCGCTTCGGCCGCGAATACGATCTCGACGTGTTCAACATCGTGGCGATCCCCGACTTCAACATGGGCGCCATGGAGAACAAGGGCCTCAACGTCTTCAACCACAAATACGTGCTGCTCGACCCCGACACCGCCACCGACGCCGACTATGCCGGCGTCGAGACGGTCATCGCGCATGAATATTTCCATAACTGGACCGGCAACCGCATCACCTGCCGCGACTGGTTCCAGCTCTGCCTGAAGGAAGGCCTGACGGTCTATCGCGACCAGGAGTTCTCGGCGGACGAGCGCTCCGCCGCGGTGCAGCGGATCAATTCCGTGCGGCGGCTCAAGGCGCACCAGTTCCCCGAGGACCAGGGCCCGCTGCAGCATCCGGTGCGGCCGCGCGAATACCGCGAGATCAACAACTTCTACACCGCCACCGTCTACGACAAGGGCGCCGAGCTGGTGCGGATGGTCGCGACCATCCTCGGCCGCGACGGCTTCCGCAAGGGCATGGATCTCTATTTCGAGCGCCATGACGGCGATGCCGCGACGATCGAGGACTTCATCGCCTGCTTCGAGGACGCCACCGGCGCCGACCTGACGCAGTTTGCCCTGTGGTATTCGCAGGCCGGCACGCCCTCGCTGGCGGTCAGCGAGGACTGGGACGCGGCCAGCGGCACGCTGACGGTCGGGCTGAAGCAGGCGCTCGAGGTCGGCGCTTCCGGCACCGGCGGCGCGCCCTTCCACATTCCCGTGCGCTTCGGCCTCGTCGGCGCCAATGGCGAGGACAAGGCGTTCACGGCCGCCCATGGCGCGGAGATCGACGGCGATGTCATCCACCTCACCGCCGAGGCGGAGACCGTGGTCTTCGAGAATGTCGGCGAACGGCCGTATCTCTCGGTGCTGCGCGACTTCTCGGCGCCGGTGACGCTGCATCACGAGCAGCCCCTGGCCGACCGGCTGGCGCTCGCCCGGCTCGACCCCAACCTCTTCAACCGCTGGCGGATCCTCAACGACCTCGTCGCCGACGCGCTGGTCGCCGCCAGCCGCAACGGGCAGGCCGCGGCGCAGCCGCTGCCGCCGGAGATCGTCGACGCGATCCTCGGCTCGGCCGGCGACGAGGGCATCGAGGCGGCCTACCGCGCCCAGGCCCTCACCCTGCCCAGCGAGGCCGAGATCGCCCGGATGCTCGCCGAGAACGTCGACCCCGACGCGATCCATGCCGCGGTCGAGGCGGCGCGGCGGCTGATCGGCGAGCGCGGTCGCGCGCTGTTCGAGCGCATCCGCGCCGACGCCCGGCCGGCCGCGGATTTCTCGCCCGATGCCGACAGCGCCGGGCGCCGCTCGCTCGCCAACGTCGCGCTTGCCTATCTTGCGGCCGCCGACGGCGATCCGGCCCCGGCCGCATCACAGTACCGGGCGGCGCGCAACATGACCGACCGGCTCGCCGGCCTGGCGATCCTGGTGCACCGCTTCCCGGCGGAGGAAGCCTCGCAGGCGGCGCTCGCCGACTTCTACGCGCGCTTCGAGCACGACGAGCTGGTGGTCGACAAATGGTTCGCGCTGCAGGCGACCGTCCCGGACAAGGCCGCGCTCGACATCGTCGCCGGTCTGCTCGGCCACCCGAAATTCACCCTGCGCAACCCGAACCGGGTCCGCGCCCTCGTCGGCACCTTCGCCGGCGGCAACCAGCTGGCCTTCCACCGGGCGGACGGCGCCGGCTATCGCTGGGTGGCCGAGCGGATCGCCGAACTCGACAAGCTCAACCCGCAAATCGCCGCACGAATTGCGACAACATTTCGTTCGTGGCGCAGCTTCGAGGCGGGACGCCGCCATGCCGCACAGGAAACGCTGGAAAAACTTGCAGCGATTCCAGATCTTTCCAACGATACCAGGGATATCGTGGAAAGATCGTTGCGCTGAGTTGCGATCACATTGATTTCTTAATTCCTCCTCATTCCGACTCTGGACAAGGTGATTCGGGTCTGATCAATTGGAGGTGATTCGGGATGTGCGGCGTGCCGGATCAACGAATGCGGCTACGAGGGGTGAGACATGCGAGCGGACGCGTCAAGCGCGCCGGCAGGGGGACGTTTGTCCCGATTCGAGACCCTGCTGAGCGCTAAAGCCGAGATCGTCGGACACGCGAAAATCCTCGCCGCCCCAGCCTACGAAAAGCTCCTCCGCTCCGAGCGGCCCCTGCGCCGCAGCATCCCCGTCCTGATTGTCCTGTTCCTGGCCGTCGCGGCCATAGCCCGTTTCGCCTCGCTGGTCGGCGAGCATGACGGCATCGAGCGCGAGGTCGCCCGCGACCTGAAGATCGCCGCGACGCTGATGCGCGCCGAGAGCCGGTCCGCGCTGCTCGCCGACGGCAGCATCGATGGCGCCGCGCTGCTGACCAGCGAAATTCCGGCCGAGGTAGTCGAGCACGGGCGCTTCGCGGTGATCAGCGACGCCGCCGGCCGGATCACCGCGGCGATGCCCGGCTACGACCGGCTGATCGGCCAGGATCTCCGCCTCTTGATGGGCGACTCCCAGGCGCTGCTGATGTTCGGCGAGCGGGCCGGCGTCCAGGAGACCGATTTCGAGGGCGAAGCCGCCTATGTGGCGAGCGCCACGCTCGGCGAGGGCGCCGGCACGGTCAGCTTCATCCAGCCCGAGGCGGAGCTGTTCGCCAGCTGGCAGTCCTCGGTCTACACCAATGTGACGCTGTTCGTGCTGACCAGCTTCATGATGCTGGTGATGCTCTACGCCTATTTTCGCCAGTCGATCCGGGCCGAGGACGCCGACGCGCTCTATCTCGAGACGCATCTGCGCGTCGACACCGCGCTGTCGCGCGGCCATTGCGGCCTCTGGGACTGGGACATCGGCCGCGGCCGGATGTACTGGTCGCGTTCGATGTACGAGATCCTCGGCATGGTGCCGCGCGACGACGTCCTGTCCTTCGGCGAGATCGCGCCGCTGCTGCATCCCGGCGACGGCAGCCTGTTCGACGTCGCTCGCGGCGTCGCCGCCGGGCGCATCGGCCATCTCGACCGCGTCTTCCGGATGCGCCGCAGCGACGGCACCTATGTCTGGCTGCGGGCCCGCGCCGACGTCACGCGCTGCGGCGACCACGAGGTGCACCTGATCGGCGTCGCGGTCGACGTCAGCGAGCAGCAGGAACTCGCCCGCCGCTCCGACGAGGCCAACGAGCAGCTCAACAGCGCCATCGAGAACATCTCCGAGACCTTCGTGCTCTGCGACAATCGCGACCGGGTCGTCCTGTGCAACTCCAAATACCGCGAGACCTTCGGCCTGACCGAGGCGGACGTCGCCCGCGGCACGCCGCTCGAAACGGTGATGGCCAAGGCGCGGCGGCCGATCGACAGCCAGCTGGTGACCAGCCCCACCTTCACCGCCGGCGAACGCGCCTCCGAGGCGCTGCTGCCGGACGGGCGATGGCTGCTGATGTCGGAGCGCCGCACCGCCGACGGTGGGTTCGTGTCGATCGGCACCGACGTCACCCAGCTGAAGCTGCACCAGGCGCGGCTGTCGGATTCCGAGCGCCGCCTGATCGCCGTCATCGAGGATCTGTCGACCGCCCGCCGCGACGCCGAGCGCAAGGCCGGCCAGCTGAGCGAGCTGAACGCCAGCTTCGCCGCCGAGAAGGAGCGCGCCGAGACCGCCTCGCGCGCCAAGACGACCTTCCTCGCCAACATGTCGCACGAGCTGCGCACGCCGCTGAACGCCATTCTCGGCTTCTCCGAGATCATGCGCGACGGCACGTTCGGGCCGATCGGCTGCCAGAAGTACACCGAGTACTGCGAGGACATCCACCAGAGCGGCCACTATCTGCTGCGGCTGATCAACGACATCCTCGACATGGCCAAGATCGAGGCCGGCCGGCTGATCCTCAACCCGGAGGAGGTCGACCTCGCAGAGACCGTCGCCGAGGCGATGAAGATCGTCGAGATCCAGGCCGCCAGGAAGCAGCTGACGCTCGCGGTGGCGGCGCCGGAGCGCCTGCAGATCCGCTCCGACCGGCGCGCCACCAAGCAGATCCTGATCAATCTCCTGTCGAACGCGGTGAAGTTCACCGAGGCCGGCGGATCGGTGCGGCTCGGCGTCAAGCAGGTCGGCGACTCCGTGCTGATCTCGATCGGCGACGACGGCATGGGCATCCCGCAGGAGGCGCTGCGCACGCTCGGCCGGCCGTTCGAGCAGATCGAGAACGAGTGGACCCGCACCAACAAGGGCACCGGCCTCGGCCTCGCCATCGCGCGCTCGCTGGTCGAGCTGCATGGCGGGCGGATGCGGATCTCCTCGCGGGTCGGGGTCGGTACGATCGTCGCGCTGCGCCTGCCGGCCGCGGGCTTCGACAAATGCGAGCAGCCGGCCCTGGCGATCGCCACCGCCGCCTGACGCCGCCTCAGCGCTGGCGCATCGCCGCGCCCGCCGGCGCCGCTTCGCCGGCTTCCTCCTCGATCGGCAACAGCGTCTCGAAGGCCGACCGCGTCGCCGCCGCCTCGGCCGCCAGCTGCGGCTCGATCCCGTCCGCCGATTCCGCGCCGATGGTCCTCGCCAGCCGCTCGCGGAGGCCCGGCGGCAGGTCGGACACCGCGCCGACGCCGGAAGGCCCCAGCCGCAGCACCTGGATCACCGCGGTGAAGCAGCGCATCGTCCCCGGCAGGTCCGCCTCGATCGGCGCCGGCGGGTCGCCGAGATCCGCCGCCGCCAGGACGTCCGCCGTCGGGTGCCCGACGAGGTCGAGCGGCGCGCGGCCGGTCAGCAGCGCCCATTGCGCCAGGAATTCGAGATCGATCAGCCCGCCCGGCCGCAGCTTGAGGTCGAGCGGGCCCTTCGGCGGCTTCTCCCGCTCCAGGCGGGCCCGCATCGTGGCGACGTCGCGGGCGGTCTCGGCCGGGTCGCGCGGCGCGGCAAGCAGCGCCCGCACCGTCGCAGCGACCTCGTCCCGCAGGCCGGGGTCGCCCGCCACGGTGCGCGAGCGGGTCAGCGCCATGCGCTCCCAGGTCCAGGCCTCGGCCTCCTGGTAGCGCCGGAACCGGTCGATATGGGTGGCGAGCGGGCCCATGTTGCCGGACGGGCGCAGGCGGAAATCCACCTCGTAGAGCACGCCCTCGCGCATCGGCGCGGTCAGCGCCGCGATCAGCCGCTGCGTCAGCCGGGCGAAATACACCTTCGCCGGCAGCTTCTTCTCGCCGTCGGATTCTTCCGCATCAGGATCATGGTCGTAGAGCAGGATGAGGTCGACGTCCGAGCCCGCCGTCAGCTCGCGGCTGCCGAGCCGGCCCATGCCGAGCAGCGCGACGCGGGCGCCGGGCACGCGGCCGTGGCGCTCGGCGAAGGCGTCCGAGACCGCCGCCAGCGTCGCCTCGAGCACGACGTCGGCGATGTTGGAGAAGGCCGGCCCCGCCTCGCCGACATCGACCACGCCGCTGAGCAGCCGCGCGCCGACCAGGAAGCGCTGCTCGGAGGCGAAGATCCGCAGCCGCGCCAGCACTTCCTCGTAGCCCTGCGCATCGGCGAGGAACGGCGCCAGCCGCTCGGCCATCAGCGCCCGGTCGGGCACCTCGTCGAAGAAGGCCGGGTCCAGCAGCGCGTCAAAGACGTGCGGCCGGGCCGCCATCGTCGCCGTCAGCATCGGTGACGACGTGATGATCAGCGCCAGGAGGTCGAGGATGCGCGGGTTGGAGGCGATCAGCGAGAAGAACTGGATGCCCGCCGGCAGGCCGGCGAGGAACGTGTCGAAGGCGGCGATGGCCGCATCCGGGTCGCGCGCGTCGGCGAAGGCCTCGAGCAGCAGCGGCATGACCTTGGCCAGCCGCTCCCGCGCCGCCTCCGAGCGGGTCGCCCGGTAGCGGCCGTAATTCCAGGACCGCACGATCCGCGCGATGTCGGCGGGCCGCGCATAGCCGAGCTCGGCCAGCCGCTTCAGGCTGTCCGGATCGTCGTCGGTGGACAGCAGCCGCTCGAAGCCGCCTTCCGGCACCGCCCCCCGGTCGCGGTTGCGCCCGTCGTTGAACAGGCGGGTGAAGTGCCGGTCGACCCGCCGCAGGCGCTCCAGCAGCGCCGTCGAGAAAGCCTCGCGATCGGGAAAACCGGCCAGCCGCGCGATGCGCTCGAGCCCGTCCGGATCCTCAGGCAGCGTATGGGTCTGCTCGTCGGCGACCATCTGGATGCAGTGCTCGATCCGGCGCAGGAACCAGTAGTCGTCCTTGAGCTCGCGCTCGGTGTCCGCCGCGATCCAGCCGCCGCCGGTGAGTGCCGCCAGCGCCTTGTCGGTGCGCCGCTGCCGCAGGCCGGGGGACCGGCCGCCGGCAATCAGCTGCTGCGCCTGGACGAAGAACTCCACCTCGCGGATGCCGCCGCGCCCCAGCTTGACGTTGTGGCCGGCGACGGCGATCTCGTCGAAGCCGCGATGCTCGTCGATGCGCGACTTCATCGCCTGGATGTCGGCGATCGCCGCGAAGTCCAGATAGCGCCGCCACACGAAGGGCGTCAGCTCCTGCAGGAACGCCTCGCCCGCCGCCCGGTCGCCCGCGACCGGCCGCGCCTTGATCATCGCGGCGCGCTCCCAGTTGCGCCCGCTACCCTCGTAATAGGTCATCGCCGCGTCGGTGGAGATCGCCAGCGGCATGGCACCGGGGTCCGGCCGCAGGCGCAGATCGGTGCGGAAGACGTAGCCGTCGGCGGTGCGCTCGCCGATCATCCGCACCAGCCGGCGCACCAGCCGCGAGAACACGTCCACCTGCTCGCCCGCATCGGTGCAGATGCCGGCGTCGGCGTCGAAGAACACGATCAGGTCGACGTCGCTGGAATAGTTGAGCTCGCCGGCTCCCAGCTTGCCCATGCCGAGCACGAAGATGCCGCAGCCGTGCTCCGGGTCGTCCGGATGCGGCAGTTGCAGCTTGCCGGCGCGATGCGCGTCGGCAAGGCAAAAGCGCATGGCGGCGTCGATCGCCGCTTCCGCCAGGGCCGAGAGGTCGGCGGTGGTCTCGGCGACCGACGCCGCCCCGAACAGGTCGCGCAGCGCGATCAGCAGGCTGGCCTCGCGCTTGATGCGGCGCAGTTCGCGCATCATCGCGGATTCGCCGAGATCGGCGCCGGCAAGGCCGGCGGCTTCCGCGATCAGCGCGTCGATCCGGGCCCGCGGCTCATGGTCGAAGAGCCCGTCCAGCCATTCCGGATGCTGCAGCATCTCGGCGTTGAGGTGGGTGGAGAGGTCGAGGATCGCGGCGAGCGCGTCGACCTGCTTGCCGCCGCCGGCCAGGAACGCCTCCAGCCGCGGCAGTTCCCTCGCCGCCGCCGCCTTGCGCAGGTCGGCGAGCCAGGCCGCGGCCTTGTCGGGGTCGAGCGGGAGCGGGCGGATGTCTCCGCCGATCCCGAGGCAGGGTCGGTCATCCGCCATCGCTGCTGCTGGTCCTTCCATCGAGGGGAAACACCAGCACAACTCTAAGGCCGGGCGCGGCATCCTCAAGCGTCAGCTCGCCGTCATGCACGCGAACGATCGCCTGCACCAGCGACAGGCCGAGGCCCGAGCCCGGCATCGTGCGGCTGCGGTCGAGCCGGTAGAAGCGCTCCAGCACCCGCTCGTACTGGTCGGCGGGGATGCCGGGGCCGTCGTCCTCCACCGAAAGCCGGCACATGCCGTCCGCCACCGCGAGGCGGATCGTCACCGTCGTCGGCCGGTCGGGCGCGACGGCATATTTCAGCGCATTGTCGATGAGGTTGGACAGGGCCTGGGCGATCAGCTCGCGGCTGACCAGCGCCATGACCGGCGACGGCGCATCGACGACCAGCCGCGCGTCCACCTCTTCGGCCAGCGGCTCGTAGAGTTCGGCGACGTCGGCGACGATCGCCGCGATGTCGACGCTCTGCTTCAGCACCGGGTGCGAGCCCGCCTCGACCCGCGAGATCATCAGCAGCGCGTCGAAGGTGCGGATCATCTGGTCGGCCTCGCCGAGCATGCCCTCCAGCGCCTCGCGCGGGCCCCCCTCGCCCGCCCCCGCCCCCACGGCAAGCGCCGCCTCGGCGCGGTTGCGCAGCCGCGTCAGCGGCGTCTTCAGGTCGTGGGCGATGTTGTCGGAGACCTGCCGCAGTCCCTCCTGCAGCAGCGCGACGCGCGCCAGCAGCCGGTTGAGGTTCTCCGACAGCCGGTCGAATTCGTCGCCTGCCCCGGTCACCGGCAGCCGCTCGCTGAGGTCGCCGGCAAGAATCCGGTTGCTGGCCGCAGACATCCGGTCGAGCCGCTGCAGCGCCTTGCGGCCGACGAAGACCCAGGCCAGCACCGCCGCCGCGCTCATCAATGCGAGCGCCAGGATCAGCGCCGAGCGGACGATCTCGCGGAAGCGCTCCTGTTCGGTCTGGTCGCGCCCGACAAGAATGCGCATGCCGTTCGGCAGGCTGAAGACCTCGGCGACGGCGATATAGTAGCGGTTCCTGGCGTCTTCGGAGAAGCGTTCGTAGCCGAAGGCGTTCTCGGTGAATCCGTTCTCGTCCAGGACCCCGACCTGCAGGCTCTCGACATTGCCGGCGATGATCCGCCCGGTGGCGTCGGTGACGAGATAGAGCGAGGCGCCCGGCTGGCGCGCCCGCCGGTCGATCGTCCGCACCAACCCGACGATGCCGGTTGTCTGGTAGATCAGGGAGAGTTCGCTGATCTCTTCCGAGATCGCGGCACGGCTCTGGTTCTTCAGGATGTTCGATGCCGTGGCGGTGACGTAGAACACCAGCACGACGGCGCAGATGGCGAAAAGCAGGAGATAAACCGCGGACAGGCGAACCGCCGTCATCCGCATCAGCGCCTTTAGCCGCGCCATGCCCTATTCGCCGGCGCGCATGATGTAGCCCGAGCCGCGCACCGTATGCAGCAGAGGCGAGCCGAACTCGCGCTCGATCTTCGAGCGCAGCCGCGAGACATGCACGTCGATGACGTTGGTCTGCGGGTCGAAATGATAGTCCCAGACGTTCTCCAGCAGCATGGTGCGGGTCACCACCTGGTTGGCGTGCTTCATCAGATATTCCAGCAGGCGGAACTCGCGCGGCTGCAGGACGATCGGCTTCCCGCCGCGCTTGACCTCGTGCGACAGCCGGTCGAGTTCGAGGTCGCCGACGCGGTAGGCGGTCTCGACCTCCTTGCCGCCGCGGCGGCGGCCGAGCACCTCGATCCGCGCCAGCAGTTCGGAGAAGGCGAAGGGCTTGGGCAGGTAGTCGTCGCCGCCGGCCCGCAGGCCGGTGACTCGGTCGTCGACCTGGCCGAGCGCCGAAAGGATCAGCGCCGGCGTGCCGTTGCCCTTCTCGCGCAGGCCTGAGACCACCGAGAGCCCGTCACGTGCCGGAAGCATGCGGTCGACGATCAAGACGTCGTAGCTGCGGGTATCGGCCATGTGGAAGCCGTCCTCGCCGTTGGCGGCGTGCTCGGCGACATGGCCTGCCTCGCGCAGCGCCTTGACGAGATAGGCGGCCGCCTCGCGGTCGTCTTCGATGATGAGAATGCGCATGGAAACGGGAGAAAGCCCCTCGGCTGCAACAGAAGACATGTCCGTTCCCTATCTCGTCGATCGTCGTCAAAAGAAAAGGCGGCGGCACCGAAGCGTCTCGTTTCCGAAACGCCACCGGCCCCGCCGCCCGGGACGGGGTCGCGAAGGACCCCGTCCATCGTCATGGTCAGCTCTTGGCGATCGGCAGCGCGACGAAGCGGTTCTGGTCGCCGTTGCGCAGCTGGAAGAGCGCTGCATTGCGGCCGGATTCCGAAGCCTCGGAGATCGCGTCCTGGACCTCCTTCTGGCTGGAGACCTCCGTGCCGTTGACGGCGACGATGACGTCGCCGGCCTGCACGCCACGGTCCGCCGCGGACGAGTCCGGGTCGACATTCGTCACCACCACGCCGTCGCCGTCTTCCGACGGCGTCAGCGTCAGGCCATAGCCCGACAGCGAGGACGGATCGACCGACGGCCGTCCGGAAGACCCTTCGGCCGAAGCCGCCTCGTCGAGGCTGGACAGGTCGCCGAGCGTCACGGCGATCTCCTGGGCCTTGCCGTCGCGCCAGACGGTCACGTCGACCTTGGCATTCGGCCGGTAGTCGGCGACCTTGCGGGCCAGTTCGCGCGGGCCCTCGACGGTCTCGCCGTTGACCGCGGTGATCACGTCGCCGGTCTCGATGCCGGCCTTGGAAGCCGGGGTCTCGGTGTCCGGCAGGGTGACGATCGCGCCGTTGTCGTCGGCGAGGCCGACAGCCTCGGCGATGTCGGCGGTCACCGGCGCGATCTGCACGCCCAGCCAGCCGCGCTCGACACTGCCATTCTCGCGCAGCGACTTGATCACGTCCTTGGCGACCGAAGCCGGGATGGCGAAGGCGATGCCGACATTGCCACCCGACGGCGAGAAGATCGCGGTGTTGACGCCGATGACCTTGCCGTTGAGATCGAAGGCCGGGCCGCCGGAATTGCCGCGATTGACCGCCGCGTCGATCTGCAGGAAGTCGTCGTAGGGGCCGGCGCCGATGTCGCGGCCGCGGGCCGAGACGATGCCGGCCGTCACCGAGCCGCCGAGGCCGAACGGATTGCCGACGGCGACGACCCACTCGCCGACGCGCACGCCATCATCGCTGCCGAACTCGACATAGGTGAAGGTGCGATCCGCGTCGTCGACCTTGAGCAGGGCGAGGTCGGTACGCGGGTCGGTGCCGATCAGCTTGGCATCGAACTCGGTGCCGTCATCCATGACTACCGTGTACTTGCTGCCACCTTCGACGACGTGGTTGTTGGTGACCACGTAGCCGTCGTCGGAGATGAAGAAGCCCGAGCCCTGGCCCATCGCGTTGCGGGGCTCGCGCGGCGGGGTCATGCCGCGCGGCATGCCGGGGCTGCCAGGAACGTCGAAGAAGCGGCGCAGCGGATGGTCTTCCGGCAGATTGCCGAACGGGCTTTCCATCTGGGCGCCGTCGTTCGCCGCCGGCGTGATGTTCTGGGTGACGCGCACGGATACGACCGCCGGGGAGACCTTCTCCACGACGTCCGCAAAGCCGAAATTCTCGGTCGGCGCTTCGACCTTGACCGGATCTGCGAGCACCGGCACGGTGTTGGTCAGCATTCCGCCGGCGAGGACCGATCCGGCAACGCCGGCGGCCAGGACGCTGGCGATCACGCCGCGGCGCGTCTTCTTGCTGTTGACTTGGTTTCGCATCGGAGACCCTTTTTCCGTTGAATTCGTCGGCGGCTCGTTCCGCTGGATGGCGGATAGCTGCTGATGACGGGGAAAATAGGGACGCCCGGATTACGGGAGGTTTTCGGCCGTGTGAAATGTTCGTAAGGTTGCCTTGCTCAGGCGGCCTGCTGCGCCGGCTATTGCCGCGACCGTGCAAGATCGTCGAGCGCCGCCTCTTCCTCGGCCGAGAGCGCGGCGACAGCGCTTTCGCGGCGGCGCTGCCGGACGCTGGACACCGCGAAGGCGACGCCGGAGAGCAGCACGACGACGGGCGTCGCCCAGAGCGCCAGCGTGCCCCACTCGAAGCGCGGCTTCAGCAGCACGAACTCGCCGTAGCGCGACACCAGATAGTCGATCACCTCGGCATTGGTATCGCCGGCGACCAGCCGCTGGCGCACCAGCACCCGCAGGTCCTTGGCGAGTTCGGCGTCCGAATCGTCGATGGACTGGTTCTGGCAGACGAGGCACCTGAGGCCCGCCGAAAGGTCGCGGGCGCGCGATTCCAGCGCCGGATCGGCCAGCACCTCGTCGGGCTGCACGGCGCCTGCGGGCGACATTACCGCGCCCGGAAGCAGCAGCAGCGCCAGCGCGATGACGGCGAGGATGCGGCGAAGGCGCGGCAGCAACGTCACGCCTCCGCCAGCCGCGGGCCGCGGCCGCGCGCCGGCGCGCCGACCCGCAGCCGCCGGTCGGCGAGCGAGACCGTGCCGCCGACGGCCATGAAGATCGCGCCGATCCAGATCAGCGTGATCAGCGGCTTCCACCAGATCCGCACGACGATGCCGCCATCGGGCGCCGGATCGCCGAGCGAGATGTAGAGCTGCGAGAACCAGCTTGTGACGATCCCCGCCTCGGTCGTCGGCATCTGCCTTGCCGGGTAGAAGCGCTTGGCACTCTCCATCGTCCCGGCGCCGACCCCGTCCCGGCGCAGCGTGAAGGTGCCGACCTGCTCCTCGTAGTTCGGCCCCGCCCGCGCCGCGACGCCGTCGAACTGCACCGAATAGCCGCCTGCATCGACACTCTGGCCGGGCGCCATCGTCGTTACCGTCTCAGTCTCGAAGGCGGTGGTGGCGACGATGCCGAGCACCGTCACGCCGAGGCCGAAATGCGCCAGCGCCGTGCCGAAGGCCGACCGCGGCAGGCCGCGCAGCCGGGCCAGCCCGACGCGCCAGCCGACCTTGGCGAAATTCGCCCGGCCGAAGAGATCGACCAGGCTGCCGACCAGCAGCCAGACCGCCAGGCCGAAGCCGAGCGCGGCGAGGATCTCGCCGCCGGAATTGGCGGCCACCGTCGCGAAGATGGCGAGCATCGCCGCGCCGACGGCGACATACAGCCGCTGCGCCGCCGCCAGCAGGTCGCCCCGCTTCCACGCGAGCAGCGGACCGAACGGCACAGCCAGCAGCAGCGGCACCATCAGCGGCCCGAAGGTCAGGTCGAAGAACGGCGCGCCGACGGAGATCTTCTCGCCGGTGAGAACCTCGAGCAGCAGCGGGTAGAGCGTGCCGATCAGCACCGTCGCCGCCGCCGTCGTCAGGAACAAATTGTTGAGCACCAGCGCGCCCTCGCGGCTGATCGGAGCGAACAGGCCGCCCGATTCCAGCGACGAGGCGCGGATGGCGAACAGCGCCAGCGAGCCGCCGATGAACAGGCAGAGGATCCCCAGGATGAACACGCCGCGCTCCGGGTCGACGGCGAAGGCGTGCACCGAGGTGAGGACGCCGGAGCGCACGAGGAAGGTGCCGAGCAGCGACAGC
The DNA here is from genome assembly GCF_021391535.1 of Aurantimonas sp. HBX-1. GTDB lineage: Bacteria > Pseudomonadota > Alphaproteobacteria > Rhizobiales > Rhizobiaceae > Aurantimonas. The sequence continues at coordinate 2,695,881 of NZ_CP090066.1, forward strand.
GAGAAGGTCAGGATGGCGAGCAGGATCGTCCAGATCTTCAGCGCCGAGCGCTTTTCCATCACCAGCGCCGAATGCAGCAGCGCGGTGCCCGACAGCCAGGGCATGAACGAGGCGTTCTCGACCGGGTCCCAGAACCACCAGCCGCCCCAGCCGAGCTCGTAATAGGCCCAGTAGGAGCCCATCGCGATGCCGGCAGTGAGGAAGATCCAGGCCGCCAGCGTCCACGGCCGCACCCAGCGGGCCCAGGCGGCGTCGATCCGCCCGTCGATGAGTGCCGCCACCGCGAAGGAGAAGGCCACTGAGAAGCCGACATAGCCGAGATAGAGCAGCGGCGGATGGATCGCGAGGCCGATGTCCTGGAGGATCGGGTTGAGGTCCTGGCCCTCCATCGGCGCCGGTACCAGCCGCGTGAACGGGTTCGAGGTGGTCAGGATGAACAGCAGGAAGGCGGTGGTGATCCAGGCCTGCACCGCCAGCACGTTGGCCTTCAGGCTGGCCGGCAGGTCGCGGCCGAACAGCGCCACCAGCGCGCCGAAGAACACCAGGATCAGCACCCACAGGAGCATCGAGCCCTCGTGGTTCCCCCAGACGCCGGTGATCTTGTAGAGCATCGGCTTGAGCGAATGGGAGTTCTGGAAGACGTTCAGCACCGAGAAGTCGGACATCACGTAGGCGGCGGTGAGCGAGGAGAACGCGATGGCGAGCAGGACGAAGCTGGCCGTCGCCGTCAGCGGTCCGGTCTCCATCAGCCGGGCGTCGCCGGTGCGGGCGCCGATCGCCGGCAGCACCGACTGCAGGAGCGACAGCGACAGCGCCAGGATGAGCGCGTAGTGGCCGATCTCGACGATCATGAGCCGGCTCCCGCGTCCATCGAAACGGGCTTCGCCTCGGAATTGACCATCCCCTTGCCCTCCTCCCAGAGACCGCGCGCCTTCAGGTCGTCGACGACCTCCTTCGGCATGTAGTTCTCGTCGTGCTTGGCGAGCACCGTGTCGGCCATGAAGACCCGGTCCGGCCCGAGCGTGCCTTCGGTGACGACGCCCTGTCCCTCGCGGAAGAGGTCCGGCAGCAGGCCGGTATAGGCGACGGGCACGCTTTCCAGCGTGTCGGTGACGCGGAAGGTGACGTGCTTCGATCCGTCGCGGACCACCGACCCCGCCTCGACGAGGCCGCCGAGGCGGATCCGCTGCGTCGGGGCCGGGGCGTTGGCGACGATGTCGCTCGGCGAGTTGAAGAAGGCGACGGAGTCGGACAGCGCGGTGAGCACCAGGCCCGCCGCCGCGCCGATGACCACCAGGATCGCCGCGATCGAGGCTAGGCGCTTGGTCTTGCGGGTCATGGCTGCGTCTCCTGCGCGGCGAGGCCGAGTTCCGTCCCCAAAGCGGCGATCTCCCGCCCGGCGGCCGAGTCCGCGGCAAAGGTCCGCGAGGCGGTCCGGAAGGCTTCGCCGGCCCGGTCGTCCTCGCCCAGCACCCTATAGGAACGGATCAGCCGCTTCCATCCTTCCACGTCGTCAGGCTGGGCGGCGAGACGGTCGGCGAGCTGCGCCACCATGCCCTGGATCATCGCCTGACGGTCCGTCTCGGCCATCTGCGCCGCCGCCTCGACATCGGCGGCGGTCGGCCCCGACGCGGCCGGAGCCCCGCCCGCACCCGCCGCGGCTCCCGCACCGGAATCGGCCACGGGCGCGGCGCCGTTCTGGCGCGCGTCGGCGAGCGCGGCATTGGCGATCTGCATCCACGGCGCGTTCGGCGGGCTCATCTCGACGAGCTGCGACCACGCGACGGCGGCCTCCTGGTGGCGGTCCTCCTGCGACAGGTCGAGCGCCAGGAAGAACCGCGCCGGCAGGAAGGCGGGATTGATGGCGAGCGCCCGCTCGAAGGCGCCGCGCGCCTCGTCGGTGACCTCGCCGTCGGCCAGCTGGGTCAGCGCCTCGCCCAGCCCCGCCTCGCGCGGCGCCGAGGTGCCGAGCAGCCGGATCGCCTGGCGGAAGGCGTTGGCGGCATCCTCCGGCCGCTCCATGCGCAGGTAGATCGGCGCCAGCACGTCCCAGCCGCGGCCGTCCTCCGGCTCCGTCGCCAGCCGTTCCTCCGCGGCGGCGACCATCCGGCCGATATCGGGATCCGGCGTCTGGCCCGGCGCCTGGCGTCCGGCGAGCGGCAGGTCGGGAAGGCCGGGCGCGCCATAGAGATAATAGAGGCCGGCCGAACTGAGCGGCACCAGCGCCACCACGGCGACCACCGTGGCGACGGCGCCGCGCCGCCGCCAGCCGCGCGGCCCGCTTTCGGCGGCGAGCTTGGCCTTGCCGGCGGCGCGCAGCAGCCGGCGCCCGATCTCGGCGCGCGCCGTCGCCGCCTCGGCGGCGGGCATCGTGCCGCGCTCGACATCGGCCTCGAGCTCGCGCAGCTGGGCGGAATAGACCTCGACGTCGTGCTCGGCGCGCGAGGCCACCTGGCGCGGCGCATCGGCAAACAGCGGCCACAAGGCGATGAGCGTCGCGGCAGCCGTCATGCCGGCTGCGACAAACCAGAAAATCATGCCACCCTTATACGAACAGCGGGAGCCGAGCGGAACAGGCCGGCGGACCCGGCTCTCGCTTCCCGCGGTTTCATTGCAAGACGCGGCGAGGCTCTAGCAGAGCGGGCGATGCCTGCCCATTCAAATCAAAGGGAAAGCGGGTACGTAGATTCCGCAGGTCGCCCATCTCTAGACGCCAGACAGCAGACGGGCACCTGCGGGCGGATGCGCAGTGACGCGATCTAGGCCGCCTGATGCGCACCGGTATCTTGGAGCAGCGCGAGAATGCTCTGCGGCGAACGCTCGATCAGTAGCAGGTAGGCGCGCACGCCGCCGAGAGGCCGCGCCCGCCCCTGCTCCCACTCGCGGATCTGGTTGATGGTGAAGCCGAAGGCCGACGCGAACGCATCCTGCGACAGGCCCAGACGCCGACGCATGCCTCGGACGTCCAGTTCGGCAGGAACATGAAGCTTGACGGGCTTGAGCTCACCCCGCGCGATCCGAACCGCTTCGTCCAGACCCTCCGAAATCCTTTCGAAGGCCTCCTTGCTCATCTGTCCTCACCCACTTTCGTCACGCGTTGCTTGTACTCATCGACCAGGACGGCTGCCATGGCCTTGAGCTTGTTCCGCTCGCCGGCGGTCAGGCTGGCACGCTCGCCCTTCGAGAACACCGTAATGAGAAAGACGGGAACAGCCTCACCGGAATAGAAGGTGATGGTCCGATAGCCGCCGCTCTTGCCTTTCCCGCGACCGGCCACGCGAAGCTTCCGACACCCGCCGGTGCCCTTCATCTCCTCGCCGGCAGCCGGGTTCTCGGCGAGGTAATCGACGAGAGCGTTGATCTCGCTCTCGGTCATGCCCGCTGCCCGGGCCGCGCGCTCGAATGCGGAGGTCAGGCAGACGGAGTGCATGGATCAGATGATACGTAACTTACGTATCATGTCAATCGAGACAAGGCGCCCGTGAAGCCGCCCGCCGCCTTACGCCACCGGCTTCCAGTAACCTTCCGCGGTCTTGCAGGCAGTGCCGACCGTCTTGGTCGGCTGCGCCGTGCCCTTGAAGGTGTGCGAATAGCCGCGGCAATCCTGCGAGCCGACGCGGTAGAGCTGCGTCGGCACCACCTCGCCGCTGAAGCCGTCGGCGGCCCAGGCGACCGGCTGGCCCGGCAGGCCGAACTGCAGCGCCTGGAATTCCGCCTCCAGCGCCCGCGAGCGCGCCTGCGACGGCCAGGCGCGCGTCGCCTCGTTCTGGCCGATCAGGCCGCCGTCCAGCGCCGTCACGCCGGCCGATGCCGCGCCGAAGCCGCCGCCGCCTCCCAGGCCGCCGCTGAGACAGCCGGCGAAAGGCAGCAGCAACAGCGGCACGGCGAGCTTCGACAGGGTGCGCATGGCGTTCATCCGATGGGACATTCTGCCGGCGGAGCGTCGGCGTCTTTCCGGGGGGAGTTCGTCGCTTCGCCCCGCGATGTCAAGCCGCCAGCGAACCGAGCGCGCGCGGCAGGGCGATCTCGGCGCGCAATCCGCCCAGCGTCGAACGCCCGAAACCCAGCGTGCCGCGATATTCCGCCACCATGTCGGAGACAATGGAAAGGCCGAGGCCGCTGCCCGGCACCGCCTCGTCGAGGCGCCGGCCACGCTTCGTCGCGACCGCGATCTCGGCCTCACTGAGCCCCGGCCCGTCATCCTCCACGACGATCGCCAGGCGCTCCGGCGAGATAGCCGAGGCGCCCAGCCGGACGCGGCCCGTGGCCCATTTGCCGGCATTCTCGAGGAGGTTGCCGAGGATCTCCTCGAGGTCCTGCTGCTCGCCGGCGAACACCAGCTCGCCGGCATCCGCGGCGTCGAATTCCAGTTCCAGATGCGGGTTGAGCTTGGCGACGACCCGGGCCAGCCGCTCCAGCACCGGCAGCACCGGCGTGCGGAAGACCGCGCCCTCCGACTGCGCCGCCACCCGCGCCCGGTCGAGATAATGCTGCACCTGCTGGCGCATGCGCTCGCTCTGGTCGGCGATGATCCGCCCGCGCTCGCCGCCCACCGCTTCCGCCTCGTTGACCAGCACGGCGATCGGGGTCTTCAGGGAATGCGCGAGATTGCCGACCTGGGTGCGCGAGCGCTCGACGATCCGGCGGTTGTTGTCGATCAGCGCGTTCAGCTCGACCGCCAGCGGCTCGATCTCGCTCGGGAACCGCCCTGTCAGCCGTTCCGCCCGGCCGGTGCGCACCCGCGACAGCGCCCGCCGCACCTCGCCGAGCGGGCGCAGCCCGAACAGGATGGCGAGCACGTTGACCAGGACGGTGCCAAGCCCCACCGCCCCGAGGTAAAGCGTCAGCGTCCGGTCGAAGCGCGCCATCTCGGCGGCGAGCACGCTGGCATTGCCCATCACCCTGAACCGCGCTGCATGGTTCTCGGCGTCGAGCACCACCTCGGTCTCCATGACCTTCAGCGTCTCGCCGTCGAGGCCCGGGATCTCGTAGCTGCGGCGATAGGCCGGATCGAACGGCGCCTCGGCCGTGGACACCTGCGGGATCGACAGGATGCCGAGCGAGCCCGACGATAGGCGGCCGCGGGTGTTCTCGCTCGCCGGCAGCACTTCCCAGTACCAGCCCGACAGCGGCTGCACGTAGCGCAGGTCGCCGAGATCGGGCGAGCCGGAGAGGAAGCCGTTCGCCCCGATGCCGACGCTGTTCACCAGGTTGTAGAGCTGCGCGGTCAAAAGGTCGTCGAAGCCTTTTTCGGCCGTCTGCGCGTAGAGCGACGAGATCAGCCCACCCGCCACGGCAAGCGCCAGCACCGCCCACAGGCTCGACAGGACGATGACGCGGGCGGTGAGGGACCTACCGGCCCGGGTCAGCATCGCGCATCCTGTAGCCCTGGCCGCGCACGGTCTCGATCAGGTCGATGCCGATCTTCTTGCGCAGGCGGCCGACGAAGACCTCGATCGTGTTGGAGTCGCGGTCGAAATCCTGGTCGTAGAGATGCTCGATGAGCTCGGTCCGCGAGACGATCTGGTCCTGGTGGTGCATCAAATAGTCGAGCAGCCGGTATTCGTGCGAGGTCAGCTTCAGCGGCGTGCCGTCCAGCGTCACGCGCGAGGCGCGCATGTCGAGCCGCAGCGGCCCGCAATGGATCTCCGACGAGGCGTGGCCGGCGGCGCGGCGGATCAGCGCCCGGACCCTCGCCAGCACTTCCTCGACGTGGAACGGCTTGGTGACGTAGTCGTCGGCGCCGGCGTCGATGCCGGCGACCTTGTCGCTCCAGCGGTCGCGGGCGGTCAGGATCAGCACCGGCATGCGGCGCCCTTCCCGGCGCCAGCGCTCGAGCACGCTGATGCCGTCCATCACCGGCAGGCCGACGTCGAGGATCACCGCGTCGTAGGGCTCGGTGTCGCCGAGAAAATGCCCCTCCTCGCCGTCGAAGGCGCGGTCGACCACGTAGCCGGCGCCGCCGAGCGCCTCGGTCAGCTGCCTGTTCAGAGTCTGGTCGTCCTCGACCACCAGGATGCGCATGAATTCGTCCCCTGCTAGTGCCGTCCGGCGGATCCCGCCCCGATCAGGGCCGGATCGTCACCGTCTCCTTGCGCGGCCGGCCGCCGTCGGTGCCCGGAATCAGCACGGTCACCACGCAGACGGTCTGCCCGCCCTCCTCGCGGCTCGACACCGAGAGAACCTGCCCGCCGGTCTGCGCCGCCGCCTGCGCCGCCGCGCCCGAGCAGTCCGCTTGCGCGATCTCGAAGCTGTCGTCGGGGCGTTCCGACCAGTCGAAACCCTGCACCCTTTCCGCCACCGGAACTTTCGCCCCGGTCGTCGCCGCGCCCGCCATGCCGGGCAGCATCAAGGTCAGGAGGCAGGCGATGAAGAGGCGCAGTGGGGTCATGTGGGCCTGATGTGAGCCGGAAGGGCCGCCGGGCGGTGAAGGGCGTGTCTCTAACTAGCAGCCGGTCGCTGAACGACGAATGAATGTAGGCGGCGAACTTTCGTCCGCCGCCTCGTGGCCCATGCTAGCGGAGCGTCTTCTGCGCCGCCAGCCGGCCGATGATCGCCACCACGGCGCCGATCGCTGCCGCGGCGCTGGTCAGCGACACCGTCAGCGCCTCGTGAGTCGCGGCATCGAGCGTGACGCCGAACAGGCCGGCTAGCGCCGCGACGAGCGCGACGATGCCGCCCCAGACGCCGCGCGACTGGTACCAGGGTTTGTCTTCGTTCATGCGCGTCTCCTCTTGCTGGTTTCTTCGCGGGCTCAGACCGCCCGGCCGATCACGGCGCTGCGGGCCGTCCCCGCGCCCCATTGCGGGCTCACCTGGGCGACGCGGAGCGTCAGCGCCGCCGGCAACGCCCCGAAGGCCGCCGCCAGTTCCCCGGCCGGCACCGCCAGCGCCGGCCCGTCCGTCTCCCGCACCAGGAGCCCACCCGCCGCGTCCGTGATCTCGATGCGGTAGAGTTCGCGCTCCTCGCCGAGCGGCACTTCTATGCCGTCCCAGCCGTCGCCGCCGATCCGCGTCCGGCGGATCCAGGTGGCCGTCAGGCTGCCGTCGGCGGCGTAGGTTCCGGCCAGATGCACCGGCGACAGCGGCTTCACCGAGCGGTGGCCCAGCGCCGCGGTGACGCTCACCACGGCCGGATCGTCGAGCGGCCGGCCGAGCGGCGCGACCCGCCAGGCAAGGCTCCGGCCGACGTCCCGGCTGGTCAGCCCGAGCGCGCCGGCGCCGGCATCGAGCAGCACGAAGGCCGCACCCGCCGCCGCTCCCGCCGCCATCGCGTCCTCCGTCCCGCCCTGCCCACGCAGCAGGCCGGCAAGCTCGAACTCGAATGGCGCCACCTCTTCGGCGATCTCGAACTGCAGCACTTCCCAGAGCCCCGGCGCGGCTTCCACGGCGCAGAGATTGCCGCCGTCCAGCATCGCCGCATGCGAGATCGACGCCAGCGCGCCGCGATAGAGCCGCACCCGCGGCCGGTTCGCCCGGTCGACGATCCCGACCGGCCTCGCCGCCAGCGCCCGCGTCAGGATGCCGGCGGTCGCCGGGCGGCTCGCCGTCGCCCGCCGCTCGGGTGCGCCGTCGGTGCCGGCGGCGGTGATCACACAGGGGACCCAGGGTTTGGCGACGACGGCAAAGCGCGCGCCGGCGATGCCCTCGCCGCCGTCCGGCAGCGGCAGGTCGAGGAGATGCACCACCGGCCGCGACGCCAGCCCCGGCCGGCCCGGCTGCGGCGTTGGTCCTGGCGCGCCCTGGTCGGGCCTCGCGCGCCGGCGCGGCGGCAGGCGCCGCGCCTCGATGCGCCGCGCCGCGCCGGTCTCGATCCGCGTCACCAGCCAGTCGCCCGGCCGCTCGGCAAGCGTCACCACGTCGCCGGTCTCGAGCCCGAGCATCGACGGCGCGACGGCAAGCCGCGCGGTCTCCGCGATGACGCCGGCCTCCTGCAGCATCGCCGCCGCCAGTTCCCGCGCCTGGTCCTCCTCCAGCACCACCGGCAGGTCGACGACCGCCTTGCGCGGATGCGCCGCCTCCGCCCGCACCGCCTCGGCCGAGGCCGGCTGGTAGGCGCGGGCCGGATCGAGGAAGCCGAGCGCGATCTCTTCCGCCGCCTCGCCCGCCTCGCCGCGCCGCCGCTCGACATAGGCGCCCTCGTCGTCGACGAACGCGCCGATGTCCGAAACCGGCGACACCCGCGCCAGCGAGCGGAACACCAGCCCGCCGCCCGAGACATGCGCCACCGTGCCGGTCAGCCGCATCAGCTCTTCCAGCGCGCGGCGCGCCGTGTCCGGCCCCGAGACGACGAAGCCGCCGATCGAGGCTTCCACGGCGGAGACGTCGTAGTCGCCGATGCCGTGGTCCTCGAGCATCGCCGCGATCAGCGCGTCCACCGGCGCATTGGCCAGGCGGCCGCTCAGCCAGTGGCCGCGCCGCCAGTTGTCGCCGTCGCTCCAGACGTCGGTGCGGCCCGGAAACGCCGGATAGGGCCGCGCATCCCAGGTCCAGAGGTGGATTGCGCCCGGATCGACCATCCGCCCGCCATAGAGCGGCGAGACCGGGTTGTTCGCCGCGGTGAAATCCGGCGAGGCTGGGTCCCAGTAGCCGAGCTGCGCCTCGAGGAACCGCCGCTGCACCAGGTCGTCCCGGCCGCCGGCGGAGAAATGCGGCACGAAGCTCTCGGACGATTTCGGATCCACGAAGACATTCGGCTGGTTCGGCCCGCGGTGGATCGCCGGGCAGCCGAGCTCGGTGAACCAGATCGGCTTCGACATCGGCACCCAGGGCGACGGGCCCGCCACCTCCACGCCGCCGCGCCGCTCGACATGGGGATTGGCCCACCAGCTGGCGATGTCCTTCGGTCGGAACACCCACGGCTTGCCCGCCGCGCCGTCGGTGATCGGGGTGCGCAGCCCGGCCGCCCGGTCGGCATCGCCGGCATAGTACCAGTCGAAATACTCCCCGCCCGCGATCCCCGCCCGCAGCGCCGGCACATCGTAGTCCGACGGCGCGCCATCCTCTGCCGTGGCGCCGTCTCGCCGGTCGGCAAGCGGCAAATAATTGTCGATGCCGACGACGTCGATCGCCGGCGAGGCCCAGAGCGGATCGAGATGGTAGAATACGTCGCCCGACCCGTCCGCCGGCTGGTGGCCGGAATACTCGCTCCAGTCCGCCGCATAGGTGACGATCGCTTCCGGCATCATCGCCTTCACCGCCTCGGCGATGTCGATCAACCCCTCGACGAAGGGGAACCGCCCGTCGCCGTCGCGGATCTGCGTCAGGCCGCGCATTTCCGAGCCGATGACGAAGGCGTCGACGCCGGCAAGCTTGGCTAGATGCGCCTGGTGGAAGATCATCCGGCGATAGGACCATTCGGCCGGCCCGGAATAGCCGATCCCGCCCGCCCCGACGCTGAAATCCGACGGATCGGCCGTTCCGAGAAACGCGTCCACCGCCGTCCGTGCCGCCGCCGTGCCGTCCGGCGAGCCCGGCCTGCCGGGCGCGATATCCAGCGTCATCCGGCCGCGCCAGGGAAACGCCGCCTGCGCCGCCCCGCCATAGGGGTCGGGCAGCGCGTTGCCTTGCGGCACGTCCATCAGGATGAACGGGTAGTAGGTGACCGCGAGCCCCCGTGCCTTCAGGTCGGCGATCGCCCGCAGGACGCCGGCGTCGCTCGGCGTGCCGCCGAAGGCCGGACCGCCGCCGAGCCGGCTGATCAGCCTTGCGCCGCCGCGCCCGACGCCGCCGGCCCGCCAGGTCTCGTCCTCGTCGCGCGCCGAAAGTTCCACCCCCGGCCGCAGCGTGCAGTGCCCCGCCCGCAGATCGTCGCCGAACCAGGAGACGACCAGCGCCGCGCGCCCGAGCGCCGGGCAGAGCGCGCCGAGTTCGTCCAGCGAGGCCGTCCAGTCGCTGGCCTTGTAGAGCATGTTGCGGTTCACCAGCCGGTCCTCGCCCGGCCCCAGCCGCTCGCGCACCGGGCGCGGGTCGAGCCCGTGCTCGCTGGCGCCGGGGATGATCGTCACCGCCCGGATCTGGCTCTCCAGCCGGCCCACCGGGCGCAGCACCTCGCAGGAGATCTGCGGGATGCGGTTGCCCCAGCGCTCCAGCGGCAGCCGCTCGAAGACGAGATAGGCAAGGCCGCGATAGGCCGGCGCGTTGCCCGCGCCCTGCCGCGCCTCGATCAGCGGATCGGGCGCCTGTCCCTCGTCGCCGCGATAGACGCGGTATACGATGTCGGAGAGGTCGAGTTCCTCGCCGTCCGCCCAGACCCGCCTTATCGCGGCGATCGGCCCCTCGCAGAGCCCGACGGCGACATTACCGTAATAGCTGTAGGTGGTGACCTCCACCCGCGGGCCGCCCTTGCCGCCCTGGCGCTCGGTGTCGGAATCCTCCTCGAAACGCGTCGTCCAGATCACCTGGCCGGCAACCCGCGCGCTGCCGTAGACGCGCGGGATGCCGGCGCCCTCGTCGGCCTGCATGATGCGGCTGCCTGTGAGCCGCGGCCCCTCGCTGCGCGTCGTGCCGCCGAACAGCCAGGAATCCACCGAAGCGCCCGCCAGCGCCCCGGCGGCGCGGCCGAGCACCGCGCCGAACGGCCCGCCCAGCACGCCGCCGACGAGGCTGCCCGCCGCCTGCAACAGGATCGTCGCCATCACCTACTCCGGAAACCGAAAGACGCCGGCGATCCGCGCCGACCAGGCATGCGGCAGCGGCGAGGAGACGACCGCGGCGCCCTCATAGGCGTGGATCACCCGCCCGTCCGCGTCGGCGATGCCGCAATGGCTCGCCGGCGCGCCGTCCCGCCAGCGAAACAGCAGCACGTCCCCCGGCAGCATCCCGGCGGCCTCGACCGCCACGAGATGCCGGCGCGCCGCTTCCATCAGCCGGTCCGGCCCGCCGCGCACCGCCCAGTCGGTGCGATACGGCCCGGGCGCCTCCGGCTCGCTTCCGTAGAGCTCCCGCCAGACCCCGCGCACCAGGCCGAGACAGTCGCAGCCGATGCCGCGCCGGCTGCCCTGGTGCCGATAGGGCGTGCCGAGGAAGCTTCGTGCCACGGTCAGCGCCACCGCCGGCCGCGTCGACGCGGTCATGGCACCACCGGCGAGCCGTCATGGACGCCGTCGCTCTTGGCGATCGAGAACACCTGGTCGCCGCCCGGAATATGCGGGAAGCCGCGGAAATTCGCCTGATTGCCGAAGCGGTCGCGGCAGGTCGAAAAGCGCCGATCGCAGCCTTCGGTCAGCCGCAGCCGGTTGCCCGGCTGAACCGCCGCCTCCGGCGGATCGGCCAGCGCCACCCGGACCGTGCCGAGCCCGGTCGTCGCGGCCGTGACGACCTCCGCCGCCAGCCCCGCCGCCGCGCCGTCGAGAAACACCGCCCCGCCGAAGCCGAAGCGGCCCGGATTGCCGCCAAGGTCGCCGGCCACCAGCACCGCGGCAGCCTCGGTGCCGGCGATGACCACCTCGATCGTATGGGGCGGCTCCTGCGCCGGAAACCGGCAGCGATGGTCGCCGAACACCGCGTCGCAGCGGCGCCGATAGAGCCGCCCGCGCACCCGGTCGAGCGCCGCCGTCAGCCCGCGCAGTTCCGCGGCAAAACCGGTCTCGCCGTATTTCACCTCGCCGAGTTCGGCGACGTCGAGCAGCAGGTGCGACGCCGGGTCCTGCCAGTCGACGGCGAAGATCTCGACCCTCGCGCCGTCGAACCGACCGGCCCTGATGTCGGCCTCGTCGATCGCCGCCGACGCCAGTGCGCCCTCCACTTCCGATGTCGTCGCCGCCAGTCCGAGCGTCGCCTCGGCCTCCGTCGCGCTCAGCCCCGTCGCCGCCTCGAACACGGTGCCGGCGAAATGCAGCGGCGCGTCGTGGTCGGTGAAGCCGAGGACGACGCCGTCCTTGCGCGTCAGCCGCCAGCCATGCGCCAGCGTCGTCGCCGGAAGCGCCAAATGGGCGGCCAGCGCCGCCGGAATGTCCCTCATGGCCGGATCTCGATCAGCGGAATGGACGGGATGTCGCCGGCCTCGAAGGCGGCGACGTTGACGCTCAGCTGCTCGACGTCGAAGCGCACCGGCACGTCGAAGGCGAAGCCCGCCGTCACCGCCGCCCCGGCGCCCGGCGGCGCCGCGAAGGTGACGCTCCCGGACACCGTGTCGATCGCGAAACCCGCCGCGACCTCCACCCCGTCCACCGCGACCGTCACGGTGCCGGCCACCGGCTTCTCGATCGGCCGGTGATAGGCCGCCTCGCCCTCGCCGTAGATCTTGCGCAGGCTGAAGCGCGTCGTCACCCCGTCGCCGATGCCGAGCAACTGGTCGAACGCCCCGGCCGGCGCGCCATACGGCGCCGTATGCCAGTCGAGCGGGTCGCGAAAGCGGAAGCCGGTCAGCCGTCCCCGCCGCGCCTCGAAGAACGCCAGCACTTCGGCGAGATCGGCGAGGCTCCGCAGCCCCGACCCGGCATCGTAGCGCCGCACCGAATGGCGGTGCCGCAGATTGCGGTGCTCGAACCCCGTCGACAGCCGCACGATCTCCACCCGCCGCCCCGGCCCGCCGCTCGTCCCGAAGGACAGCCGCAGCGGAAACCGCACTTCGTCGAACGCCGCGATCGCCATGGCTAGAGCCCCCGCCGGCCGCGGCCTGCCGCGCGCGCCAGCATCGCCTGGATCTGCGCCTCCGAGCGCCGGAAGCTCTCGGCGTCCGGGCTGGTCACGTTGAAGACGATGGAAGGCCCTGCCCCGCCGCCGGGTGCCGCGACGCCCAGCGTGCCGTCAGCGCCGCGCCGCAGCGGCAGGATCGCCTCCGCCCCCGCCTCGCCCATCAGCCCGAGGTTTCCGCCGGCCGGAAAGAAGCTCGGCGTCCCGACGACGCCGCCCTTGGCGAACGGCAGGATGCGCGGCGCCTGTCCCGCCACCGCGCCGATGCTCCCGAGCACCTGGCCGAGCTGGCCCGCCGCCAGGCTGGTCAGCGGCCGCAGCGCCGCGTCGAGGGCGATGCCGGAGATGCGTTGGGCGAGCTGGCGCAGCACCGTGTCGAAGCTCCGCCCGCCTGATACCGCGCCGCGCAGGGCCGAACTGATCGCGGTCCCGAAGCTGTTTGCCCGGCGCGTCAGGTCGTCCATCGCCTGCGCAAAGCCGCTCGTATCGGCGACGATGGCAACGCTCAGCGTCTCGTCATCTTCCATGGATCGTCCCTCAGGGGTCGGGAAACTGCCGGATCAGCGCGGCCAGCTCGGCCCGCCGCAGCGGCTGCAGGATCGGGCCGCCGACGGGCCTGAGCGCCGCGGCGAGTTCGCGCGGCGTCATCGCCCAGAAGTCGCGTGGGGCAAGCCGCAGATGGCCGAGCCCCGCCGCCATCGCCGCGTCCCAGGGAAATGCCGCGCCGCCGGCCTGCTCCGCCGGCGCGGCGCTCAAGGGTTTGCGCCGGTCTCCGTGCCCGGCTCCGGCACCCCGAAGGCGGCCGTCAGCAGTTCCGCCGCGAGCCGCGCGGCGCCCGCCGCGCCGTCCTCGATGTGCATCGCCGCCACCTCGGCCTCGCTCGCGCTATCGCCGGCGCCCCGCAGCCCGGCGCTGAGGATGCGGATCAGGTCGCGCGCCGACAGCCTTCCGGCGCCGAAGCGTTCGGCGAGGTCCGCGAGATTGTCGGCGGCGAAACTGTCCTCCAGCTCCGCGAGCGCCCCGAGCGTCAGGCAGAGCGTCCGCTCGCTTCCATCGATGATCGCGGATACCTCGCCGCGCCGCCGGTTCGCCGCCATGGTCAGAGCGCCGCGAAGACGAGCGCGCCGGCCGATTCCAGCGTCGCCTCGAAGCTCACCTCGCCATTGTGCTCGCCGCCATATTCCAGCGCCGTCACCTGGAACGGCCCGGTAATAGTGCCGAAATCCGGGATCACCGCCTGGAACGGCACGACCCGCGAGGCAAAGAAGATCTGCCGCAGCGCCGCGTCCGAGGCCGCGTCCTTGAAGATGCCGGCGCCCGACAGCGAGGCGCGCTGCACCCCGGCCCCGCCCAGGAGCTCGCGCCAGCGCCCAGCGCTCTCGGCATCGGTGATGTCGACCGTCTCGGCATTGAAGGCGATCCGCCGCGTCCTGAGCCCCGCCAAGGTGACGAAGCCGCCATTGCCGGCCTCGTCCACCTTCAGGAGCAGGTCCTTGCCTTTCTGGGCCACCATTGCGGAATTCCTCATCTCGGCGCCGGCGCACCGGCCATGAAAAAAGGCGACCCGAAGGGCCGCCTGGATGTCACTGCTGGACGTCGATGCTTGCAGGGCGCCGCCGGCGCCCCGCTGGTCAGGCGACCGGTTCGGTCACCGCCCGGAACCGCAATATGCCGTGATAGGCGGTGGATTCCGGCTCGCGCCGCGCCTCGGCGAATTGCAGCTGCAGGTTGATCAGGTGATGGCCCGGCAGCGCCATCGGCGTGTTGCTCAGGCGCTCGACCACCTTGTCCATGATCTCGTAGGTTTCCTGCTTGCCGCCGCCCTTCGCCCAGACATGCAGCGTCAGTATGTGTTCCGCCCCGTCCTCGGTGCCGGTCGACCAGTCGACCACCGCGGTCCGGCCGAGGGTCAGATACGGAAACTTCGCCTGCTCCGGCCGGCGGTCGAAGACCTTCGGACCCCCGAGCAGCGCCGTCAGGCCCGGATCGGAGGTCAGGGTCTGGAAGATCACGCTCTGCAGTTCTGCGCTCGGATGCGCCATGTCACCATCCTCGCTCGCGTTCTGTTCTACGCTGTAAGATACGTTGATCGCCGCGCCGGGGAAGACGCCGACGCCGCGAATTATCTGAAATTTTCGTCATACCCCGCGCCGGCCCTGTCGCGCGCCCGGTTTCACGGGTCTTTGCGGGCGTCGCCGCGCCGTGCCGCCTTCGCGAACACCAACCCGGCTCCCGCTTCCCGCAAACGCGACGTCCGCGGCAGCGGCGCGTTCCCGACGAGGTCCCGCAGCGCCGCAAGCCGCGCCCGCAACGCCGCCGTGTCCGCCGGCATCACCGGCCGCAGCCTCGGCGCCTTCACCCGCACCGTGACCCGCATTAGGCCGCCTCCTCGCAGCGGCAGACCAGGTACCGGCCCGTCTCGTCCGGGTCGTGCACCGACCGGATCAGCAGCCGCCGCTCGCCGAGCCGGAACGACCGCCCCCGCGCCACCTCCGGCGCCGCCCGGCAGATCACCCGGTGGGTGATCGTCGCCTCGCGGCTGTCGAAGCGCTCGCGGTCCCGTGCCGCCACCGGCTCGACATGCGCCGAGATCTCCCGCAGTTCGACCCATGTTTCCGACGCGCCGCCGGCGCCGTCTGGCGTCGCCACCGCCTCCTGCAGCGACAGGCGCTTCCTCAGGAGCGACGGATCGAGAAACAGCGGCGTCATCCGAGCGTCACCCGCCGGTAGGGGGCGAGCAGCGCCAGCGCCTGCTTCGGGATCGCCGCCGGCTGCAGCTGCGGATCCACCGCCGCGCGCAGCTCATACGATGCCGCGACGATCATCCGCAGCGCGACGCGGATATTCTCCGGCACCGCGCCTTCGCCATAGCCCGCCTCGAACTCCACCTCGACGCCGTTCACTGCCGCGGCCCGCACCGCCGGCGACAGCCTTATCGCCTCCAGCCCCAGCGCCCGCTCGACGATCGCCTCGTCGGCATCAAAGCTCACCGGCTCACCCGCCGGACCGTAGGCAGTGATCGCGACGATCCCGGCCAGCGGCCGCCGCGTCGTCTCGATCCAGCCATGCGCCGGCAAATCGTCCAGCGCCAGCCGGAACACCCGCCGCGCCAGCACCAGCCCGGTCATCGCCTCGATGCCCTGGCGCGCCGCGCGGACCAGATCCCCGATCAGCCCGTCCTCGTCGTCGCGCTCGATCCGGCACCAGCTCTTGGCCTCGTCGAGCGTCACCGGCTCGGCGCCGCCGCCGAGGTCGATCGTCGTCGTCATGGTCGTCTCCCCGCATGTAGCCCGGCCGGGCGCCATCGCCCGGCCGCCTGTCGTGGTCGGCCGTCCGTCAGGCGGAGAACTCAAGGAACTTGGCGGCGTCGAAGTCCTGCACCCCGCCGCCGACCCGCTTGGTCGTGTAGAACAGGACGTACGGCTTGGCCGAATAGGGGTCGCGCAGCACCCGCACCCCCTGCCGGTCGACGATCAGGTAGAACCGGGCGAAGTCGCCGAAGGCGATCGCCTTCGATCCCGCCGCGATGTCCGGCATGTCCTCAGCCTCGACCATCGGGAAGCCCATCAGCGTCGCCCGCGCCCCGGCGCCCGCCGGCGGCTGCCAGAGATAGTTGCCGTCGGCGTCCTTGATCTTGCGCAGCGCCGCCTGGGTGCGCCGGTTCATCACGAAGCTGGCGTTCTGCCGGTAGCCGGCCTTCAGCGCATAGACGAGGTCGATGAGCACGTCGGCCGCCGTGTCCGGCGCGAAGCCGCCGTCCGCGCCGCTGGCGATCGTGCCGACCGCGCCCCACGCCCAGGCCGCCTCGTCCACCGTCGGCACGGTCATGAAGCCGGCCGGCTTGTTCACCCCGTCGCCCGAGACGAAGGCGGCGCTTTCCTGCGCGGCGAAGGCCTGCTCCACCTCCTCGCCGATCCAGCGGTCGATATCGACGGCCGCATCGTCGAGCAGCGCGTTGGTCGCCGCCGGCATGGCGTAGAGCTCCATGGTCGGGAAGCTCAGCTCTGCCAGTTGCGGCGCCGTCGTCTGCGGCCGCGCCTCGGTCTCGCCGACCCAGCCGGTCTGCGCCCCGGTGATCGCGAAGGGCTTCTTCAGCACCGAAGCCGAGACCGTGCGCACCGTGGCGATCGAGCGGATCGGCGAGATCGCCGCGAGGCGCCTGCCGATCTCCGTCTCGGTTTCGTCCGGCACCAGGAAGCCGCCATCCGCCCCGGTCAGGCTGGACATCGCCTTTTCTTCCAGCCGCCGCAGCTCGCGCTCGTCGCCGGCCCGCACATAGCGCTCGAAGGCCTGCTTGCGCTCGCTCGGCAGCGCCCGGCCGCCGCCCTCGTTGCCGGCGAGCGGCGGGCGCAGCTGCTTCAGCGCCAGCCGTTCCATCCGCCGCTCCTGCTCGTCGAGCGCCCGGGAGATTCGCTCGACCTTCTCCTCGGTCAGCACGTCGGCGCTCATGCGCTTCTCGATGGCGCCGAGGCGCTCGTCATTGGCCTCGCGGACCCCCTCGAACGCCTCCATGAAGTCGTCGAAGCTGTCGCGCGAACCCGGCGTCGCCGCCTTGGTCGCCGGGGCGGCGGGAGAGAGATCGTTCATGCTGTTCTCCGTTCTGTCAGTGGGCGATGAAGGCCGGCCGCGCGCTGCCCGTGGCGGCACGGCTGAAGGCAGGTGCGATCAGCCGCGCCCGCTCGTGCATCGGAAAGGTCACCAGCGAGATCTCCCAGAGATCGATGGTGACGAGCCGGCGGCGCGTCGCGCCGACGCCGCGGCGGGCCAGCCGCGGCCGGAAGCCGATCGACAGCCCGTCCAGCGCGCCGGCGGCGACCAGCTCGGCCGCCTCGCGGCCCGCCTGGGTCGACAGCGCCAGCCGCCCCTCGACATAGAGCCCCTCGCGGTCCTCGCGGATCGCGGTCCACACCCCGATCGGCCGCGCCGGATCGTGCTGCCAGAGCATGCGGATGCCCGCCGTGCCGCGGTGGCGCAGCGAGGCGCCGAAGGCGCCCGGCTCGATCAGGTCGCCGGCCGTGTCGGTATCGCCAAACAGCGCCGCATAGCCGCGGATTGCCGCCGCCGCCTCGCCTTCCGGCACCGGCGCCGCGCGAGCGCTCATTTCTCGCCTCCGCCGGAGCCCGGCCGGGCGCGGAACAGGCTCTCGGCGAAGCGCTGCAGCACCCCCAGCCCCCACCAGGCGCAGAGGCTCGCGACGGCCGAGCCGATCAGCGCCAGCTCGACCGCGCTCAGGCTGTCGTCGAGCCGCATCCGCTCGGCGAGGATCAGCCCGACCGGCGGGCCGAAGACGAGGCCCGTAACGATGCCGGTCAGGAACCGCGTCGCCGCCTCGCGCCGCCCGCGCGGCAGGAGATACGCCACCGAGATCGCCGATCCGGCGATCGCCCCGACCAGCTTCGACAGCCACAGCGCCAGCGCCGTCGCCGGCTCGGCGCTCATCGCTCCGGCTCCGTCCGCACGGCGGGATCGCCCTGCCGCGGATTGACATTCGACCGTCCTCGCCGCATGGTCTTCCCGTCCTGATTTTGATGTCGATGTTTTTCAGCGGTGCCTCTGGCGCCGCTCCTTTTTTGCGCGTCCGCTTTCCGGATCGCGTCCGGAGGCCGTCAGCCCTCGGCGCCGTAGCCGACGGCCTCGCGCTTCTCGGCCCGCGACAGGAAGTCGGCCGACGCCACCCGGTCCCAGCGCGCCTCGCGCTCGGCGCTCAGCCCCTCCACCTTGTCGAGATCGACCGACAGCCGCAGGCTCGGCGCGTCGAAGTGCCCGCCCAGCCAGTCGCCGATCGCCCCGGTCAACCGCGTCGCCAGCGGCAGCACGGTGAGGCGGAAGAACGCCCGGTTCGCCTCGGCATAGTTCGCATAGGTGAGGTCGCCGGGGATCCCGAGCAGCATCGGCGGCACGCCGAAGGCGAGCGCGATGTCGCGCGCCGCGCCGTTGCGTGCCTCGACGAAATCCATGTCCTTCGGCGACAGCGCCATCGCCTTCCAGTCGAGCCCGCCTTCCAGCAGCATCGGCCGTCCGGCCCGCGCCGGTCCCGAATAGCCGCTGTCGAGCTCGGCCTTCAGCCGCTCGAACTGCTCCGGCGACAGGTTGCCGCCATCGGCCGGCTGGTAGACCAGCGCGCCGGACGGCCGGGCGGAATTGTCGAGCAGCGACTTGTTCCAGCGCGACGCCGCATTGTGCAGTTCCAGCGCCGCCTGCGCCGCCGCCAGCGGCGCATAGCCGGTGAGGTCCGCCAGCGGATGGAACAGCCGCAGATGCAGCAGGTGCGGCGGCCGCTCGCTCCCCGTCTCCGCCGCGATCCGCCGTAGCGCCGCGCCCGCCCGGTATTCATAGGCCTCCGGCCAGCCGTCGCGTCCCTCGACGATGCGGATGCGATCGGGCCGCAGCGCATGCAGCGCCTGCACCCGGCCGTCGATGCCGACCGCCTCCAGATACGCGTTGCCCGACAGCAGCAGATGCCCGCACAGCGCCTCGATCAGCGCCGCGCCGTCGCTCGACCCGTTCGGCCGGCGCAGCAGTTCGATGATCGGATGGCCCGCCACCTCCTCGGTGCCGTCATAGAGCACTGTCGGGATCGCCGCGGCGCTCTCGGCGATCAGCCGCACCGATCGATACACCACCGGGTTCTGCATGAAGCCCGACCGCGCCAGCGCCGCATAGCCCTTCTCGCGCCAGGCTCCGTCCTCGCCGGCGCCGGAAAACACCAGCGCACCGCCCGCCACCGCCGCCCCCTTGCGCTCGCCGGGCCCGCCCGGCCGCCCATCATCGCTCCCGCCGCCGAACCACCCGGCGATCGTCGTCTTCCAGCGCATGAGGATCTCCGACTTCGGGCGCCTGACAAAGCGTCACAGGCGCAACAAAAAACCCCGCCGCAGCGAGGTTGGTGATGGTTCTCAGATGGATTTGCGGTGGAGCTGCGCTCTTCCGCTCACACCCCCATGGAGGCGAGGATGTCCTGCATCGGCAGGATCAGCTTCAGCGGGCTGATCGGGGTCGGCTGAAATCCCAGTTGCTCATAGAAACGTGCGGCGTCGGCATCGAGCGCATCCACCACGACGGCACGGAAAGCCACCGCTTGCGACGCAGAAGCCGCGTTTCGAAGCGCATTTGTCAGAAGCGCCTTTCCGATACCCTTGCCGTGCAGGTCCTCGTGCACTGCCAGTCGCGCCAGGAGCGCGATCGGTATTTCGTTCGGCGACCCGTGGGATCGTTGCGAGCGCGGCACGTCCTTGCGCAGGATCATCCCGGCGCACAGCGCATAATAGGCCCGCACCCGCATCTCCGGGTCGCGCACGACGAAGGTCTTCGTGTAGTTCGCGCTCTGGTTGGCCAGCGCCCTGTCCGACAGCCACGCATCCAGGCTCGGCCTGCCGCACCTGAAGTCCGAGAAGTCGTGGCTGTCGGTCAGCGGCTCCGGGGCGAAGAGCCCTAGGGCTTTGAAGTCGCCCACCGGCTGTCATCCCGAAGCAGCGCCGCCAGTTCCGGATGCACCCTGGCCGGCTGCGCCAGCGTCTCCGCCACGGAATCGAAAAGCGCGGCGTCGAGATGCAGGAACCGCTGGTCCATCAGTTCCTTCTCGGCGCTCGCCGTGGCGGCTTCGATGACGAAGCTCGACAGGCTCTTGCCGGAAGCGTCCGCCGCCCGCCTGATCAGCGCCAGCTCGTCGCTGGCGATGCGGACATTGATGTTGCTGGCCTTCTTCACCGCTGTCATTGGCCGATCCTCCAAGACCGATCAGGCATCATCGAAGCGTGGTGCCTTCATGGCTTATGGCACAAGCCGCGTCGTATTGACAATGTGCTCACGTCAGCCCGCGCGGCATGGATTTTCCGCACGCCCCGCTACCGCTGATGCCTAGCACCCTCTCCCCCCTTGAGGGGGAGAAAGCGATTTCATCGGCTTAGCGCCGCAGGCGCTAAACGATAGAAATCGCAAGAGAGGGGTGCTGCCACGCTTCTGCGCAACTCAGCGCCCGCCGGCAACGCTACCCCTCACAACCCCCTTACCCGCGGCTCGCGCACCGGCCCCATCAGCGCCGTCACCGCCCAGACCAGCGCGTCCAGCCGGTCGGGCGAGCGCCCGCCGGTCAGCCCGTCCGGCCCGAAATCCGCCATCTCGTCCTCGAGCTCGGCAAACCGTCCGGCGTGGCGCACGCGGCCCTGCTCGTAGAGCGCCGCCACCGGCTCGGCCCGCACCCACTTGCCGCGGCTCGCCCGCACCGCACGGAACGGCACGGCCGGCGCGCTCGCGCGGATCACCGCCTCGACCATGTCGCCGCCCTGGTTCACCTCGGCGACGATCCGGTCGGCCTCCAGCCGCTCGAACAGCGTCACCGCCGCGCTCGCCCAGACATGCGGCTTCGCCCCTTGCACCGAGGCGTCGGCAAGCACGTAGATCGTCCCGTCCGCGGCCAGCCCCGCCGCGACGATGCCGCAGGCGTCCGAGCGCGTCGTCGAGGATGCCGGCGGATCGACGCCGACGACGATGCGCCGCAGCGCCGGCGCCGCCCGTACCCGCAGCCGCTCGATCGCCGCGACGTCGAACAGCGCGTCCTCGCGCAGCTCCAGCATCAGCCCGTCGAGTTCCTGCCGCCCGAGCCGCGAGCCGCCATAGCGCGCCGCCATCGCCGCCATGAAGCCCGGCGCCAGGTGTATGGCGTTCTCGTCGGTGCGCATGTGCGTCGTCGCGGTGCCCGGATCGGCGATCAGCCGCTTCAGGAGCGGGATCGGCCGCGGCGTCGTGGTGAACAGCGCCCTTGGCCGCTCGCCCAGCCGCAGCGCGAACTGCAGATTGTCGAAACACGCCTCGCCATGCACCCATTTCGCCAGCTCGTCGCCCCAAGCGGCGTCGAACTGGTAGCCGCGCAGCGCGTCCGGGTCCTCCGACGAGAAGATCTGCGCCACCGCGCCATTGGCGTAGACCAGCCGCCGCCGCGTCACCTCCAGCACCGGCCGCGCGCCCAGCGCCGCTCGCATCAGCCCGCTCTCGCCCTCGACCATCACCTCGCGCGCGTCGCCCAGCGTCTCGGCGATCAGCGCGATGCGCCCGTGCGGCCGCGACGCGAAGGGCGGCGTCCCCGCCGCCAGCGCGTTCACCCATTCGGCCCCCGCCCGCGTCTTGCCCGAGCCGCGCCCGCCGATCAGCAGCCACTGCCGCCACTCGCCCCCCGGCGGCAGCTGCGCCGGCCGGCCGACGGTGTGCCAGGGCAGCATGGCGCCGAGAAGGGCGGCGGCCGGGGACTGGTTGATTTCCCGTGCGGTCCTGTCCCAGTACTCCGGCTCCCTCAGGGGGCCGTCATGATCCTGCGGGACGTCGTCGCAATAGGCATCGCAGGCTGCCCGACCATCGGCCGGCAGGATCATCGTCCTCCACCGGTGGCATCGACAGCGCCCGCTTGATCGGCCGCCAAATCTCCTTCCGTACCGGCCGCGCCCGCCCCTCCCGCTAAAACCTCCGGCCCGAACAGCAATTCGCCGTGCCGGCGCCGCGCATCGAGGCTGCGCAGCCGCGACAGGAGCTCGGCGCCGAGCCGCGCGGCCTCGGCGTCGTCCTGCGGCCCGCCCGCCGCCGCCAGCGTCTCCAGCCGCCGCAGCTCCAGGAGCTTCTCCAGCACCTTCGCCATCTGGCCGATATGCTCGATGCGCTCCTTCGGCCCCATCCGCCTGGCGCCGGCCCCCGCGCCGGGAGCCGCCGTCGCCCCGCCGCGCTTCGCCGGGCCGCCTTTGGCCGCCGCAGGCGCCCCGGCCACCCGGCGCCGCGTCCCGGCCTGCGCCGCATCCGCCGCCCCGGCCGCCGCCGCAAACTCGGCCCCGCCGTCCCGCCCGACCGTCTCGCCCTTGGGATTATCATCCTCTGCGCCCGCGACATCCGCCTCGAACGCCGCGATCTCGCGAACCAGCAGGGCCAGAAGCCGCTCCGACGCCAGCGCCATCGACCTACTCCCTGCCCCGCCTTAGATAACCCGCCGCCGGAAAAGCAAAAGGCGGCCGAAACTCTCGTTCCGCCGCCCGCAAATTTCCGACTGTGCCCGAACCCTACGCGACCACCGTCACGCTGTCAAGGGATATTTTCCTATATCGCGACACTCCCTCTCCCCCCTTGAGGGGGAGAAAGCGATTTCATCGGCTTAGCGCCGCAGGCGCTAAACGATAGAAATCGCCAGAGAGGGGTATTCTTCTCCTCGCCGCTCCGCGCCCGGCATGAACGCCCCCTCACCCCTCTCTTGCCTTTTCTGCGACTTGGGCCTCGGCATGCCTCGGCCCAAGACCGCGAAAAGGCTTTCTCTCCCTCAAGGGGAGAGAGGGCGCCCACACCGCGAACGCTTGCGGACTCAGCGGCCAGCGCGCCCACTCTCCAACGGAGCGAAAGCGCCCTGCCCCCCTACGCCGCGTCCTCCAGCGGATCCTCCCCCGGCCATTCGACGATGTGGTCCTCGTATTCCTCCAGCTCTTTGCCGAGCTCGCTGACCGTGCGGCCCTGCGCCGAGATGCCGGCCTGGTGCACCGTGTCGGGATCGCCGGAGACGAGGTGGTGCCACCAGTAGAGGTCGCGGCCCTCCGCGACGAGCCGGTAGGCGCAGGTCTGCGGCAGCCAGGCGAGCTCGCGCACCATCGCCGGGTCGAGCTGCACGCAGTCCGGTACGGTGGCATGGCGGTTCTCGTAGTCGCTGCAGCGGCAGCTCTGCCCGTCGAGCAGCTGGCAGGCGAGATTGGTCCAGGCGATCTCGCCGGTGTCCCAGTCCTCGAGCTTGTTCAGGCAGCAGCGCCCGCAGCCGTCGCAGAGCGATTCCCACTCGGTCGGGCTCATCGCCTCGAGCGGTTTGTCGCGCCAGAACGGCGTGTTGCTGGATTCACCCATCTTGGAAATGTGAGCCGATCGTTCAGGACATTTTCTGTTTCACGACGTATATGGGAGAAGCAGTAACACCTGAAGGGGCATTGGCGGTCGCGTGCGCCGGCGGGACCGTTCGCCGCGGATTGTGACCAAGAGTGACAGGTTGACGTTGCAGGAACCGTCTGAATCCGCCCGGAAACGCCGGCAGCCGTCGGGGCTGATCGAAATCGACGCCTGGATCGATTCGAGCCTGTGGCGATTCTTCCATGCCTTCGCCGCCTGGTGGGAAGGCGTCACCATCTTCTCGCGCAAGTTCCGCGCCCGCGGCTTCAACCGCATCGTGGTGGAACTCGCCTGCGAGGGGCTGACGCTCGGCCTCGTCGGCTTCGTCCTCCTGCTCGCTTTGGCGCAGCCGGCGATGAAGGTGACGGCCAACGGCCTGCCGCAGAATGTCGACTACGCGGTGCTGTTCCTCGACCGCCACGGCAACGAGATCGGCCGCCGCGGCGTGCTGCGCTCGGACGCGGTGCCGATCGACGAGCTGCCGGACCAGTTCATCAAGGCGCTGCTCGCCACCGAGGATCGCCGCTTCTTCGACCATTTCGGCATCGATTTCCTCGGCCTCCTGCGCGCCATGACCGAGAACGCCCGGGCCGGCGGCGTCGTCCAGGGCGGCTCGACGCTCACCCAGCAGCTCGCCAAGAACGTCTTCCTGACCAACGAGCGCACGATCGACCGCAAGATCAAGGAAGCCTTCCTCGCCCTCTGGCTGGAGGCCAATCTCAGCAAGCGCGAGATCCTCGCGATGTATCTCGACCGCGCCTACATGGGCGGCGGCACGTTCGGCGCGGCGGCGGCGGCGGAGTTCTATTTCGACAAGGACATCCGCGACGTCTCGCTGGCCGAGTCGGCGATGCTCGCCGGCCTGTTCAAGGCCCCGGCCCGCTACGCCCCGCACATCAACCTTCCGGCGGCCCGCGCCCGCGCCAACGTCGTCCTGACGAACATGGTGCAGGCGAACTTCATGACCGAGGGCCAGGTGGTCGCGGCGCGGCGCCAGCCCGCCGTCGCGGTCGACCGCTCCGCCATCCAGTCGCCGGACTACTTCCTCGACTTCGCCTTCGACGAGGTGCAGCGCATCGCCAACGAGGCCGGCCTGCCGGAGCGCACCTTCGTCGCGCGCACCACGCTCGACATGGGGCTGCAGAAGCTCGCCGATGAATCGGTCGAGTACCACCTCCTGCAGTTCGGCAAGAACTACAAGGTCGACGAAGGCGCCATGGTGGTCATGGGCGAGGATGGCGGCGTCAGGGCGATGGTCGGCGGCCGCGACTACGGCGTCTCGCAGTTCAACCGCGCCACCAGGGCGCAGCGCCAGCCGGGCTCGTCCTTCAAGGTCTATGTCTACGCCACGGCGATGCAGCAGGGCATGAAGCCCACCGACACGATCGTCGACAGTCCGATCACCATCGGCAACTGGTCGCCGCAGAACTACGGCCGCTCGTTCTCCGGCACGGTGACCCTCGCCAATGCGCTGGCCCGCTCGCTGAACATCCCGGCGGTCAAGCTCGGCCAGAAGGTGGGCCTGGAAAACGTCACCAACCTCGCCCACGAGATGGGCATCGCCTCGCCGCTGCGCAGCGACAAGACGATGCCGCTCGGCACCAGCGAGGTCACCGTGCTCGACCAGACGACCGCCTACGGCGTGTTCGCCAATGGCGGCATGGACGCCCATCGCCATGCGATCATCCAGCTGACCGACGCCTCCGGCAAGGTGCTGTGGGACGCACGGCGCGACATGGCGCCCCGCCACCGCGTGCTCACCGAGGACGCGGCGAAGTCGATGAACGAGATGCTGGTCGGCGTGACCGAGCGGGGCACGGCACGGCGCGCGCAGCTGTCGATGACCCGCGTCGGCGGCAAGACCGGCACGACGCAGAGCTATCGCGATGCCTGGTTCGTCGGTTACACCGGCAACTATATCGCCGCGGTCTGGTTCGGGAACGACAATTACCGCCCGACCAACAACATGACCGGCGGCACGCTTCCGGCGATGACCTGGCAGCGTTTCATGGAAACGGCGCACCAGAACATCGACCTGAAGCCGATCCCCTTCCTTGAGGATCCGTTCCCCGAAGCCAAGCCCGACGCGGTCGTGGCGGAGGGCGCCGAGCCGCCACCGCGCCTCGATACGCTGACCGGCGCGGCGCAGGACGTGCTCGCCGGCATCGCCAGCGCGCTCGACGAATTGCCGCCGCTGGAACCCGAAAAGCTTGCCTCCGCCCGCGCGACAGGCGACGACACGCGGCCATAGGTCGTCCGCCACCGCATCGGGATTTCGGCGCATGCGCTTCATCTTCCTCGTCTTGTTAGCGCTATCCATCGCGCTCGGCCTCGGCGGCTGGTCGGCGCATTGGGCGCTCGACCAGTCGGCGGAGATCGGTACGGTCACGATCGGCCCGTGGGTCGCCAATCCGTCCGCCGGCGCGCCGGACGCCGATCCCTACTCGAAGGCCCGGCTGGCGAAGATCGGCAATCTCACCCTCGGCCTCGGCGAAGGCGTGCAGTTCACCGCCGACCGCGATGCCGCCGGGCGGCCGCTGCGGCGCGAATGCCAGTACCGGCTCGCCGGCCAGACCCCCGCCGCCCGCGTCTGGACCATCGCCCCCTACTCGCAGGAGGGTCGGCTCATCCAGCCCGGCTCCGGCCGCGTCGCCTGGCTGACGTCGAACAATCTGATGCGCGCCGAGGACAATTCCTTCGCGATCGCCGTCGGCCCCCGCGCCCGGGCCGGCAACTGGCTGGCGACGGCGGGGACCGGCCCGCTCGTCCTCTCTCTGTCGCTCTACGACACGCCCGTCAGCGCCGCGAGCGGCGTCGCCAATGTCGAGCTGCCGGAACTGACGCTGGAGAGCTGTCCCGATGCGTAGGCTGCTCCTGGCGATCGCGATCGGTCTGGTCGGCGCTGCGCTCGTCCATATCGCCGTCATCTTCTTCATGCCGACGGTCGCCCAGAACAATGCCTGGGGCCGGCTGTCGGGCCTCGGCCGGATGTACGAGATCGTCCGCGTCGAGCCGCTGCGGGCGGACGGGCCGGATCGGATCGCGCCGACGGCGATTGCCGAGCGGCACGATTTCGCCTTCGTCGATCCGGCGTTCATCGCCGCCAGCTGCCGGTTTTCGCTGGTCGACGGGCCGGTGCGGATGTTCGCTTCCCAGAGCAACGCGCCGTTCTGGTCGGCCTCGATCTACAACCGGCGCGGCGACAATCTCTACAGCATCAACGACCGATCGGCGGTCGCCGGCACGTTCGACCTCCTGGTCGGCACGACGGAGCAGATCATCGACGCCGCCGACGAGCTCGGCATGGACCGGGAGTCAACCTCCATCCCGGTCGAGGTGAACCTCGTCGAGGGCTACATGACGATCCGGGTCCTGGTGGACGAGGAAAGCAAGCGTCCCTCGGTCGATGCCTTCGTGGAGTCGCTAGCCTGCGTGCCCAACGAGCCGGTCGCAGCCAACACCCCGGCGAGCCGGGGCGGCTGACGCCGGACCACCGGCTCACATCGTCAGCGGCGCCTCGCGGCCCGGCTCTGCGGCCTCCGACGGCGGCACCAGCCGCTCGCGCCTGACGCAGGGCAGGAACACCACCTTGCCCTTTCCGTCAGCCTTGCGGGCCCTTTTCTTCCACAGCGGCGCCGGCGCCCGTGCGGCCTGCAATGTGACGATCTCTCCCATGACCGTGTCCTCCTCCTGCATGCGCCCTCCGCTCCTGCCGTAGGGTAATGAACCGATGTCAGAAGACCGGAGCGGAGTTAACAGCTTGCTAATATATCTTGCATAATCCTTTCGACCGGGGAAACGATCGATCAACTATCCGGGAAATCCATGAAGGACGAGGCGCCGCGCATCTTTCGCTCGCTCGAGAAGGAAGCCGGGCGCGGCGGGTTCGATACGGTGGTGCGCGCCGCGGTGGCGAGCTACGCCGCGCTGCGCAATCCGAGCGAGCACCAGGCGCGCAGCCTCGGACGTCTCCTCGTGCCGGTCTGGGACAAGCTCGGCGACCCGACCCTCTCGGGCATCGCCGTCAGCCTCGCCGACGCCCCGTCGCTGCCGCGGGCCGTCGTCGACTGCCTGCTCGCCGCGCCGGTGGACATCGCCGCGCCGTTCCTGCTGACCAGCCGCTGCCTCACCGAAGACGACCTGGCGGCGCTCGCCGCCTCCCCCGACCCGCAGCGCCGCCAGGTTGCCGCGATGCGGGCCGGGACCGAGGCCGTGACCTTCCTGGCGCCCACCCCCGAAACGCCGCCGGCCGCTGTCGCGGCCGAAGCGCCGTCGCCCGGCGCCGCCCTGCCCTCGCCCACCCCGCTCGCTGGCAGCGCCGCCGAGGCCCGCGCCACGCTCCGCCGCCTTGTCCAGCCCGGCGCCGCGCCGAAGGCTGCCACCACGCCGGGCACCGTCCGTGAGATCATCGCCGCGGCGCGCGCCGGCGAGATCGGCCGCGCCTATCGCGGCCTCGCGCGGCTCACGGAACTCGCCCCCGATACGATGACGGAACTGGTGGCCGAGCCGTCGGGCGACCTGCTCGCCGCCGCGCTGAAGGCGATGCGCGTCGGCAGCGGCGACGCGCTGACCGTCATCATGCTGCTGAAGCCGCGCGTCGGCCTCGACGTCCACGCCTTCCAGGCGATGAAGGGGCGCTACCGCGAGCTCGACGCGGAGATCTGCCGCATCCGGCTGCGCATGGCGCCGCCCCGGGCTCCCCAGGCGGCGTCCCCGGCGCTGCAGCCGAGGGCCTCAGAGCTGGAGCCGCGGCTTGCCGTCACCCCGGCGCGCGCCGCCTTCGGCCGCCGCCGCGCCGCCCCCTCCGCCGCAAACGGCGCCCGCTAGGCGGCACTCCGGCGCGGCCGGCGCAGGTCACTCCTCGACGATGTCGAGATAGGCCGCCACGTCGTCGGTCTCGATTTCCACCACCCAGTAATCCGGATCGAAGCGCGCCTCGCGGGCGAGCCGCTGCTCCATCGCCGCGTCGTCCATGGGGGGCTCGGCCATGAAGCGGCGCGAGCCGTCTTCCTCGCCGAAGCTCTGCGGCGCCGGCCCGTACAGCCGGACGCTGCCGGAGCGGCCGCGCGCGACGACGAAGATCGCCCCGGCCGCCTCCGCGCCGCGGCGGACCACGGCAGCAAAGGCTCCGTCGGCGAACAGCCGGCGCAGCAGCTGCGCGACGAAGAGATCGCTGGTTACGCGCATCGCCGCGGGATCACTGGATCGCGCCGATCTCGATCAGCCGCTCGAGGATCTTCGGGTCGGGCGCACCGGTCACCTCCAGCCCTTCCAGCGCCTCGAAGGTGCGGATCGCCGCCCGGGTCCGCTCGCCGACGATGCCGTCGGCCGACAGCTCGGCGACCTGCGCGGCATTGAGCCCAGCCTGGATCCGCCGCACCAGCTCGTCCTCGCTCAGCGTCGACAGCGTCGCCAGCGGGTCTTCGGCGATCTCGGTGCTGTCGTCCTGCACCAGCGGCCGGCTGGTCCGGCCCATGCGCTCCTCGAGGCTGGCGACCGCCATGGCGTCGGGGACGGCCGGCTCGGCGGCCGCGAACTCGCGCACCCTGGCGAGCAGCTGCGGCGTCGCCGCGCCGTCCGCGGCAAGCCCCTGCGCCTTCTGGAAGGCCTTCACGGCGGCCTCGGTGGCCGGTCCCGGCTTGCCGTCGATCGCGGCGTGGTAATAGCCGGCCGAGGCCAGCGCCGACTGCACTTCCTTGACCAGCGGCACCGGCATCAGGCTGCCATTGTTGCCGAGGGCTGCCGTGGCGACGCCGGCGGTGTCGCCGCGCGTCGCCAGCAGCGGCTGCGGGTGCTTGCCGGGCTGTCCGTAGAGCGCGTTGGCGGCCATCGAGCCGAACAGGATGCCGAAGGCAGCCAGTCCCGCCGACAGCGCCGGCCGGCGCGCCAGCACGGCACCGCCGGCCCGGACGCTGCGGCCGCCGAGCGACAGCGCGCCTCCGGCGAGCCGCAGCAACCGGCCGCCGGGGCTAGGCCGTGCGGCGCGTTTCTTCGGGCTTCGTGAGGGTGTTCGTTTTGGTGCGGGCATCACTCAGCGCTACGATGTTTTCCTTAGCAAGAAATGACGATTCCTCGGTCTTCGTGCAATCGCGCGGCAGCCGGACCGTCACCATGGTGCCGATCGCCGGCCGGCTGCTCATGGCGAAGCTCCCACCATGCAGCTCCACCAGCCCCTTGACCAGCGACAGGCCGAGTCCGGTCCCCTGATAGCGCCGCGCGGTGCCGCAGGAAACCTGCACGAAGGGCTGACCCAGCGTGTCGATGTCGGCCTCCGCGATGCCGATACCGGTGTCGCTGACGCAGATCTCGATGGAATCGACATCGGCGCGGGCTTCCAGCGTGACGACGCCGCTGTCGGTGAACTTCACCGCGTTCGACAGGAGGTTGAGGAGGATCTGGTGGCAGGCCCGGCGGTCGGCGACGATCGCCTCGACGTGGCAGGGCCGCAAGTCGAGCCGCAGGCCCTTCTGCAGCGCTTCGTCCCGCACGACATCGGCGGCGAGCGCCATCGCCTCGGAGGGCGAGAACGATTCGGGGACCAACTCGTAGCGCCCGGCCTCGATCTTCGAGACGTCGAGCAGGCTGTTCACCACCGACAGCAAATGCTGGCCGGACTGGCGGATGAGGCCGACATATTCCTTCTGCCGCTCGCTCTCGAAGCCGCCGAAGAATTCCTGGTGGAGAATGTCTGAGAAGCCGATGATGGCGTTCAGCGGCGTGCGCAGCTCGTGGCTCACCGCCGCGAGGAAATGGCTCTTGGCCGCCGACGACTGGTTGGCCGTCTCGAGTGCCGTCTGCAGGGCGCGCGCGTCCGGGCGGTCCTCGACCAGCGCGGTGATGGCGACGTCGACCGCCGCGCCGCCGGGCGCTGCGGCAAGCGCCGCGACGCTCGGCCGCCAGGTGCCGTCGCGCCGGCGCAGCCGCAGCTCGACGCGCTGCGGTGCGGCCTCGTGGCCGACGCCGATCAGCGCCGCGGCGAGCCCCGCCTGGTCCGCCGGATGGATCCGGGCGAACAGGCCCTCGCCGAGCGTCCCGTCCATCGCCAACAGCGTGCGGGCCGCGGCCGAGGCGCGCAGGATGGTGCCGTCGCGCTCGAGGCGCAGCCATGCGGCATCGAAGAAATCCGCTGCCGCCGAAAGATCGGGTGCCTCCGACGCGCGCAGGGATGCGGCACGCACCTGCCGGCGGGCGAGCAGCCGGCGCGCCGCGACACCGGCATAGGAGAGAAGGAGAACGGCGAGGAGACCGTTGCCGACCCCGAGCTCGAGGCCTGGGAGCCCGGCCATCGGCATGACGGTGACGGCGGTGGCCAACAGCGAGCCCGCCAGCGCCAGGGCCAGATGCCGGCGCCCCGCCAGCAGCGCCTCGGCCGGCAGCACCAGGAGGGCGAGCAGCCAGGCCGGCGAGAGGAGGTCGGAAGCCGCGGCCGCGGCGCCCGTCCCGGCGATCGCCAGCGTGCCGTAGAGCCAGGCGGCGGCGTCGAGGCTGCCGCGGTTGGAGAGGTAGGCGGCGGCGGCGAGCAGCAGCCCGGCCAGCACCAGCGGCGCGACGACGACGGTCACGTCCGTGCCCAGCGCCGCGAGCACCGGCGAGGCCACCGTCGCGGCAAGGCCGGTCGCGATGAGCAGGCCGATCGCCCAGGCATGCAGGCGCCGCTGGCGAGGCTCCCTGATGGCGGGCGCCACGAGCTCGTCCAGGCGCTCGCGAAGAAGGCGGGCCACGGCCTTCGCCGCGTGGCCTTCCTGCCTCGCTCCCGACGCTTCGATCATTCGCCTACCCGTATTCGTTCACTGCGTGGAGCGCCGCTTCCGGCAGGAATGGCTGCCCGGCTTCGAAGGCGATCATGGGCGGGACGGTTTAAGGAAGGCATAAACCGGCCGCCGCCAACGGCCTCCGTGGCGGCGAACTGCCAGTCAAGTCCTTGATTCGGCCAATATCGATTGCGGTTATGGTTAACGTTTCGCCATTCCCGCCAATTTGCCTCGAAAGCCTTCTATTCCGGGCGTTTCGCCGGCGCGCAACCGGAGCGGGCGGCCGCTGCCCGGATGCGCGGCATTTGAGATAAACTTGTCGACACGTTTCAACGGGACCTTCTCGCCCCTCGTGCATTGTGGCTTCTGAGAGCACAGACGAAGGCCGGGAGATCATGCCGGCCGGGGACGACATCCGGGGGTATCCCATGATCAGGTTCATCTTGAAGGCAGGCTTCTTTCTGGGACTCGTGGCGCTGCTTCTGCCGAAGGCCGACGACGGCACCACGACGGCGGCCGACGCGCCGCGATTCGACGTCTTCACCGCGATGATGGGCGCCCAGGCGGCGATCGCCGACCTCGCCGGCTTCTGCGACCGCGCCCCCGCGGCCTGCTCGGCCGGCGGCGAGATCGCTCGGTTCGCCGGCGAGCGCATCGGCGACGGCATCGCGCTGGCCTATGATTTCGTCGAGGGCGACGCCCGCCTCCCCGGCGTCTCCGCGCCGCAGGACAACGGCGTGACGATGGCGTCGACCGCCGCTCCGGCGCCGCGCGATCCGCTCGCCACCGGCACCATCGCCCGCGACGCGGCGCTCGCCATGCCGGCCGTCGAGCGCATCTCCAAAACCCGTCCGCTGCCCCTTCCGGCCACCGAGATCGGCACGGCGTCGAGCAGCCTGCCGATCCCCCGCCCCGCCCCCCGGGCCTGACATCGCCGGCTGCCGCGCCTATATGCGGGGAGCCGCCGACGACGGCGGTTCCTGACATCGCGGGAGACAGGATGCAGACGATCGAGGATATCACCGCGGATTTCGAGTATCTCGACGACTGGGAAGACCGGTACCGCTACCTGATCGAGCTTGGCCGGGCGCTGCCGCCGATGCCGGAAGACGCGGTGAACGACGCCAACAAGGTCCGCGGCTGCGTCAGCCAGGTCTGGCTCACCAGCGAGGCGGACGACGCGACCCCGCCGCATCTGACCTTCCGCGGCGAATCCGACGCCCATATCGTGCGCGGCCTCGTCGCCATCGCGCTGGCGCTGTATTCCGGCAAGTCCGCCCCGGAGATCCTCGACATCGACGCCGAGCAGGTGTTTGCGCGGCTCGGCCTGCAGGACCACCTCACGCCGCAGCGCTCCAACGGCCTGCGCTCGATGGTCAACCGCATCCAGAGCGACGCCAAACAGGCGCTCGCGCCCGCCTGACCCAACCAGCATCGCCGCCCCGGCATAGCTTGCGCCGGTAATCCGTTATTTCGCCGCGCCGCCGCCGATCGTCGGCCGGTAGTCGTCGGTGCCCCAGCGCCGTATCGCCGGACGGCCGCCCTTCGGCGCAGCCTTGACGCCGTAATGCCGGGCCAGCACCCCGAGCCCTGCCTTCAGCATCAGCTTGGCCGAGCGCGCCGGCCACTGCCGCTCCCGCTCGACGGTCTCAAGACCCTTCAGGAAGCAGCAGACGTCGAGCAGCACGCCGGAGAGTTCCGGCCCGACGGCGGCGATCGCCGCGTCCACCCGACGCCGCGCATCGATGGCGCTGTCGGAGAGGTCGCGGCTGCCTTTGCCGCCGCGCGCCCCGCGGGGCTGGCTGTCCCAGCGCTGGGTGATGCCCGGCATCAGCTGGCCGCGGGTGAAGTCGGCGCGCAGCCGCTCGCCGGCAATCGCCTCGGCGGCATCGAGGAACGCTCCGCCCGCCCTGCCGCCGCGGCTTGTGAGGCGCGCCAGCGGCGATTCGTCCGGATTGAACCCGCGCGCCGTCATCGGACGGCTCCGCCGCCGTCGGCGGCCTCGTCCGGCGCCGGTTCGAGCGCCGTCTTCACCGCATGCGCCAACGTCTCGAGCCGCGTCAGCATCGTGTCGAAGGCGGCGTCGTCGCGCCGGTCCTCGATCCGCCGCACCGCATGCGCGACGCTGGTGCGGTCCCGCCCGAACGCCTCGGCGATCCCCGACAGCGACACCTGGAAGACAACGTGGGCGAGATACATCGCCACGTGCCGCGCCTCGCAGACCGGCGCCACCGCCCGGCTGGGCCGGGCGATGTCGGTGACCGGTATGGCGAAGAAGGCGCTGGCGATCTCGCGGGCGAGACGGCAGGCGCGCCGGCCCGCCGCTGCATTGCGGGGAAACGGGCCGGCGGGACGGCCGGGCGGGGAAAGGGCGACATCGCCGCCGACGCCGGGGGACTGCATGGGAGACCTCCATTCGCATCATTCCTGACCTCTATAACGACCCTCGTCCGGTATGTGAATAATTTCCTATATGGCTGGTGCATGATCGGGGCGAGCAGCTGATGGAACACCGCGCCCCGCGCTGGCCCGCGCCGATCGCCGGAAAGGTATTTATCCCCATAAGCTTCTGCCGAGCGACCCTTGGGCCAACCTCGCCTGGAGCAGAACATGGCCGGAAGCCTCGATACCGCCCCCCTCGACGCCGCGCTCGCCGCCGCCATCCGCCGCCATGCCGAGCGGCAGCGGCGATCCGTCGCGCGCGAGCTGCATCGGCTGGACAAGGCCGTGCTGCTGCGCCGCCTCGGACTGGGCGACGAGGCGGTTCAGGTGGCGGTGGCGGCCGGCAGCGCCGCGCAGCTCCCCTCGCCGCTCGGCGCCTGGCTGCGCGAACGGGTGGCGGTCGAGCTCCGGCACCTGGCGCGCCAGGCTCGCGGCGCCGACCCGCGCTACGACATCAACCGCCATATCGCCGTGAAGCGCCTCTCCCGCTGGCTGGGCGGCGGCGAAGACGATGCCGGCGAGGCCGACGAGCGAACCCCCGGCCGGGTGCTGAACGACCGCTTCGCCGGGTGCCGCAACGGCATCGCCCGGCGCCGCAGACGGCCGGACTGAGGTTGCGCCGGGTCTCGCGCGGGTCGATCCGCCCGGCCGTCCGCGGCCGAGCGCGCTTGACACGCTTCGCTGCGCCGCGTCACAACAGCCCGACGCCGGGGCGGGTGGAGTGGTGGGCCGCTGCACCCGACTTTCCGGCCAATCGATCTGGGAGGATCACCATCATGCGTTTCAAGAACCTGCTTCTCGCCGCCTCGTCGCTCGCGCTCGTCGCCGGCGCCGCCCAGGCGCAGGAAGTCTCCAACGATGTCGTGAAGATCGGCATCCTCAACGACCAGTCCGGCGTCTACGCCGACTTCGGCGGCCAGTGGTCGGTCGAGGCCGCCAAGATGGCGGTCGAGGACTACGGCGGCACGGTGCTCGGCAAGCCGATCGAGATCGTCTCCGCCGACCACCAGAACAAGGCGGACATCGCCTCCAACATCGCCCGCGAATGGTACGACGTGCAGAACGTCGACGCGATCATGGAGCTGACCACCTCGTCGGTCGCCCTCGCGGTCCAGGGCCTGTCGCGCGAAAAAGAGAAGATCACCATCACCACCGGCGCCGCCACCACCGAGCTGACCGGCGCGCAGTGCAGCCCCTACGGCTTCCACTGGGTCTATGACACGCATGCCCTGGCCGTCGGCACCGGCGGCGCGCTGGTGAAGGCCGGCGGCGACAGCTGGTTCTTCCTCACCGCCGACTACGCCTTCGGCTATTCGCTGGAAGAGCAGACCGGCAATTTCGTCAAGGAGAATGGTGGCGAGGTGCTCGGCGCCGTGCGCCATCCGCTCGGCACCACCGACTTCTCGTCCTTCCTGCTGCAGGCGCAGAGCTCCGGCGCCAAGGTCATCGGCCTTGCCAATGCCGGCCTCGACACCGCCAACGCCATCAAGGGCGCGGCCGAGTTCGGCATCGTCCAGGCCGGCCAGCAGCTCGCCGGCCTCCTGTTCACCCTTGCCGAGGTCCACGGCCTCGGGCTCGAGGCGGCGCAGGGCCTGAACCTCACCGAAGGCTGGTACTGGGACCAGAGCGACGAGAACCGCGAGTTCGCCGCCAAGTTCGAGGAAAAGACCCAGCGCAAGCCGAACATGGTCCAGGCCGGCACCTATTCGGCGGTCATGCAGTATCTGAAGGCCGTCGAGGCCGCCGGCACGGACGCCACCGCGGAAGTTGCCGCCAAGCTGCACGAGCTGCCGGTCGAGGACGTCTTCGCCAAGAAGGGCACGGTGCAGGAGAACGGCCGCATGGTCTACGACATGTACCTGTTCCAGGTGAAGGCGCCGGGCGACTCCAAGGGTCCCTGGGACTACTACACCGAGGTCGCCAAGGTCCCCGGCGGCGAGGCCTTCCTCTCGGTCGAGGACTCCGGCTGCGACGTCGCGAGCTTCGCCAACTGATCCTGCGAGATGGCGGGGCGGCACGTTGCCGTCCCGCGCGGCAGACCGGTGCAGACTGGACAGCGGCCCGTCCGGGCCGCAGTCTGCGCCGATCGCTGCCCGCATGATCTGCCGAAAACTGACCGAACCTCATTTCGAGCTGGACGGGAGTCGCATTCGCCCATGAGCGCATCATCGCAGGAGGTCATCCTCTCTGCCCGCGGCCTCACCAAGGAGTTCTTCGGCTTCAAGGCCGTGAGCGATGTCGATCTCGACATCAGGGAGAACACCATCCACGCCCTGATCGGCCCGAACGGCGCCGGCAAGACCACCGTGTTCAACCTCCTGACCAAGTTCCTGAACCCGACCGCCGGGACGATCCGTTTCCGCGGCCAGGACATCACCCGGCTGAAGCCGGCCGACGTCGCCCGGCTCGGGCTCGTCCGCTCGTTCCAGATCTCCGCGGTGTTCCCGCATCTGACGGTGCTCGACAATGTCCGCGTCGCGCTGCAGCGCAAGGCGGGTCTCGGCACCCAGTTCTGGCGCTCCAACCGCGCCCTCGACCGGCTCGACGCCCGCGCCGGCGAACTGATCGAGGCGGTCGGCCTCACCGCCTATGTCGAACTCGAGGCGGCCGAACTGCCCTACGGGCGCAAGCGCGCCCTCGAACTCGCCACGACGCTGGCGCTGGATCCGCCCGTGCTGCTGTTCGACGAGCCGATGGCCGGCATGGGCGTCGAGGACATCGGCCGCATCTCGGGCCTCATCCGGCAGATCGCCAAGGACCGCACGGTCGTCATGGTCGAGCACAATCTCAACGTCGTCGCCGACCTCTGCGACCGGGTGACGGTGCTCGCCCGCGGCGAAATCCTCGCCGAAGGCGACTACGCCGAGGTCAGCGCCAATCCGAAGGTGCGCGAAGCCTACATGGGAACCGAGCATGACTGAGACCCGGGCGGGCAGCCCCCTTCTCGAGGTCCGCGACCTGCATGGCTGGTACGGCGAAAGCCACGTCCTGCACGGCGTCTCGCTGGACATCCACGAGGGCGAGACGATCACCCTGCTCGGCCGCAACGGCGCCGGCAAGACGACGACGCTCCGGGCGATCATGAACCTGTTGCCGCGGCGGGAGGGCACGATCCGCATCGCCGGCAACGACATGATGAAGGTGCCGGTGCACCGCACCGCCTATTCCGGCATCGGCTACGTGCCGGAGGAGCGCGGCATCTTCGCGACCCTGTCGGTGGCCGAGAACCTGACGCTGCCGCCGAAGGTCGCCGAGGGCGGCATGAGCGTCGAGCAGATCTACGAGCTGTTCCCGAACCTTGCCGAGCGGCGCAACTCGCCGGGCACCAAGCTCTCCGGCGGCGAGCAGCAGATGCTGGCGATCGCCCGCATCCTGCGCACCGGGGTCAAGATCATCCTGCTCGACGAGCCGACCGAGGGCCTTGCCCCGGTGATCATCCAGCGCATCGGCGACGTGCTGACCGAACTGAAGAAGCAGGGCATGACGCTGCTCCTGGTGGAGCAGAACTTCCGCTTCGCCCGCCGCGTCGCCGACCGCTTCTTCCTGATGGAGGATGGCCACATCCTCGAAAGCTTCCCGACATCCGAGCTCGATGCGAAGATGGACCGGCTGCATGAAGTGGTGGGAGTGTAACCCGCGATGACCATGATCTTCGGCATTCCGCTCCCGGCGCTGCTCGGCCAGTTGCTGATCGGCTTCATCAACGGCTCGTTCTACGCGCTGCTCAGCCTCGGCCTCGCGGTCATCTTCGGCCTGCTGCGCGTCATCAACTTCGCCCACGGCGCCCAGTACATGCTCGGCGCCTTCACCGCCTATCTGATCCTGCAATATGCCGGGCTCGGCTTCTGGCCGACGCTGATCCTCGCGCCGGTGATCGTCGGCATCCTGTCGGCGGTCATCGAGCGCACGATGCTGTCGCGGCTCTACGATCTCGACCATCTCTACGGCCTGCTCTTCACCTTCGGCCTGGCGCTGATCATCGAGGGCACGTTCCGCTATTATTTCGGCGCGGCCGGACAGCCCTACCCGACCCCGCCGCTGCTCGACGGCGGCACCAATCTCGGCTTCATGTTCCTGCCGAACTATCGCGGCTTCGTCGTCGTCGCCTCGCTCGCCGTGTGCCTCGCCACCTGGCTGCTGATCGAGAAGACCCGGCTCGGCGCCTATCTGCGCGCCGCCACCGAGAACCCGCAGCTGGTGCAGGCCTTCGGCGTCAACGTGCCGCTGCTCCTGACGCTGACCTACGCGCTCGGCGCGGGCCTGGCGGCGCTCGCCGGCGTGCTCGCCGCGCCGATCTATCAGGTCAGCCCGCTGATGGGCACCAACATCATCATCATCGTCTTCGCCGTGGTGGTGATCGGCGGCATGGGCTCGATCCTCGGGGCGATCATCTCCGGCTACGCGCTCGGCATCCTCGAGGGCCTGACCAAGGTGTTCTACCCGGAAGCCTCCAACATCGTCGTCTTCGTCATCATGGCGATCGTGCTCATGGTCCGCCCCGCGGGCCTGTTCGGAAAGGAGGCCTGAGATGGCCAGCCTCGGCGATACCGGAACGATCCGGGCACGGAACACGGGCACCGAAGCGCTGGCGGGGAAGGTCTCGGCGCAGCGGCGGCTGGGCTGGATCGGCATCGCCGTCGCGGTGATCGCGCTGGCGGGGCTGATCGCGGTGCCGTTCTTCGTCTATCCCGTGTTCATCATGAAGGTGTTGTGCTTCGCGCTGTTCGCCGTCGCCTTCAACCTCCTGCTCGGCTATGTCGGGCTCCTCTCCTTCGGCCACGCCGCCTTCTTCGGCGGCGCCGCCTACTTCACCGCCCACGCCGCCAAGGTCTGGGGCTGGGAGCCGCTGTCGGCGATCCTCCTCGGCGCCGCCGGTGCCGGGCTGATGGGGCTGATCATCGGGGCGCTGGCGATCCGCCGCCAGGGCATCTATTTCGCGATGGTGACGCTGGCGCTGTCGCAGATGGTGTTCTTCATCTTCCTGCAGGCGCCCTTCACCCATGGCGAGGACGGCATCCAGGGCGTGCCGCGCGGCCACCTGCTCGGCTTCATCGACCTCGGCCAGCCGCTGAACATGTACTATTTCGTGCTGGCGGTGTTCGTCGCCGGCTTCTTCGCCGTCTGGCGCATCGTCAACTCGCCCTTCGGCCACGTCCTCAAGGCGATCCGCGAGAACGAGAACCGCGCCATCTCGCTCGGCTACCGGGTCGAGCGCTACAAGCT
Source organism: Aurantimonas sp. HBX-1 (assembly GCF_021391535.1). GTDB lineage: Bacteria > Pseudomonadota > Alphaproteobacteria > Rhizobiales > Rhizobiaceae > Aurantimonas. The sequence continues at coordinate 2,734,831 of NZ_CP090066.1, forward strand.
CGGCGCCTTCGTCATGTCGGCGGCGATCGCCGGTCTCGCGGGATCCACCAAGGCGCTGGTGTTCCAGATCGCGACGCTCACCGACGTCGCCTGGCAGATGTCCGGCGAGGTGGTGCTGATGACGCTGCTCGGCGGCATGGGCACGATCTTCGGCCCCGCCGTCGGCGCGGCGCTGGTGGTGACGATGCAGAACTACTTCGCGACGTCCGACATCCCGGTGACGGTGATCATCGGGGTCATCTTCATCCTCTGCGTGCTGCTGTTCCGCCGCGGCATCGTCGGCGAGGCGATCCGGCTGATGAAGCGCTAGGAACGGCCGGAGCCGGCGGCTGCAGGCCTCAGAGCGGGGCCCGCAGCATCACCCGGACGTTCGGGCCGTCGCCATATTCGATGGCGGCGTTGAGGCTCTGGGCCATGGCGCGGATCAGCTTGGTGCCGAGCCCGGTGCTCTTGGCCTGCTGCGGCTGGACCTTGCCCTTGCCGTCGTCCTCGACGACCAGCTGGAAGCGCTCGGCCAGGCGGGCCAGCGACACCCGGATCTCGCCCGCCTCGCCCTCGCCATAGGCGTATTTGCAGGCATTGCTGACCAGCTCGTTGACCACCACGCCGACCGAGACGGCCTTGTCGGTGTTGAGGCGGATCGCCTCGACATCGAGCACCACGTGGCGCGGCGAGGACGGGGTCGACCAGGTCTCCTCCAGCTCCTCCACCAGCACCTTGAGATAGTCGGCCATGTCGACCGTGGCGATCTCGTCGGAGGTGTAGAGCCGGCGGTGCACCTGGCCGATCGCCCGGATCCGCTGCTGGGTGTCCTTCAGGGCGATGCGGGCTTCCTCGTTGTCGAGGCTGGAGGCCTGCATCTGCACGAAGGCCGAAACCAGCTGCAGGCTGTTGGCGACGCGATGGTTGGCTTCCTTGAGCAGCGCCGCCAGCCGGTCGTTGCTGGCCTTCAGCGCCGCGTCGGCGTCGGTCTTGGCGGCGACCAGCCGGGCGTGCGCCAGCGTCTGCTCGAAGCTCGAGGCGAGCAGGTCGAAGAAATCCTCGCCGATGGTCTTCACCACGTAGTCCGCAGCGCCCGCCTTCAGCGCCGCGACGGCGACGCGGCTCTCCTCCGAGCCGGTGACGTAGACTACCGGCGGCGGCGACGGCAGGGCGCGCACCAGCGCCAGCGTCTCCAGCCCGTCCATGCCCGGCATGTAATGGTCGATGGCCAAGAGGTCGAAGCCTTCCGACTTGAGGCGCGCCAGACCCTCCGGGCCGCTGGGCGCGGTCGCGACCTCGTAGCCGCGGCGCCGGAGCGCGCGCTGCGTCAGAAGTCTCAGTCCCTCGTCGTCGTCGATATACAGAACGCGGGGCAAGTCAGGTCTAGCCGCCCACCTCGGGGTCGGGAAGCTGGATCACCGACAGGAACAGGCCCAGCTGCCGGATCGCCTGGGAGAAGGCCTCGTAGTTCACCGGCTTGGTGATGTAGACATTGGCGCCGAGATCGTAGCAGCGCTGGATCTCGACCTTGTCGTCGGTGGTGGTCAGCACGACGACGGGGGTGCGCTTCAGCGGCCCCTCGGACTTCATCCGCGCCAGGATGTCGGTGCCGCTCATGTCCGGCAGGTTGAGGTCGAGCAGCACCAGCGCCGGGCCGTTATGGGCCGGGCCGTCCGGCGCGTCGTAGAGGAACTGCAGCGCCGAGGTGCCGTCGGTGAAGTGCCGGACCGGGTTGGTCACGCCGGCGCGGCGGATGTTCTTCTCGATAAGGCGTGCGTGACCCTCGTCGTCCTCGATCATCACGATGTTTACTGGGAGATGAGCGTTCACGTCGTCCTCATGTCTCGTGCAGCTTGGCGGTCATTGAAAGGCGAAAAGTCGCCCCCTGGTCAAGCGCCGAGTCGCAACCGATCATTCCGCCCAGTCGATAAGCCAGCGCGCGCACATGTGCCAGCCCGATTCCCTCACCCGGCTGATCTTGTTGGCCGGAGCGGCGGAACAGGTCGAACACCCGGTCGTGGTCCTTCGGGTCGATGCCGCGCCCGTTGTCCTCGACCTCGAAGATCACCCGATCGTTCTGCCGCTTGCCGCGCACCTTGATGCGGCCGGGCCGACCGGGCTTCAAATACTTCACCGCGTTCTCGATGAGGTTGGAGAAGATCTGCTCGATCGCCACCCGGTCGCTGACGAGGTCGGGCAGCGGCTCGACCTTCACCTCCGCCCCGACCTCGGTCAGCCGGTGCTGCATGCTGTCGACGATCGTGCGGACCATGGCGTTCATGTCGATCCGCTCCGGCGTCATCACCCGGCGGCCCTCGCGCGACAGGCGCAGGATGGCGTTGATCAGCCGGTCCATCTTCTCGGTGGAGGAGCGGATGAAGCCGATCGCCTCCGGCAGGTCCTCGCGCACCGCCAGCCTTGCGTCCTCGGTGATCACGTCCGGGGCTTCCGCCTCCGCCTTGTCGATCATCTCGGCCAGCTGCTTGGTCGCGGCGTCCAGTTCGCTGGTGAAGCCCATGACGTTGACCAGCGGCGAGCGCAGGTCGTGCGAGACGATGTAGGCGAAGCGCTGGATCTCGTCGTTGGCCCGCTGCAGGTCGGCGGTCCGCGTCTGCACCACCGATTCCAGGTCGTCGTTGAGGTAGCGCAGCTTGTCGCGCGACTGGCGCAGTTCGCGCAAATTCTGCCGGGCGGCCCAGATCGTCCCCAGCGCGACCAGCAGCAGCAGGATGCCGGCGACGATCATCACCACATAGGAGGTGGCGAGAAACGCCTGCTGGGCCTCGGAGCGCTGCCGCAGCAGCGCGGATTCGGCGGCCGACATCTCGAACGCCAGGTCGCGGATCTCGCCGATCAGCGCCACGTTGGCCTCGCCGACGCGGCCGACATCCTCGGGCCGCAGCCCCTCGGCCTGCCGCGTGGCGATCGATTCCCGCATCAGCGCCAGGTGGTCCGCCGTCAGGGCCGAGAGCGCCCGGACCCGTTCGAGCTGCGCCGGATTGTCGGCCACCATCTGGCCGATCTCCTCGAGCAGCGGAGGGATGCGCGCGGCGCTTTCCTCGAAGATGGCCAGGAACCGCTCGTTCGGCTCGAGCAGGAAGCCGCGGCGGGCGGCTTCCGCGCGCTCCGTCAGGATGCGGATGTCGGAGAGCGTCACCTCGACCTCGTAGGTGTGCGCGACCGTCTGGTTGCTCTCCTGCGTCCGCACGACCAGCCAGGCCACCGCCAGGCCGAGCACGATCAGCAGCGCAAAGCCGGCGGTGATCGCAGCGACCAGCGACCGACGGTAAAGCCGCTCGGGTAACGTCATGAAGGCCTCTGCCGCAAAATTCGTCCCGGGATGCCATATCCCGGCGGGGGCGGCGTCACAACCGGTAAGGGTGGGGGGATGGTGCGCGCTGACCCGTGGAGGGTGGGCGGCGAACGGGGTGTGCGGGTGAGGATCGCTTTGTTTGAGGTGAGGTCCGGTGGCAGAAAGCACCGGACGATATCTTCGGGATGATGCTTCGCTGGTGCCTTGGGTCACTACATCATGTCGATCACGACCTTGCCAAAAGGACCACGCGCAAGATGCTTGAAAGCGACGGGCAATTCGGCGAGCGGATAGCGCGCATCCACGACTGGCCGGATACTCGCTCGGTCGACAGCCCGCACTAGGCGCTCTAGTGCCCGGCGGCTACCGGTGCCGATGCCGTGAATGGTGATGTTCTTGAGCATCAGGGGCATGGCCGGGGAACTGAATTCGAAGCCGTCGAGAGCGCCGATCTGGCAGACATGGCCGCCGACGGCGGCGAGTTCAACTGACTGGCCGAGATGCGCCCCGCCGATCACCTCCAGCACGATGTCGGCGCCGCGATCACCGGTGATCCGATAGACCGCCTCCATCCAGTCTTCCGCACTCGCGTCCACGAAGTGATCGGCGCCGAGCGCATTCACCAGCGCTGCGTTAGCGGGCTGACCACAGACGATGACCTCGGCACCGCTCGCTTTGGCGATCTGAAGACCAAACAGAGCGACGCCGCCGGTGCTGGGGATCAGCACTGTATCGCCGGCGCGCACTCCGGCGCTTTCCACAAGCGCAGACCAAGCTGTCAGCCCTGCCACTGGCAATGTTGCCGCCTGCCAGGGTTCAAGGGTTTCTGGCGCCTTGACGAACCAAAGCTCCGGCATCGCCAAATATTCGGCTAGGACACCCGGATAGAACCCGCCCAGCGTCTGGTAGGCGGGAGTGCGGGCGGTGCCGGGACGAAGGCCGTCGATCCAGTCCGGCGTCGGCGTTGACAGGACCCGGTCGCCGACGGCGAAGCGGCTGGCACCCTCGCCAAGGGCCACGACTTCGCCCGCAAGGTCCGACCCCGGCGTGAAGGGGAACCGCAGCGGCAGGCCGCGTCCGCTCTCCAACACCATCTTGTCGCGGTAGTTCAGCGCCACGGCCGCTGCCTGCACGAGGACCTCCCCCCTGCCCGGAGTCGGTATCGGACGGTCGCGCAGTTGCAGGTGATCGATCCCGATCGCATCGATCTCCCAGCGCCGCATGTTGGTCATCGCTTGTATCCTCTCTTGCCGGAGCCGGAGACCACCCAATCGATCGGCGATCAGTGCGCTCCGGTGTCAAGGGCAATGTGCGCCCTGGCATTGTACGAGAGAATGGTGTTAATCCGACATCATTCGTTGCGCTGGAAGTGTACAATGACGCCCGTCGAGTTCGCCGAGTTGCGAGCCTTCTCGTTGGTGGCAGAGGAGCGGAGCTTCCGCCGCGCCGCCAAACGGCTCGGCCTGTCGCCATCGGCGCTCAGCCGCACCATTCGGTCGCTGGAGGAGCGTCTGGGCGTCCGGCTCCTAAATCGTACGACGCGTAGCGTAGCGCCCACGGAGGCGGGCCAAGGGCTCTACGCGCGCATTGAGCCCACCTTGGCGGAAATGGATGCCGCTCTCCGCGAGACCGGTGCCTTCCAGGCGAAAGCCAAAGGCATCGTGCGAATAAACCTGCCCAGCATTGCGGCCCGGCTTGTTGTGATGCCGCGCCTGGGTGCCTTCGCAGCTGCCTTCCCAGGTGTCGAACTTGACCTCGTGATAGACAACGAGATCACCGATATCGTGGCGAAAGGCTTCGACGCTGGCGTGCGAATTGGCGGCGAGGTGCATCGGGACATGATTGCGGTGCCCCTCACCCCAGAACTTCGTACGGCGGTGGTAGGCTCACCGGCTTATTTCGCTACGCACTCGCCGCCGGCATCCCCGCAGGACCTTTCCCATCACCGCTGCCTCAGCTACCGCTGGGGCAGAAGCGGCGCCCTTCTGCCGTGGCGCTTCGCAGGGAACGGCAGGCGCGCCGCGGCGATCATGACCGGCAACGTGCTCACCGCCAACGATACCGATCTCCTGCTCGCAGGCGCCCTTCAGGGCATGGGCCTTGCCTCCCTGCTAGAAGACTTCGTTGCGGCTCATATCGAACGCGGTGAATTAGTTCGGGTTCTGGCCGATTACGACGAGCCGCTGCCAGGCTTCCATCTCTATTATTCCAGCCGAACCCGGATGCCGGCAGCGTTGCGCGCCTTCATCGACTTCATGAAGCTTGTCACTGATCCCGGCTCCAATGTCATGGGGAACGGTGGAGGCCGACAGTCACAAAACACGTCCTCGAATTTGTGAGTGACCGCACCCAACCCTACTCCACGAACACCCGCGTCGCGGCCGCAGCGCCCGTCGCGTCCACCACCGAGATGCTGAGGAAGCCCGGCTCGGCCGGCCGCCAGCTCGACTGGCGTTGGAGCGCGCCGAGGGTGACCGGGCGGCCGTCGACATACCAGGTGAAGGGCGGGCGGCCGTTGCGGACTTTCAGCGGCAGCGTGCCGGTGCCGACGGCGCCGCCCTCGCCGAAGCCGATCTCGACCCGGGCGGCGTTCGGCGGAAAGACGATCTCCGGCTTCAGTCCTTCGGCGACGCGCTCGGCGGCGCGGCCCATGCGGCGGAGCGGCGGCGGCAGGCCGCCCCCCGCCGAGGCGAGGATGCCGGGCGGCGGCCCCGCCAGCCGTGCCGGGGACCCGAGCCGGGCGAAGACGTCCTGCATCACCGGCACGGCCGAGGCCTCGCCGACGAGGCCTTCGACGGGGGCGCCGTCCGGCCGTCCGAGCCAGACGCCGACGACATGGCGCCCGTCATAGCCGAGCGTCCAGGCGTCGCGGTAGCCGTAGGACGTGCCGGTCTTGTGGGCGATGGTGCCGGGCGAGCCCTTGGCGGTGGTGGTCGCGCCGGCGAGGATCGAGGTCACGTACCAGGCCGCCTGCGGCGACAGGATGCGCCTGCCGGGCCCCGCCGCGCCCGGCTCGACATGCAGCGGCATGGCGACGCCGCCATTGGCGATCCCGCCATAGATCGCGACGAGGTCCTCCAGCGTCAGGCCGATGCCGCCGAGCCCGATGGCAAGCCCCGGCAGCGAGCGGTCGCCGAGCTCCGGCTTGGCGCCGGCCCGGCGCATTCGGTAGACCAGCCGGGCCGGGCCGACGAGGCTCAGGAGTTCCACCGCCGGCAGATTGCGCGACAGCTGCAGCGCCCGGCGGGCGGTGATGATGCCCTGGAAGTCGCGGTCGAAATTCTGCGGCGTATAGCCGGAAAAGCCGCCCGGCGAATCGTCGACGAGGCTTTCGGGATGCGCGACGCCGCGCTCGAAGGCGAGGCCGTAGATCAGCGGCTTCAGCGTCGAGCCAGGCGAGCGCGACGCCCGCGTCAGGTCGACGAAGCCCTGCCGCTCGCGGTCGAACAGATCGGGCGAGCCGATATCGGCGATGATCTCGCCGGTGGCATGATCGGCGACGACGATGGCGAGGCTCACCGGCTTCTTCAGCGTCGCGGCCTTCTCCTTCGCATAGGCCTCGAGCCGCGCCTGCACGGCCTTGTCGATGGTGAGGTCGATGATCCTGCGGCCGGGATCGGCCGCCCGCAGCCGCTCCGCCGCATGTGCCGCCAGCATCGGCAGCGGCCGGCGCGACGGCGGCATCGCCTCGCGGCGGGCCCGCGCCGCCTCGTCCGGGTCGAGGAGGCCGAGCGCTTCCATCCGGTCGAGCACCCGGTCGCGCGCCGCCTTGGCGCGCTCGGGAAAGCGGTCGGGGCGGTAGCGCTCGGGCGATTGCGGCAACGCGACCAGCAGCGCCGCCTCCGCCGCCGTCAGCCGCCGCGGCTCCTTGCCGAAGAAGCTGAGGCTTGCCGCCCGAACGCCCTCGAGGTTGCCTCCATAGGGCGCCAGCTCGAGATAGAGTGACAGGATCTCGGCCTTCGTCCGGCTGCGCTCCAGCGCGATGGCGGAAAGGATCTGCTCGAATTTCGCGGAAAAACTGCCGGTCGGCAGCCGGCCCAGCATCCGCGCCACCTGCATGGTCAGGGTCGAGCCGCCGGAGACCACCCGCCCGTGCCGCACCGACTGCCAGAGCGCCCGGCCGAAAGCCACCGGATCGACCCCCGGATGCTCGGCGAAGCGCTTGTCCTCCCAGGCGAGCAGCATGGCGAGGTAGCGCGGGTCGACGTCCTCGGCCCCGGCTGAAAGCCGCCAGCCGCCGTCGTCGTTGGCGAAGGCCCGCAGCAGTGCGCCGTCCCGGTCGCGCACCTCGACGCCGGTGACCGGCGCCGCGAAGCCGGCGATGCGGTCGGCGACGCCGCGCTGGAAGGCCGACCAGGCGCTCCCCATCATGACGATCGCCAGCAGCAGGGCCAGCACCCCGCCATGCGCCAGCCGCCTCAGCCGCGACACCACAAGCGCTCCCTGCCCTCGCGGCTCACCGCAGCGGGCCGATGACGCTGACGCGGCTCTCGTCGGTGCGGCCGCGCCGGGTCGGGTCGTACATGTTCTCGACCAAAGCCGCCGGATGCACGAATTCGCCCGGCGACACCGCCCGGACGATATAGGCGAAGCGCCGCGTCGCGGTGTCGTCGGCGCCCTGGTCGATGGCGGCGAGGAAGCGGTCGGCGCGGAACTCGGTGTGCGCCGCCTCGCCGGTCAGCTCCAGCCAGTCGAGCGCCGCCACGTCGCCGCCGCGCAGGATCGCCGGGTTGTCGATCTCGAAGCCCGCCGGCAGCGGATCGTCGATGATCAGCCGCGCCGGCCCGGCATCGACCGGGGTCATCTCGACCACCGCCACCAGCCGGTCGCCCTGGCCGATCTCGGACGGGTCGGCGAGCTCGCCCTCCAGCGTGTAGTAGCTGCGGCTGATCGCATAGCCGTCGACGGAGGCGGGCGGCGCCACCTCGGGCACGCCGCGCAGCGTCACCTCGGCGGTCACCGGCGTCGCCGCCCGGTTGGCAAGGTCGAGCCCGGCGGCAAGGCCGGCGGCATCGAAGGCCCGTGAGTAGACGCCGTCGTGGTCCTGGCCGTCGACGGTGAGCCGCGGCGGGTTGCGGCCGAGCAGCGCGTGGGCGGCGAGCAGCGACCAGGCGTCCTCCTGCGTGCTGGTATGGCGCCGCTCCTGGCGCCCGGCATTGACCCGCTGCAGCAGCCCGTCGAAGCTGAGGCCGTCGACGTCCGTCTCGAGGCCCAGCGTCAGGATCGCGGCATCGTCGCGCAGCGCGGTGCCGTAGTCGCTGCGGTCGGCGATCGGGGTCATGCCCGCCTCGGACGCGTCGATCGCCGCGCGGAACACCCGCTCCGCCCTCACCCGGTCGCCGTAGAGCGCCAGCGCCGCGGCGATCTGCGCCTTGGCGAGCGGGGTGCGGAAATTGTCCAGCTCGTTGTCGACATAGTAGCGCAGGTCGCCGATCGCCGCGCGGCCGTCGCGGGCGAGCACGTAATAGGCATAGGCGACGGGGCCGAAGTCCGGCGATTCCGGCAGATAGGCGAGGCTGTTGCGCAGATTGTCGATCGCCAGGGTGAAGGCGGTCTCGGGTACCGCGTAACCCGCCTCCCGCGCACGGGTCAGGAAGTCGGTGACATAGGCGTCGAGCCAGAGGTCGCCGTAATCGGGCTGCCACAGGCCGAAGCCGCCGTTCGACGCCTGGTTGGCGAGCACCCCGGCGATCGCCTCGTCGACCCGCTTGCGCACGTCCTCGGTGCGGCCGAGCCCGGCGGCGAGGATGGTCGGGTCGAGATAGACCAGTGGCATCGCGCGGCTGGTGATCTGCTCAGTGCAGCCATAGGGATAGCGGTCCAGCGCCCGCACGACGCCGGCGACGTCGAACTCGGCGGCGCCGGTGACCGTCAGCGTCGCCGCGCCGGTGCCGGGCACGAGGTCGGCGAAGATGTCCGGGTCGAGCGCCAGGCGGCCGCCATTGGCGGCCAGCACGACGCGGCTCCGCTCCACGGTCTCCGGCGCGATCGAGCGCACCGGCACCGAGAAGGCCTTGGTCAGGACCTCGCCGTCCGGCAGGGTGAGCGCCACCTCGAAGGCGGCGTCGCCGATCGCCTCCGCCGTCACCGGCAGCATGAACCGCTCGCGCGCCCCTTCGGCAAGGTCGAGGCGCGTTGCGGCCTCGCCGCCGAGCGAGACGATGCCGGTCCCGCCGGTCAGCGACAGGCCGACCTCGCCGCTCGGGCCCTCGACATGGGTGACGTCGATGGCGATGCGAGACGTGTCGCCCGGCGCCAGGAAGCGCGGCCGGCTCACGGCGATCACCACCGGGTCGCGCACCAGCATGTCGGCGCTGGCCTCGCCGACGCCGGTCTTGCTCCAGGCGAGCGCCATCAGCTTCAGCGAGCCGTTGAAGTCCGGAATGTCGAGCGGCACGCTGGCCCTGCCGTCGGCACCGACGGTGACGATGCCGGAGAACAGCGCCACCAGCTCGTCCATCGGCGGCGGCGACTCGTAGTTGCCGCTGGCGTCGCCGCCCGAGCGCACCGTGCCGGGCGCCCCCTGCATCCGGTCGATCAGCTTGGAATAGAGGTCGCGGATCTCGACGCCGAGGCGCCGCTGGCCGAAATAATAGCCCGACAGCGACGGCGGCTCGAACTGCGTGATGTTGAGGATGCCCTCGTCCACCGCCGCCAGCGTCAGATAGGCGGTCTCGCCCGGCCGGACGCCGCCCACCGCCACCGAAACGTCGACCTGCCGGCGCGGCTCGATCTTGTCCGGCGCGGTGATCGCCACGGACAGCTGGCGCTCGCCCGGGTCGACGCTCGCATGGGCAAGGCCGATGGCGCGGCCCGGCATGCGCTTGGCGTCGAGATCCATCGGCCGGTAGACGATGGCGGCGATATAGGCGCCCGCCCCCCATTCGGGGGTCACCTCGAGCGTCACCTCGCCGCCCTCCGCGCCGATTTCGGCGGTGCGGGTCTCGATCACGCTCTCGCCCATCACCAGCACTTCCGCCGTTCCGGCAAAGCGCGGCTCGATATGCACGGTCGCGGTGTCGCCGACTGCGTAGCGCGGCTTGTCGAGCGACACGCGGGCCATGTCGGGCGTGTCCATCGAGGACGCGGCGACGTACCAGCCGGCATCGAAGCCGGCGCTCGCCGGCAGCGCGGCGCCGCCGGGATCGGTCAGCGACAGCTCGTATTCGCCCCATTCGACCGGCAGCGACAACGACGCGGGGGCGTCCGCCGCGATGTCGATCGTGCCGCTGGCGACGCGCTCGCCGCTGCGCACCGGCTCGTAGTTCCAGCTGCCGGCGGTCGAGTACCACTGGAACTGGGTGGTGATCTTCTCCAGCCGCCATTCCACCCCGGCGAGCGACTGGCGTTCGCCGGCCGCGTCGATGGCGATCACGTCGAAGCCGGCCTCGGCGCCCTCGGCCACGGCGCCATCGAAACGTGGCTTGAGGCCGAGCCGCGGCGCCGACCCGGCGAGCGGCAGCGCGAGCGTGCGCTCCACCGGCCGGCCGGCGGCGTCGGTGACGCGCACCTGCAGCGACGCGGTCACCGGCTTCGTCGTCGCCGGCGCGTCGAACGGGGTCAACGCCAGGGTGGCGTTGCCGTCGGCATCGGTGGTGGCGGTCTCGAAAGGCTGGCGGAGCGCCGTCGCCTCGTCGCCGGCGAGGCCGAAGCGGTAGCCGGGGAAGGCCTCGATGGCGTCGGCCGCGGTCAGCACCGCCTCGCCGCCGACCTCGAGCTCGCCGGCCGGCGCGCCGAAGAGATAGCGCACCGCCACGTCGATGGTCGGCGGCGAGGCCGGATCGAGCGTCTCGGCCGAGGCGTCGAGGTCGAAGTCGATCGTCTCCGGCTCGAAATCCTCCACGATGATGGTCTTTTCGGCGAGCGCCGGCTGCTTCGGATCGGTGTGCAGCGCCACCTTCCAGACGCCGCGCATGGCGTTGTCCGGCAGGTCGAGATCCCAGACGAAGCCGCCGGCGCCCTCATCGGTGATCTGCCGGCGGGTGAACTCGACGCCGTCCGGCCGCGTCGCGATGCCGGTCAGCGTCAGGCCCTCGACCGCCGCGCCCGTGGCGTTGCGGACCGTGCCGGTGAAGAAGGCGGTGTCGCCGGTGCGGTAGATGCCGCGCTCGGCGGTGAGGAAGATGTCGAGCGGCCCGGCCGGCGCACGACCGCCGACGCCGCGGTCGGTGAGGTCGAAGGGCGCCTGCGTCATGTCGAGGAAGACGAAGTCGTCCCCGCCTCTGTCGGCGGTCAGCACTGACGGGCGGTCGCCGCCGGTGCCGCGCAGCAGCCCGGCGGGAAAGCGCGCATGGCCGTCCGCGTCGGTCGTCGCCGCGCCGAGCACCTGGTTGTTGACCGCGACGAGTTCGAGCCGGGCGCCCTCGATCGGCGCCGCGGTGCCGAGCGAGCGGGCGAGCACGTGGAACCCGTCCTCGGCGGCGAAGCTGGTCAGGCCGATGTCGCTGACCACGAACCACTGGGTCGCCAGCGTGTCCTGGTATTGCGGGCCGTTCTTGGCCCTGGCGGAGAGGATGTAGACGCCGGGCTCGATCGTCTCGGCGATGGCCGAGACAGGGATCGCGGTGGTCACCTCTTCATTGGTCTCCCGCGCGACGTCGACCGTGCCGGTCCATACGTCCTCGCCGCTGTCGCTCGCCACCTCGTCGATCTGCCAGTCCGACAGGCCGCGCAGGAAGCGCTCGTCGCCGATGACGCGCGACAGGGCGCGGTCGCCGATGCGCTGCAGCCGCGCCTCGATCCGGTCGGTGTTGATCGTCGTCACCGGGATCGTCGCCTCGCCGCCGGCCGGCAGCACGTAGGCATTGGTGGCAAAGCGCACCGACGGATCGCGGTCGCGGACATAGATGCTGAGCTCGGCCGGCCGGCCCAGCGTCTCGCCGTCGATCGCCGTGATGCCGGCGCGCGCGACGATGCGGTAGCGCTCGCCATGGGTGACGCCGTCGACGCAGATCTGGTTGCCGCTGGCGGTCACCGGCAGATTGTCGCCGCCCTCGACGCTGACATAGTCGCCGGCGTTCTCTGAACTCGTCAGCGTGCCGGACAGCGTGTCGGAGAAGGTGAGGCAGATGCGGGGGCTGGCGGCATTGTTGTCGACCGTGTGCTCGACGATGCGGAAGCCATGCTCGGCGACCACCGCATCGAGCCGGTCCTCTACCGAGGCGACATCGGCGATGGCGACGCTGGCGCGGTAGCTGCGGATCGCCAGCTTCCAGTCCTGCTTCGCCTCGAAGCTGGCGCCCAGCGCCCGCAGCGCGTCGGCCCGCTCGTCGTCGCTCGCGGCGACCAGATAGGCGTTGACGGCGCCCAGCTCGCGGAACCGGTCGTTCTGCGGCCGCTCGGAATATTGCTCGGGATTGTAGGCGAGCGCCGCATCCGACAGTCCCAGCCAGGCGCGGTGGTCGAGCGGGTCACGCTGCAGCGCCTCGCGCCAGGCGCGGATCGCCTCCGGATAGGACAAAGCGGCGGCGGCACGGGCCGCCAGGCTGTCGGCGGTGACTTCGCCAAAGCTGCTGTCGCGGTCGGCGCCGGCGAGTTCCAGCCGCAGCCGCCGCGCCTCGTCGAGCGTCGCGCGCGGCAGGAAGTCGAGCTCGGCCTCGCGCGCCGCGATCGAATCGTCGTCCACCGTCGCCGCGGCGACCACCTTGCCGGATATGGCGCCGGCGACGCGGCGCAGTTCGCCCTCCTCCTCCTTCAAGAAGCACCAGCGGCTGTTGGTGTTGAGGGTAAAGGCCTTGCAGCGCCGGTCGCCGAGGCAGGCGGCGGTGCAGAGATCGAGGTCGACATCCTTGAGGATGTCGTAGTCGCGGCCGAAATAGTCGGCGCCCTCGGTGGTGACGATGCGTCGCTCGGCGACCTGCGCCCCTGCGGGCGCGGCCAGGACCAGTGCGAGGACGAGCGCGGCGAGCGCCGCTGACAGAGTGCCGATGACGCGCATGCCTGATCTCCCGCCGGGACACATCCCTAGGGAAGATTATGCCGGCCCGCTGTCATGCGCCAGCCGGAATCCGCTCGACCCACGGCCCTCTCCCGCCCCGCCGAAACGCCGGCGGGCAGGTTGTCATGCCGGGCGCGAAGGACTCAGCCGGCGAGCTGCGCCAGCAGCTTGCGGCCTTCGACGATCTGGTCTTCGTTGATCGTGTGGGCGTTGCCCGGATAGAGCTTCGCCGTCACCGCCGCGCCGCGCTTCTGCAGGTGCTCGGCCGTCTCGCGGACCCGCACGGCCGGGATGAACGGGTCGCGCTCCGAGCAGCCGAGGAACACCGGCACGCCCGTCAGGTCCGCCGGCGTCTCCCGGTCCGCGACGGTAGGCCCGATCAGCCCGCCGCTGAAGCCGAGCAGCGCGCCGACGCGGTCCGGATGGCGGGCGAGATATTCCGCCGAAAGGCAGGCGCCCTGCGAGAAGCCGGCGAGCACGACGCGTTCGCGCCCGAAGCCCTGCACGGCAAGACCGTCGAGGATCTCGCCGACCCGTGCGAGCGCCGCCGACAGCGCCGGCTCGTTGGCGGCCAGCGGCTCCATGAACGGCCGCGGGTACCAGGCGCCGCCGTCGGCCTGCGGCGCGAAATAGGCGATTCCATCCTCGCCGAGTGCCGGGCCGAGGCCGATAATGTCCTCGGCCGAGCCGCCGCGCCCGTGCAGGCAGACCACCGCCAGCCTCGCCCGGTCGAGCGATGCCCCCGCCGACAACAGGCGGAGGCGGGCGGCGAACATGTCGTTGGTCATCGTCGTTTCCTCAGGTCAGCGGCTTCAGATTGGCCTCGATGGACGCGCGCCTGCCTTCCAGGAAGGGCGGCAGCGCCAGGCTCTCGCCGAGACTCTCCATCGGCTCGTCGACCGCGAAGCCCGGCCCGTCCGTGGCGATCTCGAACAGGATGCCGTTCGGCTCGCGGAAATACAGCGAGCGGAAGTAGTAGCGCTCCACCTCGCCGCTCGACGGCAGGCGGAAACCTTTCAGCCGCTCGGTCCACTGGTGCAGTTCCTCGACGTCGGCGGCGCGGAAGGCGACGTGGTGGACGCCGCCGGCACCCTGGCCGGCCTGCGGCAGGCCCGGCTCGACGGCGACGTGCAGCTCCGCCGCCGGCCCGCCCTCGCCCATCTCGAAGACATGCACCGTCGCGCCGCCATCCTGGTAGCTGCGCACCTCGCGCATGTTCATCAGCGCCGTCAGGACGGACGCGGTGCGCGACAGGTCCGGCACCGAGAGGGTGATCGGCCCGAGGCCGCGGATCTGGTGCTCGGCCGGCACGGTGCTGGCGTCCCACGGATTGGCCTCGCCGGCGCCGCCGTCGTCGACCAGCCGCAGGCGCTGGCCCTCCGGATCCTCGAAGTCGAGGGAGGCGCGGCCGTCGAGGTCGCGGATCTCGCCGACGCTGGCGCCGGCCGCCGCCAGCCGGTCGCGCCAGTAGACGAGGCTTTCGGCGCCCGCCACCCGCAGCCCGGTGCGCGAGATGGCGTGGGTGCCGCGCCGCTCGCGCGGGGCCGGCCAGTCGAAGAAGGTGATGTCGGTGCCGGGCGTCGCCTTCCCGTCCGCGTAGAACAGATGGTATGCGCTCGTGTCGTCCTGGTTGACCGTCTTCTTGACCAGCCGCAGCCCGAGCAGCTGCGTGTAGAAGCGCAGGTTGCCCGGCGCGTCGGCGGTGATCGCGGTCAGGTGATGGATGCCTTTGAGGGCGAGGGACATGGCCGTCTCCGTTGCGTTCCGTTTGCTGGCCCCAGATAAGCGGGCTCGGGACACCGATTGAAAGGGCGCTGCGCGTGACGAATCGTCTTCGTTTGGTGAACGGCCGTTGTCTCGAACCGACCCAGCGGGAAGGCGCCGCGCCGCGAGCCCTCGTCCGATGACCCGCCTGAGCCTCGGCAGTCTCGCCGAGACGATCCTCGCCCGCCGGGGCACCGGCCGCTTCGTCGTCGCCATCGCCGGCTCGCCGGGCTCCGGCAAGAGCACGACCGCCGAAATGCTGGTCGACCGGCTGAACGCCGCCTCGCCCGGCATCGCCGACATATTGCCGATGGACGGCTTCCATTACGACGACCTGGTGCTGGAGGCGCGCGGCGACCGGCCCCGCAAGGGCGCGCCGCACACGTTCGACGTCGATGGGCTGGCGGTGATGCTGGACCGGCTCAGGGCGGACGACGGCCGTTCGGTCGCCGTGCCGGTCTTCGACCGGGCCATCGAGATCGCCCGCGCGGGGGCGCGCATCATCGCGCCGGGCGCTAGGATCATCATAGTCGAGGGCAACTACCTGCTGCTAGACCACCCGGACTGGGCGGCGCTGCGCACCCGCTTCGACCAGACCGTCATGCTCGACGTGCCCGAGCCGGTGCTGCGCCGGCGCCTCACCGAACGCTGGCTGGGCTTCGGCCTCACCGGCCCGGCGCTGGCCGACAAGCTCGAGGGCAACGATTTGCCGAACATGCGGCTGGTGCTGGAGCGGAGCGTTCCGGCGGACATCGTGGTGGCGAACGACGAGGCTTGAAGGCGGGCGGCGATGCGCGCGCCGTCGGGCGGCGCGTCAGCCGGCGAGCGCCAGGATCACCATCAGGACGTTCGCGAGGATCAGGCAGCCGACCGCGAGGGAGCCGAGATCCTTGGCGTTCCGGGCGAATGGCGACCAGTCGGGCGACAGCCGGTCGACGATGCGCTCGATCGCCGTGTTCAGCGCCTCGACGGCGACCAGCGCCAGCAGCAGGATGCCCTGGACCAGCCAGGCCGCCAGCGACGCGCCGCCATAGGCAAGCGCCGCGAAGACCAGCGCGCCGAAGGCGAGCTCGTGGCGGAAGGCCGGCTCGCCGAGGAGGCAGCGCAGCCCGGCAAGCGAGTAGCCCGTCGCCGCGACGAGGTGGCGAAGCCCGGTATGTTTCGGCGGGACGGTGCGATCGCGGACGGCGTCGAGGCTCATCGTGCGGTTTCCCTGGCCGCGGCGAGCTGCGGCGTGGCGCTGCGGCAGGGCGCCAACGCGTCGAGGCCGCGATCATACACGCTCGTGGCGATTTCCGCCGTGCCGAGCACGGTGTGGAAGAAATTGTCGTGGGACAGGGGATCGTCCTTGCGGGCGGCGACGCAGGCGGCGTCGATGCCGGTCTCGCGCCGGTAGGGCTCGGAGAACCAGGCGATCATCGGCACGTGGGTCTGCGTCGACGGCGCCATGAAATACGGGATGGCGTGCAGATAGAGGCCGTTCTCGCCGAGCGACTCGCCGTGGTCGGAGACGTAGAGCATCGAGGCCGCAAGGTCGGTCCGGTCGGCCAGCAGGTCGACGATCTCGGCCAGCACGTGATCGGTGTAGAGGATCGTGTTGTCGTAGGCGTTGACGATTTCCTCGCGCGTGCAGTCGGCGAAGGACTCGTCCCGGCACGTCGGCTGGTAGCGCTGGAAGGCCGCCGGGGCGCGCAGGTGATAGGCCGGGCCGTGGCTGCCCAGCTGGTGCAGGAAGATCACCGTGTCCTGGCGCACGTCGGCGAGCGCCGTCCGCAGGTGCTCGACCAGGATCTCGTCGTGGCACTCGCCGTCCGAGCAGAAGCGCGGATCCTTGGTGGCGGGCAGATATTCGTAGGGGATGCGATCGGCGACATCCGCCGACCCGGTGTTGTTGTCGAGCCACCGCACGTCGACATGGGCGTGGCTGAGGACGTCGGTGAGGTTCTCCACGGAGCGTCCGGCCTTGCTGGAATAGCCGCCGCGCGTGAGGTTGGAGAACATGCAGGGCACCGAGACGGCCGTCGACGTGCCGCAGCTGGCAACGTTCTGGAAGGCGACGACATCGCGCCGGCTGAGTTCCGGATTGGTGTCGCGGGCGTAGCCGTAGAGGCCGAAATTCGCGGCGCGCGCGGTTTCGCCGACGACGACGACCGTGACCAGCGGCTTGCCCGTGCCCCCGGCCCGCGCCGCTGGCCGCGCGTCGGTCCCGAGCGGGGCGGCGACGATGTCGCGCTCCTCCATCTCCCGGATCGCGTATTTGACCGTCGCCACGATCGGTGCGGCGGGATTGAAGCTCGCCATCAGGTCGCGATGGCTGCGGAAGGTGGAGGAAAAGCTCGGATAGTTCGCCAGGACGATCGCGACGGTGACGCCGAGGCAGGGGAAGATCACCAGGCTGTTGACCCTGACCTTCTCCCAGAACGGCCGGTGCGCGACCTTCACCAGCGCGACCAGCAGCGACGGCAGGATGCCGTAGGCCAGCAAGTGCGCGAGAAGGCCGGGCGACAGGAGGTGCGCCGCCTCCGAGCTGGTGGTGAGGGCGACGTTCTGGATCATCTCCCGGTCGATCACCAGGCCGAACGTGTCGACGAAATACGAGGCGGTCGCGGCAACGAGGATCGCGAAGATCAGGAACGGCTTGACGATGTACTTCGCCGAAAACGTCGTCAGTGCCGCGACGCAGAGCAGGAGCAGGCAGAAGCCGAGGGCGGCGAGCTGTCCCTCGTGACCGCCGAGATACGCCAGGCCCTTGCGCCAGAACGTGTCGTTGGTCAGGGCGAGGAGATAGACGGAGACGATCAGGACGAGCGGGATGCTGCCGAGGCGGGGGCGATAGGGGCGCATGAGGTCCTTGCGGCTGGGATCGGGTCGGAACCGGCGCCAATGCTTCTACAGGCGCCGGCTCGGCGCCGTTTCGCCGCCTCTATACGAATCCGTATAGTTGGGGTCCGCCCGGCGCCGCCGCATACTGGCCGGCGTCGCGCTTGGCAGGGGGAATGGCGTTGAAGGTGCTGCTCATCGAGGACGACCCGACGACCGCGGCCTATGTCGTCCAGGGCCTGCGGCAGGAGGGCCACGACTGCGACCACGCCATCAGTGGTCCGATCGGGCTGGAGCTCGCCTTCACCCGCGCCTACGACGCGATGGTCGTCGACCGGATGCTGCCGGGCCTCGACGGGCTGTCGCTGATGCGGGCGCTGCGGGCCGGCGGCAACGGCGTCCCGGCGATCTTCCTCACCGCGGTCGGCGGCGTCGACGACCGGGTCGAGGGCCTCGAGGCGGGCGCCGACGACTATCTCCTCAAGCCCTTCGCCTTCTCCGAGCTGATGGCGCGGCTGAGCGCCCTCACCCGGCGCACGGCGGGCAAGCGCCAGGAGGAAACCATCCTGCGCGTCGGCGACCTGGAGATGAACCTCATCGCCCGCACCGTGTCGCGGGCGGGCGTTCCGATCGAGCTGCAGCCGCGCGAGTTCCGCCTGCTGGAATACCTGATGCGCAACCGCGGCCGCGTCCTGACCCGCACCATGCTGCTGGAGCGCGTCTGGGAGTTCCACTTCGACCCCAAGACCAACGTCGTGGAGACGCATGTCAGCCGGCTCCGCGCCAAGATCGACCGGCCCTTCGCCGGCGAGATGATCCGCACCGTCAGGGGCTCGGGATATTCCATCGATGCCGCTTCCTGACCGCTTCCGGACGATCTCCTTCCGGCTTGCGGTGGCCTACGGCCTGCTCTTCATCGCCTCCGCCCTGATCCTGCTCGGCATCACCTATGTCGCCGCCGTCGCGCAGGTGCGCGGCATCGTGCGCGCCTCGATCACCGAGGACCTGTCGCTGTTCCGCCGGGCCTTCGAGGAAGGCGGCGCCGGCGGCCTGCTCGAGGAGGTCGGGGAACTGACCGAGAGCGCCGCGCCCGACCGCTACTTCCTGCTGCTCGGCCCGGACGGCACGCGGTTGGCCGGCAATTTGCCGCCGGAGCGCTGGCGCCCCGGATGGTCGGTCGAGCCCTTCGATCCGGCCGACGGCGAGGCCGAGGGGGAGCGGCAGCTGGAGCTTCATGCGGAGGGGGTGGTGCTGGGCGAGGATCGGCTTCTCGTCGCCCGGCGGTCGGACATCGTCGCCGACATCCAGCGCGTCCTCCTCTCGGCGCTGCTGTCGGGGGCCGTGGTGACGATGATGCTGGCGCTGATCGGCGGCTACGTCGTGGGGATCGGGCCGACCCGCCGCGTCGACGCCATCGCCGCCACCACAAGGGCGATCGTCGAGGGCCGCCTCGACCTGCGCCTGCCGATCGCCGGCAAGGGCGACGAGCTCGACCGGCTGGCGGCGGACATCAACGTCATGCTGGCGCGGATCGAGACGCTGGTGGAGAGCCTGCGCCAGGTATCCACCGACATCGCCCACGACCTGCGCACGCCGCTCTCCCGGCTTCGCCAGGGCCTGGAGGGCATCGGCCAGGCCGAGGGGCAGGCCGACCTCGAGCGGGCGGTGCAGACCGCCATCGGCGAGAGCGACGCGATCGTCGCTTCCTTCGACGCCTTGCTGCGCATCGCGCAGATCGATGCCGGCGCCCGCAAGGCGCGGTTCACGACGCTCGACCTTGCCTCCGTCGCGGAGCGGATCGCGGATGCCTACGGGGAGGTCGCCCTCGACGCCGGGCACCGGCTGGTCGTCGCCATTGAGCCGGCGCTATGGATCGTCGGCGACACCGACCTGCTGGTGCAGGCCCTCGCCAATCTGGTCGAGAACGCCATCCACCACGTGCCCCCGCCGGGGATCATCCGGATCGTCGCCCGCCGCGACGGCGGCGACGTCGTCCTGGAAGTATCGGACAACGGGCCGGGCGTTCCGGAGGCCGAGCGCGAGAACATCTTCCGCCGCCTCTATCGTCTCGATCGCAGCCGCGAGACGCCGGGGCACGGGCTGGGGCTGGCGCTGGTCGCCTCGATCGCCGAGTTGCACGATGCGCAGCGCGCGGTGAGCGATGCCGGCCCGGGGCTCCGGGTCGAGCTGCGCTTCGCCGCGGCGCGGCCGGCAGGGGACCGCGGACCGGCATAGAAGAATTTGCGCCCGGCCCGCTCCGGCCGGCACGCGGCCGTCCGGATGCCCCCGCAAGTCCGCCGCGGCGAGCGGTGCCGCTCAGGCGGCGGGCGGCGCGGCGTGCTCGTCGTCGATGCTGCGCGTGTCGCCGGTCGCCACGATCGTCCGGGTGGCGTCGACATTGGCGTAGATCCACAGGATCTTCATCGGCTCGGTGTCGGAGGCGTTGATGAAGCGGTGCGGCAGGTTGACCGGGATGAAGGTCGTGTCGAGCGGCTTCAGCACGTGCTGCTCGCCGTCGATCTCGGCGATGGCGTTGCCCTCGATGAGCATGACGCTCTCCTCGCAATTGTGGCTGTGCACGGGGATCGCCGCGCCGGGCGCGAACTCGGTGATGCCGTTGATGAAGCTGGTGGTGCCCGAGGCGCGGTTGACCAGCGGGATGGTCCGGGCGCCGCCGCCGCGCTCGCGGGCGACGATCTGGTCGGGGCGGAAGATGCCGGGCTTGGCGTTGCTCATCGAGGGGTCCCTTCTGCCGGCCCTGGCGCGGCGGGCGTCGCCGGGCCGATCCAGAGCGTCTTGATGTTGGTGAATTCGCGGATGCCGTGCACGCCGAGTTCGCGCCCGTAGCCGGAGCGCTTGATGCCGCCGAAGGGCAGGCGCGGGTCGGAGGCGGTCATGCCGTTGACGAACACCGCCCCCGCCTCGATCCGGCGGGCGAAGCCCCGCGCCTTTTCGATATCCGCCGTCCAGAGCGCCGCGCCGAGGCCGAACTCCGTCTGGTTGGCGAGGCGGATCGCTTCCTCGGCGTCGCGCACCCGGACGATCGCGGCGACCGGGCCGAAGGTCTCCTCGCAGAACGCCGCCTGGTCGGGCGTCACGTTGTCGATGACCGTCGGCTCGTACCAGTATCCCGGCCCCTCGACCTTCCTGCCGCCGGTCTTCAGCGTGCCGCCGGCCGAAAGCGTGCGCTCGACCTGCGCATGCAGCCCGTCGCGGAGATTGCCGCGGGCCATCGGCCCGATATCGGTGTCGCGTTGCAGCGGATCGCCGAGCTTCAGCGCCTCGACATTGGCCACGAAGGCCGCGACGAAGCGGTCGGCGACGCTGGCCTCGACGATGAAGCGCTTGGCGTTGACGCAGGACTGGCCGGCATTGGTGAAGCGCGCCTTCACGGCCACCCTGGCGGCCTGCTCGATATCGGCGTCGGCGAGGACGATGAACGGGTCCGAGCCGCCGAGCTCCAGCACCTGCTTCTTCAGCGCCGTGCCGGCCTGCGCCGCGACGATGGCGCCGACTTCGGTCGAGCCGGTCAGGGTGACGGCGGCGATCCGGTCGTCGGCGATCAGCCCGGCGACCCTGCCGGAGCCGACCAGCAGCGTCGCGAACAGGCCCTGTGGGCACCCCGCCTCCCGCATCAGCGCTTCGATCGCCAGGGCGCATTGCGGCACGTTGTTGGCGTGCTTCAGGATGGCGCCGTTGCCGGCCGCCAGGGCCGGCGCGAGAAAGCGGATGACCTGCCAGAACGGGTAGTTCCACGGCATGATCGCCAGGACGACGCCGATCGGATCGTAGAGGATCAGGCTCTCGGCGGCGTTGGTCTCCACCCGCTCGTCGGCGAGGAAGCGCGGCGCCGCCTCGGCGTAGAAGTCGCAGGCGGCGGCGCATTTCTCGATCTCGGCCTCGGCCTCGCCGATCGGCTTGCCCATCTCGGCAGTGATCATCGCGGCATGGCGGTCCCTGCCCGCGCGCAGGGCTTTCGCCATGCGCGTCAGCAGCTGCACACGTTCGGCGATGGCGACGCCGCGCCAGTTCGCCTGCGCCGCGGCGGCCGCCGCCAGCGCCGCCTCGACGGCCGCGCCGGAATGCTCGTCGTAGCGCGCCAGCTTGGCGCCGCTCGTGGGGTCAACGGACAGGATCACGATCGGTCCTCGCATGGGCGGCGATCCGTCGCCGGCGCCGCCCGATGGTTGTTGGGAAAGGCGCGGCGCGAAACCGCGCCGCAGCCTGCGCGCCGTCAGCGATCCTTCGGGACGCGGCCGGTCTTTTCCGGAACCAGGAAGTCGAAGTCGCAACCCTCGTCGGCCTGCAGCACCGTGTCGAGGAACAGCTTCTTGTAGCCGCGGTCCGAGCCCTCGTGCACCGGCGCCTTGAAGCTGAGCCGGCGTTCGGCAAGCTCGGCATCGGAAACGTCGAGATGCAGGCGCCGCCCCGGCACGTCGAGCTCGATCATGTCGCCGGTGCGCACCAGCGCCAGCGGCCCGCCGGCCGCCGATTCCGGCGTCACGTGCAGGACGATCGTGCCCGACGCCGTGCCGCTCATCCGGGCGTCGGAGATCCGCACCATGTCCTTGACGCCGGTGGCCGCGATCTTGCGCGGGATCGGCATGTAGCCGGCTTCCGGCATGCCGGGCGCGCCGATCGGCCCGGCATTCTGCAGGACGAGGACATCGTCCGGGCCGACGTCGAGGTCCGGCGCGTCCACCCGCTCCGCCATGTCGGCGATCGAGGAAAACACCACGGCGCGGCCGCGATGCGTCAGCAGCGAGGGCGTCGCCGCCGACTGCTTCACGATGGCGCCGCCGGGCGCCAGGTTGCCGCGCACGACCGCCATGCCGCCTTCCGGATAGACCGGCGCGTCGAAGGGCGCGACGATGTCCTGCTGCCAGCCAGCGGGGGCGGCATCCATCTCCTCGCCGAGCGTGCGGCCGGTGACGGTCAGGCAGTCGAGGTGGAGATGCGGCTTCAGCTCGCGCAGGATGGAGACGAGGCCGCCCGCCGCGTGGAGATCCTCCATGTAGTTCTGCCCGGACGGCTTCAGGTCGACCAGCACCGGCACCTTGCGGCCGATCCGGTCGAAGGCGTCGAGGTCGAGCGACAGGCCGCAGCGCCCGGCGATCGCCGCCAGATGCACGATGCCGTTGGTCGAGCCGCCGGTGGCGAGCAGCACGGTCAGGGCGTTCTCGAAGGCCTTCTCGGTCATGATCGCCGAGGGCAGCAGCGGCCGGGTCGCCAGCTGCGCGGCGATCTGGCCGGTGGTCTCGGCGATGCGGCGGCGATCGGCCGAGACGGCCGGGGCGGTTGCACCGCCCGGCGCCATCATGCCCAGCGCCTCGACGGTCAGCGCCATCGTCGACGCCGTGCCCATGACGCCGCAGGTGCCGGCGCCCGGCACCAGCCGGTCGTTGACCTCGGCGATCTCGGTGGCGTCGACCTCGCCGGCCCGGTGCCGCGCCCAGAAGCGCCGGCAGTCGGTGCAGGCGCCGACGCGCTCGCTGCGGTGGCGGCCGGTCAGCATCGGCCCGGTGACCAGCTGGATCGCTGGCACCCCGGCGCTCGCCGCGCCCATCAGCTGGGCCGGCACGGTCTTGTCGCAGCCGCCGATCAGCACGACGGCGTCCATCGGCTGGGCGCGGATCATCTCCTCGGTGTCCATCGCCATCAGGTTGCGCAGGAACATCGAGGTCGGGTGCGAGAAGGATTCGTGGATCGAGATGGTCGGGAACGGCACGGGCAGCGCGCCGGCCAGCATGACGCCGCGCTTCACCGCCTCGACGAGATCGGGAACGTTGGCGTGGCAGGCATTGTAGCCGCTGGCGGTGTCGACGATGCCGACGATCGGCCGCTCCAGCGCGTCGTCGGAATAGCCCATGCCCTTGATGAAGGCCTTGCGCAGGAACAGCGAGAACCCGGCATCGCCATAGCTCGTCAGCCCCTTCTTCAGTCCCCGTCCGTCGCGGTCCGTCATTCGATTCTCCCCGGCACTGCCCTTGCTCCCACCAATCACGCTGGCATCAAGATTGTCAACAATCTGTTTGACAACGGCGAAACCGCTTGCCTATGGTGCCGCTCGCGCCGAGAAGCGCATGACCGAACTGGGAGGTTCACTATGAAACTGATACTCGCCGCGGCTCTCGCCGCCACGACGGCTTTCGTTTCGCCGACACTGGCGCAGGACGGCAAATACACCGCCGCCAGCGACATCAACGTGATGCAGGGCTTCAAGGCCGGCGGCGGCTCGGATGCCCTTGCCCAGCTCGTTCAGCCTTTCCTCGCCGAGGAACTCGGCGTCAATTTCGTCAACCAGTACATCCCCGGCGCCACCGGCGCGATCGCCTGGACGCGGCTCGCCAAGCAGTCGCCGAAAGACGGCTCGACGATCAGCATCACCAACACGCCGATGCTGCAGACCAACTACATCATGAACCCGTCGATCACCTACACGATCGACGAGATCACCCCGATCGCCAACATCGTCACCGATCCGGGCATCGCGGTCGTTGCCGCCGACTCCCCGTTCAAGACGTTCGAGGATTTCGTCAAGGCCGCCAAGGAAAACCCGGGCACCATCACGGTCGGCAATTCCGGCGTCGGCGGCGACGACTATTTCACCTCGCTGCAGTTCGAGCGCCAGTCCGGCGTCCAGCTCCAGAAGGTCCCCTTCCAGGGTGACGGCCCGTCCTGGACGGCCGCCATGGGCGGCAAGATCGACGCGAGCTTCACCAATGTCGGCGTCACCTTCTCGCAGATCCAGGAAGGCAATCTGCGCCCGCTCGCGGTGTTCTCCGAGGAGCGCCTCGAGAACCTGCCCGACGTGCCGACCGCCAAGGAACTCGGCTACGACCTCGTCGCCGGTTCCTCGCGCGGCTACAGCGGCCCGGGCGACTTCCCCGAGGAAGCCCGCCAGCAGATCATCGACGCCCTCGCCAAGGTGATGGAGAACCCGGAGTTCCAGGCCGCGGCCGAGAAGCAGGGCCTGATGATCGATTTCATCCCCGGCGACGAATACGCCGCCTTCCTGAAGAAGCAGGAAGGTGAGTTCCAGGCGCTCTGGGCGGAGATCAAGGACGACGTGCAGGCCGCCCAGTAAGGCGAAGCACCAGCGGCGCGTCCCCGGGCGCGCCGCCTTCCTTCCTCCGTCAGCATCCAGGAATCCCGAGATGGGTCAGATCGTCGTCGCCCTCGCCGCCATTGCGCTCGCGCTGTTCTTCAGGAACGAGGCCGCGTCCTACCCGCCCACCGCCGCGAAATTGCCCGACCTGCTCGGTGCCGTGGTGATCGTCCTCGCGGTCATGGCGATCGCCAAGGTCGTCTGGTACCGGCTGCGACCCCGTACGGCCGTCGCCGACGCCGGATCCGGCACCGATACCCCGACCGATACGCGCAGCCTGGCGATTGGCGCAGGCTTCCTGGCGCTGATCGTTCTCTATGCCTTCAGCATCACGTGGATCGGCTACCTGATCGCGACGCCGCTCTTCCTGGCGATCCCGCTGGCGGTGCTGCGTCCGGTCGGGCCGGTAGCGGCCGTCTCGGCCATCGTCTCGGTCACCGCGGTGATCTTCGGCGTCTTCGTCTGGTTCCTGAACCTATCGATCCCCCTCTATCCGGCCCTCTGAGGAACATCGCGATGGAATCCTTCTTCTGGATCGGTCTCGCCAACGTCGTCGAGCCCGTCAATCTCGCGGCGATCCTGATCGGCGCCCTGATCGGCATGTTCGTCGGCGCGATGCCCGGCCTCTCGGCGACAATGGCGATCGCCCTCCTGTTGCCGCTCACCTATTCCTTCCGGCCGGAAACCGGCCTCGCGCTGCTCGCCTCGCTCTATCTGGCGGCGATGTATGGCGGCTCGATCGCCGCCATCCTGTTGCGCACGCCCGGCACGCCGGCTGCGGCGGCCACCGTCCTCGACGGCTACCCGATGGGCCAGAAGGGCCAGGCCGGCAAGGCGCTCGGCCTGTCGCTGACCGCCTCGCTGATCGGCGGCGTCCTGTCCTCGATCGTGCTCCTGACCGTCGCGCCGCTGCTCGGCCGGGTCGTGCTGAATTTCGGCCCGGTGGAGATCTTCGCCATCGCCGTGCTCGGCATCACCATCATCGGCTCGCTGTCCCAGGGCTCGACGATCCTCGGCCTGATGTCCGGCGCCATCGGCCTGCTGCTGGCGATGGTCGGCATGGACCTGACCACCGGCACGCCGCGCTTCTCCTTCGGCATCCTCGAACTCTTCGGCGGCATCGACTTCACCGTCGCGCTGATCGGCCTGTTCTCGATCCCGCAGGCGGTGCGCCTCATCATGCAGGGCAACGCCAACCAGAGCGCCCGCGTCTCCAACGTCTCCGACCGCATGCTCCCGACCGGGCCCGAGTTCCTGAAGATGCTGCCGAACAGCCTGCGCTCCTCGGTCATCGGCATCTTCGTCGGCCTGATCCCCGGCACCGGCGGCGATACCGCCTCCTGGTTCGCCTATAACGAGGCCAAGCGCTTCTCGCGCCACAAGGCCGAGTTCGGCACCGGCTATCCGGCCGGCATCGTCGCGCCGGAAGCGGCGAACAACGCCGTCGTCGGCGGCGCCCTCATCCCCACCATCGCGCTCGGCATTCCCGGTTCGTCCTCCACGGCGGTGCTGCTCGGCGGGCTGATGGTGCACGGCATCCTGCCGGGCCCGTCGCTGATGACCGACTATGGCGACGTGACCTACACGCTGCTCTGGGCGGTGCTGTTCGCCAATGTCGCGCTGTTCCTCGTTGGCCTCTTGTTCACCCGGGCCTGCGTCGCCGTCACCAAGATCCCGAACCGCGTCGTCGGCCCGGTCATCGTGGTGCTGTCGGTGATCGGCGCCTATGCGATCAACAACTCGGTCTTCGACATCGGGCTGATGATCGCCTTCGGCATGCTGGGCCTTGCCTTCGATTCGTTCCGCATCCCGACGCCGCCGCTGGTCATCGGCCTCATCCTCGGCCCGATCCTCGACACCACGCTGCAGCAGTCGCTGCTGATCGGCGGCGGCCAGTGGAGCATCTTCATCGAGAACCCGATCTCGGCGACGCTGCTGGCCTTCGCGCTGCTCTCGCTCCTGCAGGCGACGCCGCTCTTCGGCTCGATGGCGAGACTGTTCCGCACCAGGCCGGTCAAGGGCGCCGAGCCCGCCGGCGGCGACGTCGCCGGAAGCCGCGAGTAGTGCGCTGACCCCGACGGATGGCTCACTATCCGCCGGGGCTCGTAAGAGGTTATGGGTGGAGGGACTCTCGGAACGGAGTGCGAAGGAAGAGCTGACGATGTCCCATCTGGCGAAGGAGACCCGCGAGGACGCGGCGGCGGCCGGCGGCAAGCGGCGCAGCGGCGAGGACATCGCCGCCGAGATCGTCACCCGCCTCGAGGAGGACATCGTCTTCGGCCGGCTGCACCCGCGCGAGCGGCTGGTCGAGGAGGAGATCGCGCTGCGCTTCGGCGCCAAGCGGCATCTGGTGCGCCAGGCGATCGCCGAACTCGAGCGTCTCGGCCTCGTGGAACGCTACCGCAACCGCGGCGCGGTCGTGCGGCTCTACGACGCCAAGGAAGTCGAGGACATCAACAGCGTGCGCGAACTGATCGAGGCGCATGCCGCCTCGCTGATCCCGCTGCCGCTGCCCGACGCCGCCGTCGCCGAGCTCGACGCGATCCAGAAGTCGCACCAGGAGGCGATCCTCTCGGGCGACCAGCGCCGCGTCTTCCGCGCCAATATCGACTTCCACCGCAAGCTCTTCGCCCATTGCGGCAACGAGGCGCTGATCGAGGCGATCACCAATTTCGCCCAGAAATCGCACGCCTACCGGCACATCTTCCTGAACGACAGGCCGTATCTGCTGTGGGCGGCCGAGGACCACGCGAAGATGGTCGCCGCCGTCCGCGCCGGCGACCGCGCCGCCCTCGTCGAGCTCTGCCGCAACCATCTGGCGCCGGCCAAGAACTACTACGTCCAGACCTACCGCTCCCGCTTCGCCGACGACGAGGAGGGCTGAGGCAGCGGCCGGGGCCGAGCGGGCGGAGCGAAGCTGCGACCGAAGCACGCAAAGAAGCCATTGCCGGCCATGCGGCTTCGGCGTGCAGGCAGATCCCCGTCTCGACGCAGCGTCTGGACGCCTTCTCGTCGCTCAGAACGGCTCTCGATGACGGTCACTGCGTCGGAGTGGCACAGCAAGCGACATAGGGCGTCAACGGAACCGGAGCGTGCGCCGGACCTTCCTCAATATGCAACGAGAGGAAGCTACGATGTCCGAGATCAGCAAAACGACGAAGGACGGTGCCGAGTACCGCGAGGACGGGTCGAAGGTCGCCACCGAGGACAGCCCGTCCGGCGAAACGGAAACCGAACACGTCAAACGGGAACAGAGCAAGCTGCCCAATGGCGGCCGTTCACCCGAGTACGACGATGCCGACGACAGCGATGTCGCGGCCCCATCGCCTCCAACCGGGGCGTAACGCTCGCTCACAGTGGTCTACGCAGAGAGCTTCCGCATAGAGGTCCTCCGCGATGAAAAGGCTCGCTGGCTTAGGCTGGCGGGCGTTCGATGGAGCATCTCTGGACCGGGCGGCAGACCAGTCCCGACTGACGCCCGAAGAAGATGAGCCGCGACGACCTCGACCGCCTCTAACCTCTCTTCGGTCCGCACCAAGGACGCCGTGCGCACCCCTGCCCGGTAATTGTCAACAATTCCGCCAACCATCTGCGCACTGACCGCATGGGTCCCATGCAGTGCAGCATCTGCCTGTGCAGTGCGAAAGCGCCTAGGTTCCGTCACGTACAAGAGACGGAGACGAAACATGTCCAGAACCCCCCGCACCACGACCTTCTACACCCGCGTCAAGGCTTCCCTCGCCGGTCTCGGCTCGAGCATCGTCGAAGCCCGCCGCCGCGAGATGGAATACCGCATGCGCTTCCCCGGCGCGATCGACTGATCAGAGGCTGATCTCCGTACCGCCGCCGGTCCCGGCGCGGTCCGGCGGGGGCTCGACGGCCCAGGCGCTTTCCATCAGCACGCGGACGAGATGCGTCCGTGGCGAATTGCCGAGCTGCACGAAGCCCAGTTCGCGCACCGGCGCCGGCGCCGGCAGCGTCAGGCGGCGCACCCCGTCCGGCCAGGGCCCCGCCCAGTCGGGCACCAGCGAGACGCCCAGCCCGCGCGCCACCATCATCGCGATGGCGTCCAGCGCGTCGAGTTCGAAGCGCTCCTTCGGCGCTATGCCGATCGCGTCGAGAAACGACGCCGCCAGCCGCCCGCCCCATTGCCGCCGGTCGTAGCGGATGAAGGGCGAGGTGCGCAGGATCGCCGCCACGTCGGTGCGCCGGTCGTCGGCGGCCACCAGCAGCACCAGCTTCTCGCGCCGCCACAGATGGAAGCTCATCGCCTTCGGCATGTCGAAGGACGGGCGCACCAGCGCCGCGACGTCGAGCGCCCCCGACACGACCCGGTCGTAGAGGCCGGCGGACGTGCCGGGCTCCAGATAGAGGTCGAGCCCGGCATGGCGCTCGGTCAGGCGCTCCAGCACCTGCGGGAACAGTCCGGTCAGCGCGGTGGCGATCGCCCCCACCCGCAATTCCCCGACGATCTCGCCGCCCAGCGCCGCGGTGCGCAGCTCGCCGATCTGCCGCAGCACCTCACGGCTGCGCGCCAGCACCGCATGGCCCGCCTCAGTCAGCCGTACCGTCCGCCCCGAACGGGCGACCAGCCCCACGCCGATCTCCGTCTCCAGCGCCCGGATGCGCTGCGCCACCGCCGTCGCGGTGATGCCGAGATCGTTCGCCGCCGCGACGAAGGAGCCCTTCTCCGCGACGCGCACCAGGGTCTCCAGATGGCTGCTGTCCATGGGGAACCAACATTTCCTTCAGGGTGAACGAAGGAGACCGTACTTCATCTTTGGGATCGAGACACGCACCCTGCGCGCGATTCGCAGAAGGAGAGTTGCATGGATCTAGGGATTTCCCAGAAGACCGCTTTGGTGCTCGGCGCCGGCGGCGGGCTCGGCAGCCGCATCGCCGCGACGCTGGCCGGCGAAGGCGTTAGGGTCGCGGTCGCCGATCTCGACGCGGAAGCCGCGGCGCGCACGGTCGGCGAGATCGAGGCCGCCGGCGGCAGGGCCCTGGCGCTCGCCTGGGACCTCGCCGACCTCGACGTGATCTCGGCCAATGTCGGGCGCATCGAGGCCGAACTCGGGCCGGTCGACATCCTCGTCTCGATTACCGGTGGCCCGCCCCCCGGCGGCGTATCCGGCCAGCCGGTCGACCTCTGGCGCAAGCATTTCGAAGCGATGGTGCTGTCGGTCTTCGCCATCACCGATCGCGTGCTGCCCGGCATGCGCGAGCGCGGCTGGGGGCGGATCATCACCTCCACCTCCTCCGGCGTCGTCGCGCCAATCCCCAATCTCGGCCTCTCCAACGCGCTGCGCTCGACGCTGCTCGGCTGGTCGAAGACGCTGGCCGCCGAAGTCGGCCGCGACGGCGTCACCGCCAACATCGTCCTGCCCGGCCGCGTCGCCACCGGCCGGATCGGCTTCCTCGACGAGAAGAAGGCCGAGCGCGAGGGCCGCAGCCTGGAAAGCGTCGTCGCCGAGAGCACCGGCGCCATCCCGCTCGGCCGCTACGGCGACCCGCAGGAATATGCCGACGTCGTGGCCTTCCTCGCCTCGGCCCGTTCGTCCTACGTCACCGGCAGTGTCATCCGCGTCGATGGCGGCTATGTCCCGAGCATCTGATCAAGGGGAATCCAGATGACACTCACCGCTGAAGCGATCGCCGTCCTCAAGGATGTCTCGACCGCCACCATCACCACGATCCTTCTGAAGAAGGGCCTGCGCAACATCTGGCTGCGCGGCGCGATGCCGCTCAAGCCGGGCCAGCCCCGCCTCGTCGGCCCGGCCTTCACGCTGCGCTTCGTGCCGGCGCGCGAGGACTTGGCGACGCCGGCCTCCTGGGGCTCGCCGATCTCGACCAGAGCCGCCATCGAGGCGATGCCGGAGGGCTGCATCGTCGTCGCCGACGCCATGGGCGTCACCGATGCCGGCATCTTCGGCGACATCCTCTGCGCCCGTATGGCCAAGCGGAACGTCGCCGGGCTGATCACCGACGGCGTGCTGCGCGACGTCGCCGGCGTGACGCGGACCGGCCTGCCGGTCTGGAGCCGCGGCTTCGCCGCCCCGCCCTCGGTCGCCGGCGTCACCTTCGTCGGCTGGCAGGAGACGATCGGCTGCGGCGGCGTCGCGGTGATCCCCGATGACGTCATCGTCGCCGACGACGACGGCGCCGTGGTCATCCCGAAGGCGCTGCTCGACGACGTCCTCGCCGACGGCCCGGAGCAGGAGCGCATGGAAGCCTGGATCGTCGAGGAGGTGGAGAACGGCGCCAGCCTGCCCGGCCTCTACCCGATGAACGCCGAGACCAAGGCCCGTTACGACGCCTCGAAATAGGAAATGACAGACATGCTTTCTCCCGACACCAAGGGCGTCTTCGCCATCGCGCCCACGCCCTTCCTGCCCGACGGCTCGCTCGACACCGCCTCGGTCGACCGGATGACCGACTTCTACTGGGAGGCCGGCTCCGACGGCCTGACCATCCTCGGCATCATGGGCGAGGCGCAGAAGCTCGAGCCCGAGGAATCGCTGCAGATCGTCCGCCAGGTCATCGCCCGCGCCGGCGGCCGGCCGATTATCGTCGGCGTCTCGGCACCGGGCTTTGCCGCCATGCGCCGCCTCGCCGGCGAGGCGATGGCGGTCGGCGCCGCCGCGGTGATGATCGCCCCGCCCTCGACGATGCGCACCGACGACCAGATCGTCGGCTACTACGCCCAGGCAATCGCCCAGATCGGCAGCGACATCCCCTTCGTGCTGCAGGACCATCCGCAGGCGACGCTGGTCCAGATGACGCCGGGCGTCATCAAGCGGATCATCAACGACAACCCCTCCTGCGTGATGCTGAAGCACGAGGACTGGCCGGGCCTCGACAAGATCACGGCGCTGCGTGACTGGGAGCGCGACGGCTCGCTCCGCCACGTCTCGATCCTCTGCGGCAACGGCGCGCTGTTCCTCGAACTCGAGATGCAGCGCGGCGCCGACGGCGCCATGACCGGCTACGCCTTCCCGGAGATGCTGCGCGACGTCGTCGACATGAGCCTTGCCGGCGATCTCGACGCGGCGCAGGACCTCTTCGACGCGCATCTGCCGCTGCTGCGCTACGAGCAGCAGCCGGTGATCAGCCTGTCGGTGCGCAAGTACGTCCTGCAGAAGCGCGGCGCGATCGCCCACGACGCGCTGCGCGCGCCGGGCCCGAAACTCACCGCGCCGACCAAGGCCGATGTCGAGCGCCTGCTGGCAAGGCTCGCGCGCACCGACAAGCGCGCGGCGCTCTGACGATCCGGGGGGCGGCCTGCGACGGCCGCCCCTCCCCTACGCCGGGTCGATCCGGTTTCGGTGCGCGGACGCGTCGGAGCAGCCTAGCTGCGGTCGACGACGGCGGTTCCGCCGAAGACGAGGTTCTGGCGCGCGGCCGGCGTGAAGAGGCCGTAGATCATCGCGCTTTCCGGACTGCTGGCCTCGTCGAGGACGGCGATCTGTTCGGCCGGCAGGCGAAGCTCGGTCGCTGCGACGTTGTCATGGACTTGCGAGACACGGCTGACGCCCATCAGGGCCGTGTCGACGCCGGGCTTCGAGAGAACCCACGCCAGCGCCACGCGGGCCGGCGTCTCGCCGATCGCGTCGGCGACACCGCGAAGCGCATCGACGATCCGCCAGTTGCGATCGGTAAAGAGCATGTCGCCGAAAGGATTGCTGCCGTCGAGGCGCTTGTCGCCCTCCGGTCGGGGAGCGCCGGTCCCGGCGTCGCTGGGAAGGCCACCAGCGCGCGGCGCGCCCGCTTCGACCGTGGCGCGATCGTACTTGCCGGTGAGCAGACCGTAAGCGAGCGGGCTCCACGGCATCATCCCGAGGCCCATGTCGCGTGCGAGCGGCAGGTGCTCGGATTCCACCTCGCGGCTGACGAGGGAATAGAAATATTGCAGGGCGATGGGGCCCGGCATCGCGTGGACGGCGGCGAGCGTCGCGATCTTCGCCACATACCAGGCCGGTGCGTTGGAGAGCCCCCAGTAGCGGATCTTGCCGGCCCTCACGAGGCCCGCCATCGTCTCCAAGAGCTCCTCGGCGGGGGTCAGCGAGTCCCACACATGGACCCAGTAGAGGTCGATGTAGTCGGTGCCGAGCCGGCGCAGCGAGCCTTCGAGCGCGGCATGCACATGCTTGGCGCCGTTGCCGCCGGCATGCGGGCCCCGGCCGGCGGAGAAGCCGGACTTGGTCGCGACGACGAGGCTGTCGCGCAGTCCGCGATCGGCGATGATGGCGCCCAGCATCTCCTCGCTGCGGCCGGCGGCATAGACGTCGGCCGTGTCGACGAGATTGCCGCCGGCCTCGACATAGGCATCGAAGACAGCCTCCGCGTCGGCTCGCTCCATGCCCCACCGATCGACGCCGAACGTCATCGTTCCGAGAGACAGCGGACTGACCACAAGGCCGGAACGGCCGAGCGGACGGTAGGTGGTCATCGACATGAACTCATTCCCTAGTGATCGCTATGGAAGCGGTCTAGTTCGCTTGATCACCGGGGTCAAGCGTTCTATAGTAAACGATATGGAACCCTCGCCTACCGCACGCCGCACGGGACGGCCGCTCTCGTTCGACCGGGACGCGGCGCTCGTCAGCGCCATGCATCTCTTCTGGCGCCACGGCTACGAGGCGACGTCGGTCGCCGAACTGACGCAGGCGATGGGCATCACACCCCCCAGTCTCTATGCCGCCTTCGGCGACAAGCGGCGCCTGTTCCTGGAGGCGGTGCATCGCTATCTCGGGGGTATCGAAGCCGTCGAACGAAGCATCGCGGACGCGCCAAGCGCGCATGATGCCGCGCGCGACCTGCTGGTGGCCGCCGCGCTCGGCGACACCGGTGCCGACACGCCGCCCGGCTGCCTTCTCGCCAGTTCCCTGGTCACGAGTTCCACCGAGGCCGAGGCGGTACGCGAGGCGCTGGCCGATATCCGCCGGGGCATCGAGGCGGCACTGCGCGCCCGGATCGAGCGCGACATCCGCGAGGGAATTCTGCCTTCCGGAGCGGACGCCGAGATGCTGGCAGGCCATGTCTTCGCGGTGGTCCAGGGCATGTCGACCCTTGCCAAGGACGGCGCCGGACGCAGCAAGCTGATGGGGATCGCCGATGCCGCGATGGCGGGCTGGCCGAAGACCCCCGACCCGCGCTCGGCGCATGCTTCTGCCTGAGACGTCCGGCGGTGCCGCGCTGGCAGGGGATCATGAGGCTGCCGACAACCGCTCACGGGACAGCGGCGCTCTTCATCGCTTGAGGACCGCCGCCTGTTGACCGCGCCGAACGGAAATGCGGACCGATCGCTTTTCCACCCGGCCGGCCGTTCGCCTCACAGTTCGCAGCACGAAAGGCTTGATCGATCGTCCTTGCTGCCGAATGTCGGGTTGATCCATCCGTCAGGCCTGGGCAGCCGATATCTCCCCTCAGGCGATGTTGACGATATTGTTGACAATGTGTAGGCGTGACAGCGGTAGCGATGCGGGGAGGCAGGTATGGACGTTGATACAGTGAGACGCGCGGACGATGCGCGGGAAGCCCCCTCGCCGAGCCCGGCCGCGCCGACCGCAGCGCCTGCCGAAACGACCACCACCTCCAGCGAAACCCGTGCCGATCCCGGCGCCGGCCTGCCGCAGCCGCAGAAGCCGACGCCGCGCAAGTTCCGCGATCTCCTCGCCCTCGACGATTTCGAGCGCCACGCCAAGCGCCATCTGCCGCGCATGGTCTTCGGCTACGTTTCCGGTGCCGTCGAGACCGGCGCCTCGCTGCGCGCCGCCCGCGACGCTTTCGCCGAGCACCGCTTCCTGCCGCGCATGTTCGTCGACGTGTCGGGGCGTGACCAGGGCGTCACGCTGTTCGGCAAGCGCTACGCCGCGCCCTTCGGCATCGCGCCGCTCGGCGGCGCCGCCTTCGTCGCCTACCGCGCCGATCTGCAGCTCGCCGAGGCCGCCCGCGACTCCAAGATCCCGATGATCCTCAGCGGCTCCTCGCTGATCAGCCTCGAGGACGTCCACGCCGCCAATCCGGACGCCTGGTTCCAGGCCTATCTCGCCGGCGACCAGCCGCGGATCGACCGGCTGGTCGACCGCGTGGGCGCTGCCGGCTACGAGACGCTCGTCGTCACCGGCGACACGCCGCTGCTCGGCAACCGCGAGCACAATATCCGCAGCGGCTTCTCGATGCCGATCAAGATGACGCCGAACGTCATGCTGCAGAGCGCCCTCGCGCCCTCCTGGCTGCTCGGCACGGTGCTGCGCACCTACTGGAAGCACGGCGCGCCGCATTTCGAGAACACCGACGCCGAGCGCGGACCGCCGATGATGTCGAAGCTGGTGCGCAACACGAAGAAGCGCGACGAGCTCGCCTGGTCGCATGTCGAGGCGATCCGCCGCAACTGGAAGGGCAATCTCGTCGTCAAGGGCATCATGACCGCCAGCGACGCCCGCATCGCCAAGGAATGCGGCGTCGACGGGGTGATCCTGTCGAACCATGGCGGCCGCCAGCTCGACCACGCCGTCGCCCCGCTCGACTGCCTCGCCGAGGTCGCCTCCGAGAAGGGCGCGATGAAGGTGATGATCGACAGCGGCCTTCGCCGCGGCACCGACGTTTTGAAGGCCGTGGCGCTCGGCGCCGACTTCGTCTTCCTCGGCCGGCCCTTCCTCTACGCGGCGGCGATCGGCGGCGCCGACGGCGTGTCGCATGCGATCGGCATCCTGCGCGCCGAGATCGACCGCGACCTCGCCCTCATCGGCGTCAAGCGGCTGCAGGACCTCGACTCCAGCTACCTCGCCCCGGTCCGCCCGCGCGACTGAGCCGGACGCAGAGACAAGAAGGCGACCGGCCGCGGTCGCCCACCCAAGGAAATACCATGCCCCTGAAACTGATGAGCACGCTGGCCGTCGAGGTCGCCCTGAAGCGCTCCCTCCTGCCGTCCTTCACGCAGGCGACCGGGATCGTCCCGGACGTCACATGGAACCCGACCACCGTCATCATGCAGCGCATCGCGGAAGGCACGCGCGCCGACGCGATCATCCTGATCGACAAGTCGATGGCCGAGCTCGTCGAACGCGGCGTGGTCGTCGCCTCCAGCGTCCGCCCGATCGCGACGGCGAAGATCGGCGTCGCGGTGGCCGGCGACGCACCGGCGCCGAAGCTGGAGACGGTCGAGGACCTCAAGACTGCCCTCCTCTCCGCCCGCTCGGTCGCCTATTCGCGCGGCGGCGCCAGCGGCATCTATTTCGCCAAGCTGATCGAGACGCTCGGCATCGCCGATGCGGTGAACGCCAAGGCGACGATCATTCCGGAAGGTTTTACCGCCGGCCAGATCGTCGCCGGCAACGCCGACCTCGCCATCCAGCAGATCAGCGAACTGATGTCGGTGGACGGCATCAAGATCGCCGGCCCGCTGCCGGAAGCGGTCCAGGCCGGCACGGACTTCTCCGTCGCCGCCTTCGCGGACGCGGAAAATCCGGGTGACGCCGCCCGGCTGATCGCGCATCTCACCTCGGCGGAGGCCGCTACGGCCTACGCGGCGGGTGGCCTGACCTCGCGCCTCGCCCACACCTGACCGTTTCGAAAGACCGACCCATGGCAGCCAGACCCCGCATCGTCCTCTACCACGCGACCCCGGTCGCCATGGAGCCGGTCGCTTCCGCCATGGCGGCGCTCTGGCCGGAGGCCGAGGCCGTCAACCTCCTCGATGACGGGCTGACGCTCGACCGGGCCAAGGAAGGCGCGACCATCTCGGAGGAGCTGATCGAGCGCTTCGTCGATTTCGGCCGCTACGCCCACCGCATCGGCGCTGACGGCATCCTCGTCACCTGCTCGGCCTTCGGCCCGGCGATCGACCGGATGATCGATGTTCTGCCGATCCCGGTGCTGCGGCCGAACGAGGCGATGTTCCGCGCCGCGATCGCCGCCGGCAGCCGCATCGGCATGCTGGCGACCTTCGGCCCGGCCGTCTCGACCATGGAGGCCGAGTTCGATAGCTTCACCGCCGAGACCGGCTCGAAGGCCTCGCTCGAGACCATCGTCGTGGCGGAGGCGATCGACCTGCTGCGCAAGGGGGACGCCGTGTCGCACAACCGTCTGGTCGCCGCTCGCGCGCCGGAACTGGCGGATCGCGATGCGATCATGCTGGCGCATTTCTCCACTTCGCGGGCGGCCGAGGCGGTGCGCGCGGCGGTCGACGTGCCGGTGTTTACGGCGCCGGAGGCCGCTGTGACGCGCATGAAGCAGATGATTGGGGATACAGGGCCATGCTGATCGGTGTCATCGCCGACGACTTCACCGGCGCCGGCGACATCGCCAACACGCTGGCCAAGGGGCTTCCCGGTGAGGGTGGCCTCAAGGTCTCGCAATTCATGGGCGTGCCGGACGAGGACGCGCCGGCCGACATCGAGGCCGGCGTCGTCTCGCTGAAGAGCCGCTCGATCCCCGCCGCCGAGGCCGTCGCGCAGTCGCTCGCCGCGCTCGCCTGGCTGCAGGCCCAGGGCTGCCGGCAGATCGTCTTCAAATACTGCTCGACCTTCGATTCCACCCCCGAGGGCAATATCGGCCCGGTGGGCGAGGCCCTGGCGAACGCGCTCGGCGTCAAGGGCGTCGTCGCCTGTCCCGCCTTCCCGACGGTCGGCCGCACGGTGCATCAGGGCCATCTCTTCGTCCACGACCGGCTGCTCAGCGAAAGCGGCATGGAGAATCATCCGCTGACGCCCATGACCGACCCGGACCTTCGGCGCTGGCTCGCCCGCCAGTGTCAGGCGCCGGTCGGGCTCGTCGCCGCCCCGATCGTCCGGCGCGGGCCGGAGGCGATCAAGGACGCGCTGCGTCAGGCCGGCGGCCGCGGCGAGATCCTCGTCATTGCCGACGCCGCGACCGACGACGATCTCGTCACGCTGGGTAAGGCGCTCGCCGACGCGCCGCTCCTGACCGGCGGCTCCGGCATCGCCATCGGCCTGCCGGCCAACTTCATCGCCAAGGGCCTCGCCCAGGGCCGCACGCCGAGCCCGGTCGCCATCGCCGGTCCCGGCGCGATCCTCGCGGGCAGCTGCTCGCGCGCGACGCTCGGCCAGATCGAGCACCATGCGAAGGATCACCCGGCGGTGGCGATCGCCGTCGGCGACGTGATGTCCGGCGCCGTCACCGTCGAAACGCTCTGCGACTTCCTGCTGGACTCGTCCGATCCGGCGCCGCTCGCCTATTCCTCCGGCAAGCCGGAAGACGTCGCGGCCGCGCAGGCGCAGTTCGGCCGCGAGGAGGTCGCGGAAAAGCTCGACGCCCTCTTCGCCGGGACCGCGAAGGCGCTCGTCGCCAAGGGCGTCACCCGCCTCGTCGTCGCCGGCGGCGAGACCTCCGGCGCCGTGGCGCAGGCCCTCGACCTCGGCGCGCTGACCGTCGGGCCGGAGATCGATCCCGGCGTGCCGATCCTCACCGGCGAACGCCGCCGCGTCGCGCTGGCGCTGAAATCCGGCAATTTCGGCGGGCCGGACTTCTTCGCCCGCGCATTGTCCGCGCTCGCCGGCGACGCGCCGCGATGACCACGCCCCAC
Organism: Aurantimonas sp. HBX-1; assembly: GCF_021391535.1. Lineage (GTDB taxonomy): Bacteria > Pseudomonadota > Alphaproteobacteria > Rhizobiales > Rhizobiaceae > Aurantimonas. The sequence continues at coordinate 2,773,301 of NZ_CP090066.1, forward strand.
GAGATCAACGCGGCGCGCGAGCTGATCGCCCGGACCGGCGAGACGCTCTACAACCGGCAGCTCGCGCACGGCAGCGCCGGCAATCTCTCGATCCGCCTCGACGACGGAACGCTGCTGCTGACGCCGACCAATTCCTCGCTCGGCTATCTCGACCCCGCCCGCCTGTCGCATCTTTCCCCCGACGGGCGGCTCCTCGACGGCGACCCGCCCTCCAAGGAAGCCTTCTTCCATCTCGCGGTCTATGACGAGCGGCCGACGGCGCAGGCGGTGGTGCATCTCCATTCGACGCATTGCGTCGCGGTCTCCTGCCTCTGCCACGAGACGACCGACGACGTGCTGCCGCCGCTTACCGCCTACCACGTGATGCGCGTCGGCAAGCTGCCGCTGGTCCCGTATTTCCGGCCCGGCGACAAGGCGCTGGCCGAGGCGGTGCGCAAGGTCGCCAAGGACCACCACGCGATGCTGCTCGCCAACCATGGCCCGATCGTCGCCGGCAAGTCGCTGCGCGACGCCGCCTGGACCTACGAGGAGCTGGAGGAGACTGCCAAGCTGTTCTTCCTGCTCGGCGACCGCAAGACGCGCCCGCTCGACGCCGCCCAGATCGCCGAGATCAACCGCGCCTTCCCGAGCTGAGACCCCAACGAAAGCCGTCATGCCCGACAATTCCCGCTACAGCGCCCATATCGGCTATCTGTTCAACGAACTGCCGCTCGAGTCCCGCATCGCGGCGGCCCGCGCGGCCGGGTTTTCCGCCATCGAGCATCCGGCGCCGTATGCCGTGCCGGCCGCCGACATGGCGGCGCTGCTGCGCGAGGCCGGCCTGCCCTACGTGCAGTTCGGCCTCCGCTCCGGCGACGCGTCCCGCGGCGAAAAGGGCATCGCGATATTTCCCGATCGCCGCGACGAGTTCCGCGCCAACCTCGCCGAGGGGCTGGATTATGCCGAGGCGGTCGGCGTCCGCATGCTCCACGCCATGGCCGGCGTCCTGCCGGCGGCGGAATGGCGCCCGGAACACCGCGCCTGCTATCTCGAGAACCTTGGCCTCGCCGCCGAGGAAGCCGGCAAGCGCGGCATCCGCATCATCGTCGAGGCGATGAGCCCCGGCGCCGTGCCGGATTACTTCCTGCCCACCGCCGCCTCGGCGCGCGAGGCGATCGCCGAAGCCGGCCACGCCAATCTCGGCCTGCTGCTCGACGTCTTCCACACCGTCGCGGCCGGCGACGACCCGGTCCAGGCGATCCACGACAGCGGCGAGACGATCGCCCATGTCCACATCGCCGACCATCCCGGCCGCCACGAGCCCGGCAGCGGCAGGATCGACTTCGCCGCCGTCCGCTCCGCCCTCGACGCCATCGGCTATGCCGGCTTCATCGGCTGCGAATACGTCCCCGCCGGCGTGACCGCAGATGGGCTGGGCTGGCTGCCGCGGCGCGCGTAGGGGGGCGGGGCTAGCGGGGGCGCGATGCCGGCAGCGCGCCTCGGCACAGATCATCGCGACGGGCCCGACCAACGAAACTCGCCATTCGGTCTTCGGTCTTCGGTCGCGGATCGATGGCGGGTCAGGCCTGCGGAGACGCGTCCGGCTTGCGAGCGGCATGTCCTTGAGACGTCGACGCGGGATCGGCAGAACCCGGCAGATCCCGTCGATCCCGTACGCGACGGCCAAATACGTTACCGCCCGAGCGAAACGGATACGCGGTTTCCGGAATGACCCGATAAAGAATTGCAAAGACGAGCCCGCAGATCAGCCAGGCAAGGATCACATCCGACAGGAAATGTCCGCCGAAGGCGATCCGGTTCAGCGATAACGCGCCAGCATAGACAAGCGTCGCCGCTGTGGCAGCCAGCCGCACGGGCTTGGGCGTCACGAGGGCCGCCGCGACAAGCCAGGCCGACGAGGAGGACTCTCCGCTGACGAACGAGCAGTTTCGATCGCACCAATCGCTGACGACCCAGACCATCTGATGGACCGCGTCCCCGCCAAAGGCGTCGACATTGACTGGCCGGGGCCGGCCCCAGAGCGACTTCAAGAGGCCGTTCACGATCAGGCCAGGACCAAGAGCCAGGCCGGACAGCAGCCAGATCGGCGTCCTCAGCCGTGACCAGGTCAACGCGCCCTTGATGGTATCCCGGAGAACTCTGGCCAGTATGATGACGATGACCCCGACCAGAACCCAGGGAGAGCTTTTACGGAGCCACTGCAGATTGGGGTCGCTGGACGAGATGAAGCCGTCGCCGGGGCTGTAGAACCAGCTGCTGACGATCAGGTCGACTTCCGGATAAAGCCAGAAGAACACGCTGGTTGCCAGAATGGCGATCGAGAACCCGATAATCAGAGGGTCCGATTTCGCGCCAGATGAAACGGGGTTCGATAGGGTTGCGCTCATAGGCCGGGCGCATGCGCTGGCCAGCTTGCAGAAAACTTGCAGACACGGACCCTGCAGTGCGCTGGCCGCCGGCGCCGTGCGGCGGATGCGCCTTTGAACCCGCGTCGAGAGATTGACCCGGCAGGCGCCGGGTGACAGGAAAATCGGAGGGCAGCGACGCTCGATAGGGCGGACGACATCATCCGGGAATCGCGGGCGGCTTCGTCGGAATACGCACAGCCCGTCAGCAGAGTGAGAGCTTCACGTTGACCAGCCGAGGCAAGCTTATGGAGAGTCGCGGTGCGGATTCTGGTCGTCGAGAATGATCGCCTGCTCTCCGAGGCCCTGGAGCGACGGCTCACCGAGGCCGGTCATGCGGTCGATGTGTTCGCGACGGTCGCGGACGCCGAGGCGGCGTGGAGAATAGCGGCCTATGACCTCTGCATCGTGGACGTCATGCTCGACGACGGCGATGGGCGCGCGCTCGTCAGGTCTGCCCGCGCCGCCGGTCTGCGAACGCCGACTTTGATGCTCACCGCGCGGGACGAGATCGGGGACCGGGTGGCCGGACTGGACGCGGGGGCCGACGACTATCTGGTCAAGCCGTTCGCAACCGAAGAGCTGCTGGCACGACTGAGGGCGTTGCGACGACGCTCCGCGGAGATCACGGCGAGCGAGCTGCGTATCGGAAATCTTCTCTACGATCCTCACAGCATGAGTCTGACGGTGGCTGACCGGGACGTGAGGCTGACGGCTCAGGAACATGCCGCCCTCGACAAGCTGATCCGTGCCGGCGACCGCGTGACGCCGAAGCGGATGCTGGGCGAGCATCTCTATGCGCTTCACCAGGAATGGTCGGACAACGCGGTCGAGACGCTGGTTCACCGGCTTCGCAAAAAGCTTCTGGACGCGGGGGCGACGGTCGAACTCAAGGCGCTGCGGGGCCTCGGCTACATCCTGTGCGAGAGCCGATCATGAGACGGGCCTATCGCCTCGACGTGAGGCTCGCGGTTGTCGTGACCGTGATGTCCGCGTTGACCCTGATCGGCGCCGGCATGATCCTGTCCATGGAGTTCACGCGCGGCCAGTTCGGGATAGAAGAGCGCGGGCTATCCACACAAGTCGAGGAATGGGCGGGACTGCTTCGGCGCAATCCCGGCGGGACCGTCGTCTTTGACCGCCCGGCCGAGCCATCATCGGAGATTGACCCGCCTTATACCGGGCTCCTGTCGGGCACCCGGCCCGTCTACGGCTACACCGTCACCGATGCGACAGGGAGGGTGCTGGATCGCTCCGACGCCAACGCTCCCGCCGGACGCCCCGGGCCCGCAGATCCCGAACCCGTCCTCTTGATCGGACCGACGCTCGACGGCGCCGGACCCGTCCTGATTGCCGAACTCTTCGTGCCGGAGTTTGGCGTATGGCTCCGGCTGGCCCGATCGCGTTCGGATGTCACCGCCTTGACCAATACTTTCTTCGCCCAATCGCTCGAGGAACTCGGATGGGCGGCGCTGGCCATGCTTGTCGTCATGGTGATCACGGCCGTGAGCATCGTTCGCTTCAGTCTACGAGGACTTCGGCGCGTGGCGGCGCAGGCCAAACGGATCACGTTCGACAATCTGGGGCATCAGCGGCTTTCCGGGGCATCGGCCCCTGCGGAGGTTCAGCCGCTGATTGCCGCCGTCAACCAGGCCCTGGACGGCATCAGGGCGGGTGCCGTGGCGCAGCGCGATTTCTCCATCCATGCCGCCCATGAGCTTCGGACGCCGCTCGCCGACCTCAAGCTGCGGCTGGAAGGACTGGCATCGGATCCGGACCGGGATGCGGCCATGCAGGACATCGATGCCATGGCGCGTCTCATCGAGCAGCTGCTGCAGATCGCCCGGTTGGACGGCAGTACGGCCTTCTCCCTGCAATCGCTCCACCTCGGCGAGACAGTCGCCCAGGTCCTGCAGGAGGCCGCCCCGCGGCTGGTGTCCGCCGGCTGGCTGCTCGAGGCGGACGGCCTGGACTCGCCGGTCCAGATAAGCGGCGATCCGACACTGATCGCCCTGATCCTGCGAAACCTTCTGGATAATGTCCGCAAACACACACCGGTCGGCAGCCGCGTAAAGGTCTCCATCTCCGACGACGGAACGCTTCTGTTCACCGATACGGGCCCGGGGTTGCCACGGGGGTTTCCCGGTTCGAACTTTGCACGATTCGTCCGCGGGAATGATGATGCCCGTTCCGGCAGCGGACTGGGACTTTCGATATGCGAAACTGCCATGCGGCGCATGAGAGGCACCTTCAGCCTGGAGCCTACCGTCAGCGGCGCAGCGTTTCGACTGATCTTCAGCTTGGAGCGAAGCCCTGCAGCAGGAAAGACAACTTGAGCCCATAACGCCTAACGTCGCCGACCTGGGTACAACCCATGGAACCGCATGCTGTCTCTGTGGCAATCAACGGATAGACGGCGCCGAATACCGGCGTCGACGCATACAGTAGGAGAGCCACCCCCATGACCCAACTCACCGGCGGCTGCCTTTGTGGCGACGTCCGCATCACCGCCACCGGCGCGCCCCATTGGGTCGGGCTTTGCCATTGCCTCGACTGCCGCAAGCTGAGCGGATCAGTGTTCCAGGCGCTGGCGATCTTTCCCGAGGCGGCGGTGGCGGTCAGCGGCGAGACGCGCGAGTTCGCCGGGCGCAGCTTCTGCCCGCGCTGCGGTTCGTCGGTGTTCGGGCGCAGCGAGGACGAGATCGAGGTGAGTCTGGGAACGCTGGATGAGCCGAACCAATTGACGCCGACCTACGAGCTCTGGACCATCCGCCGCGAGGCCTGGCTGCCGCCGGTGCCGGGCGCAAGGCAATACGAGCGCGACCGCACCTCCGGCAGCCGCGACGAGGACTGAGGCGGCGCCCGACCGGGCCGGCGGGCGGACGCCGTACCGGCCGGGAAGTATGGCCGCCATAGGGTTTGCAGTCGCCGCCGCTTCGGCGTAGGCCGTTTCGGCCCGGTCGCGATGCCGGGATGCGTGACGGACGGTCCGAGATGAACACAGCCCCTGCTTTGTCGCTGAAGCCCCGCACCTATCTGGGGGTCCTCGCGGTCCTCGGGGTGGCGCATTTCCTCAACGACCTGATGCAGTCGCTGATCCCGGCGATCTATCCGATCATCCAGCGCAGCTACGAACTCGACTTCGCGCAGATCGGGCTGATCACCCTCACCTTCCAGATTGCCGGCTCGCTGCTGCAGCCGCTGGTCGGCGTCTACACCGACCGGCGCCCGGCGCCCTATTCGCCGGTCATCGGCATGGTGTTCACCCTGTCCGGCCTCCTCGCCCTCGCGTTCGCGGGAAGCTACGCGGCGATCCTCGTCGCGGTGGCGCTGATCGGCATCGGCTCGTCGATCTTCCACCCCGAGGCGACCCGCATGGCGCGCTATGCGGCGGGCGGCCGGCAGGGGCTGGCGCAGGGCATGTTCCAGGTCGGCGGCCAGGCCGGCGGCGCGCTCGGCCCGGTGTGCGCGGCGCTGATCATCGTACCGCTGGGGCAGCCGAGCCTTGCCTGGTTCACCGCCGCGGCGCTGGCGGCGATGCTGCTGCTTGGCTGGATCGGCCGGCAGCAGGCGGCGATCAGCCGGCATTTCGCGGCGGTGCGGGCGGAGCTTGCCGGGCACCAGGCGAGCCTGCCGCGCCACGCGACCTCGACGATCGCCGTCGGGCTGGTCGTCCTGACGCTGCTGATGTTCTCCAAGAACGCCTATGGCGAGAGCTTCCGCTCGTTCTACACCTTCTACCTGATCGAGCGCTTCGGGCTGACGATCCCGGCCTCGCAGATGATGCTGTTCCTGTTCCTGATGGCCTCGGCCGCCGGGGCGCTGATCGGCGGCATTATCGGCGACCGGATCGGCCGCCACCGCATCATCTGGATCTCGGTGCTCGGGCCGCTGCCGCTGACGCTGATACTGCCCTATGCCGACCTGTTCTGGACCGGCGTCCTGACGGTGATGATCAACCTCGTCATGGCGAGCGCCTTCGCCTCGATCCTGATCTACGCGATGGAGTTGCTGCCGAACCGCATCGGCCTCATCGGCGGGCTGTTCTACGGGCTGAATTTCGGCCTCGGCGGCATCGCCGCGGCGATCCTCGGCGGCATGGCCGACAGCTACGGCATCGAAGCGGTCTACCGCTTCTGCTCGTTCCTGCCGCTGGCGGGGCTGCTCGCCTGGTTCCTGCCGCGGATCGAGCACGACCGCCCGGGCGCCGCGGCGCCGGGCTGACGGCGCGGCAGGGACGGCGCGCCTCGCAGCGGGCGGGGGGCTCGACACCCTGCCTGCCCTGCGCGACGCGCCGGGAGCGTCCCCGGGGAAGCGTCGGCGCCCGGCGCGCCTGCCACGCACGGACGCAAGGCGACCCCGCCGGACCGGCCCCGCCGCGCACCGGAGCTAGTCGGGCAGCTCTTCCCGAGGTCCGGGCACATAAAGCCCGGCGAGAAGACCGACGAGGTCGGCCTGCCGGGAGAGGCCGGTCTTGAGGAAGACCGATTTCAGCTGCGTGCGCACGGTCGCGGGAGACAGACCGGACCGGGCGGCCAGCGCCTGGATGGTCTCACCCATCGCGATGCCACGCGCCACGCGGGATTCGGCAGGGGTCAGATCGAACAGGCCCTGGATGATGTCGGCAGCGGGCGCTTCCGGATGGGCGACCGGGGTGATCACCAGCACATCGGAAGCGGCAGAGAAGACATCCCGGGCGGCCAGCAGGATGGGAACCAGATGCGCAATCATCGGCGGCCTGTCCCTATCGGCCGCGATCGGGATCGATCGGACGGTCCGGCGATCGCGGTGCTCGATCGCCGCCGCCAGCAACGCGTCGGCTTCCGGGTCGGCGAAGGCCATCCGCCGGCTTCCATCGCGGACGACGTCCGGCACGAGGTCCTCGAGCAGCGAGTTTGCCGCGCTGATCCGGTGCGAATGCGACAGGACGGCTCCGGGCAAGCCGAGGATCTTGAGCATCTCCGCGGCCGCTCGCGCCCGCTCCAGTGCCAGCCGCCCGGAAAGGACCGCCGCGCGTGCAAGATGGGGACGAAGCAGGTCGAGCTTGCGGACCTTCTCCCGATCGAAAGGCCCGTCGCGATAGCGCCGCTCGAAAGTGTAGACCAGCCTGTCTCCCGTCGGCGTCTTGATGGCAGTCCCGGCGCACCAGCCAAAGCCGCGGGGACGCAGAAATTCCGTGTAGAACGGATGGGAGTCGAGTTGCTCGTCGGTCAGGAAGTCATGCTCGGTAATGAAGCCGGCGTGGGTGGTTTTCAGTCCGAACGGGGTCCGAATGTTCAGCTCCGGCTTTCCCAATGCGGCGAAATCACCCAGGAGGCCTGACATGACGTCGGAGCCGACCCAGCGCATGCCGCCCGGCTGGACGTCGAAAAGCGCGCCGCCGACACTGCCCACCTGCTCGGCAATCTCGTTCAGAACGCCCGGCCAGAGTTCCCTGACGATCGCCGTTTCGTAGATGCGGTCGATGAGTTCGTCGTCGGAACCCGTCATCTTCCGGCGTCGCCACCGGTCGACCCAAGTCGCCCCGGCCTCACGACCACGTGCGGATTATCGCTTTTAAGTACCGAACAAGTCCTGTCGTCATCCGCGATCTCCCAATGCGACTTCGTTCGTCCATCCAATATCCGGAATGCTTCGCTCAATAACAACCCAGAGAAGGACGAGACGGTCTGGCTCATGATACTGCTGGTTCCCCCTCCCGGCGGATTCTCGTCCGCGAAAACCTCACGAAACGACGTTACCTCAAATGGGTGATGCCGGGATGATCTGATCGTGGCCTCCTTAGGACACTGAGCCGAGCCTGACGCTCTGCCGGTCTACGGGGCATCGACAATGAACTTTCTCGCCGCGATTGCCATCTGCCTGAGTTCCACTCCCGCTCATCAGTGCCAGCGCGCCACCGCCGTGCATTGGTTCACCGTGTCCGAGACCAGCCTCGGATTGTCCACCTGCATGCGGGACGGAATGTTCGCGGCGGCAAGATCGAGACTGCTGCAGGGCGGCGACTACCCGAAGGTCTTCTGCAGACCGGTGGACGATATCTCGCGACAGGCGGCGAGATAAGTCAATGAGCTATAACGACAGAGGTAGGGAGTCCTACAGCTTTCACGTCCTGGTCGTCGAAGACGACGCACTCGTTGCCGCCTATCTGGAAGGCATTCTTCTCGATCATGGCATCGTCTCAGAAAGCGTCCAGGTTAAGGATCTGCGAAAGCTGGCGCTGGGCCGGCGCTACGCCGCCGCAGTAGTCGGCATCGACAGAGTTTCCTTTAGCGTCCGGGCGGCAATCTGCCTGCTGGAGCTCTGTGCGATCCCCGTCGTTCTTTACACCGCGCTCGACGATCCGCACGGGCTGGCGTGCGAGTACCCGGATATTCCCCTGGCCCGTAACCGGGCCGGACAGGGCTGCAACCTCGCGATGAAGGTTTCGTCCGCATCGAAAAAATCCATGAAAGACGTCGATCATGACGCCGATGACGGAAAGCTGACGTCGACGCGACATTGAGTTCTTGGCGATGTCGATTGTTGCGGCTGCCGAGCACGCCGAAAGCGATGATTGCCACGGCTGACAGCGGCCGCGAGCGGGTCGCCCGGTCAGCTGCGCTGCAGCGCCAGATGCGCGCCGAGGCCGACCAGCACCGCGCCGCCGGCGCGGCGGACCAGGCGCTGGGCGCGGCCGGAGCGCTTCAGCCGCGCGATCACCAGCCCGGCCAGCGCCACGCAGACGATGTCGGTCAGCGAGAACACGACATTCACCGCGACGCCGAGCAGCGCCAGCTGCAGCCAGATCGGGAAGGCTGCCGCCGCGTCGACGAACTGCGGCAGGAAGGCGAGGAAGAAGATCGCCGTCTTCGGGTTGAGGATCTCGACCGTCATGCTCTCGGCGAAGGCGCGCCGTCCCGAGCGCGGGGCGGACGGCACGACGCCGGCCTCCGCCGCTGGGCCCTGCCGGAACATCTGCACGCCGAGCCACACCAGATAGAGGGCGCCCGCCAGCTTGACCGCGAGATACAGCGTCGGGACCGCGTGGAACAGCACCGACAGCCCGCCGGCGGCGGCGGCGATGTGGACGTAGCAGCCGAGATGCAGGCCGAGCACCGCCATCAGGCCCGCCCGGCGCCCGCCGGCCATGGTGCGGGCGGCGGCGTAGAGCATGGCCGGTCCCGGGATGACCGCGAACACCGCCGTCGTCGCCAGGAAGGCCGCCAGGATCTCGATGCTCGGCATGGTCGGTTCCCTACATCCTGACGCCCGGCAACTGGACAGCCTGGCGCAGCCAGTCGGCGATCTGCGCCTCGTCCAGTCCGTCGCCCTCGCGGATCTTCACATAGCGGGTGCCGGCGACCTTCGAGGCGACCGGCGGCACGGGATCGAGCGAGGCGCCCTGCATGAAGGTCAGCTGGAGGTGGTTCCTGTAGCAGTACATGGCGAAGAACCAGCCGTCCTCCTTGCCGTAGAGCGGCGTGTTCCACTTCACCGCCTTGCGGACGGCCGGAAACACCTCTTCCACGATCGCGTCGAGGCGCCGCCCGAGGTCGCGCTTCCAGCCCGGCACGGCGGCGATCCAGGCCTGGATCGGGCCGTCGCCCTCGCCCTTGGGGATCTGCGGGTTGCCGCTGGACAGGAGTTTCGGCGAGGTCTCGTCGTGCATCGGGCGATGCTAGCAAGGCCGGACGCCGTGGGGAACCGCGGCGGCCGCGGGGGGCCGATCCGCGTCCCTATTCGGCGAGGCGGGCGGGATCGACCTTCAGCGTCACGACGAGGCCGCTTTCGGCCCAGTGGTAGTCGATCGCGCCGCGCAGATGGCCGGCGACGCTGCGCTGGATGAGCTTGCTGCCGTAGCCGCCGGCGCCGGTCGGCGGCGTGACCTTCGGCCCGCCGCTCTCGGTCCAGACCAGGGTGACCGCCTCGTCATGCGCCGAGCAGGAGACGTCGAGCGTGCCGGTGTCGACGGATAGCGCGCCGTATTTCAGCGAGTTGGTCGCCAGCTCGTGCATGATCAGCGCGAGGATCGTCGTCGACCCGTCGCCGACGCTCATGCGCGGCACCGAGACCCGGATCCGCCCGGTGAAGGCGCCGAGATCGTCATAGGGCGCGAGCAGCACGGTGAGCAGGTCGCCTAGCAGCGCCGAGGCGCGCTCAGTCTGCCCCGGCAGCGGCCTGACCAGGTCGTGCGCCCGGCCGAGCGCGGTGAGCCGCAGCGTCAGCTCGCGGGCCATGTCGGCCGTCGTCTCGGTGGAGCGCGAGGTGATGGCGGTGAGGCCGGAGGCGATGGCGAGCAGGTTCTTCACCCGGTGGCTCATCTCGCCGGCGAGCAACTCGCGCCCCTCCTCGGCCTGCTTGCGGCCGGTGACGTCGATGAAGATGCCGAACATGATGCGGCGGACCATGCCGGCATCGTCGCCCTGGCCGCGCGCCGAGATCCATTTCAGCTCGTCGCCGATCATGATGCGGAAATCGATCTCGTAGGCGCCGACGATCGCCCGCGTGGCGTTGAAGGCGGCCCGCACCCGGTCGCGGTCGGCCGGGTGGATATGCGCCGACAGGTCCTCGAAGCGGACGTCCCTGCCGCGCGGAATGCCCCACAGATCGTAGGCATGGTCGTCCATGGCGAGCGCGTCGGTGTCGACGTTCCAGGACCACAGCGTCACGCCGGCCGCCTGGATGGCGCGCACCAGGTTCTTGGATTCCCAGAGCAGGGGCTTCAGGCTCTCGGCTGTGGTGGTCATCTGCTCTCCAGGATCCTGCGCGGCTCGGCAGACATTCGCGTTGCGGCCCCTTGACGGGGCTCTTTCGCAAGTCGGCTATCAAGTTGCAACTGCCAGTTTTCGCGAGGGCCGCGCTTCGCCGTAAGGTGTTGCCTCGCGCGGGAAGCCCTCCGGATGCCGCCCGGTCGCGAGCCACGCCTCTCGCCGTCTCCGGACAGGAGGAGAGATCGGACCGAGACGGCTGTCGCGCCTCGCTCGCAGTCGCGTGTCTCGGGGCGTGAAGATCAGCTTACGCCGATACCGGTGCCTCGGGCGCGTCCGCGCCGAGGCGACGCGCGACCGCGGCTCGGTTCTGCGTGCCCCATTGGCAGAGCGGCATGAGCGCCTGCACGAGCGTCATCCCGAATGGCGTCACCGTGTAGTCCACCCGCGGCGGCACTTCCTGGTAGTCGTGCCGAACCAGCACGCCCGCCGCCTGCAGATCCCGCAACTGCTGGATCAGCACCTTCTCGCTGATCCCTTCGACCAGTCGCCTGAGGTCTCCGAACCGCCGGGGACCATGCTGAAGGTGATACAGGATCAGGGGCTTCCACTTCCCGCCCATGACGGCGAGCGCGACATCGAGACCGCACTCCGGATCATTCGTGCTCAAACGCCACCTCCTACTAACCTAAAGGTAGGTACTAAACAAATTATTCGTGGCAGTCCATATCGTGCGCCGACAACGATCGGACACGGACATGGGCAGACTCGACGGGAAGGTGGCAGTCATCACCGGCGCGAACAGCGGCATCGGCCTCGCGAGCGCCAGGCGCTTCGCCGAAGAGGGTGCGCGCGTATTCATGACCGGTCGCCGGCAGGCCGAACTGGACAAAGCGGTGGCAAAGGTCGGGCGTGGCGCACGCGGTGTCCAGGGCGACGTCGCGAACCTGTCGGACCTCGACCGGCTCTACGACACCGTGCGCCAGGAAGCGGGCCGGATCGACGTGCTGTTCGCCAATGCGGGTGGCGGCGAGTTCGCAGCGCTTTCCGAGGTGACCGAAGCGCATTTCGACCGGCTCTTCGCGACCAACGTCAGGGGGACCCTGTTCACGGTGCAGAAGGCGCTGCCGCTCCTGCGCGATGGCGCCTCGGTGATCCTCACCGGATCGATCACCGGCAACAAGGGCAGCGCATCGTTCAGCGTGTACAGCGCCAGCAAGGCGGCCACCCGCAACTTCGCCCGGAGCTGGATCCTGGAGCTGGCGCCGCGCCGCATCCGCGTCAACGTGCTGGTCCCAGGCGCCACCTCGACACCAGGCGTGCATGGGCTTTTTCCGAGCGAGGAGGCGGACCGGGCGTTCGTCGCCCTGATGGAGACCCAGATTCCCCTTGGCCGGATGGGGAACCCCGAGGAGACCGCCGCCGCGGCGCTGTTCCTGGCTTCCGACGACAGCAGCTTCGTCAACGGCAGCGAACTCTTCGCCGATGGCGGACAGGCGCAGATCTAGACCGAAAAACGTGAGGGCCTGCGAACGCCGAGGCGGGATCGCCGAGGAACGGCCTATCAGACGCACAGAGGATTTCATGATGCGTGACAACGAGACGATCATCCGCGAACTCTATACGTTTGCGGAAGGCGGCCAGATGGACATGGAGGCGTTCGTTTCCGCCTTTTCCGACGACGGCTACATGACCGACATTCCCGCGGGGGCAACGCTTCGCGGGAAGGCCATCGGCGACTATCTCGAAACGCTGACCGCCGCCTTCCCGGACATCCACCGCGAGCTTTTCAGCATCTATGTCGCCGGGAACGTCGTCGTCGTCGAGCTGGCCATCCGCGGGACGCACACGGGCGCGCTGTCGCTTTCTGCCGGGACCCTGGCCGCGACGGGCCGCACGGTCGACGTGCCATGCTGCGACGTCTTCCACCTCGAGAACAGCAAGGTCACGTCGTTCCACTGCTACAACGCCGCATCCGTGATGCAGCAGCAGCTTGGCATTGCCGGCAGCTGAGGGGCCAGAGGAGCGCAAGGCGTTCCTGCACTGCTCGGCTGAGGAGACATCAGCCGAGCCGGCACCGGACCGTCGAAGCCGATCCTAAGTTCGCCGGGCCGTGGCGCGGCTGCCGAGCTGGTCGAGGGCGTCGGCGTTCCGGCGGCCCCAGCCGTAGAGCAGCTCGACCAGCTCGACGAAACGGTGGCCGAGCTCGGTCAGGCGGTATTCTACCGCAGGTGGCAGGGTGCTTTCGACGTGCCGGGTGATCAGGCCGCTCGTTTCCATCTCGCGCAGCGTCTGGGTCAGCATCTTCTTGGAGATGCCGGGCAGGCTGCGCTGTAAGACGCCGGTGCGGGCGCGGCCGGCGTGGCGGGCATGCAGCGTGTGCAGCACCATGCTGGTCCACTTGGTGGAGAAGAGCTCGAGGACGCGGCGCGGCGCGCAGTCCTCGCGCCAGTCGCCCTCGGGTGATCCAGGCTGCATGTGGTTACCTCCAGGTGGCTAGGTCCCTGTTTGGTGCCGTCTAGCGGATGGCCGGTCCGCCGCCTAGCTCCGTGGTCAAGAGATCAAGGAGACTTCCATGGCCAAGACGGCTCTCGTAGTGGGTGCAAGCGGCATCATCGGCAGTGCGACGGCGGCGCTTCTGGTCGAGGAAGGCTGGACCGTGCATGGCCTGGCGCGGCGCCCCGTCGACCAGCCTGGCGTCGCGCCGGTCGTCGCCGACCTGCAGGACGCGGCGGGCACCGCGGCCGCCCTGGCGGGGATCGATCCCGACGCGGTGTTCCTGACGACGTGGCTGCGCCAGGACAGCGAGGCGGAGAACATACGCGTCAATTCGGCGATGGTGAAGAACCTGCTCGACGGGCTGCGCCCGACCGACAAGGCCCGCCACGTCGCGCTGGTCACCGGGCTGAAGCATTATCTCGGCCCCTTCGAGGCCTATGGAAAAGGTGCGCTGCCGCAGACGCCGTTCCGCGAGGAGCAGGGCCGGCTCGACGTCGCTAATTTCTATTACGCGCAGGAGGACGAGGTCTTCGCCGCGGCGGCGCGCGACGGCTTCACCTGGAGCGTCCACCGCCCGCACACCGTCATCGGCAAGGCCGTCGGCAACGCCATGAACATGGGCACGACGCTGGCGGTCTACGCGACGCTCTGCCGCGAGACCGGCCGGCCGTTCCGCTTCCCGGGATCGGCGGCGCAGTGGGAGGGCCTCACCGACATGACCAGCGCCAGCCAGCTCGCCCGGCACCTGCTCTGGGCGGCGACGACGCCGGCCGCGGCCAACGAGGACTTCAACGTCGTCAATGGCGACGTCTTCCGCTGGAAATGGATGTGGGGGCGGATCGCCGCCTGGTTCGGCCTCGAGCCGGCGCCCTTCGACGGTACGATCCTGCCGCTGGCCGAGCAGATGCAGGGCGACGACCAGATTTGGCGCGAGATCGCCGCGCGCGAAAACCTCGCCGAACCCGATCTGTCGCGCCTCGCCTCGCCCTGGCACACCGATGCCGATCTCGGCCGGCCGATCGAGGTCGTCACCGACATGAGCAAGAGCCGGCGGATGGGCTTCACCGGCTACCAGCCGACCGACGACGCGTTCTTCGACCTGTTCGCGCGGCTGCAGGCGGACCGGCTGATTCCGTAGGCGATGGGCAGCCAGGCGGCGGCGGAACCTTTCGCCCCGCCGGATGTTCTGCTCTCGCACGGCATGCGTCCGCCAACGGCTGCCTGCCCGTGCCCCATCACTTAAACTGTGACTATCGACATGGTCCCGGCGATGCTATTCGCCTCGGCAGCACCCTCTTCTAGCTTGGACATCCTTTGCCCTCGATCGAAACTTCCGGGGCAGTTCCTGCCGCCAAGACCCCCGCCTGGACCCGCGTCCTCGCCGGTTACCGCAAGCCCGACACCCGCCGCAGCGTGTTCGAGATCGCCGTGACGGTGGTCCCGTTCGCGCTCCTGTGGGCGCTCGCAGCCCTCGCCTTCGTCAACGGCCACTACTGGGGCCTCGTCCTGACCATCCCGGCCGCCGGCCTGCTGGTGCGGCTGTTCATGTTGCAGCACGATTGCGGCCACGGCGCCCTGTTCGCCCGCCGCGGCGCCAACGACTGGACCGGCCGTGTCCTCGGCGTCTTCACCCTGACCCCCTACGACTACTGGCGCCGCACCCATGCCGTGCACCACGCCACCACCGGCAATCTCGACCAGCGCGGCATCGGCGACATCGACACGCTGACCGTCGGCGAATACCGGGCACTGTCGCGCTGGGGCCGCTTGCGCTACCGGCTGTATCGCCATCCGGTGGTGATGTTCGGCATCGGCCCGGCCTGGCTGTTCGTCTGCCAGTACCGCCTGCCGGTCGGCCTGATGCGCGGCGGAATCCAGCCCTGGACCTCGACGCTGGCGACCAATCTCGGCATCGCCGTCATCGCCGCCTCGCTGATCTGGGCGGTTGGCCTCGTGCCGTTCCTCGCCGTGCAGCTGCCGATCACGCTGATGGCCGCGACGCTCGGCGTCTGGCTGTTCTACGTGCAGCACCAGTTCGAGGAGACCCACTGGTCGGAAAGCGAGGACTGGAACTTCCAGCACGCCGCCCTGCACGGCTCCTCGCATTACGACCTGCCGGCGGTGCTGCGCTGGTTCACCGGCAATATCGGCATCCACCACGTGCATCATCTGTCCAGCACGGTGCCGTTCTACCGGCTGCCGCAGGTCCTCGACGACCATCCGGAACTGCGCGACATGGGGCGCCTGACGCTGATGGAGAGTCTGCGCTGCGTCAAGCTGGTGCTCTGGGACGAGAAGGCCAAGCGGCTGGTCTCCTTCCGGGAAGCCGCCGCCGCCTGATAGGCGCCGCCGCCTGATACCGCTGCCGGGCCGCCTCAGGGCGGCCCTTGGCGTTGCGGCTCCAGCGGCTGCCAGACCGAGATTCGGCGCTCTTCCTCCAGCAGTTCCGGCAGGGCCGCGTGCCATTCCCGCCGGTATGCCCGGCCGAGCTGAATGGTCACCACGTCGTCGTGGTCGGCCCAGACCTAGTGCAGCAGGAAATGCAGCGGATCGGCGGGATCGACGTGCAGCGTCGCGCCCCGATAGGTCGTCTCCTTCCGCATCGCGTCGAGAACGCCGGCAAGCAGCGCCAGGAACCGGTCCTGCTGGCCGGGCCGGACCTGGAACGCGATGACGTAGGCGACGCTCACGCGCAGCCCCCGTCGAGGAAGCCGATGACCTCGGCGATCCTGCCCTCCCCGTCGAGCCGCACGACGTCGGTGCCGCCGGCGACGGGCGTGCCGCCCTGCGGCGCCAGCGACCACGAGAAGCGGGCGAACGGCCCGTGCCCGTCGGGCGTGCCGCGCGGCCGGAACTCGTGGCCCGGAAACTGCGCCCGGGCCCCGGCGATCATCGCGGCGATGGCGTCGCGCCCGGTGCCGCTCATCAGCGGATCGCGATAGACGGCGTCGGGCGCCCAGTCCTCCAGGCGCCGGCGGCGCTCGGCGTCGTCGGGCGTGTTCCATACGGCGAGATAGTTGGTGGCGATGTCCTGCGGTGTCGGCATTTTCCGTCCTCCTTCTGTTGACGGAGCCGAGGATGACCGGGCGGGCGACGCGGCGCGATTACCTTCAAGGTCATGGCGCAAGGCGGCCCCGCGTGTAGGATTGCCGGTATGACCACCCCCTCCGACACGGTCGGCGACGTGCTGCGCGACTGGCGCCGGCGCCGGCGGCTCAGCCAGATGCAGCTCGCCGGCGAGGCCGACGTCTCGACGCGGCATCTGAGCTTCGTCGAGAGCGGCCGCGCCGCGCCCAGCCGCGACATGCTGATGCGCCTCGCCGAGCCGCTGGCCTTGCCGCTGCGCGAGCGCAACCGGCTGCTGCTCGCCGGCGGCTATGCGCCGCTCTATCCCGAGCGCAGGCTGGATGCGCCGGACATGACGGCGGCGCGGGCGGCGGTCGAGGCGATCCTCGCCGCGCACGAGCCCTTCCCGGCGCTCGCGGTCGACCGGCACTGGACGCTGGTCGCCGCCAACAAGGCGGTGGCCGAATTTTTGGCCGGCGTCGCCGCGCATTTGCTGGAGCCGCCGGTCAACGTGCTGCGCCTCAGCCTTTCCCCGGACGGGCTCGCGCCGGCGATCGTCAACCTTGCCGAATGGCGCCGGCATCTGCTGGAGCGGCTGCGCCACGACGCCGCCTCCTCCGGCGACCGGACGCTGATCGACCTCCATGACGAGTTGCGCGCCCTGCCGGCTCCGGCATCGAGCCGGCCGCCGCCCCGCGCCGCGGGGATCGCCGTGCCGCTGGTGCTGCGCCGCGGCGACGCCACCCTGTCGTTCCTGTCGACGACCACGGTGTTCGGCACCGCCACCGACGTGACGCTGGCCGAGCTGACGCTGGAAGCCTTCCTGCCGGCCGACCAGGCGACGCGCGACACGCTGGCTGCGGCACGGCCCTGACCGCCAGGCCACAACGAGGAGGATGCAGCCCATGACCCAAGAGCAGCTTGCGGACATCTACCGCGCCTATCTCGCCTGTCTCAACCGCCAGGACTGGAAGGCGCTGGGCGACCATGTCGACGACGCGGTGGAGCACAACGGCCGGCCGCTGGGGCTTGCCGGCTATCGCGACATGCTGGTGCAGGATTTCGCCGCCATTCCGGACCTGCGCTTCGCCGCGGCGATCCTGGTCAGCCAGCCGCCGCGCCTCGCCGCCCGCCTCGCCTTCGACTGTTCCCCGAAAGGCACGTTCCTCGGCCTCGCCGTCAACGGCCGCCGCGTAACCTTCGCCGAGAACGTCTTCTACGAATTTGCCGGTGCGAAGATCGTCTCGGTCTGGTCGGTCATCGACAAGGCGGCGGTCGAGGCCCAGCTCTGACGGCGCCCGTCGGTCGGAAAATGCGCCGCTACAGTTGCGATTCGATCGGCAGGAAGCCGATGACCGCCACCGCCATGCGCCGCCAGACGGTGGTCTCCGGGTCGCGGCGCTCCTCCCGCGCGTCGGGGCCCATCCCGTCCTGCCAGGCCAGCGAGCCGTTCTTCAGCATGACGCGGTAGCTGCTCTGCGGCGCCATCTGCTCCATCACCACCGCCCGCACCGCGCGGGTCAGCGCGGCCTGCCGGAACAGCACCCCCATCTCGGTATTCAGCGACACCGAGCGTGGATCGAAGTTGAACGAGCCGATGAAGCCGGCCTCGCCGTCGACGGTGAAGGCCTTGGTGTGGAGGCTGGCGGTGCGCGAGCCGAACAGCGAGATCTCGTCGCGGCGGCGGCGCGGCCGCAGCTCGAACAGCGCGATGCCGCCCTGCAGCAGCTGGGCGCGGTAGTTGGCGTAGGCGCCGTGCACCGCCGCGACGTCCGTCGCCGCCAGCGAGTTGGTCAGGATGGTGATGTCGACGCCCTTCGCCGCCAGCTCGTGCAGGCGCCGGACCCCCTGGTAGCCCGGGATGAAATAGGGCGAGACGATTTCCAGATGCGAGCGGGCCGACAGCACGACCGGATTGATCTCGTTCCACAGCCAGTTCTTCTGGCCGCGGCTATGAGCCTTTTCCGGCGGGTCGGAGATCACCCGCGCCTCCGCCGTCCAGTGGAACGCCGCGGCGTCGCAGAGCATCGTCTGCGCCGCGCCTTCCCGCTCGAGGCGCTGCATGAACGGTGCGGCACGCGCGCCGGCAGTCAGCCCATCCCAGAGCCTCTGCAGCGTCGACAGGTCGCCGCGGCCGTAGCGGGCCAGCTTGCGGATCGGCAGCACCGCGCTGCTGTTCCAGAAGTCGTCGAAGACGGTCGCCGCCTGGCCGACCACCGGCCCCACCGCCAGCAGGTCCATGTCGCGGAAATTCGCGGTGTCGGAGGCGTCGAAATAGGCGTCGCCGACATTGCGCCCGCCGACGATGGCGACCCGGCCATCGGCGATCCACGCCTTGTTGTGCATGCGCCTTGTGGCGCTGAACGGCCGCAGCAGCGTCTCGACACCGCGGTGCAGCGCGTTCGAGCGGCTCTTGGCGGGGTTGAACAGCCGCACCTCGACATTCGGATGGCGGTCGAGCGCCAGGTAGCTGCGGTCCCTGCCGCGGGTGTTGATGTCGTCGAGCAGCAGCCGCACCCTGACGCCGCGATCGGCCGCGCGGATCAGTTCCCGGGCGAGCAGTCCGCCGGTCAGGTCGTCGAGCCAGTAGTAGTATTGCAGGTCGAGGCTGCGCCCGGCGATGCGGGCGGCGAGCGCCCGGGCGGCGAAGGCCTGAATGCCGCCGGCGATCAGCATCAGGCCGCTCTCGCCCGGATGCTCGCGCAGCATCGCCGCGACATCCCGGTCGAGTTCGGTGGCCGCGTCCTCGGGCGGCAGCGCGAAGGACGGCGTGCCGGGATCGACATGCGCGACGCGGCCGAAGGCGTAGAAGAACACCAGGATGGCGAGGCAGAGAGCGACGGCGCCCCCGGCAATGATGGCGACGAGGCTCATCGGTCGGTCATTCCTGTCGCCCTGCCCTTCTTGCCGCACTGCACGCGGCTGTGAGGGAACATGGGACTCCGGCACACGTTTGAAGGCTTGCAAGGCACGTCGCCTTATAGGAGCAAAGCGGTGGCGCTACCAAATTGGTTGCCTCGCCCGTGGCTGGCCTCTACGCCTTGCCGTCCGAAACCCGCCTGAAACACCCCCCGGAGCCGTGCCGCATGCGCCGAACCAAGCAGGCCCCGACGGACAAGAGCCGGAAGCTCCGGCCCCTGATCGTCTCCACGCTGCGCCAGGAGCGCCAGTCCTTCGTTTCCGAAAGCTGCAAGGGTATCGGCGAGGCGACGACGATCGCCTCCTACAACGTGCACAAATGCGTCGGCGTCGACGGCCGCTTCGATCCGGACCGGACCATTGCGGTCATTCGGGAACTCGATGCCGACCTCGTCGCGCTGCAGGAGGCCGACCAGCGCTTCGGCGAGCGCGCCGGGCTGCTCGACCTGCATTCGCTGGAGCGCCAGACCGGGCTGGTGCCGATCTCGCTGCCGATCTCGCAGGGCGGCCATGGCTGGCACGGCAACGTCCTGCTGATCCGCAGCGGCGCCGTCACCAGCGCCCGCCAGCTGTCGCTGCCGGGGGCCGAACCGCGCGGGGCGCTGGTGGTCGAGCTCGAGCTGGATTGCGGCCCGCTGCGGATCATCGCCGCGCATCTCGGGCTGTTGCGCCGGTCGCGCGCGCTGCAGGCGCATACGCTGCTGCAGGCCGTCGAGCCGGACGACGCCATACCGACGCTGCTGATGGGCGACCTCAACGAGTGGCGGCTCGGCAAACGCTCCTCGCTCGCCGGCCTGGAGCCGCATTTCGGGCCGCTCGACGCCGCGATCCCGAGCTTTCCGTCGCGCTTTCCGCTGTGGGCGCTGGACCGGGTGCTGGCCCGGCCGCACGATCTGATCTCCAGCATCGAGGTCCACAACACGCCCAAGGCGCGGATGGCCTCCGACCATCTGCCGCTGAAGGCGGTGGTGCGGCTCGGCAACCGGTCGGAATCGGCGGCCGCAAGCAGCGCGCTGGCGGCGGTCGCCTAGCGGCGCCGCCGGTCGGCGCGGGTCAGACCGCCAGGTAGCGCGAGAGGATGGCCGGGTCGGCCTCGATGGCGGCGAAGCTGCCGTCGAAGCGCACGGTGCCGGTCTCCAGCAGCACGACGCGGTCGGCGATCGTGCGGGCAAACCCCAGATTCTGCTCGGACAGCAGCACCGCAAGCCCGGCGCGCTTCAGGGCGAGCAGCGCCGCCGCCATCGCCTCGACGATCACCGGGGCGATGCCCTCGGAGGGCTCGTCGAGCAGCAGCATCGACGGGTTGCCCATCAGCGTGCGGGCAAGCGTCAGCATCTGCTGCTCGCCGCCCGAGAGCCGCCCGCCCTTCTGGCTCCGCCGCTCGGCGAGATTGGGAAACAGCGCATAGAGCCGCTCCACCGACCAGGCCTCGGCGCCGCCGGCGGCATCCTTGCGCCCGACCTCGAGATTTTCCGCGACCGTCAGGTCCTTGAAGATCCGCCGTTCCTCCGGCACGTAGCCGAGGCCGAGCCGCGCGGCCCGCCACGGGGCCAGGCCCGTGATGTCCCGGCCGGCGAAGATCACCCGGCCCCGGCGCGGGCGGAGGAGGCCCATCGCCGATTTCAGCGTCGTGGTCTTGCCGGCGCCGTTGCGCCCGACCAGCGCCACGACCTCGCCCCGGCCAACGGACAGCGTCACGCCGTGCAGGATGTGCGCCTCGCCGTAGAAGCTGTCGATCGAATGAAGCTCAAGCATCGGCCTGCCCCGCACCCGTTCCCGGCACCGCGCCGCCGCCGAGATAGACCTCGCGCACCCGTGGATCGGCGCGGATCGCGTCCGCCCCGCCTTCGGCGATCAGCGCGCCGCGGTTCATCACCAGGATCCGGTCGGCATGGGCGAAGACCACGTCCATGTCGTGCTCGGTGAAGAGCACGCTCGGACCGTCCGGGGTGCCGGCGATCTCCCGCACCAGCGCCATCAGCGCCTGGCGCTCGCCGGGCGCCATGCCGGCGGTCGGCTCGTCCATCAGCAAGAGGCGCGGCTTGCCGGAGAGCGCAATGGCGAGTTCCAGCCGCTTCAGGTCGCCATAGGCGAGCTGCGCGGCGGGACGGTCGGCGGCGCCTTCCAGCCCGACCGTCGCCAGCAGCGCGTCGGCGCCCGCCCGGTCGAAGGCGACGGCGCGCGAGAACAGGTCGAAGCCGCGGCGGCGATGCGCGATGAGCGCGGTCTGGACATTCTCGCGCACGGTCATCGAGCCGAAGGTCTGGGTGATCTGGAAGGTGCGGCCGACCCCCTCGCGGGCGATGCGGCGGGCGGGCCAGCCGGTGATGTCCCTGCCGAACAGGCGGATGCTGCCGCGGTCCGGCTTAAGCTGGCCGTTGAGCATGTTGAAGGTCGTCGACTTGCCGGCGCCGTTCGGGCCGATCAGCGCCACCATCTCGCCCGGCTCGACCGCAAACGACAGATCATCGACGGCGACGACACCCTGGAACGCCTTGGCGAGACGGTGGACGGCGAGCACGCTCATGACGGCGCCACCGTCGGGTCCGGGCGCCGGCGCAGCCGGTCGGTCAGCTGGCGGGCGAGCCCGGCAAGGCCCTGCGGCGCGAACAGGCAGACGAGAAGGATGATGCCGCCGAAAATCGAGCGCCAGTGGTCGAGCCGGCTGATCCAGTCCTCGACGCCGGTGAAGACCAGCGCGCCGACGATCGGGCCGGAGAGCGACTGCACCCCGCCGATCAGCACCATCAGGAGCGCGTCGACCGAGCGGGAGACCGACATCTCGTTGGGAAAGATGCTGCCCTTGGAAAAGACGAAGATCGCTCCGGCCAGCGCTGCGAAGGTGCCGGCGAGGACGAACCCGCCGAGCTGCCAGCGCCGCACGTGGATACCCAGCGCCTCGGCCCGCATCGGCGCGTCGCGCGACGCCCGCAGCACGTAGCCGAAGGGCGAATGGGCGATCCGCCGCATCAGCCAGAGTCCGATCGTCACGAGCGCCAGCGCCAGGAGGAAATAGGCCGGCCGCGAGGCGAAGGCGGCGTCCGGCCAGACGCCGAGAATGCCGTCGTCGCCTCCGGTGACGCCGCGCCACTGGATCGCCGTCGACCAGAGGATCTGCGCGCCGGCGAGCGTCAGCATGGCGAGATAGACGCCGGAGAGACGGACGCAGAACCAGCCGAGCAGAAGCGCCCCGACCCCGCCGGCCACGACACCGAGCGCCATCGCCGGCAGCATCGGCAGGCCGAGCGCCGTTGCCGCCAGTGCGGCGCCATAGGCGCCGAGGCCGAAATAGGCGGCATGGCCGAAGGAGATCAGCCCGCCGACGCCCATCAGCAGCTGCAGGCTGGCGGCGAACAAAGCGGCAACCAGGATGTCGGTCGCCAGCACCAGCGCAAAGCCGGTGGTCACCAGCGGCAGCAGCGCCAGCGCGACAACACCGCCCGCAAGGATCAGGCCGTGCACGCGGCCCGGCAGCCGCAGGGTCGCGCCGCGCTCGGAGGCGGCGGGCGCGGCGAGCGCCTGGCTGCCGAACAGGCCGACCGGCCGGATCACCAGCACCGCCGCCATCACCAGGAACGGCAGCACCATCGCCAGCGTCGGGAAGAACAGGACGCCGAAGGCGTTGGCGACGCCGATCAGCACCGCCGCGGCATAGGCGCCGCCGATGCTGCCGAGGCCGCCGACGACGACCACCACGAAGGCCTCGACGACGACGTCGAGATCCATCGTCAGGCTCACCGTCTCGCGCGGGATCTGCAGCCCGCCGGCGAGACCGGCGAGGAAGGCGCCGAGCATGAACACGCCGGTGAACAGCTTCGCCTCGTCGACGCCGAGCGCGCCCGCCATCTCGCGGTCCTCGGTCGCGGCCCGCACCAGGACGCCCCAGCGGGTGCGGTTGAGGGCGAGCCAGACGAGGCCGAGGACGAGCGGACCGGCGGCGATCAGCACCAGGTCATATTGCGGCACCGGCTCGCCGAGGATGCGCACGGCCCCGCCGAGGTCGGGGGCGCGCGGCGCCAAAAGGTCGGTCGGGCCCCAGATGGCCAGCGCCGCGTCCTGGACGATCAGCAGCACGCCGAAGGTCGCGACCAGCTGGTAGAGCTCGGTCGAGGCGTAGAGCCGGCGCAGCACGACGATCTCGACTAGCCCGCCGACCAGCGCCACCGCGAGCGCCGCCAGCAGGATCCCGCCCCAGAAGCCGAGATGCCCGGTCGGCAGGTACGTCACCGCCGAATAGGCGACATAGGCGCCGAGCATGAAGAACGAGCCGTGCGCGAAATTGACGATCCGCGTCACGCCGAAGATCAGCGACAGCCCGACGGCGACGAGGAACAGCGCCGAGGCGTCGGCCAGCCCGGCAAGCAGCTGCGCGAGGAAGAAGCCGAGCGTCGTCATGCCGTCATCGCCGCGTCCGTGGGGCGTGGCGCGGCAGGCCGATCATTCGGTCGGCCGCAGCGCCCTCGCCGCCTCGTCCGACGGCAGATAGTCGGCGCCGTCGGCATAGCGCCAGTCGACCATGATGCCCTTGCCGTCCTCGACGGCGGTCTTGCCGACCCAGGCGCCCATCGTCGACTGGTGGTCGGAGGCCCGGTAGCGGAACGGGCCGGATGGCGCGTCCGCGACCTCGAGGTCCTCGAACGCGTCGACCAGCGCCTCGGCGTCCGTGGAGCCCGCCTTGCGCAGGGCCGCGACGAGCGACAGCATCGAATTGTAGCCGACCAGCGAGCCGGCATAGGGATGCTCGCCATAGGCCGCCTGGTAGGCGTCGGCGAAGGCCTTATGCTCGGGCGTGTCGATGGCGTACCAGGGATAGCCGGTGACGATCCAGCCTTCCGGCGCCTCCGCGCCCAGCGGCTCGAGATATTCCGGCTCGCCCGACAGGAGGCTGACCACGTCGCGGTCCTCGAACAGGCCGCGGATCTCGCCCTCGCGGACGAACTTGGCGAGGTCGGGGCCGAAGGTGACGTTGAAGATCGCGTCGGGCTTCATCGCCTCCAGCGCCCGCACGGTCGGGCCGGCGTCGATCTTGCCCTGCGGCGGCCACTGCTCGCCGACGAACTCGACGTCCGGCTTGCGCTTCAGGAGTTCCGCCTTGAAGGCGGCGACGGCGTCGGTGCCGTAGGCGTAGTTCGGCGCGACGATCGCCCAGCGCGTGGCGTCGAGCTTGGCGGCTTCCTCGGCGAGCATCGCGGCCTGCATCGCCGTCGAGGGGCGGAGGCGGAAGGTGTAGCGGTTGCCGGCCGACCAGACGATGGCGTCGGCCAGCGGTTCGGTGGCGAGATACGGCACCTTGCGCTGCTTGGCGAAATCGGTGAGCGCCAGGCCCACATTGGAGAAGAAGCCGCCCCAGATCACCGCGACGCGGTCGGAGGAGACGAACTCCTCGGCGATGCGGATGGCATCGCCCGGCTGGGCATTGTCGTCGCGGCTGATCACCTCGATTGGCCGGCCGTCGATGCCGCCGGCGGCGTTGATCTGGTCGAGGGCGAGCTGCCAGCCCTTGCGGTAAGGCAAGGTGAAGGCCGGCAGCGCGGTGTAGCTGTTCATCTCGCCGAGCCGGATCGGCTCCTGCGCGGGTGCCGCCGCCGGCAGCCATGCCAGCATGGCCGCCGCGCCCGCCATAATGATGCTGCGTCTGGTGGTCATGGCTCTCTCCCCGTCGCGGAATGCTGCCCTGCGTCATGGCGCAGTTGCGCGTGTCCCGCAAGCCGAACGCGCCGCCGCAGCGACGAGGCGCCGAAGGGCCGGCGTCAGCCCGGCGCATGCTCCGGCCGTTAACCATCGCTTAACCGATCGCCGCTTACATCGTCTTCTAACCGAAAATTAACCGAGATGACCAAGAGCTTAACCGATACCCGCCCGATACGCCTGAAGGGTCGCTCGTTCCTGGCCCTCGTCCTGTCGCCCGAGCTGCCCTTCGACGGCTGGCTGGCGCGGCTCGACGACCTGGCTTCGCGTTCCACCGGCTTCTTCCTCGGCCGCCCGATCGTCCTCGACGTCGAGGGCCTGGAGATCAGCCAGGAGCAGCTGAAGGAGCTGATCGGCGAACTCGGCGAGCGCAGCGTCCGTATCATGGGCATCGAGGGCGCCCGCTCGTCGCTGCTCGGCATCGGCATGCCGCCGGCGATGAAGGGCGGACGGCCCGCCGCCGATTTCGAGGCGCCCGCCGCCGAAGCCGACGCCGCGACGGCCCCGAAGGCCGGCAAGGCCGGCGCCGCCGCTCCGGCCAAGGCGGCGACCCCGCCCGAGCCACAGGTGCAGCGGCTCGCCGCCTCGATCATCGTCACCCAGCCGGTGCGTTCCGGCCAGTCGATCATCTTCCCGGAAGGCGACGTGACGATCCTCGGCTCGGTCGCGTCCGGCGCCGAAGTCGTCGCCGGCGGCTCGATCCACATCTACGGCGCGCTCCGCGGGCGGGCGATGGCCGGTTCGGTCGGCAATGCCGACGCCCGCATTTTCTGCCGCAAGCTCGAGGCCGAGCTGCTGGCGATCGACGGTCTCTACAAGATGGTCGACGACATGGACGCCAAGCTGAGGGGGCAGGCCGTCCAGGTCTGGCTCGAAGGCGATACGATCAAGGCCGAGACCGTCGCCTGAAGGCGCGGTCGGTATGCAGGAGAACAAGATGGCAAAAGTAATCGTCGTGACATCGGGCAAGGGAGGCGTCGGCAAGACCACGTCGACCGCCGCGCTCGGGGCGGCACTGGCGCAGCGCGGCGAGAAGACGGTGGTCGTCGATTTCGACGTCGGCCTGCGCAATCTCGACCTGGTGATGGGCGCCGAGCGCCGCGTCGTCTACGACCTGATCAACGTCGTCCAGGGCGACGCCAAGCTGCCCCAGGCGCTGATCCGCGACAAGCGGCTGGAGACGCTGTTCCTGCTGCCGGCCTCGCAGACCCGCGACAAGGACAACCTCACCTCCGAGGGCGTCGAGCGGGTGATGAACGAGCTGAAGAACAGCTTCGACTGGATCATCTGCGACAGCCCGGCCGGCATCGAGCGCGGCGCCACGCTGGCGATGCGTCACGCCGACATCGCGGTCGTCGTCACCAACCCGGAAGTCTCCTCGGTGCGCGATTCCGACCGCATCATCGGCCTGCTCGATTCCAAGACGGCGAAGGCCGAGCGCGGCGAGCGGATGGAGAAGCACCTGCTGCTCACCCGCTATGATCCCGCCCGCGCCGAGCGCGGCGACATGCTGAAGGTCGACGACGTGCTCGAGATCCTGTCGATCCCGCTGCTCGGCATCATCCCGGAGAGCATGGACGTGCTGCGCGCCTCCAATCTCGGCACGCCGGTGACGCTCAGCGACGGCAACAGCGCCCCGGCGCTGGCCTACAAGGATGCCGCCCGGCGCCTCGCCGGCGAGCAGGTTCCGATGACCATCCCCGGCGAGAAGCGGGGGATCTTCGGCAAGATCTTCGGGCGGAGGGCCGCATGAATCTCTTCAGCTTCTTCAGCAAGCAGACCTCGGCGCCGATGGCGCGCGAGCGCCTGCAGGTGCTGCTGGCGCACGAACGCGCGACGGTCGGCCATTCCGACCTCGTCGGGCTGCTGCGCGAGGAGATCCTCGCCGTCATCGCCAAGCACGTCCAGGTCGACCGCGAGAAGGTGATCGTCAAGATGGATCGCGGGGAACAGGTCTCGACCCTCGAGGTCGACATCGAGATCCCCGTGACCGCGAGTGTGCGGGCGGCCTGACGGCGTCCGTTCAATGCGCCTTCGTGCCGCCGCCGACGCGGCGCGGAGGCGCCGACAGACAAGGAGATCGATCATGAGCCGAGCCACGCTCCTCGAGCGGCTGCAGGAGCTGCAGCGCCTGCCGAAGTTCCAGAACCGCGACATCAAGTCGATCAGCGCCATCCTCTCCAACGAGGCGCTCGCCAAGCATATCGAAGCCTGCGAGCAGGCCGCGGCGCGCTGACGCCGGACACAGCACAGACACGGCGGCCCGGGCGTTCCTCGTCCGGGCCGCCTGGCGTTCAGGCGCGGCTCGGCTGCGGCGAAATGACTTGCGTCGCAGGCCGCGATCGCTACTCTGGACGGCGGCCGCCGGCGATCCTGCCGGCCGGTCCAAGGACGGTTCCCCGGCTGCCACGTAGCCGGGGCGAAGAGGGAATGCGACGGGCCGACCCAATCAGGGGGTCCATATCGCAGCCGACCCCGCGACTGTAGAGCGGCGAGGTCTTCACCGCCGGCCGTGCCAGCTGACTGGCACGCTCGGAAAGCCACTGGCGCCTCGGCGCCGGGAAGGCGAGGTGTCGACCGACGACCCGCGAGCCAGGAGACCTGCCGACCTTGCACGCCGTCGCATTTCCGCGACCGTCACGAGGGTTGATATGACGACCGCTACCCACAGCATTGCACAGCTCGAACCCGCCACCCGGATCGCCGCGGGCCTTGCCGCGCTCGTTCTCGGCGCGTTCTTCGTCTTCGGCGTGGGCTTCGCCCATTCCGCGGCCATGCACGACACCGCGCATGACGTGCGCCATGCCTACGGATTTCCCTGCCACTAGAGCCACCGAGGTCGACCCGGCGCTTCCCGCGGTCCGTCCGCCCGAAGCGTCCTCGCTCCCATTGTCTCCATTGACCCGCCCGGCGCTGCCGGTGCGGGAAGGAAATCCGCTATGATCATGCGATTCTTCCTGGCCGCCCTCGCGGCCGGCCTTCTCGTCGGCGTCGTCATGACGCCCATCCAGTATCTCGGCGTCGTGCCGCTGATCGTGCACGCCGAAAGCTATGAAGACGGGGCCGGAGGGCATGACCATGCCCACACGACCGGTCTGATCGCCCCGGCACAGGCGCAGGAGCGCGGCGCCGCATCCGGGCTTTCGGGCGGCAAAATCATCCTCGCCCACAGCGTGGCCGCTTCGGGCGGCGAGGACGAGGCGGGCGCGGCCCTGTTCGAGAGCCGGCTCGCCGGCACGCTGGCGGCCAACGTCGTCACCGGCGCCGGCTTCGCCCTGATGCTGGGCGCCGCCAGCCTGCTGGTCCGGCGAAGCATCACCGCGTCGAACGGCGCTCTCTGGGGCCTCGCCGGCTTCGCCGTCGTGGCGCTGGCGCCAGCCCTCGGCCTGCCGCCGGAACTGCCGGCCATGCCGGCCGCCGACCTCTTCCAGCGCCAGATCTGGTGGGCCGCCACGGTGCTGCTCGCCGCCGGGGCGCTGTACCTCCTGGTGTTCCGCCGCGAGGTGGCCGCGCGGGTGACGGCCGTCGCCATGCTGGCGGTGCCGCATCTGATCGGCGCGCCGCATCCCGCCGACCTGTCGAGCCCGGTGCCGCCGACGCTGGCGGCCGAGTTCGCGGTCGCGTCGCTGGCCACCGCCGCGGTGTTCTGGGTGCTGCTCGGCCTCGGGGTCGGCACGGCGCTGGACCGGTCGGGGGCCCGCGCGGCGTGACCGCCCGGCTCGGCGAGGGCGTCACGCTGGTGTTGGGCGGTGCCCGCTCCGGCAAGAGCGCCTATGCCGAACGACTGATCGAATCGAGCGGCCGGACGCCCGTCTACATCGCCACGGGACGGGCCTTCGACGGCGAGATGGAAACGAGGATCGCGGCGCATCGTGCGCGCCGCGGCCTGCAATGGCGCACCGTCGAGGCGCCACTGGCCCTTTGCCAGACGCTGCGCGACGAGGCCGGGCCGCAGGGCGCCGTCCTCGTCGACTGCCTGACGCTGTGGCTGACCAATCTGATGCTGGAGGGCCGGTCGGTGACGCAGGAGTGCGACGCGCTGGTTTCGGATCTGGCCTCGGTGACGGGGCCGGTGGTGCTCGTCTCCAACGAGGTCGGCCTCGGCATCGTCCCCGACAACCGGATGGCGCGCGAGTTCCGCGACCATGCCGGCCGCTTGCACCAGGCGGTCGCGGCGATGGCGACGACGGTCGTCTTCGTCGCCGCCGGCCTGCCACTCACCATGAAGGGCTGACCGCGGCGCATCGCGCCGGTCCGCCGCCACAGGAGACGACAATGCAGAGCCAGAAAATTCCCGCCACCGTGATCACCGGCTTCCTCGGCGCCGGCAAGACCACGCTGATCCGCAACCTCCTGCAGAATGCCGGCGGCCGCAGGATCGCGCTGATCATCAACGAGTTCGGCGATCTCGGCGTCGACGGCGACATCCTCACCGGCTGCGGCATCGAGACCTGCACCGAGGACGACGTCATCGAGCTGACCAACGGCTGCATCTGCTGCACCGTCGCCGACGACTTCATCCCGACCATGACGAAGCTGCTCGCAAGAGACCGGCTGCCCGACCACATCGTCATCGAGACCTCGGGCCTCGCTTTGCCGCAGCCGCTGGTCGCCGCGTTCAACTGGCCGGAAGTGAAGACCCGGGTCACCGTCGATGGTGTCGTCACGGTGATCGACACCGCCGCCGTCGCGGCGGGCCGCTTCGCCGACGACGAGGCCAAGGTCGCCGCCGCCCGCGCCGCCGATACCAGCCTCGACCACGACAACCCGCTGGAGGAGCTGTTCGAGGACCAGATCCGCGCCGCCGACCTGATCGTCCTCAACAAGGCCGATCTCGTCGACGCCGAAACGCTGGAACGGGTGCGGGCCGAGATCGCCGCGCAGACGGCCGCCGGCGTCAAGATCGTCAGCGCCGAGGCCGGCCGCCTGCCGGCCGACGTGCTGCTCGGCATCGCCGCCGGCACCGAGGATTTGATCGCCGACCGCAAGTCGCACCACGAGATCGAGCACGAGGCGGACGGCGCCGAGCACGACCACGACGAGTTCGAGAGCTTCGTCGTCGACGCCGGCGGCATTGCCGACCCGAAGGCCTTCGCCGACGGGCTCGCCGGGCTGATCGCCGCGCACGACATATTGCGCGTCAAGGGCTTCGCCGAGGTGCCGGGCAAGGCCATGCGGCTCGTCGTCCAGGCGGTCGGCCAGCGGATCGAGACCTATTTCGACCGGCCGTGGAAGTTCGGCGAGACCCGCGCCACGCGGCTCGTCGTCATCGGCCTGCATGACGGGCTCGACGAGGCGACCTGTGAGACGATCACGGCGGCGATCCGCGGCCTGACCGACGACGCGGCGCGGGACGCCGCCGAGTAGGAGCAGCCCTTGCACCTTCTCCTCGCCCAGCAGGGCACGATCGACGACGGCGGCGAGGCGATCGATCTCGGCCAGTCGCCGGCGGACGTCGTCGTCCTGTCGGCCGCCGACACCGAGATCGCCAGCCTCGCCTTCGCCGCCCGGCGCCTCGGCGCGGCGGCACCGTCGCTGCGGCTCGCCAATCTCCTGCGGCTGAAGCACCCGATGTCGGTCGACGTCTATGTCGAGCGGACCCTCCGCCACGCCAGGCTGGTCGTCGTGCGCCTCCTCGGCGGCGCCGCCTACTGGCCCTACGGCCTCGACGCGCTACTCGCCAACGTGCAGGCCTCCGGCGGCCAGCTGGTCGTGCTGCCCGGCGACGACAAGCCGGACCCGGGGCTCGACCGCTACTGCACCGTGTCGCCGGAGATCCGCGACGGGCTCTGGGCCTATCTGCTCGAGGGCGGCGCCGCCAACGCCGACAATTTCCTCCTGTCGCTGCGGGCGCTGCTCGACGGCGGCGAGGCGCCGGCCGAAGCCCAGCCGCTGCTGAAGGCGGGGGTGCTGGAACTCGGGGGCGCGGGTGCTCCCCAATCCAATGCCGTAGATATACACCCCCCTCTGCCTGCCGGCATCTCCCCCACAAGGGGGGAGATCGATGATGCCGCCGACAGCAGCCTTGCTTTCTCCGCCGAGTCACAGATCGAGAGTACCTCGGCCCGCGACAGGCCGATCTCCCCCCTTGTGGGGGAGATGTCCGGCAGGACAGAGGGGGGTGGCGCCGCCAAAGCTTCAGCGACGCCGTCAGGTGGGCCTCACGCGTCGAAAAAGGCCCGCGACGCTGCCCCCGAAAAACCCCTCGCCGCCATCGTCTGCTACCGGGCGCTGGCGCAGAGCGGGCAGACCGAGCCGGTGGAAGCGCTGGCGCGGGCGCTCGCGACGCGCGGGCTCGACGTGCTGCCGGTGTTCGTCTCCAGCCTCAAGGACCCTGTCTCGGTCGAGACGCTCAGGGCGCTGTTCGCCCGCCGGGCGCCGGCGGTGGTGGTGAACCTCACGGGCTTCGCGGTCTCCTCGCCGGGCGGCGAGCGGGTGCCGACGGTGCTGGAGGAACAGGGCGCGGTGGTGCTGCAGGCGGTTCTGGCCAGCGGCTCGCGCGAAACCTGGGACGCCTCGCCGCAGGGCCTGTCGGCGCGGGACCTCGCGATGAATGTCGCCCTCCCCGAAGTAGACGGGCGGGTGCTGAGCCGCGCCATCGCCTTCAAGTCGGCCGGCGACTGGGACGCCCTGACCGAGACCGACATCGTCGCGCATCGCGCGCTGCCGGACCGGATCGAATTCGTCGCCGAACTCGCCGCACGCTGGGCACGGCTGCGCGGCAAGGCGCCCGCCGAGCGCCGCATCGCGATCCTCCTTGCCAACTACCCCAACCGCGACGGACGGCTCGGCAACGGCGTCGGTCTGGACACGCCGGCCGGCACGATCGAGGTGCTGAGGGCGATGGCGGACGCCGGCTACGCCGTCGCGGACATTCCCGCAGACGGCGACGCGCTGATCGACCATCTGATGGCCGGCCCGACCAATGCCGGCACGGTTGCGCGGACCATCCGCGAGACGCTGTCGCTGGGCGCCTACCGCCGGTTCTTCGCCACCCTGCCGCAAGCCCTGCAGGACGCCGCGACGGCCCGCTGGGGCGATCCCGCTAGCGATCCCTTCGTCGTCGAGCGCCCCGATGGCGCCGCCTTCGCGCTGCCGCTGGCGCGCTTCGGCGCGACGCTGGTCGGCATCCAGCCGGCGCGCGGCTACAATATCGATCCGAAGGAGACCTACCACTCCCCCGACCTCGTGCCGCCGCACAACTATCTGGCGCTCTACGCCTTCCTGCGGACCGAATACGGCGCCGACGCCATCGTCCACATGGGCAAGCACGGCAATCTCGAATGGCTGCCGGGCAAGGCGCTGGCGCTGTCGGCCGAATGCTGGCCGGAAGCGGTGCTCGGACCGCTGCCGCATCTCTACCCGTTCATCGTCAACGATCCCGGCGAGGGCACGCAGGCCAAGCGCCGGGCCGCCGCGGTGATCATCGACCATCTGACGCCGCCCTTGACCCGCGCCGAGAGCTACGGCCCGCTGAAGGATCTCGAAGCCCTCGTAGACGAACACTACCAGGCCGCCGGCAGCGACCCGCGCCGCCTCGAGCTGCTGAAGGGCCGCATCCTCGACCTCGTCCGCGACATCGGTCTCGACCATGACGCCGGCATCGGGATCGATGACGGCGCGGCGTCGGCGCTCGCCAAGCTCGACGCCTATCTCTGCGACCTCAAGGAAATGCAGATCCGCGACGGGCTGCACGTCTTCGGCCTGGCGCCGGAGGGGCGGCTGCTGACCGACCTCGTCGTGGCACTGGCCCGCCTGCCGCGCGGCATTTCGGCGGCGGATGCCTCGCTGCACCGGGCGCTGGCGGCGGATGTATTTTGTGACCCCGCATCATCGGATGGTCGTTCCGATCACCCCCCTCTGCCTGCCGGCATCTCTCCCACAAGGGGGGAGATCGAAGGTGGCCAGGGCGGTGGGTGCGCCTCACCCGCCGCGCATGAGAACGAAGGCGGCAAGGCTGGCGACTATCCGATCTCCCCCCTTGTGGGGGAGATGTCCGGCAGGACAGAGGGGGGTGGGTCCCCCACCACGGCCGACGACCGGGCCACCCAATTCGACCCCCTCGATTGCGACATGGCGGCGCCGTGGGACGGCCCGCGACCGGGCATCCTGCATGCCCTCTCCCCCGACCCCTGGCGCAGCAACGGCGACACCGTCGAGCGCATCGAACTCCTTGCCGCAAACCTCGTCGCCCGCGAGACGCCCCTGCCCGCCGGCTGGGCGGCCACCGCCGCCGTGCTCGCCGAGATCGACGCGCGGCTGCGCCCCGCGGTCACCAGTTCCGGTCCGGCCGAGATCGCCGGGCTGCTGGCGGGGCTCGACGGACGCTTCGTCGCGCCTGGGCCCTCCGGGGCGCCGACGCGGGGGCGGCCGGACGTGCTGCCGACCGGCCGCAACTTCTACTCCGTCGACACGCGCGCCGTGCCGACCGAAGCCGCGTGGGATCTCGGGCGGCGCTCGGCGGAGCTGCTGGTCACCCGGCACCTGCAGGACAATGGCGATTGGCCGCGCGCGATCGGCCTCACCGCCTGGGGCACCTCGAACATGCGCACCGGCGGCGACGACATCGCCCAGGCCTTCGCGCTGATCGGCGCACGGCCGGTCTGGGACCGCGCCTCGCGGCGGGTCACCGGCTACGAAATCATCACGCCGGCCGAGCTCGGCCGGCCGCGCGTCGACGTCACGCTGCGGATTTCCGGCTTCTTCCGCGACGCGTTCCCCGACCAGATCGCTTTGTTCGACCGGGCGGTGCGGGCCGTCGGCGCGCTGGACGAGCCGGCCGAGGACAACCCCCTCGCCGCCCGCATGGCGGGAGAGCGCGCGGCGCTGGTCGCCGCCGGTGTTCCGGAAGCCGAGGCAGCGCGGCGGGCCGGCTTCCGGGTCTTCGGCTCGATGCCCGGCGCCTACGGGGCGGGGCTGCAGGCGCTGATCGACGAGAAGGGCTGGAGCGACAAGGCCGATCTTGCCGAGAGTTATTTGGTCTGGGGCTCCTATGCCTACGGCGCCGGCACGGAGGGCGAGGCCGACCGGCAGGGCTTCGAGGCACGGCTCTCGACCGTCGAAGCCGTCGTGCAGAACCAGGACAACCGCGAGCACGACCTGCTCGACTCCGACGACTACTACCAGTTCGAGGGCGGCATGACCGCCGCGGTAGAGCGTGTCTCCGGAAGGCGGCCGGTGGTCTACCACAACGACCATTCGCGGCCCGAGCGGCCGCTGGTGCGCACGCTGGAGGAGGAGATCGGCCGCGTCGTGCGGGCGCGGGTGATCAATCCGAAATGGATTGCCGGGGTGATGCGCCACGGCTACAAGGGGGCCTTCGAGATCGCCGCCACCGTCGACTACATGTTCGCCTTTGCCGCCACCACCGGCGCCGTCCGCGACCATCACTTCGAGGCGGCCTATCGCGCCTTCGTCATCGACGAGCGGGTGCGGGCATTCCTGCAGGACCATAATCAGCATGCCTTCCGCGACCTGTGCGACAGGTTCGCCGAAGCCATCGACCGTGGCCTGTGGAAACCGCGCTCGAACTCGGTGGCGGAAACGCTCCAGAGCGCTCCTTCGTGAGCAGACAGGCTAGACGTGACCGTACGCATCGAGCGGATCGAGGGGCTGGACGGCGACCGCCGCGCCGCGATCACCGCCCCCTTCGCGGAGGCCGCGACCGTGAAGCGCTTCGCCTTCTCCCCGCATCACCTGACGCTGGCGCTGACCGACGAGCACGGCATCGACGGCGGGCTGATCGCCCAGCTCTACTGGGACTGGATGCATGTCGAGATCCTCGCCGTGCCGGAGCGCTGGCGCGGAAAGGGCCTCGGCCGGGCGCTGCTGGCCGAGGCCGAATCCGTCGCGGCGGCTTCGGGCTGCACCGGCGCCTGGGTCGACACCTATTCCTTCCAGTCGCCGGGCTTTTACGAAAGGATGGGCTACAGCGTCTTCGGCCGCCTGCCGAACTATCCGGCCGGGGAAGAGCGGATCTTCTTCGCCAAGCAGCTCAGGGCTGCCGACTGATCAGGGGAGGAACTTCATGAGCGAGAGCGAACGCACCCGCATCACCGACGGCATGAGCGAGGCCGAGCTCGACGCCCGCCACGCCGAGAAGATGAAGAAGAAGAAGGCGGCGCGCGACAAGATCCTCGCCACCAAGACGGTCGAGAAGGGCCTCCTGATCGTCCACACCGGCAAGGGCAAGGGCAAGTCCACCGCCGCCTTCGGCCTGGTCTTCCGCGCCCTCGGCAACGGCATGAAGGTCGCCATCGTGCAGTTCGTGAAGGGCAAGTGGGAGACCGGCGAGCGGAAGGTGCTGGAGAAGTTCCCCGATCAGGTGACGATGACCGCGATGGGCGACGGCTTCACCTGGGAGACCCAGGACCGCCAGCGCGACATCGCCGCCGCGCGAGCTGCCTGGGACCGCGCCAAGGCGCTGATCATGGACGGCGAGCACGACCTGGTGCTGCTCGACGAGCTCAACATCGTCCTTCGCTACGACTATCTCGACATCGCCGAGGTGGTCGACTTCCTGAAGGGCAAGCCGGCGATGAAGCACGTCGTCGTCACCGGCCGCAACGCCAAGGACGAGCTGATCGAGATCGCCGACCTCGTCACCGAGATGGAAATGATCAAGCACCCGTTCCGGTCGGGGGTGAAGGCGCAGCGCGGGATCGAGTTTTAGGAGGGCGGGCTGCGGCGACGGCGGGCCCTCCGGCGGCGTCTGCGGCAACCCACCCCTCTCTTGCGATTTCTATCGTTTGGCGCCTGCGGCGCTAAGCCGATGAAATCGCTTTCTCCCCCTCAAGGGGGGAGAGGGGCGCCAGGGCAGCCAAGGCGATGCGGGAATTTGAGCGAGCGTCGATGGTGAGCCGCCCCCTCTCCCCTTGAGGGAGAGAAAGCCTTTTCGCGGTCTTGGGCCGAGCCTCGCCGAGGTCCAAGTCGCAGAAAAGGCAAGAGAGGGGTGGGAGCGTTGCCGGCGGGCGCTGAGCTGCGCGGAAGCGTGGCAGCGGCAGCGCTAGGTTTCGCCCGCGCCCTCGCTCGAGAACCACATCGCCTCGTAAACCGCTACCGCGCTCGCATCCGGCGGACGGTTCCGCGTCAGCCATGCGGACCGCACCGCCCACGCCTCGGCGGCACTGGGGGCCTCAGGCAACTGCCGACGTCGGCGGCGCCGCGGCAGGGGATGAAGCGGGCCGCCAGCAGCGGCTTTGCCGCGAAGCCGGCGCCGCTCCGCGTGAGGCTGAGGGCAAGGCCGGTGCGCTCGTTGGCCTGCCAGGGAAAAACCAGCCGCCCGCCCGGCCGGAGCGCGGCGAGCCAGGCAGTCGGCGGCGCCGTCACGCCGGCATTCACGTAGATGACATCCGAGGCTGGCAGCGGCAACGCGGTCGCGTCGCCCGCAACCAGCGTCACGCCCTCGAAGGGGTCGAGGTTGTTGCGGGCGCGGGCGGCGAGCGTCGGCTCGATCTCGAAGGCGAGGACATCGCCGCCGCGCAGCACGAGCATCGACAGGATCGCGGTGTAGTAGCCGGTGCCCGCCCCCACATGGACCACCGTCTCGCCAGGCTGCGGCGCCGCCGCGCCGATCAGGGCGGCGTGCAGGTAGGGCTCGCCATTGTTGATGCCCTTCGCCGCATCGAGCGCGACGAGGACGTTCTGGTAGAGAAAGGCCGGATCGGCGGAAGGAGTCTCGATATAGCCGCGGCCGGCCATGATCTGCCACGGCCCGGGCCCGACAAACGCCTCGCGGGGCACCAGCGCGAAGATGCGCTCCAGCCGCTCGTCGGCCGAGCCGCTGGCGGCGGCCATCATCCTGGCGTGGAAGGCCCGGATCGCGTCGATACTGGCCCGCCGGGTCATCGGCGTCGTCCTTTTGGTGTCTCGTGCGGATGAGCTAGGGTCCGCAGGCCGCCCGCCAACGGCAGCGCCCGGAGTGTCGGAGGCCTGCCGAGCGTTGGCGGCGGGGCGCCCTCTCTCCCCGTGAGGGAGAGGAAGCCTTTTCGCGGTCTTGGGCCGAGGCCCTGCCGAGGTCCAAGTCGCAGAAAAGGCAAGAGAGGGGTGCGGGGCGTCGATAGCGGGCGGGGCTCCGGCCGCAAGTCACCCCTCTCTTGCGATTTCTATCGTTTAGCGCCTTCGGCGCTAAGCCGATGAAATCGCTTTCTCCCCCTCAAGGGGGGAGAGAGGCCTCGCGCCCCAATCATCCGCCCCCCTTCCCTATCGCTCGACAAGAAAAACGCGGGCGCTTTGCTGCGATCCACGCTAGAAGCGAGGCATTTGCCCCTTGAGCAGTGCCGCCATGCCCTTCAGCGATCCGCATCATCCGTTGTCGAAGCCCGAGAACCTGCGCCGCGCCATCCATGCGGCGGGGGTGGCGCTGTGGTCGTGGACGGTGGCCGACGACGATTTCGCCATGGACAAGCGGGCCTTCGAGATGTGGGGCATGGAGCCGGGCGCCCATGTGACGTTCGAGGACCTGTCGGCGCATATCCATCCCGCCGACCGCGACCGGGTGCGCGCCGCCTTCACCGCGACGCGCGGCATCGTCGGACCCTACGAGATCGATTTCCGCATCATGGTGGGCGACGAGATCCGCTGGATCTCGGCGCGCGGCCTCGGCGACGACGCGGCGCTGCACGACGGCCAGATGTTCGGGATCTTCCTCGACGTCACCGGCCGCAAGCAGGCCGAGGAGGGCCACGAACTCCTGGCCGGCGAGATGAGCCACCGGGTCAAGAACCTCCTCGCCATCGCCTCCGGCCTCACCACCATCACCTCGCGCTCGACCACCACGGCCGAGGAGATGGCGAAGGAACTGACCGGACGCCTGGCGGCGCTCGGCCGCGCCCACGACCTGGTGCGGCCGCTGGCGAGCGGCCAGGGCACGGCGGCGCTGCTCGGCGACCTCTTGACGGTGCTGCTCGCTCCCTATGAGGACCTCGGCGCCTTCAGCGGCCGCATCCGCGTGGCGGTGCCGCGCATGGGCGTCGGCGAGAAGGCCGCGACGACGCTGTCGCTGATCATCCACGAACTCGCCACCAACTCGCTGAAATACGGCGCGCTGTCGACCGACACCGGCATTCTCGACCTCTCCGGCACCACCGAGGAGGACGACGTCACCCTGATCTGGACCGAGCGCGGCGGCCCATCGGTGGAGGCGCCGGAGAGCGCCGAAGGCTACGGCTCGAAGCTGGTGCGCCGCAGCGTCGCCGGCCAGTTGGGCGGCACGATCGACTACGACTGGTCCGACGAGGGCGTGGTGGTGAAGCTGGCGCTGAACGGCGAGCGCCTCGCGATCTAGGCTGGGCAGCCGGTCCGAGCCAACGCGGCATCAGCGCGCGGCGCCGCCCCTTGCCGATGTCCTTCAACCATACGGTTGACTTCCCTGCCGCCCCGCGCATACTCAACCACATGGTTGATCTTGACGCCACCTTCATCGCGCTCTCCGATCCGACGCGGCGGGCGATGCTCGCGGCGCTGGCCGAGGGCGAGAAATCCGTCGGCGAGCTGGCCGCGCCGCACGCGATGAGCTTTGCCGGCGCGGCCAAGCACGTCGCGGTGCTGACCAGGGCCGGGCTGGTGGCGCGCCGCAAGGTCGGGCGCCAGCAGCTCTGCCGGCTGCGCCCGGGGCCGCTGCGCGATGCCGATGCCTGGCTGCGGCAATGGGAGGGCTTCTGGACGATGCAGCTCGACGCGCTGGAAGCCGCCCTCAGGGAGAAGCCGCAATGAGCCGCGCGACGCCCTTTTTGATGTTCCAGGGGCGCTGCGAGGAAGCGCTCCGCTTCTACGAGGCGACCTTGCCGGATACCCGCATCGAGCAGCTGACGCATCACGGCGCGGACGGGCCCGGCGTGCCGGGCACGGTGTTCCTCGCGCGGCTCCGCCTCGCCGGCCAGACGGTGATGGCGAACGACAGCCCGCCGGTGCACGATTTCGGCTTCACGCCGTCCTTCTCGTTCTGGATCGACTGCGCGGCGCCGGCGGAGGTCGACCACCTCGCCGCCGCTCTCGGCGCGGACGGCGGCGGCGTGATGATGCCGCCCGGCGACTACGGCTTTGCCGAGCGCTTCGCCTTCGTCGCCGACCGCTTCGGCGTGTCGTTCCAGCTCTGCCACGGCCATGCCTGGCCGCAATCCCGGGAGGACGCATGAGCGAGCGCATCACCACAAGCGAACTGGTCTTCGAGCGCCGGCTCGAGGCGCCGGTCGAGCGGGTCTGGCAGTTCATCGTCGACCCGGACCTCAGGGCCCGCTGGTTCATGGCCGGCCCGGACGACCTGCGCCCCGGCGGCACGCTCGGCCTGACCATGGACCACGACCGGCTCTCCGATACCCCGGTGCCGACGCCGGAGCCTTACCGCGCCTATGTCGGCCACGCCTGGAGCGAGCGCATCCTCGCCTTCGAGCCGCCGCACCGCATCGCCTTCACCTGGGAGAACGGGGCGGCGGGCGAAGTGGAGATCCGGCTCTCGGCGGACGGCGCCGGCACCCGCCTCGTCCTCACCCACACCGGCCTGCGCGGGCCGGACGACGCGGTCAATTTCGGCGGCGGCTGGCAGTCCCACCTGGCGGTGCTGGAGAAGCGGGTCGCGGGCCAGGGCGTCGCGGATTTCTGGACCCTGCACGCCGCCGCCGAGCAGGCCATTCGGGCGGCGCTGGAGACGCCGCCCGGCACCGCGCCCTGACGGGCCTGGAGACCAGACGATCCATCGCCGGTCGGCAGGACGCGCCGGGACCGCCCTGCCCGGCCGCCTCGCCGTCATGCCCGATCCGGGCGCCGGGCGGGCAGGCCTATTCGTCGGCGTCGCCGAAGCGGGCGCCCTGGTGCTCGCCGAGGCGGGGCGCCGGACGGTCCAGCGACAGCGGCGCCGTGCCGAAGCGGATCGGCGTGCGCACGCCGGGCAGGCCCTGCGGCGCGATCTGCATGCCGCGGTGGACGATCTGCGGATCGGCGAAGACTTCGGCGACGTCGTTGATCGGCCCGGCCGGCACGCCGACCGCCTCCAGCGCCGAAAGCAGCGCGTCGCGCGTGAAGCCGCCGGTTGCCGCCGCCAGCTGCGCCACCAGCGTGTCGCGGTGGGCGACGCGCGTCTCGTTGGTGCGGTAGCGTTCGTCGCCCGCGAGGTCGTCGCGGCCAAGCACCGTGCAGAGCCGGCCGAACTGCCGGTCGTTGCCGCAGGCGATGATCAGGTGGCCGTCGGCGACCGGAAACACCTGGTACGGCACGATGTTGGGATGGGCGTTGCCGAGCCGGCTCGGCACGATGCCGGAGGCGAGATAGTTCAGCGCCTGGTTGGCGAGGACACCGGCCATGCAGTCGAACAGCGCCATGTCGACGAACTGCCCCTGCCCGGTCCGCGCCCGGTCGGCCAGCGCCGCCTGGATGGCGATCGTGCCGTAGAGGCCGGTGAAGATGTCGGCGAAGGCGACGCCGATCTTCTGCGGCTCGCCGTCCGGCTCGCCGGTGAGGCTCATGATCCCGCCCATGCCCTGGATCATGAAGTCGTAGCCGGCGCGGCCGGCATAGGGCCCGTCCTGGCCGAAGCCGGTGACCGAGCAATAGACCAGCCGCGGGTTGACCCTCTTGAGGCTCTGGTAGTCGAGGCCGAAGCGGGAGAGACCGCCGACCTTGAAGTTCTCAATCAGCACGTCGGCCTCGGCGGCGAGCGAGCGCACCAGTTCCTGCCCCTCCGGCGTGGTGAAGTCGGCGACCACCGAGCGCTTGCCGCGGTTGCAGGCGTGGAAATAGGCGGCGGTCCGCTCGCCCTCCCGCTCGACGAAAGGCGGGCCCCAGCCGCGCGTGTCGTCGCCGGCCGGGCTCTCGACCTTGATCACGTCGGCGCCGAGATCGGCGAGCGTCTGGCCGATCCAGGGACCGGCAAGGATGCGGGCGAGTTCGAGGACCTTCAGGCCGGCGTGGGGGGCGTGGGTCATCGAAATCCTCTGTCGGGCAAGCGCGCGATGTCAGCCATATGTTGACATATGTCTGCAATTCGCTTACGTTGCAATCTTGGTCTTGTCCACCGGACGGAGCGGATTGCGGGAGTGATCAGGAGCTTTCGCAGCAAGGCGCTCTCGCAGCTCTGGGCCACCGGATCGACGGCCAAAATCGACAGAAGGCTCCATCGCCGCCTGCTCGTCCGCCTCGACCGGCTTGATGCGTCGCTGTCGCCGGAGGAGATGAACCTGCCAGGTTTCGATTTCCATGCGCTGAAAGGGTTCGATCCGGCGCGATACACCGTCCACATCAACGGCCCCTGGTGCGTCACCTTCGAATTCGACGACGGCGACGCCTACCGCGTCGACTTCGAGCAGTATCACGACAAATAGCCGCTGGAAGGTAATCGACATGCCCGAGTTCAAGGCACTGAGAGACCCGGATCGCTGCCCCTCCCATCCCGGCGCGCTCATCGACGACCTACTTGCCGATACCGGCAAGACCCGCACCGAAATCGCCGAGCGCCTCGGCATCTCCCGCCAGCATCTCTACGACATCATGCGGGAGAAGAAGCCGGTTTCGCCGCAGGTGGCAGCGCGCCTGGGTAAGCTTTTCGGCGATGGCGCCGCGGTCTGGCTGCGCATGCAGGCGGCCTATGACGCCTGGCACGCCGAGCGCGACGTCGACGTCAGCCAGATCGAGCGTCTAGAGTTCGTGTGAATCGAGAGGAACGGGCCGTCCAAGTTCGAATGTGTCGAACGGACGGCGCCCCCGCCTCAATCCACGAACGCCCGCTCGACCACGTAGGTGCCGGGCTTGCTGTTGGCGCCTTCCTCGAAGCCGCGCTCCTTGAGCAGCTTCTCGGTGTCCTTCAGCATCGCCATCGAGCCGCAGATCATCGCGCGGTCGGTGGCGGGATCGAGCGGCGGGATCTGCAGCGCCTCGAACAGCTGGCCGGTCTCGATTAGCGTGGTGATGCGGTGGCCGCGGGTCTCGCCCTCGCGCGTGGCGCTGGTGTGGAACAGCAGCTTGTCGCCGATGAACTCGCTCATCAGCTCGTCCGAGCGGGCGGCCTCCACCAGGTCGCGGCCGTAGCGGAGCTCCGCCTGGCTGCGGCAGGTCTGGGTGAGGATCACCTGGTCGAACTTATCGTAGGTCTCCGGGTCGCGGACGACGCCGGCGAAGGGCGCGATGCCGGTGCCGGTGGAGAACAGGAACAGCCGCTTGCCGGGGATCAGCGCGTCGAGCACCAGCGTGCCGGTCGACTTCTTGCGCATCAGCACCGTGTCGCCGACCGCGATCTTCTGCAAATGCTCGGTCAGCGGGCCGTTCGGTACCTTGATCGAGAAGAACTCAAGTTCCTCGTCCCAGGACGGGCTGGCGATCGAATAGGCGCGGAACACCGGCTTCTCGGCGTTCGGCAGGCCGATCATCACGAACTCGCCGGTGCGGAAGCGGAAGCTCTGCGGCCGGGTGATGCGGAACGAGAACAGCGTGTCGGTATAGTGGGTGACGGCGGTGACGCGCTCGGCGAAGACGCCGGCCGGAATCGGAAAGGCAGTTTCCTGCAGCGGCTCCGACTGAGCGGCAAGAGAGTTCATCGAGCACGTCCTTTCATTCCGCGGCACGCCTCGTAAGCGCGCCTCTTAGTCAAGCAGGCTGCCGCTACATAGAACCTCACGGCGGCAAGGTCAGCGGCAGGCATTCCAATTATCGGCGGATGCGGAAAAGAAATCTCCGCCGCCCCGCCGCCGCAAGCCGGATCAGCCCCCGCCGGCCGGGCGATCGCGGCCATCGCCGACGGCTTTCGCCATCGCCGGCCCGGCTTCCAGGCAGGCGACCTTGGCGCCCGGGCAGGCGAAGCCGGCGATGACGCTGCGCACCAGGCTGCCGCCGACCGCGACCAGGTCGAAACCGCGCTCGGAGCGCAGCCATTCCGTGATCACCCCGCC
This sequence comes from Aurantimonas sp. HBX-1, assembly GCF_021391535.1. GTDB lineage: Bacteria > Pseudomonadota > Alphaproteobacteria > Rhizobiales > Rhizobiaceae > Aurantimonas. The sequence goes on from NZ_CP090066.1 coordinate 2,816,441, forward strand.
AACGGCGCAGACATAGGCGGTGGCGGCGATCTCCGGCTGCCACTCCGGCTTCAGCTCGCCGCGGTGCTGAACCGCGGCGAAGATCGCCGCGATGGTGCGATGCATGGCGTTGTCCGCGTCGGTACGCCGCATCATCGCGCCCTGCATCTCGCCCACATACTCGCAGCGAAGCAGCAGGATGGTCATCACCCTGCGGGCGCGCTCGTCACGCTCCAAATGCCTAAACGCGGCGATGGAATTGGCGTACAGTTCTTCCAGGGAGCGGCGGCCGACGGGCTCGTGGCCGCTGAAGAAGGCTTCCTGCGGCAGCCGCGCCCGCTCGTGCATGGCGCGGAACAGTTCGAGCTTGTTGGGAAAGTGCCAGTAGATCGCGCCGCGGGTCAGCCCGGCGGCGGCGGCGATGTGCGAGAGCGTGGTGGCGGCGACGCCGAAATCGTAGAAGCGTGCCTCGGCCGCGTCGAGGATCGCCTCGCGCGTCAGCAGTGCATCTTCCTTGGTGCGTCGCACTCCGGTCTCCCTTGCTCGGATACATTTATGGCTGTATGTATGCTGCAACGCAAGAGGACGGCCCGTTTAGGCCGGGAAAGTGGTACGGACATGCACGGATCGACGGGGTTCTTGCGGATCGTCGCCCTCACGGGGCTGCTCGTGGCTTCCGGTGCGCCGGCCATGGCGCAGGGCCCCGGCGAGGCGCCGCCGCCGGCGGTGACGGTGATGACCATCGAGAGCCGCACCCTGCCGGTGACCTACGAATATGCCGGCCGGGTGGCCGCTTCGCGCGAGGTCGAGGTGCGCGCCCGCGTCGGCGGCATCCTGCTGCAGCGCGAGTTCGAGGAAGGCGCCCGCGTCGCGCAGGGCACCCTGCTCTTCCGCATCGATTCGGCGCCCTACGAGGCGCAAGTCGCGCTGGCCCGCGCCCAGGTCCTGCAGGCCGAAGCCCAGCTCGGCCAGGCGCAGCGGACCGAGGAGCGCGCCCGCACGCTGGCGCAGAGCGGCGCCTCCAGCCGCGCCGCGCTCGACGACGCGGTCTCGGCGCGCGAGCTCGCCGCCGCGCAGGTTGCCGCCGCCGAGGCGCAGCTGCGCACGGCGACGCTGTCGCTCGGCTATGCGACGGTCGAGGCGCCGGTCAGCGGCATCACCAGCCTCGAGCAGGTGCCGGAAGGCAGCCTGCTCAGCACCGGCGACCTGCTCACCCGGATCAGCCAGCTCGACCCGATCTACGTCAATTTCTCCGCCGCCGACCGCGAGGCCGCGTCGATCCGCGACCTGCTGGACAGCGGCCGGCTGCAGGGCGGCGCCGATCCCTCGGGGCTGAAGGTCACCATCGCCTTCGGTGACGGCGCCACCTACGACCAGACCGGCACGATCGACTTCACCTCGACCTCGATCGATTCCCAGACCGGCACGATCCTGTCGCGCGCCGTGCTGCCGAACCCGGACGACAAGCTGCTGCCCGGCCAGTTCGTGCGGTTGCAGATCGAAGGGCTGACGGTGGAGAACGCCGTCACCGTGCCGACAGAGGCGCTGATGCAGGGCCCGCAGGGGACCTTCGTCTACACCGTCAATGCCGAGAACATCGCGGAAGTGCGGCCGGTGCGGGTCGACCGTGAGCTGAACGGCTCGCTGCTGCTCGCCGACGGGCTCCAGGACGGCGACCGGGTGATCATCGAGGGCGTGGTCAAGGTCCGCCCGAACGCACCGGTCGCCCCGCACGCACCCGAGGAAGCCCCGGCCGGCGGCGAGGGCGCGGACACCAGCGCGCCCGAGGCGGCGGCGGACGGGGCCGCACCGGCGACGCCCGCGCCCCCGGCCGCGGCGGTCCCCGCCGCGTCGGCATCAGCCGATGAGGCCGCCGCCGCCGACGGCGACGCGGCGACACCGGATGCCGATGCGACCGCCGCCAGCGAGGCGCCTGCCGAGCCGCCGGTGCCGCTGACCGCCCTGCCCGACGGCCAGGCCGCCCGGGACGAGCAGAACGGTGCGGAGACCGGCCAGTGAACGCCCGATTCTTCGTCGACCGGCCGATCTTCGCGGCGGTCATCTCGATCCTGATCACGCTCGGCGGCCTGCTGTCGATCACCGCGCTGCCGATCGAGCAGTATCCCGAGCTGGTGCCGCCGCAGGTGCAGGTGCGCGCCTCCTATCCGGGCGCCAGCGCCGAGACCATCGCCCAGACCGTCTCGGCGCCGATCGAGCAGCAGATCAACGGCGTCGAGGACATGCTCTACATGCAGTCGACGAACTCATCGACGGGTTCGGCGACCATCACCGTGACCTTCGCCAGCGGCACCGATCCGGACCAGGCAACGATCAACGTCAACAACCGCGTGCAGCAGGCCAACGCCTCGCTGCCCGAGCAGGTGCAGCGGCTCGGCGTGACGGTCGCCAAGCAGAACTCGTCGATCCTGGCGGTGCTGACGATGTCGTCGCAGGACCCGCGCTACGACGCCACCTACGTGTCGAACTACGTGCTGCTGAACGTCCTCGACGAGCTGAAGCGGCTCCCGGGCATCGGCGAGGCGCAGCTGTTCGGCGCGCGCAACTACTCGATGCGCATCTGGCTGCGCCCGGACGCGCTCGCCTCCTACGGCCTGACGCCCGGCGACGTCGCCACCGCCATCCGCGACCAGAACGCCCAGTTCGCCGCCGGCCAGTTCGGCGCCGAGCCCTCCGACAGCGACCTCGCCTTCACCTATTCGGTGACCACGGCGGGCCGCCTGCCCGATGCCGCGGCCTTCGAGAACATCATCCTGCGCTCCGACGCGAACGCCGCCTCGCTGCTGCTCAAGGACGTGGCGCGGGTCGAGCTCGGCGCCCAGGACTACGGCTTCAACGCCACCTACAACGGCATCCCGACCGTGCCGATCGGCATCTACCTGCAGCCCGGCGCCAACGCGCTGGACACGCTGGCCGGCGTCCGGGCCCGGATGGACGAGCTGTCGGGCAACTTCCCGAGCGGCATCGCCTACGCCATCCCCTACGACACGACGAAGTTCATCGAGGCCTCGATCGAGGAGGTGGTGATCACCTTCATCGAGGCGATGGTGCTGGTGTTCATCGTCGTCTTCGTCTTCCTGCAGAGCTTCCGCGCGACGCTGATCCCGATGATCGCGGTGCCGGTCTCGATCATCGGCACGTTCGGCGTGCTGCTGGCGCTCGGATTCTCGATCAACCTCCTGACGCTGTTCGGCCTGGTGCTGGCGATCGGCATCGTCGTCGACGACGCCATCGTGGTGCTCGAGAATGTCGAGCGCATCATGCGCACCGAGGGGCTGAACGCCAAGGACGCCACCGCCAAGGCGATGACCGAGGTGGCCGGCCCGGTGATCGCCATCGTGCTGGTGCTGTGCGCCGTGTTCATCCCGGTCGCCTTCCTCGGCGGCCTCGCCGGCACGATGTACCGGCAGTTCGCGGTGACCATCGCGGTGTCGGTGACGATCTCCGGCATCGTCGCGCTGACGCTCACCCCGGCGCTCTGCGGCGTGCTGCTGAAGAACACCCATTCCGAGCCATGGGCGCCGTTCCGCTGGTTCAACCGCGGCTTCGACAAGCTGACCAACGCCTACGGGGCGGGCGTCGCCTTCATCATGCGCCGGGCGGTGCTGGCGCTGGTGCTGTTCGCCGGCGTCCTCGGCGGCAGCTACTATCTGTTCCAGACGATCCCCGGTTCGCTGGTCCCGGACGAGGACCAGGGCGTCAACTTCGTCATCGCCATCCTGCCGCCCGCCGCCTCGCTGGCGCGCACCACCGAGGTGATGGAACAGGTCAGCACGAACCTGCGCCAGCACCCGGCGGTGCAGGACGTCACCGCCTTCGCCGGCTTCGACCTGCTTGCCGGCACGCAGAAATCCAGCGCCGGCGTCGCCTTCGTCAGCCTCAAGGACTGGGGCGAGCGCGAGGATTCCTCGCTCGACGCGCGCAACCTCGTCGGCCCGTTCATCGGCATGAACGCCGGCATCGAGGACGGCATGGTGCTGGCCTTCAACCCGCCGCCGATCCAGGGCCTGTCGACCACCGGCGGCTTCGACCTGTTCGTCCAGGACCGCCGCAATGCGGGCGCGCAGTCGCTGATCGAGGCGACCAACGCGCTCGTCGCGGCGGCGGCCGAACGGCCGGAACTCGCCGGCGTGCGCACCACCTTCTCGGCCAACGTGCCGCAGTACCAGATCGACGTCGACCGCCAGAAGGCCAAGGCGCTGGACGTGCCGATCTCGTCGATCTTCGAGACCATGCAGTCGACCTTCGGCTCGCTCTACGTCAACGACTTCACCCTGCTCGGCCGCAACTACCGCGTCTCGCTGCAGTCGGAATCGGATTTCCGCGAGAAGCCGGACGATCTGCGCTTCGTCTACGTGCAGGCCTCGAACGGCTCGATGATCCCGCTCGACACGCTGCTGACCGTGGAACGCGTCGTCGGCCCGGACCTGATCGAGCGCTTCAACGCCTTCAACGCGGCGAAGGTCTCGGGGGGGCCCGCGCCCGGCTATTCCTCCGGCCAGGCGCTGGCGGCGATGCAGGAGATCGCCGCGGCGAGCCTGCCGGACGGCTACCAGGTGGCCTGGACCGGCTCGGCCTACCAGGAGATCGCCTCGGGCGGCACCGGGCTGATCGCCATCGGCTTCGGCATCCTGATGGTGTTCCTGATCCTGTCGGCGCAGTACGAGCGCTGGTCGCTGCCGATCGCGGTGCTGCTGGCGGTGCCCTTCGCCATGCTGGGGGCGCTCCTGGCGATCTGGCTGCGTGGGCTCGACAACGACGTCTACTTCCAGATCGGCCTGGTGACGCTGGTCGGCCTGGCGGCCAAGAACGCCATCCTGATCGTCGAGTTCGCCGTGCTGAAGCGGGCGGAGGGCCTGTCGGCCTTCGACGCCGCGCTGGAGGGCGCCAAGCTGCGCTTCCGGCCGATCGTCATGACCTCGCTCGCCTTCATCCTCGGCGTCGTGCCGCTGGCGATCTCGACGGGCGCCGGCTCGGCCAGCCGCCACTCGATCGGCACCGGCGTCATCGGCGGCATGCTGGCCGCGACCTTCGTCGCGATCTTCTTCATCCCGCTGTTCTACAAGCTGCTGGCCCGCAGCGACGCCCCAAGCGGCACGGCGGCGCCCGAGGGCCCGAAGGGCGAGGCGGTGCCGGCGGAGTAGCGGGACGGATCATGAAAGGCGGCGGCCGGTTGGCGCGCCGCCTTTCCTGTGAGTTCGGCGTCTACGCCGGATCCGGCAAACGAAGCTGCGCCCGTTCGTTGGCTTCCCGGCAGCGTCTCACCGCCTCCTGATCGACCGTGGTCGGCTTGCCTGCCGGGTCGAACGGCCGCTTGAAAGCGAACGCGTACGGCGACGATCCGTGATCGTGCAGGTGCTCCAGCCGATCAGCGCCCTCGCGCCAGGCGGGGATGTGTCCCTCCTCCACCCACCACAGCACGTAAGTCGGCCAGGCCTTCCGGTCGAACCACTGTCGCGCGTTGCGCAACGCCTCGGCATGGATGCCGGCATAGGCGAAGGCGAACAGCGACGGCAGGTCGCGCCACAGCGACAGCGTCGACGGCGCCCAGCCATCGCCGGTCTCGACATGAAACCGCGGATAGACCTGCTCGCCCCAGCTCTCCGGCCCCGGCTCGTCCGGATGGCCGGAGCGCGCGACAAAACCTTCGCTCAGCTCCGCCGCCGCGAAATTGCGATCGTTGCGGTCGTGGAAACCCTGGTTGGCGGGCTCGCCCGACGGGACGCGGAAATTGTTGAAGTTGTAGAGGGCGAGATGGGGCAAGTGGGTGCTCCGTCGGCTCGGTAGCGAGAGGTCTTCTGGGGCCATCCAACTAAGGCGAGGCTCTCATCCCGCCAGCCAGAACAGCGTGACACACGACGCCACGTCCCCAGCGCGAGAGCAATCGAGCTGATTAGCGCTGAGGCTTTACCAAAATCCCTTCGGGTTAGCACGGTGCAAAACGCGTAATATCTATCTCGCAAATCTTTAGTCTAGTAAGCTTACCGTATATTTCGGGTGTGACGTAGGATATATTCGGAATAAAGATGGAATGTGTACTTCATCCTGGTTCGCATTGACTGACAGGCGAGCAAGAAGCATCGCCCCACTCACTCCGACAGGATTTGCGCCATGACCAACACACTCGGTACCCCCCGGCCCGATTGCCATCCCCGGCGGTCGCGGTCTGCAGAACGACGTGCCTCGCTGGCGGAACTCGCCAACAGACGCGGCGCCGGCGTGACCTCGCCTAATGGCGAAGAGACGAGCTTCGGCGCGGGCCGGCTGGCCAATTACCACAAGTCATTGCCGCACGACGTGCTGGGCCGCGTCCATGCCCCGACCTACCAGGCCATGGTGGCGGCGTTGACCAGCGGCGATGCAGGATCGCTCGAGACGCTGCCCGTGGGCGGCAATCGATCGAAAGCCGGACCGTTCACGGACACCAATCCCGAGCAATACGCTGAGTACCCAGGCGGCGCGCCGGGTTACCGCAAGCTGACGAGCCCGCTGACCGGGCTGGTCTACGACACGCAGGGAGCCGACGCCGGCGCGCTCGCCATCGGTCCAGCGCCCGAGATCGCCAGCCCGGAATTCGCCGCCGAGATGGCCGAGCTCTACGCGATGGCGCTGCTGCGCGACAATTCCTTCACCGACATCGCCGCAGGGACCGGCAACGCGGCGGGCGGCATCACGGTGCAGGCCGTCATCGACGCCCTGGGAACCGTTCCCTTCCTCAATGGCAGCGTCACCGGCAAGCTGTCCCGCGCCGCACGGCGCCGCTACGAGAGCCGCGGCACGATCACCGACGGAAGCTCCGTGTTCCGCGGCTCGACTCCGGGCTCGAAGCACGGGCACTGGCTGTCGCAGTTCATGCTGAGCGGAAACGCGAACGATTCCCCGGCCGGGAAGTTCGTCAACCTCAACGGGGCGAATACGCTCGACAATAACGCCGCCCCCGCCTTCCGCGGCATATTCGCCGAAGTCGGCCATAATGACGGCTTCGTGTTCTTCGGCACCCAGATCATCGACCAGCGCTCGATCGTCGCCCGGCCGGGCGTGGACTACATGACCAACTGGGCAGCCTGGCTGGACTCGCAGAACGGCGTCGACGGCAACAATTTCGACATCTTCCTCGGCCGGCGCCGCTACCTGACGACGCCGCGGGACATCGCCACCTACGTCCACTACGACGCGCTCTATCAGGCCTATCTCGTTGCCTGCCTGCTGATGGCGAACGATGGCGGCAGCTTTCCCAAGGATCGCGGCATGCCAGAAACGCGCAGCAGCACGCGCAGCGCCTTCGCCTCCTTCGGCGGGCCGCACATCCTCAGCCTCGTGACCGAAGTAGCGACCCGGGCGTTGAAAGCCGTATGGCGGCAGAAATGGATGCATCACCGGCGCATGCGTCCGGAAGTCGCCGCGGCCCTGATCACGCTTCATGCCGCCGATCCGGACCTTCTCGGCCATGGCGACGTGGCGGACCGTGTCGGGACCCTGAGGGGGGCCATCCCCGCCTCCCTGCTCACCGCCATCGCCGCGCACAATCTGGAACAGAACGGCGCCAGCCGCATCAAGCCGAAGGCCACTCTGCCCACCGGTTTTCCGTCCATCCAGGACAGCGCGAACTATCTCCTGCCGATGGCCTTTCCGGAGGGCTCGCCGACCCATCCCGCCTACGGGGCCGGCCATGCGACGGTGGCCGGCGCCTGCGTCACCATGCTGAAGGCCTTCTTCGAGATGTTCGAGGCCGACGGCGTGACCGAAAGGGCCTGGCCGTGGCCGGTCGTCATGCCGACGTTCACGAACGGCAACCAGAACGAGGGCGGCGAACTGGTCCCGGTCCCCAACGCCGCCGGCTACACGGTGCAGGGCGAACTCGACAAGCTGGCGATGAATATCGCCAATGCCCGCAACATGGCCGGCGTCCATTATTATACGGATTATTACGAGTCGTTGCGGCTCGGCGAGCGCGTCGCGGTGTCGATCATCGAGGAGCAGCTCTCCCTCTACGACGAGCCGGTCTCGATGAGCTTCACGACCTTCGACGGCGAGCCGATCCGCATCACGTCAAACGGCGACAGTTCGCGGGTGATCGTCGACGGCTCGCATGCCCCCGACTGGTACGAGCGTTACGGAAGCTGAACAGCCCCCGCGTCGGCGCTCAGGCGTCGACGCGGGCTTCCAGCCGGTCGAGCGGACAGGGCACGTCCTTCTTGTCGCACTTGCGGCGGTAGACATGCGCCCAGCGGTCATAGCGGGCGCCGAGGCGGGCGACCAGTTCGCGGAAGAAGGCCTTCTTCTCGGCCTTGCCGCCCAGCCGCTTGAACGACTTCTTCTCGGGCCTGGTCATGCCGCAGCCGATGCAGCGGCCGGCGTCGCGGTATTTGCAGATGTCGATGCAGGGGGACGGCGCATCGCGCCAGCGCTTGGCCAAGGGCGGCTCCTCGATGTTCCGGGAGGACGGCGTGCCGCGCATTGCCGCGCTTTGCAGACGCTCGTCGGGCTGCTATGAAGATACATGACAGCCGCTGTCAAGTTTAGAACCGTTCGAAAATAGCTGACGCGGCCGCAACTGTTCATCCGGATGACCATGACCGCGCTTGCTGTCGATCTTCTTGCCGACCCTCCTGTTCAGGGAACCGCCCGCATCCTCGCCTTCCCCGGGACCGCCCTGCCCGCCGGCGTCGCCGCCTCCCCGTCGCTTACCGCGGCCGAGCGCGCGCTTCTCGAGCGGCTGCGCTGGTTCGCCCTGAAGAGCCGGCTGGCGCCCAAGCCCGACCTGGAGCGCGCCTGCTTCCTGCTCGCCGGCGAGGCGAACGTCTCGCTGGAGCGGTTCGCGACGGCGTTCTTCCGGGGTCTCTCCGACAAGGCGAGCCGCGAGATCGTCTTCTACCGCCCCGGCACGGGCAGCGTTTCCGACGACGAGACCTGGCTGATCCGTCTGCTCGACGCGGCCGCCACCGGGCAGGATCCGGCGGCCGCCGCGCTCATCGCCTGGCGGGTCCGCCCCGAGGCGCGGCGCTGGATGCGCTTCCTCGCGGGATCGCTCGCGAAGGCTCTTTAGAAAAGTTCTAAAAAGCTGTCACGCCGACTTGATCCGATGCGTCCGGCGGCATAGTTTGGAGTCATTCTAATAAGCGCTGCACGAAAGGAATATCGCATGGGACTGATCGCCGCCAAGATCGAGCCGACCGCCCGGGAAGAGATCGTCGGAGGCCTGACCCAGGCGCTGGCGGAAACCTCCGTCACGACGATGAAGGCGCAGAACTTCCACTGGAACGTGACGGGCATGGCCTTCGGCCCGCTGCACGAGCTGTTCCAGAAGATCTACGAGGATCATTTCGAGGGCCAGGACGTCCTCGCCGAGCGCATCAAGCAGTTCGACGTGCATGCCGAGGGCCGCTACTCGGTCTTCCTCGAGCGCAGCGCCGTCGAGGAGCATGACGGCCGCACCGACGCCAAGACGATGATCGAGGTGATGCTGAAGGACCAGGAGACGCTGTCGGCGACGCTCTCGGCGCTGGCGGAAGTCGCCGACCAGCACGGCGACTATGCCACCAACGATCTCGCCACCGCCCGCATCGAGGCGCACGACAAGTTCGCCTGGATGCTGCGCGCCCACCTGAAGACCACCGCGGCCTGACCGGCCGATATCGGCGCGCTGGCCGCGCCGTCGCAATGAAGGAGAGCGGGGCTGCCGAAGGGCGCCCCGCTCTTTTCGTTTGCGGCTCTCAGCCTTCGAGGTCGAGCGGACAGGGCACGCCCTCGCGCTCGCATTTGCGGCGGTAGGACATGACCCAGAAGGCCGGGTTGCGCCCGGTCTCGGCGAGCCGCGCCATCAGCGTCTCCAGAAACGCCTTCTTGGCGTCGGCGCTGCCGGAGTGGGGAAAGGCCTGCTTTTCCATCTGCGTCATCGAGCAGCCGACGCAGCGGCCCTGGCGCTTGTACTTGCAGATGTCGACGCAGGGCGACGGGGCGCTGGCCCAGACCTCGTCGGCGGTCATGGTCTCGGTGATATCCATCGATGCTCGGGATCTGTTGGCGTCCGGCCGCATATAGGCAGCCGGACGCCGGGGCGGGAGCCCCTCCCCTATTCCGCCGCCTCGGCGCGCGGCTGCTCGGCCGGCTTCGGCACGTAGTTCAGCACCGGCGCCAGCCAGCGCTCCACTTCGAGCACATCCATGCCCTTGCGAACGGCATAGTCCTCGACCTGGTCGCGCTCTACCTTGGCGACGCCGAAATAATGCGCCTCCGGATGGCCAATATAGATGCCCGAGACCGAGGAACCCGGCCACATGGCGAAGCTCTCGGTGAGCTTCACGCCGATCGCGGATTCCGCGTCGAGCAGGTCGAAGATCGTCGTCTTCTCGGTGTGGTCGGGCTGCGCCGGATAGCCGGGCGCCGGGCGGATGCCGCGATAGGGCTCGCCGATCAGGTCCTCGGGCTTGTAGCTCTCGTCGGTGGCATAGCCCCAGAACTCGCGGCGCACCTTCTCGTGCATCCGCTCGGCGAAGGCCTCGGCGAAGCGGTCGGCGAGCGCCTTGACCATGATCGAGGCGTAGTCGTCATTGGCCTTGGCGAAGCGGTTGGAGATCGCCTCCTCCTCGATGCCGGCGGTGACGACGAAGGCGCCGACATGGTCGGGCCGGCCGGTTTCCGCCGGGGCGACGAAGTCGGCCAGCGCCAGGTTCGGCCGGTCGCCGCGCTTGGTCAGCTGCTGGCGCAGCGTGAACAGCGTCGCGAGCTCGGCCTTGCGGTCCTCGCCGGTATAGAGGCGGATGTCGTCGCCGACGGAATTGGCCGGCCAGAAGCCGATCACGCCCTGCGGCCGGAACCACTTCTCGGCGATGATCTGCTTCAGCATCGCCTGCGCGTCGGCGAACAGCGAGCGGGCCGCCTCGCCCTGGCGCTCGTCCTCGAGGATCGCCGGATAGCGGCCCTTCAGCTCCCAGGTATGGAAGAACGGCGTCCAGTCGATGTAGCGCGACAGCTCCCCGAGGTCCCAGTCGTTGAAGACGCGCGTGCCGACGAAGGACGGCGCGGTCGGCTCGTAGCTCGCCCAGTCAGTGCTGAAGCGGTTCTCCCGCGCCTTGACGAGGGCGAGGCGCTGCTTGTCGCGCTCGCTCTTCTCGTGCGCGGCGGCGAGCTTCTTGTACTCCTCGCGGATGCCCTGCACCGTCTGGTCGCGGGTCTCCTCCGAGATCAGGCTGGAGACGACGCCGACGGCGCGCGACGCATCGGTGACGTAGACGCTCTGGCCGCGCTCGTAGCGCGGGTGGATCTTCACCGCCGTGTGGACGCGGCTGGTCGTCGCCCCGCCGATCAAGAGCGGGATGTCGAAACCCTCGCGCTCCATCTCGGCCGCGACATGCACCATCTCGTCGAGCGACGGGGTGATCAGGCCGGAGAGGCCGATGATGTCGACCTTCTCGGCGCGAGCCACCTCGAGGATCTTCGAGGCCGGCACCATGACGCCGAGATCGATGACCTCGTAGTTGTTGCAGGCCAGCACGACGCCGACGATGTTCTTGCCGATGTCGTGGACGTCGCCCTTGACGGTCGCCATCAGCACCTTGCCGGCGTTCTTGCGGCCCTCGCCGCCGTTCAGCCGCTTCTCCTCCTCCATGAACGGGAGCAGATGCGCCACGGCCTGCTTCATCACCCGGGCGGACTTGACCACCTGCGGCAGGAACATCTTGCCGGCGCCGAACAGGTCGCCGACGATGTTCATGCCGGCCATCAGCGGCCCCTCGATGACGTGCAGCGGGCGCTCGGCGGCAAGCCGCGCCTCCTCGGTGTCGACGTCGATATACTCGGTGATGCCGTTGACGAGGGCATGGGCGAGCCGGTCGCCGACCGGCTTCTCGCGCCAGGCAAGGTCCTGGACGCGGGCCTCCTTGCCGGCGGTGCCGCGATATTTCTCGGCGATCTCCAGCATCCGGTCGGTGGCCGTGCCGCCGCCCTTCGGCTGGCGGTTGAGCACGACGTCCTCGCAGGCCTCGCGCAGGTCGGCCTCGATCGTGTCGTAGACCGCCAGCTGGCCGGCATTGACGATGCCCATGTCCATGCCCGCCTGGATGGCGTGGTAGAGGAACACGGCGTGCATCGCCTCGCGCACCGGCTCGTTGCCGCGGAACGAGAAGGAGAGGTTCGACACGCCGCCGGAGATGTGGACATGCGGCAGGGTCGCGGTGATCCGGCGCGTCGCCTCGATGAAGTCGACGCCGTAATTGTCGTGCTCCTCGATGCCGGTGGCGACGGCGAAGACGTTCGGGTCGAAGATGATGTCCTCGGGCGGGAAGCCGACCTGTTCGGTCAGCAGCTTGTAGGCCCGCGTGCAGATCTCGACCTTGCGCTTTTCGGTGTCGGCCTGGCCTTCCTCGTCGAAGGCCATGACGACCACGGCGGCGCCGTAGGCGCGCACCAGCTTCGCCTGCTTCAGGAAGGCCTCCTCGCCCTCCTTCATCGAGATCGAGTTGACGATCGACTTGCCCTGGACGCATTTCAGCCCGGCCTCGATGATCGACCATTTGGAAGAGTCGATCATCACCGGTACGCGCGCGATGTCGGGCTCGGCGGCGACGAGGTTGAGGAACTCGACCATCGCCCGCTCGGAGTCGATCAGGCCCTCGTCCATGTTGACGTCGATGATCTGGGCGCCGTTCTCGACCTGGTCGCGCGCGACGACGAGCGCCGCGGCGAAGTCGCCGGCGGTGATCAGCTTGCGGAATTTCGCCGAGCCGGTGACGTTGGTCCGCTCGCCCACGTTGACGAAGGGAATGTCGGCCGTCAGCGTGAAGGGCTCGAGGCCCGACAGGCGCATCAGTGGCTCGATGACCGGGATGGGACGCGGTTTGTAGCCGGTCAGCATCGTCGCCAGCGCCTTGATGTGGTCCGGCGTCGAGCCGCAGCAGCCGCCGACGACGTTGACGAGGCCTTCCTTGGCGAAGATCTCGACCTCGGCGGCCATCGCCTCCGGGCTCTGGTCGTATTCGCCGAACTCGTTCGGCAGGCCGGCATTCGGATAGGCGCAGACCAGCGTGTCGGCGGCGGCCGAGATCTCCGACAGGTGGTCGCGCATCGCCGCGGCGCCGAGCGCGCAGTTGAGGCCGATGGTGAATGGGCGTGCGTGGCGGACCGAATGCCAGAACGCCGTCGGCGTCTGGCCGGAGAGCGTGCGGCCGGAGAGGTCGGTGATCGTGCCGGAGATCATCAGCGGCAGCACGACGCCCTTTTCGGCGAAGATCTCCTCGCAGGCGAAGATCGCCGCCTTGGCGTTCAGCGTGTCGAAGATCGTCTCGATCAGGATCAGGTCGACGCCGCCGTCGATCAGGCCGCGCAGCTGCTCGCCATAGGCGATGCGCAAATCGTCGAAGGAGGTGGCGCGGTAGCCGGGATTGTTGACATCCGGCGAGATCGAGGCGGTGCGGTTCGTCGGTCCGAGCGCGCCGGCGACGAAGCGACGCTTGCCGTCCTTCTGCTCGGCGCGGATGCAGGCCCGCCGCGCCAGCCGCGCGCCGTCGCGGTTCAGCTCGTAGACCTGGTCCTCCATCTGGTAGTCGGCCTGGGCGATGCTGGTCGAGGAGAAGGTGTTGGTCTCGAGGATGTCGGCGCCGGCGATGGCGTAGGCATAATGGATGTCCTCGATCGCCTGCGGCTGGGTCAGGTTCAGAAGGTCGTTGTTGCCCTGGACGTGGCAGGCGCAGGCGCCGAAGCGGTGGCCGCGGAAATCGTCCTCGCCGAGGCCCAGCAGCTGGATCTCGGTGCCCATGGCGCCGTCGAGGATCAGGATGCGTTCGGAAGCCGCCTTGCGCAGGGCCCTGGCGGCCTCTGCCGGCGAACGCCCTTCGGTCATCGCTCCGAAGAGCTGGTCGAGCGTATCGGTCATGGGGGCATGCCTTCCATCTGTTCCAGGCAGGAAGTCACATAAAGATATGCTTATGTCAACAAACGAGCTGTGAAGCCTCGCCCGATCGCCCCGTGCCGCGCCTTGAATTGGGCGCGGGTTCGGCGGATTACTACGCCATCGCCACCGCGAAGGGTTGCGCCATGTCCAGACCCGTCCCGTACCCGCTCGACGACGACACCGCCGTGCCGCTCAACACGACGCGCGCCGCGGAGGGCCTGCCGCGCCGCCGGTTCACCGTCGCCGAGATCGAGGCCTTCGTCGAGACCGGCGTCATCCCCGAGGAAGAACGGTTCGAACTGATCGGCGGGGAGATCGTCCCGATGTCACCGAAAGGCATGACGCACGAGCGGATCAAGATGTGGCTGAACGAGCAGCTGGTCCGCAACCTCCCGCTTCCATTCGCGACCAACCCAGAGACAACCTTCCGACTGGCCGACGACACGTTCCTCGAACCCGACTTCGTGGTCTTCGAACGCGCAACCGGGCTGGAACGGCTAAACGGCGCCACCTGCCTGCTGGCGATCGAGATTGGCCTGTCGAGCCTTTCCTACGATCGTGGCCGCAAGGCCGAGATCTACGCCGCGTTCGGTATTAGGGAGTTGTGGGTGATCGACGGGCGGCGGCTGGAGACGCGGGTGTTCAGGGAGCCGGGGCCGGAGGGGTATGGGTCGGTTTGCGACGTTGCGGCCGGGGAGGTGCTGGAGCCGCTGGGGGTGCCGGGTTTTGCGCTGCAGCTGGAGGAGTTCAAGCGATTTGAGGGGTGATGCGATCGGTTAGGCAGTGAAGAAAGTCCGATGACACAGTTTCAAAGCTGCGGCCCGATTAATTTCACACCTGTCCGCACATGGTGTTGACACCGCTCAAGACTTGCCCCATTTTCACACCTGTCTGCACAACGTGAAAAGGAGTCCGTCTTGGTCACAGAAACCACCACCCGAGTTTCATTTCGCTTGCAAACCGAAATCTACGAAGCGATCCAAACCCTTGCAAAACAGGCAGGAGTTGATGTGTCTGCCTTCATGCAGGATGTTCTTAGACAAGCTGTGTATGACCATCTGCCGGCGGACCTGCAGCGCGAACTCGAAAACACCAAAGCCTTGTACGCGGCTGCCCAGGCCAAGGCTCGCCAAGTCTACAATGCCGGACGCTTCGATGAGCATTTCACGCTAACGGTGTTCCGTGAGCTTATGGGCGATCAGGAGACCAAACAACTTTATGAGTCGGTTATAGGGGTAGACGCATATACGGACGGGGCATCCAAAAAGATGCCCCTCAACATGTACCTCGGCTGGTTTATCAAAAATGCGGTGAGCGCCAAACCTATGGTCGATGCAAGTGGTAAGCCTCGTCGTGCCTTCGTCAAGGACGAGCCGATAAAGAGCTATACCCTACTCACCACTGAGTGACTCCTAGGCCAGATACCAAATCTACCCACCGATTCTGATACAGAGACCCAGAATTTCAATGCTTATAGCGGCACGCCGCGATTTCGAGGCGTTGGTCGTCATCTTTGCCTGCAACGCGGCAGACAAGGCGGTGGTCGCCGGTGATCCGCCGCGACCACCAGCCGGTCAGATCGCCCTTCAGCGGCTCCGGCTTGCCGATCCCCCGGAGCAGGGTTCGCCTGGTTTCCTTGATCAGCTCGTTGATGCGATCGCGGATCTTCTCGTCCACCTTCTGAAAATGCAGATAGTCGCTCCAGGCCTGCTCGGCCCAGAGAAGCTTCATTGGGCGTCTTCGGCGTCGACGGTCGGATCGCGCTCGACACCGCGACCGGCATCCAGTTCGGCAATGGCGCCGAACAGCTTGTCGGCGTTGTTCCGGCTGCCGAGAAGGTGAAGCGTCTCCTGGACGCCCTCCCATTCGCTCGCCGATATCAATACGGCGGATTCTCTGCCCTGCCGGGTCACGAGCAAGGGCGCCCGCGAGCGGATCAACTCTTCGAAGTGGCCGGCTGGATAGCCCGCAACTGCGTGAAAGCGGTCCGCCATAGCATGTCTCTTGCCAATAAGCCGATCGAGTATCTGTACGCATACGTACAGGGCTGCCTAGTTCCAAACAGGGTCGAACTTCGCGACGTGCTGGCTCCTAGGAATGCACATGCCAATACCGGCAACAGAATTGATGGTTCTGGTTGCAGGCGGCACCTCTTGGCCGATTCAAGACGTTCGGTAACCGATGTCTGCTTCGAGCCCAAGGTCGCCGTAGGAGCTTCATGGGCAAAACCCTACACATCTCGACCTTGCCGCCTAGCAGACGTGGATCCGAGACTCGGTCAAAAGGACCTAAAGAGATCACACATTGACTTTCAGCGGCATCGCCAGCTGGGAGAACCTATTGTCTTAAGTTGTGTGTTGACCACTTGGTCAAGCTGATAGCCAAACAGTCCAAAGTCCTGCCGCCCTTGAGCGACTTTCCCAATATGCAGAACTCTGACAATTATCTGCGGGTGCGTGCCACTGAGTAAGTTCTCGATTTCGTTGTCTGTGATCGCTAGACCTGTTCCGGCCCTGACATTCTCACATAATGCTACTTTAGGAAGCCCAGGACATGCCAGCCCGCGAAGCTCCCTGTTCAAAAGCTCGTAATTAAATATGTAAAAGTCTTCCATATTTTTCTCGGACAATAGTCTTACTGAATAGCTATCCGCCTCGTATTCCAACCGGTGGCAATAGCTTTGTTGATCTATGTCAGAATCGATGTTGTGCGCTGAAAAATGGAATCGTCCCTTGTGCCGCTGAAGAAGATGGCCTAGTTCGTGTGCAAGAATCCAAGTCATCAGATTTATCCGCACACTATCAATCTCCTCTTCATTCTCTGGTACTACGTTTCGTTCCACAATGATGCCGTCGTCATTCGAAACCGTGACCTCTCTCTGATGGAAATCGAAATACGCCTCAAGTGACCGGATCAGCTCTACATCACAAACAATCGTTCTTTCGTCACCGACGTAAGAGCAATTTTTCTCTTTTATATTTTTAGGAAACGCATTTCTCGTTCGAGAATCAAATATAAACATATCAATATCAGCTGAAGGTTCTTTCGGATTGACATATATGTTTCTTGGAATGTCTAGTCGAGCGAGAGCTATATTGGTTAGATCAATCCATTCCTTATCTGCATTGAATTTTTCCAGTTCGTAATAGGTCTGGTGCTCAATAAATAAGCGCGAGACCGTAGCGCCAATGAAGACAACTGAAACTATCATAATTAATCTGCGGTCTTGAGGCCTGAAACGCTCCAGCATTAGACCGACTCCCTCTCGGCTCCTCTTAGAACGGACTCGCAGAAAAATCCTGACTGAAAAGCTACAATAAAAGCTAAAACATAGTCTGGCTGCTCTTGCGCGGCAACATAAACACCGGAAAACACAATTGGCGAGAGAAGCATTGCCCGCCATAGCTCCGGACTGCGAAACACTAGCTTAAAAGCTGCCCAACTGATCGGGTTCTTTCGCATTCCCCAAGCTCTGTGTATGGCTCCAAACACGATTCCCACGACCATGGCCAGGGCCGAAAGGATGATCTTAAAGTAGCCAGATCCATCATTCTCCGCAAAACTCAGAGGTTCAACGGCTGCATAGCGGTAGAATACGAACAGAATGATAAGCAAAAACGCGCTGGATAGGATCAATCTCTGCATAAACGGGCCTTTCGCGCGAAATCAATGGTTACGGATGGACTACTCAGTTAATTTAATAGCATTTTCCCAATTTTGATGACTAATATTAGCATAGGTTCGCGGCCTCTTGTAGCCCTTAGGGAATGCTACTTAGCAAGTCGTTTCAGACGAATGACGGGACCGTCCGCAGATTGACCATTTCCGGCGACGTCACGTAATGGCGCTTTGCACCCGAAAACCGTCCTCTCCGTCTGAAACAGAATGCGTAATTCTGTTTCAACCCCGTCTCAAGCAGGGGGACAAGCGCAGCCCCCATCGCTCGGCCGCCTTGCCCTCGACCTTGCCGCCCGAAACGCCGGGGCAGGCGCGCCGCTCCCGTCCGCACCCTTGCAACTTGCCCGTCTCTGGCGCTAGGCATCCTCTGCAGGATCTGCCGGCGCCTGTCAGAGGGCTGCCGCGTCGAATGCGTTGGGACGCGCGCGGCGGGGCGGCCGGACGGGCCGAGCCGGGCGGACCACCTTGGGAGGAAAGACCATGCTGAAACGCTTGCTGGGTGCCGCGCTGATCGCCGGCATCACCGCGACGGGCGCCCTCGCCCAGACCGAAAGCTACGCGATCATCGCGCCGGCTTCGCCCGGCGGCGGCTGGGACCAGACCGCCCGCACCATGCAGACTGCGATGCAGGAAGCCGGCGTCGCGGGCGACGTGCAGGTCGTCAACGTTCCCGGCGCCGGCGGCACGATCGGCCTGGCGCAGTTCATCTCGCAGGACAGCGGCGATCCGACGAAGCTGATCGTCGGCGGCTACGTCATGGTCGGTGCGATCTTGACCAACAATTCGCCCTACTCGCTCGACGACGTCACCCCGATCGCCCGGCTCACCGGCGAATACGAGGCGATCGTCGTGCCGGCGGCCTCGCCGTTCAAGACGATCGACGATCTCGTCGCCGCGATGAAGGCCGATCCCGGCGCCGTGGCGATCGCCGGCGGCTCGGCCGGCGGCACCGACCACATCGCCGCCGGCCTTCTGGCGGAAGCCGCCGGCGTCGACCCGAAGCAGATCAACTACATCGCCTTCTCCGGCGGCGGCGAGGCGCTGGCGGCGATTCTCGGCCAGCAGGTCGCGGCCGGCATCTCCGGCTACGGCGAGTTCGAGTCGCAGATCGCCGCCGGCACGCTGCGCCTCCTGGCGATGACCAGCGACGAGCCGATCGAGGGCATCGACGCGCCGACGCTGAAGAGCTCGGGCCTCGACGTGGTGATCCAGAACTGGCGCATGGTCGCGGCCGCGCCGGACATCACCGACGAAGAGAAGGCGCAGATCACCGCCGACATCGAGAAGATGGTGAAGTCCGAAGAGTGGCAGGAAGCGCTGGAGCGCAACGGCTGGGAGGACACCTATCTCTCCGGCGAGGCCTTCACCGAGCAGCTGGCAAAGGACGTCGACAAGACCCGCGCCATCCTCAAGACCATCGGCCTCGTCCAGTAATGACCGACGACGTCCCGTCCTCCGGGACCAGCCGCCGCCCCGACTGGGCGGCGGTCGCCATCGGCGTCGCGCTGCTGGCGCTCGCCGGGGTGATCTTCTGGAACACGCTGCTGGTCACCGGCGGCGCCTATACGCAGATCGGCCCGAAGGCGTTTCCCTACGCCATCGCGGCCTTTCTCGGCGTGCTGTCGATCTGGACGATCGCCAGCGCGATGAAGGGCGGCTTTCCCGAACGGGAGCACGACGCCGTCGGGCCGATCGTCTGGATCGTCGGGGGGCTGACCGCGCAGCTGCTGCTGCTCGACGTCGCCGGCTTCTCCCTCGCGACGGGCCTGCTGTTCGCGGCCACCGCCAAGGCGTTCGGGCGGGGGCCCCTCTGGAAGACCATCCCGATCGGCATCCTTTTGTCGCTGGCGCTCTGGCTGCTGTTCACCAAGCTTCTCAAGCTCTCGCTGCCGGCAGGGCCGCTGGAGCGACTTTTCGGCTGAGGGCCGGCAGGAATCGCCATGGACACGTTCGTGCTTCTCGGCCAGGGCATCCTCACCGCCCTCGAGCCCACCAATCTGATGTACGCGCTGATCGGCGTGACGCTCGGCACCGCGGTCGGCGTGCTGCCCGGGATCGGCCCGGCGCTGACCGTGGCGCTGCTGCTGCCGGTGACCTACCAGCTCGACGCGGCCGGCTCGCTGATCATGTTCGCCGGCATCTACTATGGCGGCATGTATGGCGGCTCGACCACCTCGATCCTCCTGAACACGCCCGGCGAGAGCGCCTCGATCGTCACGGCGCTGGAGGGCAACAAGATGGCCCGCGCGGGCCGCGGCGGCCCGGCACTGGCGACAGCCGCGATCGGCTCCTTCGTCGCCGGCCTGATCGCCACGATGGGCCTGGCGCTCATCGCGCCGGTGATCGTGCGCTTCGCGCTCTCGTTCGGGCCGGCGGAATATTTCGCGCTGATGGTGCTGGCCTTCGTGACGGTCTCGGCCGCCTTCGGCGATTCCACCCTGCGCGGCCTCACCGCGCTCGGCATCGGCCTGGCGCTCGGCCTCGTCGGCATCGATTTGCAGACCGGCCAGGCGCGGCTCAGCTTCGGGGTGCCCGACCTCTACGACGGCATCGAGGTGACGACGCTCGCCGTCGCGCTGTTCGCCATCGGCGAGACGCTGACCGTCGCCGCCTCCTCGCAGCGCCTGCAGGAAAAGGTCGAGGCGATCCGCGGCTCGGTGTGGATGACCAGGGAAGACTGGAAGCGCTCGTGGAAGCCGTGGCTGCGCGGCACGGTGATCGGCTTTCCGATCGGCGCGATGCCGGCCGGCGGCGCCGAGATCGGCACGTTTCTCTCCTATGCCACCGAGAAGCAGCTGGCGAAGCACCCGGAGGAGTTCGGCCACGGCGCCATCGAGGGCGTCGCGGGACCGGAAGCCGCCAACAACGCTTCGGCCGCCGGCACGCTGGTGCCGCTGCTGACGCTCGGCCTGCCGACCACGGCGACGGCGGCGATCATGCTCGCCGGCTTCCAGCAGTTCGGCCTGCAGCCGGGGCCGCTGCTCTTCGCGACGCGGCCGGAACTGGTCTGGGGGCTGATTGCCAGCCTGCTCGTCGCCAACCTGATGCTGCTGGTGCTCAACCTGCCGCTGGTCGGGCTCTGGGTGCGGCTCCTGACGATCCCGCGGCCGTGGCTCTATGCCGGCATTCTGGTCTTCGCGACGCTCGGCACGATCGGCGCCAACCCGTCGCCGGTCGAGCTCGGCATGCTGCTCGGCTTCGGCCTGCTCGGCTACATGCTGCGCCGCTTCGGCTATCCGATCGCGCCGGTGGTGGTGGGGCTGATCCTCGGGCCGCTGGCGGAACAGCAGCTGCGGCGGGCGCTGGCGATCAGCCAGGGCGACCCGACGGTGCTGATCAGCTCGCCGCTGACGATCATCCTGTTGTCGCTGGCGCTGATCGCCCTGGTGCTGCCGCTCTACATGCGCGCCCGCGGCCGCGGCCAGGTGCTCAGCCAGATGGCCGCCGACGAGGACTGAGGTCCCCGCCGGCGCTCTCGTCTCAGAGCGTTGCCTGCAGCTCGTCGAGGCTCTTGCGGGTGGTCTCGACGATCAGGTCGATATGGGCCTTCTCGATGATCAGCGGCGGGCAGTAGGCGAGCGAGTCGCCGATCGGCCGGGAGATGACGCCGTTCTTCTGCAGGATGGCGAAGGCCTGGGCGCCGAGGGCGCCGGGCTTCTCCAGTCCCGTCTTGGCCGCCTTGTCGGTGACCAGCTCGACCGCGGCGATCAGGCCGACGCCGCGCACTTCGCCGACCAGCGGATGGTCTTCCAGGGTCCTGAGGCCCGCCTGCATCAGCGCGCCCATCTCGCGGGCCCGGCCGACGAGGCCGCGCTCCTCGATGATGTCGAGATTTTCCAGCGCCACTGCGGCTGCCACCGGATGGCCGGAGGCGGTGTAGCCGTGGCCGAACGTGCCGATCTCCGACGACTGGTCGGCCACCGGCTGGTAGACGCGGTCGTTGATCAGGAGCGCCGAGATCGGCAGATAAGACGACGACAGCGCCTTCGACAGCGTCATGATGTCGGGCTCGATCTTGTAGGTCTGGCAGCCGAACATCTCGCCGGTGCGCCCGAACCCGCAGATCACCTCGTCGGCGACCAGCAGGATGTCGTGCCGCTTCAGCACCGCCTGGATCTTCTCCCAGTAGGTCGCCGGCGGCACGACGACGCCGCCCGCGCCCATCACCGGCTCGCCGATGAAGGCGGCGATCGTGTCCGGGCCCTCGGCCTGGATCAGCGCTTCCAGATC
Organism: Aurantimonas sp. HBX-1; assembly: GCF_021391535.1. Taxonomy (GTDB): domain Bacteria; phylum Pseudomonadota; class Alphaproteobacteria; order Rhizobiales; family Rhizobiaceae; genus Aurantimonas. Next base: position 2,838,234 of record NZ_CP090066.1, read on the forward strand.
CTCGGCGCAGCGGGTGGCGAAGGCCTCCTCGCTCTCGCCGTCACGCCCCTCGCGCCAGTAATGCGGGCAGGTCGTGTGGAAGATGCCCTCCATCGGCAGATCGAAGGCGCGGTGGTTGTTGGGAAGGCCCGTGAGGCTGGCCGACGCCAGGGTCACGCCATGGTAGCCGCGGATGCGGCTGATGATCTTCTTCTTCTGCGGCTGGCCGAGCGCGTTGGAGCGGTAGCGCACCAGCTTGATCATCGTGTCGTTGGCTTCGGAGCCGGAATTGGTGAAATAGGCCTTCGACATCGGCACCGGCGCCATGGCGACCAGCCGCTCGGCGAGCTCGATCGCCGGTCCGTGCGATTTGTGCGTGAAGGTGTGGTAGTAGTTGAGCTGCGCCATCTGCCGGCTTGCCGCCTCGACCAGGCGCTTCTCGCCGAAGCCCACAGCCACCGACCAGAGCCCCGCCATCGCCTCGATGTAGCGGTTGCCATCGGTGTCCGTGACGAACACCCCCTCGCCCTTCTCGATGATGATCGGCCCGACCGCCTCGTGCTGGCGGGCGTTGGTGTAGGAATGGAGGTGGTACGCGATGTCGCGGGCCTCGATCGAGTTGGGCTGCACGGTCATGAAGGTCTCCGGGTCTGGTGCCTGCGGCACGGCGTCGTCGGCTCGCGGGACAGGCGGCCGGCGTGGCGCGGCGAGCCATCGCCCGCGGCTCGCCGCTAGCGGTAGGCCCTCGCAGGCATGGGGGTCAAGGACAGCGGGCGAGCTATTCCCCGGCCGCATGGAAGCTTCCCGAATGCGTCCCTACCGGCGGCCGGCGCGCATCGCGATATGGAGGACAAGATACAAGGAGAGTTCCATGTCCCAGCCCAGTTTCGCCGGCAGGTTCGCCAGCCGCGTCCGTGGCTTCGCCAGCATCATGGTGCATTCGAACCGTTGCGCCGCCGCCGTCGAGGCCGGCCGTCGCCCCGATCCGCGCTCGCTGCGGGCGCTCGGCATCGACCCGGCACATTTCGACAACCTCTGAACGCCGACCGGCCGCAGCTTTCGCTGCGGCACGCGCCCTTTCGGCAGGCACGACCGACCTGATCGGGATCGGCGGCGTGGCCGTCGCCGCTGCTACTGGCCGCTGGCGCTTTCCGTCGCCGGGCGCGCCGGCAGCACCGGCGCATCCTCGGCCGGCGGGTTCGCCTCGAGGTCGGCGATCAGAAGCTTCATCTCGGCGATCTCGCGCACCTGCGCCTCGATGATCTCGTCGGCGAGCTGACGCACCCGCGGATCGGAGATCTCGGCCCGCTCGCTGGTCATGATCGCGATCGAATGGTGCGGGATCATCGCCTTCATGTAGGCGACGTCGCCGACCGTCGTCTGGCTGCGCACCAGGAACAGCGACGCCGCGAAGACCACCACCGCCCCTGCGATGATGGCGAAGTTGGCAGCCTTGTTCCGGTACATGGACCACATGAAGCCGAGCATGATGACCGCCATCACCGCGCCCATGTAGATCGCCATCCAGGTCCGCGTCTGGCTGTAGAACACGTGGTCCAGCGCGTAGGTGTTGAGATACATCAGGCCGAACATGACGACCGTCGAGGTGACGATCATGGCGGCGAAGCGGGCGTAGGTCATCGGGCATTCCTTTCATTTCCTGTCAGGACGGAATGCATCGCGTCCGAGATGGATGCGTCCCGGGGCCCTCAGGCCGCGAGCGCCGTGCCGCTGCCCTCGCCCCGGAACAGCGCGTTGACGAGATCGGTCTGCGTCACCAGGCCGATGAGCCGGCCCGCGGAATCCGTGACCGGCGTATGGTGGACCCCGGCCTCCCCCATCAGCCTGACGAGATCGGCGATCGGCGTATCGGCGGACGCCCGGTAGGGCACGCCCCCCATGATCCGCTCCACGGTGCTGCGCACCGAGAGCCCGGCCGCCAGGCCGCTGCGCAGGCGACCCGCGGTGCGCAGCGACGGACGCCCGACGCCGCGGCCGATCGCCTCGACGAAGTCCTCCGGCCGCAGCATGCCGACGACGACGCCGTTGCCGTCGGTGACGGGCAGCACCCGCAGGCCGCGCGAGTGCATGATGTCCCAGGCGTTGGCGATGCTCTCGTGCGGGGACACCGTGATGATGTGGCGCGACATGACATCGCCGCAGAGCAGGCCGCCGGAGCGCCGGCGGAAGGCTTCCTCCTCGGCCGCCCGCAGGATCGTCACGAGATCCTCGGGCGCGACGTCGATCACCTCGTTCTGCTCGCGCAGCACCGTGCGCAGGTCGTCGAGCGTGAAGCCGGTCCGCTCGCGCGGCGCCGCGTCGGCGGTTCCGTGCCGCGAGGCCGGCCTGCGCGCCAGCCAGTGCGGGTAGCGGTGGCCGGTGAGATTGTGGAACGCGACGGCGACGAGAAGGATGAGCAGCGAGTTGAGCCCGACCGGGGCGAAGGCGAAGCCGTAGCCGAGCGTGTCGACGGCAGGCCCCGCGAGCACGGTGGTCACGGCGACAGCGCCGCCCGGCGGATGCAGGCAGCGCAGCAGGAACATCGTCACGATCGCGAGGCACACGGCGAGCGAGGCGGCGATCAGCGGATCGGGGATCCACATCCGGCAGGTGATGCCGATCAGGGCCGCCGAGACGTTGCCGCCGAGGATCGACCACGGCTGCGACAGCGGGCCCGAGGGGACGGCGAACAGCAGCACCGCGGATGCGCCCATGGGGGCGACGAGCAGCGGCACCGCCGTGTCGGGGCCGAGCGCCCAGCGCGTCACCAGCCCGGTGAGGGCGATGCCGATGAGGGCGCCGACCGCGGCGCGAAGCTGCTCGGCACGGCTGACCGGGGCAAGCCGCGGGACGAAGCGGGCGAGCGAGGCAGGCAGAGCGAAGGTCGATTTGAGCATCTTGCCGCTTTTGCGAGCGTTTCCATGCCGCGTCGCGTAGCATCATGCACAATCTTGCGCCAGCTTGCGGGACGAGCGGGTCGCTGCCGGCGCGGCGCCCCGGCCCGGGGCCCGCCCCCGCCGGGGCTGGTGACGGCTGATTTCGGCAAGGCATCGCGCTTGCCGAAGGCGACGCCGGCCGCATCGCCCGCGGCATTGACACCCGGCAATCCTGACGGGATGGTAAGGCTGGGAGAGGGACCCCACGACGACCAGTCAGCCATGATCGACGGTCATGGCCCGTATCGGGCGAGCCAAAAATGGCCGCTCCTTTCATGCCTATCTGGGAGGATACATGCTCAATCTCAAAACGGTGGCTTCCGCCGCGCTCGTGCTGGCCGGACTCGCGGCTTCCTCGCCGGTCCTGGCGCAGTCGGACTATCCGAACCGGCCGATCCAGATGATCGTGCCCTGGGGCGCCGGCGGCGGCACGGATGCGGTCGGCCGCGTCTTCGCCTCGCTGCTGCAGCAGGAGCTCGGGGTTCCCGTCAACGTCATCAACCGCACCGGCGGCTCCGGCGTCGTCGGGCATAGCGCCATCGCCAACGCCGAGCCGGACGGCTACACGCTGGGCATCGTGACGATCGAGATCGACATGATGCACTGGCAGGGCCTGACCGACCTGACCTACGAGGACTTCGACATCCTCGCCGTCGTCAATTCCGATCCGGGCGGCATCATGGTGTCGGCCGACTCCCCCTACCAGACCGCCGAGGAACTGCTCGCGGCCATCAAGGCGGAACCCGCCGGCACCTTCAAGGGCTCGGGCACCGGCCAGGGCGGCATCTGGCATCTCGGCCTCGCCGGCTGGCTGCTGTCGGAGGACCTTGCGCCGGACCAGGTGACCTGGGTGCCGAGCCAGGGCGCGGCGCCTGGCATCACCGACATGGTGGCCGGCGGCGTCGATCTCGTTCCCACGTCGCTCGCCGAGGGTCGCGCCATGATCGACGCGGGGCGGGTGCGGCCGCTGGCGACGATGTCGACCGAGCGGCAGCCGCTGTTCCCGGACGTGCCGACGCTGAAGGAAGCCGTCGGCTCCGACTGGACGCTGTCGGTCTGGCGCACCATTGCCGCGCCGAAGGGTCTGCCGGACGACGTTGCCGCCAAGCTCTCCGCCGCCATCGAGAAGGCCTACAATAGCGAGGAATACCAGACCTTCATGAAGGAGCGCGGCTTCGGCGTGCGCTGGGCCGCCGGCGAGGAGGCGACGAAGATCGTCGCCGAGGACGATGCCACCTTGGGCGAGATCATGAAGAAGGCCGGCCTCGCCAAGGAGTGACCCGGCCCGCAGCCCGTCGCCCGGTCGCGCCGCGACCGGGTGACGGCGGTTCGCCGCGTTCCTATCGCCCCTCCTTCGACGACCGGCGGTCCTGCGCCGCGCCGGTCCTGACGGGACTGCGCCCATGCGAATGAACGACCTGACCCTCGGCCTCGTGGTCCTTGCGGGCGCGGTGGCGATCTTCCTCTCGGCCCTGCAGTTCTCGCCGATCCCCGGCCAGGCCTACGGCGCCGAGACCATGCCGAAGGCGATCGCGCTGCTCACCTTCGGGCTCGGCCTCTATCTGGTCGGCAGGAGCCTTGCGGCGGGCGAGACCCGACCGGCCATGGTCCTCGCCGGCTGGACGCGGTCGCCGGCCTCGCTCCTCGGTCTCGCCGCCGCCATCGGCCTTGTGCTCGCCTACATCCTGTTCAGCGGGACGGTCGGTTTCCTGCCCATGGCCTTCATCGTCACCGCCGGGCTGATGCTGGTGCTCGGGGTGCGGCCGCTTACCGCGATCGCGGTGTCGCTGCTCGCCGTCGTGGTCATCCAGCAGGCCTTCGGCCGGCTGCTGCTGGTACCGCTTCCGCGCTCGGCGATGCTCGGCTTCCTCTGGTAGACGCCATGCCCGCCCTCGCCGACGCCTTCGCCCTCGTCTTCCAGCCCTACGTGCTGATGGTCATCCTCGGCTCGGCCTGCTTCGGCATGTTCGTCGGGGCAATTCCCGGCCTGACGGCCACGATGGCGACCGCGCTGCTCGTGCCGATCACCTTCTTCATGGACCCGGTTCCCGCCATCGGCGCCATCGTCACGGCAACCGCGATGGCGATCTTCGCCGGCGACATCCCGGGCGCCCTGCTGCGGATGCCCGGTACTCCGGCGAGCGCCGCCTATGTCGAGGATTCCTACCGGATGACGCGGAGCGGCCGCTCCGAGGAGGCGCTGGGCGCGGCGCTGGTCTTCTCCTCGATCGGCGGGCTGTTCGGCACGCTCGTCCTCGTCCTCGCCGCGCCGATGCTCGCCGAGGTGGCGCTCAAGTTCTCGTCCTTCGAGTATTTCTGGCTGGTGATCCTCGGGCTTTCCTGCGCCGTCTTCGTGTCGCCGGGATCGGTGGCGCGCGGCCTCATCTCGCTGGTCATCGGTCTGTTCGCCGCCACCGTCGGGATCGACAATCCGGCCGGCGAGCCGCGCTACACGTTCGGCGTCGTCGACCTGCTCGGCGGCGTCGAGTTCATCTCGGCGATGATCGGGCTGTTCGCGGTGTCGGAGGTGCTGCGCGCCGTCGTGCTGCGCTCCGACCGCCCGGCGGTCGCGCCATCGACCCGCTCCGGCATCTTCCGCAGCCAGATCAGGAACTTCAAGCTCTACCCAGTGCAGATCCTGCGCGGCAGCGTCGTCGGCACCGCCATCGGCGCGCTGCCGGGCGCCGGCGCCGACATCGCCGCCTGGATCTCCTACGCCATCAGCAAGCGCTTCTCCCGCCACAAGGAGAAGTTCGGGACCGGCCATGTCGAGGGCCTCGTCGAGGCGGGGGCCTCCAACAACGGCGCCGTCAGCGGCGCCTGGATCCCGGCCCTGGTCTTCGGCATCCCGGGCGACTCGATCACCGCGATCGTCATCGGCGTGCTCTACATCAAGGGCATCAATCCCGGGCCCACCGTGTTCCTCAACGATCCGCAGCTGGTCTACTCGATCTTCATCGTCTTCTTCATGGCCAACATCATCATGCTGCCGCTCGGCTGGGTGGCGATCAAGGGCGCGGGAACGCTGCTGGCGATCCCCGCCAAGGTGCTGATGCCGATCATCCTGATGTTCTGCATCGTCGGCTCCTTCGCCATCAACAACTCGCTGTTCGGCGTGATGATCATGCTCGGCTTCGGGATACTGGGCTTCCTGATGGAGGAGAACGACATCCCGATCGCGCCGGCGATCCTCGGCCTGGTGCTCGGGCCGATGCTGGAGCAGAACTTCATCACCTCGATGATCAAGGCGGACGGCAGCTTCCTCGCCTTCTTCGAGCGCCCGATCGCGGCCGGGCTCGGGATCTTCACCATGCTGGTCTGGTGCCTGCCGGTGGTGCTGATGCTGGTGGCGCGGCGGCGCAAGGCCGGCGATCCCTCGGCCCGGGCGGGCTGAGCGCGGCGCCCGGGCTTCAGTCGGGGGCCACGGCGGATCGCCCACGCCACGACCGCAGCGTCGCTTCTTTGCGACGTCAGCGACCCGGAAGCCTGAGGTCGCCGTCACGGGCCCGGGATCAGGGGCGGAACCTGCCTTCCGGCGGATAGGCCGGGTCGAAGAACTGCGGGACGGCCGTCGCGCCGAGCCCGACGACCGCATCCACGGCGCGATCGTCCTCGTCCCGCCAGGCAATCTCGAAGGCCTTGCGGTAGCTGCGCCACTGCTCGAGCGTGCGCGGGCCGGCGATCAGCCCGGTGACGGCCGGATTGGCCAGTGTCCAGGCAAGCGAGAAATCGGCGAGCGACATCTCCCGCGCCGCCGCCAGCCGGGCGAGCTCGTCGGCCGCCAGCAGCGAGGCGGGATGGAACTCGGCCTCCAGCATGCGCTTGTCGCCGCGCCCGGCGCGGCTTTCGGCCGAGGCCTGCGCGCCGGCGGCATATTTGCCGGTCAGGACGCCGCGCGCCAGCGGGCTGTAGACCATCGCGCCGACGCCGAAATGCCGGCAGGCCGGCAGCGTCTCGACCTCGGCGCTGCGGTTGAGCGGATGGTAGAGGAGCTGGTTGACGATGGGCCGGTCGATGCCCTCCCGGTCGCAGAGGGCGCAGATCTCCGCCATGCGCCAGGCGCGGAAGTTGGAGACGCCGAAATAGCGGATGGCGCCGGAGCGGATGAGGTCGGCGATGGCGCGGACCGTCTCGGCGGCCGGCGTGTCGCGGTCTTCCTTGTGCAGATAGAGGATGTCGACATAGTCGGTGCCGAGCCGCGACAGGCTCGCCCGGACCTCCTCATGTATCCACTTGCGCGACAGGCCGCGCCGGTTCGGCCCCTCGCCCATCGGATTGGCAAGCTTTGTCGCCAGGATCCAGCGGTCGCGGTCGGCGGCGATGGCGCGGCCGGTGATCTCCTCGGAACGGCCCACGGCGTAGGAATCGGCGGTGTCGATGAAATTGACGCCGATCGCGGCGGCGTCGTCGACGATGCGCCGCGCCTCCGCCTCCTCGGTGCGCGCCCCGAACATCATCGTGCCGAGGCAGAGCCGCGAGACGGTCACGCCGGACCGGCCGATGCGGCGCAGCGGGATGCTCGGGTTCGACATCGATTGTCTCCAGTCAGGGCCGGGATGAAGGAAGGGAGCTAGCGTCCGGGGCGCTAGCCGCCGGGGGCGCAGGCGATGACGCCGTCGGCGGCAAGCGCCGCTATGTCGTCGTCGGTGTAGCCGCTGGATGCCAGGACCTCGCGGGTATGCTGGCCGAGTTCCGGCGCCGGCCGGGTGACCGCGCAGGGCGTGCGGTCGAGCTTCACCGGGAAGCCGACCATGCGGATGGTGCCGCGGCCGGGCTGCTCGACGTCGATGGCCATCTCCTGGGCGACCACCTGCGGATCGGCGAAGACCTCCGCGAGGTTCTGCACCCGTCCGCACGGGACGCCGGCGGCGTTCAGCCGGGCGATCCACTCGGCCTGGGAGACGGTGCGCATGCGCTCGTTGATCAGCGCGTTCAGCTGGTGGCGGAGCGCGAAGCGCTTCTCGTTGGTGTCGTAATGGGGGCCGGCCATCAGCTCCTCGAGGCCGATCGTCGTCAGGAAGCGGCGCAGGATCACGTCGTTGCTCGGCGCGACGGCAACCTCGCCGTCGGACGCCTGGTAGAGACCGTAGGGCGCCACCAGCGGATGGTCGTTGCCGGTGCGCTCCGGCAGCCGGCCGGTCGAGAAATACTCCGAGGCGAGAAACGCCATCATGCTGATCGACCCGTTGACCATCGCCGACTCGACGTGCTGGCCGGTGCCGTTGAGGTCGCGGGCCCGCAGCGCGCTGACGATGCCGAAGGCGCCGTAGAGCCCGGCGATGAGGTCGGTGATCGGCTGGCCGGAGCGCATCGGCTCCTGGTCCGCCGGGCCGTTGACGCTCATCAGCCCGCTCATCGCCTGGGCGATGAAGTCGAAGGCCGGCCGGTCCACATAGGGGCCGACCGAGCCGTAGCCGTTGATGTTGCAGCTGACCAGCCGCGGGTTGAGCGCCTCCAGGCGTTCGGGGCCGAAGCCCATCTTGGCCAGTACGCCGGGGCGGAAATTCTCCACCAGCACGTCGGCAGACGCGATCAGCCGCTCCAGCACCGCCTTGCCCTCGGGGCTGTAGAGATCGAGGACGATCGACTGCTTGTTGCGGTTGAAGGCGGCGAAGTACCAGCTGAAGCCGTCGCGGATCGTGCCCTGCTCGCGGATCGGGTCGCCGCGGCCGGATTCGACCTTGATGATGTCGGCGCCCATGTCGCCGAGCAGCATGGTGCAGAACGGGCCGGACAGGACCCGCGTCAGGTCGACGACCCGGATCCCGTCGAGCGGGCGCCTTGCCTCGGGCACGCTGTTCCCGCTCATCCGCAGGCGGTGGCGACGGCGTTCAGATCGTGCAGTTCGAGCCGCGGCCCGGCCTTCATCACCTGCCCCGCCAGGGGCCGGCCGATCGCCGCCTCCGCCTGCCGCGAGACCGCGATCAGCCGCTGCAGGTCGACGCCGCTCTCGATGCCGCATTCGTCGAGCATGTAGACGAGATCCTCGGTGCAGATGTTGCCGGTGGCGCCGGGCGCGAACGGACAGCCGCCGAGCCCGCCGACGCTGGACTCGAAGCGCGTGACGCCCTCCTGCAGCCCGGCATAGACGCAGACCAGCCCGACGCCGCGGGTGTTGTGGAAATGCAGGGCGATGTCGGCCTCGGGAACGCGGTCGCGCAGCGCCCGCACCCGCTCCTGGACGAGCGGCGGCGTCGCCATGCCCGTGGTGTCGCCGAGCGAGATGCTGGTGATGCCGAGATCGGCGTAGGCGCGGGCGATGTCCGCGACCGCGGCGACCGGGACGTTGCCCTCGAACGGGCAGCCGAAGGCGGTGGCGATGGCGCCGAACACGGCGATGTTGGCGTCGGCGGCGATGCGGGTGATGTCGCGCACGCCGTCCAGCGATTCCCGGACCGAGCGGTTGACGTTCTTGGCGTTGTGGCTTTCGGACGCCGAGAGGAAGACCACCATGGCGTCGATGCCGGCGGCGGCGGCGCGCTCGGCGCCCTTGGCGTTCGGCACCAGCGCGGTGAGGACGGCGCCCGTCGACCGGTCGATGCCGGCCAGCACCTCGGCCGCGTCGCGCAATTGCGGCACCGCCCGCGGCGACACGAAGGACGTCACCTCGAGATGGCGGATGCCGGCGTCGATCAGGCCGTTGACCAGATCGATCTTGGTCGCGGTGGGGATCCACGTCGACTCGGCCTGGAGCCCGTCGCGCGGGCCGACCTCGACGAGGCTGACGCGCGAGGGAAGCGGGATGGCCGGGCTCGCGCCGCGTGTTGCCCTCGAGTGATCCATGGGTCCGTTCATCGCAGGAATGTCCGCCTTGCTCTGGTCTACCACGTTGGTATACCGTCGCCGCACCTTCGGGCAACGACTTTCGAAGAGTGGGGGGACATGCAGCAGGCAAGGGTCGCGGAGACGACGAAAGGCAGCGTCAGCGACCGCCTGCTCGCCCGGATGCGTGGCGACATCCTCTCGCTTGCCCTGATTCCCGGACGCGTCATCTCGGAGCGCGACCTCGAGGCGATCTACGGCGCGTCGCGCACGCCGGTGCGCCAGGCGCTGCTGCAGCTGGCCAACGAGGGCCTGGTCATCCGCGCCGGGCGCGGCTACGCGGTCGCCTCGATCGACCCGCAGGAACTCGTGGAGACCTTCGAATACCGGGAGATCGTCGAGACCGCGGCGGTGCGGCTCGCCTGCGAGCGCGCCAGCGAGAGCGATCTCGACGCCATCCAGGCGACGATCGACCGCGGCCTCAGCGACACCTCGCCGGAAACCTCGTTCGAGATCGGCGCCGACGTCCACGTGATGATCGCCAGCCTGTCGGGGAACGGTTTCCTGCGGGACGCCGTGCAGGACATCGTGATCCGCATCGCGCGGGCGCGCTGGCTGCTCGTCAGCACCGCGGCGGGCCAGCAGGAAGCCCATCGCGAGCACAGCGAGATCGTATCCCTCATCCGCGCGAGGCGCGCGGACGAGGCGGAAGACGCCATACGGCGGCACGGGAGGAACGTGCGCGACCAGATCATGAAGGCCGTCGGCGAGGGACGGCGGCGGCTGGGAGCGCACGGGATCGTCGTGAAGGACAGCCTGAACGGTCGCTGATCCGGGCCTCGCGGTCCGGACCAGCGACAACGTGCATGATGACTACAACAAGGGAGGAACAACAATGAGAAGATTGACGGGGACGACCCTCGGGATTGCCGGCGCCATGGCGATCGTCATGGGGCTTTCGGGCGTTCCGGCAAAGGCCGCCGAATGCATCGCGCCGGCCGATCCGGGCGGCGGCTGGGACTTCACCTGCCGCACCGTCGGCAAGCTGCTCCTCGACCTCGATCTCGTCGACGAGCCGGTCCAGGTGACCAACATGCCGGGCGGAGTCGGCGCCGTCGCCTACGCCCATGTCATGGCCGACCGGGCGGACCAAGAGGATCTCCTCGTCGCCGCGAGCACCGTCGGCGTGACCCAGATCGCGCAGGGCAAATATCCCGCCGACACCGACGTCATGCGCTGGATCGGCATGCTCGCCACCGATGTCGGCGTCATCGCCGTCGCCAAGGATAGCCCGATCCAGACGCTGGATCAGCTGCTGGCCGAGATGAAGGAGAACCCCGGCTCGATCGCGGCGGCCGGTTCGTCCGGCGTCGGCGGCTGGGATCACATCCGCCTGCTCATGCTGGCGCGCGAGGCCGGCATGGACGCCGAGGCACAGCGGAACGTGCGCTGGGTGCAGTTCGACGGTGGCGGCCCGGCCGTGACCCAGATGATGGGCGGCCATGTCGGCCTCGTCTCCACCGATCTCGGCGAGATCGCCGGCTTCGTGGAATCCGGCGACATCCGGCTTCTGGCGGTACTCTCCGACGAGCGCGTCCCAGCCTTCCCCGACGCGCCGACGGCGATCGAGCAGGGTCTCGACGTGACCGGCCTCAACTGGCGCGGCTTCTATACGGGCGGCGAGGTCTCCGACGAGGCCTACACGCGCTGGGTCGAGACGATGCAGAAGCTCTATGAAAGCCCGGAATGGGAGAAGACCGCGACGGCCAGCGGCCTGATCCCGGTCTGGCGCGGCGGCGAGGAGTTCGAAGCCTACGTCACCGAGCAGGCCCAAGAGATGCGGGCGATCTCGCAGGACATCGGGGTCATCCAGTGAGCGACCGGATCGCGGGCATCGTCATTCTTTGCCTGTCGATCTGGTACGGCTACACGGCGGGGAGCTACCAGGCGGGTTTCACAGACCCGCTTGGCCCCGCCGCGTTCCCGCAGATGCTTTCCGTCCCGGCGGCGCTGTTCAGCCTCTTCCTGATCTTCCGCCCCGACCCGAAGCCTGACTGGGTGACCGGCACGCCGGCCCTGCGGCAGGTGGCGGCGGTGGCGATGCTGATCTTCTACGCGCTGTTCCTGGAGGAGCTCGGCTTCATCCTGGCGACGATCGTGGCGGTGACGGTGCTGGCCCGCCTGCTCGGCGCCGGCTGGCTGAAGTCGGTCGTCTCGGCGAGCGCGACGAGCCTCCTGCTGTTCGGCGTCTTCGACCTGGTCCTCGGCCTGCCGCTGCGGGTCGTTCCCGGCATTCTCAGCTAAGGCCTCCGACATGGACATGGACATCCTGGGTGGCCTTGCCTCCGGCTTTGCCGTCGCGCTGACGCCCACCAACCTCGCCCTCGCCTTTCTCGGCTGCTTCGTCGGCACGATCATCGGCGCGCTGCCGGGCATCGGGCCGGTGAACGGCGTGGCGATCCTGATACCCCTCGCCTTCTCCTTCCAGCTCGACCCGGCGTCGGCGCTGATCCTGCTGTCCTGCGTCTATTACGGCTGCATGTATGGCGGGCGCATCTCGTCGATCATGCTGAACATCCCGGGCGACGAGCCGGCGATCATGACGACGCTGGACGGCTACCCGATGGCCCGGCAGGGCAAGGCGACCGAGGCGCTGGCGATCTCCGCGGTCGCCTCCTTCGTCGGCGCGACCCTGGCGACCGTGGGCCTGACGCTGTTCTCGCCGCTGCTGGCGAGGGCCGCCATCCATTTCGGGCCGAGCGACTATTTCGCCCTCTACGTCATGGCCTTCGCGACGATCGGCGGCGTCACCGGCGCCAACCCGTGCAAGACGCTGCTGGCGGCGTTTCTCGGCCTGATGCTGGCGACCGTCGGCCTCGATCCGGCGAGCGGCACCGCGCGCTACACGTTCGGCTCGTTCAACCTCTATGACGGCTTCGATCCGATCGTCGCGATCGTCGGCCTGTTCGCCATCAGCGAAGTGCTGATCTTCCTGGAGACCTCGCACAAGCCGAGCGGCGGCATGCCGCCGCTCGGGCGGATGTTCGCCGGGCTCAAGGACGTGCGCCGGAGCTTCGGGGCGATGCTGCGCGGATCGGGGCTCGGCTTCGTCGCCGGCATCCTGCCCGGCGCCGGCGCCTCGCTCGGCGCCTTCCTCGCCTATGTCTTCGAGCGGCGCTGGAGCAACCGCAACGACACGTTCGGCAAAGGCGATCCGCGCGGCGTCGCCGCGCCCGAGGCCGGCAACAATGCCGCGGCCGGCGGGGCGCTCATCCCGATGCTGACGCTCGGCATTCCCGGCAGCGGCACCACCGCGGTGATGCTCGCGCTGCTGATCTCGCTGAACATCACGCCGGGACCACTGCTGTTCGAGCGCCAGCCGGAAATGGTGTGGGGGCTGATCGCCTCGCTCTACATCGCCAATGTCGTGTTGCTGGTGCTGAACCTGCCGCTGGTCGGCCTGTTCACAAGGATGCTGAGCCTGCCGGCCTACGTGCTAATGCCGTTCGTGGTGATGGTCAGCTTCCTCGGCATCTACTCGATCAGCAATTCGACCTTCGACCTCCTGGTGATGATCGGCTTTGGCCTGCTCGGCTTCGTCATGCGCAAGCTCGACATATCGCTGGTGCCGCTGGTGCTCGGCCTGCTGCTCGGCGCCGACATGGAGAACAATTTGCGGCGGGCGCTGTCGATCTCGAACGGCGATTTCAGCATCCTGTTCGAAAGCCCGATCGCGCTCGTCATCTACGCGATCACGGCGGTCGCCCTCCTGGTCGCGTTCGGCTTCGCCTTCACCGGACGCCGGATCGCGCCGCCCAGCGAGAAGGACGCCGCCCTCGGCGGCTGACGGCCGGCGTCGGGAGACCGCGCGCCGGCCTCGAGGCCGCGGCTCAGGCCGCGACTCAGGCCGCGACGAGGTGGCCGTCGCCGCGGTCCTGCAGCAGCAGCCGGCCCGGCTCGTCGCCGACGCGGCGCACCGGGCTCGGGATGTCGCGGTCGAGCCGCGGGAAGGCGCGGCGCCGCAGCGCGGGATCCGGCACCGGCACCGCCTCGATCAGCCGCTGCGTATAGGCGTGCTGCGGGTTGCCGAAGACCTGGTCGCGCGTGCCGATCTCGACGATCTGGCCGAGATACATCACCGCCACCCGGTCCGAGATGTTCTCCACCACCGCCATGTCGTGGGAGATGAACAGATAGGCGATGCCGAACTCGTCCTGCAGCTCGCGCAGGAGTTCCAGCACCCGCGCCTGTACCGAAACGTCGAGCGCCGAGACGCTCTCGTCGGCGACGATCAGCTTCGGCCGCAGCGCCAAAGCGCGGGCGATGCAGACGCGCTGGCGCTGGCCGCCCGAGAATTCGTGCGGATAGCGCCGCATGTCGGCTGCCGAGAGCCCCACCCGCTCGAACAGGCCGGCAGTGCGCTCGTGCCGCTCCGGCCCCTCGGCGATGCCGTGGATGAGCATCGGCTCGGCGACGAGCTCGCCCACCGTCATGCGCGGATCGAGCGAGGCGAAGGGGTCCTGGAAGATCATCTGCACGTCGCGGCGCAGCGCCTTGGTCTCCTGGCGCGGCAGGCCGGCCATGTTGCGGCCGCCGACGACGATGTCGCCCGTGTAGGGCACCAGCCCGGCCAGCGCCTTGGCGGTCGTCGACTTGCCGCAGCCGGATTCGCCGACCAGCGACAGCGTCTCGCGTTCCGCCACCGAGAAGCTGATCCCTTCCACCGCATGCACCCGCCGGTCGACCCGGCCGAAGAACCCGCCATGGATGTCGAAGCGGACGGTCAGGTCGCTGACCGCGACCACCGGGACCGGGATCGTCGCCGCGACGGGCGGCGCGGCCCGGGCGGCAGCACGGCCGTGCCCCTCGCCCATGCGCGGCACCGCGGCCAGCAGCTCGCGCGTATAAGCCGCCTGCGGATCGGCAAAGATCGCCGCCGCAGTGCCCGTCTCGACCATGCGGCCATGGCGCATGACCACCACCCGGTCGGCCATCTCGGCGACGACGCCCATGTCGTGGGTGATCAGGATGATCGCCGTGCCGAGATCGCGCTGCAGGTCGCGCAGCAACTCCAGCACCTCGCCCTGCACGGTGACGTCGAGCGCCGTGGTCGGCTCGTCGGCGATCAGCACGTCGGGGCGCAGCGCCAGCGCCATGGCGATCATCACGCGCTGGCGCATGCCGCCGGAGAGCTCGTGCGGATGCTGCGTGATCCGGCTGGCGGCCTCGGGGATGCGCACGGCATCGAGCGCGGCGATGGCCCTTCGGCGGGCCTCGGCGCGGCCGACATTCTCGTGCGCCTCGATCGCCTCGGTCAGTTGCCGGCCGATGGTCAGCACCGGGTTGAGCGAGGTCATCGGCTCCTGGAAGATCATCGCGACGCGCTTGCCGCGGACCTTGCGCATCTCGCCTTCGGAGAGCTGCGCGAGATCGGTATCGCCGAGCAGGATGCGGCCGGCGGCGATGCGCGCGGCCGGCTTCGGCAGGAGGCCCATGATCGCCAGCGAGGTCATCGACTTGCCGGAACCGGACTCGCCGGCGATGCAGAGCGTCTCGCCGCGCGCGAGGTCGAAGGAGAAGTCCGCCACCACCGGCCTCGGCCCCGCCTCGCCGCCGACTTCGACGGTGAGGCCCTCGACGCGGAGGACCGGCTCGGCCGAAGCCGGCGTCGCCGCTTTCGAAGACAGCCCCGAGGAGGTCACGACCATGCGGGGTTGGGGCGCCGAGCACCCCCCTCCGGGCTGCCGCCCATCTCCCCCACAAGGGGGGAGATCGCTGGCACGATCCCTGCGGACATCCTGAAACGCCCGAGACACGCAAATGCCTGCGTCGGAAGGCCGATCTCCCCCCTTGTGGTGGGGTCCGAAGGACGGGACGAGACGCGTGGCTCGTCCCGATAGCCCGGCAGGGCAGAGGGGGGTATCACCTCCAGCCCACCGACTGTGACCAATCCTGCCGTCATTCGAAGACGCAGCGCGGGAAGTAGAAGGAGACGACCCAGTTGGGCATGTCGACGATCTCCGAGATACGCAGGTCGCCGCAGGTCGAGACCAGCATGTAGGCGTCGACCGGGTCCATCCGGTAGCGGGCCGCGAGCAGGTCGACCATCTGCGCGACGGCCATCTTCGCCCCCGTCATCAGGTCGGGCCCGATGCCGGTCGTCACCTCGTAGCCCTTGGCGTCGAGATGGCGGGTGACCGGCCCGGCGGTGGTGAAGCGCGGCATCTTCAGCCGCGCGTCCTTGACCAGGTCGAGCGTCAGCACCGTGTTCATCGGGCTTTCGATCGCCGTGCCGCAGACTTCGCCGTCGCCCTGCGCGGCGTGGGTGTCGCCGACGGAGAACAGCGCTCCCGCCACTTCCACCGGCAGATACAGCACCGTGCCGGCGGAAAGATCGCGGATGTCGAGATTGCCGCCGATGCGCCGCGGGGGGACCACCGAATGGTGGCCCGGCTCGGCCGGCGCGCAGCCGATCGTGCCGGCGAAGGGCTTGAGCGGCACGCGCCCCTCCTTGCCGAACAGCGCCGGCTCGAGGGTCGACGGATCGTACTTCCAGATGGTCAGCGCCGGTTCCTTGAAGTCGTCCGCCAGGAGGCCGAAGCCCGGAATGTTGGCGGTCCAGCCGAAGCCGGACGGCTTGAACGACTCGATGGTGATCTTCAGCGCATCGCCCGGCTCGGCGCCCTCGACGAAGATCGGGCCAGTTACCGGGTTGATCTTGCCGAAATCCAGGGTCCCGACGTCGGCCACGGTGGATCCGGCGGTCAGCTGACCGCCGGAGGCATCGAGGCATTCGAACTCGATCGTCGAGCCGGGCGCCACCACCTGCGCCGGCGGGAACGAGTTGTCCCAGCCGAAATGGTGGTGGCTGCCGTGGATGGTGTAGTCGCAGTTACTGCACATCGTTCACATACACGTAGTCGTAGTTGATCGGGATATGGACCGGGTCGACATAGAGGTTGTCGGCACCGCCCATGCGCGGCGACTTCATGGTGAAGCGCTGCTCGTTGAACACCGGCACCCAGGGCGCATCGGCCATGATGTCGGTGTAGATCTTCGACCACATCTCCGCCCGCTCTTCCTGGCGCGCCGGATCGACGATCGAGTCGGCTTCGGCCGCCCGCTTGTCCATTTCCTCGTTGCAGTACCAGGACCAGTTCCAGCCGCCCGGCACGGCGCCGGCGCAGCCGAGGATCGGGCCGTAGAAGTTGGACGGGTCGGGGAAGTCGGCGATCCAGGCCATGCCGCCCGACCAGATCATCGGGGCACCGTCCTTCTGTCCGCCGGCGGCGATGACGTTGGCCTGGGCGAGCGCCTGGATCTCGGCGCGGATGCCGATCTGGGCGAGGTCCTGCTGGATCGCCTGGGCGATGCGCGGGTTCGGGTCGGTGTTCATCACGAACAGCTCGGTGTCGAACCCGTCGGGAAAGCCCGCTTCCGCGAGCTTGGCCTTCGCCGCCTCGACGTCGTAGGCGTAGCCCTCGTAGCTCTCGTCGTAGCCGGGCATCGAGGGGGGCAGCGGCTGGTTGGCCGGCAGCGCCCGGTTGTTGATCATCTGGACGATGCGGTCCTTGTTGATCGCCATGTTCACCGCCTCGCGGACTTCCTTCTTGTCGAAGGGCGGCATGGTGACGTTCATGGTGATGTAGCCGGTCTGCAGCTGGCCGCCCTCGACGACCTGGGCCTTCTGCTCGGGATCGCCCATCACTTCCTGGAACTTCGCCGGCGGGATGCCGTCGCCCGGGATGTCGACCTCGCCGCTCTGCAGGCGGAGCAGCGCGACGATCGGCTCCTGGCCGATCTCGAAGGTGATCTGGTCGAGATACGGCAGGCCGTCGCGCCAGTAGTCCTCGTTCTTGACGAACACCACGCGCTGGCCGAGCGCCCACTCGCCGAGCTTGAAGGCGCCGGTGCCGACGGGGTTCTTGCCGAAATCGGCGCCATGCTCGGCGACGGCCTCCTGCGGGACGATCGAGGCGAAGTTCAGCGCCATGACGTGCAGGAAGGTGGCGTCCGGCCGCGACAGCTTGATCTCCACGGTCGCCGGATCGATCACGGTGACGCCAGAGAGGCTCTCGGCCTCGCCGGCGGCGACCGCGTCATAGCCCTCGATCATGCCGAAGAAGCCGGCGCCGGGGCTCTGGGTCTTCGGGTTGGTGACGCGGTCGAGCGAGTATTTCACGTCCTCGGCGGTCATCTCGCGGCCGTTGTGGAATTTCACACCCGGCCGCAGCTTGAAGGTGAAGGTCTGGCCGTCCTCGGAGATCTCGTAGCTCTCGGCGAGGCCCGGCCGCAGCTCGGTGGTGCCCGGCACGTAGTCCATCAGACCGTCGAACAGGCTCTTGATCATCGACCAGTTCTGCCAGTCGTAGCCGATCGCGGGGTCGAGCGTCGCGACGTCGTCCTTGTAGGTGATGACGATCGAGCCGCCTTCCTTGGCCTCCGGGTCCGGCGTGTAGGCGTCGGCGGCGGCAGGCGCCGGGGCGGTGCCCTGCGCCATCGCCGGGGCTGCCGCCAGCATCAGGCCGATGGCCGATGCGGCGACGGTCGAGGTGAGCCAGGCTTTCATGCGGACTTCCTTTCGTTGAGGGGTCACTGGAGCTTGATCCGTGGATCGATAAACGGGGCGACGAGATCGGCGAGGAGGTTGCCGATGACGATGGCGCAGGCCGAGACCAGGGTGACGCCCATGATGATCGGGATGTCGACGCGCTGGATCGCCTGCCAGGCGAGCTGGCCGATGCCGGGCCAGCCGAAGACGCTCTCGACCACGACGATGCCGCTCATGAACAGGCCGATGTCGATGCCGATCATCGCGATCACCGGCAGGATGGCGTTGGGCAGCGCGTGGCGGAACAGCACCGTGTAGCGGGCGAGGCCCTTGGCGCGCGCGGTGCGGATGTAGTCCTGGCGCAGCACGTCGATCATCGAGGAGCGCATCATCCGCGAGTACCAGCCGGCGCCAAGGATGCCGAGCGTCAGCGAGGGCAGGACGAGATGCGCGAAGGTGCCGTAGCCGCCGATCGGGAACCAGCCGAGCCGCACCGCGAACACGTAGAGAAGCAGCAGGCCGACGACGAACTGCGGCGCCGAGACGCCGACGAAGGAGCCGACCATCAGCGCCTGGTCGGTGGCGGTGCCGCGCCGCAGCGCCGCGACCAGCCCCATGGTCAGGCCGAGGGCGAGTTCGCAGACGATGGCGCCGAGCATCAGCAGCAGCGTCGCCGGCAGGCGCGCCGCGATCAGCTCGGAGACTTCCGAGCGCTGCAGATAGGAGCGGCCGAAATCCAGCTGCACGAGGCCGCAGAGATAGCGGCCGTACTGGACGACGAAGGGCTGGTCGAGGCCGAGCTCGCGGCGGATGTTCTCGACGGTCTGCGCCGAAGCGCTGCGGCCGGCTATCTGGCGCACCGGGTCGGCGGGCAGCCAGTAGAGCAGCGCGAAGGTGATCAGCGACACGCCGAGCAGGATCAGCACTGACTGGATCAGCCGGCGGGCGAGATAGGCGATCATGACAGCCGCCCCCGCTGGGTGGGATCGAGAATGTCGCGCATCGCGTCGCCGACGAGGTTGAAGGCGAGCGCCAGTGCCAGGATCGCCGCGCCGGGGAAGAACACCAGCCAGGGCGCCGCCTGGAAATAAGTCTGGTTCTCGAAGATGATGTTGCCCCAGGAGGCGGTCGGCGGCTGCACGCCGACGCCGAGATAGGACAGCGTCGCCTCCAGCAGCACCGTGGTCGAGATGCCGAGCGTGCCCCAGACGATGATCGTCGGCAGCAGATGCGGCAGGATGTGGCGGAACAGGATGCGCGGCGTCGACGCGCCGATGGCGCGCTCGGCGTCGATGAACTCGCGCTCGGCCAGCGAGCTGGTCTCGGCGAAGATGATGCGCGCGGTCTGCACCCAGTTGACCAGCGCGATCACCATGGCGACGATCCACAGGCTCGGCGACAGCACGGCGGCGAGGCAGATCGCCAGCAGCAGCGCCGGGAACGCCATCATCAGGTCGGTGAAGCGCATCAGGATGGCGCCGATCCAGCCGCGGAAGAAGCCGGCGGTGACGCCGACCAGCGTGCCAATCAGCAGCGCGACGCCGTTGGCGACGATGCCGATGATCAGCGAGGTGCGGGCGCCGTAGAGGATGCGGGTCAGGAGGTCGCGGCCGAGCAGGTCGGTACCGAGGACGTAGGCGCCGCCGGGCGGCATCGGTGCGCCCTCCAGTGTCAGCCCGTCGAAGAGCTGGTCGTTGGGGTCGTAGGCGGTGAGCCACGGTGCCGCGATGGCGCCGACGACGGTGACGAGGATCAGCACCAGGCCGATCACCGCCAGCGGGCGCCGCAGCAACTGCGCCAGCACGCTCGCCGGCTTCGCCAAGGGAGTCGCCACGTTGGGCAGCGGTTCAGAGACGAGTTGCCCGCTCATCGCGACCTCCCTGCTCGAGTTCCAGGACGCGGCGCGCCGCTTCCTCGATCGTGGTCTGCCAGCTCATCGCCAGCGCCCGCAGCTGGGCATAGGCCCGCTCCTCGCCGACCCCGCCGGCGCCAAGCGCGACGACTGCGCGCACGATGGTCTGGCGGTCGGCAACCCGCGATTTCAGCCCGCGCACCTCGTCGGCGAGACGCTGGCGGGCCTCGAAGCCCTGCCGGGCGATCAGCAGCGCCGAATAGATGCCGGAATTGGCAACCGGCTTGACGAGATGAGAATGGGCGCCGTGCGAGAGCGCCCATTCGATGCGGCCCGGCGCCTCCGAGCCGATCAGCGCGATCATCGGCATCGGCGCCTCGCCCGGTGCCCAGGGGAACTGCGCGTCGTAGCCGAGATCGGCATCGAAGAAGACGAAGTCGGCGACCAGCGCGTCCGCCGGCAGCTCCGGCCAGCACTCGACCGGATCGAGCCCGATCGCCGCCAGCTGGCGCAGCAGCGCCGCGGTGGTCGCATGCGGCGGATGCAGCACGAAGGCCTTCGCCCCGCCGAGATTGGGGATGCGGCTGCGGCGCGTCACGAGACGGCCCTCAGGCTGGGGCGCGGGAACACCTGCGCCGGGTCGTAGCGCGACAGATAGGGGTCGGGATCGACATGCCGGGCGCTCTCCTCGACCACGTCGAAACCGCCCTCGCGCACCCGGCCGATGCGCACCGGCAGGCGGGCGTGCTGAGTCTGCGGATCGATGGCGATCTCGCCGAAGGGCGTCGCGAAGCGCCGGCCTGAAAAGTCCGGGATGCGGGCGGCTGTTCCGCCCGCCGGCTCGGCGGCGAGCCGGTCGGCAAGTACCAGCACGGCGCTGTAGGCGGCGGCGAAGAAGGAGGACGGGCGCGTGGCGAACTCCGGCGCCGTCGCCGGGTCCGGCCAGGGCTTCGCGCGGTCGTGGAAATACGGGCCGACGGCGATGTGGCCTTCGGCGGCGGCGCCGATCGCCGGCAGCTCGATCTCCGTCAGGTTGCAGGACAGGATCGGGCAGGAGGATGCGGCGAAATACGGGTCCTCGCGCGCCAGTTCGTCATAGGCGGCGAAGAAGGCGTAGGAGGACGGGCCGATCAGATGGTTGAGGACGAAGTTCGGCCGCGTCGCGCGGATCTCGTCGATCAGCCGCGAGACGTCGGTGTCGCCGAGCGGCAGATAGCGCTCGCCAAGCACGCGGCCGCCGGCGTCGCCGATCAGATCGCGGGCGACGCGGTTGGTCTCCCATCCCCAGATGTAGTTCGAGCCAATGAGAAACGCGTCGGCGCCGAAGCGCGGCACGACATGGCCGAGCAGCGGCACCAGATGCTGGTTCGGGCAGGCATGCATGTAGACGACGTGGTCGTTCGATTCGAAGCCCTCGTAGGGGCAGGCATACCAGAGCGTCCCGCCGGTCTTTTCCAGCACCGGAATCACCTCCTTGCGGCTCCAGGAGGTGATGCAGCCGATGACGTGGCGCGCCTCGCTGCCCCGAAGGATCTCTTCGCAGAGCGGGGCGTAGCGATCGACCTTGCCCTGCGGATCGCGCTCGACCGGCACGAACTCGACGCCGACAGCCGGGTCGGCGTTGACCGCCGCGATGGCGCTCATCGCGCCGGCGCGGCAGGCGTCGGACAACAGCTGGTAGTTGCCCGAGCGCGAGTAGAGGATGCCGATCTCGATGCGTCGCTTCACGTCGTTCCCACGAAAAAAGCCCCGCCGCACGTCGACAGGGATCGACGGGCGTACGGGGCTCGAATGCCGTCCGGCGATCAGGGCCGGTATGTCCAGTCAGCGTAGCAGCGGCCGGTGCGGAGTCAAGCGCACTGCCGCCCCGGTCAGCATGCCTATTTCATGGGCAAGCGCGGCTGCAATCCACGCAACCGGGTGGTGCCGCACTGTGCGCCGGGCTGTGATTTATGGGGGACGGCATCGTGCCTTCCTGAGAGACCCGCGGACAGGCTCCAGCCTGCCCGCGGCGCTCCGTCAGCGGCCGGCGGACCAGGCTTCGACGAAGTCGTTGTTGTAGGCGGCGTCGAGGTCCGGCAGCGGCTCGGCGAGGTCGCCGGAGGCGAGCAGGCTGTCGTGCCAGGCCTTCCAGGCAACCGGGTCGTTCTCGCCGAGGCGCTTGCCTTCCGGCGGCGTCTGGCGGGCGATGATCGCCTCGGTCAGGGCCCGGGCGAAATCGGGATCCTCGCCTTCCTGCGGGTTGCCGGTCGCGGTGTGCTTCAGCACCGTGTCGATGTTGGCGGGGTCCATCGCGAAGGTCGAGCCGCGCGCCACGGCCCGCCCGAACCCTTCGATGACGTCGGGATTCTCGGCAATGAACGGCGCGAGCGCCACGAAGCCGTTGCCGAAATAGGTGCGGAACTTGTCCGGGGTGATGTTGGTCATCGGCAGACCGCGCTGGTTCAGGATGGCACCGTCGCTGGTCGCCGCCGCATAGGCGTCGATGTCGCCGCGGGTGAAGCCGGCGACCGCCAGGCCGCCGTCGCCGACCACCAGGAACTCGTAGTCCTTGCCTTCCTCCATGCCGGCGTCGGTCATGATCGTCCGGGCGAAGGCGGTCTCGGCCCCGTCGGCGGTGCCGACGCCGATCACCTTGCCGCGCAGGTCTTCGGGCGAGTCGATGTCCGAATCCGCCGGCACCAGCACGCCAAAGGCGCTCTGCGGGTTGAGGTTGTAGAAGAACTGCACGTCGAGCCCGCCGGCGCGCGCGTTGATGGTGGGCCCTGCCCCCGGCTGGCCGATCTCGGCCTGGCCCGCGGCGACGGCCTGCAGAACGGCGGCCGAGCCGTTCACCGCCTGGATCGTGACCGCGAGGCCCTCATCGGCGAAGTACCCCTCGCCGATGGCCGTCCACACCGGGGTGATGTTGATGGCCGAGGGGTTGGCGAGCACCACGGTGATGTCGCGCGGCGCGGCCGCGTCCTGGGCGGCCGCCAGGCCCGCCCCCATGAGCCCCAGCAGCGCCGCCGCGGCGGTGAGCGTCCAGATTGATCGCATGATCGTCCTCCCGTTTGTCTGTTGCTGGCGCCGCTCCTCCCGAAGCGGCGTGTCAGTCCGTCGCGGCGGCTGGCGCCTCCGCCTCGTCCGGCACCGGCGCGCTGGTCTGTTCCTCCAGTCGCTGCAGGGTCAGCCGGTAATGCGCGGTCAGGCGCGCGGTCGCCGTGGCAATGTCGCCGTCGATCGCCGCCTCCATGATCGCCCGATGCTCCTCGCGCGAATCGCGGCGCGGATAGGTGCCGGACATCGAGGCGAAGCGGTAGCGCTCGGCATGGTCCATCATGTCGTGGCAGAAGCTGGTGATCCACGAGGAGCCGCTGTTGCCGATCAGGGCGTTGTGGAAGGCGCGGTGGCGCTCCTCCCAGGCGGAGTTGTCGCCGCCATGCTCGTCGGCGAGGCGCACCGGCTCGCGGTCCAGCCGGTAATGGGTGGTGATGAGTTCGTCTTCCCAGGCCTGGGTGCGGTTGAGGATCGACTGCTCGAGCGCCAGCGCCTCGATCCAGCACCGCGACTGCACCAGCTCGCGGAAGGCCTTCAGCGTCAGCGGCGGCACGAAGAAGCCGCGCTGGTCGCGCCGGTCGACCAGCCGCTCGGCCGATAGCCGGTTCAGCGCCTCGCGCACCGGGTTGATGCCGGAATCGTAGCGCTGCGCCACCTGGTCGATCTGCAGCTTCTGGCCCGGCTTCATCGTGCCGTTGAGAATGTCGCGCCGGAGCTTCTGGTAGACGAGCGTCGCCGATGTCGTCTTGTCGGACGGCTTCTGCAGGGGCGGCTCGGGTACCAGCAGGCTCATGATGGGCGCCTTTTCATCGCGGCCCTCAGAGACCGGGGCCGCCCGCGACCGACGACTTATGCCAGAAGACGAAGCGCCGCTCGACCCATACGACGGTCCAGAACAGGGCAAGGCCCATGACCGACAGGAAGACGATCAGCGAGAAGATGCGCGGCGTGTTGAGCTGCGAGGCGGCAACCCGGATCAGTTCGCCGAAGCCCTTGCCGCCGCCGAGGAACTCGCCGGTGATGGCCCCCGCCATGACGCCGACCGAGGCGATCTTCAGCCCGGTGAAGATCTGCGGCAGGCCGGTCGGCAGCTTCATCCGGAACAGCGTCTGCCAGCGGCTGGCGCCGAGCGTCTTGAACAGCATGCGGGCGTTGTCGTTGGCGACGTGCAGGCCGGCGGCCGTCGCGACCACGATCGGGAAGGTGGCGATGAAGGCGGCGAGCGCCACCTTCGAGGAGATGCCGAAGCCGAGCCAGGCGACGAAGAGCGGCGCGAAGGCGACCTTCGGCATGGTGTCGATGGCGACGAGATAGGGCAGCACCACCCGCTCGCCGAAGCTGGTCTCGCCGACGAGGACGCCGAGCGAGAAGCCGATCGTCATGGCGATGAGGAAGCCGTAGATCACTTCCTTGAAGGTGATCCAGTAGGCGACCAGCATGTAGCCGCCGGAGAACAGGTTCTTGCCGACGAAGACGATGTCCTCCGCCACCTCGAACGGCGGTGGCAGGATGATCGGCGACACCAGGCCGAAGACGTGGACGAGCTGCCAGATGCCGATGAAGGCGGCGAACAGCAGCGCCATGGCGATCGGCCGCGGCACGCGGTCGATATAGGAGGCGCGCTCGGTCCAGACCGTGTCCGGCTCGGCAGCTTCGACGGCGGAATACTCGCTCATTGGAAGGCTCCTTCGTCGAGAAGCGCCCTTATGCGCCGGACATAGGCGGCGAGGCGCGGATCGGTGAGCATGTCGAGCGAGCGCGGCCGCGGCAGGTCGATCTCGATGATCTCGACGAAGCGGCCGGGCCGCGGCGACATGACATAGACGACGTCCGACAGGATCACCGCCTCGGGGATCGAGTGGGTAACGAGGAAGGTGGTGGCGTTCTTCTCCAGGCAGATGCGCTGCAGCTCCATGTTCATGAAGTCGCGGGACAGCTCGTCGAGCGCGCTGAACGGCTCGTCGAGCAGCAGCATCGACGGGTCGGTGACCAGCATGCGACAGATCGCGGCGCGCTGCGCCATGCCCCCCGAGAGCTTGTCCGGATAGACATCTTCGAAGCCCGACAGGCCGACCAGCTCCAGCAGGGCGCGGGCGCTCGCATGGCTCGCTTTGGCGGCCGCCTGGCCATCGCGGATCTCGATCGGCAGGACGACGTTCTCCAGCGTCGTGCGCCAGGGAAACAGCGTCGCCTGCTGGAACATCATGCCGATGTCGCGGCGCGGCCCCATCACCGGCGTGCCGTTGAGCACGACGCGGCCGCTGGTCGGCGGCACCAGGCCCGCCATGATCTTCAGGAGCGTGGACTTGCCGCAGCCCGACGGCCCGATGATCGACGAGAAGCTGCCGCGCCTCAGCGTCAGATCGACGGGGTCGAGCGCGTGGATCGCGCCCCTTCCGTAGGTCTTGGTGACGCGCGACAGCTCGTAGACGACAGGGCGGCCGGCGTCGGCGACCACACGATCGATCTCGCCGGCCGCCGCGCTCATTCGGCGTTCCAGCCTTCGACGAACTTGTTCGTGTAGGCGGCATTGAGGTCGGCCAGCGGCGCCTTCAGCGCGCCGGTCTCCACCTGCGCCTTGTGCCACAGCTCCCAGTGCTCGGGCGGCTGGTAGCCGAAGCCCTTGTCGCGGAACTGCTCCTGCGGGTTGATCCGGGTCTGCGCGGCCTCGAGCAGCAGCGCCGCGAGCGCGGTGTCCTCGCCCTCCTGCGGGTTCGCCGCGGCGGCGTGGGCGAGCGTCTTCTCGTTGTTCGCCGGGTCGAGGCCGAAGCGGGTTCCCTTCACGAGGGCGCGGCCGAAGCGCTCGACGACGTCCTCGTTCTCGTCGAGGTAGGCTTGGGTGACCGCCCAGCCATTGCCGAAATAGCTGAGGAAGCCGTCCGGCGTGATCTCGCGGAGCGGGATGCCGCGCGCCTCGATGATCGCCGCGTCGCTCGCCGCCGCCGCATAGGCCGCGACCTCGTCGCCGAGGATGGCGGCGGCCGCGGTGCCGCCGTCGCCGATGGCCAGGAACTCGTAGCCCTCGTTCTCCATCAGGCCGGCTTCCGCCATGATCGCGCGGGTGAAGCCCACCTCGGCGCCGTCCGCCGTGCCGACGCCGATGGTCTCGCCCTTGAGCTCGGCCGGCGCCTGCACGTCCGATTCCTCAGGCACGACGAGGCCGAAGATCGAGTTCGGATACTGGTTGTAGATGAACACCACCTCCTCGCCGCGCGCGCGGGCCGAGAGGACCGGGCCGGGGCCCGGATTGCCGATCTGCGCCTGGCCCGAGGCCAGGGCCTGCAGCACGGAGGCCGAACCGTTGACCGCCTCGACGGTGACGGTCAGCCCCTCCTCCTCGAAGTAGCCCTCGCCGATCGCGTTGTGCAGCGGGAAATTGTTGAGCGCCGACGGGTTCGGGACGACGATCGTCAGGGCCGTGGGCTCCTGCGCGAACGCCGTCGTGCCGGAAAGCGCGAGAGCCGCAAGGCCGGCGAGAATGCCGACGCGCTTCGATGACGTGCGGAATGCCATGATGTTTCCTCCCTGGTGGCGCACCGTCGCTCTTCTCGGCTGATGTGCGTGAGGGAAAGATAACATCAGAAAAAACGTTTTCGGAAGGGATAACCTGTATTGCACGTGCGAAGAAAGCCGGACAAATCATCCGAATCCGCGCATTAGCGCCCGAAGATTGACCTGATCTTCGCTGAAATGGCGCCTTCGCCGGCCCGTTCTGTTGCGACGCAAAACGTTTTTTTGTTGTTTCCGGCATTTTTCATGTGCTTCCTCTGCCCATCCAACGATGGGAGGAAAGTCCATGAGCCAGTATGTCGTCGATGCCCCGGCGATCCCCGCGATCCCCGTAGAGGGGTCGGATGCCCAGTTCCCGGTGCGCCGGGTCTATTGCGTCGGCCGCAACTACGTCGCCCACGTGCGCGAGATGGGCGGCAACGAGGATCGCGATCCGCCGCTGTTCTTCCAGAAGCCGGCCGACTCGCTGGTGCTGGACGGGGGGACCATCCCCTATCCGACGATGACCAAGGACTTCCATTTCGAGGTCGAGCTGGTGCTCGCCATGAAGGGCGGCGGGCTGAACATCCCGCAGGACAAGGCGCTCGACCAGATCTACGGCTATGCCGTCGGCATCGACATGACGCGCCGCGACATCCAGGGCGGCGGGCGCCCGTGGGAGATCGCCAAATCCTTCGATCACTCTTTCCCCTGCGGCGCGATCGCGCCGGCGGCAAAGGTTGGCCACATCCAGTCGGGCCGCATCGAGCTGACGGTGAACGGCGAGACCCGCCAGGAATCGGACATCGAACTGCTGATCTGGAAGATCCCCGAGATCATCGCGAACCTGTCGACCTATTTCGAGCTAATGCCGGGCGACGTCATCCTGACCGGCACGCCGCACGGCGTGGGCCCGGTCAAGCCGGGCGACCGGATCGAGGCGCGGATCGACAAGCTGCCCGTGCTGCACGTCACGGTGGGCGACAGCCTCGCCTGACCCTTATCGACCGCGGCGCGCCGGGTCAGCACCCGGCGAGGCCGCGGCCGGCATCGACCGGCACCTCGCCAGCGGAGCTAAGACGATGGGCTTCACCATTCATCCAAGGCGCGGTGGCATCGACCCGGCCTGGATTGAGCGTTTCAAGGCGCTGCCGGTTTCCACGATCAGCGATTCCATGGAGCGCCTCCACGGCGTCGGCATGCCGCTGCGCGCCAAGCATGACGGCAGCCGCATGGCGGGCACCGCCTTCACCGTGAAGACCCGGCCGGGCGACAACCTCATCGTCCACAAGGCGCTGGACCTCGCCGCGCCGGGCGACGTCGTCGTGGTCGATGCCGGCGGCGCGCTGGAGAACGCCATCATCGGCGAACTGATGGCCGCCCACGCCGAACAGCGGGGCCTTGCCGGCATCGTCATCTTCGGGGCGATCCGCGACAGCGCCGAACTGGCGCGCGGCAGCTTTCCGGTCTTCGCCGCGGGCGTCACCCATCGCGGCCCCTACAAGGTCGGACCCGGCACGATCAACGCGCCGATCGCCGTCGCCGGCATGCCGGTCTCGCCCGGCGACCTCGTCTGCGGCGACACCGACGGCCTGCTGGCGATCGCCCCCGGCGAGATCGTGGCCGTGCACGAGCGGGCCGCGGAGAAGCTCGCGGCGGAGCAGCGGATGATGCTGGCGATCCGCGCCGGTACGGACGACCGCTCCTGGATCGACCGGGCGCTCGAGGCCGCCGGCTGCGAGTACCGCGACGCCTGACATCCGCCCGCGCCGCGCTGCGCCGGAACGGCGGGTGGCGATCGGTGGCGTCCCGGCTCGCCGCATCCCGCCGGACAGGATCCGGTGAGCCCCTTCATGATCCGGGACCGCCGTTCCCGATGATGGTAGCCGGCCTGCGGAAGTGGATCACGAACGCTATCTGGAGCGTTTCGCTCGACCCGCGCGGGACGACTGGCCGGACCGGCCTTCCGCCCGGCGCCCGGCGAGCGGCCGGCACAACAGAGGCAGACGCATGACGGCCAAACGACTGGTGCTGAAGAACCTGCGCCTCAGCGTCATGGACAACTCGTCCGCCTATGCCTACTCCATCACCATCACCGGCAGCTACGCGCTGCTCGCGACGATCGCGACGCCGGGCCCGCTGGAGATCTTCGCCGCGGCCGGCGGCGCGGTCTGCGCGTTCATGGTCGCGGAACTGCTGACGCTGCTGCTGCTTCGCGAGGACCCGCAACGCTCCGACACGGTCAAGCTGCTCGGACGGATGCTCAACCTGCTGTCGGTCGGCTGCGCGATGGGAGTGGCCTATTTCCTGGGCCTGCTGCTCGACGGGCCGTTCGGCTGGCTGATCGCCGGCTTCGCGGCGAGCCTGGTCTTCATCGTCCTGGAAGGGCTGGAACTCGCGCTGGCCGAGGCGAAGGAGAAGGGCGTCTGACGGTGGCAGTTGCGCTCAAGCGTGCTGCCGGTTCCGCCGATTCACGGCCGAGGCGACAGCCCAGGCAGGCAAATCGTGGCAGCCGGAGCCAATTCTTCTCCGGGATGCTCCGCAGCCTGCCGGGTGCCGCCACCGCTGGCCCTTCCGTCTGCGCCGCCGTCAGCCCGCCGTGATGTTGAACGGGTTCGGATCGAAGCCGAAATGGTCCAGGAGCGGTTCGATCGCCCCTTCCGGCCTGAGGAACATCCACACGGCGTTCTCCAGCCCGCCGCCGGACGCGGTGACGGACCAGAATTTCGCGTCCCGGCCGCCGAGACCCGGGCCGGTGCCCGTCTCGACCAGATGCTCGGTGTAGACGTCCCGCCGCGGCACGAAATAGATCGGCGTTTCGCTGAGGCCGTGAACGAGAAGCGCGTCCCGGCTCGCGGCGATGACGGCGTCGTGGCGCTGGATCACGACGGGGCGCAGCTCGCGCTCGATGCGGAGCGCGGCGGTCGACCCCTGCGGGGTAGTTGCGGGTAGCTCGTCCATGTGAGTCTCCAATGGTTGGGTCGTAAGGGGGCTGCCTGCCGCGGGTCCGCCGCCGGGCGGTGACCGGCTTCGGCCAAGGCCCGCTGGCCCGACGCGGCCGCGGCGGACCACCGTCCCCGCGGCCGAACGCTTACGGGGATTCCCCGAGCGTCTCGTCGGCGGTGTCGTCCGGATCCTCGCCGTCCCGCCGGGCGTCCTTGTCGACCGCCAGCGCCGCGCCCTCGATGTGGCCGCTGTCGCCCTCGCCGTCCGTCACGGGGTCATGGCGCTCGACCGAGGCCGGCCGGTCGTCGCCGGGCTGCGCCGGAATGTCGCCGATACCGCCGCCACCGCTGGCGTCGTCGAGCTTGTCGTTGGTCCTGGACATGATGGAATCTCCTTGTGCTGAGTAGGAGAAAGCTCCCGGAGCGGCCGATGTTCCTGCCGTCGTCCGAGAGAAGCCGCGTGGTCCCGGCACGGCCGGACCCGTGGGAGGCCGAGGGCGGAGGAGACGCCGGACGGGCCGGCGGCGTCTATGCGCGCCCTCGCGGCGCTCGAGCCGAGCCTGATCATCGCGGGCCAGGGCCGGCAACGCCGGGACCGCAGATACTGGCGGTCCTGCATCGCCTCGCCGACGGCTTCGAGGCGATCGCCCTGCCCCCGGCTGAGTGCGACGCGCCCCCCGGAACGGAAGGGCCGGCTTCGGCCTTCCTGTGCACAACAATCAAGGAGAACCCCATGGTCACCACCGTCGGAACCGAAAACACCTTCGAGAAGCTCGTCGAGAACCTTCTCATCCTCGAGCACGATGCCATCGCGGCCTACGAGTCGACGATCGAGAAGCTCGACGACGCGGCCTCGAAGGCGAGGATCGCCGAGTTCAAGGCCGATCACGAAAGCCACGTCGCGGAACTGACCCGCATGGCAGGCGCCATCGGAACGGCCGCCCCCCAGGAAGGCGACCTCAAGCAGTACCTCACCACCGGCAAGATCGCGCTGGCCTCGCTCGTCGGCGACAAGACCATCCTCAAGGCGATGTCGACCAACGAGGTCGAGACCAAGATGGCCTACGACCACGCGGCGAAGAACGACGTCGCGACGCCGGACGCCCGCACCTTCTTCCAGAAGGCGTACGCCGACGAGACCCGGCACAAGGCGTGGATGGACGCGGCCGCAGCGGCCTGAGCCTCAAAACCCGCCGGCAGCGCCGGCGGGTTTCTTCCTCACGGGCGACGCTCGAAGCCTAGGGTCCGCCTGCGACCGAACCCATCACGACCATCACCAGATCATCGAGATCGACCGGGCCGTTGATCGTCACCTTGTCGTCGCTCGCCTCGATCTTGAGTCTCGAGCCGCTGTTTTCGGCCTGACGCCGCAACTCCTGGAGGATGGCTTCGCGGATGGTGCTCTCGACGGTCATCGCTTCGACTCCTTCGCCTGACCCTCGTCGGGATAATGCAGCCCTCCCGCCGATGTCTCGTCGACATCCTCCTCTGCCGCGGCGTCTTCTGTGGGGGTGGGCGCATCTTCGCCGCTCCCCGGGCCTTTGGCCGGAGGTGCTGGGGTCCGGCCGTCTCCGGCACCTTCGCGATGGGTGTTCGACATGTTCTTCTCTCCTCCCGTGGAACAGGAGAAACGCCGCAGACCGCGCAGGCGGTTCCGCGACGACCGCTTCCCGGCAACGTGGCCGGATGACCATCTCGCGGTTGAACGCCGACGGACGGCACGGTAGGCCGGCAGAATGTCGAGCGCGATGAGGCCGTGGCTTTGCATGGCCGCCGCCCGATACACCGAAGCCGCAAGCATGACGAGGACGAATTGAGCACCGAGGCAACGCGAGAGACGATGCAGGCAGCCGTGGTCACCGGACCCGGGCGCATCGAAATCCAGACGGTGGCGCGCCCGCTTCCGGCAGCAGGGCAGGTGCGGGTCCGCCTGGAAGGCTGCGGCGTCTGCGCGTCCAACCTGACGCCCTGGGCGGGGCCGGAGTGGATGGAATTCCCGACCGCCCCCGGCGGGCTGGGGCACGAAGGCTGGGGCGTCGTCGACGCAGTCGGGGAGGACGTCACCGGCGTGGCGGTGGGCGATCGGGTCTCGGCCCTCTTCTACAACAGCTACGCCGGCTACGATGTAGGCCCCGCGAGTTCGGTGGTGCGGCTGCCGGCGGAACTCGATCGGCAGCCGCTTCCCGGCGAACCGCTCGGCTGCGCGATGAACATCTTCCGCCGCAGCGACATCCAGGCGGGCCAGACGGTGGCCATCGTCGGCATCGGGTTCCTGGGCGCGATCCTGACCCGCCTCGCCGCCGCGGCGGGGGCCCGCGTGATCGCGATCTCGCGCCGCCCCTATGCGCTGGAGATGGCGCGGCGCATGGGCGCCGCCGAGACGATCCCCATGCTGGATCACTACCAGATCATCGAGCAGGTCCGGGAGCTGACCGGCGGCGCCATGTGCGAGCGGGTCATCGAGGCGGTCGGCAAGCAGTGGCCGCTCGATCTCGCAGGGGAACTCACCGCCGAGCGGGGGCGTCTGGTCATCGCCGGCTACCATCAGGACGGACCGCGCCAGGTCAACATGCAGTCGTGGAACTGGCGCGGCCTCGACGTCATCAATGCGCACGAGCGCGACCCGAACGTCTATGTCGATGGCATCCGGGCGGCGGTGGAGGCGTTGACCAGCGGCCGTCTCGATCCTCGCCCGCTGTACACGCACAGCTTTCCGCTGCATCGCCTCGACGAAGCCCTGAACATGACCCGCGATCGCCCGGACGGCTTCATGAAGGCGCTGGTGACGATGTAGCGTCAGCCGCCGCGGCGGCGCGCCCACCCGATACGGTTGCCGGCGGACGCGATACCCCTCCCCCGGCTATTCCGGCTTCGCGCGGGCACATCCGGCCGCAGCCGGTGCGTCCCAGTATGTCCGGTGAATCGGTAGCCTGCTGCCGACCTTTCCCAAGCAGCGTCTTCCCCTGCTGCTGCTGCTGCCTAGTTCATTGACCACCATTGTGCAGTTCCAGACCGCGGTTCCTCGGCGCAGAAGCCAGGGCCGCGGGCGTAAATTTTGTGAGTTGCAGGGAAGCCTGATGAGAATTGCTACATTCCAGCACGTTGTCCTCCCGCAGGCCGGTGGTGGGCGGCAATGAACCTTCGCATTCCGGATATCGAGGCAGAAACGATCTCTGCCGAACCCCGCAGAAACAGCCTTCCCACTCCGCGGATCACGATGATCGGTGCGGGCTACGTCGGCCTCGTCACGGGTACCTGCCTCGCCAAGCTCGGTTTCGACGTGCTCTGCCTGGATACCGACGCCGAGCGGGTGGCGGCGCTGAAGGGCGGCAGGAGCCCGATCTACGAACCCGGCCTCGATGCGCTGATGGAAAAGCAGGTCGCCGAGGGCCGCCTGCGATTTGACCGGTTCGAGCCGAAGGGCGTCGCCCGGGCCGACTTCGTCTTTCTGGCGGTCGGCACACCGTCCCTGCCCGGCAGCGACGAGGCCGACCTCTCGCAGATATTCGACGCCACGCGCATGGTGGCCCCGCAATTGCGGCCCGGCGCCTGCCTGGTGGTGAAGTCCACCGTGCCGGCCGGGACCAACAGCGCCATCAGGGCCATCGTTTCGGACCGCCGCCCGGAATTGGCCTTTTCGGTGGTCTCGAATCCGGAGTTCCTGCGTGAGGGCCGGGCCGTGGAAGATTTCCTGCGACCCGACCGGATCGTCGTCGGCTGTCACGACGCCGCCGGCCGCGCCGGCATGGAAAGGATCTATCGGAGCTTCATGGAACAGAGCGTGCCGGTCGTGTTCACCACGCCGGAAAACGCCGAACTGATAAAATACGCCGCCAACGCCTTCCTGGCGATGAAGGTCGCCTTCGCCAACGAGGTCTCCGACCTCTGCGAGGCGACCGGCGGAGACGTCCGGGACGTGGTGCGCGGCATCGGCCTCGACGCGAGGATCGGCCCGAGTTTCCTCCAGCCCGGCCCCGGCTTCGGCGGCTCGTGCTTCCCGAAGGACACGCGCGCCTTCGTCGATATTGGCCGCAGGCTGGGCCGACCCCAGCGGCTCGTCGAGGCCGTGGTCGCAATCAACGAAGACCGCAAGGAGAGCCTCGCCTCCCGCGTATCCGAGGCCTTGGGTTCCTGCGCCGGCAAGACGATCGCCATACTGGGTGTCGCCTTCAAGCCCGACACCGACGACCTGCGCGAGGCGCCAGCTCTGCGGCTGATCCCCGCGCTGGTCGAGGCCGGCGCGGCGGTCCGCTTCTACGACCCGCAGGTGGATGCCGATGGCGTCTCCGAACTGGAAGGGGCCGATCAGGCCCCGTCGCTGGCGGCGGCACTGGAAGGCGCGGACGCTGCCGTCCTGGTGACGGAGTGGGCCGAGTTCCGCATGCTCGACCTCGTCTCGGCGCGGCGCCGCATGAGCGGCGCGACCTTCATCGATTTCCGCAATGTCTACTCCCGCGAAGCGATGGATGAGGCCGGCTTCCTCTACCATCCGATCGGCTCCGCTCCCCTCCGCGACGACGCGCGGTCCCCGGAGCAGGCCGGTTCGGGCCGGCGGCAACGCCAGGCGGTCGGAGACGGCCAAGTGGCGGTGGGCTGAGGAGGCAATCGGGTCCGGGCGGTTCCCTCGTGGGACATCCGCACCAGTTGACCCGCCTATCCGCCATCGAACGTCCCGCACGGACGCCAACAGTACAGAGGAGTAACGCTTGTCTCGCTTTCTCGTCACCGGCGGTGCCGGCTTCATCGGACGTCAGGTCTGCAAGGAACTTCTCGATCACGGCCACGAGGTGCGGGTTCTCGATGCCCTGATCGACCAGGTGCATGGGGCCGGGCAGCCGGTGGATCTGGACGGCGTGGAGATCCGCAAGGGCGACATCCGCGATGCCCAGACCGTGCGGGCCGCCCTCTCGGGCGTCGACGGCGTCGTTCACCTGGCGGCGGAAGTCGGCGTCGGCCAGAGCATGTACGAGATCGAGCGCTACGTCAGCACCAACGACGTCGGCACGGCGGTGCTGCTTCAGGAACTGATCGAGCAGCCCGTCGGCCGCATCGTCGTCGCCTCGTCCATGAGCGTCTATGGCGAAGGGCGCTACAAGACCGCTTCCGGCGAGGTCATCGACAACGCCCGCCGGGACCCCGCGGCCATCGCGGCGGGGCGCTGGGATGTGCTCGGGCCGGACGGCGACGTGCTGCGTCCGGTCGCCACCGACGAGACGAAGCCGGTGGATCTCGCCTCGATCTACGCGCTGACGAAGTATTTCCAGGAACAGGCGGTGCTGATCTTCGCCAACGCCTACAAGGTGGACGCGGTGGCGTTGCGCCTGTTCAACGTGTTCGGCCCGGGACAGGCGCTGTCCAATCCCTATACCGGCGTCCTCGCCAATTTCTCCTCCCGCATCGCCAAGGGACAGGCCCCGACGATCTTCGAGGACGGGCTGCAGCGGCGTGATTTCGTGCATGTGCGCGACGTCGCCCGGGCTTTCCGCCTGGCGCTCGAGCGGCCCGAGGCGAAGGGCCAGACGATCAATATCGGCAGCGGCCGGTCCTACTCGGTCACCGACGTCGCGCGCATGGTGGCGCAGGCGATGAACAGCCCGGTCGAGCCCGAGATCATGATGAAGGCCCGCTCGGGCGACATCCGCAACTGCTTCTCCGACATCTCCAAGGCGCGGGCGCTGCTCGGCTTCGAGCCGCGCCATTCGCTGGAGGATTCGCTCGGCGAACTCGCCGCGTGGGTGGCGCAGCAGGAAGTCACCGATCGTAACGACGAAATGCGCAAGCACCTCGAAGCACGAGGCCTCGTGGCATGAAGGCGGGATCCGCGGGTCAGGACAAGCCCTACGGCTTTGCCGAGTGGTTCCGCCCCGGCGAGCACGAGCGCACGCTGAGCGCGCTGGACGCGATGGAGCGCGCCGGCGCGCGCTTCCTGCGCACCCATCTCTCCTGGGCCGAGTATCATCAGCCGGAAGGGCCCGCCTGGTACGACTGGCTGATCCCGAAGATCGCGGAGCGTTTCGAGCTTCTGCCCTGCGTCCACTACACGCCGCCGTCCCTGTCGCGCACCGGCACGTCCGCGGGCGCCCCCTTCCGCCTCTTGGACTATGCCGACTTCATCGACCACGTCCTGACGCGATACGGCGCGCATTTCACCGCCGTCGAGCTGTGGAACGAGCCGAACAACCTCCTCGACTGGGACTGGCGCGAGGACACCGACTGGGCCCTATTCTGCGAGATGGTCGGCGCCGCCGCGCACTGGGCGCAGGAACGCGGCTACAAGACCGTGCTCGGCGGCCTCAGCCCCTTCGATGCCAACTGGCTGCACCTGATGGGCGAGCGCGGCCTCTTGGCGAAGATGGACGTCGTGGGCCTGCACGGCTTTCCGGGCACCTGGGACAGCGAGAACAGCACCTGGAACGGCTGGGACGACCTGATCGGCCAGACGCGTTCCGTTCTCGACCGGTACGCTCCGGCCGCCGAAATCTGGATCACTGAAGCCGGCTACGCCACCTGGCGGCACGACGGAGCGACGCAGGCGGAGAGTTTCCTCCAGGCGCTGGGCGCCCCGGCGGAACGTCTTTACTGGTATGGCTGGCAGGACATCCAGCGCGACGTCGCGGTGCAGGAAGGCCTGCGCTTCGACGACCGGCATTATCACATGGGCGTCGTCGACGCGGCGGGCCGGCCCAAGCTCCTGGGGCGCCTCCTCTCGCAGGGCGGGGTTCCGGCCGTACGCGAGACGATGGCGCTCGCCGCCCCGCATCTGCGGCAGGGGGCCGCGCCGATCGTGGTCACTGGCGGCGCGGGGTTCATCGGCTGCAACATCGCCGAGAGCTTCCTTGCCGAAGGCCGCGACGTCGTCGTCATCGACAATCTCAGCCGGCCCGGCGTCGAGCGCAATCTGGCGTGGCTGAGGGATCGCCATGGCCCGCTCGTGCACTGGCAGCCCCACGACATGCGTGACGAGCAGCGCCTCATCGACGTCGTCCAGGACGCCGCCGCGGTGTTCCATCTGGCTGCCCAGGTCGCGGTCACCACCAGCCTCGAACAGCCGATGGCGGATTTCGAGGTGAACGCGCGCGGCACGCTGAACGTGCTGGAAGCCGTCCGGCGCTCGGGGCGCAAGACCCCGGTGATCTTCGCGTCGACCAACAAGGTCTACGGCAATCTTGCCGATCTCGCGATGAAGGAGGAGGCCGATCGCTACGCGCCGGCCGACAACGACATCGCCGCTCACGGCGTGAGCGAGGCGAGACGGCTGGACTTCTGCACGCCCTATGGCTGCTCGAAGGGCGTCGCGGACCAGTACGTGCTGGACTACGCGAAATCCTACGGCCTTCCGACCGCGGTGCTGCGGATGAGCTGCATCTACGGTCCCCGCCAGTTCGGCACCGAAGACCAGGGGTGGGTCGCCCATTTCCTGATCCGGGCGCTGCGCGACGAGGGGCTGACCATCTATGGCGACGGCAAGCAGGTGCGTGACATCTTGCACGTGGCCGATGCCGTGGCCGCCTACCGGGCGCTGCTGGCGAACATCGACACGGTGCAGGGCCGCGCCTTCAATCTCGGCGGCGGCCCCGACAATGCGGTCAGCCTCAGGACCGTCCTCGCGGTGATCTCGGACCTCGTCGGAGGCGATCTGGCCATCCGCTACAGCGACACGCGCCAGGGCGACCAGACATACTTCGTCGCCGACACGAGGCAATTGACCGAGACAGTGGGCTGGCGGGCGAAGATCGGCTGGCAGGAAGGTCTGCGCGATCTGCATGCCTGGCTGAGCAGCCCGGAAGGCCCGCTGGAAGATGACCGGCTGGCATCCCTGCGGGCGGCGCCGGTCCTGCTTGCCCAGGACCGGCGGAGGCTGTCGGCGTGAGCCGCGCTCAGCCGCGCCATGTGCTGATGACGACCGATGCCGTCGGCGGCGTCTGGCGCTATTCGGTCGATCTGGCCGCAGCCCTGAACGCTGTCGGGACACGCGTGCTTCTCGTGAACATCGGCCCCCGGCCGTCCGAGTCCCAGCAGCACGAGGTCGCCGCGCTGGAGCGGACGCGGCTGATGGTTCTCGACGAGAAGCTGGACTGGATCGCGGCGGGGCCGGAGGAGCTCGCCGCGATCCCCGGACGCCTCGGCCAGCTGGCCGACGCGGAGGGCGTTGACCTTCTGCACCTGAACCTGCCCAGCCAGGCCGCCGGACTGCAGACCAGCCTTCCGGTCGTCGCCGTATCGCATTCCTGCGTCGCCACCTGGTGGGATGCCATGCGAGGCGGCGCGCTTCCGCCGGAGTGGCGGTGGCTGTTCGACATGAACCGCGAGGGACTGCAGCGGGCTGATGGCGTACTCGCGCCGACGCAGGCGCATGCCGATGCCTTGAAGCGCGTCTACGGCACCGCGGGGAAGCTGGCGATCGTCCCCAACGCCGTCGAGAGCACGACCTGGCAGAAGCAGGAAGCGCGGGAGCCCTTCGTGCTCGCGGCGGCGCGCTGGTGGGACGAGGGCAAGAACGCCGCCCTGCTCGACCATCTGGGCGAGCGCGCCGCCTGGCCGGTCCGCGCCGCCGGCTCCTGCCACGGCGGCAACGGCCAGAGCTTCGCCTTCCGCCACGTGGAGGAGCTAGGCTCCCTGCCGAGCGCCGGGATACGGCGATTGATGGCCCGCGCCGCGATCTTCGTCTCCCCCTCGCTCTACGAGCCGTTCGGGCTTGCGGCGCTGGAGGCGGCGGAGACCGGGGCGGCATTGGTGATGGCCGACATCCCGACCTATCGCGAGATCTGGCAGGACGCCGCGCTCTTCGCCGATCCCCGCGATCCCTCTGCCTTCGCCGACGCCGTGAATGCGCTGATTGCCGACCCGGAGCGGCGCGATGCGCTCGGCCGCGCGGCCCATGTCCGCGCGGGGCAGTTCACCCCGAAGCGGCAGATGCAGGCGCTGCAGGCGGCCTATGGCCGCCTCGCCCCGGCACGGGCCGCCGCCGAACCCTTGCATGCGAGCTGAACCGATGCGTTTCGTCTTCTACACCCACTCTCTTGTCTCGGACTGGAACCACGGCAACGCCCATTTCCTGCGTGGCATCATGCGCGAACTGGTGGCGCGGGGGCACGACGCCGTGGCGCTCGAGCCGGAGGACAGCTGGAGCCGCACCAATCTCGCCGAGCAGCAGGGGGAAGCCAACGTGGAGCGCTTCGGGCGCGACTTTCCCGAGCTCGCCAGCCGGATCTACGGCGAGGACTTCGACCATGCGGCGGCGCTCGCCGAGGCCGACGTCGTGGTGGTGCACGAATGGACCGACCCGGCGCTCGTCGCCGAGATCGGGCGCCTGCGCCGCGACGGCGGCCGTTTCACGCTGCTCTTCCACGACACGCATCACCGGGCGGTTTCCGATCACCGCGCCATCGCCGGCATGGCGCTGGAGGATTACGACGCCGTGCTGGCCTTCGGCGAGACGCTGCGCCGCCGCTACGAAGCCGACGGCTGGGGCCGCCGCGTCTTCACCTGGCACGAGGCGGCGGACGATCGCCTGTTCAGGCCGATCCCGGCGGAGCCGACGGGCGATCTGGTCTGGATCGGCAACTGGGGCGACGGCGAGCGGACGAAGGAGATCGGCGAGTTCCTGATCGAGCCGGCGCGCAGGCTCGGCCTGTCGGGCGTCGTCCACGGGGTGCGCTATCCCGCCGAAGGCGTCGAGGCGCTGGGGGATGCCGGGCTCGACTATCGCGGCTGGATCGCCAACGCCGAGGTTCCGGCGGCCTTCTCCCGGCATCGCTTCACCATGCACATTCCGCGCCGGCCCTATGTCGAGGCGCTGCCCGGCATCCCGACGATCCGCGTGTTCGAGGCGCTGGCCTGCGGGATTCCGCTGATCTCGGCGCCATGGCGCGACGAGGAGAACCTCTTCTGCACCGGCAGCGACTATCTGGTGGCCGCGGACGGTGCCGAGATGACGTCGCGGATCCGCGACGTGCTGAACGATCCCGACCTCGCCGCCGCGCTCGCCGCCTCGGGCCTCGAGACCATCCGGGCGCGGCATACGTGCCGGCACCGCGTGGACGAACTTTTCACGATCCTGTCCGGCCTCGACGGGACGAAAGACATCGCAAGGGAGGCCGCGCAGTGAAGATCGCGTTCTACGGTTCCAGCATTCTCTCCTCCTACTGGAACGGCGCCGCCACCTATTACCGGGGGCTGCTACGGGCCCTGGCCTCGCACGGCCACGACATCACCTTCTACGAGCCTGACGCCTATGGCCGGCAGGAGAACCGCGACATCGATCCGCCGGACTGGTGCAGGGTCGTGGTCTATCAGGCGACGCCCGAAGCAGCGGGGGCCGCGGCCGCCGAAGCCGCGGGCGCCGACGTGGTGGTGAAGGCGAGCGGCGTCGGCTACGAGGACGACTGGCTGCTGGGCGCGGTTCTCGACGCGGCGCAGCCGCGGGCGGTGAAGATCTTCTGGGACGTCGACGCCCCGGCGACGCTGGCGGAACTCAACGCCGATCCCGACCATCCCACCCGCGCGGCCCTCGCCCGGCTGGACGCGGTGCTGACCTATGGCGGCGGGGACCCGGTGGTGGACGCCTACCGCCGTCTCGGCGCAGCCGAATGCGTCCCGATCTACAACGCGCTCGATCCCTCGACCCACCATCCCGTCGCGCCGAACGACCGCTTCGCGGCGGCGCTCGGCTTCCTCGGCAATCGCCTGCCCGACCGCGAGGCCCGCGTCGAAGAGTTCTTCCTGGAGCCGGCGATGCGGCTGCCGGAGGCGACGTTCCTGCTCGGCGGGTCGGGATGGGGCGACCGGGCCCTGCCCGCCAACGTGCGCCATATCGGCCATGTGGGAACGCGCGACCACAATGCCTTCAACGTCACGCCGAAGGCGGTCCTCAACATCAACCGCACCTCCATGGCCGAGACCGGGTTTTCGCCGCCGACGCGCGTCTTCGAGGCGGCCGGCGCAGGGGCCTGCCTGATCACCGACGAGTGGCCCGGCATCGACCAATTCCTGAAGCCGGGCGAGGAAGTGCTGGTCGCCCGGGACGGGCGTGACGTGGTCGATCTGATGGCGGGGCTGGGCGACGAGCGGGCGGCACGCATCGGCCAGGCGGCGCTCGCCCGCGTGCTCAAGGACCACACCTATGAACAGCGCGCGGTGCTCGTGGACGCGCTGCTGCACCGTCATGCGGCGGGCCTCCGCGAGAGGGCGCGGGCATGAGGCCGCCCTTCGACATCGTCGTGGTCGGCCTGACCCTCTCCTCTTCCTGGGGCAACGGCCACGCCACCACCTTCCGCTCGCTCTTGAAGGGCCTCGACGCGCTCGGGATCCGCATTCTCTTCCTGGAGCGGGACAAGCCCTGGTATGCGGCTCACCGCGATCTGCCGGATCCTGACTTCTGCACGCTGGAATTCTACGACGAGGTCGAGGAACTCGCGGACCGTTACGGCGACGACCTCGCCGGCGCCGGGGCGGTGCTGGTCGGCTCCTACGTCCCCGACGGCAAGGCGGTCATCGACAGCCTGTTCCGGATAGCGCCCGGCCGCGTCAGCTTCTACGACATCGACACGCCGTTGACGCTCGCCAGGCTGGAACGGGGCGACGAGGAATATCTGGCGGCCGCGCAGATCCCCGGCTTTCATACCTATTTCTCCTTCACCGGCGGGCCTACCCTGTCGCGGCTGGAAAACCGGTTCGGCGCCGCCCGCGCGGTCGCCCTCTACTGCTCGGTGGAGCCGGAGCGCTACCGCCACACCGGTGCGGCGGCGTCCTGGGACCTCGGCTATCTCGGCACCTACAGCCCCGACCGCCAGCCGACCCTGGAACGGCTGCTGATCGAGCCGGCGCGCCGCCTTCCGCACAAGCGCTTCGTCGTCGCCGGCCCGCAGTACCCGTCCGACATCGCGTGGCCGGGCAATGTCGACCGCATCGATCATCTGCCCCCCGCGGAGCATGCCGACTTCTATTCACGACAGCGATTCACGCTGAACGTCACGCGGGCCGACATGATCGCCGCGGGCTGGTCGCCGAGCGTGCGCCTCTTCGAGGCGGCGGCGGTCGGAACGCCGATCGTCAGCGACGACTGGCAGGGCCTTAGCGAACTTCTTCCGGACGGCAAGGCGATCGTGATCGCCCACGGGCCCGAGGACGTGGTCGCCCTTCTGGCGGACGCGGACGAAAAGCGCACCCGCGAAATGGCACAGGCGGCGCGGAAGATCGTTCTGGAGAAGCATACGGGGATCGCGCGGGCGACGGAGCTGCTCGCCGCCCTCGACGGACTGGCGGTCGCCTCGCGATCCACGGCGCGAGCGGGCGCGGCATGACGGAGGTGGAATTGGACAGCACAAGCGCGCCGTTACGGCAGGCAGAACCGGAACCGCAGGGCATCGAGCAGAGCCGCCGATCCCCGCGAAGCGAAGCGAAGCGCGTTCTCGTCACCGGCGGCGCCGGTTTCCTCGGCTCGCATCTGTGCGAAGCGTTGCTCCGCCGCGGCCACCGCGTCACCTGTGTCGACAACCTGCAGACGGGTTCGACCGCGAACCTTTCGCGCTTCGGCGCCAGCAATCGCTTCACCTTCATCGAACGCGACATCTGCGAAGCGCTGCCGACGTCGCTGGAGGTGGACGAGATCTACAACCTGGCCTGCGCCGCCTCCCCGCCGCGCTACCAGGCAGACCCCGTGCATACGATGCTGACATGCGTCGTCGGCACGAACAACATCCTGGAGCTGGCCGAACGCTGCGGCGCGCGGCTCCTCCACGCATCCACCAGCGAGGTCTATGGCGACCCGCTGCAGCACCCGCAGACCGAGGCCTACTGGGGAAACGTCAACCCGACCGGCCCGCGCGCCTGCTACGACGAGGGCAAGCGTGCCGCCGAGACCCTGACCTTCGACTATCTGCGTGCCGGGCGCGTGGACGCCCGCGTGGTGCGGATCTTCAACACCTATGGGCCGCGCATGCAGCCGGACGACGGGCGCATCGTCTCCAATCTCATCTGCCAGGCCCTGGCCGGGGACGCGCTGACGCTCTACGGGACCGGCGAGCAGACGCGCTCCTTCTGCTACGTGACGGACCTCATCGCCGGCATCGTCGCGCTGATGGAGGTGGAGCCCAATCCGGAGCAGCCGGTCAATCTGGGCAATCCGGGCGAGTTCACCATCAGGGAACTGGCGGACCAGGTCATCCGGCTCACCGGGTCGCGATCACCGATCGTGCATCTCCCCCTGCCGCAGGACGATCCCCAGCGGCGCCGGCCGGACATCACGCTGGCACAGTCACTGCTGGGCTGGGAACCGAAGGTCACCCTCGTCGAGGGACTGGAACCGACGATCGCGTGGTTCGCCGACGCCGAGAACCGCGACGACCAGGGATGGACGGGCAGCCGCCCGAGCAGCCGGGCTGCCTATTCCTTCGCAGAGACGAATCTCTCGTAAGCGGCCGAAGCGGCGACGGCGCGCGAACGGGGTTCAGAAAGACATCGGCATGAGCAGAAACATGGTGCAAGACAATTTCGAACGCCGGATCCAGGCGCTGGCTCCGTGGTTCCACAACATGGAACTGGCCGGCATCCAGACGGCGCCCGAGCACTTTCTCGGAGACTACCCGACCTTCAAGTGGAACGGTTTTCGCCACCTCGTTCCGGCGGACATGCGCGGACGCCGGGTTCTCGACATCGGCTGCAATGCCGGCTTCTATTCGCTCGAGATGAAGCGTCGCGGCGCGGATCTCGTGGTCGGCATCGACTCCGATCCCCGCTATCTGGCGCAGGCGCGGCTGGCATCGGAGATTGCCGGTCTCGACATCGAGTTCGAGGAATTGTCGGTCTACGACGTCGGTCAGCTCGGCCAGAAGTTCGATTTCGTCATCTTCATGGGGGTCCTCTATCACCTGCGGCATCCGCTGCTGGCGCTGGACCTCATCTAC
The DNA here is from genome assembly GCF_021391535.1 of Aurantimonas sp. HBX-1. Classification (GTDB taxonomy): domain Bacteria; phylum Pseudomonadota; class Alphaproteobacteria; order Rhizobiales; family Rhizobiaceae; genus Aurantimonas. The sequence continues at coordinate 2,881,691 of NZ_CP090066.1, forward strand.
GAGCACGTGGCGGAGAGCGACCTTCTCTTCCAGTCGATGCTGCGTGGCACGCGGCATGTAAGCCCTGTCCAGGCAGACTACGAGTTCGAGGACACGGCCCCTTTCGAGGACGACGGCTTCCCGCGGATGGCGTTCATCGAGCACAATTACGCAACTGATCCCACCAACTGGTGGGTGCCGAACCGGGCGGGCATGGAAGCGATGCTCCGCAGCGCCGGCTTCCGGATCGAGGCCGCCACCGATGACGAAGTCTATCTGTGCCGCCGCAGTCAGCGCCCTGTCATGGCCGATGCGCCGCCGCGCATCGCTGCCTCGTCCCCGACGACCGCGTAGTCCCGGCCATTGCTCGCGGTCGGGTTCCGGAAACGCCGCCGCAAGGCCGCTGCCGCTTGCCGGCGGACGCCGCATCGCCGTCGTCAGGTACCGACGACCGGTGCGTATTCGAAGCCGAAGATGCCGAACCAGTCGGTGATGAGACCGTAGAACAAAAGGGCCACCACGATGGCGCCGACCGCGATCGACACGGCCACCATCCGGTCCTGGTTTGTAAGCTTCATGACGTTTTCCTGATTCTCGTGTTTCCCGGCCCATCCGTTCCTCGCGACGGGGGCTCCAGAGCCAACCGTCGAATCGTGCCCCTGTTCCGATCTTTGTAGCGAACCACGCACTTCCGGGGCGGTCGGGGCCTGGCGCGGCCGGAACGGCGGGCTGGCGGCAGCGGTTTTGAGAGCGAGCCGATCCGGGGAGCCAGCCCATGCAACATCTCGATGACATTCTCGAACTGTCGCGGCAAAGCGCCCGGGGTCCGTTGTCGCCATGGTTCGACGTCCGGCTGCGCGAGCAGGTCACCGCCGGGCAGTTCCTGCCGCCGGCGGATCTGCATGCGGCGGGCGAGCGGCTGGTCCGGCAGCTCGCCGACTACCGGGAGCAGGCCGGCGTCTCGACCGCCGTGCTCGGGATGTCGGGCGGGGTGGACAGCGCGGTGACGGCAGCGCTGCTCAAGCGGGCGGGCTGGCGGGTGGTGGGCTACACGCTTCCCATCGAACAGAACCCGGCCGAAACCGAACGCGGCGCCGAAGCCTGCCGCGCCCTGGGGCTCGAGCACCTGCATCTCGACCTGTCGCGGCAATACCGGGATGTCGTGTCGGGCCTCGGATCGCTGGACGACGCCCTCACCGCTTCCGACACCGAGCCGCTGCGCACGCGGCGCGGCAATGTCCGCGCCCGGCTGCGCATGATCACGCTGTACGACCAGGCGCATCGCTGCGGCGGCGTGGTGGCGAGCACCGACAATTTCTCCGAACTCGGCGCGGGCTTCTGGACGCTGCATGGCGACGTCGGCGACCTCGCGCCGGTGCAGTCGCTGCTGAAGTCCTGGGAAATCCCGTGGATGGCGCGGGAATACGGCGTCCCCGAGAGCACCTGGCGCGCCAGTCCCACTGACGGGCTGGGGATCGGCGAAGGCGACGAGGCGCAGATCGGCGCGACATATCTCGAGTGGGACATCGCCGTCTTCGCGGTGGTCGAGGCGCTGCGGCAGGATCCGTCGCTGACGGCGCAGGCGATGCCCTCGGCGCTGGGTGCGGAAGACGATCCGGTCGCTGTCCGCTCCCTCGCCGCCGTGCTGCGGCGGCTGAAGACGACCTGGTTCAAGCGGGTGAACCCCGTCGTCCTCGAGCATCCGCGGGCGGACCGGCTGGGCCTGCTGGACCTGATCGACGACCGGCTGTTCCGCCCCGCCGTGCTGCGCGACGACCGTGCGCTCGCCTCGTTCTCCGGAGACATCGCAGTCCTCGGCCATCGGCTCGCCGACGCCCTTTCCGAGCGGGACATGCGCCTCGTCACCGCCGAATCCTGCACCGCCGGCCTACTCGGCGCCTGCGTCGCCGCCGCACCGGGAAGCTCGTCGGTCCTCGAAGGCTGCTTCGTCACCTACCGTCCGTCGATGAAGATCGACGCGCTCGGCGTTCCCGAGGATCTGATCCGGGAGCGGACGGTGTACGACCCGGACGTCGCCCGCGCGATGGCCGAGGGCGCGCTGCGGTGCGCCACGCGCGCGGGCCTGGCGATCGCCATCACCGGTGTCGCCGGGCCGGAGCCGGATCAGGGCAAGCCGGTGGGGCTGGTCTACATCGCCACGCTCCTCGAAGGCGAAAACGCGCAGGTGACCGAGTGCCACTTCGCCGGCCAGCCGAAGGAGATCGTCTCGGCCACGATCCGCAAGGCATTGCAGCTGGGCCTGGCGGCGCTGGCCTGAGCCACGGGCGCCAGGCCGGGCGGGCTCGGAGCTTCGCTACAAGGCCGGGGTGCCGGCTCGTGCCCCGTGGGCGTCCCGCTCGGGTAGTTTTTGCAGGGCGACCGCGAATCGCCAAGCGCGCCTGCCGGCCGCCGGCTCGCAGCGACAGCCGTCCCACGAGTGGCGCAGCCGTCCGCGCGACCGATCCTGCCAAGGCCGGCCGGAGGTTCAGAATGTGGGCTATGTCTTCGAAAAGGTGTTGGTAGCGGGAGAGGGACTTGAACCCCCGACACGCGGATTATGATTCCGCTGCTCTAACCAGCTGAGCTACCCCGCCGCCTGTCCCGGCCCGGCATGGCCGGTCGGGTCGGCGCGATATAGGAGCGGGGGGCGTTTTCTGTCAATGCCTCGCGGCGGCGGAAACGGCGCCTCGCCCGACCAAAACCCATGATGGCGCTGGCGCGGCGCGCCGGCTGGCGGCCCGAAGCCGGCGGAACGGCGACGCCAGCGGTATCGCGGCAGAGGCCGGCGGCACCATGCTCAGATGCCAGCCGCAATGGGGGCAGACGCCGACGGCACGGTGGACAGTTGTGAACGCCGCCCTGGCGGCGGTTGGCGGCCGAGACTCAGGTGCGGCGGGTCAGGCCCGCGCGACGGCGGGCCGGGCGGGGATGCCGGCAGCGGGCGCGCCGCCGGTCGCGGCGATGACGCCGCCGCCCAGCACTTCGGCGCCCTCGGCCTCGCCGGCATAGAAGACACAGGCCTGTCCGGGCGCGATGCCCTCCTCGCCGCCGAGGATCTCGACCTCCCAGCCGTCCTGGGCCGCGACGATGCGGGCCGGCGCCGGCGGGCGGGTGGAGCGGACCTTGACGAAGAGCTCGTGGCCGCCGGCGGCGAACGCCTCGGGCGCCTCGCGGCCCAGCCAGTTGACGTCGCGCAGCCGCAGCCGGTGCGTCGCCAGGGCGGCGCGCGGTCCGACGACGATGCGCGCCGCAGCCGCCTCGATCGCCACGACATAGAGCGGCTCGCTGGCGGCGATGCCGAGGCCGCGCCGCTGGCCGATCGTATAGCCGAGGATCCCCTCGTGGCGGCCGAGATGGCGTCCGTCGACATGCACGATGTCGCCCGGCCGGCCCGAATCGGGGTGCAGGCGGCGGATCACGTCGCTGTAGCGCCCCTTGGCGACGAAGCAGATGTCCTGGCTGTCGGGCTTGGCGGCGATGGCGAGGCCGTGCCGCTCGGCCAGCGCCCTGGTCTCCGGCTTGGTCAGGCGACCGAGCGGAAAGCGCAGGAAATCCAGCTGTTCCTGGGTCGTGCCGTAGAGAAAGTAGCTCTGGTCACGATCGAGGTCGCGCGGCCGGTAGAGGCTGCGGTGCGCGCCGTTCAGGCGGCTGTCGATGTAATGGCCGGTCGCCAGCGCGTCGGCGCCGAGGTCGCGGGCGGTCGCCAGGAGGTCGCGGAACTTGACCGTCTGGTTGCAGGCGACGCAGGGAATCGGCGTCTCGCCGGCGAGATAGCTGGCCGCGAACGGGTCGATCACCGCCTTGCGGAAGCGCTCCTCGTAATCCAGCACGTAATGGTGGATGCCCAGCGTCTCGGCGACCCGGCGGGCATCGGCGATGTCCTGGCCGGCGCAGCAGGAGCCGGCGCGCCGGGCGCCCTCGCCCGCGTCGTAGAGCTGCAGCGTGATGCCGACGACATCGTAGCCCTCGTCCTTGAGAATCGCTGCGACGACGGAAGAATCGACGCCGCCGGACATGGCGACGACGACGCGCGTCGCGGCGGCGGGCTTCGGCAGGTCGAGGCTGTTCAGCATGGGCGGGCTCGGCGGCGCTGCTGCGGTCATCGGCAGGATGTAGGCGGCGGCGCGCCGAAATGCAAAGCGCCCGTGCTTTCCCTCCGGTGCGGCAACCGGATGTCAATGACTCCAGTGGCCTGATGCAAACCCGTTCAAGTTCTTATCGAAAGCTTACGACAGGCTTGACGGAATTTTAAAAGCGTCCGGCTAACGTGACGCTGAGATTAGGTCTTTGAGTGTAGTAGAGAGTACAATGACCGATCAGATCAGACCGCGTGTGAAATACGTCATCGGCCCCGACGGGAGTCCGCTGACGATGGCCGACCTGCCGCCGTCGAATACGCGTCGCTGGGTGATCCGCCGCAAGGCCGAGGTGGTTGCCGCCGTACGCGGCGGCCTGCTCAGCCTAGACGAGGCGTGTTCACGCTATACGCTGACGGTGGAGGAGTTCCTCTCCTGGCAGGTTTCCATCGACCAGCACGGCCTCGCCGGGCTGCGGACGACCCAGCTGCAGGAGTATCGCAAGAAACTCGAACTGCACTGAGCACATAATACCTGGATACGAAAGAAGCCGGCATTTCGCCGGCTTTTTTCGTATCTGCCGCTGGGATAATTTCCGGCGCCGCGGCCGGGATGATTCCAACGCCCGCGGCAAGCTGCCCCTCGCCTCGCGATAGGGCGCAGCCGAGCCGGCGCCGGCCACGGCGTCAGGGGCTGCGGCGCCGGCGGGTCTTCACCGGCGCAATCTTGTCAGCCGAGCGCTTCGCGGCGCTGCTCGAGTTCCTCGCGCGCCACGTCGCGCTGCTCCAGCTTCTCGGCATTGACGAGCTCGGCGTCGGCTTCCTCGAGGGCGAGTCGGGCGGCGGCGACCTGCACCTTCAGGTCGCGGACCGAATTGTTGAGGTTGTCGCGACGGATCCGCGCCGCCTTGGCGAAGGTCGGGTAGGCGAAATGCGCCACGTCGCTGATGCCGGCCTTCTTCTCCTCGGTGTTGATCTGATGGTCCAGTTCCCCAGCCATGCGGGCGAATTCGGCCATCATCATCTCGAGCTGCTCGAGTTGGCGGCGTTTCTCGGTGACCTTGAAACGCGTCAGACGCACCAGGTTGTCCCGCTTCATACTCAATTCCCCAGCTGACAGCCCCGACGACCGGAACCGGCTTGAACACCGCGACAAACGGGTTTCGGGCAAGCCTCGGGGGCTAAGCCTCTTAACCGTCTGTTTACGCGCACCGTTAATCATAGGGACGAGGATTTAAGGCTGGGTAAACCGAGTTCCCCGTGTTTGGCGCATCGAAGGCGCATCCGGATGATCGAACGCCGTGCCTTGAACTGCCCGCCGGGCACCGTGCCCCCTGTCCATGACGGACCGCGATTTTTTGTTAACCATTTCGTGCCACGGTTTGGCCGGACTTTAGACAAACGAGAGCCTGCCGAATGTCGTTATTCGGCGCGGATGGCTGAGAGGAACTTCTGATGCGCGTTCTTTTGATCGAAGACGACAGCGCGGTCGCGCAGAGCATCGAGCTCATGCTGAAGTCGGAGAGCTTCAACGTCTACACCACCGATCTGGGTGAGGAAGGCGTCGATCTCGGCAAGCTGTACGACTACGACCTGATCCTCCTCGATCTGAACCTGCCGGACATGTCCGGCTACGAGGTGCTTCGCACGCTGCGGCTGTCGAAGGTGAAGACGCCGATCCTCATCCTCTCCGGCATGGCCGGGATCGAAGACAAGGTGCGCGGCCTCGGCTTCGGCGCCGACGACTACATGACCAAGCCGTTCCACAAGGACGAGCTCGTCGCCCGGATCCACGCCATCGTCCGGCGCTCGAAGGGCCACGCCCAGTCGGTCATCAATACCGGCGACCTCACCGTCAATCTCGACGCCAAGACCGTCGAGGTGAACGGCCAGCGCGTCCACCTCACCGGCAAGGAATACGCCATGCTGGAGCTGCTCTCGCTGCGCAAGGGCACGACGCTCACCAAGGAGATGTTCCTCAACCATCTCTATGGCGGCATGGACGAGCCGGAGCTGAAGATCATCGACGTGTTCATCTGCAAGCTGCGCAAGAAGCTGGCGACGGCGACCGAGGGCAAGAACTACATCGAGACCGTCTGGGGCCGCGGCTACGTGCTGCGCGAGCCCGAGGAAGCCCGCGCCGCCTGATCGAACCCGCCGTCCGAGACCCGGACCCGCCCGGCCCTGCCGCGGCGGGTCTTCGTTTGCGCCGACCACGGTGCTCCCGCGGCCGGGCCACCCGTTCAGAGCGCGAGCCGCAGATGGTCGGCGGCCTGCCCGCCATCGCCCGGCCAGGACGCCGCGGCGCCGGCGAGATGCGGCGTGATCGCCGCCGCCAGCGAGGCGCGGTCGAACGGCTTGTAGAGGAAGTCCGCGGCCCCGGCGCGCTTCAGCCGGGTCATCAGCCCGAGATTGCCCTCGACGATGACGGCGAGGATGGTCACCCGGCCGCCCTGCGGCAGGGCCTTGATCTGACGCACGAGGTCGGGCGCCTCGTTGCCGAGCACGGTGGCGGCGACCAGCACCAGATCCGGCAGGCCGTTGCGGGCGATCCACTCCATCGCCTCGGACGGGCCGGCGACGCATTCGACCGCCAGGCCGAGCTGCGGCAGCATGCGCGACACGACCTTGCGCACGACCGGCGCTTCGTCCACCACCAGACAGGTCTGCATGACCGGCTTCCTCCGCAATGCAGCCGCCGACGGCAGGGCTGCAACGCCACAAGCCCTACACCGACAGACTTGCCGCGACGTTCAGAAACAGCGGTAAAATTGGGTAAAGATGCCCTGCCGCCTCAGGCGACGCGGAACACCACCGTGCCCTCGCCGAGCTCGTGGGCGACACCGAGGCCGGACTCCCGGGCGAGGAAGAGCGTGTAGTAGGGCTGGATCGCCTGAGCATCCATGGCCTCGGCGGAGCCCTGGCCGTCGAGCAGCGCGAGCAGGCGGGGCTGCATGCGCACGCGGTCGCCGCTGGCGCGGACGGTGGCGCGCGGCGGCTCGAGGCTCTCGATCTCGACCCGGACCTCGCCGCCCCGGCTGATCGAGGCGCTGGCGAGGACGACCAGGTTGAGGATCACCTTGACGAAGTTCTTGCCGACATAGCCGGGCTCGCCCTCCCAGACCAGCGAGGCCTTCTCGTGCTCCATGTAGCCCGTCGCCACGATCTTGGCCTCGTTGAGGTCGATCATCGCGGTCGAGGAGCCGGCCGCCCCGAAGGCGATCCGGGCGAACTGCAGCTTGGCCACCGCCGCCTTCAGCGACTTGCGCACCAGATCCATGGATTCGGGATCGTTCGGCATGTCGTCGAGCAGTTCGAGACCGCTCTGGATCCCGAACACCGGCGAGATGATGTCGTGGCACAGACGGCTCGACAGGAGAGCCGCCAGGTCTGCGGCGGAAAGCTCGGGAAGCGTGGTCATGCAGGTCCGTTCCGTTGAGTCCGTCGATCGCCCCCGGCGAATCAGCCGGGTCGTGCGGCGGCGAGCATGGGTTTTGACGCCGGAAGCGTCAACCGACGCAGCCGCCCTCAAACCCCGTGCCACGCCGCCGGGGCCGTTAGGCAAATGACAACCATGTTTTGCTCAACTCGCAGCGATCGCGCTCAGGAGGGCGCTTCGCGGGCGCCGACTTCCCGGCCGGCAGCCCGGGTTCCTGGAAGGATCCGATCATGAACCGCATGCTGAACACGGTCCGCCATCTCGCCGCTCTGGTGGCCGTCGCGCTGGGTCTCGCCCTCGCCGCGCCGGCCGCTGCCCAGCAGCAGTCGGGCTACACGGTCGACGAGATCGTCACCACCGGCCACCAGTTCTTCGGCAGCACCGCCGGCGGCCTGGCGCAGCTGGTCGAGAACGCCTTCGAGCGCTACGGCCTGCCGAACGGCTACATTCTCGGCGAGGAGGCGGCCGGCGCCTTCTTCGGCGGCCTGCGCTTCGGCGAGGGCACGCTGTTCACCAAGAATGCCGGCCAGCACCGGATGTTCTGGCAGGGGCCGTCGCTCGGCTTCGACGTCGGCGGCGACGGCGCCCGCACCATGATGCTGGTCTACAACCTGCCGTCGGTGGAGGGCATCTACGGCCGCTTCGCCGGCGTCACCGGCAGCGCCTATCTGGTCGGCGGCCTCGGGATGACCGTGCTGGTGCGGGACGAAATCGTCCTGGTGCCGGTGAAGACCGGTGTCGGCGCTCGCCTCGGCGTCAATCTCGGCTATCTGAAGGTCACGCCGATGCCGACCTGGAACCCGTTCTGATCCAGCCGGCCGGCGTTGCCGTCGAAGCATAGCGACGGGCGAAATCGCATTTCCTGTGCGGAACGGGCGGCCGATACCGCCCGTTCCGCGCTATATACGCGCGTCGACATCCTTCGAAGGTCCCCATGATCGCGACCGGCCTGACATTTCTCTTCGGCTTCCTGACGGCCATCCTGATCGCCCTTTTGGTCGCGCCGCTGGCGATGGGGCGCGCCAGGCGCCTCGCCCGCCGCGAGTTCGAGGCGGCGATCCCGGTCAGCGCCAACGAGATCCGCGCCAGCTTCGACCATGTCCGCGCCGAGGCGGCGCTCACCGCGCGCCGCCGCGAGATGGACGCGCTGGCGATGCGCGAGAAGGCGGCGCTGGAGCGCGCGGAAGCCGGCAGGGTAGCGCGCGAGAACGCCGAGCTGAAGCGGCGCAACCGCGAGCTCGAGGACGTGATCGCCACCCGCGAGGCGGAGCTGAAGGATCTGTCCGAGACGCTGGAGGCCCGCGAGGCCGACTACGGGCGGCTGGAGAGCGAATTGCGGGAGACCGGCCACGATCTCGATCTGCGGATCGAGGAGATGGATGCGCTGGCGGCCCGTTTCCGCGAGCTGACGCAGATCGCCGACGAGCGGAAGATCGCCATCGTCGCGCTGGAGAGCAAGGCGGAACGGCTTTCCGACGAACTGCGCCAGGCGGAACGGCTGGATCGCGAACGCGAGGCGACGATCGAGCGGCTGCGCGGCGAGGCCGGCACGCTGGAGGCGCGCTTCCAGAAGGAAAAGGCCGCCGCCCGCAAGCTGGACGATCGGGTCTCACGCCTGACGGCGGAACTCGCCGACCGGGACGAGACGATCGTGCGGCTTGCGGCGGTGGTCGAGTCCGGCCTGGGCGAAGCCACGGCGCTGCGCGCGGCACCGGCGGTGCCGGTTGCCGCGGTTTCGCGGCAGGCTGCCGAGGCCGAGGCCGGGAGCGACGCCGTGACCGGCGAGCCGGCGGCGCAGCATGAGGCGCCTGCCGGTTCGGTCGGCGAGCAGGTGCGCCGGGCCCTCGACCTGCCGGAACATCCGCTTGGCGAAGCCGATCTCGACGAGGCGCGGCTGCGCCAGCGCATCAGCGACATCGCCGCACGGGTGATCCACCTGACGGCCGCGGTAGAGGGGCGGGACTCGCCGATCGACCGGATTCTCGACGCCGATCCGCAGGCGGAGGGAACGGAAAGCGAGGAGCGCCCGACCCTGGCGCAGCGCGCCCGCCGCCTGCGCAAGGACGAGGCCGATCACGCCGCCGAATAGAGCGCGTGCAGAACGATCGCGGCCGCCGTCGCGACGTTGAGACTGTCGATCTCCGGCTGCATCTCTATCCGCACCGTCTCGCAGCGCTGCATCAGGGCCGGCGGAAGCCCCCTGCCCTCGGCGCCGAGCAGCAGCGCCGTCGGCGACGCGCGGCCGAGCCGCGCCAGCGGCGTCTCACCGGCCGGCGACAGGGCGATCACCCGGCAGCCGGCCGCCTCGCATTCGGCCACCAGCGCCGAGGCGTTACCGCCGCGGTACCATGGCAGGGTCAGCGCGGTGCCGACGGAGACCCGCAGCGCCTTGCGGTAGAGCGGGTGGCACGAGGTCTCGTCCATCAGGATGCCGGCCGCGCCGAAGGCGGCGGCATTGCGGAAGATCGCGCCGAGATTGTCGTGATTGGCGATCTCGACGCCGACCACCACCGGCCGCCCGGTCGCGGCGGCGCGCGCCAGGATGTCCGCCGCCGACGACGGCGTGCCGGCAGCTGCGCCATGGGCGAGCACGCCGCGGTTGACCGGAAAGCCGGCGATGCGGTCGAACACCGGCCGCTCGGCCACATAGACCGGGGTGTCGGTCGAAAGCCCGGCGATCCGGCCGCGCACGCCGTCCAGCCGGTTGCGCAGGATCAGCAGGGCCGTCGGCCGGAACCGTTCGGACACCAGCAGCTGGTCGAGCACCACGCTGCCCTCGGCGATGAAGCCCGAGCGGCCGACGAGATCACGCTCCCTGACATCGCGGAACGGCTCGATGCGCGGGTCGTCCGCGTCCTCGATGAAGATGGGTTCGTTCATGACTCTCGGGCGGAAAATGACCGTCTCGCGGCCGGAACGGGTCGTCGCCCGATGGTGGCGACAGCGGCACTCGTCCGCAAGGCCGACCGTGGCGCGACGGGTCGAACCGGCCGCAGCAAGAAGCCGGCAGCCGCGACGCGGGCGGCCGCCGCCGCCCGCGCGTTCCAGCGATGTCCCCGGGCTATTTCCGCCGCAACGTCCCGTAGACGACGTTGCGGTTTGCGCCGTACCAGACGCTCGCGTCCACCTCGTTGCGGTCGATGCTGCCGTTGATGATCGCCCACATGTCCGTGTCCGACCGCAGGATCAGGGGCCAGTCCATGAAGGTCTCCATGTAGCCGTCGGAGGTCATCTCGTCGCTGAAATTGGCGAAGAGCATGAGGCCGCCCGGCCGCAGCATCTCCCACAGGCGCTGCATCAGCTTGATGCCGGTCTTCTGCTCCAGGTAGTCGTAGAGACCCGAGATGTAGATCAGGTCGAACGTGCCCAGCCGGTACGACCGGCGGAGCAGCCCGAGCACCGAGCCGATCATCGGCTCGATCACCGAGGTGCCGTAGTCGCGCGTCACCACGCCGACGCTGACCGGATCCTGGTCGAGCGCCACCCAGCGGCTGATCTTGCCGGTGGTCAGGTTCTGCGTCAGCTCGGACTCCCGCAGATGGCCGGCGGCGACCGCGAGGATCTCCGCTCCGCCCGCCGCCGCGGCGGCCGCTTCGTCGACGTGCCGGGCGAGGATCTCGCGGCGCTCGCGCCCGCCCTCGCATGCCGGGACCTCCGACGTGTAGGCGTAGATTTCCCGCCCGAGTTCGGTGCAGTCGGTCAGGAGGTGCGCGGCGCTCGGATGCTTGTAGTAGAGATCGAGCAGTCCGGCGTCGCCGGAATAGCCGCGCGGCTTGGTGAAGGACCAGTTGGTCAGCGGGTCCTGGAACAGATATTGCGTGACGGGGTGTTGCTGGGCGAACGGAATGAGGCTGCGCCAGACCTGCGGCGGCACGGAGCGGCGCAGTTCGTGCAGTTCTCCTGCCAGACGAGCAACAATCGTCGCCGCCGGCTTGGCCGCTGCAAAACCCTGATTCGCCAGCTCGAGCGACAGCGACATCCGGCCGAGTGCTTCCCGCAACTCGCCTTCGTCAATACTACCGGACTTGTTTAGATTCCGATCGCGGAAAAGCTTGCTTGTGATCAGACTTTGATCGTCGATCGATGAGACAGGGATGTTCATTGCGCTTCTCCTACGATGATCCGCGCAATTTAAGTCAAATGATGCAGAGCGGTAAAGCGCGAGGTTAAGGAAGCGCGGAGCAAGGTCCGGCGCCTTCAGTGCTCGGTAATCCAGCCTGTGCTAGTGTCTGCGTCATTGCCGGCCTCATCCGGCTCCGCTCGCTTCGCGCGGGCGGAATGCCGTGCATCTGACATGGAGGGATGCGATCTGGTGGTAGGAAGCGAGGCTGGTCTGGGTTCCCGCATCGAGCATGCGCTGGACCAACCGCTCTGGAAGTCGGCCGATCCGGTCCTGCGACGGATGTTCGAAGAGAGCACCGAAGCCGCCGACCGCGCCTCCGTGCGCGGCGGCGTGCGGGCGGCCGTCGCATGCTTCATTCTTTTCGGCGCCTTCGACCTCTGGCTCTTCCCCGACACCGGCGTCGCCAGCGCCCTGACGCGCGTTGTCGTCGGCCTGTTCTTCCTGTTTCTGGTGGAAATACAGTCTCACAAGAAACTCAGCCTTAGTATCATCAACATCACTTGTGCGCTAGGGCTTTTTGCGGCAGCAATCGCCTGGCTTCTGGTCGCGGGCAACACTGCCTATCAGGTACAATACTGGCAATTCTTCGTTTTTGGTGCCGTCTTCGTATTCAGCTCAAGTCTTTTCTTTCGTCTTAAGTTCTGGATCAGCGCGACGTGTTCCGCCAGCCTGACAGTGCTTTTTTCCGTCGCAGCCATCATTTCAGATGCGCCGTCCAGCTCCAAGGTCATCCTGGTCTCTTTCTTCGTCATCTTCCTGGGGTTCGCGCTCTACCTCTCGTGGCAGCTCGCGGCTGAGCGCTATGTCACCTTCCTGAACGGGCTGCGGGCGCGATTGAGCGAGGCGGCGGCGCGCGAGAAGGGGCAGCAGCTCGCGCAGCTCGCCAACACGGACTACCTGACCGGGCTTCGGAACCGCCGGGCCGTCGTGCAGGAATATGATGAGTCCCGCGAACGCTGGCTCCGGGACGGGCGGCACATCGGCGTGCTGCTCATCGATGTCGACTATTTCAAGCCGTATAACGACTTCTACGGCCACCAGCGGGGCGACCAGTGCCTGGTGGAGATCGGCCGGGCGCTCGATGTCGCGGCCGCCGCGGCCGGCGCCGTCCTGGGCCGCTATGGCGGGGAGGAATTCATCGCCTTCCAAAGCGTCCCGGACAAAGCGGCGCTGTTCGACTTCGCAGAATCGCTGCGCAAGACGGTGGAAGCGCTGGCCATTCCGCATTTCCGCCGCCGCGACGGGTTTTCCTACGTGACGGTGAGCATCGGCGCGACCATGACCCGCGATGCCAGCCCCAATCTCGACCGCGAGAGTGCCGAGGCGGACAACGCCCTCTACTCCGCCAAGGCCGGCGGCCGGAACGGCACGCAGATATTCGATCCCGCGGCGCCGCTGAGCGACGACGAGGACCGCGCGATCGCCGATATCCTGACGCAGGCCACGGCGGAAGGCCTCGTCTCGCTCGTTTACCAGCCTGTGGTGGAGGTGACGAGCGGCAAGGTCCACGCCGTCGAGTCGCTGATGCGCCTGCGCGGGCCCGACGGCACGCTGATCAGCCCCTCGGTGTTCATCCCCGTCGCCGAAAGGACCGGCGCGATCATCGCCCTCGGCTACTGGGCGCTCCGCACCGCCTGCATCGAGGTGCTGAAGCCCGGGATCGCCGAGAAGGTGTCGGTCAACGTCTCGGCGATCCAGTTGCGGGCGTCGGGATTTCCGCTGTTCGTGGCGAACCTGCTCGGCGAGTTCGACCTGAAGCCGACCCGCCTCGCGCTGGAGATCACCGAAGGCGCCGACATTGCCTCGGACCCGCAGAGCCTGCAGGCGATCTCGGCGCTGCGCGAGCTCGGGGTCGAGATCTGGCTGGACGATTTCGGCACCGGCTATGCGGGGCTTGCCTGGCTGCACGCGGCGCATTTCGAGGCCGTGAAGATCGACCACCGCTTCCTGCACGGGATCGCCACCCGCGAGGGCGCGGTGTTCCTGCAGAACATCATCCGGCTGCTGCAGGATCGCGGCCTCAGCGTCATCATCGAGGGCGTCGAATCGCAGGAGCAGCTCGAATTCCTCGCCAAGTGCCACGTGCTGCTCGCACAGGGCTACTATCTCGGCCGTCCCGTTCCCGCCGCGCAGGTTGGCCGGCGCGACGAGCACTCGCCGCTCGGGCATAGCGGCCGGGCGTAGGCGAAACGGACGCCGCGCTCGCGGGTCCCGCCTCTGGCGCGCGAGCGACGGCCGCACCCGGCCGGTGGCTTTCCGGCCGCGGACCGGCGAAAAGCCCTAGCCGGCCAGCATCCGGATCGTCTTCGCGCCGGTCCAGAGCGTGTCGCGCCCGAGCCTCGCCAGCGTCTCCAGCCTGTCGGTGATGGTGAGAAAATGGTTGCCAGCCAGCGGCCCGGCCTTCGATGCGAAGGCGACGGGCCCGTAGGCGAACAGGATCTCGGTCTCGCTCACCCCGCCCGGATAGAGGATGAACTGCCCCGGCGCCGGGTGGCTCGTGGCATTCTCGTAGCCGAGCCCGAAATCATGCTCGCCGAGCGGGATCCAGCACGCCTCGCCCGACCAGCGCACGTGGATGATGCGCTCGCTGTAGGGAAGGATGGCCCGGATCGCCGCCACGGTGCGCGGCGCCGCCTCGGCCTCGAAGCGCGCCGGGAAGCGTTCCCCGTCGATCTCGATCTGGACTGTCATCATCTCTTGGCTCTCGCTCGTCCCGTGGACCGCCGCTTTGCGGCGGCCGGCCGGGCGCCGGGATCAGGCGCGGCAGGATGGCCGACAAGCATTGCATGGATCTGGCGACTTCCCTGCTGGTCTCCGCGCGCGGACCCGCCGCAATGCAGCGCCACGCACGCGGCGCGTGACCGCGAACCTGGGACGCGAAAGGACAGATCAGGGGAAAGAGAGGAACTGGTACGCCCAAGGGGAATCGAACCCCTGTTTGCGCCGTGAGAGGGCGCCGTCCTAACCGCTAGACGATGGGCGCGTGCCAGTGGCCGAGGATATAACCGGGGCTGCCGCCGGGTGCAAGGGGGGTTTCGGCATCGATTGCAGGTCGCGCTGCGTGGGGCGCCGGACGCCGGAAACCGGCCCGGATCGCGGGGAAAAGCCCGGCTTCGGCGAAAGGCGGGCCATGGCCTCGGGCGGCTAGCTGCCTGCCCCCAGCGTGTAGGTTGCGAGAATCGCCCCATCGCCGAGGCCGATCAGGTAGAGGCGGCTGCCCTCCGTCGTCACCGCGTGGACCAGCGCGCGGTCGCCATCGAGCGAAACGCTCCGCACGTCCGCCCCGGTCGGCAGCGCCAGCGCGATCTCCGCGCCATCCGGCGCCGCGGCACTCCCCGAGCCCATGGCTTTGTAGACAACGGCCGCCAGCACCGCCATAACTCCGATCATCATGACACCGATCGAGACAGCCAGAAGCCGCACCATCTTGCGCCGCAGCCGTTCCACGGCCGGATCAAGCGGCGCCTCCGCCTCGTCTTCGTCGCTGATGGTCATGGTCGGTCCGGCCCGCTCCGTTGGCATGCTGCCCGGGTCCTACAGGGGTTGAACCGATGGATACAAGGCGGTTCCTCGTCGATGCCGAAAGCGACGGCCAGCGTCTCGACATGTTCATCGCCCGCCAGAGCGGCGACAGCCTGTCGCGCAGCCGGGCGCAGGGGCTGATCGCCGACGGCGTCGTCAGCGTCGACGGCACCGTGGTGACCGCGGCGAAGCGGCGGCTGGTCGCCGGCGAGAGCGTCGCCTTCGTCGAACCGCCGCCGCTGGACGCCGACCCGCTGCCCGAGGCCATTCCGCTCACCATCGTCTACGAGGATGCCGATCTGGTCGTCGTCGACAAGCCGGCCGGCCTGGTGGTGCATCCGGGCGCCGGCAACTGGACCGGCACGCTGGTCAACGCCCTCCTCCACCATTGCGGCGACAGCCTGTCGGGCGTCGGCGGGGTCAAGCGGCCCGGCATCGTCCACCGCCTCGACAAAGAGACCAGCGGGCTGCTCGTCGTGGCGAAGTCCGACATCGCCCATCGCGGCCTCGCCGAGCAGTTCGCCGCGCACGGCAAGGACGGGCGGCTGGTGCGCGCCTATCTGGCGGTGGTCTGGGGCACGCCGGTCCGCAAGGTCGGCACGATCGCCACCTCGCTCGGCCGCTCGACCACCGACCGGGTCAAGCGGGCGGTGGTGCCGGAGGGCCGCAGCGACGCCCGCCACGCCGTGACGCGCTACCGCGTCGAGGCGATCTCGACGCTCGACGACGGCATCGCCGCGCTGGTCGAGTGCACGCTGGAGACCGGCCGGACGCATCAAATCCGCGTGCACATGGCGCATGTCGGCCACCCGCTGGTGGGCGACAATGTCTATGGCGCGGGCTTCCGCACCAAGGTGGAGCGGCTGGAGCCCGCGGCGGCAGCGGTGGTCCGGGCGTTCGAGCGGCAGGCGCTGCACGCGCATCGTCTCGGATTCGTTCATCCGGTGACCGGCGAGGCGCTGGATTTCCACTCGCCGCTGCCCGCCGACATGCGGGAACTTTGCGCCGCACTCGACGTTTTTCTTCCTGAGTAGATGGGCATCCGGCTGCGACCATCGTGGTGCAAACCCGAACGCAGCGTTCATCGGCCCGGTGTGTCAGCGGCCTGAAATTGGCCCGCTTCCATTCCCATATTATCCTAGTTGCGGGGGTTGGCGCGATGCGGCCTCCGTTCGGTCCGGCTCGATGACGAGCGGTCCGGCACAGTGATGGAGGGGCAAAACATGGCCCAAGCAAATCTCCCGAGCATTGCCTCGGGCGAAGGCGGCCTCAGCCGCTATCTCGAAGAGATCCGTCGGTTCCCGATGCTGGAGCCGCAGGAAGAATACATGCTGGCGAAGCGCTATGCCGAGCATGACGACCGCGACGCCGCACACCGGCTGGTGACCAGCCATCTGCGGCTCGTGGCGAAGATCGCCATGGGCTATCGCGGCTACGGCCTGCCGATCGGCGAAGTGGTCTCGGAAGGCAATGTCGGCCTGATGCAGGCGGTCAAGCGCTTCGACCCGGAGCGCGGCTTCCGCCTTGCGACCTATGCGATGTGGTGGATCAAGGCGTCGATCCAGGAATACATCCTGCGGTCGTGGAGCCTCGTGAAGATGGGCACGACAGCCAACCAGAAGCGGCTGTTCTTCAACCTGCGCAAGATGAAGAGCCGGATCCAGGCGCTCGACGAGGGCGACCTGCGGCCCGAGCAGGTCCAGCAGATCGCCACCTCGCTCGGCGTGTCGACCGAGGAAGTGATCTCGATGAACCGCCGCCTGTCCGGCGACGCCTCGCTGAACGCGCCGATCCGCGCCACCGAGGGCGAGTCCGGCGAGTGGCAGGACTGGCTGGTCGACGACAGCGAGACGCAGGAGGACCTGCTCGCCCGCGAGGACGAGCTCGACCAGCGGCGCGGTATGCTGCGCAGCGCGATGGGCGTGCTCAACGACCGCGAGCGGCGGATCTTCGAGGCCCGGCGCCTCGCCGAGGAGCCGCTGACGCTGGAAGCCCTGTCCGGCGAGTTCGACATCAGCCGCGAGCGGGTGCGGCAGATCGAGGTGCGGGCGTTCGAGAAGGTGCAGAAGGCGGTGCGCGACACCGCCGACGCCACCAACCGGGCGCTGCGGCCGGTGCAGGAACCGGCCTGACGGCAGCCTTCGGCGGGCCAGCCGCCCGCGTCTGAGCCACAATACGAAAAGGCCGGCCCCTCGCGGGGCCGGCCTTTTTCATGCGTGCGATTCGGTCAGGCGGCACGGGCGCCGGTGGCGCCGCCCCGTCCGGTCAGGTCTTGGCGGCCCAGGCGTCCATGGCTTCCTTGAATACCCGGTCGCCGGGCACGCCCTTCTCGATCGACATCAGCGCCCGCCGCCCGGTGGCGTAGGCGAGCGGAATGTCGATCCACTGCTGGCTCTCCAGCAGCGACAGATTGTTCTGCACCGCCTGGTCGAGATTGTTCAGCGCGATGATGAAGAACCCGTCGGAGATCTTGCCGGCGACGCCGATCAGCGGCTCGCCGCGCGCCTCTTCCGTGGCCTTCAGCGCCAGCCGCTGAACATTGGCGACGCCGCCCCCGGCGAAGTTCTCCGGCGTGTCGAACATCAGCTCGACGACGTGGCTGGCCGGCAGCGTCGGGTCGGCGTTGCGGCGGATGGTCATGGTCAGCTTGAGGTTCTCGTCCGGCACGTCGGCGACGGCGCGGATCGCCGGCTCGGCCGGCTGGCCCTCCGACGGCGGCTCGTTGACCACCGACCAGACGACGTTGCCGCTTTCCTGCGTGCCCGGCGTGGTCTCGGTGCGTTCCTGATAGAACACCGCCTTCTGCGCGACCGGAACGCCGTTCTCGGCGGGCGCCACGGCGGCGACCTCCGCCTCGCCGGTCGCCGGCGGCGGCGACGCGTCCGCCGCAGCGGCCGGCTCGTCGCCGACGGTCGCCGGCGCCTCGCCGATGTCGCTGGAGACCGTCGGGGTTGCCGAGGGCACTTCGCCGGCCTCGGCGACCGGCGACGCGGGCGAGATGTCGGTGCCTTCGTCGAAGGCATTGGCGGCGCCGGGCGCCGGACCCTCGTCGACCTCGGAGCCGTCCGGCAGCAGGCGCTGGGTGAACTGCCGGTTGGACTGGCCGTTCGCGGTTGCCGCGGCGGGCGGCGTGACCGCCGCCACGTCCGTCTCGCCTTCGGGCGCGGCTTCGCCTTCGGCTGCCGCAGGGGCGTCAGGCGTCCCGGTGGTCGCTTCGCCGGCGGTGGGCGCCTCGCCCTCATTTCCGGTGGCGATCGTCTCGATACCCGGCGTGGTGTCGATCAGCAGCGCTTCCAGATCGTCGCGGTAGATCCAGCCGGCGGCCCCTGCCCCGGCCAGCAGCAGCACGACCGCGGCGGCGGCCAGCGGCCCCTTGCTGCGGGAGCCGCGCTGGCGCTGGCGCGCGCCGTAGCGCGGCGCCGAGACGTCGGCTTCGGGGATGTCGGTATCGTCGCGGCGAATGTCGGCGGGGATGACGTCGTCGTCGTCATCCTCGTCCGGGCGACGAGACGTGCCGTTGCCCGGCGAAACGATGAAGGGGGCTCCAACCGAGGCGGGCCGCGTCGAATCGGCCGGTTCCTCGGCGGAAATGGGAAAGAACGGCGGTGGCTCCCGGCGCGCCGGTTCCGACGCCTTGCGGAAGCCCGGAAAGGCCGAGGCAGCGCCCCGATCGTCGGAGCCGGAAGCGGTCTTGCCGTTGGAGGGACCCGCAGCGGACACCGCAGGGGCCGCCTCGGCGCGTGGCATGAAGGCCGGCCGCGGCTCGGCGGCCGGCGGGACGGCGGGCTTGGCCTGCACCGGCGGCGAAGGCGGCGGGGCTGCCGAGGCCGGCGCCGGAGCGCCCGCATCGGCCGGGGCAGCGTCGCCGTCGGACGCATCGCGCCCGACATAATGCGCCTCGGTGCGGTCGATCGCGTCCTCGAGCGCTGCGAGGCGCGCCGCCACGACCTCCTCCGCCAGCGGCGGATTGGCGGCCTGGACCTGCCGCTGGATGGCGGCACGGGCCTTTTCGTACACTTTCGCCCGCAACTGCGGCGTGGCGCGCGGCAGGCCGTCAATGGTCTTGCGAAGTACGCCGCTCAAATCCGCCATGGATTGCAGTCACTCATCCGTCTTGATCTTCGATAATCGCTGTTCGGACTCTAATCCTGAAACGGATCGCGAACAAGTATTGTGTCGTCGCGCTCGGGAGACGTTGACAGAAGCGTGACGGGCGCTTCCACCAGCTCCTCTATGTGCCTGACATATTTGACCGCTTGCGCCGGGAGGTCGTTCCAGCGGCGGGCGCCCGCCGTCGTATCCTTCCAGCCTTCCAAGGTTTCGTAGATCGGCTCTACCCGCCTTTGCTCGGCAAGACTTGC
Organism: Aurantimonas sp. HBX-1; assembly: GCF_021391535.1. Lineage (GTDB taxonomy): Bacteria > Pseudomonadota > Alphaproteobacteria > Rhizobiales > Rhizobiaceae > Aurantimonas. The sequence continues at coordinate 2,901,190 of NZ_CP090066.1, forward strand.
CGGAAGATAGTCGATCTCACTTCCGTCGAGCCTATAGCCGACGACGATCTTGATCTCGTCAAGACCATCCAGCACGTCCAACTTGGTCAATGCCAGTCCGTGGATGCCGTTTATCGCGACGGCCTGGCGGACCAGCACGGCGTCGAACCAGCCGCAGCGGCGCTTGCGCCCGGTGACGGTGCCGAACTCGCGGCCCCTCTCGCCGAGGAAGCGGCCGACCTCGTTGTCCTGCTCGCTGGGGAACGGACCCTCGCCGACACGGGTCGTGTAGGCCTTGGTGATGCCGAGCACGAAGCCGAGGCTGCCGGGGCCGAGGCCGGAGCCGGCGGCCGCCTGGCCGGCGACCGTGTTGGACGAGGTGACGAAGGGGTAGGTGCCGTGGTCGATGTCGAGCAGTGTGCCCTGTGCGCCCTCGAAGAGGATGCGGTCACCGGCCTTGCGGCGCTGGTCGAGCAGGCGCCAGACGCGGTCGATGAACGGCGTGATCTCGTCCGCGACGGAGGTCAGCTCCTCGAGAATCGTGCCGGCATCGACCTCCGGCTGGCCGAGGCCGCGCCGCAGCGGGTTGTGGTGGGCGAGCAGCCGCTCGATTCGCTCCGGCAGGCTTTCGGGATGCGCCAGGTCCATGACGCGGATCGCGCGCCGGCCGACCTTGTCCTCGTAGGCCGGGCCGATGCCGCGGCCGGTGGTGCCGATCTTGGTGCCGGCGCCGGCGTTGTTTTCGCGGGTCGCGTCGAGCTCGCGGTGCAGCGAGAGAATCAGCGAGGCGTTGTCGGCGATGCGCAGCGAGTCGGGCGTGATGGTGACGCCCTGCGCCTCCAGCCGCTTGCGCTCGGCGACGAAGGCATGCGGGTCGAACACCACGCCGTTGCCGATCACCGACAGCTTGCCCGTCCGCACCACGCCCGAGGGCAGCAGCGAGAGCTTGTAGGACACGCCGTCGATCACCAGCGTGTGGCCGGCATTGTGCCCGCCCTGGAAGCGCACGACCACGTCGGCCCGCTCGGAGAGCCAGTCGACGATCTTGCCCTTCCCCTCGTCTCCCCACTGCGATCCGACGACGACGACGTTGGCCATTCAAACTCCTTTTGCGGTGTGCCCGCTGATGCTGCCTGGAAAGCGGCCGGACTATAGAGAAGCCGTCCGTCCGATGCGAGGCCGGCCGCTCCGGCCGACGATGATCGCGCGCTCGAGCCCGGGCAGGTACCCGGGCAGGTCGACGGGACCGGCGGCGAGCGGCACCGCGCTGCTCCTATCCGGGGCGGGGCGCGGCGGCAATGGCAGCTCGCGGCAATTGCCGAAAGCCGAGGGAACAACTAAAGCCGCCTTATGACCCGCATCGTCACCCATCCCTATACCATTCTCGCCGTCGTCGCGCTGTTCTGGGGCGGCAACGCCATCGCCGGCAAGCTGGCCGTCGGCCATGTCTCGCCAATGCTGCTGACCCTGCTGCGCTGGACCTTCGCCTGCCTGATCATGACGCCGCTGGCGTGGAGGGACGTGCAGCGGGAATGGCCGACGATCAGGCGCCACCTGCCCTTCCTGTTCCTGCTCGGCGCCGTCGGCTTCACGCTGTTCAACGCCATCTTCTACCTGGCGATGAACTACACCTCGGCGATCAACGCCACGATCGAGCAGTCGGCGATGCCGCTGGTGGTGTTTGCGGCGAACTATTTGCTGTTCCGCACCGGCGTGACGCTGTTCCAGCTGCTCGGCTTCAGCCTCACCCTGATCGGCGTCCTGATCACCGCGGCGCATGGCGAGCTGGCGACGCTGCTGACGCTCGACCTCAACCGTGGCGACGCGATGATCATCGTCGCGGTGCTGATCTATGGCGGCTACACGGTGGCGCTGCGCTACAAGCCCGACATCCACTGGCGCTCGACCATCTATGTGCTGTCGCTGGCGGCGCTCGCGGCCTCGATCCCCCTCGCCGCTGGCGAATGGGCGATGGGCCACGCCCAGGCGCCGGACGTGCAGGGCCTGTCGGCGGCGCTCTACACCGCGATCTTCCCCGGCCTCGTGGCGCAGATCCTCTACATTCGCGGCGTCACGATGATCGGCCCGAACCGCGCCAATCTGTTCATCAACCTCGTGCCGATCTTCGGCGCCATCCTGGCGGTGGGCGTCGTCGGCGAGGCGCTGCATCCCTATCACCTGGCGGCGCTCGGCTTCGTGCTCGCCGGCATCACCCTGGCGGAGATCGGCGCGCCGCGCCGGCCTGTCGCCGCCGGCACGGGACCGGCATCGCACTGAGGCGACGCCGGCTCCCGGGCTGACGAAACGCTCAGTCGACGCTGGCGACGTCGAACTGCAGCCGCTTGGCGCTGGCGATCTCCTTGTGGGCGCGGACCGCGTCCAGCACGGCGTCCGGCACCGGGGAATCGACGTAGAGCAGCGCGATGGCGTCGCCGCCCGGCCGGTTCCGGCCGAGCTGGAAGTTGGCGATGTTGACGCCGGCCTCGCCGAAGGTTGTGCCGAGCAGGCCGATGATGCCTGGCGCGTCGTTGTTGGTGGTGTAGACCATGTGGCGGCCGACCTCGGCGTCGAGATTGATCCCCTTGATCTGGATGAAGCGCGGCTTGCCGTCGGAGAACACCGTGCCGGCAACCGAACGGGTCTGCTTCTCGGTGGTGATCGTCAGCTTGATGTAGCCGTCGAAGACGCCGGACTTGTCGCGGCGCGATTCGGTCAGCTGGATGCCGCGCTCCTTCACCATGATCGGCGCCGAGACCATGTTGACGTCGGAGACCTGCGACTTGATCAGCCCGGCGAGCGCCGCGCTGGTCAGGGCCCGCGTGTTCATCGCGGCGGTGGCGCCGTCATAGACGATCTCGACCGACTTGATCGGCTCTTCGGTGACCTGCCCGACAAAATCGCCGAGCACTTCGGCGAGCTTGACGAAGGGGGTGAGGGTCGGGGCTTCCTCGGCGGTGATCGACGGCATGTTGATGGCGTTGCTGACGGCGCCGCGCACCAGATAGTCGGCCATCTGCTCGGCCACCTGCAGGGCGACGTTCTCCTGCGCCTCGGTGGTGGAGGCGCCGAGATGCGGCGTGCAGACGACGTTCTCCAGCCCGAAGAGCGGCGAATCCGTCGCCGGCTCGACCTCGAACACGTCGACGCCGGCGCCCGCGACCTTCCCCGACTTGATGCCCTCGGCGAGGTCCGCCTCGACGACCAGTCCGCCGCGGGCGCAATTGATGATGCGCACGCCGTCCTTCATCCTGGCGATCGCATCCTTGCCGATGATGCCCTTGGTCTTCTCGGTCATCGGCGTGTGCAGCGTGATGAAGTCCGAGCGCTTGAACAGCTCCTCGAGCTCGACCTTCTCGATCCCCAGCTGGCTGGCGCGCTCTGCCGACAGGAACGGGTCGAAGGCGATCACGCGCATCTTCAGGCCGACACCGCGGGAGGCGACGATCGAGCCGATATTGCCGCAGCCGATGACGCCCAGCGTCTTGCCGGTGATCTCGACGCCCATGAAGCGGTTCTTCTCCCACTTGCCGGCCTGGGTCGAGACGTCGGCGGCCGGCAGCTGGCGCGCCACCGCGAACATCAGGGCGATGGCATGCTCGGCGGTGGTGATCGAGTTGCCGAAGGGGGTGTTCATCACGATGATGCCCTTCCGGCTGGCCGCCGGGATGTCGACATTGTCGACGCCGATGCCGGCCCGGCCGATGACCTTCAGCTTCGTCGCTGCCTCGATCAGCTTTTCGGTGACCTTGGTGGCGGAGCGGATGGCGAGGCCGTCATACTGGCCGATGACCTCGAGGAGCTTCTCCTTGTCCTTGCCCAGGTCGGGCAGGTAGTCGACCTCGACGCCGCGGTCCTTGAAGATCTGGACGGCGGTCGGGGAAAGCTTGTCGGATACGAGAACGCGGGGTGCCATGGTGGAGTGTCCTGTCGATGTGTCGGCGGGCGCAGCGCCCGGGGTGACGGAGAGGATGGGTGAGAGGGCCGGCCCCGTTGGGCCAGCCGCATGGATCAAGAATCAGCCGCCCAGCGACATCGGCTTCTGTCCCGGCCCTTCGAGACCGAAGCGGCGGCGGACGAATTCGAGCCAGAGCCCGTAGGGGCGGCCGAGGACGAGCATCAGGAGCGCGAAGCCGATCGTGCCGGTCAGCAGCGCCGAGCCGTCGGCGCCGCCAAAGGCAATGATCGCGGCGTAGATCGGCACCTGGAACACCAGCAGAGCGGTGGTGTCGGCGAGGAACACGCCCCAGGCGGTCGACGGCGCGAGCTTCGTGAGGAGCCAGTTGCGCCACAGGCCGTAGGGCCGTGCGGTCAGGACCATCAGCGGCGCGCCGATCGCCCGGGAGACGGCAACCTCGTCCCACGCCATGCCGGCCACGAAGCGCTCGTTCAGCCCGCTGGTGAGGGTGAAGAACACGACGAGCGCCAGCGTATCGGCGACGAAGCTGCGGATCCCGACCGGGAGCGCCACGGCGTGCCCCTGCCCGCTCCGGCTTCAGGCCGCCTTTGCCAGTTCGCTCTTCTGCGCCTCGTAGGCATAGGCGAGCCACGGCATCAGCGCATCGAGGTCGGAGGCCTCGACGGTGGCGCCGGCCCAGATGCGCAGGCCCGGAGGCGCATCGCGATAGGCGCCGATGTCGAGGGCGACGCCCTCCTTCTCCAGCAAGCCGACGACGCCCTTGGCGAAGGTGGCCTGCGCCTCATCCGACAGCGCCACGATCGACGGATCGGTGAACTGCAGGCAGACCGAGGTGTTGGAGCGGGTCTCGGCGGTCTTCGCGAGGAAGCCGAGCCAATCGTTGGCCTCGACGAAGCGCTCAATGACGGCGAGATTGGCGTCGGCTCTGGCCTTCAGGCCCTTGAGCCCGCCGATCGACTTCGCCCAGGCGAGCGCATCGAGATAGTCCTCGACGCAGAGCATCGACGGGGTGTTGATCGTCTCGCCCTTGAAGATGCCCTCGATCAGCTTGCCGCCGGAGGTGAGGCGGAAGATCTTCGGCAGCGGCCAGGCCGGCTTGTAGCTTTCCAGCCGCTCGACGGCGCGGGGGCTGAGGATCAGCATGCCGTGCGCCGCCTCGCCGCCGAGCACCTTCTGCCATGAGAAGGTCACGACATCGAGCTTGTCGAAGGGCAGGTCCTGGGCGAAGGCGGCCGAGGTCGCGTCGCAGATCGTCAGGCCCTGGCGGTCGGCGGGTATGGCGTCGCCGTTCGGCATCCGCACGCCCGAGGTGGTGCCGTTCCAGGTGAAGACCACGTCGCGGTCGAAATCCACCTCGGCAAGATCGACGATTTCGCCATAGGGCGCCTCGAGGACGCGGACGTCGTCGAGTTTCAGCTGCTTGACGGCATCGGTGACCCAGCCGGAACCGAAGGATTCCCAGGCGACAACGTCGGTGCCGCGGGCGCCGAGCAGCGACCACATGGCCATCTCGACGGCGCCGGTGTCCGACGCCGGCACGATGCCGATGCGATAGTCCGCCGGCACGCCGAGCACGCTGCGGGTATCGTCGATCGCCTGCTGGAGCTTGGACTTGCCGACCTTGGCTCGGTGCGAGCGGCCGAGGGCGGCATCGCCGAGTGCTTCGAGCGTCCAGCCGGGACGCTTCGCACAAGGACCGGAGGAAAAACGAGGATTGGCCGGACGCATGTCCGGCTTAGCGGTATTGGCCATCTGAGCTATCCTTTCAGATAGGTGCCTCTCGTTGGGGAGAGGTGTCCCGCCGGCGTCGCTACTCTTCGGACCTGCGGCGGTCAAGCGACAATCGTGCGACAGCGGGCGGATGACCGACGCCCGGCGCCCGACGAAAAACGGCGGAGCCGAGGCCCCGCCGTGATCTCACGCGAATTCCCGGTGCGGTCCTACCAGAGCGAGTAGCGGACGCCGGCCTGGATGGTGTGGCGCTGGTACCCGTCGTCCTCGAGCGCGTAGTCGATCCCGTCGCCGCTCAGGCCGTAGAACTCGCCGCCGTCGACATCGAGGAAGCGGTAGCCGACATCGAGCGCGAGGTTGTCCGAGATGTTGTAGGCGACACCCGCCATCAGGGCGTAGGCGAAGCGCCAGTCGGACCCGTCGGTCTCGCTGGCGTCGAACAAGGTCCCGCAGTCGAATCCGCCGAAGCTGCAGTTCAGGTCGTATTCGGTGCGCACCGCGCCGACGCCGCCGCCGACATAGGGGGTGAACCCGACGAAGGTGCCGAGGTCGACATAGGCGTTGGCCATCAGCTCCCAGCTACTCGCGTCGCCGTCGAGCACGGCCGCGAACGGGGTGTCGGCGAAATCGAGGTCCGCCTTGGAATAGCGGGCGGTCAGGTCGCCGCGGAAGAAGTCGGTGAAGCGATAGCCGAAGCCTGCCCCGAAGCCGTAGCCGTCGTCGAGGCCGAGTTCGGCCGAATCGTCGCCGCCGACGTCCAGGTCGCTGTCGAAATCGTAGGAGACGTCGCCGCGCAGGTACCAACCGTTGCCGATCTCGACGGGCACGACTTCCGGCACGTTCTCATAGAGCGGTGCGTCGTAGATCGGCGGCAGCATGTCGGCTGCCGCGGCGAATTGGGTGGTGCCGATCAGGGCGGCACCGATCGTCGTCAGCGTTGTGAATCTCATGGCCCTCGTTCCCCGTCATCGCGTTTCGCGCCCAGGCCCTCACACGGCCGGCGACCTCGTTGACAGGGATTCTGGCAAGAAATGCTTAACTGCTGATTAACCCTGTTCGTTAACCGTACCGGCGACGGCGAGGCAGGAAAGCCTGCCCGAAACGACAAAGCCGCCGCCCCTCCGGGCGACGGCTTTCGGTTGGCCAGGCGTTGGATGGCTTACTTGTAGACCGGCTCTTCGTAGATCGGCGCCGGCTCGGCGTAGACCGGAGCTGCTTCCGCGTAGACCGGCTCCTTGCCCTTGCCGAAGCCGCCGCTGCCGAACTCGTAGCGCAGACCGGCACGGACCGCATGCAGGTCGTAGCCGTGGTCGCGGCCCTGGACGCCGGAGGCGCCGAAGGCGGAGTCGACCTGGTCGTAGCCGAAGGCGTCGCCTTCGAAGACCCGGGTGTAGCGGTAGCCGACGTCGAGCTTGAGCTGCTTGGTGATGTCGAGGCTGCCGCCGGCCATCAGCGACGATGCGAACCGCCAGCTGTCCTCGCCGCCGTGATAGCCGACGAAATTGCCCTCGTCGCCGCAGGTGGGCGTGCAGATCTCGTTGCGCATCGTGCCGTAGCCGACATGGGCGAAGCCGAGACCGGCGCCGAAATACGGGGTGACCGGGCCGAAATACGGCAGGTCGACATAGGCATTCGCCATCGCCGTCCAGATGTCGGCCGTCGCGTGGTCGTTGTAGCTGCAGCCGGAGAAGTCCGGGCAGTCGCTGCGGCCGTCGATGTCGAGGTCGTAGTAGTCGAGCGACACGTCGGCACGGAAGTGCTCGGCGACCCGGTAACCGACACCGGCGCCGATGGTGTAGGAGCCCTTCATCTCGAGTTCGTCATAATGGTAGCGCGAGCCGTCGCGGCCGTAGACGCTGTAGTCTGCGCTGGTCGAGCTGCCGAAGAGGTAGCCAGCATCGCCGCGGATGTACCAGCCCGAATAGTCTTCCTTGACCGGCTCTTCGTAGACCGGTGCAGGCGGCTCGACGTAGATTGGCTCGATAATGTCCGCCGCGTGGGACGCGGCGCTTAGGCACGACAGGACGCCAATTGCGGCGACGGTCGTCATCAGCATCGATTTCATTGCGATCATCTCCGATTGCACGTCCGAGCCCCCGCGTTGCTGCCGGGCCCTTCACGAACAAGGTAAATCGCAATGGTTAATGCTTAGTATAAAATGGCACCCAATTGCTCACCGAGTTGTGCTAAATTGGACACAGCTGGCGGGCTCCATCGACGGCGGCGAGCAATGCCATGGTTAGATGGCAGGTGACGTTGCGCTCTATGCCGCGGCCTGACGCAAAGCGCCGACGATGTCGTCGACCACCGAGGTGACGAGGCCCCTGTCGTCGCCTTCCGCCATGACGCGGATCAGCGGCTCGGTGCCGGAGGGGCGGATCACCACGCGGCCGGCATTGCCGAGGCGCTCCCGCCCCGCCGCGATCGCGTGCTGGACGAGTTCGCGCTCGAGCGGCTCGCCGCCGGCGAAGCGGACGTTCTTGAGGATCTGCGGGACCGGCTCGAAGCGGCGGCAGACCTGCGAGACGGTGCCGCCCTTGCGCTTGACCACCGCCAGGATCTGCAGCGCCGAGACGAGGCCGTCGCCGGTCGTGCCGTAGTCCGACAGGACGATGTGGCCGGACTGCTCGCCGCCGACATTGTAGCCATGCTCGCGCATGTGCTCGACGACGTAGCGGTCGCCGACCTTGGTGCGGGCGAGCTGCAGCTGTCGGTCCTGCAGGAAGCGCTCGAGGCCGAGATTGGACATGATGGTGGCGACGATGCCGCCTGCCGCCAGGCGGCCGTCTTCCGACCAGCTCTCGGCGATGACGGCCATCAGCTGGTCGCCGTCGACGACCGCGCCGGTCTCGTCGACGATGAGGACGCGGTCGGCGTCGCCGTCGAGCGCGATGCCGATGTCGGCGCGGACTTCCCTCACCTTCTCGATGAGGGCAGCCGGGTCCGTCGAGCCGCAGTTGCGGTTGATGTTGGTGCCATCCGGCGTGACCCCGAGCTTGACGATCTCGGCGCCGAGCTCCCACAGCACCTCGGGGGCGACCCGGTAGGCGGCGCCGTTGGCGCAGTCGATCGCCACGCGCAGCCCCTCGAAGGACATTTCCCGCGGCAGCGTGCGCTTGGCGAACTCGATGTAGCGGTCGTGGACGCCGTCGACGCGCTTGGCGCGGCCGAGGCGGTCGCCGGTCGGCAGCCGGGCGGTGAGGTCGTCGTCGAGCAGGCGCTCGATCTTCAGCTCGATCTCGTCCGACAGCTTGTAGCCGTCCGGGCCGAACAGCTTGATACCGTTGTCCTCGAACGGATTGTGGGAGGCGGAGATCATCACGCCGATATCGGCGCGCAGCGAGCGCGTCAGCATCGCGACGGCGGGGGTCGGCATCGGCCCGAGCAGAAAGACGTCCATGCCGGCGGCGGTGAATCCCGCGACCATGGCGTTCTCGATCATGTAGCTCGAGCGGCGGGTATCCTTGCCGATCACCACGCGGTGGCGATAGCTGCCGCGCTGGAACGCGATGCCGGCCGCCATGCCGACCTTCATCGCCAGCTCGGCGGTCATCGGGTGGCGGTTGGCGGTGCCACGGATGCCGTCCGTGCCGAAATATGTTCTGCCCATCTTTGTGCCTGTTCCTGCCGGCGCTGTCCTGAGGGCCGTTCCTATCGCAACGAGGCGGCACGAGGAAGCTTAGGCCAAAACCGTTGCGAACTCCTTTGTCCTTTCGGGGTAGCCCAAACGAAGAGAGCGCCCTCGAGGGCGCTCTCCAATGGTCATCGTGACTGTCCGATCAGATGGTCGGCGCGGGCTCCAGCCCGTCGCCCTTCTCGTCGCGCGGAGGCACCGGCCGGGCGGGACCTGCCTTCGGCACGGCCGAGCCGCGCGATGGCGGGGTGTCGTCACCCATGTCGCGGGCCAGCGTCTTGCCGGCCAGGAGGTCGCGGACCTCGTCGCCCGACAGCGTCTCGTATTCCAACAGGCCCTTGGCGAGCATGTGCAGCTCGTCGATGTGCTCGTTGAGGATCTTGCGGGCCTTGTTCTCGGCCACCTCGATGATCTTGCGCACTTCGGAGTCGATCAGCCGCGCCGTGTCCTCGGACATGTTCTGCTGCTGGGAGACGGAATGGCCGAGGAACACCTCCTCCTGGTTCTGCCGGTAGCGCAGCCGGCCGAGCTTGTCGCTCATGCCGTATTCCATGACCATGGCGCGGGCCATGTTGGTGGCCTGCTGGATGTCGTTGGAGGCACCCGTGGTGACGTTGTCGAGGCCGTAGATGATCTCCTCGGCGGCACGGCCACCGAAGATCATCACCAGCCGCGCTTCCATCTCGTTCTTGCGCATGCCGTAGCGGTCGCGCTCCGGCAGGTTCATGGTCACGCCGAGGGCGCGGCCGCGCGGGATGATCGTCACCTTGTGCAGCGGGTCGTTGAACGGCTCGTGGATGCCGACCAGGGCATGGCCCGCCTCGTGATAGGCGGTGAGCTTCTTCTCGTCCTCGGTCATCGCCATCGACCGGCGCTCGGCGCCCATCATGACCTTGTCCTTGGCGTCCTCGAACTCGAGCATGGTGACGAGGCGCTTGTTGCGCCGGGCCGCCATCAGCGCCGCCTCGTTGACGAGGTTGGCAAGGTCCGCGCCGGAGAAGCCGGGCGTGCCGCGAGCGATCGTGCGCAGGTCGACGTTCGGGGCGAGCGGCACGTTGCGGACATGCACCTTGAGGATCTTCTCGCGGCCGCCGACGTCGGGGTTCGGGACCATGACCTGGCGGTCGAAACGGCCCGGCCGCAGCAGCGCCGGATCGAGCACGTCGGGACGGTTGGTCGCGGCGATCAGGATGATGCCCTCGTTGGCCTCGAAGCCGTCCATCTCGACCAGCAGCTGGTTCAGCGTCTGCTCGCGCTCGTCGTTGCCGCCGCCGAGGCCGGCGCCGCGATGGCGACCGACCGCGTCGATCTCGTCGATGAAGATGATGCAGGGGGCGTTCTTCTTGGCCTGCTCGAACATGTCGCGGACGCGGGAAGCGCCGACGCCGACGAACATCTCGACGAAGTCGGAGCCCGAGATGGTGAAGAACGGCACGTTCGCCTCACCCGCCACGGAGCGGGCGAGCAGCGTCTTGCCGGTGCCGGGAGGGCCGACGAGCAGCACGCCGCGCGGGATCTTGCCGCCAAGGCGCTGGAACTTCTGCGGCTCGCGCAGGAACTCGACTATCTCTTCCAGGTCCTGCTTGGCCTCGTCGACGCCGGCGACGTCGCCGAAGGTGACGCGGCCATGCGCCTCGGTAAGCAGCTTGGCCTTGGACTTGCCGAAGCCCATCGCCTTGCCGCCGGCGCCGCCCTGCATCTGGCGCATCAGGAAGATCCAGACGGCGAGGATCAGCAGGATCGGGCCGAAGGACAGCAGCATCGACCAGATCGGATTGGAGTTGTCGCCCGGGGGGCTCGCGGTGATCTGGATGTCGCGCGCCTCGAGGCGGCTGACCAGCTGCGGATCTTCCGGCGCGTAGGTCTGGAACGGGGTCGCGCCGTCATTGTACTGGCCGGTGAGGCGCTGGCCCTGGATCGTCACGGACTGGACGCGGCCGGTCTCGACCTCGGAGAGGAACTGCGAATAGGGGATTTCGCGCGCCCCGGCGGTCTGCGACCCGTTCGAAAACAGCTGGAAGAGAGCGATCAACAGCAACGCGATGATCGCCCAGAGGGCGAAATTCCGGAAATTCTGGTTCATCAGTCTTCCTGGGGTAACCGCCCGAGTCCGCTCAGACGCTGCGGGGAAGATAGGGATTGTCGCCTGCCTTGCCAACACGTGCCGGCGCTTTTGCAGCGATTGCGGATGCGGCTTCCTCGCGCAGCCCGGCCGGCGGCGGCAGATCGCGCAGCAGCCGCCAGCGCAGCAGCGGCGTCAGGCAAAGCCGCGGCAGGCCGGGCGCCGCCTTGCGCGCCAGCGCGCCCGGGACGGCCAGCAGCCCCGCCTCGCCGACCAGCACCGGCAGGGTCCGCTCCACCCGGTTGCCGCGCCCAGTTGCGCCGAAGGCCTCCAGCCGTACGCCGGCAAGCGCAAAGGTCGGCACCGGTTCGACGAGGAAGCGGCCGTCGAAGACCGCACCGGCCGTTCCGCCCGCGACCGGCACGGGCTCGATCCCCGCCCGGCCGTATTCGCGCAGGAACGTGATCGCGTCGGGCCCGGCATCGACGACGACACCGCCGAGTGTCGCGGCCATCGGCGCGGACGAGGCCGAAAGCGCGGCCTGCAGGCGCAGCAGCGAAGGCGCGCCGGGCGCATAGTCGCCGCCCGAGACGGCCTGGACGGCCCGCGCCAGGAAGGCGAAGGCGGCGGGCGCGGCGAGCTGTCGGAAGGCCTCCCGGCCGAGCCGCAGCACCCCGTCGTCGCCGAAAGAGAGAGTGTCCGCCGCCTCCCCGTCCCGCACGAATGCCGCCAGCGCCGCCTCCAGCGCGTCGCGTTCGCGCCGATGCCGGGCGATCTGCCGGCGCAGCCCCGGGCGGTCGATGTCCGCCCCGGCGAGATGCAGCCGCAGGCGCGTGCGCTCGTAGCGGAGGTCGTGGTTCGAGGGATCGTTGATGGCGGCAATGCCGCTCGCCGCGACCACCGCCTTTAGGCAGGCGCCCGGCACGGCGAGGAACGGGCGCAGCAGCACGATGCCCGGGGCGAGGTCGCGCACCGGGCGCATGGCCGCAAGCCCGACCGGCCCGGCCTGGCGGGCCAGCGCGTGGAGATGGGTCTCGAACTGGTCGTCCTCGTGATGCGCCGTGACGACGATGCCGGCGCCGGCATCGCGGGCGGCGTCGACGAGGCATGCATAGCGGCCGCGGCGCGCGGCGGCGGGGACATTGCCGGGCGGCAGCGGCCGGGCCAGCCGCATCGTCCGGTGGCGCAGGCCGTGGGCTTCGGCGACGGAAGCGACGAAGGCCGCCTCGGCCGACGATTCGGGGCGAAGGCCGTGGTCGACGGTGACGACGAGGAAGTCCGGACCGCCGGTCGGCATGCGGCGCGCGAGGGCGGCGGCGGCCAGAAGCAAAGCGAGAGAGTCGGGGCCGCCGGAGACGGCGAGAACGACGCGGCTCGAGGGGCCTACGCGGCGCGTCGCATCCGCGATGCCGGCGTCGAGCGCGTCGCTCAGCGTGGCGGTCGTCGCGGCGGAGGTGTCAGCCGGCGGTCGGGGCATCGGTGCCGCGGGCCGTAGCCCGCCGGCGGTCAGCAGTTGGCGGACTTCTGCTCGCTCTCCAGCTTGCGCTTCACGTTGGCGCTCATCTGGGGATAGCGCCGCGCCACCTCCTTGTAGGTGATGCATGCGGTCTCGCGGTTCTCCAGCTTGGCCAGCGACATGCCGAGCTTCAGCATCATCTCCGGCGCCTTGCCGCTGTCGGGATGCTGCTTCTGCGCGGTGAGGAACACTTCAGCGGCGTCGGTGAACTTCTGCTGCTGAAACAAGCTCTCGCCGAGCCAGTATTCGGCGTCGGGCGCATCCGCGGCGTTCGGATAGGTCTGGGAGTACTGGCGGAAGGCCTGCTCGGCCAGATCGTAGTCGCCCGCCAGCAGGTAGTTGTAGGCGAGATCGTACATTCCGCCCTGCCCCTGAGGCGTGACTGCCGCGACGGTGGAGCTTGCCGCCGGCGCCGGCGTCGCTGCGGGTGACGGCGTGGTCGCGACCGCGCCCACGGCGTTGGCATCGAGACCCTGTTCGAGGATGCGGCCGATGTCGTCGTCGCCGGACCCGGCGTCGGCCGGGGATGCTGTGGCGGCAGGGGCCGCGGCCGCCTGCTGCTGCCCGGCCGCGGGCGCCGCCGCAGGCGCTTCGCTGCGACGCTCGCCGGCGGCGGCCGGCGTCGCGCCGCCCGAGCCGCCTTCCAGATCCTGGAAGCGGAATTCGGTGTCCTCGCGGTATTTCCGCATGTCTTCCTGCGCCTGCAGCAGCTGGAAGCTCAGCTCCTCGACGCGGCCGTTGAGACGGCGCATCTCTTCCTCGAGCTGGTTGATGCGTAGCACCGGATCGGCGGCCTGCGCCATGCGCACCGGCTGCTCCTGCGCGGCCTCGCTCCGCCCCCCGCCGAAACCGAAGGGCAGGTCGAGGGCCGACGCGCCCGCCGTCCCCAGCATGAGCGCCAGGCAGGACGCGGCGAAGATCGTCGATCGACGGTACATTGACGGCAAACCCCTCGGACGGATTGGAGTTGGGCCGGAGGCGCTCTCCGCCTTCCGCAGCCCGGACGTCCTAGCATGGAACGGGGGAGTTCGGCCAAAGTTGGGCGAGCGCCGTCGCCGGGCGGGAGTTGCTCCCGCCTGTCACATCGAGGCAACGGCCCGGGGGGCCGTCGCCTCTGCGTTGCCCGGGGGCTGGATCAGCTGGCGCCGGCGCCGCTCAGTGCGGTGACCGCGCGCCGGTTCTGCGACCAGCAGGAGATGTCGTCGCAGACGGCGACCGGGCGTTCCTTGCCGTAGGACAGGGTGCGCATGCGGTTGGCCGAGACACCGAGACGCGCGAGATAGTCGCGGGTGGCGGCGGCGCGCCGGGCGCCGAGCGCCAGGTTGTACTCGCGGGTGCCGCGCTCGTCGGCGTGGCCTTCGACGACGATGGCGTATTGCGGGTACTGGTTCAGCCACTGCGCCTGGCGCTGCAGCGTCTGCTGCGCATCGGCGCGGATCGAGGAGGAGTCGGTGTCGAAGAAGATGCGGTCGCCGACATTGACGGTGAAGTCCTGCGTCGAGCCGGGGCTGCCGGCACCCGCGCCGGCCATGCCGCCCGGGCCGCCGAGGCCGAGGCCGGCAGCGTTGTCCGGCAAGCCATCCTTCTTGGCGCAACCCGCCACCAGCAAGGCGGCCGCAAGTGCCATCACGACACGGCTGTTAACCCCGAATACCGTCCGGCGCATGGCCAGCTCCTTCAAAAACGATCGAAACCTGTTACCGGACGTTTACGCTGGGCAGCCTTAACACTCTGTAAAACCGCGGGCTTTTCGGCGCGCCCCGCAGTGCAAAAGACTTCCCGCACATTGCGACGCAAACGAGACGGCCAGGCGGCTGCGGGCACGCGATCTGAGACGCGTCCGCAACGGTTGGCGCATGATGGGAGGCAGGGCTTGCCCGAGGCTGGCGGCCGCGCCGCTCCCTACTCGAGGGACGGCGACCAGGCGGGGTCCGACGCGTAGCCCGGCGTAGGCACGCGCTGCTCGTTGTAGCCGGTCAGGTCGATCGAGTAGAGCTGCGGGCCGCCGCCGCCCTTCTCGTCGCGGAAGAACATCAGCACCCGGCCGTTCGGCGCCCAGGTGGGGCCCTCGTTGTGGAAGCCCGAGGTCAGGATCCGCTCGCCCGAGCCGTCCGGCCGCATGACGCCGATCTGGAACTGCCCGCCCGACTGCTTGGTGAAGGCGATCAGGTCGCCGCGCGGCGACCACACCGGCGTCGAGTAGGAGCCGTCGCCAAAGGAGATGCGCTGCTGGTTCGAGCCGTCGGCACTCATCACGTAGAGTTGCTGACGCCCGCCCCGGTCGGACTCGAAGACCACCCGCGTGCCGTCCGGGGAGAAGGACGGCGAGGTGTCGATGGCGGCCGTGTTGGTCAGCCGGGTCGTGGCGCGCGAGCGAAGGTCCATGGCGTAGATGTTGGCGTTGCCGTCCTGCTGCAGGCTCATGATCACCTTCTGGCCGTCCGGCGAGAAGCGCGGCGAGAAGGTCATGCCGGGGAAGTTGCCGACGATCTCGCGCTGGCCGGTCTCGAGCTGCAGCAGGTAGACGCGCGGCTCGCCTTCGCCGAACGACATGTAGGTGATCTCCTGGCGGTTCGGCGAGAAGCGCGGGGTCAGCACCAGATCGCTGCCGTCGGTGAGGAAACGGACATTGGCGCCGTCCTGGTCCATGATCGCCAGGCGCTTCACCCGCTGGTTCTTGGCGCCGCTCTCGGACACGAAGACGATGCGGGTATCGAAGTAGCCCTTTTCGCCGGTCAGCCGCTCGTAGATCGCATCGGCGATGATATGGGCGACGCGGCGCCAGTTTTCGGGGTTGGTGTAGAACTGCTGGCCGTCCAGCTGCTGGCCGGCGAAGGTGTCCCACAGGCGGAACTCGACGCGCAGGCGCCCGTCGGCTTCCGGCGTGACGCGCCCGACGACCAGCGCCTGCGCATTGATCACGGTCCAGTCGGAGAAGGTCGGGCTGACGTCCGGGGTCAGGCCCTTCTGGATGAAGGCGGCCTTCTCGATCGGCGCGAACAGGCCGGAACGCTTCAGGTCGGCGGCGACGACGCCGGCGATCTGCGCGCCCAGCCCGTCCTGCGACTGGAAGTCGGTGATGGCGATCGGCAGCGGCTCGACATTGCCCTGGGTGATGTCGATCTCGACGACGGCGGATGCCGGCGCCACCGTGAGCAGCGCGCCGGCCAGCGCGAAGGCCGCGGCAAGGACGCCCCTGAAGATCGTGTTCATGTCCGGTCCTTCCATTGATCACGGCCGGCACGGTGCCGGATATCTGCTTGCGGCCTGAGGTGGGTGGTCGCCGTCGCCGGCCGGCGCACGATCGTGCCGGCCCGCGGCGACGCCGCGCGAAAAGCTCCGGCCCCGGGGCGGGGTGAAACGGGGCAATCCGATAATTCTATGACGCGCTGGATGGCGCCGCGCGCCGCGACCGGCAAGCGCGCGTCCGCGGACGCCGCCAGATGAAGCCGCACGATCCGCATCAGAACATCTGGCTCGGATCGAAATTGACGATGACGTCGGCCCAGGTCTCGTACTTCTCGGCCGGCAGGTTGTAGGGCGCGCAGCGGCGGACGGCACGGAGGGCGGCCTCGCCGGCGATGCGCTCGACCATCGACGCGCCGCCGCCGCCGACGATCTGCGGCACCGTCTCGAGGGCGCCCGTCGGATCGAGCCGCAGCTGGATCGAGATCCGCAGCGAGCCGGCTTCGGAGACGCCCGCCGGCGGCGACCAGCAGCGCTGGATCTGGCCGCGCAGCGCATCGAGCTCGCTCTGCGACAGTTTCGCGCCGGTGGTGCGCTGGGTGCCGAGCGCCGCCTGTTCCTGCGAGCGCTTGGCGCCGCCGCCCGCCGCGTCCTCGCGGTTCAGCAGCGCGGCGATCTGGTCGGCATCGAACTCGCTCTCTTCCGGCGTCTCGATCTCGGCGGTCTTGGTCGGCTCGGCCGGACGCTCCTCGCGCTCCGGCTCGCGCGTCTCGGCGACGACCGGACGGGGCGGCGTGGGCTTGGACGCAGGCACCGGCACGTTCTTCGGCGCGGGCGGAACTTCGGGCGGCGCTTCCGCCTCGGCGATCGCCTGCTCGACGGGATCGGCCTCGACGGGCTCCGGCGGCGGCGCCTCGGCGGGAGTCTCCGCCGGCGGGGTCTCGACCGGCGGCGGCGTCTCGGCGACCTCGGGTTCGGGAGCCGGCTCGGGCTCCGGGGCCGGCTCGGGCGGCGTCGGCGCGGGCTGCGCGGCAGCCGCCTGTTCCACGGCGCGCGGACGCTCCACCGGAGTCGGCGGGGTCTCCAGGTCGACCTCGTTGTCGCCGACATTCTCGGCGGGCATCGGCAGGGTCTCGGGCTTTTCCGTCGGAGTCGGGGCCGACGTCTCGGCCAGCGGCGCGTCCTTGGCGCCGGCAACCGACTGGGAGAACTCCTCGATCGAGACGAGTTCGACCGGCATCGACTCCACGGACGCAACCTCCAGCGGATCCGGCGCCGAGAGCGACCAGAGCCCCCAGGTCAGAACTGCCGTGTGCAGCGCAGTGGAGAAGACGAGACCGGATTTCATGGCTGGGCGGTCACGCCGGCGCGCTGGAATCGGGGTCGGTGACGAGCCCGATATTGCGGAAGCCGGCCGCCGAGATGCGGGCCATCACCTGCATCACCGCGCCATAGTCCACCGCCCGGTCGCCGCGCACGAAGATCCGCTCGTCGTAGCCGGTGGTGGCGATCGCCTCGAGCTGCGCCACGACGTCCTCGATCGGCACCTCTGTCTCGTTGAGGAAGACCGTTCCGTTCGAGCGCACCGAGATGGTGATCGGCTGCGTCTCGGCGTTGAGCGCCTTGGCCTGCGCCTCCGGCAGCTCCAGCGGCACGCCGACGGTGAGCATCGGGGCGGCGACCATGAAGATGATCAGGAGCACCAGCATCACGTCGACCATCGGCGTGACGTTGATCTCGCTCATCGGCGCGCGCCGGCGGCGACCGCGCCGCGAGGACTTTCCGCCGCCCGAGCCCGTAGACATTCCCATGGTTCAGCCCTTTCCCGCTTGCCGCAGACAGCGCCGCGCCGTCAGCGCGCGAGCTTCTCGTCGATCTGACGCGACAGGATCGACGAGAACTCGTCGGCGAATGCCTCGAGCCGCATCCCCAGCTTGCCGGCGTCGGCCGACAGCTTGTTGTAGGCGATGACGGCGGGGATCGCCGCCACGAGGCCGATCGCGGTGGCGAGCAGCGCCTCGGCGATGCCGGGGGCCACGACCGCAAGGCTGGTCTGCTGCGATCCGGCGATCGCCTGGAAGGAGGTCATGATGCCGATCACCGTGCCGAACAGGCCGATGAACGGCGCGGCCGAGCCGATCGTGGCGAGGAAGCCGAGGCGGGACTCCAGGTCGTCCATCTCGCGCGCCAGGGTCACGTCCATCGCCTTCTCGATGCGGGCCTGCAGGCCGATCGGCGAGCGGGCGCCCTTTTCGAAGGACTTCTTCCACTCGCGCATCGCCGCGACGAACAGCGCGCCCATGCCGGAGGTCTTGCGCTCCGACAGGTTGTGATAGAGGTCCTCCAGCGACTGGCCGGACCAGAAATTGCTCTCGAACTTGTTGAGCTGGCGCCGGAAGGCCGCGTAACGCATCGACTTGTCGATGATGATCGCCCAGGTCCAGACCGAGGCGAGCAGCAGTCCCATCATCACCAGCTTGACGATGAAGCCCGCGTGCCAGAACAGGTCCCAGAGCGACATGGTGCCGGCGGCCGCCAAAGTCCCCTGAACGACTTCTCCGTTCATCCCAGATATCCTCGAAATTCAGAACCGATGGCGCGCGCCTGATGCGCGGCGACGTCCGGCGGACCGCCGCGAAGTCGGACCGTCGCAAGCGCGCCTGCCCATTCGTCCGAACGCTTAACCCCTTGATGCCTTTCACAAGCGAATCCGGTGAAAGAAAGGCGCAGTCGCTTCAAACTGCCCCCGGGACATTCATCCGACGGTAAGGTTAAGACGAGGTTACGATTGCGGTTTCGCCGCCTTCCCCAGGGGCGAGTGCGGCGATGACGCGCGGCGGCATGCGCATCGGCTTGCCCTGCGGCGAGATGACCGCGACCTTGACCTTGGCGGCGACCAGAAGATCGCCGTCCTTCAGGATCCGCTGCGACAGCATGATGCGGGCGCCCCCGAGCTTCTCGGTGCGGGTCTCGACGGTGAGGATGTCGTCGATCCGCGCCGGCCGCAGGAAGTCGATGTCCATGTGGCGGACGGCGAAGGCCATCGCCTCGCCGAAGCTGCCGGCCAGCAGTCCGCGGTGGTCGATTCCCCGCAGGCGCAGGAGGTCGGAGCGGCCCCGCTCGAGGAAATGCAAATAGCGGGCATGGTAGACGACGCCGGAAAAGTCGGTGTCCTCGAAATAGACCCGGACCCTGAGGGCGTGGCCGAAATCGGTCAGTCGGCCCGCAAGTTCTTCGCTCATCGTCGAGATTCCCGTTTCGCCCGTCGAAGGCGCCGGCCGCCCGCCAGGCGATCGGCGTCCGGCCGCACCCATGCTGTCATGCGGCTGTCACAGGGCGTTGGCCATAGGAGCTTTCCGACTTCAAGGAAAGGTTCTCGCCATGTCCCGTCCCGCCTCGTCGCCCCTCGCCATCGCGCTGCTCGCCTCCAGCGTCCTCGCCGGTTCCGGCGCGGCGCTCGCCGACCCGGTGTTCAACCGCATCGCATCCTTCCCGGTCGCGTCCAACCTGCCCTCCGACATGCCCGCCGAGACCCAGACCTCGTCGGAGATCATCGCGGCGAGCCAGGACGGCAACCTTTTGATCTACTCCGACAGCCCGGCCGGCGGCATCGGCATGGTCGACATCACCGACCCGCGCGCGCCCAAGGCCGCCGGCTTCATGGCGATGGAAGGCGAACCGACCTCGGTCGCCGTCGCGGGACCGGACGCGCTTGTCGGCGTCAACACGTCGGAGAACTTCACCGCGCCCTCCGGCCGGCTTGCGGTGGTGAATCTCGCTACGAAGGCGGAGACGGCGTCCTGCGATCTCGGCGGCCAGCCGGATTCGGTCGCCGTCGCCAAGGACGGCGCCTACGCCGCGGTCGCCATCGAGAACGAGCGCGACGAGGACCTGAACGACGGCGAGATCCCGCAGATGCCGGCCGGCAACCTGGTGATCTTCAAGCTGACCGACGGCGTGCCGGACTGCGCCTCCATGGTGACGGTCGACCTCACCGGCCTCGCCGAGGTCGCGCCGAGCGATCCGGAGCCGGAATATGTCGACTTCAACGATGCCGGCGAGATCGTCGTGTCGATGCAGGAGAACAACCATTTCGCGATCGTCGACGCCGCCACCGGCAAGGTGACGGCTAACTTCTCGGCCGGCGCGGTGAGCCTCGAGGGGATCGACGTCGAGGACGACAGCAAGCTCGACTTCACCGGCAGCCAGGCTGACGTGAAGCGCGAGCCGGACACCGTGCAGTGGATCGACGACGACCGCTTCATCTCCGCCAACGAAGGCGACTACGAAGGCGGCTCGCGCTCCTTCACCGTGTGGAACAAGGACGGCACCGTCGCCTACGAATCCGGCCCGGCCTTCGAGCACGAGGTGATCCGCGCCGGCCACTATCCGGACAAGCGGTCGGACGCCAAGGGCGTCGAGCCCGAGGGCCTGGAAGTCGCGACCTTCGGCGACGCGACCTACGCCTTCGTCCTCTCCGAGCGCGGCTCGGCGGTCGGCGTCTACCGCCTCGGCGAGGGCGACCCGGAGTTCCTGCAGCTGCTGCCGTCCGGCATCGCGCCGGAAGGCGCCATCGCCATCCCGTCGCGCAATCTCCTCGTCACCTCCAACGAGGAAGACCTCGTCGAGGACGGCGGCGCGCGCTCGCATGTGATGATCTACGAGCGGGCCGAGAGCGAGCCGGCCTATCCGACGATCGTGTCCGATGACCAGGACGGGGCCCCGGTCGGATGGGGCGCGCTGTCGGGCCTTGCGGCGGATCCCGAGGACGCGAGCCGGCTCTACGCCGTCAGCGATTCCTTCTACGAGAACCAGCCGGCGATGTTCACCATCGACGCATCGGCCAAGCCCGCCCGCATCACCGCAAAGACCGTCATCACCCGTGACGGCCAGCCGGCCGAGAAGCTCGACCTCGAGGGTATCGCGCCCGCGGCGGACGGCGGATTCTGGCTTGCCAGCGAGGGCGACGCGGAGAAGGAAATCCCGCACCAGCTGCTGCGCGTCGATGCGGATGGCGCGATCGTCGAGGAAGTCCCCTTCCCCGAGGCGCTCGTCGCGGGCGCGACGCGCTTCGGCGCGGAAGGCGTGACGATGGACGGCGACACGCTGTGGGTGGCGATCCAGCGCGAGTGGAAGGACGATCCGAAGGGTTCGGTGAAGCTGCTCGCCTATGACACGGCGTCGAAGGAATGGAGCGCCGTGCTCTATCCCCTGGAAAGCGCCGAGGCCGGCTGGGTCGGGCTGTCGGAGATCACCGCGCATGGCGATCATCTCTACGTGCTGGAGCGCGACAACCAGATCGGCGCGGCGGCGAAGCTGAAGAAGCTCTACCGCGTCGCCGTGGCCGACCTCGCCCCGGCGGCGATCGGCGGCGAACTGCCGACGGTGGCCAAGCAGGAAGTCCACGACTTCATCCCGGATCTCCAGGCAAACGGCGGCTACGTGGTCGACAAGATCGAGGGCTTCACGATCGCCGCCGACGGCACCGGCTACGCCGTCACCGACAATGACGGCGTCGACGACTCCTCGGGCGAGACGCTGTTCTTCCCGATCGGCAAGATGTAACCGACTGCCGCAAGCCAGGAAGGGCCGCCACGAGGGCGGCCCTTTTTGTTTCGGCGCTGGTTGGCGCGGCGCGTGTCGAAGGCGTCACTGTGCCGGAGCAGCGCCGCCCGCAGCCGCCCTGCTCGGCACCGGCGGCATCGGCGGCGCGAAGAGCGGCCCGGCATAGGACTGGCACTTGCCGGTCGTGCCCTCCGGCGCGATGCAGCTGGCGTTGAGCATCCCCCAGACGAAGTCCATCTGCAGCGAGCGCATGGCGTTGGTGCCGCCGGCGAAGAACCATTCGGGCTCCGGCGCGCCGTTCACCGTCTGGTTCAGGCCGAAGATGTTGAGGTCGCTGCGGGCACCGACGCCGGGGACGCCGGGATTGCCGAAGGCGTCGGGCCCGGCCTGAGCATGGCATGTGATGCAGGAGGCAGAATCGACGAAGCCGCCTTCGGTGATCGACTGGCCGTTATGTGTGGGCATGCCGGAGGCGGTGACGAACTCGGTCTGCGAGGCCTTCAGGCGATAGCTCCGCCAGGCCGGGTCGGCGGCCGAGGGCACGTTCGGATCGGCGGGCCCGGTCCCCGTCGCGATCCCCATCGCCTGCATCAGCCCGTCGAGCTCGGGCGAGATGACCTCGCCGGTCTCCTCGACCGTGTAGGCGGTGCCGAGCTCGTAGACGATGTCGGCGGTGGAATCCTCGGAGTTCTCGGTCTTCGGCGGGATGAAGTTCTGGCCGAAGCTGCGCCCGTCCACCGTCACACCCGCGGCGCTGAAGCCGTAGGAATCGTTGCAGCCGATGAAGTCGCAGCGGCCGAGATTGCCGACATGCTCGATCGCGTACCAGTGCCAGTTCGGGATCGCCTTCGAGGCCGCCGTGATCCCGACGAGGTAATACAGCTCGGGTTCCTCGTCGCCCGGCGCGAGGGTCTCCTCGATCAGCAGCGTGACGTAGGGCGCCGTCGGGTTGTTGGGCGGATCGAGCGGCTGGCCGCTGCCGTCGGTTCGCTGGATGAGCCCCTTCTGGAGCATCTCCGACTGGCTGAGATAGTCGACCTTGAACATCACCGCATCGGGCGGATAGTCGACCGCCAGCGCCTCGTTCTGGTACGGCGCGTTGGTCGAGATCCAGTCCTGCATCGCGGTGAAGCGGGCGCCGAGACCCTCCTTGTTGTAGAGGTTCTGCTCGAAGCTGTAGCGGATGAACGGCCGGTTGCGGTAGACGATCTCGGCTTCCTCCTGGCGCAGCACCCGCGCCGGGTCGAGCCGGTCGAGGAAGTCGTGGGAATGGCTGGAGGCCGGCCGCGCCACCGTCACCGGCGGCGGGTTGGACCAGTCGGGCGGATAATAGGGGCACCCCGCGGCCGGCGCCTCGCCGAGCGGCGGCGTCTCGGCGAACACCGCCGGGTCGCAGCAATCGGCGGGCGAGCCCTCGCGGCCGCAGAGCGGCTTCGGGTCGGCCACCCAGATCGTCTGGTCGGTTCCCCAAGTCCAGAACTCCTGGTCGATCGCCGAGAGGAACGAGGTCCAGCCGAAGGCGTCCGGACAGGACATGGCGGGGCTAGCGATGCCGTCGGGCCAGGTCGCCGATCCGCCGGCAAAACCGGGGCGGCAGTCCGGCCCGTCGCGCCGGTCGGCGAGGAAATAGGCCGCCTGCTGGACCTGGTTCGGCCCCGGCTGCTCCTGCGCCTGCGCGGCCTGGCCCGCCGCCAGCATGGCGGTGGCAGAGAGCAGCGACCGGACGATCGTTCTGTTGGACATGGTTCCTCCCGCGGATTGTTGTTGTCGCAACCGTACCGCGGATACCGCGGCGCGGCGATTCAGGCGCCCGGCAGCACGGCGAGCACCGGCAGATGGTCCGACTGCAGCGATCCGGGCAGGTAGTTCGGCGGGATCTGGCAGGCCGTCGGCGCGACGCTGTCGAAGACGTAGTCGCCGGCCCGGTCGCCGGTGGCCAGGCCGCCGCCGGGTGCCTGCCAGTTGCCGTCGGACTTGCAGCAGGTGAACGGCGTCGTGCCGACTTGCACCGCGGCGGCGATGCCGGCCGCGGCCAGCGGCTGCCAGCTGGTGACGTTCAGCCGGCGGGCGTGCCAGTTCCAGTCCGCCTCGTTGAAGTCGCCGACCACGATGATCCGGTAGGCCTTCTCCGCCGCCGTCAGCGGCAGCGGCGCCGCCGCGGCGCCGAGGGCGCCGGCGAGGAAGCCGAAGTCCTGGTGATGGCCGGCATGGATGTTGATGAAGATGACGCCGCCGCCGCCCTGCCGGGCCGCGCAGACCAGGATCTGGAAGGGCCGGCCGCCCCCGACATTGCCGCAGACGGGTTCGTGGGAAAGGTCGTAGCGGCCGTCGTCGTAGTAGCTGACCATCAGCTCGTGACGGCTCTCGCTGTGCACCGCCGCCATCCGAAGCAGCGTGCGCGGGGCATAGGCGCGCCATTCGTACCAGTTGCTGGCTTCCTGCAGCCCGATGAAGTCGAAGCCGTCCATGCCGAGCGCGTCGGGCATCGCGTCGATGCACTGGGAGACGTTCACGGCACAGCGGGTGAGGTGCGGGGCGCCCGGGACGAAGGTGCACAGGCGGCCGAGCGGCAGGCTGTCGCGGTGGCTCATGGCTTCCCAGCAGACATTGTAGCTGAGCACCAGCAGCGCATCCGTCCCGCCCGCGACCATGGCTGCGCCTCCGGTTACGTAGCGTAATATAGCAGCCGGTGCGGCAACTGGCCATCCGTCCCGCAGTGCGAGCCAGCGTCTCATCGGTCACTGTCGGAAGGCAGCTGCCGCGCCAGACATCCACCCGATCGTTCGGGCGGCGCTTGCGCATGCCGGGTCGGGCCATATCTGCTGCGGCCTGACCACAAGGATCGTGATGCGCGCGTTTGTCCAGCAATATTACCAGCGCGTCATCGCGAGCTACTGGTTCATCCCGTCACTGATGGCGGTCGGCGCGGCGGTGCTGGCCATTGTCCTCGTCGAGATCGACGCCCGCTTCGATATCAAGAGCTTCGGCGACGGCGCCTTCTTCTTCGCCACGCAGCCGGACGGGGCCCGCGCCATCCTCTCGGCGATCGGCGGATCAATGATCGGGGTGGCCGGCACCGTGTTCTCGGTCACCATGGCCGCGGTGGTGTTCGCGTCGGGCAGCTTCGGCCCGCGGCTCCTCACCAACTTCATGAACGACCGCGGCAACCAGGTCACGCTGGGGGTCTTCGTCGCCACCTTCGTCTACTGCATGCTGGTGCTGCGCAGCGTCCAGGACGGCTCGGACTCGGACGTCTACGGCACGATGTTCGTGCCCGACATCGCGGTGTTCGCGGCGATCATCCTCGCCGTCGCTTCGATCGGCGTGCTGATCTTCTTCATCCACCACGTCCCCTCGACCATCCACATCTCCAACGTCATCGCCGGGATCGGCAAGACGCTGATCCGGCACATCGAGGCGAACTTCCCCGAGCCACGGGAGCGGTCCGCGGCCGCCGACGCGGTGGAAGCCCGCCACTGGCAGATCCCCGCCTGCTTCCGGAACGAGAGCGACCCGATGGCCGCCACCGTCCCCTACGCGGAAATCGCCTGCGACCGCGCCGGCTACCTGCAGGTCGTCGACCGGCAGACGCTGATCGAGGCGGCGCGCAATGCCGACATCGTGGTGCGGCTGAACTGCCGGACCGGCGAGTTCGTTCATGCCGGCCGCATCCTGTTCCATGCCTGGCCGAGCGAGCGGGTGTCAGACGAGACGCGACAGAAGCTGCTCGCCTCGATCGCCACGGGCAACGAGCGCACGCCCAGCGACGACCCGGTGTTCCTCATCGACGAGCTGGTGGAGATCGCCGCGAGGGCGCTGTCGCCCGGGATCAACGACCCGTTCACCGCGATCACCTGCCTCGACTGGCTGACCGCGGCGATGGCGGCGCTGGCCGGTCACGAGTTTCCCGATCCGCTGCACGACGACGATGACGGAAGGCTGCGGGTGATCGACCGCCATCGCAGCTTCGACGACTATCTCGAACTGTCCTTCGGCCATGTCCGCCAGTATGCCGCCAGCGACATGATCGCGGCCGAACGGTTCCTGAAAAGTCTTGCCGAGATCGTGCCGGCCTGCCGCAACGACGCGCAGCTCGCCGCAATCCGCTTCCAGATGCAGGCTTTCATGGCGCCGGCGCGCGCCGCCCATGCCGGCGCGGCGCTGGCGACGATCGACGCCGCCGGGGCGCGGCTGGATGCCAGCCTGCGGCATCCGCGCGGCCGGCTGCCGCCGCCCGGTCCCGCCGTGCCCGCGGCCGTGGCCTTGGGCACCGGCGAGCCGGCCGGACGCTGAACCGGCGTCGGCGGACCGGTCAGACCGGGTCGCCGGGATCCTCGAACAGGCTCGCCTGCGAGCCCTGGTAGGTCGACGGCACCGCGAGGCCGATATGCTGGAAGGCGCGCTGCGTCAGCAGCCGGCCGCGCGGGGTGCGCTGCAGGAAGCCCTGCTGCAGGAGATAGGGCTCGACGATGTCCTCGATCGCGTCGCGCGGCTCCGACAGGGCCGCGGCAATGGTCTCGATGCCGACCGGGCCGCCGCCGAAATTCAGCGCGATGAGGTCGAGATAGCGCCGGTCGAGCTGGTCGAGGCCGAGACTGTCGACCTCGAGCCGCGACAGCGCCTCGTCGGCGATGCGCCGGTCGACGATCGGCACGCCGGCGACGTCGGCGAAGTCGCGGACCCGGCGCAGCAGCCTTCCTGCGATGCGGGGCGTGCCGCGGGCGCGGCGGGCGATCTCGCGCGCGCCCTCCTCCGCCATGGCGAGCCCCATCAGCCGGGCGCCGCGCTTGACGATATGTTCCAGCTCCTCGACCGTATAGAAATTCAGCCGCACCGGGATGCCGAAGCGGTCGCGCAGCGGCGTCGTCAGAAGGCCGAGCCGGGTGGTGGCGGCGACGAGGGTGAATTTCGACAGGTCGATCTTCACCGAGCGCGCCGCCGGGCCCTCGCCGATGATCAGGTCGAGCTGGAAATCCTCCATCGCCGGATAGAGGATCTCCTCGACCGCCGGGCTGAGCCGGTGGATCTCGTCGATGAACAGGACGTCGCGCTCTTCAAGGTTCGTGAGCAGCGCAGCGAGATCGCCGGCCTTGGCTATGACCGGGCCGGAAGTGGCGCGGAAATTGACGCCGAGTTCCTTCGCCATGATCTGCGCCAGCGTCGTCTTGCCGAGGCCGGGCGGGCCGACGAACAGCACGTGGTCGAGCGCCTCGGCGCGATTGCGCGCCGCCTCGATGAACACCTTGAGATTGGCGCGCGCCGCGGCCTGGCCGACGAACTCGTCGAGGCGCTGCGGGCGCAGCGTCGTGTCGAGGTCCTCGCCGCGCTTTTCCGGCGTGATGATGCGGGTCTCGCTCATGGGCGGAGCGCTTCGCGCCAAGCGCCGGCGAAGTCAATCGCGCCGGTCATCGGCTGAGCGCCTTCAGCGCGAGGCGGATGAGGCTCGCCGAAGCGGCCGCGTCGTCACCGGCCTCCTTCACCGCGATCGCCACGGCGGAGGCGGCCTGGTCGCGCGGATAGCCGAGATTGACCAGCGCCGAGACGGCGTCGGCGATCGGGCCCGGCGCGACGCCGTCGCCAAGGCCGCGCTTCAGCGCGAAGGATTCGGCGTCGGCCGCACCGGAGAAGGCCGGCGCCTTGTCGCGCAGCTCGGCGACGATGCGGGCGGCGACCTTCGGCCCGACGCCGGGCGCGCGCGCCACCATCGCCTTGTCCTGAAGGGCCACGGCATTGGCGAGATCGCCGGTCGAGAGCGTGCCCAGCACCGCCAGCGCCACCTTGGCGCCGACCCCCTGGACGTTCTGCAGCAGGCGGAACCAGCCGCGCTCGGTCTCGCTGGCAAAGCCGTAGAGCCGGATCATGTCCTCGCGCACATAGGTCTCGATGAACAGCACCACGGCTTCGCCCACCCCGCCGAGCGAGGCGAGCGTGCGGGCGCCGCAGAATGCCACGTAGCCGACGCCGTGCACGTCGACGACCACGTGGTCCTCGGCGATCTCGTCGAGCGTGCCCTTCAGCTTGCCGATCAAGGATGGGTCTCCAGGCTGTTGCGGGCGCCCTGCCGACGGCAGGCACGAACGCGGTCGGGCAGCGCCCTGCGCGTCAGCGCCGCATCCCGGCTAGCACCCTGCGTCCGCCGGGCCAAGTCAGGACCGCCCGGCGCCGTCGAACGCCGCACGGGCGGCGGCCGACTGGCGATGATGGCCGTGGCAGATAGCGATGGCGATGGCGTCCGCCGCGTCGTCGGAGTCGAAGGTCGCCTTGGGCATCAGCACCTTCACCATCATGTGGATCTGCTTCTTGTCGCCATGGCCGACCCCGATCACCGTCTTCTTGACCGCGTTCGGCGCGTATTCGGCCACCGGCAAGCCGGCCAGCGCCGGCACCAGCATGGCGATGCCGCGGGCCTGGCCGAGCTTCAGCGTCGCCACCGCGTCCTTGTTGACGAAGGTCTGCTCCACCGCCGCCTCGTGCGGCGCATGCGCCAGGATCACCGCGGTCAGTCCGTCATGCAGCGTCTTCAGGCGTGTGGCGAGGTCGGTCTTGGCATCCGACTTCACCGTGCCGCTGGCCACGAAGCGCAGCGAGTTGCCGATGATCTCGACCACCCCCCAGCCGGTATTCCTCAGTCCCGGATCGATGCCGATGATGCGAATGACCCGCTCCTGCAACATTGTCTTAACCTTTACGCCTACCCGAATCTCCGCGCATTGAGAAGACGAAGCATGAACAAAACAAAAACGAAGAGCGTTTCGACGCGCGCTTTGCGGAAAGTACTCCGATTCACGCCGCGATATCGCCGGATCAGCTTTCGGTGAACGGGGTGCGGCGCGGCAGGAACCGCCCCATGTGGCGCCGATGATGATTTCCCGACGCCGCCTCGTGGCCGCCAGTCTCGCCGCGCTGATTCTCGTTCCCACCGGCGCAAACGCGCAGGATGCCGGGGACCGCCCCTCCTTCCAGCCGGCGATCGAGCGCGCCCGCGGCCTGGATCCGGTCGAGACGCTGCTGGTGGCGCAAGGCGGCGAGGTGTTGGTCGACGAGGGTTTTCGCGGCCACGCGACGGGTGAGCCGACCAACATCAAGTCGGCGTCGAAATCGATCATCTCGGCGCTGGTCGGGATCGCCATCGACAAGGGCGTGCTGGACGGCGTCGACCAGAAGATCGCGCCGCTCCTGCGCGACAAGCTGCCGGCCGACCCGGATCCGCGCATGGCCGAGGTGACGATCGGCCACCTGCTGTCGATGCAGGCGGGGCTCGGGCGAACATCCGGGGCGAACTACGGCAGTTGGGTCGCCAGCCGCGACTGGGTGCGCGCGGCGCTGGCGATGCCCTTCGAGACCGACCCGGGCGGGTCGATGCTCTATTCCACCGGCTCGACGCATCTTCTGTCGGCGATCCTGACCCGCGAGACCGGCCGGTCGACGCTGGAACTCGCCCGCGACTGGCTGGGCGACACGGGGGTCTCGATCACCGCCTGGGAACGCGATCCGCAGGGCATCTATCTCGGCGGTAACCAGATGGCGATGACGCCGCGCTCGCTGCTGGCCTTCGGCGAACTCTACCGCAATGGCGGCAAGGCACCCGACGGGCGCAGCGTCATCCCGGCCGACTGGATCGCCGCGTCGTGGGAGCCGCGGACGCAGTCGCGCTTCCATGCCGGGCGCTACGGCTATGGCTGGTTCATCGAGGAATTCGGCGGCTACGACGTGCGCTATGGCTGGGGCTATGGCGGCCAGATGGTCTACGTGCTGCCGGAACTCGACCTGACGGTGGTGATCACCTCCGACGCGACCAGCCCGTCTGGGCGGACCGGCCACCGCGAGGCGCTGCACCGGCTCGTCACCGAGACGATCGTGCCGGCAGCAGCAGCCCGCCAGCCGGAAGGATAGGCTCTCCGCCTCAGGCGGCCGAGAGCTTGGCCATCACCGCGTCGTCGACCTCGAAATTGGCGTAGACGTTCTGCACGTCGTCGTCGTCGTCGAGATTGGCGATGAGCTTCATCACGCTGATCGCCTTGTCCTCATCGACCGGCGTCCCGGTCTGCGGCCGCC